>DATGLS010000041.1:0-88799 GCA_035293985.1 Xanthobacteraceae bacterium
TGACGGCATCGTCCGGGAGTCAAGTAATGGAAGATATTTTTGGAGTTTTCGAGAAGCCGAAAAATCCGCTGTCGTTCAATTCAATCCGCATCTCGATCGCGTCGCCCGAGATGATCCGCTCCTGGTCCCACGGCGAGGTCAAGAAGCCCGAGACCATCAACTACCGCACCTTCAAGCCCGAGCGCGACGGGCTGTTTTGCGCCAAGATCTTCGGCCCCACCAAGGATTACGAATGCAATTGCGGCAAGTACAAGCGCATGCGCCATCGCGGCGTGGTGTGCGAGAAGTGCGGGGTGGAGGTAATTCAGTCCAAGGTGCGGCGCGAGCGCATGGGCCATATCGATTTGGCCGCGCCGGTCGCCCACATCTGGTTTTTGCGCTCGCTGCCCTCGCGCATCGGCACCCTGCTCGACATGACGCTGAAGGAACTCGAGAAGGTGCTTTACTTCGAGTCCTACGTGGTGCTGGACGCGGGCGAGACGCCGCTGCAGGTGCGTGAACTGCTGACTGAGCGCAAGTATCGCGAGGCGCGCGAGCAGTACGGCGACGCGTTCAAGGCCGACATGGGCGCCGAGGCGATCCGCACGATGCTCTCCGAACTCGACCTTGAGAAGCTGGCCGGCGAACTGCGCGTGGAAATGAAGTCCACTTCTTCGGAGGCGCGGCGCAAGAAGGTCGCCAAGCGGCTCAAGGTGGTCAACGCGTTTCGCGAGTCGGGCAACAAGCCCGAGTGGATGATCCTGACCATCCTGCCGGTGATTCCCCCCGACCTGCGCCCGCTGGTGCCGCTGGACGGCGGGCGGTTCGCCACCTCGGATTTGAACGACCTCTACCGCCGCGTAATCAACCGCAACAACCGCTTAAAGCGGCTGATCGAGCTCAACGCCCCCGATATCATCATCCGCAACGAGAAGCGGATGCTGCAGGAGGCGGTCGACGCGCTGTTCGACAACGGCCGGCGCGGTCGCGTGATCACGGGCGCCAACAAACGGCCGCTGAAGTCGCTCGCCGACATGCTCAAGGGCAAGCAGGGCCGGTTCCGGCAGAACCTGCTCGGCAAGCGCGTCGACTATTCGGGCCGCTCGGTGATCGTGGTCGGTCCCGAGCTCAAGCTGCACCAGTGCGGCCTGCCGAAGAAGATGGCGCTCGAGCTGTTCAAGCCGTTCATCTACTCGCGGCTCGACGCCAAGGGCCTTTCGACGACCGTGAAGCAGGCGAAGAAGCTGGTCGAGAAGGAGAAGCCGGAAGTCTGGGACATCCTCGACGAGGTGATCCGCGAGCATCCGGTGCTGCTCAACCGTGCGCCGACCCTGCACCGCCTCGGCATTCAGGCATTCGAGCCGGTGCTGATCGAGGGCAAGGCGATCCAGCTGCACCCGCTCGTCTGCGCCGCCTTCAACGCGGACTTCGACGGCGACCAGATGGCGGTGCACGTGCCGTTGTCGCTCGAGGCGCAGCTCGAGGCGCGCGTGCTGATGATGTCGACCAACAACATCCTGCACCCGGCGAACGGCTCGCCCATCATCGTGCCGTCGCAGGACATCGTGCTCGGCCTCTACTACCTCTCGCTCATGCGCGACAACGAGCCCGGCCAGGGCAAGGTGTTCGGCGACATGGCGTCGATCGAGCACGCGCTCAACGCCAAGGTCATCACGCTGCACTCGAAGATCAAGTTTCGCTTCGAGGGCGTGAACGACAAGGGCGAGACGGTGCGCACCTGGCACGACACCACGCCGGGCCGCGTCATGATCGGGCAGGTGCTGCCGCGCTCGTCCAAGGTCTCGTTCGAGGCCGTGAACAAGCTCATGACCAAGCGCGAAATCTCGGCGATGATCGACATGGTGTATCGCCACTGCGGTCAGAAGGAGACGGTGATCTTCTGCGACCGCATCATGGCGCTCGGCTTCCACAACGCGTTCAAGGCCGGCATCTCGTTCGGCAAGGACGACATGGTCGTGCCCAGCACCAAGTGGAAGCTGGTCGAGGAGACGCGCACGCTCGCCAAGGAGTACGAGCAGCAGTACAACGACGGCACCATCACGGAAGGCGAGAAGTACAACAAGGTGGTCGACGCGTGGTCGAAGTGCACCGACCGCATCGCCGAGGAGATGATGCGCGAGATCTCGGCCGTGCGTAAGCAGCCGGACGGCAAGCGCGAGGTGCCGATCAACTCGATCTACATGATGGCGCATTCCGGCGCGCGCGGTTCGGCGGCGCAGATGCGCCAGCTCGCCGGCATGCGCGGCGTGATGTCGAAGCCCTCCGGCGAGCTGATCGAGAGTCCGATCATCTCGAACTTCAAGGAAGGCCTTTCGGTGCTGGAGTACTTCAACTCGACCCACGGCGCCCGCAAGGGTCTCGCCGACACCGCGCTCAAGACCGCCAACTCGGGCTACCTGACGCGCCGTTTGGTCGACGTCGCGCAGGACTGCATCATCACGACCGAGGACTGCGGCACGACGTCGGGCATCAAGGTGCGTGCCATCATCGACGCGGGCCAGGTGGTCGCGTCGCTGCCGAGCCGCATTCTCGGCCGCACCACGGCCGAGGACCTGCGCGATCCGTCGACCAACACGGTGATCGTCAAGGCGGGCACGCTGCTGACCGAGCCGGAGGTCGAGCAGGTGGTCCGGGCCGGCATCCAGGAGGTGCGCATCCGCTCGGTGCTCACCTGCGAGACGACCAACGGGGTATGCGGCAAGTGCTACGGGCGCGATCTCGCACGCGGCACGCCGGTCAACATGGGCGAGGCGGTCGGCGTGATCGCGGCTCAATCCATTGGCGAGCCGGGCACCCAGCTCACCATGCGCACCTTCCACGTCGGCGGCGCCGCGCAGGTATCGGTGCAGTCGTTCATCGAGTCGAACTTCGACGGCACGGTGAAGATGCGCAACAAGAACGTCATGACCAACTCGGCCGGCGAGAACATCGTGATGGTCCGCAACATGGCGGTCGTCATCGTCGACCAGGACGGCACGACCGAGCATGCGGTGCACCGCCTGCAGTACGGCTCGCGCCTCAAGGTCGAGGACGGCGACAAGATCACCCGCGGCCAGCGCATCGCCGAGTGGGACCCCTACACCCGGCCGATCCTCACCGAAGTCGAGGGCACGATTGGGTTCGAGGACCTGGTCGACGGCCTGTCGATGTCGGAAGCGGTCGACGAGGCGACCGGCATCGCGAAGCGCGTGGTGACGGATTGGCGCACCGGCTCGGCGCGCAATCAGCAGGATCTGCGGCCCGCGCTCGTGATCAAGGGCAAGGACGGCAAGATCCTGAAGCTGAGCCGCGGCGGCGACGCGCGCTACCTGCTCGCGGTCGACGCGATCTTGTCGGTCGATCCGGGCGCCAAGGTGAAGGCGGGCGACGTCATCGCGCGTATCCCGACCGAGAGCGCCAAGACGCGCGACATCACGGGCGGCCTCCCGCGCGTGGCGGAGCTGTTCGAGGCGCGGCGGCCGAAGGAATCGGCGGTGATCGCCGAGATCGCCGGCACGGTGCGGTTCGGGCGCGACTACAAGAACAAGCGTCGCATCACCATCGAGCCGCCGAGCGGTAACGAGGAGGAGGCGCGCGAGTACCTCATCCCGAAGGGCAAGCACATCCACCTGCAGGACGGCGACGTCATCGAGAAGGGCGACTACATCGTCGACGGCAACCCGGCGCCGCACGACATCCTGGCCGTCAGGGGCGTGGAGGATCTCGCGGCCTTCCTCGTCAACGAGATCCAGGACGTCTATCGGCTGCAGGGCGTGGCGATCAACGACAAGCACATCGAGGTGATCGTCCGCCAGATGCTGCAGAAGGTCGAGATCGACGACGCCGGCGAGACCGAGCTCATCAAGGGCGAGCAGATCGACAAGATCGAGATGGATGAGATCAACGCCCGTGTCGCGGAGGAGGGCAAGAAGCCGGCCACCGGCCACCCGATCCTGCTCGGCATCACCAAGGCGAGCCTGCAGACCCGCTCGTTCATCTCGGCAGCGTCGTTCCAGGAAACGACGCGGGTGCTCACCGAGGCCGCGGTCAACGGCAAGGCCGACACGCTCGACGGCCTCAAGGAGAACGTCATCGTCGGCCGCCTGATCCCGGCCGGCACCGGCGCGGTGATGAACGGCCTGCGCGAGGTTGCGACCAAACGCGACCAGCTCATTCTCGACGAGCGCGAGAAGGAGCGGCAGGCGAAGCTCGCCGAGCAGCCGGCGGCGCTGCCGCCGGCGGCGGAGTGAGCGCTCGCGCCGAAACCAAAAGGGCCGCCCTCGGGGCGGCCCTTTTTTTCGTTCCGGCGTCGCCCACCTGCGTACAGGGTCCGCAGCACTGAGGCGCCGCCGGTTCGCTTTCAGCGCATGTCCCAATCGCCGAAAAGCCCGATTTTTCCAGCCTTTCCGGCTTGACTTGCATCCATTGCGTCGATAGATACGCCACACTTTACGGCAGGCGGTGAGCTTCGCCCGTCGGAACGGCATTCCCGGATCTCCCAAGTCATTGAGACCGCAAGGTTTTTGACGCGGGCCGGTTCCGGCACCAGCCTCGATGCAAGAAGCTCAGACGCTGCCGCTGACACCTCGACTGTCAGACGTGACGTGCATGACCGCGATGCGGCTCCTGTGAAGGAGATGCGACGTGGTCCTCTGTCGATGCAAGAACGTCATCTCCCTCGGAGAGGGGTGCATGGCGCGCTTGCCGTTTGCGCACAGGTGGCGAACCGAGCGCGAACCGATTTTGCCGGGGCCTTCGTGCCCCAGAAGATGCGGGCTTTGGCCCGAATGAGGGTGAAGGCGAATGCCGACGATCAATCAGCTCATCCGCAAACCGCGGGTGGCGCAAAAGGCGCGCAAGAAGGTCCCCGCGTTGCAGCAGAGCCCGCAGAAGCGCGGCGTGTGCACGCGCGTCTACACGACGACGCCGAAGAAGCCGAACTCGGCGCTGCGCAAGGTCGCCAAGGTGCGCCTCACCAACGGCTTCGAGGTGATCGGCTACATCCCGGGTGAGGGCCATAACCTGCAGGAGCACTCGGTCGTCATGATCCGCGGCGGCCGCGTCAAGGACCTGCCGGGCGTGCGCTACCACATCCTGCGCGGCGTGCTCGACACGCAGGGCGTCAAGAACCGCAAGCAGCGCCGGTCGAAGTACGGCGCCAAGCGTCCGAAGTAAGCGGAGTCAGCAGCATGTCCCGCCGTCACCGTGCCGACAAGCGCGAGATCCTTCCCGATCCGAAGTTCGGGAACGTGGTCGTCACCAAGTTCATGAACTCGATCATGTATCAGGGCAAGAAGTCGGTCGCCGAGTCGATCGTCTACGGGGCGCTCGAGGTGATCGAGGGCAAGACCAAGTCCAACCCGATTCAGGTCTTCCAACAGGCGCTCGACAACGTGATGCCGTCGATCGAGGTGCGTTCGCGCCGCGTCGGCGGCGCGACCTATCAGGTGCCGGTCGAGGTGCGCACCGACCGCCGCCAGGCGCTCGGCATCCGCTGGCTGATCTCGGCTGCGCGCGAGCGCAACGAGAAGACGATGACGGAGCGGCTCTCGGCCGAGCTGCTCGACGCGTCCAACAACCGGGGGAATGCCGTCAAGAAGCGCGAGGACACGCACCGGATGGCGGAAGCCAACCGCGCCTTCTCGCACTACCGCTGGTAAAGCGTTCGCACGACGGATCGAATTGCAAGGAATCCCAATGCCCCGTACGCATAAAATCGAGGACTACCGCAACTTCGGCATCATGGCCCACATCGATGCCGGCAAGACCACGACCACGGAGCGGATCCTCTATTACACGGGCAAGAGCCACAAGATCGGCGAGGTCCATGAGGGCGCGGCCACCATGGACTGGATGGAGCAGGAGCAGGAGCGCGGCATCACGATCACGTCGGCCGCGACCACCGCATTCTGGAAAGAGAAGCGGCTCAACATCATCGACACGCCCGGGCACGTCGATTTCACGATCGAGGTCGAGCGCAGCCTGCGCGTGCTCGACGGCGCGGTGTGCGTGCTCGACAGCAACCAGGGCGTCGAGCCGCAGACCGAGACGGTGTGGCGCCAGGGCGACAAGTACAAGGTGCCGCGCATCGTCTTCGCCAACAAGATGGACAAGGTCGGTGCGGACTTCTTCCGTTGCCTGTCCGACATCGTCGATCGCCTCGGCGCGAAACCGGTCGCGATCCAGCTGCCGATCGGCGCCGAGCAGCAGTTCAAGGGCATCGTCGACCTCGTGCGCATGAAGGGCGTGGTGTGGGAGGACGAGGGCCTCGGCGCGAAATATCACGACATCGACATCCCGGCCGACATGGCGGACCAGGCGAAGGAATATCGCGAGAAGATGGTCGAGGCTGCCGTCGAGCTCGATGACGACGCGATGACCGCCTATCTAGAGGGCAAGGAGCCGGACGAGGCGACGCTCAAGCGGCTGATCCGCAAGGCGGTGATCACCGGCGCGTTCTATCCGGTTCTGTGCGGCTCGGCCTTCAAGAACAAGGGCGTGCAGCCGCTGCTCGACGCCGTCGTCGACTATCTGCCGTCGCCGCTCGATGTGCCCGCGATCAAGGGCGTCGACCCGAAGGGCAACGAGGTCGAGCGCAAGCCGGACGACAAGGAGCCGCTGGCGCTGCTCGCCTTCAAGATCATGGACGACCCGTTCGTCGGCACGATCACGTTCTGCCGCATCTATTCCGGCACGCTGCAGAGCGGCACCGGCGTCATCAACTCGACGCGTGACCGCAAGGAGCGCATCGGCCGCATGTTGCTGATGCACGCCAACAACCGCGAGGACATCAAGGAAGCGTATGCGGGCGACATCGTCGCGCTGGCGGGCCTGAAAGAGGCGCGCACCGGCGACACGCTGTGCGATCCGCAGAAGTCGGTCATCCTGGAGAAGATGGAATTCCCCGATCCCGTCATCGAGATCGCGATCGAGCCGAAGTCGAAGGCCGACCAGGAGAAGCTCGGCGTCGCGCTGGCGAAGCTCGCGGCCGAGGATCCCTCGTTCCGCGTCACCACCGACCAGGAGTCGGGCCAGACCATCCTCAAGGGGATGGGCGAGCTCCATCTCGACATCAAGGTCGACATCCTCAAGCGCACCTACAAGGTCGAGGCCAACATCGGCGCGCCGCAGGTGGCCTATCGCGAGAAGATCACCCGCGAGGTCACGGTCGACTATACGCACAAGAAGCAGACCGGCGGCTCGGGCCAGTTCGCCCGCATCAAGATCGTCGCCTCGCCGCTCGAGCCCGGCAAGGGTTTCGAGTTCGAGAACAAGGTGGTCGGCGGCTCCGTGCCGAAGGAGTTCGTGCCGGGCGTGGAGAAGGGCCTCGAGTCGGTGCTCGGATCCGGCGTGCTCGCCGGCTTCCCGGTGGTCGACCTCAAGGTGACGCTGATCGACGGCGCCTATCACGAGGTGGACTCGTCCGCGCTCGCCTTCGAGATCGCGGCGCGCGCCGCGCTGCGCGAGGCGCTGCAGAAGGGCGGCTCGGTGCTGCTCGAGCCGATCATGAAGGTCGAGGTGGTGACGCCGGAGGACTACACCGGCTCCGTCATCGGCGACCTCAACTCGCGACGCGGCCAGATCCAGGGCCAGGACATGCGCGGCAACGCCAACGTGATCAACGCGATGGTGCCGCTCGCGAACATGTTCGGTTACGTCAACAATCTACGCTCGATGTCGCAGGGTCGCGCCACGTTCACGATGCAGTTCGACCACTACGAGCAGGTCCCGAGCAACGTCGCCCAGGAGGTTCAGGCGAAGTTCGCCTGAGCCCGTCATCATTCAACTGTACGCCACGCAACGGTTAACGGAGAGACCGATGGCCAAGGAAAAGTTCAACCGCACGAAGCCCCACTGCAACATCGGCACGATCGGCCATGTCGATCATGGCAAGACGTCGCTGACGGCGGCGATCACCAAGGTGCTCGCCGAGCAGGGCAAGGCGCAGTACACCGCCTATGACCAGATCGACAAAGCGCCGGAAGAGAAGGCGCGCGGCATCACGATCTCGACCGCGCACGTCGAGTACGAGACCGACAAGCGTCACTACGCGCACGTCGACTGCCCCGGGCATGCCGACTACGTGAAGAACATGATCACCGGCGCCGCGCAGATGGACGGCGCGATCCTCGTGGTCTCGGCTGCCGACGGCCCGATGCCGCAGACGCGCGAGCACATCCTGCTCGCCCGCCAGGTCGGCGTGCCGGCGCTCGTGGTGTTCATGAACAAGGTCGACATGGTCGACGATCCGGAGCTGCTCGAGCTCGTCGAGCTCGAGGTCCGCGAGCTGCTCTCGAAATACCAGTTCCCGGGCGACAAGATCCCGGTCATCAAGGGCTCGGCGCTGATGGCGCTCGAGGACAAGGACCCGAAGCTCGGCAAGGATGCGATCCTCGAGCTGATGAAGGCGGTGGACGAGAACATCCCGCAGCCGGAGCGTCCGAAGGATCAGCCGTTCCTGATGCCGGTCGAGGACGTGTTCTCGATCTCGGGCCGCGGCACGGTGTGCACGGGCCGCATCGAGCGCGGCGTCATCAAGGTCGGCGAGGAAGTCGAGATCGTCGGCATCAAGCCGACCACGAAGACGGTGGTCACCGGCGTCGAGATGTTCCGCAAGCTGCTCGACCAGGGCGAGGCGGGCGACAACGTCGGCTGTCTGCTGCGCGGCACCAAGCGCGAGGAAGTCGAGCGCGGCCAGGTGCTGTGCAAGCCCGGCTCGGTCAAGCCGCACACCAAGTTCAAGGCCGAGGCCTACATCCTCACCAAGGAGGAGGGCGGCCGGCATACGCCGTTCTTCACCAACTACCGCCCGCAGTTCTACTTCCGCACCACCGACGTGACCGGCGTGGTGACGTTGCCGGCCGGCACCGAGATGGTGATGCCGGGCGACAACATCGCGATGGAAGTGCACCTGATCGTGCCGATCGCGATGGAGGAGAAGCTTCGCTTCGCCATTCGCGAGGGCGGCCGCACGGTGGGCGCCGGGGTCGTGGCCAGCATCATCGAGTAAGGGCGCAAAAGGGGCGCGGCTCGCCGCGCCCCTTTGTCGTCGAGAGGGATAGAGCCCGGGAAAAACCCCATGAACGGTCAAAACATCCGCATCCGGTTGAAGGCGTTCGACCACCGCATTCTCGATTCGTCGACGCGCGAGATCGTGGCGACCGCCAAGCGTACCGGCGCACAGGTGCGCGGGCCGATCCCGCTGCCGACCAAGATCGAGAAGTTCACCGTCAACCGCTCGCCGCACGTCGACAAGAAGAGCCGCGAGCAGTTCGAGATGCGCACTCACAAGCGCCTGCTCGATATCGTCGATCCGACCCCGCAGACCGTCGATGCGCTGATGAAGCTCGACCTCGCGGCCGGCGTCGACGTCGAGATCAAGCTCTAACGGCAGGCAGCGAGCTTTAAGGAATACACCGATGCGTTCGGGAGTGATCGCACAGAAGCTGGGGATGACGCGGGTCTTCACCGAGACCGGCGAGCATGTGCCCGTGACGGTGCTGCGCCTCGGCAAGTGCCAGGTGCTCGGTCATCGCACCAAGGAGAAGAACGGCTACGTCGCGCTGCAGCTCGGCTCCGGCACCCGCAAGGTCAACAATGTGAGCAAGGCCGAACGCGGCAATTTCGCCATCGCCAAGGTGGAGCCCAAGCGCAAGCTCGCCGAGTTCCGGGTGAGCGACGATGGGCTGATCCCGGTGGGTGCCGAGATCACGGCCGATCATTTCGTCGTCGGCCAGTTCGTCGACGTCACCGGCACCTCGATCGGCAAGGGTTTCGCCGGCGCGATGAAGCGGTGGAACTTCGGCGGCCTGCGTGCGACCCACGGCGTGTCGGTGTCGCACCGCTCGCTCGGTTCGACCGGCAACCGCCAGGACCCCGGCAAGACCTTCAAGAACAAGAAGATGGCCGGCCAGATGGGCGACGAGCGGGTCACCACGCTCAATCTCAAGGTGGTGCAAACGGACGTCGAGCGCGGGCTGATCCTGGTCGAGGGTGCGGTGCCGGGCGCCAAGGGCGGCTGGATCACGGTGCGCGACGCGGTGAAGAAGCCGCTGCCGAAGGAAGCGCCGAAGCCCGGCAAGTTCCGCGCGCCCGAGGCGGCGCCCGCTGAGGCAGGCGCGGCCGAGCCGGCCAAAGAGGGAGCGTGAGATGGAGCTCAAGATCACCACGCTCGACGGCGCCGAGGCAGGTTCGGTGAACCTGTCGGATGCGATCTTCGGCCTCGAGCCGCGCGTCGACATCCTGCAGCGCTGCGTCAAGTGGCAGCTCGCCAAGCGTCGGGCCGGCACCCACGCGGTGCAGAACCGCGCGGACGTGTGGCGCACCGGAAAGAAGATGTATGCGCAGAAGGGCACCGGCGGCGCCCGCCACGGCTCGATGCGCGCCAACCTATTCCGCGGCGGCGGCCGCTCGTTCGGCCCGGTGGTGCGCAGCCATGCGCATGACCTGCCGAAGAAGGTGCGCGCGCTCGCGCTCAAGCATGCGCTCTCCGCCAAGGCCAAGGACGGCGGCATCGTCGTGGTCGACAAGGCCGCGGTCGAGGGCGGCAAGACCAAGACGCTCAAGGCGAGCTTCGCGAAGCTCGGCTTGGACAATGTGCTGATCGTCGACGGCGTGCAGGTCGACGCCGGGCTCGCCCTCGCGGCGCGCAACCTGCACAACGTCGATGTGCTGCCGATCCAGGGGATCAACGTCTACGACATTCTGCGGCGCACCAAGCTCGTGCTGACCAAGGCCGCGGTCGATGCGCTGGAGGCGCGGTTCAAATGAGCACCACCGATCCGCGCCATTACGACCTGATCCTGTCGCCGGTCATCACCGAGAAGGCGACCAACGCGTCCGAGCGCAACCAGGTGCTCTTTCGCGTCGCCAGCCACGCGACCAAGCCGCAGATCAAGGAAGCGGTCGAGAAGCTGTTCGACGTGAAGGTGAAGAGCGTCAACACCCTTGTGCGCAAGGGCAAGCACAAGGCGTTTCGCGGCCGGCCCGGCCAGCAGTCGGACGTCAAGAAAGCCATCGTGACCCTCGAAGAGGGCCACCGCATCGACGTGACCACGGGTCTCTGAGGTCGGGAATAGATCAATGGCACTCAAGACATACAAGCCGACGACCCCGGCCCAGCGCCAGCTGGTGCTGGTCGACCGCTCGGAGCTCTACAAGGGCAAGCCGCTCAAGGCGCTGACCGAGGGCAAGAGCTCGACCGGCGGCCGCAACAATCTCGGCCGCATCACCACGCGCTTCCGCGGCGGCGGCCACAAGAAGGCCTACCGCACGATCGACTTCAAGCGCACCAAGCACGACAAGCCCGCGACGGTCGAGCGCATCGAGTACGATCCGAACCGCACCGCCTTCATCGCGCTGATCAAGTATCGTGACGGCGAGCAGGCCTACATCCTCGCGCCGCAGCGCCTCGCGGCGGGCGACACCATCGTCGCCGGCGAGGATGTGGACGTGAAGCCCGGCAACGCGATGCCGGTGGGCAACATCCCGATCGGCACGATCGTCCACAACATCGAGATCAAGATCGGCAAGGGCGGCCAGCTCGCGCGCTCGGCCGGCACCTACGCGCAGATCGTCGGTCGCGACGGCGAGTACGTGATCCTGCGCCTGAACTCGACCGAGCAGCGCCTGGTGCACGGCCGCTGCATGGCGACGATCGGCGCGGTGTCGAACCCCGACCACATGAACATCTCGATCGGCAAGGCCGGTCGCGTGCGCTGGAAGGGCCGCATGCCGCACAACCGCGGCATCACCATGAACCCGGTCGACCATCCGCACGGCGGCCGTACCAAGGGCGGCGGCCACCCGGTGACCCCGTGGGGCTTCCCGACCAAGGGCAAGAAGACCCGCAAGAACAAGAACACCACCAAGTTCATCATCTCCAGCCGCCACGCGCGGAAGAAGACGCAGTAAAGCGAGAACACTCATGGCGCGATCGAACTGGAAAGGCCCGTTCGTCGACGGCTATCTGCTGAAGAAGGCGGATACCGCACGTGCATCCGGCCGTCACGACGTGATCAAGACCTGGAGCCGGCGCTCGACCATCATGCCGCAGTTCGTCGGGCTCACCTTCGGCGTCTACAACGGCCACAAGCACATCCCGGTCCTGGTGACCGAGGAGATGGTCGGCCACAAGTTCGGCGAGTTCTCGCCGACCCGCACGTTCCACGGCCATTCGGCCGACCGCAAGGCGAAGCGCGCGCCCGGTCCGGGCGCGGCGTGAGCGAGGTGAGGACATGAGCAAGCCCAGTCATCCCCGCGCGCTCGCCGAGAACGAGGCGAAGGCGGTCGCGAAAATGCTGCGCGTGAGCCCGCAGAAGCTCAACCTGCTGGCGCAGCTCATCCGCGGCAAGAAGGTCGCGGCCGCGCTCGCCGATCTCGAGTTCTCGCGCAAGCGCATCGCCAAGGACGTGCGCAAGTGCCTGCAGTCGGCGATCGCCAACGCCGAGAACAACCACCAGCTCGACATCGACGACCTCGTGGTCGCTCAGGCGCATGTCGGCAAGGGGCTGGTGATGAAGCGCTTTCACGCCCGCGGCCGCGGCCGCTCGGGCAAGATCATGAAGCCGTTCTCGCATCTGACGATCGTCGTGCGTCAGGTCGAGGCGGCCGCATAAGGAGAGGTCCATGGGTCAGAAGGTCAATCCGGTCGGCCTGCGGCTCGGCATCAACCGCACCTGGGACTCGCGCTGGTACGCGGGCAAGACCGAGTACGGCCAGCTGCTGCACGAGGACGCGAAGATCCGCGAGGAGCTGCATGACGCGCTCAAGCAGGCGGCGGTGTCGCGCATCGTGATCGAGCGGCCGCACAAGAAATGCCGCGTCACCATCCAGTCGGCGCGCCCGGGCGTCGTCATCGGCAAGAAGGGCGCCGACATCGAGAAGCTGCGCAAGAAGGTGGCCGACATCACCGACTCCGACGTCGTCATCAACATCGTCGAGATCAGGAAGCCGGAGCTCGACGCCCAGCTCGTCGCCGAATCGATCGCCCAGCAGCTCGAGCGCCGCGTCGCGTTCCGCCGCGCCATGAAGCGCGCCGTGCAGTCGGCGATGCGGCTCGGCGCCGAGGGCATCCGCATCAACTGCTCGGGCCGGCTCGGTGGGGCGGAAATCGCCCGCATGGAGTGGTACCGCGAAGGCCGCGTGCCGCTGCACACCCTGCGCGCCGACGTCGACTACGGGGTCGCGACCGCGTTCACGACCTACGGCACCTGCGGCGTGAAGGTGTGGATCTTCAAGGGCGAGATCCTCGAGCACGATCCGATGGCGCAGGACAAGAAGCTCGCCGAGGCCGAGGCCGGCCGTCCGCGGCGCGACGCCTGATCGGATGAAAGAAGAATAAGAGAGGCGCACCGCCATGTTGCAACCGATGAAGACGAAGTTCCGCAAGGCGCACAAGGGCCGCATCCACGGCCTCGCGACCAGCGGCGCCTCGCTGTCGTTCGGCGAGTACGGGCTCAAGGCGATGGAGCCGGACCGGGTGACGGCGCGCCAGATCGAGGCGGCACGCCGCGCGATGACGCGCCACATGAAGCGCGCCGGCCGGGTGTGGATCCGCATCTTCCCGGACGTGCCGGTGTCGAAGAAGCCGCTCGAGGTGCGCATGGGATCCGGCAAGGGTTCTCCGGAATTGTGGGTCGCGCGCGTGAAGCCCGGCCGCATCATGTTCGAGATCGGTGGCGTGCCGATCGAGATCGCCAAGGAGGCGCTCTCGCTCGCAGCCGCCAAGCTGCCGATCAAGACGCGCTTCGTCGCGCGCATCGCCGAGTGACGGAGGCCGCCATGCTCAAGCCCGACGACCTGCGGCACATGACCGTCGACCAGCTCGACGACGAGCTGATGAAGCTCAAGAAGGAGCGGTTCAACCTGCGCTTCCAGCGCGCGACGGGCCAGCTCGAGAACACATCACGCGTGCGCGAGGTGCGCCGCGACATCGCCCGTATCCGGACCGTGGCGCGGCAGAAGAGCGCCGCGCAGCCGAAGTCGAAGTGAGGAGGCCGACGTGCCGAAGCGAGAGCTCCAGGGCATCGTGGTGAGCGACAAGCAGGCGAAGACGCGCGTGGTGCGCGTCGAGCGCCGCTTCACGCACCCGGTGCTCAAGAAGACCGTGCGCCGCTCGAAGAAGTACTACGCGCATGACGAGAACAACGAGTACGCGGTCGGCGACGTCGTGTGGATCGAGGAGCACCGCCCGATCTCCAAGCTCAAGCGCTGGACGGTGGTCCGGGGCGACAAGAAGCAGAAGGTAACGTGAGCGCTCCTCGAGGGCGTGAACGAGGAAGGACCGGGATAGCATCATGATCCAGATGCAGACCAATCTCGACGTGGCGGACAATTCCGGCGCGCGCCGCGTCATGTGCATCAAGGTGCTGGGCGGGTCCAAGCGCAAGTATGCGACCGTGGGCGACGTGATCGTCGTCTCAGTCAAGGAGGCGATCCCGCGCGGACGCGTGAAGAAGGGGGACGTGATGAAGGCCGTGGTGGTGCGGGTCGCGAAGGACCTGCGCCGGCCGGACGGCTCGATCATCCGCTTCGACCGCAATGCCGCGGTTCTGATCACGCCGCAGATGGAGCCGGTCGGCACCCGCATCTTCGGGCCGGTGCCGCGCGAGCTGCGGGCGAAGAACCACATGAAGATCATCTCGCTCGCGCCGGAGGTGCTGTGATGGCCGCGAAGATCCGCAAGGGCGACAGGGTCGTCGTGCTCTCCGGCCGCGACAAGGGCCGCAGCGGCGAGGTGATCGAGGTGCGTCCGGACGAGAGCCGCGTCGTGGTGCGCGGCATCAACATGGTCAAGCGCCACCAGCGTCAGACCGCGCAGCAGGAAGGCGGCATCGTCTCGAAGGAGCTCGCCGTCCACCTGTCGAAGATAGCCCTCGCCGATCCGAAGGACGGCAAGCCGACCCGCGTCGGCTTCAAGGTCCAGCCGGATGGCAAGAAGGTGAGATTTGCCAAGCGCTCGGGAGCCGAGATCGATGGCTGACGAAAAGAAACCCAAGGCCGAGAAGGCCGCGAAGGACGAGAAGCCCGCGAAGGCGCCGAAGGCCGAGAAGCCTGCGGCGGCCGCCGCCGGTGGCGCGCCCAAAGGCGAGCGCGCGCCGAAGGGCCGGGCCGCCGACAAGGGCGACGACAAGGCGCCGGTGAAGGGAAAGCCGAAGGCCGCGCCCGGCGGCGGGCCCGTGCGCATGCGCAGCCACTACGACAACGTGGTGCGCAAGGCGATGACCGAGAAGTTCGGCTACAAGAACGGCATGCAGGTGCCGGGGATCGAGAAGATCGTCCTCAACATGGGCATCGGCGAGGGCGTCAACGACCGCAAGAAGGTGGAATCGGCCGCCGCCGACCTCGGCCTGATCGCCGGGCAGAAGGCGGTGATCACCAACTCGCGCAAGTCGATCGCGACCTACAAGCTGCGCGAGAACCAGCCGATCGGCTGCAAGGTGACGCTGCGCAAGGCACGCATGTACGAGTTCCTCGACCGGCTGATCAACATCGCGCTGCCGCGCGTGCGCGACTTCCGCGGGCTCAACCCGAAGAGCTTCGACGGGCGCGGCAACTACACGATCGGCATCAAGGAGCACATCATCTTCCCGGAGATCGACTACGACAAGGCGGCCGAGATCTGGGGCATGGACATCACGGTCTGCACGACGGCGCGCACCGACGAGGAAGCGCGCGCGCTCCTGACCGCGTTCAATTTTCCGTTCCGGCAGTGACGTGACCCAGACCCACGTCAAACGCGGAAAGGGCAAGGAGAGCCGAATGGCGAAGAAGAGCTCGATCGAGAAGAACAACCGGCGGCGCAAGATGACCAAGAAGTTTTCCGGTCGTCGCGGGCGCCTCAAGGCGATCGCGATGGACAAGACCAAGCCGATGGAGGAGCGTTTCGCGGCCTCCCTCAAGCTTGCCACGTTGCCGCGCAACTCCTCGGCGACGCGCATCCACAATCGCTGCGAGGTGACCGGCCGTCCGCGCGGCGTCTACCGCAAGTTCAAGATGAGCCGCATCGCGCTGCGCGACCTCGGCTCCAAGGGGCTGGTTCCCGGCCTCGTGAAGTCGAGCTGGTAAGGAGGGTCGGACCATGGCGATGACCGATCCGATCGGCGACTTGATCACGCGTATCCGCAACGCGCAGCAGCGGGCAAAGCCCAAGGTATCGACACCCGGCTCGAAGCTGCGCGAGCGCGTGCTCGAGGTGCTCAAGTCCGAGGGCTACATCCGCGGCTACGCCACCGTCGAGCACGGCGACGGACGCAGCGAGATCGAGATCGAGCTCAAGTATTTCGACGGTGCGCCGGTGATCCGCGAGATCGCGCGCGTGTCGAAGCCCGGCCGGCGCGTCTATTCGTCCGCGCAGGGCCTGCCGCGCATCAACAACGGCCTCGGCGTCGCGATCATCTCGACTCCGAAGGGCGTGATGGCGGACCACGCCGCGCGCGACGCCAATGTCGGCGGCGAGATTCTGTTTACGGTGTTCTGAGCCGGGCATCGAGAGGATGGAGGACGACTGAGATGTCTCGTATCGGCAAGAGAGCGGTCGCGATCCCGTCCGGCGTCACCGCGAGCGTCGATGGGCAGACCGTGAAGATGAAGGGGCCGAAGGGCGCCCTCGAGCTGGTGCTGCCCCAGGACGTCAGCGCCAAATTGGAGAAGGGCGCGATCAAGGTCGATCCGCGCAACGAGACCAAACGCGCGCGCTCGATGTGGGGCACCTCGCGCACGCTGGTGTCGAACCTCGTCACCGGCGTCACCAAGGGCTTCGAGCGCAAGCTCGAGATCAACGGCGTCGGCTACCGCGCCGCGGTGCAGGGCAAGAACCTGCAGATCGCGCTCGGCTACAGCCACGACGTGGTCTACCCGATCCCGGCCGGCATCGCGATCGCGACGCCGAAGCCGACCGAGGTGGTGATCACCGGCATCGACCGGCAGAAGGTCGGCCAGGTCGCCGCCGAGATCCGCGGTTTCCGCAAGCCCGAGCCATACAAGGGCAAGGGCGTGAAATACGCAGGCGAGTACATCTTCCGCAAAGAAGGCAAGAAGAAGTAACGGGGCCGACCCATGGCTAAGCTCAAGAAGCAGACCGAGCGGCGCACGGCGCGCATCCGCCGCCGCATCAAGGCGGTGGCCGGCGAGCGGCCACGGCTGTCGGTCTTTCGCTCGTCGAAGCACATCTATGCGCAGGTCATCGATGACCGCAAAGGCGAGACGGTCGCCGCCGCCTCCTCGATGGAGAAGGACATGCGCGGGTCGCTCAAGACCGGCGCCAACATCGAGGCCGCGAAGGCTGTCGGCAAGGCGGTGGCCGAGCGCGCCTCCGCCAAGGGCATCAAGGACGTCGTGTTCGATCGCGGCGGCTACATGTTCCACGGCCGCGTCAAGGCGCTGGCCGAGGCTGCCCGCGAGGGCGGGCTCAAGTTCTGAAACGACGCGGTCGGATCGATAACGGAAACGGATTTCTGTCATGGCACGTGAACCACGCGAGCGGCATCGCGATCGGGATGAGCGGGAGAACGAGTTCACCGAGAAGCTCGTCGCGATCAACCGCGTCGCCAAGGTGGTGAAGGGCGGCCGGCGCTTCGGCTTCGCGGCGCTGGTCGTCGTCGGCGACCAGAAGGGCCGGGTCGGGCACGGCCACGGCAAGGCGCGCGAGGTGCCGGAGGCGATCCGCAAGGCGACCGAGGCGGCCAAGCGCAACCTCACGCGCGTGCCGCTGCGCGAGGGCCGCACCCTGCATCATGACGTCGCGGGCCGCCACGGCGCCGGCAAGGTCTTCCTGCGCGCGGCGCCTCCCGGAACCGGCATCATCGCGGGCGGGCCGATGCGCGCGGTGTTCGAGACGCTCGGCGTGCAGGACGTGGTGGCGAAGTCGCTCGGCTCGTCCAACCCCTACAACATGGTGCGCGCGACGTTCGACGCGCTCAAGCACCAGGACTCGCCGCGCTCGGTCGCGGCGCGCCGCAACATCAAGGTCTCCGCCCTGCAGGCGCGCCGCCGCGAAGGCGCCGACGCCGAGGCGGCGGCCGATTGAATCGATAGCTGAAAGCCCGCGAGAGCCGCCATGGCGAAGAACGCAAAGACCATCAAGATCGAGCAGACCGGCAGCCCGGCGCGGCGGCACCACACGCAGCGCGAAACGTTGATCGGCCTTCGGCTCAATAAGATCGGCCGCACCTCCGAACTCGAGGACACGCCGTCGGTGCGCGGCATGATCGCCAAGGTCGGGCACCTGGTGCGCGTGGTCGAGGCAAAGTAGGAATCCTGTCCGTCATGGCCGGGCTTGTGCCGGCCATCCACGTCTTGGTGGGACGCAGAAAGACGTGGATACCGGGACAAGCCCGGGTGACGAAGAAAGAAGAATTCGAGGAGAGAGCGATGAAGCTCAACGAACTCGCCGACCGGCCGGGCTCGCGCAAGCGCCGGCAACGCATCGGCCGCGGCATCGGCTCGGGCTCGGGCAAGACGGGTGGCCGCGGCGGCAAGGGCCAGACCGCGCGCTCGGGCGTGCGCATCAAGGGCTTCGAGGGTGGCCAGATGCCGCTGCATCGCCGCCTACCCAAGCGCGGCTTCAACAACATCTTCGCCAAGAACCTCAACGAGGTGAATCTCGGCCGCATCCAGACCGCGGTCGACGCCGGCAAGCTCGATCCGAAGGAAAAAGTCGATGCCGCCGCGCTGGTGCGCGCCGGCGTGTTGCGCCGCATCAAGGACGGTGTGCGGCTCCTCGGCAGCGGCGACATCAAGGCCAAGCTCGATTTCGAGGTCTATGGCGCGTCGAAATCGGCCGTCGCGGCGGTCGAGAAGGCAGGCGGCTCGGTCAAGGTTCTGGCGCCCAAGCGCCCGGAAGGCGAGAAGGCCGCCTAAGGTTCGACCCTGGCTGGGTCACGGGCCCTTGCCCGCGCGGCCCCTTGTGCCGGGGATGCCTGACCAATACCTCTGATTGCGAACATGGCCGAGCGGGCATAGGCAAGCGAAGCGGCGCCGTTCCTCGAACGGCTTTGCCGTAGGGGCGGTAGGCGCAACCGGGAGCGTGGACGCATGGTCTCAGCAGCGGAACAACTGGCGGCCAATCTCAATTTCTCGGCGCTCGCCAAGGCCGACGAGCTGAAGAAGCGCATCTGGTTCACCCTCGGCGCGCTGCTGGTCTACCGGCTGGGCACCTACATTCCGCTGCCCGGCATCGATCCGAACGCCTGGGACGCGATTTTCCAGACCCAGTCGGGCGGCATCCTCGGCATCTTCAACATGTTCGCGGGCGGCGGCATCCACCGCATGGCGATCTTCGCGCTCGCCATCATGCCCTACATCTCGTCGTCGATCATCGTGCAGCTGATGACGACCGTCTCGCCTACCCTCGAGCAGCTCAAGAAGGAGGGCGAGCAGGGCCGCAAGGTCATCAACCAGTACACCCGCTACGGCACCGTCATCCTGGCGGCGCTGCAGGCCTACGGCATCGCGATCGGCCTGGAAGGGACGGGGTCCGTCGTCGCCGACCCGGGCTGGTTCTTCCGCATCTCGACCGTGATCACGCTTACGGGCGGCACCATCTTCCTGATGTGGCTCGGCGAGCAGATCACCTCGCGCGGGATCGGCAACGGCATCTCGCTGATCATCCTGTCGGGCATCGTCGCCAACCTGCCGAGCGCGCTCGCCGGCACTCTCGAGCTTTCGCGCACTGGCCAGCTCGGCATCGGCGTTCTGATCCTCGTCGTCATCATGGTCGTGGCGGTGATCGCCTTCATCGTCTTCATGGAACGCGCGCAGCGTCGGCTGCTGATCCAGTATCCCAAGCGCCAGGTCGGCAACCGGATGTTCGAGGGCCAGTCCTCGCACCTGCCGCTCAAGCTCAACACCTCGGGCGTGATTCCGCCGATCTTCGCCTCATCGCTGCTGCTGTTGCCGACTACGGTTGCGAACTTCAACCAGGGCCACATGCCGGGCTGGGTCAACTGGATCGTCGCGCATTTCTCGCACGGACAGCCGCTGTTCCTGATCTTCTACGTTGCCGGCATCGTGTTCTTTGCCTTCTTCTATACGGCGATCGTGTTCAACCCGACCGAGACGGCCGACAACCTGAAGAAGCACGGCGGCTTCATCCCCGGCATCCGGCCGGGCGAGCGCACCGCCGAATACATCGACTATGTGCTCTCGCGCATCACGGTGATCGGCGCCGCGTATCTGGCGGCGGTCTGCCTCTTTCCCGAGCTCCTGACCGCCTGGGCGAACGTGCCGTTCTACTTCGGAGGCACCTCGCTTTTGATCGTCGTCAGTGTCACCATGGACACGGTCGCGCAAGTACAAGGTTACCTGCTCGCCCATCAGTACGAGGGGCTGATCAAGCGCTCCAAGCTGCGGGGGGCCAGGAGGAGATGAACTGCGATCTCGCCGCGGGCATCGCCATCACGGCCGGGATTATCTTCGAGTAAGCGAATTGGTTTTGCCGGGGCATACGTCATGAGGCTGATCCTGCTGGGCCCGCCGGGCTGCGGAAAAGGCACCCAGTCGCAACGATTGACCGAGAAATATGCAATTCCCCAGCTGTCGACCGGCGACATGCTGCGCGCCGCCGTCAAAGCCGGAACGCCGGTGGGACTCAAGGCGCGCGACATCATGGAGCGCGGCGAGCTCGTGCCGGACGAGGTCGTGGTCGCGATCGTCGCCGACCGCATCGAGCAGCCGGACGCCAAGAACGGCTTCATTCTCGACGGATTTCCCCGCACCGTGCCGCAGGCGGAGGCGCTCAGCCGGATGCTCGAGAAGAAGGGCATCAAGCTCGATGCCGCGATCCAGCTCAAGGTCGACGAGGGCATCCTCCACGAGCGGATCGCCAAGCGGGTCGCCGACATGAAGGCGGCCGGCCAAGCGCTGCGCTCCGACGATAATCCGGAGACGCTGGAGAAGCGGGTGCACGCTTATCGAATGCAGACTGCCCCACTGGTATCATACTACAGCGACCATGGTCTGCTGCGGACGGTCGACGGAATGGCGCCGATCGCCGAGGTCTCGGCGGCCATCGATCGCATCCTGGGTCGCGCGGATGCACCCGCTTGACAGGGCGCGGGCACCTGCGTGCCGAGCCACAACCCACACCCGCGAAAAAGCCATTAGCAAAGGCCGGGGAAGAGGTTGACGCGAGAGGCAAGAGTCCGTACATACCCGGCACCCAGTCGTAGAAAGTTCACACACGATGCCGGGCCCCGGGTGCGGGCTGGGCGTCGTGCTGGCGTTTATCGCGGACTTTTTCGCGTCGACGCCGAGGGATTTTGAAGGAAAAGCGCCGGCGCAGGCCGGCAACGGAGACAGCCGGCGGAAGCCGGCAACAGGAGCAGGTGTCGTGGCCCGCATTGCCGGCGTTAACATTCCGACCAACAAGCGCGTCATCATCGCGCTCCAGTACATCCATGGCATCGGCCCGAAATCGGCGCACGACATCATGGAGAAGGTGCACATTCCACAGGAGCGGCGGGTGTCGCAATTGACCGACGCCGAAGTGCTGCAGATCCGCGAGGTGATCGACCGCGACTACATCGTCGAGGGCGATCTGCGGCGCGAGGTGCAGCTCAACATCAAGCGGCTGCAGGATCTCGGCTGCTATCGCGGGCTGCGGCATCGCCGCAACCTGCCGGTCCGCGGCCAGCGCACGCACACCAACGCGCGCACCCGCAAGGGACCCTCGAAGCCGATTGCCGGCAAGAAGAAGGTCACCTGAGCCGCGTGACGGTTCGCAACATCTGATCAAGAGACACGACAGACACCAGGCTCGGCGCCGCGCGAGCCGCAAAGGGAAACCACATGGGCAAGGAAGCCACCCGCGTCCGCCGCCGCGAGCGCAAGAACATCGCCTCCGGCGTCGCGCACGTGAACGCGACCTTCAACAACACGATGATCACCATCACGGACGCGCAGGGCAACACCATCGCCTGGTCGTCGTCCGGCACGATGGGCTTCAAGGGCTCGCGCAAGTCGACGCCCTATGCGGCGCAAGTCGCCGGCGAGGACGTGGCCAAGAAGGCGCAGGAGCACGGCATGCGCACCCTGGAGGTCGAGGTCGCGGGGCCGGGCTCGGGCCGCGAGTCGGCGCTGCGCGCGCTGCAATCGGCGGGCTTCATGATCACGTCGATCCGCGACGTGACGCCGATCCCGCACAATGGCTGCCGGCCGCGCAAGCGCCGCCGCGTGTAGTGAATTCATTCCGGCGGATCGCGCATTGGTGCTCCGCCGCCGCTTAATTTCCCGCGGGCGGAGCGGGGTGCGCGGGTGACCGCGCCGCCAAACGGATGGTGATGAGACGTGACGATCCAAAAGAACTGGCAGGAACTGATCAAGCCGAACAAGCTCCAGGTGGCGGCGGGTTCGGACCCGAAGCGCTCCGCGACGGTCGTCGCCGAGCCGCTCGAGCGCGGCTTCGGCCTCACGCTCGGCAATGCGCTGCGGCGCATTCTCCTCTCGTCGCTGCAGGGCGCGAGCGTGCAGTCGGTGCACATCGACGGCGTGCTGCATGAATTCTCCTCGATCGCCGGCGTGCGCGAGGACGTGACCGACATCGTCCTCAACATCAAGGACATCGCCATCAAGATGCAGGGCGACGGGCCCAAGCGCATGGTGGTGAAGAAGTCGGGCCCCGCCGTGGTGACGGCGGGCGACATCCAGACGGTCGGCGACGTGGTGGTGCTCAATCCGGAGCTGGTGCTCTGCCATCTCGACGAGGGCGCCGAAATCCGCATGGAGTTCACGGTCAACACCGGCAAGGGCTACGTCCCGGCCGAGCGCAACCGGCCCGAGGATGCGCCGATCGGCCTCATCCCGGTCGACAGCCTGTTCTCGCCGGTGAAGAAGGTCTCGTACCGGGTCGAGAACACCCGCGAGGGCCAGATCCTCGACTACGACAAGCTCACGATGCAGATCGAGACCAACGGCGCGGTGAGCCCCGAGGACGCGCTCGCGTACGCGGCGAGGATTTTGCAGGACCAGCTCAACGTGTTCGTCAATTTCGAGGAGCCACGCAAGGAAGTCGCGATCGAGGCGATTCCCGATCTCGCTTTCAATCCGGCATTCCTCAAGAAAGTCGACGAGCTCGAGCTCTCGGTGCGCTCGGCCAACTGTCTCAAGAACGACAATATCGTCTATATCGGCGACCTCGTGCAGAAGACCGAGGCCGAAATGCTGCGCACGCCGAACTTCGGCCGCAAGTCGCTCAACGAGATCAAGGAAGTGCTCGCCCAGATGGGCCTGCATCTCGGCATGGAAGTGCCGGGCTGGCCGCCGGAGAACATCGAAGAGCTCGCCAAGCGCTTCGAGGATCATTACTGAGGTCTAATTCCGTCATGGCCGGGCTCGTCCCGGCCATCCACGTCTTCAGTGCTCGAACGAAAGACGTGGATGCCCGCCTTCGCGGGCATGACGACGAAGGAGTGGAAGGAAACAGGCGATGCGTCACGGTAACGCCCACCGCAAGCTCAACCGCACGGCCGAGCATCGCCGCGCCATGTTCGCCAACATGTGCGCCGCCCTGATCAAGCACGAGCAGATCACGACCACGCTGCCGAAGGCGAAGGATCTGCGTCCGATCGTCGAGAAGCTGGTCACCCTCGGCAAGCGCGGCGACTTGCATGCGCGGCGCAAGGCGATCGCCGAGATCCGCGACGTGCCGATGGTGAAGAAGCTCTTCGAGGTGATCGGCCCGCGCTACAAGGAGCGCAACGGCGGCTACACCCGCATCATGAAGGCCGGCTTTCGCTACGGCGACAATTCGCCGGTCGCGGTGATCGAGTTCGTCGATCGCGACGAGAGCGCGAAGGGCCAGGATTCCGGACCGGTGCAGGAGACTGCGGCGGCCGACGCGCCCGCGGCGGCCTGAGCTTCGCCCGGATCGGACGACCAGAAGGGGCCGCAAGGCCCCTTTTTCATGTTTGCATCGTAAGTGCTTGGCATCGACCATGCGGCGCCCCGTCCGTTGCCAAGGGGCCCACATCCGATAATGTGCGCGCGGCCCGGCCCATCGGGATCGGGCTAAAACGCAAGGGGGGAATTGATGATCCGGCACATTGCGATGGGGGTGCTTGCCCTGGTGGCAGCCGCGACCGCGGCGAATGCACAGGGCGGCGCCCAGATGGCGCGCGGCAAGTATCTCGTCGACACGGTGATGACCTGCCACAACTGCCACACGCCGCGCGGGCCGAACGGCCTGCTCATGGACAAGGCGCTGTCGGGCGGACTGCACTTCAACGAGCCGCCGTTCGACGTGACCGCCTCGAACATCACCTCCGATCGGGAAACCGGTATCGGGGCCTGGAGCATCGACGACATCAAGAAATTCATGACGACGGGCGTGCGGCCGAACGGCGTTCCGGTCGCCCCCGTGATGCCGACCGGCTTCTACAAGATCCTGACCGCACGCGACCTCGATGCGATCGCGACGTACCTGCACTCAGTGCCACCGGTGAAAAACAAGGTGCCGGCCCCGGTCTACCGGATGGCGCTGCCGCAGGCCTTCGTGCCCAACGCGCAGGAGCCCGCGAACGAGGCCGACCTGAAGGACAAGGTCAAGCGCGGCTTCTATCTCGCGACCATCGCCCACTGCATGGAATGCCATTCGCCGCTCGGCCCCAAGGGCCGCGATTTCACCCGCATGGGCGCCGGCGGCTTCAAGCTGGAGGGGCCGTGGGGCGTCACGGTGTCGCGCAACATCACGTCGAGCAAGACCAAGGGCCTCGGCAACTGGACCGACGAGGAAATCAAGCGGGCGATCACCCAGGGCATCTCGCGCGACGGCACCAAGCTCAAGCCGCCGATGGGCTTTGCGTTCTACGCCAAAATGACCCCGGACGATCTCGATGCGATCGTCGCCTATCTGCGCACCGTCCCGGCGATCGAGTGATCTTCTTTACCCGCCCCTGAAGGGGGAGGGTCCACAATTGCGGCGCAGCCGCGATGGTCGGGGTGACGGCGATTGCGATTGGGCAGGCTCTGCCGCCCCACCCCGGCGCGCGCCTCCCTCCACTCGCCGCTCGCCGACCCTCCCCTGCAGCGGGGAGGGTGAAGAGGCGCAGCGGAGGGTAAAGTGCCCTTCATTTGCCGCGCTTTGCCTTTTATAAGCCGGCGGGGGTTTTCGGGAGATTTTCCATGGTTTTGTGCCGGTTTGCTCTCCTCGCGGTTCTGCTTGCGCTGGCGCCGCTTGCGGCGCGCGCACAGGATGGGCGGGTCGTGCCGTCCTCGACCGCACAGCTCACGCTCTCCTACGCGCCGGTGGTGAAACGTGTCGCGCCCGCGGTCGTCAACGTCTATGCCGCGAAGGTCATCGAGAACCGCAACCCGTTTCTCAATGACCCGATCTTCCGCCGTTTCTTCGGCGGCGGCGGCTCGTCGGAGCAGATCCAGCGCTCGCTCGGCTCCGGCGTGCTGGTCGACCCGTCCGGACTCATCGTCACCAACAACCACGTCATCGAGGGGGCCGACCAGATCAAGGTCTCGCTCGCCGACAAGCGCGAGTTCGAGGCGCATGTCGTGCTCAAGGACTCCCGCTCGGATCTCGCCGTGCTGCGCATCGGCGACAGGCGCGAGCGCTTCCCCGCGATCGACCTCGGCGACAGCGACGCCCTCCAGGTCGGCGACGTGGTGCTCGCGATCGGCAATCCTTTCGGTGTCGGCCAGACCGTGACGCATGGCATCGTCTCGGCGGTCGCCCGCACCCAGGTCGGCATCACTGACTATCAGTTCTTCATCCAGACCGACGCGGCGATCAATCCGGGCAACTCGGGCGGCGCCTTGGTCGACGTCAATGGCCGCCTGATCGGCATCAACACCGCGATCTTCTCGCGTTCGGGCGGATCGCAGGGCATCGGCTTTGCGATTCCCGTCAACATGGTGCGCGGCGTGATCGCCTCGGCGCAGGGCGGCTCGACCGTGGTGCGGCGGCCCTGGCTCGGCGCCAAGCTGCAGAACGTGACGTCCGAGATCGCCGAGGGCCTCGGCCTCAAGCGGCCGACCGGCGCGCTGGTCGCGAGCATCATGCCGAAGAGCCCGGCGGCCCGCGCCGGCCTCAAGACCGGCGACCTGATCATGAGCATCGATGGGCAGACCGTCGATGATCCGAACGCCTTCGATTATCGCTTCGCCACCAAGCCGCTCGGCGGCGAGGCCCAGCTGGTGGTCCTGCGCAATGGGCGCGAGACGCGGCTCGCGGTCGCGCTCGAGACGGCGCCAGAAAGCCCTCGCGACGAGATCAAGGTCGAGGATCGCTCGCCGCTGCTCGGCGCGACCGTCGCCAACCTCTCGCCCGCGCTCGACGAGGAGCTCCACCTCGACAGCTCGATCCAGGGCGTCGCCGTCGTCAATGTCGAGGACGGATCGGTGGCGCAGAACCTCGGCTTCCAGAAGGGCGACGTGGTGCTGGCGGTCAACAACCAGCGCATCACCAACACGGCCGACCTCAAGCGTGTGGTTGGGCGCCCGAGCCAGCTCTGGCGTGTTACCTTCGTGCGTGGCGGCCAGCAGATTTCGCTGATGTTCGGAGGCTGAAGTCGACGCGGCCTGCGGCCGCAAAGGGGGGAATCATGACGGTGCAGGCGATCGATTCGAAGGGCCGATGGTCCTTCGGCAAGCTGTCGGTGCAGATTGCGATCGGGATCTTCGTCCTGACCTGGGTGCTGTTCATCGCCGTCACGATCTTCCTCCACAATATGCCGAAGAAATCGCCCCTGGCGGACGCCGCGTCGGGCATTTTCGTGGCCGAGCTCGTTGCCGCGCCTTTCGCGCACCTCGTCGGCCTCGTGCTCGGTGTGATCGCGCTGTTTCGCGCCGACGACCGCCGCGGCCTCGCGCTCCTCGGAATTCTCCTCAATGTCATCGTGGTCGGCATCGGCGTGCTGATGGTCTATATGGCCGCCTCCGGATTGGCGCCGCGCTGACCTCGCTTGCGGTTGGGCCCGATCGGCGCCACCTTGGTCTCATGGCCAGGAAGCCCGCCGCCACGCCCAATCTGTTCGCCGCTGCCGGCCTCGAGCGCGACGCGCCGCGGCCGCTCGCCGACCGTTTGCGGCCGGAGCGGCTCGCGGACGTGGTCGGCCAGGACCATCTGCTCGGCCAGGACGGCGCGCTCACTCGCATGCTGGAGACGCGCTCGCTCGGCTCGCTCGTCTTCTGGGGCCCTCCCGGCACCGGCAAGACCACCGTGGCGCGGCTGCTGGCTGACGCCACCGACCTGCAGTTCGAGCAGATTTCCGCGGTCTTTTCCGGCGTCGCCGACCTCAAGAAGGTGTTCGACGCCGCCCGCGCGCGGCGCGAGACCGGCAAGGGCACGCTTTTGTTCGTCGACGAGGTGCACCGCTTCAACCGCGCCCAGCAAGATTCCTTCCTCCCCGTGATGGAGGACGGCACCGTCGTCCTCGTCGGCGCGACCACCGAGAACCCTTCGTTCGAGCTCAACGCCGCGCTCCTGTCGCGCGCGCGCGTTCTCGTCTTTCGCTCGCTCGATGCTGCCGCGATCGAGAGGCTGTTGGCGCGGGCCGAGACGATCGAGGGCAAGCCGCTGCCGCTCGACGCCGGGGCGCGCGCCGCGCTGGTGCGCATGGCCGACGGTGACGGCCGCGCCTCGCTGACCCTCGCCGAGGAGGTCTGGCGCGCGGCCCGCACCGGCGAGGTGTTCGACAGTGCCAAGCTCACCGAGGTGGTGCAGCGGCGCGCGCCCATCTACGACAAGTCCCAGGATGGGCACTACAACCTCATCTCCGCCCTGCACAAATCCGTGCGCGGCTCGGATCCAGATGCGGCGCTCTACTACTTCTGCCGCATGGTCGATGCGGGCGAGGACCCGCTCTATCTCGCGCGCCGCGTCGTGCGCATGGCGGTCGAGGATATCGGGCTCGCCGACCCGCAGGCCCTGGTGATCGCCAATGCCGCCAAGGAAGCCTACGACTTTCTCGGCAGCCCGGAGGGCGAGCTCGCCATCGCGCAGGCCGTAATTTACGTCGCGACCGCGCCCAAGTCGAATGCCGCCTATATGGCCTACGGGGCCGCCATGCGGGTCGCCAAGGAAGCGGGCTCGCTGCTGCCGCCCAAGCACATCCTCAATGCGCCGACCAAGCTGATGCAGCAGGAGGGCTACGGCTCGGGCTACGACTACGATCATGACGCGCCCGACGCCTTTTCGGGCCAGAACTATTTCCCCGACGCGCTCGGCCGACAGACGTTCTATGATCCGCCCGAGCGCGGATTCGAGCGCGAGATCCGCAAGCGGCTGGACTACTGGGCGAAGCAGCGCCGGGAGCGGGGACAGACTTGAAGGCGCGCGGCGGACCACGACAGCCCGGCGGCGGGCGGCACAGATCCGGACCGCGTCCGCGGCCAAGTGCTGCTCGACGCGATGATGGCCGCTCGACCGAGCGGCCGTCACGGCCGCCGGCCGTCGCGGCGCGGCCGCGCCGCGCGCCGCCCGATGATGCTGCGGCGGCCGCCAATCTGGCGGCGGCGACCGCCGTGCAGACCGTCGCGGTCGCGCCCGACGAATCCGGCATGCGGGTCGACCGTTTTCTCGAGGCGCGCTTTCCGGGCTTGAGCTTCTCCCACATCCATCGCATCATCCGCAAAGGCGAGCTGCGGGTGAACGGGCGGCGCGTCGATGGCAAGGACCGGCTCGAGGCCGGGCAGAGCGTGCGCATTCCGCCGCTCAAGGTCGAGGCGCCGAAGCCGCGCACGGCGTCCGCCGATGCCGACGAGAAGACGCGCGCGTTTCTACGCTCCATCACGCTCTACGAAGATGCCGACGTCATGGTGCTCAACAAGCCCATGGGCCTTGCGGTGCAGGGCGGTTCCGGCATGACGCGCCATCTCGACGGCATGCTCGAGGT
This sequence comes from Xanthobacteraceae bacterium, assembly GCA_035293985.1. Lineage (GTDB taxonomy): Bacteria > Pseudomonadota > Alphaproteobacteria > Rhizobiales > Xanthobacteraceae > JAVDCA01. The sequence continues at coordinate 28,821 of DATGLS010000041.1, forward strand.
GCTGCGCGACCGCGAAGGCCAGCGGCCGCGCCTGGTGCACCGGCTCGACAAGGATACCGCGGGCTGCCTGCTGGTGGCCAAAACACGCTTTGCGGCGGCGGCGCTGGCAAAAACCTTCCGTAGCCGGTCCGCGCGCAAGATCTACTGGGCGCTGGTCGCCGGCGTACCGCGGCCGCATCAAGGCCGCATCTCGAGCTTTCTGGCCAAGGCCGAGAGGGAGGAAGAAAGCTTCATGCGCATCGCTCAGCATGGCGACGAGGGGGCGAGCCATGCCGTCACCTACTATGCGGTGATCGACACCGCGGGCTCCAAGCTCGCCTGGCTCTCGCTCAAGCCGGTGACCGGGCGCACGCATCAATTACGCGCCCATATGGCTCATATCGACCATGCAATCGTTGGGGATCCTAAATATTTCAATATCCAGAACTGGGAGCTGCCGGGCGGGATGCAGAACCGGCTGCACCTGCTCGCTCGCCGGATCGCGGTGCCGCACCCGCGCGGCGGGACGATCGACGCGACTGCGCCGCTGCCGCCGCACATGCAGCAGTCCTGGAATCTCCTCGGCTTCGATGCGGCCCGCTACGACCCGATCGTCGAGGCGCCTGAGGAATAGCCCGCGATTGTGCGGCGCACTATCGGGCGTCGACGAGCGAATGGCGACTGAAGAGTAGCGAATAGGGCCTCAAACAGGCATCCACGCTGCACTATTCGCTCCTCGCTATTCGCCGTTTGCGGCGCGTATGCTTTCCATCTCGTAAATGCCTGTGTTTCAAGGTTTTTCAACTTCGCATCGATAGATTGCTGGTGGGAGCGAGGGTTGCCTCACCGATGTCCGACCGCAAGCGACAGCTGACCTTCCGCGGCCTGATCGTGACCGCGGCCGCGCTGATCGCGTCCGCGGTCATCGCGACCGTGCTCACGCTCGTCGGTCTGTATGGCGATGCGGTGCAGGACGCCGAGCGCGACGCCGGCAACATCGCGACCGTGCTCGCCGAGCAGACCTCGCATCTCGTGCGCGCGATCGATCTCACGCTCGCCGAGGTGCAGCGCCGCGTCGCGGCCGCGCGCGTCACCACCTCGGAAGAATTCCGCGCCGCCTTCGCCAACGAGAAGACGTTCGACCTGCTGCGCGACCAGATGGGCAGGCTCACCGAGGCCGACGTGATCTCGATCGTCGGCGCCGACGGCAAGATCATCGTCAGCTCGCGCGGCGTTTCCAACCGGCCGATCGACCTGAGCGACCGCGACTACTTCCGTCACGCCGCGCACAATGCCGCCGACGGGCTCTACATCAGCACCCCGATCACCAACCGCTATACCGGCACCCGCGCCATCGTGTTCGCGCGTCGCCTGCAGCGTGCCGACGGCGCCTTCCTCGGCGTGGTCATCATCAACGTGCAGATCAGCTATTTCCGCCACGTCTACGAGTCGGCCTCGGCGCTCACCGACCGCTCGTTCCTGCTGCTGCGTCGCGACGGGCTCCTGCTGGTGCGCCACCCCGACGTGACGCGCCCGATCAGCGATGTCTTGCGCGCGGATTCGCCGTGGTACGGGCTGGTCGCGCGCGGCGGCGGCTTTTTCCGCACGCCCGGCATCTTCGATGGCGTGCCGCGCATCGTCGCGGTGCGGCCGCTCGCCGACTACCCGATGGTCGTCAACGTCGGCATCGCGCGGGACGCCGCGCTCGCGCTGTGGCGCCGCCGCGCGATGCTGATCGGCATCGGCGCCGCGCTCACGCTGCTCGGCTTCGCGTTCCTGTTGCGCGCCTTCGTGGCCCAGTTTCGCGCCTTGATGGCCTCAGAGGAGGTCGCGACCGAGCGCGGCTCGCGGCTCGACGAGAAGTCGCGCGAGCTCGAACGCGCCAACGCCCGCTTCGACGCCGCACTCAACAACATGTCGCAGGGATTGTGCCTGTTCGACGCCGATGCGCGCATCGTCGTCGCCAATCAGCAATATCTGCAGATGTACGACCTCTCGCCCGAGGTGGCGCGGCCGGGCTGCTCGCTGCGCGACCTGATCGTGCACCGCAAGGACACGGGCTACTTCACGGGCGACGTCGACCAGTACTGCCACGGCATCATGGAGAACGTCGCCAAAGGCCAGTCGTTCGCCTGGGTGATCGAGGCGAGTGACGGGCGTTTCGTGCACGTGCTCAACCGCCCGATCGCGAGCGGCGGCTGGGTGGCGACGCACGAGGACGTGACCGAGCGCTGGCGCAGCGAGGCGCGCATCGCCCACATGGCGCGACACGATGCGCTCACCGATCTTCCCAACCGCGTCCTCATCATGGAGAAGATGAACGAGGCGCTGGCGCGGCTCGGCGCTGATGGCACCCAGGTCTGCGTCTTCATCTTCGATCTCGATCTGTTCAAGGCGGTGAACGACTCGCTCGGCCATCCGATCGGTGACCTGCTGCTCAAGTCGGTGGCGACGCGGCTCTCCGAGGCGATCGGCGAGTCCGACACCGTCGGTCGCCTCGGCGGCGACGAGTTCGCGGTCCTGCACGTGGTCGAGAAGGACGCGCGCGCGGAGGCGACCGCGCTTGCGCACCGGCTGGTCGAGGCCATCGGCACTCCCTACGAGCTCGAGGGGCATCCGGTCGTCATCGGCATCAGCATGGGCATCGCGATCGCACCGGCGGACGGCACCGATGCCGGCATGCTGCTCAAGCATGCCGACCTGGCGCTCTATCGCGCGAAATCGGACGGGCGCAACTGCTTCCGTTTCTACGAGAGCCAGATGGACGCGGCCGTCCAGCTGCGGCGCGCGCTCGAAGTCGACCTGCGCAATGCGCTCGGTCGCCGCGAGTTCGAGCTGCATTACCAGCCGGTCATCGACGCCGCGACGCGCGAGCCGTGCGGCGCCGAGGCGCTGGTGCGTTGGCGACATCCACGGCGCGGGCTGCTCGGCCCCGACCAGTTCATCCCGCTCGCCGAGGAGATCGGCCTGATCGAGGCGCTCGGCGAATGGATCCTGCACGAGGCCTGCGCCGAGGCCGCGCAGTGGCCGGCGGATATCAGGATCGCGGTCAACCTGTCGCCCGCCCAGTTCCGCCGCCGCAACCTCGCCGAGATCGTGACGGCGGCGCTGTCGCGCGCGGGCCTCGCGCCGCAGCGCCTCGAGCTCGAGATCACCGAGTCGGTGCTGCTGCAGAAGAGCGAGGGCAACCTCGCGGCGCTGCACGCGATCAAGGGTATCGGCGCCTCGATCGTGCTCGACGATTTCGGCACCGGCTACTCGTCGCTCGGCTATCTGCAGATGTTCCCATTCGACAAGATCAAGATCGACCGCTCCTTCGTGCAGGAGCTGGCGAGCCGGAGCGACTGCGCCGCGATCGTCTGCGCCATCACGGGCCTCGCCCGCAGCCTCAACATCGTCACCACCGCCGAGGGGGTCGAGACCGAGGAGCAGTACGCGCTGGTGCGCGCCGCCGGCTGCAACCACGTCCAGGGCTACCTGTTCGGCAAGCCCGGCAAGGCCTCGGCGCTGCCCTGGAAGACCGCCCTGACGCGGACCGCCTGAGCCGGTTTCCTTATTTTTGAGCGTCTTCCCATGCCCGCCCTTGCGCAGGTACCCAAGTATTGCGGGCCTCACACGCATTGCCCGGTCGCGGCTAGACGATTAACGTTATGGTTGTTTAATTTTCATGTTTAGAAATCCAATTCTCACAATCCAAAATATCGCTTGACTCGTCGCTGCGCCCTGCGCTTTTTCCTTCGTCAATTCAAACAAATAGGCCGCCATTTCGGCCTGCAGGGGAGCGTGCCGATGACCGATACTGCTACGGCCATTGTCGAGAAGGCGAAGCCGGTCCTGACCGGCCGCTCACGCCGCAATTCGGACGGCGCCAGCATCCAGTCGGTCGCGCGGGCGCTGACGCTACTCGAGACCATCGCGGAGCTCGGCGGCGAGACCACCTTGTCGCGGCTCGCGAGCCGCACCGGGCTCAACATCTCGACCTGCCACCACCTGCTGGCGACGCTCGCCCAGCACGGTTTCGTCTCCAAGGGGCCGGGCCGGCGCGGATATGCGCTCGGCGCCCGCATCCTCTATCTCAGCCACATCTGCCTGCAGGTGGATCTGCCCAAGCGCGCCCAGTCGGCGCTCGACCGCATCAACCAGGCGACCGGCGAAACGGTGCATCTCGCGGCCCTGCACGGCGACGAGCTCGTCACCGTGATGAAGCGCGAGGCGCGCCACGCCGTTCGGGTCGATGCGGGCGCGATCGGCACCGCCAACGCGGCGCATGCAACCGCGACCGGCAAGTCGATGCTCGCCTGGCTGCCCGAGCACGAGATCCGCCGCATCCTCACGGCGCACGGCATGACCCAGTTCACGCCCAACACGATCACCGATTTCGATGCGCTGATCGAGCACCTGCGCCTCGTGCGCCGCAACGGCTACTCGATGGACCGCGAGGAATTCCGTCCCGGCGTGGTCTGCATCGGCGCCGCGATCCGCGATCAGTCCGGCGCCGTAATAGGATCGATCAGCGCCTCGACGCCGAGCATGCGGGCGAGCGACGATCACCTGGCGCAGATGCGCGACGAGGTTGTCGCTGCGGCACGCGCGCTGTCGGCGGAGCTCGATGCCCCGCCTTCGCCACAAGAGCGGGCAAGAACGGTTTAGGCCACACAGGGGTTTCGCAGGAGTTTGGTTATGTACGCGCCCGCCAACGTGAAGACCAGCAAGGACTATCCGGTTCCCGATACCATGAAAGCGTGGGTGCTGGGCGACCCCGGCGAGCTCACCCTCAAGCAGAAACCGGTGCCGGTGCCGAAGCAGGCCGAGGTGCTGGTGCGCATCGACGCGGTGGCGATCTGCGCGACCGATCTGGAGAACATCTATCACGGCCCGCCCGCGATGATCCAAGGCGGCCTGCCGTTCAACAAGAACTGGACGCCCGGCCACGAGTACATGGGTACCGTGGTGGCGCTCGGCCCGGGCGTCGACGAGTATGAGATCGGCGAGCGCGTCACCGTCGAGATCCACGCCGGCTGCGGCCAGTGCAAGCGCTGCCGCGAGGGCATGTACACGTCGTGCCACAACTACGGCCTCAACTACGGCGACGTCGACAAGGGCCACCGCGCCAACGGCTTCACGACCGATGGCGGCTTTTGCGAGTACCAGGTCAACCACATCAACACGTTGGTCTCGATCCCCGACGAGATGTCGGACGAGGAGGCGACCCTCGTGGTCACCGCCGGCACCGCCATGTATGGGCTCACCGAGCTCGGCGGTCTCGTCGCCGGCGAGAGCGTGGTCGTGACCGGGCCCGGCCCGATCGGGCTGCTCGGCGTCGCGGTCGCCAAAGCCATGGGCGCGAACCCTGTGATCCTCACCGGGACGCGCGACAACCGGCTCAAGATCGGCCTCGAGCTCGGCGCCGATCACGTCGTCAACGTGCGCAAGGAGAACGTGGTCGAGGCGGTCAAGCGCCTCAACGGCGGCAAGGGCGTCGACTACGTGGTCGAATGCTCGGCCGCGCCCGACGCCGTCAACGAGGCGGTGCACATGGTCAACCGCGGCGGCAAGGTGTGCCTCGCGGCCTTCACCCACGAGAAGACGCCGGTCGATATCGCCCACATCGTGCGCAACAACATCTATCTCTACGGCATCCGCGGCGAGGGCAAGAGCGCGACCCACCGCGCCGAGGCGTTCATGCGCCAGAAGCGCTTCGATGCGACCAAGATCCACACGCACACGTTCGCGCTGGACGATCTGCCGACTGCGCTTCGCTACGCCAAGGACCGTGTCGACGACGCCATCAAGGTGGTGGTGAAGGCGCGCGGCGTCGCCGCGCACAAGGTCGCGGCGGAGTAACGCAAGACTTCGTAAGGTGGGCAAAGGCGCGGAACGCGCCGTGCCCACGCGCATTTCACAAGCCGGACGGCGGGCACGCTTCGCTTTGCCCACCTACCACGATGGATGTCGCATGCTGACCTGCGACGAATATGTCACGCCGGCCTCGCTCGACGAGGCGTTCGATGCCATGGACGCGCGGCGGGGCCGCTACCGGCTCGTCGCCGGCGCGACCGATACCTATCCGTGGGCGCGCGAGGGCAGGGCCGGGGACGTCGCGATCCCGGCGCTGATCGACATCAGCCGCATTCCCGAGTTGACCGAGCGTCGTGTCGACGACGCGCGTGTGCGGCTCGGCGCCGCGACGCCGCTGCAGCGCTTTCTCGATGATGGAGCGCTCGTGCGCGCGATGCCATGCATGCCGCGCTGCGCGGTGTGGTTCGCGGACGATCAGATTCGCGCCCAGGCGACCATCGGCGGCAACATCGTCAATGCCTCGCCGGCGGCCGACGGCACGCCGCCGCTGCTAGCCCATGACGCCGAGGTCGAGCTGGCGGCGCGGCGCGACGGCAGGATCGCTCGTCGCCGCGTGCGGCTCGACGCCTTCATCACCGGTCCCAACAAGACCGCGCTCGCCGAGGACGAGCTCCTCGTCGCCTTCGAATGCGCTGCGCTGCCGGGTTATGGCGGCAGCTTCGAGAAGGTCGGCCATCGCCGCTCGCTCGTCATCTCGCTCGTCTGTCTCGCCACCCTGGTCAAGCTCGACGCCAGCCGTCGGCGCTTCGACGATGTTCGGCTCGCGATCGCCGGCATCGGCCCGCGGCCGCAGCGCCTCACCGCAGTCGAGGAGTTTTTGCGCGGTGCCGAGATCAGCCCTGCACGGCTCGAAGAGGCGGCCGACATGCCGGCCGACCTCGTCGCCTCGCGCACGCGACAGGACTACCGCCGCGACGTGGTGCGCGGCTTCGTCATGCGTGGCCTGATCAATGCGGCCCAGCGCGCGGGCGCGGCGGCGGGTCTCGTTGCCGCCGAGCTGGAGGCCGCCTATGCGTGATCTCGCGCTCGAGATGACGGTCAACGGCCGCCGTGTCGCCCGGAGGGCGCAGCCGTGGCAGCGGTTGATCGACTTCCTGCGCGACGATCTCCACCTCACCGGCACCAAGGAGGGCTGCGGCGCCGGCGAATGCGGCACCTGTTCGGTGTTCGTCGACGGCGTGCTGGTCAAGTCGTGCCTGATGCCGGTCGCCAAGGCGCACGGCGCCAGGATAGAGACGGTCGAGGCGCTCGGCCGCAACGAGCTCTCGGTGCTGCAGAAGGCGTTCCACAAGGCGGGCGCGAGCCAGTGCGGCTACTGCATCCCCGGCATGGTGATGGCGGCGACCGCGGCGCTGCGCGCGAACCCGCTGGCGGGCCGCGAGGAGATCAAGGAGCGGCTCGGCGGCAACATCTGCCGCTGCACCGGCTATCAGAAGATCGTCGATGCGGTCGAGATGGCGCGCGACATCGCGCGCGGCGCGCTGCCGGCATCCGCGCTCGATGAGATCGCGGCGGAGGACGGTCGCTTCATCGGCGTCAACGTGCGGCGGCTCGATGCGCCGTCGAAGGTGTCCGGCGCGCTGCGATATGCCGGCGACATGACAATGCCCGGCATGCTGCACGTGCAGGTGCTGCGCTCGCCGCATCCGCATGCGCGCATCGTGTCGCTCGATACGTCCGCGGCGGAGGCGATGCCGGGCGTCGAGGGCGTCATCACGTGCGACGACGTGCCCGGCGAGGACGGTTTCGGCGTCTTCGTCAACGACCAGCCGGTGCTGGCGCGCGGCAAGGTGCGCTATGTCGGCGACGCGGTCGCGGCCGTCGCGGCCGAGGATCTGCTCACCGCGAAACGCGCGCTGGAGCGGATCAAGGTCGCCTACGAGCCGCTGCCGGCAGTGTTCGATCCCGAGGCGGCATTGCGGCCGGGTGCGCCGGTGATCCACGACTATGCGCCCGACAACATCACCAAGCACATCCCGATCCGCGTCGGCGACATCGAGCGCGGCTTCGCGGCCTCCGACCTGATCGTCGAGCAGATCTACACGACGCAGCAGATCGAGCACGCCTATCTCGAGCCCGAGGCGGGGCTCGCCTATGTCGACCACGACGGCGTCGTCACCATCATCTGTCCCGACCAGAACATCACCCACCATCGCCACATGCTGGCGCGCATTCTCGCTTTGCCGATCAACAAGGTCCGCTTCATCATGAGCCCGGTCGGCGGCGGCTTCGGCGGCAAGGAGGACATGATCTACCAGGGCATGCTGGCGCTGCTGGCGATGAAGACGCGGCGCCCGGTGCGGCTGGTGTTCACCCGCGAGGAGTCGATCATCGCGACCGCCAAGCGGCATCCCTCGCGCACCTTTTACAAGATGGGCCTCACGCGCGACGGCCGCATTCAGGCGGTCGAGATGAAGATGATCTGCGATGGCGGCGCCTACGGCCTCTCGACCGAGGGCGTGATGCGCAAGGCCGCGATCCTCGGTGCCGGGCCGTACAATATTCCCAACCTGAAGGTGGACACGATCGGCGTCTACACCAACAACACGCCGTCCGGCGCCTTCCGCTCGTTCGGGGCGCTGCAGAGCCAGTTCGCGACCGAAAGCCACCTCGACATCTGCGCCGAGAAGCTCGGCCTCGATCCGTTCGAGATCCGCCGCCGCAACGCCATGCGCGACGGCGCCGTGACGCACACCAGGCAGAAGCTGCGCTCCGTGAGCCTGCTCGCTGCGCTGAAAGCGGCCGAGGAAGCCTCCGGCTGGCAGGCGGGCGCGCCGATATCGCGCGGCGAGGTGCGGAAGGATTTGGCGAAGGACGGCGTGCGCCCGCCATGCGGCCTCGGCACGCGATTCGAAGCGCCGGCGAAGCAGAGCGAGATGGCGTGATGATGATCCTGGAAGCGCCCCCTCATCCCGACCTTCTTCCCCTAAAGCGGGAAAAGGAGCGCAGGCACCGTGCTCGCCTCACAGCTCAGGCGCTGAGCCCGGGAGGGCGGCGCTGATGTCCCGCAAACGTGGACGCGGCGTGGCGGCGTGCTGGTACGGGATCGCCCGCACCGCGACAATCGATCGTGCCGGCGCCTGGGCCGAGATCGACGACGGCGGCACTGCGAAGATCGTCACCGGGGTGACCGAGATCGGCGAGGGCATTCTCACGGTGCTGGCGCAGATCGCCGCGGAAGAGCTCGGCGTGCGGCCGCAGGACGTGACCATCGGCGACAACGACACCGCGCGCTCGCCCGAGGCCGCGCATGCGGGCGCGACGCGGCAGACCTACATGATCGGCAACGCGGTGGCGCTCGCCTCGGCCGAGGCGCGCCGGCGTCTCGTCGCCGTGGTGGCCCAGCACTGGGACGTCGAGCCCGACAAGATCGAGACCGCGAACGGGCAGGTGTTCGCGCCCGACACCAACCATCGCATGACCATGGGCGAGGCCGTGCACCTGTGCAAATCGCGCGGGGTGGTGCCGCTCGGCTCGGCGGCCTTCGGCACGGATGCGACCGGGCTCGATCCGACCGACGGCAGCGGGCGGCCGTGGCAGGCCTATGTGTTCGGCTGCCAGGTCGCCGAGGTCGAGGTCGACACCGTGACCGGCGAGGTGCAGGTGCTGGGCATCTGGGCCGCGCACGACGTCGGCCGCGCCGTCAACCCGCGCGGCGTCGAGGGCCAGATCGAGGGCGGCATCGTGCAGGCGCTCGGGCAGGGGCTGATGGAGGACTACAAGCTCAGCGAGGGCCGCACCTCGACCAGCGGGTTCGCCAAGTACATCCTGCCGACGGCACTCGACGTGCCGCAGGTCACCTCGATCATCATCGAGGACCGCGATCCGCTCGGGCCGCTCGGCGTCAAAGGCATCGGCGAGCCCGCCATGGTGCCGACCATTCCGGCGATCACCAACGCGATCTACGACGCCGTCGGCGTGCGCATCACGTCGCTGCCGGCGACGCCCGAGAAGGTGCTCGCCGCAATTCGCGAAAAGGAGCGACGCGAAACGGCCGCATTGGCCGCGGAGTGAAAACCGGCAGCGCGTAGCGCGGATGGAGCGTAGCGAAATCCGGGGGAAAGGCTGTCCCCGCATTCCGCTTCGCTCCATGCGGGCTAGAGACTACCAACGAAAGCATGTAACGGAGAGGTGTATCGTGCGTAACCTGATCTCGATTTCGCTCGCGCTCATTGCCGCGACATTTGCCTGCACCGCGCCCGCCGCGGCGCAAAACTACCCCACCCGCACCATCACGATGATCGTGCCCTATCCGGCCGGCGGGCCGAGCGACGTGGTCGCGCGCATCATCGCCGACGGCATGAGCCGGCGGCTCGGCCAGACCATCATCATCGAGAACGTCGGCGGCGCCGGCGGCACCATCGGCACCGCGCGCGTCGCGGCCGCCGAGCCCGACGGCTACACGCTGCTCGCCGCCAGCATGGGCAGCCAGGTCGCGGCGCCTTCGCTCTATCCCAACCTGCGTTACGATCCGGTCAAGGATTTCGCGCCGATCGGCCTCTCGGCGCATGCGCCGGCCGCGATCGTCGCGCGCAAGGATTTTCCGGCAAAAAACCTGCGCGAGTTCATCGACTACGTGAAACAGCATGGCGACACGATCAGGCAGGGACACGGCGGCATCGGCGCGTCGTCGTACATGGCGGCGCTGCTGTTCACCTCCCAGCTCGGCCTCAAGCCGCAGCTGATCGGCTATCGCGGCACCGGCCCGGCGCTCAACGACCTCATGAGCGGGCAGATCGACTTCTTCTGTGAGCAGGTCGTGAGTGTCGCGTCGGCCGTGAAGAGCGGCACCATCAAGGCTTATGCCGTCTCGGCCGACCAGGCCTTGCCGGCCTTGCCGGGCGTGCCGTCCGCGAAGGACGCCGGAGACCCGAAATGGCAGATGAGCATCTGGAGCGCGGTGTTCGCGCCGAAGAACACGCCGCAGGCGATCGTGGCGAAGCTCACGCAGGCTCTCGACGAGACGCTCGACGACCCGAAGGTGCGCGAGCGCCTGGTCGGCCTCGGCGGGCGCATTCCCGAGAAGGCCGAGCGCGGCCCGGATCAGCTCGCGACCTTGCTCAAGGCCGAGATCGCGCGCTGGGCGCCGATGCTCAAGCAGGCCACCGCGACGACCACGGGGGCAAGCACGGCGCATTGAACGAGGAATTGAGCTGGTCATTGCGAGGAGGGCGCAGCCCGACGAAGCAATCTCGCGCCGCATAGACCTGCGCATGCGGATCGAGCTTGTTTCGGCGCGCAGCGCGCGCCCTCGTAATGACGAGGGAGTCTTTCATGACCACCGACATTAAATCGCGCGGCGCCGCCATCCGGGGGCGCGCGAAGGCGATCCACGCGGCGGGCGGCATCGATGCCGCGATCGCGAGCGGGCGCCTCGCCAAGGCGATCGACACGACGCTGTCGGAGGCGCTGGTGCTCGGGCTGCTGCGCCAGGGCGTGCGCAAATATCTCGCGATCTTCGGCCACGGCTCGACCGATCTGGGCGAGGTGCTGCGCGTCTACGACGCCGAGGGCGTGACGCGCACGTGGAACTTCCGCAACGAGGTCGAGATGGCGCATGCGGCGACCGCGCTCGCCTGGCAATACGGCGAGACGCCGGCGGTGGTCACCTCGATCGGGCCCGGCGCCATGCAGGCGCTCGCCGGCTCGCTCGCGGCGGCCTCGAACGGCGTCGGCGTCTATCACATCTACGGCGACGAGACGACCTTCGGCGAAGGCTACAACATGCAGCAGGTGCCGAAGGAGGAGCAGGGCCTGTTCGGCCAGCTCACCGCCGTCATGGGCCGCTCCTACGTGCTGCATACGCCGCAGGCGATCCGCGACGCGCTGCGCCGCGGTGCGCTCACGGTGCATCACCCCTATCGGGCCGGGCCGTTCTACCTGCTGCTGCCGCTCAACACCCAGCCGGCGCCGCTCACGCTCAACCTAGCCAGCCTGCCGCAGCGGCCCGCGCTGCCCGCCCTGGCGCCCGCCGGCGACGATGAGATCGCCGCGGCGGCGCGCGTCATCGCGGCGGCGAAGCGGCCGGCGATCAAGGCCGGCGGCGGCACGCGCGGCCACGACGCGGCGCTGCTGCGGCTCGCGCGCGCCGCCGGCGCGGCCGTGGTGCTGTCGCCGGGCTCGACCGGTGTCGTTCCGGATCACGATCCGCACAACATGCATGTCGGCGGCTCGAAGGGCTCGATCAGCGGCAATTTCGCCATGGCGGAGGCGGACCTGGTGATGGTCGTCGGCTCGCGCGCGGTGTGCCAGGCCGACTGCTCGGGCATCGGCTGGAAGTCGGCGCAAGGGGTGATCAACATCAACGGCGACCTCGCCGACGCGACGCACTACAACAAGACGCTGGCGCTCACCGGCGACATCACGGCGGTGGCGGAGCGGCTGACTGCCCATCTGGAGAAGCTCAAGGCGAGCGCCAACAAAGCCGAATGGCTGGCGCGCTGCGCCGCCAAGAAAGCCGAGTGGTCGGCCTACCGGCAGGTGCGCTTTGAGACAGCGCCGCTCAACGATCCGGTCTGGCAACGGCCGGTGCTCACCCAGCCGGCCGCCATCAAGGTGGTGGCGGACTTCGCCAAGGCGATCGGGGCGGCGAAGTTCTTCGATGCCGGTGACGTGCAGGCGAACGGCTTCCAGATCGTCGAGGACGACCGCACCGGCGACACCTACACCGAGACCGGCGCCTCCTACATGGGCTTTGCGGCGAGCGCGCTCCTGGCCTCGGCGCTGGCCGACAAGCCGCGCTACGGCATCGCGTTCTGCGGCGACGGCTCCTTCATGATGAACCCGCAGGTGCTGATCGACGGCGTCGAGCACGGCCTGCGCGGCACCATCGTCATCTTCGACAACCGCCGCATGGCCGCGATCACCGGCCTGCAGCTCGCCCAATACGGCGAGGGTTTTCGCACCGGCGACGGCGTCGCGGTCGACTATGTGCGGCTCGCGAGCGCGGTCGCGGGGGTGAAGGCTCTGCACGGCGGGTTTTCGGCGGACGAGTTGCGACGGGCGCTTGCCGACGCGAGGGCGCATGACGGGCTCGCGGTGGTGCATGTGCCGGTCTATTGCGGGCCGGACGAGCTCGGCGGGCTCGGGGCGTGGGGGCAGTGGAACGTGGGGAACTGGTGCGAGGACGTGCAGCGCGAGTGGGTGGAGCAGGATTTGTGATTTGTCGGCGGGGCTCCGGGCTGCCGCTGCCATTTTAGATGAAGGATCGCACTAGGTACGCTGCTTGTAAACAACAACGGATTTACAAGCGCGGTTCGGTGGGCGCAGTCCGCGGCGTGAAGGGCGCTGTTGCCGCTGGGTTCGTTCGGCCAAAATGCCGGGGCGGCCGGCGGCATTTGCGCCGGTGTAGGCCTCATTGAAATCATTGATGTTATCCCGAATGGGTTTGTTCTGCCGTTCTGCCCGTTCTGCCGTTCTGCGAAAACGCTCGCGGCCACGTTGGCAGGCTCCGCGCCATGCGTCGTGCGCATAGACGACGTGACCGCGAGATACGGAGCAGCGCATGACCGTCATTCGAGACCCGATGCTCGGGCGCCTCCTCGCGGACCTGCATGCCAGGAGCGACGCCCAGCGTGCCGAAATCGCCCAATTCAACGCGGGCGGCGATCGTTTGCCGAACCCGCCCACCGAGGACGAGATCAGGAAATTCCGCAGCGACAAATTCGTGGCGCTCGACCGTGACAAGGCCGAGTTCTGCTACCAGCTGTGCCGTCTCGTCACGGCGCGCCGGGTCGTGGAGATCGGCACGTCGTTCGGCGTCTCCACGCTTTATCTGGCCGCGGCGGTACGCGACAACGTGACGGCGTCGGGCGGCGAGGGCGTCGTCATCGGCACCGAGTACGAAGCCGACAAGGCGGGGGCGGCGCGCGCCAATTTCGCCGCGGCAGGGCTGGCGGCGTGCATCGAGCTGCGCGAAGGCGATCTGCGCGAGACGCTGAAGGACCTGCAAGGCCCGATCGACTTCGCGCTCGTCGACATCTGGATCAGGATGGCGCGCCCGGCGATCGAGATGATCCATCCGTATCTGCGTCCCGGCGCCGTCGTGGTGTGCGACAATACGGGGATCCAACGGGCGGAGTATGCCGAGTATCTCGCGTTCATCGAGGACCCGGCGAACGGCTTTCGGACGATGACGCTGCCGTTCGACGGCGGGTTGGAGTTTTCGGTTTTTGGCGGCTGATCTGGGTGAGGCGAGCGTCGGCGGATGATGTCGCGCCTGGGGTTCGGACCCGATCTTTTTGGACGAAGAATCCTCTCTAAGTGCGATCTTTGCTCCCCTGAGGAGCACTTGGATTCTGCTTTAAATAAACAGCGCCTCCGGCGATGAGTGTCATCGAAGAGGGCTCGAGCGCTCGCAAGTACCTTTCCAAACTGTCCAACACTCCTTCGTCGATTTCGCTCAGTGGGCTCCATGGAGTGCGGTTCGCGGCTCGAAGTGCATGGTGGGCCACATAGTCGACCGCATTTCCGAGCACGCACCAAGCCGGAAACTCTCGTTCGGACCGCTTGGCCTCTGAGCGCTGCGAACGAAATCGAGGTTTCCTCCGCGTCGAGCATGGATTCCAATCTGTCCAGATCGACCTGGTGCCAATTCAACACAGGAATGAGTGCGTAGCGCGCTAGCCTGAAATCCGGGGACGTTTGGAGATATCGCGACGCGATGCCAGCGGCAAAAAGTGCCAGGCAGACGCGCGCCTGGACCGCGAGCGGTCAGCGAGCATAGCGAGCCGGCTCTTGCTGTTGAATTCCCGCGTCACTGGCGATTCCCCTTCAACGCGAGAAAGCTCGCCCTAGGGCTCTGGGAGTGAGATCTTCGACTTTAGGTCGGCGTAAGAGGCCTGAGGATGGTCGTTGAGCAGGTCGGCCGCTTGGAATAGGAAACCGATGCCCTTTGGCGATAGCGTACGCATATGGCTTTCGAAGTCGTCGAATATATTCTCTTCCACATTTGCAATGAGGGATGATGGGTGTTCACCTGCCTGCTTTGTGGCATGAAAAGCCGTGTACAGTAACATATCTTCGAGTACAAGCCAGGCGGATAATTCAGGTTGAGATTGAGCCGCGACTTCGTAATCAGTAACGCCTTTATTGTATTCAGGAATCAAGGAATCTTCGATTTGATCGGATGAAATTCGATCATTATCATACCATCGCCGCGCCAGATCAAATGCAGACTGCGCGATGGGAAATCCTTGAAACAAACGGAGTCGATCAAGGGCGAGCTGACCTCCAATCAGCATCAAGCCCACGCGAGACCGCGAAGATAGCCTATCTGCTCGCAGAGCAAGTATTCCGTTGCCTTTAAACTGTTCTGTCATTGATAGCTCCGGCTGATAATCTCGCCGCCTCTTATTTCGAAACGAGTTGGGCTCCTCGATACGATGCCGGGCTCTGTTTTGACGGACACGATGATCGTAAGGCCACGATAGCGATCGGTTAGCTGTTTGAAGACACCGGGTGGCCTTTTCGAATCAAAACCCCACAGGCAGACACCGCATACGCCCCTGGGATTGGAAATGTGGATAACTAGCTTGCGCCCATAGAGGTCGCTTGGCTGCAAACCCCTCTTTTCGACCTCCTCAATGAATTGATTGATGACATCTTCCTCTGCGTGCCCCTGGTAACGAGGGCTTCGTGAAGGTGATCGCACGGGATGCGGCATCGGGCGCGAAAGGCGAGCTTTGTCGTAGACAAGTGAGGAGCCGCCTCCGCCAGTCCAGCCTTCTAACCCAGGCACATTGGTCCTTGCAACCGCGACTGTTTCGCGCGTGGGAACTCCAATGCGGGCTCGGAAATCCTCCAGCTCCGAGCGGCCAACAGTGAGCCCCGCAGGCTCGGATGACAAGTCCGGTGCCGCTCGAGCTCGAGCAGACGATTCTTCTTCCTCGATGATCTTGTCGATCTTCGGCCGAAAAGACTCGACAGGCCGCTGACCACGTCTCGTTGGTGTAGCAAGCGCATCGGGCTCATTGGGTGCAGTTGGTCCGCCGCCGCGATTGGCGAACCCTGGTAACCCGGAAAGGGCTGACGCGAGCGCGACATCGAACAGTCCCGACTGGACCATCCGGTCGATGCGTTCGCTGGGCGAGAGACGGGGGTCGGCGCTGATGATGTGGAGGAGATTTCGCTGTTGCTCCGATAGATCGACGGCTTTGCGGTAGCCGGCGTAGCTGGCTTGCCAAATGCCTTGGCGAGGGTACAGCTCATCCAATCGGTCCATCGCCTTCTGCGTGGCCCAATTGTCCACCATGTCGGTTCCGGCCATCCCTCCGGCGCGCACTTGCTTTGCAAATCTCTCGTCGTTGATCGTCTGCAAGGCGGTTTGCGGACGATGCTTGAGATCGGCAATGATCGTGGCCAGCCGATCCTTGAAGCCCATGTTCCCGGCGTTTTCGGCCATGCGGACCGCCGTCCGCAGCTCAGAGTCGGATGCGATCGCGGCCTGAGCCTGGGCGTAGCTTTGCGCATATTCCGCATCGAACACCTTACCGATGGGCGTCGGGCCGCCTGCGACCTCGTTCAATCCAGTCGTCGATGCCCCGTCGTCACTCTGCGCCGGGGCGGCCAATGCGCCGAAAGGATTGCGCTGATTGGGGTTGGGGCTCAGGTCAATGCGGATAGGAACGGCAACTGGGGAAAATGGATCAGCATCGAGTGTCGGGCCTGAGGTGCTTGCGAGATTGCCGATCCAATTGCCAATCGGATTTTGCTGCCCAGGAAAAGGACTCGCGCCGCTTGCCGCCTTGGTGAACCGGCTGAGGAGGCTCCTACCATTTGAGATCTCTGGAAACGCCGCCGACCGGCTCATGTCCATTGGCCCGTCTGCCGCTCCGGACCCGATGTCAGTTACTTCGGGGAGCGCGCTTGCTGACTGTCCGTTGGTGACCGCACCGAGCGTGCTGCCGAGCTGGTTCGCCGGCGCGACGAGCAGCGGCGCCGCGTTGCTGGCGGAGCTCGCTTGTGGTCGTGCGAGTGCGGCGGAGGACGGCCGAGGCTGGGGATTGGCGTGACCCGCTATGGGCGTGGCCGGGACGAAGGGTGGTAGCCATGACGGCGACGGCAGATTCGAAAGGCTCGTGACAGGCGGCGCAGCGGCACTCGCCCCGAAGACTGGGCCCAGGATCCCACCCGGCGTGCTCGCCCCGAAGGCTGCGCCCAGGATGCCGCCCGACGCGCTCGCCTGGTCCCCGTCGCTCGCGGGCGGCGCCGGGTCCGGCGCCTGCGATGAGGACGGACCCGCGAGGTTGCCAAATCCGCCGGCCAGCGGAGAGAACGCGTTTGCGGAAAGGCTGGCCGGCAGCAGATCCCAGATGGACTGCATCGAATTCCTCGCGAAAATCTCGAAAGCGGAGGGGGAGGTACGAGGGCGCGCGATGGCCTTGTCGAAATAGGTCCGGCGCTCGGCGGCGTGGCTCGGCCATGCACGAGCAACAGCAACGCTGTTGCTCGCTCAGCGTGCCCGTCGCTTTTGGCGCGTGCTCCTGAAAAGCAACGCGCGCCCGAAGCGGTGGGCTTCGGACGCGCGAATGTCACTCTGGACTTAATGCCATGCGCCGCTTGCGGTGGAAACACAAGCGCGATTCAATCTATCCCCGCTATTCAGGGGTGAGCCGCTTGCGGCCGCTCGAGGCGTGACGCTGGGTGGCATAAGCTTGGCGGCTAAGATCGGGATGTTCGGGCCCAACCCAATCGGGATTTTGAAATCTTCCGAGGCCAGTGCTTGATGTAGGTTCTCGCCTACACGTGTTGCCCTTTTTGGAATGGACGTGAGGCTGCTTCGGCCTCCCACCTCGCGCCGCCGCTAAAACACTGCTAACCATCTCCATGACGATTCTCATCGTCCGCCACGGCGAGACCGACGGCAACGCGGGGCGGATCCTGCAGCGCCCCGACATCCCGCTCAACGCGCGCGGCATCCGCCAGGCGCAGGCGCTGGCGGAGCGCCTCGCGGGGCACGGCTTCGTGCACATCCTGTGCAGCGACCTCGAGCGGGCGCGGATGACGGCGGCGCCGCTCGCGGCACGCTCCGGGATCGCGGTCGAGGAGAACCCGCTGCTGCAGGAGCGCAATTTCGGGGATTTGCGCGGGCTGCCCTATTCGGCGCTGGGCGATGATCCGTTCGGGCCGGATTTCGCACCGCCGGGCGGGGAGGACTGGCCGGCATTTCATGCGCGCGTCGCCGAGGCGTTTGCGTTGATCGTGCAGCGGCGGCGCGACGTGGACGGGCATCTGGTGGTGGTGACGCATGGGCTGGTGTGCCGGGCGCTGGTCGAGCGGCATGTGCCGCTGGGGAACGGCGTGCTGGCGCCGGAGCGGTTCGACAATACGGGTGTGACGGTGCTGCATGAGGATGCGCCGCATGCGGCGAGCCTCGTCAATTGCATTCGGCATCTGGCGGCGGCGACGGAGGCAGATCGTCATGGCGGGCCGGCGTAGAGCAGACTCCGCTCGCCTTGAATCGCCACGTCATGCCCGGCGAATGCCGGGCATCCACGTCCTTGCTTGGGGCAAGACGTGGATGGCCGGGACAAGCCCGGCCATGACGGTTCAATGCGGCAACCGTCACCGCCAGCCGAGGCCCGGTGCTACGTATTTCAAAATCGCCTCGATGACGTGGGCGTTATAGTCGACGCCGAGCTGGTTGGGCACGGTGAGCAGGAGCGTGTCGGCGGCGGCGATCGCCTGGTCCTCCTTGAGCTGCTCGATCAGCACGTCGGGCTCGGCCGCGTAGCTGCGGCCGAAGATGGTGCGGGTGTCGTCGCCGAGGAGGCCGATCTGGTCCTCGCTCTCCTCGCCGCGGCCGAAATAGGCGCGGTCGCGCTCGTCGACCAGGGCGAAGATGCTGCGGCTCACCGACACGCGCGGCGTGCGGGTGTGGCCGGCTTCCTTCCACGCCTCGCGGAAGATGCGGATCTGCTCGGCTTGCTGGAGGTGGAACGGCCGCCCGTCCTCGTCTTTCTTCAGCGTCGAGCTCTGCAGGTGCATGCCGAGCTTGCCGGCCCAGGCGGCGGTGTCGTTCTTGCCGGCGCCCCACCAGATGCGCTCGCGCAGGCCCTCCGAGTGCGGCTCGAGCCGCAGCGCGCCGGGCGGGTTGGGAAACATCGGCCGCGGGTTGGGGCGGGCAAAGCCTTCGCCCTTGAGCACCTCGAGCAGGACCTCGGTGTGGTGGCGCGCCATGTCGGCATCGCTCTGCCCCTCGGGCGGCGCGTAGCCGAAATAGCGCCAGCCGTCGATCACCTGCTCGGGCGAGCCGCGGCTGATGCCGAGCTGCAGCCGGCCGCCGGCGATGAGGTCGGCGGCGCCCGCGTCCTCCGCCATGTAGAGCGGGTTCTCGTAGCGCATGTCGATGACCGCGGTGCCGAGCTCGATGCGCTTCGTCTTGGCGCCGCACGCCGCCAGCAGCGGGAAGGGCGAGCCGAGCTGGCGGGCGAAGTGATGCACGCGGAAGAAGGCGCCGTCGGCGCCGAGCTCCTCGGCCGCGACCGCGAGATCGATCGATTGCAGCAGCGCATCGGACGCCGTACGCGTGCGCGACTGCGGCGACGGGGTCCAGTGGCCGAACGAGAGGAAGCCGATTTTTTTCATTGCGATATGCTGCGAGCTCGATGCCGGCGCCTTGTAGCGGAAAATACCCGCGCCCGTCATCCTGAGGTGCTCGGCCGAAGGCCGAGCCTCGAAGGGCCCGCGGCGGCGCCGCTTGCTCGCTTGCTGCACCTCGGCCGTATCCTTCGAGGCTGGCTTCGCTCGCGCCTCAGGATGACGGGTCGGTCAGTGCGCCCGGCGAGGCTTAAATCGGCCTTCGCAATGACACACGAGAGCAGGACATAAGAGGACCAGGACGAAATTAATGCGTGCCGATTCCATGCGGCCTTTGATCGAGCGATCGCTCCGGCTGCTGCTCTTTTTACTTGCGACCTGCGCCGGCGTGGTCGCAATCCTTCTCGCACTCGCCGCGATCCCCGAAGCCGGCCGCAATCCGGCCTCGACGGATTTTGGATGGATCCGCTCGCAATGGCTCGCGGGCTTCGTCGTCGCGATGGTGCTCGTCGGGCCGGCGATCCAAATTGCGGCGGATCGCGTCAGGATCCTGTTTGCCGCGTTCTTGCTGATCATCTGCGCCGCCGGTGTCGTGCCGGCTTATCAGTTCTGGGCCTATCAGATGCCGGCCCTCCACCGGTTTGCCGCTCCGGCGCAGGCGAGCCGGCCATAGCAGCTACCGAAGGTTCCGCGTGCGGATTGGCTGCACGTATCGATTGCTTTACCGGGAGAGCTTGCCTACCCTGCTATCGCAGGCTGCATGGGACGGCCGCGCTGCCGAGGGGGGGGCGAAATGCGTCTGTTGTCTGGGTTCTGCGGGGCACTTCTATTTTTTGCCATCGGCGCCGGGGAGGCCTTGGCCGCGTGCTGCCATACGGCGCCGCCGGTGCACGTCTACGTTCCGCCGCCGCACGTCGTCATCATTCCGCACACGACCTACGTTCATCCGGTGACGCCGCAGGTGCACGCCCATACATCGAATAACAGCGCGTCGGCGGCGCCAACGGTTCAGGCCAAGCAGACGCCGCATCACCACGTCGTGCAACCGATCATCGTCGACACGCAGACGACGCCGACCAGCACGCGCTGCAAGCGGCCACAGGGCGGGCAGAGCTGCAAGAAGGAAGACGATCAGACCGGTTGGGCCACGGTGCGCCGCTGGCTGCAGATCGGGAAGCAATAGGTCGAGCGGAGCGCAGGCGTGGGGTCGTGCGCGTTCGTTGCCGCCTGGGCAACCGCGCTGGATGCGATTTTGCCCACGCGGATGGAAACGATCCGGCGCGGTTGCCCACCCTACGCGCTCATCGCGTCGCTATGCCGCCTTCGACCACAGCTGCGCGGAGGCGCGCCGTGCGCCTTCGGCGAGCGCGGCGAGCTTCATCCACACGATCTTGGTGTCGACCTGGACGCGGCCCGCGAAGGTGCCGAAGCCGCAGTCGACGCCGGCGATGACGTTCTCGCGCCCGACCGTGTTGGCGAAGTTGAGGATGCGGTCACAGACCACCTCGGGATGCTCGACCGTGTTGACGGTGGAGTCGATCACGCCGGGGATGATCACCTTGCCGGCGGGGAGCTTCACGTCCCGCCAGATCTTCCATTCGTGCTCGTGCCGGCCGTTGGCGGCCGGGAACGACACGGCGGTGGGCTTGGCGGTCAGCACGATGTCGATGATGTCGACGAGCGGCACGTCGGTGTGGCGCGGCGCCATGGTCGAGCCCCAGCACACGTGCATGCGCATGCGCTCGGCCGGGATGCCCTCGACGGCGTGGTTGAGCGCCGCGACGTTGACGGCGATGATCTTGCGGAAGTCGGCGATGCTCTTGTCGAGATAGACCGTGTGCCGCAGCATCGCGAGGTCGGGGCAGTCGAGCTGCAGCAGGAAGCCCGCATCGACGATCGCCTTGTACTCGCGCTTCATCACGTCGGCCAGCGCGTAAACATAAGCCTCTTCGGTCTTGTAGTGCCTGTTCTTGAGATAGCGCGCGATCTGGCCGGGCGAGGGCGAGGTCATGAACAGCTCGGTTGCCTTGAACCGCTTCATGACATCCTTTGAAAGGTCGATGTCGGCCTGGGCGGCGGCAAAGTCCTTCCAGGCAACGTCGCCGTTGCAGGCGGGCCGATGCTGGAACGGCGAGGCGAACTGGGCGAGCAGCTGCGCAAGCTCGGGGAATTCCGCGTCCCCGGTGCCGAGCGGCGGGGTGCTCTCGCCGGCGAAGCCGGAAAGCCGGTCGAGCACGTGCACCGTATAATCGGTGCGGCCCTGCTCGCCGTCATTGACGATGTCGATGCCGCATTCGATCTGCTTGCCCACCACATGGGCGACGGCGTCGCGCACGGCGGCGTGGAGCTCGGCCTTGCGCGCGCCGGGATTCGCCTGCTCGGCGAGCAGCAGCTCGACCACCTTGGCGGTGCGCGGCAGGCTGCCGGTGTGGGTGGTGAGAATGCGCTCAGTGCTGCGTTGCATCGATGCTCCACTCCGGCGCCGACGCGGCGCCCGGCGCACATCATGGTGACCCGGCGGCACGCCGACAAGCGGGCGATGGCAGCGGGGCAGGCGAAGGGTGGGCGTTCGCCCATCGCGGCTCGTCGATGCTCGGCCGGCTCAGCCCAGCATCTCGCGCACGAGCGGAATGACCTTGCGGCCGTAGAGCTCGATGCTGCGCATCATCTTGGCATGCGACAGCGGGCCGGCGCTGTATTTCATCTCGAAGCGGGCGAGACCGAGCGCCTTCACGGACGCGACGATCTTGCGCGCGACGGTCTCGGGCGCGCCGCAATAGAGCGAGCCGTGCGCGATCTCGCGCTCGAAATCGTCGCGGCTCATCGGCGGCCAGCCACGCTCGGCGCCGATCTTGTCGCGGCCGCGCTTGTAGTCGGCGAACAGATCCTCCTTCGCCTGGGCATCGGTTTCGCCGACGAAGCCGTGCGAATGCAGGCCGACCGGCAGCTCGGCCTTGCCGAGCTCGGCGAGCGCGCGGCGGTAGAGATCGGCGAGCGGCACGAAGCGCCGCGGGTCGCCGCCGATAACCGCGATCATCAGCGGCAGGCCGTAACGGGCCGCGCGCAGCACCGATTGCGGCGTGCCGCCGATGCCGATCCAGGTCTTGAGCCGCCCGGACTGGGTCTTGGGAAAGACGCTCTGGTTGGCGAGCGGCGGCCGCGTCTTCCCTTGCCAGGTTACGGGCTGCTCGGTGAGCACCGCGGCGAAAAGATCGAGCTTCTCGTTGAACAGCTCCTCGTATCTGGCGAGGTCGAAGCCGAACAGGGGAAACGACTCGATGAACGAGCCGCGCCCGAGGATGACCTCGGCGCGCCCGTTCGACACCGCATCGAGGGTCGAGAAGCGCTGGAAGACGCGGATCGGGTCGTCGGAGGAGAGCACCGTGACGGCGGTGCCGAGCCGGATGCGGCGGGTGCGGGCGGCGATCGCGGCGAGCACGATCTCGGGCGCAGATACCGCGAAATCGGCGCGATGATGCTCGCCGAGGCCGATGAAATCGACGCCGACCTCGTCTGCGAGCACGCCCTCGTCGACGACGTTGCGGATCACCTGCGCGGCATGCAGCGGCTTGCCGTCGTCGCCCTCCGTGACGTCACCGAAGGTGTCGAGGGCGAGTTCGAGGGGCTGATTCATGCGGTGTTATAGCATCGGGGACGGCGCTTGCGCGTTTCACCCTTCCCTGCAGGGCCCTGCAGGGGAGGGTGAAGACCTACGCCTTCTTCTCCGCCGCGTGCTTGTCGATCGCGGCCTGCACCGCGGCGCGCGACTGCACGCCGGCGGTCGCATACTTCGCGGCGGCGTCGTCGTAGCTCGCCTGGCGCAGCGCGTTGGCGTTGCGCTGGAAGTGCGGGTGCACGTAGCGCGCCATCAGCTCGTAGCTCTTCCTCGTCTGCGACCAGTCCGCCCAATTGTGGGCGAGCAGCAGGATGCCGCCGAGACCGCCGCGCGAGCCCTTCCACAGGCGCTCGAAATGGCGGATGCAGTCGTCGGGCGTGCCGATGCAGGCCAAGCCGGTCGAGACGAGGTACTCGGCCGGATCGCCGGTGACGTCGGGCGGGATGATCGGGAAGGTCGCGACCTCGCCGAAATAGCGCTTGAAGTCCTCGAGGCCGTGTTTCATGTCGGCACGCGCCTGCTCGCGCGTCTCGGCCACATGTGCGAAGGTGACGATGCGCCAGTTGCGGCGGTCGGGCGTCTTGCCGGCCGCGCGCGCGGTCTCCTCGTAAAGGCCCCAGTTCCTGGCGTAGGAGGCCAGCGCCTCGTCCGAGGTGCCGCCGATCGACAGCATGCCGATGCCGTACTTGCCGGCCGCGAGCGCGCCGACCGGCGAGCGGTTGGAGGCGACCGCCATCTCCATCATGGGCTGCGAATAACCGGGGAGTTGCAGGCGCGCCTCGTGCAGGTCGAACCAGTCGGTCTTGCACGTCACGCTGCGGCCCTGCATCAGCTCGACGATGACCGCGAGCGCCTCGTCGAGCTTGCGCCGCTGCTCCTCGGGCTTCAGACCCATCTTCACGGCGTCGTAGACGAGCGAGCCCGGGCCGACGCCGAACATGGCGCGGCCGCGCGTCATGTAGTCGAGCTGCATCAGCCGGCCCGCCACCGTGAACGGGTTGTGATAGGGCAGCGACACGACGCCGGTGCCGAGCCGGATGTGGCGCGTGCGCTCTGCCGCGGCGGCGATGAACATCTCGGGGCAGGCGATGATCTCGAAGCCGCCCGAATGATGCTCGCCGATCCACGCCTCGTGATAGTTGAGCCGGTCGAGGTGGACCAGAAGCTCCATGTCGCGCTCGAGGCAGAGCAGCGGGTTCTCTTTCAGTGCATGAAACGGCGCGAGAAAGACGCCGGTCTTGACGAACCTGTCATCCATGAGCTTGCCCGCGGCTGTCGTTGCGCGACCGATCGTAGTCATTACGGGTCGGCGCACAAGCGCGCCGGGTGACGGCTTGCGGCGCCTTTCCCAGCGCTTCGTGGGGAGCTAGCCTCGACCGCGATCACTGGTCAGGGCGGTTGGACGTGGGGTGAGCACGATGCCCAGCGCTCCCTTTTCCGCGCAGGGGAGAGGCGAAGAACCACGTCCAATCGCCCGGGACTCACGGGGAACGGGGACCATGACGACTAGCTGGGACGTCCGGTGGATTGCGCGCGCCGTGTTGATCGTCGCGGTGGTGCTCGCGAGCGTCTGGATGATGTGGCACCTGCTGCCGGCGCTCGCCTGGGCGGTGGTGCTCGCTATCGCGACCTGGCCGCTGCGGCAATGGCTGGTCGGTCACGAGCTCGGACGCAATACGACCGCGGCGCTGCTGACCATCGTGCTCGCCATCGTCGTGATCCTGCCGCTGGTGCGGATCGGCATCGAGGCGGCGCGCAACGGCGGCGGAATGGTGGAGTGGATAGACGGCGTCTTCGCGCATGGCTTTCCGACGCCGCCGGGGTGGCTGCACCGGGTGCCGTTCGGCGGCGAATGGGCGACCAGGTGGTGGCAGGCGAACCTCACCGGCAAGGGCCCATCCGCGCTGCTGGAATCGCTCGGGATTGCGGGCGGCGTGAGCGCGCTGCTCAACGACAGCGGCGGCATGCTCAGCATCACGCGTGTGCTCGGCACCGAGGTGGCGAGCCGCCTCACCGTGCTGGCCTTCACGCTGGTCACGCTGTTCTTCCTGTACCGCGGCGGCGATCGCCTGATCGGGGAGGCGGAGCTGCTCGCCAACACGCTGATCGGACCCTCTGGCGGCGACCACGGGCAGAACGCGATCGCGGCGGTGCGCGGCTCGGTCAACGGGCTGGTGCTGGTCGGGCTTGCCGAGGGCGTGCTGCTCGGGCTCGCCTACTGGGTGGCCGACCTCAAATATGCGGCGGTGCTCGGGCTCGTCACGGCGATCTTCTCGATCGTGCCGCTCGGCGCCCCGCTCGTCTATTGCGCCTGCGCGCTGGTACTTTATGCGCAGGGAAGCGTCGGCGCCGCGATCGCGATCGTCGTGTATGGGACGGTGGTGATCGTGGTCGCCGACAACGTGGTGCGCCCGATGCTGATCGGCCGCACCAGCAGCCTGCCCTTCCTCGGCGTTCTGCTCGGCGTCGTCGGCGGCCTCGAAACCTTCGGCCTGCTCGGCCTGTTTCTCGGGCCGGCGATGATCTCCGTGCTGTACGCGATGTGGCGCGAGGGCGTCGAGGAGGCGAAAGCGCGCGCCAAGCCGGCGTCTGCCGAGTAGGGGCGGCGCTATTTCGCGCCGAGCCGTGCGAGCGCAGCGGCGACGCGCGCGATCACGGCATCCCACGCGTCGGCTCCGACTTTGCGGAAGAGGCGCGCGCTCGGATACCACGGGCTGGAGTCGCGATCCATCAGCCAACGGAAGTCGGGCGTGCGCGGCAGCAGCACCCAGACGGGCTTGCCCATCGCTCCCGCAAGGTGGGCGACCGCGGTG
Organism: Xanthobacteraceae bacterium; assembly: GCA_035293985.1. GTDB lineage: Bacteria > Pseudomonadota > Alphaproteobacteria > Rhizobiales > Xanthobacteraceae > JAVDCA01. The sequence goes on from DATGLS010000041.1 coordinate 54,627, forward strand.
TCGACCGTGATGACGAGGTCGAGCACCGCGATGACGGCGGCGGTGTCGGCGAAGTCGCGCAGGTCGCCGGCGAGGTCGAGGATGCGGCCGCATTGATGGAACGCGTCCGCCTCGGCCGCGCGCACATCCTTCTGCAGGCTGACGAAGCGCGTGCCCGGCACGGCGAGCAGTGGCGCGAGTGGCGCGAACGGAATCGAGCGCTCGTGGTCCTTGGTGTTGGCCGGATGGCCGGACCAGGCGAGGCCGATGCGCAGGCCGTCCTGCGGCAGACGCTGCGCCCATGCTGCGACGCGATCAGCCGGCGCGGCAATGTATGGGACACCGCTCGGGACCGTATCGAGCGTCGTGGCGAACACGCGCGGCAGGCTGAGCAGCGAGCAGTGCCGGTCGAACGGCGGCAGCGGATCGCGATCGGCGATCACGGCGACGCCGGGAAGGCCCGCGAGCAAGCGGGCGAGGGGCGGCTGCACCGCGAGCGTGACATCGGCGCCGCGCGCCGCCGCGAGCGGCGCGTAGCGTGCGAACTGGATGGTGTCGCCGAAACCCTGCTCGGCATGGAGCAGCAGCCGGCAGCCGGCAATGTCCTCGCCGGACCATGCCGGCTCGGCGAAGACGCGTCCGTCGAAGCCCGGCAGCTTGCGGCGCCATTCATAGGCCGGCCAGCCTCGGGCGAAATCGCCGGTGAGGAGCAGCAGCAGGGCGCGATTCGCCTGCGCGGCCGCGCTCTGCGGCGCGAGCGCGATGGCGCGATCGTAGGTCGAGAGGGCCGCGTCGAAGCGGCGCAGCTCTTGCAGCACCCCGGCCCGGTTGATCAGCGCCTCGACAGCGCGTGGCTCGAGCGCCAGCGCGCGGTCACAGCTTGCCAGCGCCTCGTCGAGGCGATCGAGCGCCTGCAGCGTGACGGCGCGGTTGGAGAGCGCGCCGACGAAATCCGGGTTGAGGGCGAGCGCGCGGTCGTAGCTCGCGAGCGCGTCGGCGAAGCGCCGCATCGTTTTCAGTACATTGCCGCGATCCGAGTATGCGGCGGCGAAATCGGGCCGTGCCGCGACCGCCTGGTCGTAGCTCGCGAGCGCCTCGTCGAAACGCCCGAGGCGGCGCAATGTGTCGCCGCGGTGGCACAGCGCCTCGGCATGATCGGCCCGCGCCGCGAGCGCTCGCTCGAAGCTCGCCAGCGCCTCGTCGAACCGCTCGAGCCCGGCGAGCGCGAGGCCGAGATTGGCGTGAAAATGTGAATGGTCGCCACCATGCGCGATGGCGCGACCGATCAGGTCGACGGCGACGTCATGGCGGCCGATCTGCGAGGCGATCACGCCGAGCAGATGCAGCGCGTCGGCATGATCGGGCTGCCCGGCGAGCGCCTCGCGATAGTGCGTCTCGGCCTCGGCGAGCCGGCCCGCCTGATGATGCGCGAGGCCGGCGGCGAACAGCGCGGCCGCGCGCGGTGCTGGGCCGCCGCCGCGCTTTGCGGCGGCCTCGGCGGCGCGGCGTTGCTGGCGATTCATGGCGTCGTGGTCGGCCTTCCCGATGGATCGTAGGCCGGGATGCTGATTCGGCCAACCCGCGCGGGCCGCCTCCTGCGTGGCCGATCACGGTGATTTTCGTCGACGACGCGGCGGGCGGCTCTCGCTTTCGGCAAGGCATGCGATAGCCTGATGCGGGACGGCGTCGGGAAGGCCGTCCTCAGCCGGGGAGGGTACCATGGAAATCAAGCTACTGGTCTGGTCGGTCGCGCTGGCGTTCGTGCAGGTGGTCATCGCGGTGCTCGGCGCCATGCTGCAGGTCGGGCTGCCCACGTTGGCGGGCAATCGCGAAAAGATGCCGGAGATCACCGGCTGGGCCGGCCGCGCCAACCGCGCCCATCACAACATGACCGCGAACCTGCTGCTGTTCGCGATCCTGGTGCTGGTGGCGCAAATCACCAACAAGCTCGACGCCTCGACGGCGCTGGGTGCCGAGCTCTTCTTCTGGGCGCGGCTCGCCTATGCGGTGATCTACCTCGTCGGCATCCCGTGGCTGCGCACCGCCGCTTGGGCGGTCTCGGTGGTCGGCCTGGTGATGATCTTCATCCGCGTGATGTGACGCTTGCGGCCGCGGCACGATGCCTGCGCTCCTTCTCCCCAGCCCTTTAGGGGGAGAAGGGGGCAAGCGCTGTGCGTTCCCGGAACCATCCCGCGTCGCCATCCGTTTCGTTCTGATGGGCCTCGCTGGCGTCGACCACGCGGGCCTGCGGAGCGACGGATGGACGCAAACAGCGCACGACGAGATATCGCCGAGCGGCTCGAGCCGGCGCGGCGCGACGATCGCGAAATCGCCAAGGGACGGCCGGACGGCAAGGCCGCGCCGGCGGGTGACACGAAGGAGAAGCCCTCCCTGCGCGAGCGGATGCGCCGGCATCCGCTCGCGACCGCGGCGATCGCGATCGCGATCGTGCTGGTGCTCATCGGCCTCTTGCTGTGGTGGCTGCACGCGCGCAATTACGAGTCGACCGACGACGCCTTCATCGACGCGCGCACCGTGACGATCGCGTCGCAGCTCACCGGCACGATCGTCAACGTGCCGGTGACCGACAACGAGACGGTGCCGGCCGGCGCGGTGCTGGTCGAGATCGACCCGCGCGACTACCAGGCGGCGGTCGACCAGGCCAAGGCGCAGGTCGACCAGGCGAATGCCTCGATCGCCAACTATGGCGCGCAGATTGCCGCTCAGCAGGCGCGCGTCGACGCGGCGCAGAAGCAGGTCGTGCAGGCCCAGGCGGCGCTGGCGCTGTCGCAGCGCGAGAACGCGCGCGCCCAGGACCTGGTGAAACGCGGCGCCGGCACCCAGCAGCAGGCGGACCAGACCGCCTCTGACTTCCGCCAGAAGGACGCGGCGCTCGCGAACGCGCAAGCAAACCAGATGGCGACCGAGAAGCAGATCGCGGTCCTGCAGACGCAGCTGCAGGCGGCGCGTGGGCAGCTCGAGCAGGCAAAGGCGACCCTGATGGAGGCGCAGGCCAATCTTGCGCGCACCCGCATCACGGCGCCCGAGACCGGGCGCGCCACCAAGATCTCGGCCGCGGTCGGCAACCTCGCGCAGCCGGGCGGCGCGCTGATGATGTTCGTGCCCGTGAACGTGTGGGTGACGGCGAACTTCAAGGAGACGCAGCTCGACCTGATGCGGCCGGGCCAGCCGGTCGACATCACGGTCGACGCCTATCCGGGCAAGGTCTTCCACGGCCACGTCGACAGCATCCAGGCGGGCAGCGGGGCCGCCTTCAGCCTGCTGCCGCCCGAGAATGCGACCGGCAACTACGTCAAGGTGGTGCAGCGCGTGCCGGTGAAGATCGTGTTCGACGGGCGGCCCGGCGTCGAGCTCGGCCCCGGCATGTCGGTGGTGCCGACCGTCAAGGTGCGGTGATGTAATTTTTCCCCGTCATGCCCGGCGAATGCCGGGCATCCACGTCTTTCTTTGCGGCCAAGACGTGGATGGCCGGGACAAGCCCGGCCATGACGGAGACGGGAGTCATTGACTGTGCCATCCGTCGACGACAGCCACGACGATCTCTCCCGCTCGGCCGCGGGCGACCGCAATCCATGGTTGGTCGCGGTGGTGATCTCGATCGCGACCTTCATGCAGGTGCTCGACACCTCGATCGCCAATGTGGCGCTGCGCAACATCGCCGGCAGCCTCGCGGCAGGGGTGGACGAGAGCACCTGGGTGATCACCAGCTACCTGGTGGCGAGCGCCGTGGTGCTGCCGATCAGCGGGTGGCTCTCGGGGGTGGTCGGGCGCAAGCGCTTCTACATGATTTGCGTCGCGACCTTCACGATCGCCTCGGTCATGTGCGCGTTTGCGCCCACCCTCGGGATGCTGATCGTGTTTCGCGTGCTGCAGGGGCTTGGCGGCGGCGGCATGGCGCCCAGCGAGCAGGCGATGCTCGCCGATACCTTCCCGGCGCGCCGGCGCGCGCAGGCCTTCGCGCTCTATGGCGTCGCCGTTATCGTCGCGCCGACGATCGGACCCACCCTCGGCGGCTGGCTCACCGACAACTATTCCTGGCACTGGATATTCCTGATCAACGGCCCGATCGGGCTCCTCTCGCTCACGCTCGTGCATTGGCTGGTCGACGAGCCGGAGGTCCTGCAGCAAGAACGCCGCGAGCGGGTGGCCAGCGGCATCCGGGTGGACTGGATCGGCTTCCTGCTGGTCGCGCTCTGTCTCGGCTGCCTGGAGGTCGTGCTCGACAAGGGCGAGCGCGAGGACTGGTTCCAATCTAATTTCATCATCTCGTTCTTCGCCGTCTCGATCGCGGCGCTGATCGCGTTCATCCCGTGGGAGCTCTCGCGCGATGACCCGATCGTGGACATCCGGCTGTTCGGGCGGCGCCAGTTCGCGACCGCTAACATCCTGATGCTCGCGCTCGGAGCGATCCTGTTCGGCACCACCCAGCTCATCCCGCAGCTCCTGCAGGTGTCGTTCGGCTACACGGCGACCCTCTCCGGCTTCGCCCTGATGCCGGGCGGGCTCGCGATGCTGCTGATGATGCCGGTGGTCGGCTTCGTGTCGGGCTACGTCGCGCCGAAGTGGCTGATCGGCCTCGGCATGGCGACCGTCGCCCTGTCGATGTGGCACCTTATGTCGCTCGAGCCGGGCGCCGACTTCTCGTTCATGGCGTGGGCGCGCGTCTACCAGACGATCGGGCTGCCCTTCCTGTTCATCCCGATCACGTCGGCGTCATATGCGGGCCTGCCGGCCGACAAGTCGAGCGAGGCTTCCTCGCTGATCAACGTATCCCGCAATCTCGGCGGCAGCATCGGCGTGTCGGTCGCCGGCACGGTGCTGGCCGAGCACGCGCAGGTCCATCAGGCCTATCTCACCGCCAATTTGGTGCCGTCCTCGCCCGCGTTCCAGGCGGCAGTGCAGCACGCCACCGCGACGCTGATCGCGCAGGGCGTGCCGGCCGCCGGCGCCGCGAGGCGCGCCTACGCGTTGATCGAGCAGACCGTCAACCAGCAGGCGACGCTGCTCGCCTACGACGATGTGTTTCTCTACTACGCGTGGCTCGCCGCGATCCTGGTGCCGATCGCGTTCATCCTGCTGCGGCCGGGGGAAGGCCGCGCGCCTGCGGGTGCGCACTGAGCTTCACGAGGGCGCCGGTCGCCTTCTTGTGCCCGACCGTGTGTGCATTACAGTTACCGGCTGAGATAGTTGAAGGCCGGGTGCAAGGCTGGGTACATGCGCGATGAATTCCGAACGTGAAGTCGATCTGCTCGTCGCGGGCGCGGGTCCCGCCGGAATGACGGCGGCGCTGATCGCCTCGCTCGAAGGGCTCGACGTCCTGCTGTGCGAAAAGTCCGAGCAGGTCGGCGGCACCGGCGCGACCGCGGCCGGGACGCTGTGGATCCCAGGCAACCACCAGAGCAAGGCGGCGGGCTTCGACGACAGCGCTGAATCGGCCGAGCGCTATCTCGATGCGCTGATCGCCGGCACGGCGGGCCGCGACCTGCGCACCGCGTTTCTGCAGACCGGCCCGGCGGCGATCGACTACCTCGCGTCGCGGACCGAGGTGCAGTTCATCCCGTGCGGCAAGCATCCGGATTATCGCGGCAACCTGCCGGGCGCCGGCGTGTTCGGCCGCGCCATCATCCCAAAACCATTCGATGGGCGCCTGCTCGGCGCCGACTTCGCGCGCGTGCGCCCGCCGATCCCCGAATACATGATCTTCGGCGGCATGATGGTCGGCAAGGACGACATCCCGCGGCTGATCGGGCGCTTCGAGTCAGTCGCGAACTTCATCTATTCGGCCAAACTTTTTGCGCGTTTTCTGGTGGATCGTCTGCGCTTTCGCCGCGGCACGCGGCTGATGATGGGCAATGCGCTGACGGCGCGGCTGTTCTACGGCCTGCGCCAGCGCAGGGTCCCCATTCTGTTCGGCACGCAGATCGTCGACACGCTCGGCGACGGCGGAGGCGTCACCGGCGCGCGGCTGCGCAGCGGCGGCGATGAGATCGTCGTCAAGGCGCGCAAGGGCGTGATCCTCGCGACCGGCGGGTTCGGCCACAACAAGGAATTCCGCGCCCGCTTCATGCCGCAGCCGACACCGGAGCGCTCGCTCGCGTGCGAGACCAATTCAGGCGACGGCCTCGCGCTCGGCCTGCGGCTCGGCGCGCACACGGCGCCGGAGCGGGGCGGCCGGGGGGGCCTGTGGACGCCGGTGTCGGTGACGCGCCGGCGCGACGGCAGCACTGGTCTCTATCCGCATCTGTCGCTCGACCGGCCAAAACCCGGTCTGCTCGCCGTGAACGGCGCCGGCCGGCGCTTCGTCAACGAGGCGGTCTCCTACCACGATTTCGTCGAGGCGATGTTCGAGAGCCACAAGAACGCGCCGACCATGCCGGCCTGGCTGATCTGCTCGTCGGCGTTCGTCGCCAAATACGGCTTCGGCGACATTCATCCGGGCGCGCGCGACCTGCGCGCCTTCGAGCGGAACGGCTATATCGTCACGGCGCCGACCCTCGACGAGCTCGCCGGCAAGATCAAAGTGCCGGCGGCCGCCCTCGCCGAGACGGTCGCGCGGCACGATCGCTTCGCCGCCACCGGCATCGATGAGGATTTCGGCAAGGGCGAGACCGAGCTCAACCGCTTCAACGGCGATCCGGCGCATAAGCCCAATCCGTGCATCGGCGCGCTCGGCGCCCCGCCGTTCCACGCGATCGCCGTGTGGCCGGCGGAGATCGCGGTCAGCACCGGGCTTGCGACCGACACCGATGCGCGCGTGCTCGGCGCCGATGGCACGCCGATCGCGGGGCTCTACGCCTGCGGGAACGACATGGCCTCGATCATGTCCGGCGCCTATCCGGGCCCCGGCACGACGCTCGGGCCCGCGACCGTGTTCGCCTATCGCGCCGTCATGCACGCGGCGGGGAAAAGCGCGTAACCCGCGGCCGCGCATCCAGCGAGGGTCTTCTTATGCTCGACAATACGCGTGATGAGCGCCCCAATTTCGTGCGCCATCTCGAATGCAGCCAAACTGGTGAAATCTACCCGGCAGGCCGACTTGTCGGCTTGTCGAAACATGGAAAGCCGCTTCTCGTGCGCTATGACCTCGAAGGCCTGGCGCGCGCGATCAACAAATCCGATCTGCTCGGGCGCGCGCCGGACATGTGGCGCTACCGCGAGCTCCTTCCCGTTCGAAGCGCACAGAACGTCGTCTCGCTCGGCGAGACCATGACGCCGCTCATCGCCGCGCCGCGGATGGCGCGCCAGCTCGGGGCGGCCGAGCTCCTGATCAAGGATGAAGGCCGGCTGCCGACCGGCTCGTTCAAGGCGCGCGGTCTCGCGGTCGCGGTGTCGATGGCGAAGGAGCTCGGCGTCGTGCGCATCGCCATGCCGTCCGCCGGCAACGCCGGTGCCGCGCTCGCGGCCTATTGTGCCCGCGCCGGCATCGAGTCCTACGTCTTCTATCCGGAGGATGCGCCGGACATCACGGTCGCCGAAATCCCGCTTTACGGCGGCCATGGCTTTGCGGTGAATGGCGTCATCACCGACCTCGGTCCGATCGTCCAGGCGGGCAGCGAGCCGATGGGTTGGTTCAATGCCTCGACCTTGAAGGAACCCTATCGGGTCGAAGGCAAGAAGACGATGGGGATCGAACTCGCCGAGCAACTCGATTGGGAGCTTCCCGACGTGATCTTCTATCCGACCGGCGGCGGCACGGGGCTGATCGGCATGTGGAAGGCGTTCGCCGAGCTCGCGGCGATCGGCTGGATCGGACGCAAGCGCCCGCGCATGGTCGCGGTTCAGTCGCGCACCTGTGCGCCCATCGTGCGCGCGTTCGAGGAGGGGACGGAGTTCGCCGAGCCGTGGAAGGACGGCCACACCATCATTCCGGGCGTACGCGTGCCGTTCACGCTCGGCGATTTTCTGATCCTGCGGGCGCTGCGCGAAAGCAACGGCTTTGCGATCGCCATCGACGACGAGGAGGCGGAGCCCGCGCGCCGCGAGCTCGCAGCGCGTGACGGCATTCATCTCTCCCCCGAAGGCGCCGCCACCCTCGTCGCCTGCCGGCACGCGATCGCCGAAGGCCGCGTCAAGCGCACGGAGCGGGTCGTGCTGTTCAACTGCGCGACCGGCCTGAAATACCCGTTCGCGTTCGCGAGCCGGCACCTCGATCGGCACCAGCCGATCGATTTCGCTTCGTTGCGTTAGCGCGCCGGCGTTTCGATCGGCGCGCAGTTGCGGCGGCCGGACATCAGGCAGTCCTCGGTGCGCGACATCGCGACGAGCTTCATCACCAGGAAGTAGCCGCCGACAAGCGCGATCGCGATCGCGGCGAGCACAATCGCGATGCCGGTGCCCGACGGCGGGCCGTCGTAGCCGTGCGGATCGTCGGGAGGCGGCGTCGGGCCGAAGTTTCGGGCGTCCATGCGGCGAGTATAACGCGTCGTGAGACGTTGCCGAAGTGCGTTGCTACGGCCGTGATCGCGCCGGCGCGGCGTCTGGACAGGATTGCCTATATCGCGCCCCACCGGTTCAACGCGTTGTCGCACACGGCTATACTGATTGGTAGACAACCCGGGGAGGGTCATGATGCGATACACTTGCAGCATTATCTCAGCCGCAGCCGTTGGTCTGCTGGCCTCCGGTATTTTCGCCGCACCGGCGAGTGCGGGACTGGCAGAGTTGCTCGGTCGCACCGACCACGCCGCGGCGCCGGCATCGCCGCTGCAGCTCGCCGGCCGCGACGACCCGCGTTGCAAGAAGTGCGACCGCGAGCTCGACGAGTGCGACAAGAATCCGCCGTACGGCAACGATCGGATTTGCGCCAGCAATTACTATGACTGCATCCGGCGCGCGCACGCGAAGTGCGACCAGTGAGGCGGCCCGGCGCCCTGCTGCCAGTGCCCGCTACAGCGCCATGCCGCCATCGACGAGATGCGCCTGGCCCGTGATGTAGCTCGACTCGTCCGAGGCGAGAAACAGCGCGAGGTTGGCGACCTCCTGCGCGGTGCCGAGGCGTCCCATGGGCTGGCGGTCGACGAAGAGCTGACGCACGTCGGCCTCCGACTTCCCGGTCTTCTGCGATGCCGTCTCGATACGCCCGTCGAGCGACGGCGACTGGATCGTGCCGGGACAGATGGCGTTGCAGCGAATGCCCTGACGGATGAAGTCGATCGCCACGGCCTTCGTGAGGCCGATCACCGCGGCCTTGGTCGCCCCATAGACATAGCGGTTGGGGACGCCGCGGATCGAGGAGGCGGTCGAGGACATGTTGATGATCGAGCCGCGGCCATCCTCGAGCATCGCCGGCAGGAAGGCTCGAATAGTGCGGTGCATGGCCTTGACGTTGAGGTCGAACGAGAAGTCCCAGTCGGCCTCGGAGCATTGCAGCACACTGCCGTCATGCACGAAGCCGGCGCAATTGATGAGAATGTGCGGCGCGCCGAACTCCTCGAGCACCGACTGCGCCAGGGCCTCGACCGCCGCGGTCGAGCGCACGTCGAGCTTGGCGAGCTGCTTCGCCGCGAGCCCCTCGAGCTTGGCGTCATCGAGGTCGGTCGCGATCACGGTCGCGCCCTCCGCGACGAAAGTCTCCGCGATGGCGCGGCCGATTCCCTGGCCCGCCGCGGTGGTGACGGCGATCTTGCCCTTGAGGCGGTTGGTCATGGGAAATCCTCCGGATGTTTTCGTCATGCCCGGGCTTGTCCCGGACATCCACGTCTTTCTTGTCTTGCCCGAAAAGTCGTGGATGGTCGGGACGAGCCTGGACAAGCCCGGCCATGACACATGTCATGGCGCTAATGATTGTCCCGCGGAACGCTCTTCTGGGCGACGCGCTGATACTTGACGGCCGGGGCGAGCACCATGCCGTCGGCGAGTTGCTCGACCAAGCCGCGCTGGATCTCCTGCCATGGCGTCTGGCTCGCCGGAAAGTGGAAGCCGCCTTGCTTGGCGAGGGCGGCACGGCGTGCTGCGAGCTCGTCGGCCGAGATCAAGATGTCGGCGGTGCCCTTGTTGAGATCGATGCGGATGCGGTCCCCGCTCTCGAGCAACGCGAGGCCGCCGCCGGCGGCGGCCTCGGGCGACGCGTTGAGAATCGAGGGCGAGCCCGAGGTGCCGGACTGGCGGCCGTCGCCGATGCAAGGCAGCGAGGTGACGCCCTTTTTGATCAGCGCGGCGGGGGGCTGCATGTTGACCACCTCGGCCGAGCCCGGATAGCCGATCGGCCCGACGCCGCGGACGACCAGGATGGTGTGCTCGTCGATGCCGAGCGCCGGATCCTCGATGCGGGCGTGATAGTCCTCCGGGCCCTCGAACACGGCGACGGGACCCTCGAAGGCATTTGGATCCTTCGGGTTCGAGAGATAGCGGTCGCGGAATTCCTTCGAGATCACGCTCATCTTCATGATGGCGCTGTCGAACAGCGAGCCACTGAGCACCTTGAAGCCCGCGTCCTTGACGAGCGGCGCGCCGACGCTGCGGATCACGTCGGGATCGCTGACGGTGGCGTTCCTCACGTTCTCGCCCATCGTCTTGCCGTTGACCGTGAGGGCGTCGTCGTGGATGCGGCCGGCTTTCTGCAGCTCGCGCATGACGGCGGGCAGGCCGCCGGCGCGGAAATATTCCTCGCCGAGATACTTGCCGGCCGGTTGCATGTTGACGAGCAGCGGCACGTCGAGGCCGATCTTCTCCCAGTCGCGAATGCCGAGCTCGACGCCGACGTGGCGCGCGATCGCGTTGATGTGGATCGGCGCGTTGGTCGAGCCGCCGATCGCCGAGTTGGCGACGATCGCGTTCTCGAACGCCTTGCGGGTGAGGATGTCGGAGGGTTTGAGATCCTCGTTGACGATTTCGACCGCGCGCACGCCGGTCGCGTAGGCCATCTGCCCGCGCTCGCGATAGGGCGCCGGGATTGCGGCGCAGCCGGGCAGGCTCATGCCGAGCGCCTCGGCGAGCGCATTCATCGTCGAGGCCGTGCCCATGGTGTTGCAATGGCCGGTCGACGGCGCGGTCGCGGCGGCGATGTCGATGAACTCCTGCGCCGTGATGCGGCCGGCCGCCATCTCCTGGCGCGCCGCCCAGATCGCGGTGCCCGAGCCGGCGCGTTCGCCCTTCCACCAGCCGTTGAGCATGGGCCCGACCGAGAGCACGATCGCGGGGATGTTCACGGTCGCGGCCGCCATGATGCAGGCGGGCGTGGTCTTGTCGCAGCCGGTGGTGAGCACGACGCCGTCGAGCGGGTAGCCGAACAGCACCTCGACGAGGCTCAGATAGGCGAGGTTACGGTCGAGCGCCGCCGTCGGCCGCTTGCCGGTCTCCTGGATCGGATGGCACGGGAACTCGAACGCGATGCCGCCGGCGCTGCGAATGCCCTCGCGCACGCGATGCGCCAGCTCCAAGTGGTGCCGGTTGCAGGGCGAAAGGTCGGAACCGGTCTGCGCGATGCCGATGATCGGCTTGCCGGAGCGCAGCTCGGCGGCGGTGATGCCGTAATTGAGGTAGCGCTCGAGATAGAGCGCCGTCATGCCTGGGTTGTCCGGATTATCGAACCAGAGCTGCGAGCGTAGCCGCGGCTTGAAGGGAGCCTTGCCGGTCATGTTGCGATGTCCACTTGTGTAGCGGCGCGGAACTCGTCGCCAGCCCCAATTGTAGAGCAACAGGCGTAGAACAAAATGGCCGCCGAACGGGTTCCGCGTCGGGGTGTTGCGTGCCGAAGAGCTTGACGGTGCTTAGCGCCGCGGCGGGCTCGGTCGCAATCCCTCGACCGTCCAGCAGGCTCATGGCGGTCGGTGAACGGCCGGCAATGCTATTCGCCGCCGTGCCGTGCCGCAGCGCGCACCAGCGACGGCGTCGCGCCGAATTGCCGGCGGAAGGCGCGATTGAAGTAGGAGAGATCGCCGAAGCCGCACGCGAATGCGATGTCGCTGATCGGGCGGCCGGCGTGATCGAGACTCGTCAGCATGCGGTGCACGCGCTCGAGCCGTTGCGCCAGCACGAAGGCCGAGAAGGTCTGATGCTCGCGCTCGAACAGCTTGCGCACGTAGCGCGCCGAGACGCCGTGGCGCGCCGCGATGGTCGCGGCCGAGAGATCCTGCTCGTGCGCGCAGCGCAGGATGTCGGACTTGATGGCGGCCAGGCGAGCCGCCGCCGTACCGACCGGCGGCTCGGGCCCGTCCGCCGCGAGGGGGCGGCCGAGCATCAGCGCGACGAGGTCATAGACATGGGCGACCGCGAGGCCGCTCGCTTGCGCGCTCGCAAACGCGGCGGTCATTTCCTGGCGCTGCATCATCTCGGCGTAGCGGATGAGCAGCACCAGCGCGCCCGTGTCGGCCGGGATCGTGCGGGCGAGCAGGGGGTCGAGATCGCCCAGGCGGGAGCCGAGCGCCTCGAGCGGAATGCGCAGGTTCAGAAGCTTCGAGCCGGGGACGCAATCGCACGAGGCGATCTCGCGGCTGCGCGTGAGCGCGGCCTCGCCGGGGGCGCAGATCGCCTCGCGTCCGCGCTGGCGCACGATGCGCCGGCCCGCGACCGTCACGTTGATGATGAGGGCGTCGCTGTCGATCTGCGCCGCGGTGCGCCGGGTATGGACGGCCGAGCAGTCCGTCGCAGCGAGGGCGAGGCCCGGCAGGATGCACAGGGTGCTGCGCCAGTAGAAGGCGCTGCCGGGCCGCGGCTCGATGTCGTGCTTGACGACCTGGCCGTAGACCTCGCGCACGAAGGCGACCCGCTCGCGCTCCGGCACGTCGTCGCTGGCAAACCGGTCGATGCGCGAGACGATCCGCGAATTCCCCTTCGGAACATCCATGAGGCCGATCCTGGCGGTATCGACCATCCACGCATGTTAGTCGCGCAACGGTATTATGTGGTTCACTATCGGCGATTGGCGTCGTGGCCCCGTCGGGTACCTTGGCGGTGGTCGGCAGCTCCCGGCCGGTCAAAAATCGTTGTCGTAGAAGATGCCGGGGTCGCAGCGCTTGTTGACGTCCTCGCACAGGACCTTCTTGCCGTCCTCGAGCTTGACGGCGAGCGGATGGTCGAGGTTGGGATCGAGCTCGTGCAGCGAGATCACGTTGACCACGTCCTTCTCGCGCGAGACGTAGATGGTGTCGTCCTCGATCTTGCGCACGCGGAAGCCGACGAAGTAGACGATGGGAAAATCCTCCGGGCCGTTGCAGGTCCAGGCCGTGATGTTGCGATAGTCGGCCGCGTCGAGGATGCCGTGCACCGCGCGCAGATCGTAGGTGCCGGACCCGGACGGCTCCGCCTTCTCGACGATCTGCGAGGAGAAGAACTCCGGCCCGCCTTTGCGATTGCGCTCGATGAGCCTCTTGAGGTCCTCCTCCGAGTAACGTTTGAGGCCGCGCAGATATCTTATGTGCCGCTGGAAGTCCGGCAGCTTGATCAGGCCGGCATGGCAGAGGCCGAACTTCTGCTCGTCCGCGCGCGCCGGCGCCGCCGCCGCGCCGGCGACGAGCGCCAGGGCTGCGAGCAGCCGGAGGGCGGGGGAGAACGCATTGGTATGGGCGCGCATGGGATGGCTCTGCTCGATGCAATCAGCGGCGCAATCTTACCGGCAGACTAGCCGCTTTGGTGCGACCATCGCCATGAAATTCTCACCGGCGTTTGCGGCGGGTCGATTTGCCGCGAGCGTGCGGGCCTGTCGGGCGTTGCCGGCGCCCGCCCTCGCGGGTCGCATCGAAGCCCGAGAGCCCTCGAAGGCCGCTCATGAACGCAGCGAATTCCCTGCGGCCGAGCGCGGCGGCCCACTCGGCTTGCAGCTCCCTCTGTGCGGTCCAGATCGCCGCGAACACCCGCCAGCCGCGGCGGGTGAGATAGACGAGGCGGCGGCCACCCGGGCGCTCGCTGCGGCGCTCCATGTAGCCGAGCTTCTCCAGCTCGCCGATGATGTAGTTCATCGCCTGCTTGGTGACGTTGGCGCGCTCGGCGAGATCGATCGGCCGCGCGCCGTCGGGCGGCGGCCAGAAGAAGCCGCCGAGCAGCGCCTGGTTGAGATCGGTGAAGCCGCGCTCCACCAGCATGTCGAGCGACCGCTCGCGCGAGACCGCGTAGGCCATGCGCAGCAGGGCGCCGACATACGGGCCGTCGCGCTCGAGCGCCGACGCGATTGGCGGGATGCGGGTCGATCGCCTTGACATCGCGAGTAAAGCGTCTTTACCCTGAGTAAAGCCACTTTACGGGTGGACGCCGTATGCCGCAATCCCCCGCGCGTTCGCGCCGTATCGAAGCCGAGGTGGCCGTCGTCGGTGCCGGGCCGGTCGGCCTCACGCTCGCGCTCGACCTCGCGTGGCGCGGCATCGACGTGGCGATCGCCGAGACGCGCCACGCGCACGAGCCGCCGAGCGTCAAGTGCGGGCAGATCTCGGCGCGCTCGATGGAGATCTTCCGCCGCCTCGGGCTCGCCGACGCCTTGCGCGAGCTCGGCCTGCCGGCCGATTTTCCCAACGACATCGTCTCGCGCACGACCGCGACCGGGATCGAGCTCGCGCGCGTGCCGCTGCCGGCGCGGGGCGAGCGGCGGCGGCCGGACGTTGTCGGCGCCGACACCTGGTGGCCGACGCCCGAGCACACCCATCGGGTCAACCAGATCTTCTTCGAGCCGGTGCTCTCCGCGCGAGCGGCCGCGCATCCGCGCATCCGGCTGCTCAACCGCACGCTCGTCGAGGACTTCGCCCAGACCACACATGGCGTGACCGCGACCGCGCGCGATCTCGATGACGGCACGCGTACGACGATCGCGGCCCGCTATCTGGTCGGGTGCGACGGTGCCCGCTCGATGGTGCGCAAGGGCATCGGCGCGACGCTCGACGGCACGCCGGTGATCCAGCGGGTGCAGTCGACCCGCATCCGCGCCCCGGCGCTGCTCGGGCGGATGTCGGGCAAGCCAGCCTGGCTCAACTACTCGCTCAATCCGCGCCGCTGCGGCGCGCTGCTCGCGATCGACGGCAAGGAGCAGTGGCTGATCCACAATTTCCTCTATCGCGACGAGGCGGATTTCGAATCGGTCGACCGCGACTGGGCGATCCGCGAAATCCTCGGCGTCGACGCGGATTTTCACTACGAAGTCATGTCCAAGGAGGATTGGGTCGGCCGCCGGCTCGTCGCCGACAAGTTCATCGACGGCCGCGTGCTGATCTGCGGCGATGCCGCCCATCTGTGGATTCCCCACGGCGGCTATGGGATGAATGCCGGCATCGCGGATGCGGCAGATCTCGCCTGGATGCTCGCCGCGACGCTGCGCGGCTGGGCGCCGCAGGCCATCCTCGCGGCTTACGACGCCGAGCGACGGCCGATCACCGAGCAGGCCTCGCGCATCATCGCCGACATCGCCCAGCGCATCATCGCGCAGCGCCGCGGCATCACGGCCGAGATCGAGGCCGAGGGGCCGGCGGGCGACGCCGTCCGCGCGCGTTTCGGCAAGGAGGCGCACGCCCTCGACATCGAGCAGCAGTGCTGCGGCGGGCTCAACTTCGGCTACTTCTATGCGGATTCGCCGATCATCGCCTATGATGGCGAGGCGGCGCCTGCCTACACGATGCACGAATTCACGCCGTCGACCGTCCCGGGCTGCCGCGCGCCGCACCTGTGGCTCGAGGGGCGGCGCTCGCTTTATGACGCGCTCTGGCCGGATTTTTCATTGATCCGCACCGATCCGTCGGTACCGGCTGCGGGAATCCTGACGGCTGCCGAAAGACGCCGCGTGCCGTTGCGCCTCCTCGATCTCGATCCCGCCGTCGCAAGGCCGCTCTACGGGCACAAGCTCGTGCTGGTGCGTCCCGACCAGCACGTCGCGTGGCGCGGTGACGCGGCGCCGGCAGATGTGCTGGGATTGATCGATCTCGTCCGCGGCGCCAACGTCTAGGCGCGCGTCGCACTCAATCCATCGTCAGGACGATCTTGCCGAAATGCGCGTTCGCCCGCATCATGGCGAGCGCGTCGGCGGCCTTCTCGAGCGGGAAAGTCTTGTCGATCGGCAGCGAGAGCTTGCCGGCTTCGAGCGCGGGCCACAGATCGGCGCGCATGAGGCGAACGATCTCGCGCACCTCGTCGGGCGAGCGGGTGCGGAACGTCACGCCGATGTAGTCGATGCGTTTCAAGGCATGCAGGTCGAAGTCGAACTCGCCGCGCATCCCGCCCAGCCGGCCGACATTGACGATGCGGCCGAGCACCTTGCAGGCGGCGAGATTCTGGTTGGCGACACTCGCCGAGACCTGGTCGACGATCAGGTCGACGCCCTTGCCATCCGTCGCCTTCTTGACCTCGTCGGGCCATTTCGGGTCGCTCGAATCGAGCGCGAGGTCGGCGCCGTACTCCTTGAGCCGGGCGCGGCGGGCCGGATTGGTCGAGGTGCCGATGACGAGGGCGGCGCGCATCACCTTGCCGATCTGCATGCCCATGAGGCCGACGCCGGTCGAGGCGCCCTGGATCAGCAGGCTCTCGCCGCGCTTGAGGCGGCCGGCGGTGACCACCGCATTGTGCATGGTCTGCAGCGCCACCGGGAAGCAGGCGGCCTGGGCGAAGGTCATGTTGTTCGCCGGGATGCGGTTGACGCGGCCCGCGTCGGTCACGGCGTACTCGGCATAGCCGCCCGGCGCCGAGGCCATCACGCGATCGCCGGCCTTGACGCCCTGCACGTCGCGGCCGACCGCCTCGACCTCGCCGGCGCATTCGAGCCCGAGCCGGGCGCCGACGCCGCCGACGGCGCCGTGCTGATGGCCGAGCGCGACCAGGAGATCGGCGCGGTTGAGGCTCGAGGCGCGCACGCGGATCAGCACCTCGTTCGGCTTCGGGACCGGCTTATCGACGTCGCGGATCTCGACGCCGTGCTCCCCGACGACTGCGGCTCTCATGCAGGCTTCTCCAGGTGTTGTGTCGGCGCAAATGTAGCCGGCCTCGAGCGCGAGCGAAATGCGGAAAGGCGGTCGCGGATTTCGCCTCCGGCGCAAGCCGGACGACAGGCGGCGCGCGCGATGCTTGTCGCCGGTTGACAATGCATAAGTGATAACTTATGAGTTGATCATGCCTCCGCTCGACGTCGATACCGTCATGCGCACGCTCGCCGATCCGACGCGGCGGGCGGTGTTCGAGCAGATCGTGGCGGCGGGGGAGATCACGGCCGGCGCGTTGACGCGCAGCGCCAGGGTGTCGCAACCGGCCGTGTCGCAGCACCTGCGCGCGCTCAGGCTCGCGGCGCTCGTGGTCGAGCGGCGCGCCGGCCGCAACGTGCTCTATCGGGCCCGACCGCAGGGGCTCAGCCCCCTGGTCGATTGGCTCGGGATGCACGGCTCCCTGTGGCGCGAGAGCTTCGCCAAGCTCAAATTGGTGTTGAAGGAGATCGATCATGACGCAGCAAACCGCGCCGACCCGCGACGTCGTCGTCGAAGAGGTCCTGCCGCACGCGCCTGAGGCGGTGTGGACGGTGCTGACCACCTCCGAGCTGATCGGACGCTGGCTGATGCCGAACGATTTCGCGCCGGTGGTCGGCAAGCGGTTCACCTTCCGCACGCGGCCGATGGGCGACTGGGACGGGACCGTGCATTGCGAGGTGCTGGAGGTCGAGCCGGCGCGCCGGTTGGTCTACAGCTGGAGGGGCGGCGCGAGCAGCAACACGAAATACGGCGCAGCGCTCGATACGGTGGTGACCTGGACCCTGACGCCGGTGCCGCAAGGCACGCGCTTGCGACTGGTCCACGCCGGCTTCCGCTCGCCGGAGAACGATTTTGCGTTCGACGCGATGAGCCCGGGCTGGACGCGTATCGTGCAGGAGTCGATTGCACGCGTCGCGCGCGAAGCGGCGTGAGCCGCGCAAGGTGATCGGGGGCGATCCGATGGTCGTGCCGCTGCGAATGCTCTATTTCGAGGACCTTTCGGTCGGCATGACCGAGACACTGTCGAAGACGATCTCGTCGGATGACGTGGTCGGCTTCGCGACTCTTACGGGCGACCGCAACCCGATCCATCTGTCCGAGCATTTCGCCGCCAAGACCGCGTTCGGAGGCCGCGTGGCGCACGGACTCTATACGGCCGGGCTGATCTCGGCGGTGCTCGGCACGCGGCTGCCTGGTCCCGGCGCGATCTACGTGTCGCAGACCTTGAACTTCCACGCGCCGGTGCGGATCGGCGACACGGTCGACGTGACCGTCACGGTCACCGAGCTGATCCCCGCGCGACAGCGCGCGCGGCTCGGCTGCACGTGCCGGGTCGGCGCCGAGGTGGTGCTCGACGGCGAGGCCCTCGTGAAGGTGCCGTCGCGGGCGAAAGCGAAAAGGCCTTTGCCGCGGGTATGAGACGGGCGGCGCGCCTCGCCCATCGTGAGGATCAGACGGTCGCGATCAAAAGCCGGTCACGGGCCGAGGTTGGCACAGTTGCGCGAGCACTGCGTTTGCTGGCTCGAGCAGTTGGCCTGGCACGCGGTCGGGCTCGAGGTCGTGCCGACGGTCGTCATCGAGGGAATGACGGTCGTGCCGTTGATCGTGCTGATGCAGGTGCTCTGGCAGTTCTGCAACTGCGTGCTGCAGCCGAACAGGCAGGTCTGCGACGTGGCGGTGGACGGCGGGAAAATGCTCGGCGTCGGCGCGGGAATCGCCTGGGTGCCGGCGGTGGTCTGGTCGGTGGTCTGCGCGGAGGCGGTGCCGCAGGCCATGAGCACCGGCATGAGGATCGGCAATGCCAGCGCGGTGGCGGCGGCGAGAGGCAGGCGGTGCAAACCGATCCGGCGACGCGAAACGATCGACATGATGTCATCTCCTCACGCGTGTGACCTTGCCTGCCGCGGATGATGCGAGGCGCGCCGTTCGGCGTCAAGTGTCGGCAAATCGCGGTACGATAAACTGCGTGGCGCGCAGCCGATTGTTCGGGACACGACTTTAACGGGGCGATGAATCACTCAAGTCATTTGCACTCAACTTGCCGTGACCGCCTCGCACACAATTGTGAGTATGAACCACTGGCGAGCGGCGCTCGATCGGTTATGTAACGAGGGTCGCGTAGGCTTCTGCGCGCGATTCGAACCGCCCGGGGGCGCGGTTCGCAACAACGACAGCAAGAACCACCACGAACAATAAATTCTGCGAAAAGTCCGCGGCGAGGAATCGCCGCATCGGACAACGCGCGAGTTGTAGGAGGATGCGCCGAACACAAGGAGGGCAGCGTCAACATGAGGAGATCATCATGGGCGATTTGGCCCCCGTCGTATCGAGCGCAGTCATCCCTCCCACCGCGCAACCTTCCGTGCCGCTGCCGGGGATCGCCTGCGCGCCGGTCCGGTTCACGCCAGCCGGAATCGCGGAACGCGACATCGCGCGGTGGAACGGCGTCGCGGTCGACACCGTCTCGGTGACGCGGCGCGAGCCGTACGAATTCGACTTGCTCGCGTCGTGCCATCTTCTGATCATGGCGGAGCGGGGCGAGCGCGATGAGGGCGAGACGCTGGTCGACGGCCTCCCGACGTCGACGCGGCGCAAGTGCAGCGGCCGCCTGAGCTTCGTTCCGAGCGGCCACCGCTTCCGCGGCTGGGGGAAGCCGCGCCTGCTCACACGCGTGACCTATTTCTACATCGATCCGCGCGGGCCCCTGCTCGATCCCGAGCTGCACTTCGCCGAGACCGAGTTCAAGCCGCGGCTTTACTTCTACGATCGCGACCTGTGGGCGATCGCGGCGAAGCTCAAGGCCGCCCACGCGATGAATGGCGCGCCAGGCCAGCGGCAATATGCCGAGGCGCTCGGCATTCTGCTCGCGCACGAGCTGTTGCGGCTCGACCGCGGCGTGCCGGAGACGCAGTCCTATATCCGCGGCGGGCTTGCGGCGTGGCAGCGCTCGCGCGTCGCCGAGTACATCGAGGCGCATCTCGCCGAGAACGTGTTGCTGTCGTCGCTCGCCGAGGTCGCGCAGCTGAGCCCGTTTCACTTCTCCCGCGCCTTCAAGCAGAGCTTCGGCATGCCGCCACTGCGCTATCTCGCCAGCCGACGCATCGAGCGAGCCAAGGATCTGCTGGCGGGCGACCGGACGGTAACCCAGGTCGGGCTCGCCGTCGGGTTCGCCGAGACGAGCTCGTTCACGACGGCGTTTCGCAAGCATACCGGCGTGACGCCGACGGCCTTCCGCCGCGGTCTCGAGTGACCGGCCGTCGTCGCGCTCGTCGTCGATCGCCCATGAAAAAACGAGGGGCGGCAGGCCGACCCTCGTTCTGTGTCCGCCGCGATATCAGCGCCGAGTCAGCGCCGAGTCAGCGCGATCAGCGACGTCAGCGCGCCTGCGCCTGATGGTGCCGGCGCGCGACCGGAGCAGGCGCCGGGCCTCCGCATAGGCGCGGACGCCGGCGACTTCCTGGCTCAATGCGTAAATCTTTTCCTCGTCGGTCGTCTGCTGATCCGCTGCCCGCGCGGCCGGCAGGGCGGCAAGGAGGACGATCGCCGCCGCCGCCGGGAGCAGGGTCCAGCGCCGGCCGCGCATGGTCGAGTCGATCCGGTTCATCGTCATTTCTCCAATTCGGTCATGCGCTTGCGGCGAGCGCCAGGGGTTTTGCCGCAGGCGTCATATGCACCGCAGCAATACGCCGCGGCTTGCGCCGGATTGCTGCGGTTCCGTCAATCTTGCGGAATTTGCGGAACCCGACGAGAAAGAGTGCAAGAGAGACCGCGGCGGCAGATGCCGCCGCGGTCTTCGTGTGTCAGCGATAGTGGCGCACGTGGCCGTGGTAGGGGCGGATCGCCTGGGCATAGGCGCCGGTGTCGGGGACGCCGCTGCTAGCGCCCCAGTTGAGGGCGTTGTCGATCTGCGCGTTGGTGATCTGCTGATCGGCCTGGGCGGCCGGCAGCGCCGCGAACAGCGCGGCGACCGCGAGCGCGGGCAGAAGCGCCCGGCGGGCCGTGCGGGTGATACTGTTGTTCATCTTGGGTCTCCATACCTAAAGCGCCTGCGGAATGGCGCGGTCTTTCCGCATGCGCCGCATATGGAGACGGCCCGCGGTGCCGGCTTGCGCGCGTTTGCGGCGCTTGGCGCAGTCTTGCGTCGAATGTGGATAGGCATATCGGCTGGTCGAATGGGTCGCAGATGCGATCCTCCGCGCGTATGCCGTGGTACCAGGGCATGTTGCGAGACGCCGAAATCGGACGCGCGAGGGAGCATTCATGAAGATCGTATGGAGAGCCATGATCCCGGTCGTGCTGCTCGCCGGCGCGACCGCGCGGGCGCAGGACGTGCCCGGCATCGAGCTGTGCACCCACGAGACGAGCATCGAGCGGCGCACCGGCTGTCTGCAGAGCAATATCCAATATCTGCAGACGCTGATCGCCAAGAATG
The DNA here is from genome assembly GCA_035293985.1 of Xanthobacteraceae bacterium. Lineage (GTDB taxonomy): Bacteria > Pseudomonadota > Alphaproteobacteria > Rhizobiales > Xanthobacteraceae > JAVDCA01. The sequence goes on from DATGLS010000041.1 coordinate 75,924, forward strand.
CCGCCGCGGCGCAGCAGCGCGCAAATGCGGCGGCGGGCGAGATCGCGGCGCTCAAGGCGGAGGTCGCCGTGCTGCGCGGCATGATCCCGGCGCTGCAGGCGCGGCTCGACAAGCTCGAGGCGGCCGCCCACGCCCGTCCGTCGGTGCAACCGGCGCCGGCCGCGCCGACCGAGAAACCGCCCCTGAAGCATTGAAGGTTCGCGGGCGTACGCCGCATCTGCGGGTCGTTCATCGGACGGCGTTCATCCGACGGCGTTCATCGGACCTATGCGCTGCGTTCAGCCCGGGTTCAGCCCGGCGCGCCATAGTGGATGGCAAGTGATCCTCTTGCAGGGCACGCGTTTTCAGCATGCTGTAACGCCAGTTCAGCATGCTGTAAGGTGCCGCGTTCCTCGGTCACCGAAACGCCACATCGGCGCCATCTGACCGACTCAGCATGCAGGTTCAGTCGAATTGAAGTATGTCTTCGCGGCTCGGCGAATCGCTTGGATTCGTCGCCGCTTTCGGGGAGAATCATGCGCAAGCTCGGGCAATTCCTTCTCGCCGGCACCATGCTGTCCGGCATCACTTCCGTCGCGACGATTGCATCCGCCAACGCAGAGCCGGTGATCCTGGCGGCGGCAGCCTGCCCGCAGGGCCAGGTGGGCACGCCGCCGAACTGCAAGCCGGCGCCGCATCCGCAGCCGGCGCAGCCGCATCCGCAGGTGCAACAGCCACATCCGCAGGTGCAACAGCCGCATCCGCAGGTGCAACAGCCGCACCCGCAGGTGCAGCAGCCGCACCCGCAGGTGCAGCAGCCGCATCCGCAGGCGCAGCAGCCGCACCCGCAGGTGCAGCAGCAACAGCAGCAACAGCAGCAGCAACGCGAACGCGAGCAACGCGAGCGCGAGCAGCGCGAACGGCATGAAGCTCATCCGCAGCAGCCGACGCAGCCGCAGATCCGTCAGACCCAGCCGACCCAACCGCAGCCGACGCAGCCGCAGATCCGGCAGACGCAGCCGAACCAAACGCAGCCGACCCAGCCCCAGATTCGGCAGACGCAGCCGAACCAAACCCAGCCGACACAGCCGCAGATCCGACAGACCCAGCCGATCCAGCCGAACCAGCCGCAGCCGAACCCGCAGGTGCGGCAGAACCCGAACCAGCCCGGTCCGGACACGGCGCATCGGGCGCCGCCGCCACCACCGCCCCGGTTGCCGACGCTCACCGCGACGCAGGCAACGCCGCTGCCGAAGCGCAGCGGCCCGCCTGCGCTGACGCCGACCAACCCACAGGGCCAGCCGATCACCACGGTCGCCGGACTGCGCAACGAACGCCACGAGCAGGTCGTCAACGGCCAGACGGTGATCACCGAAGGTCACCGCGTGATCGTGCGCGCCCCCAACGGCGCGATGGTCATCCGTCACGACGACGTCGATCGCTTCCGCTACGGCGCCCGCGACGTGAAGATCGAGCGCCGCGGCAACGACAGCGTCACGACCGTCGTGCTCGGCAACGGCTCGCGCGTCGTCACCACGCTCGGACCGGACGGCCGCATCCTGCGCCGCTCGCGCTTCGACCGCGACGGCCGCGAGATCGTGCTGATCGCGGCCGCCGTCACCGTCGGGGTCGCGTTGTACGTCGACCTGCCGCCGCCCGTGATCCGCATCCCGCGCGACCGCTACATCGTCGACCTCGAGGCGGCCCCGCCGGATTACGTCTACGACGCCTTCACGGCGCCGCCGGTCGAGCAGGTCGATCAGGGCTACTCGCTCGATCAGGTGCTCGACAGCCCGTCGGTGCGCGACCTCATGCCGAGCGTCGACATCGATACGCTCACGTTCGAGACCGGATCGTGGGAGGTCGGGCCCGACCAGGTCGACCGCCTGCAGGTGATCGCCGACAACATCAACAAGGTCATCAGCGCCAACCCGAAGGAGGTGTTCCTGATCGAGGGCCACACCGACGCGGTCGGCAACGATGTCGACAACATGTCGCTGTCGGACCGCCGCGCCGAGACCGTGGCGCTGATCCTGTCGGATAAGTTCGGCGTGCCGCCCGAGAACCTGGTGACGCAGGGCTACGGCAGCCAGTTCCTGCGCATCCCGACGCCCGGCCCGGAGCGGCGCAATCGCCGCGTCACGGTCCGCCGCATCACACCGCTGCTCGCCAACCGATAAGCGGCGCACGAGTGCCAATACGACAGCCCGGACGAGGCGCCTCGTCCGGGCTGTTCTATTTCTTGTAGCCTGGATGGAGGCGCGAAGCGCCACACTCCGGGGAAAGACTTCCCTGCATTCCGCTTCGCTGAATGCGGGCTACAAGCGGTCAGAACTTGTAGCGCAGGCCGAACTCGGCGGCGTGCGTGAATATTCTGAGGTCGTAGGTGTAGGTCTGGCTGAAGGCGCCCAGCGCGACCGTCTCGTTGACGCTCGTGGTGCCGTAGTCGGAGAAGCGGTAGGCGGCGCGCGCGATCCAGTGCTCCGACAGCATCGTCTCGAATCCGGCGCCGACCGTCCGGCCGCCGCGCGTCATCGACTGGGCGATGGTCTGGCTCGGAAGGCCGAAGTTGGCGCAATAGCCGATGATGCCGCCCGCGGCGGTGCCGTCTCAGAACGCCGAGACGTTGATGTGCTGCCAGCTGAAACCGCCGGTGCCGAACAGCAGGAACGATGGCGTGATCAGGTAGCCGAAGCGGCCCGCACGCTGCCGTCCCAGTCGGCCGAGATCTGGCGGTTGTCGCTCCGCGACGTCACGACCGGACCAGCCGGAAGGCCGATCGCAAAGCCCGGCTGGGTGTTCCTGTCGTTCTCGCCGTGCCAATCGGCTTCGAGGCCGACCACCCATGAGGGCGCGAACTGCCAGTCGTAGCCGCCGAACTCGCCGCCGCGGAAACCGAGGCTGTTGAAATTGACCGGCTGCGAGAACCGGATCGTCGCGGCCGGCCCGGCGGCGCCTTGAGCGGCATATCGGCTGCGAGTGCGGGCCCGCCGCCGAGCACGAGCGCGAGTGTCGCGCCGAGCATGAGTGTCTTGTGCATGGAAGCCCCTCCATTGATGCGTGTGGGTGCGACGCAGGGCGCGCGCGCCGCATCCGGTCTTGGACTGGACGGAACGCCAACATGGACCAGAGGGAACAAACCATTGATTTTGAACCGATTGTTGCTTCGGGGCGACACACCGGACAACCACTCAGGGGCGATTGCGATCGCGAATTGGGTCACGAATTCGGCATGGGCACCGGCGCACACTTTCCGATCACGCGAGTTGCAACCGATGAGATCCCGGTCGCGGAGCGTATCGCCGAGGTGTGCGCGGCCTATGCGGGCACGATCGCCGACGTGGAGATCATGCCGCATGCCACGAGCGAATTCGCCTGGCGCGGCACGTGGCGCAAGCTGCCCGGCCTCGCGCTCGCCAGCGCGGCCACGTCGGGCGTGCGGATCACGCGAGCTGCCGCAAGCGGCGGCGATGATCTCATCTTCACGGTGGCGGTCGAGGGCCGCATCATGCTGCAACAAGCCGGCCGCGAGACGGTGCTGCGCGCTGGCGACATCGCGGTGACGCGCGCGCGTCAATCGGCGATGTTCGATTGCGCGCCGGAGTCGCATTGGATCGATCTCGGTGTCCCGTCGCACGCGCTCTCATCGACCATCGACGACGACGCCGTCCTGGTCGCCGCGATCGCGGCGCCCGAGCCGCGCGCGATGCTGGTGCGCTATGTCGACGTGCTGCTCGCCTCTGTCGGACTCGAGCGGCCCGAGACGCTCAGTCTCGCGGTCGCGCACGTGCACGAGATCGTCTCGCTGGTGCTGCTCGCCGCGCGCGGCGGCGGCGCGAGCGACCGCGCGCGCCGCCCCGGCGCCGCGCGGCTGCGCGCCATCAAGGCCGACATCGTCGAGCACGCCTCGTCGCGCGACCTCACCGTCGCGTCGGTCGCGGCGCGCCATCGCGTCACGCCACGTTACGTGCGCAAGCTGTTCGAGAGCGAGCACACGACGTTTTCCGAGTTCGTGCTGCAGCAGCGCCTCGCCCGCGCCCGCCGCATGCTGGCCGATCCGCGCGCCGCCGGGGAGACGATCAGCGCCATCGCGTTCGCGTGCGGCTTCGGCGATCTGTCATATTTCAACCGCGTCTTCCGCCGCCACTATGGCGCGACACCTACTGCGGTGCGGGAAAGGACACCGGAAGCAGGGTGTGGCGCTGCTGGTTGATGGCGGAAGCGAGTAGCGAAGGGCGAGCAGCGAGTAGCGACTAGCGAGTAGCGAATAGGGAGTGGAACATTCGCTATTCGCTACTCGCCATTCGCCTTCCGCCTTCCTTCCGCTCTATCCATCACCGCCCATGATGATGCGGTGCACCGAGATCACCCGGCTCACGGGGAATTCGAGAATCTTCTTGGGATTGAACTGCTCGAGCCGGAGCAGGCGCCCTTCGCGGGCGACGAAGCGCTTGATGTAGGCGTGCGGCGGCTCGCCTTCCTGCACCGCGATCTGCGCGACGACGAAATGGCCGCGCCGCACCGGCAGGCGCGGATTGACGAACACGGCTTCGCCCGCGAAGTAGCGCGGCTCCATCGAATCGCCGACCACGTAGACCGCATAGGCGTCGGGCACGCCCTTGAGGGTGGGCGGCGCCAGAATGTCGACCATGCGGTTGCCGTTGAGGATGAATTCGCCGTCCTTGCCGCCCACTGCCTGGCCATAGGCCGGAACGGTCGCACCGAAGCGCACCGGCCCGGCGACCGTGGCATTGCGGGGCGGGAAGGGGGATTCGGTCGGGGGCGGGCGCGGCGGGGAACTCATGACAACGCTATCGGCACGGGGATTATGCAATCAGAAATGGCAGGATAATGCAATATGCGTAGCCTTGTGGCCGGGATGGAGGCGCAAAGGGCCCTAGTCGGCGGACCGGCTGCCCCCGGATTGCGGCGCTAGGCGCCTCCGTCCGGGTTACGCGTTGGCGCTTTGCCTCATGCGGCGCGGATGCGGCCGAGGAACTGGTCGACCTGGCCGCGCAGGGATTCGGCCTCGCGGGCGAGCTCGCCCGCGCTGTCGCGCACCATCTCGGCCGATTGGCCGGTCTCGCCGGCGGCGCCCGCGAGGCCCGTCACCTTCTCGCTCACCACGCTGGTGCTCTGCGCGACATGATGCACGTTCTGCGCCATCTCACGCGTGGTCGCGTCCTGCTGCTCGACCGCCGACGCGACCGCGGTCGCGATCTCGTTGATGCGCGCGATGGTCGAGCCGATGTGCTCGATCGCGGCCACGGCGTCGTGCGTCGCGCCCTGGATCGACTTGATCTGGCCGGCGATCTCCTCGGTCGCCGTGGCGGTCTGCGCCGCTAGCGATTTGACCTCGTTCGCGACCACCGCAAAGCCCTTGCCGGCCTCGCCGGCGCGCGCCGCCTCGATGGTCGCGTTGAGGGCGAGCAGGTTGGTCTGACCGGCGACCGCCTGGATCATCTTGAGCACGTCGCCGATCTTGGTGGCCGCATCGGCGAGGCCGCGCATGGTGGCGCGCGTGGTCTCCGCCTCCTTGACGGCGCTCGATGCGACGGCGGCCGATTCGCCGACCTTGCGGCCGATCTCGCTGATCGAGGCGGAGAGCTCCTCGGCCGCGGATGCCACCGAGTGCACGCCGTCGGATGCCTGCTGTGAGGCCGTGGCAGCCGAGCCCGCCTCGACATTGGCGCCCGAGGCCGCCTCCGCCATGGCCTTCGCGGTGTCGTGCATCTTCTCGGCTGAGCCGGTGACGCGCTCGACCACGGCCTTCACCTCGCTTTCGAGACCGTCCGCGAGGGTGAGTAGCTCCTGGCGGCGCTCCTGGGCCATGCGCGTGCGCTCGGCCGACGTCTCCGCGTCCTTGCGCAGCGCGTCACGCCGCGCCGTGCGCAGCACGCTCAGTGCCGCGGCCATGTCGGCGATCTCGTCATTGCCGCCGGTCGCGATCTCGGCCTCGAGATCCCCAGCCGCAATGCAGCTCATGCTCTGGCCAAGCCGCGACAGTCGCCGTGTGACGCCGCGCCCGATGTAGAACCAGCCGAGTCCGAAGGCAGTTGCGAGGCTCGCGAGCGCAAGGCCGATCAGGATCACGCGGCCGCGGCCGATCTCGCCATTCGAGCTCTGCGCCGCCATGGCGGCGGATGCTTCGCTGCGCGCGCGCAACGCCGCGACCTCCTGCTGCAACTCGCCCGCGAGCGCCCGGTTCTCCGCGACGACCTTGGCGCTGGTGACCACACCGGCGAATTCCTGGGCCTTGAGCTCAAACAGGTTGCCCTGCCGGCGGCCGAAGCTCAGAAGCTCGGCCGCGAGCTTGCTGACCGCCGGGTCCTTGAGATCGGCGGCGGCCCGATCGAGATGGCCGGCTGCCGCGACGAAACGGTCCTTGACGGGCGGCATGAGGTCGGCGGAAGGCAGATCCGCAGCCTCGACCAGGATGCCGAGCATGAGGTTAGCCTCTGCGCGCAGCGTGAGCACCGCCTGCAGGGCGCCGAGATCCTTGTCGGCGAGCGTGCCGAGCGTCTGCTTGACGGCGGTGAGGTCACTTTTGTCGGTCGCTGACTGGAGACCGACCGTGAGCGTGAAGGCGGCGTCATCCGCCATCGGGGCAAGCTTCTCGGAGAGCTTCTGATGCGTGTCCCGCAGCGCCGCGACGAGCTTCGCGCGCTCGCCGGCGATCCTCTGGCGGTCCGCCACCGCGCGCCCCAATCGATCGAGATTGTCCGACATGCGGCGGATCGTATCCTTGAGCTTGTCGGCGTTGCCGTCGGCGAGCCCGTCCGCCGCGTTGCCGAGGTGGAAGCGCGCCTTCTCGATCGCATCGAGCGCGATTGCGCGTTCCTCCTCGCTGCTCGCCGCAAGCAGCGACTGTGCGGCGGACACCACCTCGTCCGCCGCCTGGGCGATGTCGGCTGCGTGCGTCAGCCGAGGCACGCTGGTGCCGGTGACGACCTGCAGCGATTGCCCGAGGCGATCGTACGAGAGGAGCGCGGTGCCGCTCGCGAGCACGGTCGTGACGGCGACGGCGCCGAAGGCGCCGAACAGGCGCGCGCGCAAGCCGAAGCGGCGCGCAGCGCCCTGCGGCACGGTAGGCGCAGTTTTCTGCACACGGGACATGGCAACACGCTGGGTTCGAGGATAGGGGACTTTGCGAAAATGGATCAGGTCTTCGGCTTTTCCAGCTGCGTCACCGGCTTGAAGCTGCCATCGGACTGGATCACCGTGAGAAAGACCGCATCCGAGCCGCGGTTGCTGTCCGGACCGTATTTCAGCTTGAAGCCGCCGAGATCGAAGCCGCCGCTCTGCTGCACGGCCGCGACGAAGCCCTTGCGGGTCGGCTCGCCGCTGATCTTGGCGAGGATCGCCGCGATCGTGCGGCCGACCAGGTACCCTTCGAGCGAGACGAAGCCGGGTGTTTCGCTGGGCGCGCTCGCCTTGAGCGCCGCCTGATACTGCGCGACCACCGGGATCGCGGCGTCGTGCGGGAACGGCACCACTTGCGTCACCACCGTGCCGGCGCCCTGGCCGGCGAGCTCGTGGGCGAGCGCGTCGGAGCCGACGAAGGAGATGTTCACCAACGTCGCGTTGAGCTTGATCATCTTCGCGAGCTTGATGAATTCGGCCGCCGGCTTGTACGGCGCGATCATGATGACGGCGTCAGGCTCGGCCTTCTTGATCGTGAGCAGCGCGCCTTTGACGGCGACGGTGTTGCGCTCGAATGTGCCCTCGGCGGCAAGCGTCATCTTGCGCTTCTCGAGCGCCCGCTTGACGCCGGCGAGGCCCGCCTGACCGAAAGCGTCGTCCTGATACATGATGGCGATCTTGCTCGCGCCGAGGTCCTTGGTCAGGTGCTCGACCATCGCCTCGGTTTCTTCGAAGTAGCTCGCGCGCACATTGACCACGAGCGGCTTGTATGGGGCGCGCAGCAGCTCGGCGCCCGTGAACGCGCCGATGAAGGGTGCCCCGTGCTCGATCGCGATCGGCATGGTTGCGGCCGAGGTCGGAGTGCCGACCGGGCCGGCGAGGGCGAACACCTTGTCCTCGTCGAGCAGCTTCTTGACCGCGTCGATCGACTTCGTCGGCTCGTAGCCGTCATCGACGCTCTTGAGCTCGAGCTTGCGGCCATTGACGCCGCCGGCCTTGTTCGCCTCCGCGAAGGCCGCATTCATGCCGAGCTGCATGTTCTGCCCGAGCGCCGCCGCCGGCCCGGTGAGCGGGGCAGCCTGGCCGAACGTGATCTTGTCGGCCGTGACCCCATCCTCGGCGCGCGCCGCGGCGGTGGCCGCGAGCGCCGCCACGAGCGCGACGGAATACGCCCTGAGCAAGCGTTGCATGATCGATCTCCTTCGGTACGTGGTCATTGCGGCAGGCGCGGCAAGCTGGTTGCTCTTGGATTTCGCCGGGCATGCCCTCCCATTCCGGAATACCTGGAATGTTTGCGCACCGTCATTTACAAAACCTTAAGGACACGATGAGTGCGGCAAGAAATCGCGCGAAAGGCGTCTGATCCACACGTCAGCGAAGAGGAATTCGCCGGATCCGTGAGAATACCGCACCGCGATGGGCCGTCGGCCTCGTCCATCCGCCGCCAGGACATTGCTTGCGGTTCAAATGAAGCCCCGCTCCCATGAAAACGCTATTGCAATCGAGCCGGCTGGTGCTCGTGCCGGAAACCGAGGAGGAACGCCTCGCGCTTGCGGCGTGGCGGAGCAAACACGAGGATCATGCGTTTGCGATGCAGCCGAACGCCGGCACCGGCGTCACGCTCGCCGGCCTCGGTCCGCGCCTCGAGGCCTGCCTGCGAGCCGATCAACGTCACCAGCCTGAGCCCCGATCCGATCCGCCTGATCGCCAACTTCGCGCCGACGCCGTTCGAGCTGGACGGGGTGCGCTACGCGTGCGTCGAGGCATTCTGGCAGAGCCTGCGCTTTCCGCCCGAGGACCGCGCCGCGATCGTGGGCCTCGCCGGCGGCGCCGCCAAGGGCCAGGGATCGCAGCGGCCCTACGGCAGCCACGTCATCTACGGCGGCACTGAGATCCCGGTCGGCGCCTACGCGCACTGGCAGCTGATGCGGCGCGCCTGTCACGCCAAGTTCCAGCAGAACGCCGACGCACGCGCCGCGTTGCTCGGCACCGGCGAGCGCCCGCTCATTCACGTGGTGAAGCACGACAGCCGCACCATCCCGGGGGTCATCATGGCAAGCATCTGGATGGCGCTGCGCAAGCGCCTGCGCGGCGCGAAGCGCGCATCGGCGTGAGCGCGCGCGGCGTGTTGAATTTGCCGAGCTGATCCCGAGCTCGCGTGGACGTGACGCATGGATTGAAGAGGCGCAGATGGATCATCTCAAGACCGTCACCGAGGAATTCGCCCGCCAGGCACAGACTTTCGACGCCTGGGCGCAGAAGACCGACGAGGGAGTAGCGATGCGCTTCCGCGGCGCGCTTGGCGAGGCTGGCGGCGGCGACCTCATCGACGTCGCCTGCGGTCCCGGCGTCGTCACCGCCGCGATCGCGCCCGGCGCGCGCTCGGTCATCGGGTTCGACGCGACCGACGCGATGCTGGAAAAAGCCCGCGCCCGCTGCGTGAGGGAAGGGCTCGCCAACGTCGCGTTCGCGCACGGCGACGCCGAGCATCTGCCGTTCGCGGACGGCCGCTTCGACGGCGCCGTCACGCGGCTCGCGATTCATCATTTCGCCGATCCGCCGCGCGCGCTCGCCGAAATCTTTCGCGTGCTGCGGCCGGGCGGCATCGCGGTGATCGTCGACGTGGTGTCGTCGGAGGACCGCGCCGAGTCCGACCTGCACAACGCGATCGAGCGGCTGCGCGATCCCTCGCATGTCCGCATGCTGCCGGCCTCCGAGCTCGACGGGGACGTCAGGCGTGCGGGATTTTCCGTGCTCGGCCACGACACCTGGGACATGCCGCGCGAGTTCGACGAATGGGCCGCGATCGCCAACGACACCGCGCGCGTCGAGCCGCTGCGCACCGTGGTGCGCGAGCTCGCGCGGGCCGGACGCACCGCCGGCACCGGCCTTGCGATCGAGGACGGGCGGATCGTCTTCTTCCATCGCTGGCGCCTGCTGCGGGCCGAGAAGCCGCGCGGCAATTGAGCGCATGTGAGCCGAGCTCGGCGCAAGCGGTGCCCGCCCTCCAACCGTCTCCCCGCTGAAGAAGCGGGAGAGGGAGTGCAGGCGCCGGGCTGTGGGCGAAATGCAACGTCTGGGCGCCGTTGCCGATCCCCTACTTTTGCGACATTGTTCGATCCGATGGGACGCATCGAGCCGGGACCACGACCGTCGCATGACCTTCATAATCGGTTGTTATCGCCGCGCTGAGCACGGCGCCGACGGATTGGGGCCGTGACCCGCGTCGTCGTCCAATCGCTGACCAAACGCTGGGGCGAAACGGCTGCGGTCGCGGATGTCTCATTCTCGGTCGAAACGGGCGAGCTTGCGGTGCTGCTCGGGCCGTCCGGCTGCGGCAAGTCGACGATCCTGCGCATGATCGCGGGGCTCGATGCGCCGAGCGCCGGCACGATTGCGATCGGCGGACGCGACGTCGCGGGGCTCGCCGGCTGGGCGCGCGGGGTCGCCATGGTGTTTCAATCCTATGCGCTGTTTCCTCATTTGTCGGTCGCCGACAACATCACGTTCGGGCTCTCGGTCCGCGGCGTCGCCCGGAGCGAGATGACGGCGCGGCTCGACAAGGTCGCGGCGCTGCTCGGGCTGGAGAAGCTGCTGCGGCGCAAGCCGGCGCAGCTCTCCGGCGGCCAGCAGCAGCGGGTCGCGCTCGGCCGTGCGCTGATCGCCGAGGCCCCGGTCTGTCTGCTCGACGAGCCCCTGTCGAACCTCGACACTCAGCTGCGTCAGGACCTGCGCCGCGACATCCGCGCGCTGCAGCAGCGGCTCGGCATCACCATGATCTACGTCACCCACGACCAGACCGAGGCGATGAGCATGGCGGACCGCGTTATCCTGCTCAACGCCGGCCGCATCGAGCAGAACGGCGCGCCGGCCGACCTCTACGAGCGCCCCGCGACCCTGTTCGCGGCGCGCTTCATCGGCGGCGCGCCGATGAGCCTGGTCGATCTCGACGACGGCCCGAACGGTGCGGTGATCGCCGGCACGAGTGGTCCCGCGGTGCTCGCCGGGCGCGGGCGGGGCCGCATGCTCGGCCTGCGGCCCGAGGATGTCGCGATCGATCCGGCCGGGCAGGGCAGGCTGCGCGCGCAGGTCGCGGGGGTCGAATATCTCGGCGGCGAAACGCTGGTCGCCTGCGCGGTCGGCGCCGCATCCATTCTCGCGCTCACGCGCGGCGCCGCGCCGTCGGTCGGCACGACGGTCGGCCTCACCTGGGACGCCGACGCCGCGCATTCGTTCGATGCCGCGAGCGGCCGACGAATTGAAGCCGGTTCGCCGGCGCACACTCAGGTCACCGGACAGGGGAGAATCGTCGCATGATCCGTTGGGGCTCCATCACGGCCGGCCTGCTCGCGCTCACCCTCGCGGCACTGCCGGCATCCGCCACCGAGATCACCTTCTACTACCCGATCGCGGTCGGCGGCCCGGTCACCAAGATCATCGACCGCTACGCCGAGGAGTTCCACAAGAGCCATCCCGACATCACCGTCAAGCCGGTCTACACCGGCAGCTACCAGGACTCGATCGTCAAGGCGATGACGGCCGCCAAAGCCGGCAATGCGCCCGACGCCGCGGTGCTGCTCTCGACCGACATGTTCACGCTGATCGACAACGACCTGATCGTGCCGTGGGACGACGTGGCGAGCTCGGACCAGGACAAGACCTGGATCAGGTCGTTCTATCCGGCCTTCATGGAAAACAGCCAGACCGGCGGCAAGACGTGGGGCATTCCGTTCCAGCGCTCGACCATCGTGCAGTACTGGAACAAGGACGCATTCAAGGCGGCGGGCCTCGATCCCGACAAGGCGCCCGCGACTTGGGACGAGATCGTCGCCTTCGGCAAGAAGCTCGTGAAGCGCGATGCCGGCGGCCAGGTGACCCAATGGGGCATCGAGATTCCCTCGTCCGGCTTTCCCTACTGGCTCTTCCAGGCGCTGACCACACAGAACGGCGCGATCCTCGCCAACCGGGACGGCACCAAGGTCGCCTACGACGATCCGAAGGTCATCGAAGCCGCGCAGTTCTTTGCCGACCTCAGCCAGAAGGACCGCGTGATGCCCAAGGGCATCATCGACTGGGGCACCACGCCGAACGATTTTTTCGCGACCAAGACCGCGATCATGTGGACGACCACCGGCAATCTGACCAACGTGCGCACGAATGCGAGGTTCTCGTTCGGGGTGGCGCCGATGCCCGCGAAGGTGCGCGGCGGCTCGCCGACGGGTGGCGGGAACATCTATCTGTTCAAGGGCAACGACAAAGCGAAGCAGGCCGCGGCGATCGCATTCGCGCGCTTCCTGACGACGCCCGACCTCGCCGCCGATTGGGGCATCGCCACCGGTTACGTGGCGACGCGGCCGGACGCCTGGGACACCGAGGCGATGAAGAAGTACGTCGCCGGCTTCCCGGCTGCCGCGGTCGCTCGCGACCAGCTCAAGGATGCGGTGGCGGAGCTCTCCACTCACGACAACCAGCGCGTGACGAAGGCGCTCAACGATGCGCTGCAGGCGGTGCTCACCGGCGCCAAGCAGCCGAAGCCGGCGCTCGACGCAGCGCAGGCGGAGGCGACAAGGATATTGGCGAGGTATCAGCATTGATCCGCCTCATTGCGAGCGAAGCGAAGACTGTATGTCCCTTTCCTTGCGGAGGCGACTCGCCCTCGATGCGAGTGCGAGGGTTACCCGGATAGGCCGGGCAGAGCCTCACGCAAGGAGGGCGAGTCATGGACGAGCATATCGCAGCTTTTGTCGGGATTGA
>DATGLS010000042.1:0-26591 GCA_035293985.1 Xanthobacteraceae bacterium
TCAGCTGGGTGATGTCGTAGGTCTCCTGGTCGCCCATGCCGGCGGTCGGCTCGTCGAGCAGGAGCAGGCGCGGCTTGAGCGCGAGCGCCATCATGATCTCGGTCGCGCGCTGGTCGCCATGGCTCATCTCACCGACCAGGCGGTCGGCCTTGTCGGCGAGGCCGCCCATGTCGAGCAGCTCGGTGACGCGGGCGCGGATCTCGCCGTCGGCGTCGGAGGAGAGCCATGGGCTCAGCCGGTAGCCGGCCGTCACCTCGACCGCGATGCGCAGGTTCTCGCGCACGGTCAGCTCGGGAAATACCTCGGTGATCTGAAACGTGCGGGCGATGCCCTTCCATACCCGGCGCGCCGGCAGCACGCGGGAGATGTCCTCGTTGTCGAAGATGATCTTGCCGCTGGTCTGGGTGAGGAAGCCGCTGATCAGGTTGAAGAAAGTGGTCTTGCCGGCGCCGTTCGGGCCGATCACGGCGCGCAGCTCGCCGGGCTCGACCGTCATCGATACCTTGTCGACGGCGACGAGGCTGCCGAAGTGCTTCGATACGTTCTCGACCCGCAGCAGCGTCATGCCGCGGCCCTCCGGCGGATGATGCCGAGGACGCCCCGCGGGAAGAACAGGACGACCAGCACGAAGAACAGCCCCACGAACGACATCCAGTTCTCCGTCATGCTCGAGACCTTGTCCTGCAGGTAGACGAAGATCGCCGCGCCGATCAGCGGCCCCCAGAACGAGCGCATGCCGCCGAGCACCGCCATGATGACGAAATTCCCCGACTGACTCCAGTACAGCGCGCGCGGATCGACGAAATTGTTGTTCAGCGCGTAGAGCGCGCCGGCGAGGCTGACGAAGCCGCAGGAGATCACCCAGGATATCCAGATGTGCCGGTCGATCGGAATGCCGAGGAAGCGGGCGCGCCGCTCGTTCTCGCGGATGGCGATCAGGGTGCGGCCGAACGGCGAGCGCAGCAGCCACGCCATGACGCCGACCGAGATCGCGAAGATCGCCAGCACGAAATAATAGTAAGCCGTCGAATTGTGCAGGATATCGACCTGGGCGACGAGGAAGTCGAGCGGCTGGCGCGTCCAGTTGAGCAGACCGTCGTCGCCGCCGGTCACGTTGCTCCAGCGGAAGGCGATGAAATAGAACACCTGCCCGAACGCGATCGTGACCATGGCGAAGTACACGCCACGCAGGCGCACGATCAGCGGCCCGATCACCGCGCCCGCGAGGGTGCCGGCGAGCGTGCCGATCAGGATGCCGAGGCCGGTGCTGGGCACGAGATAGCGAATCGTCAAGCCCACACCGTAGGCGCCGAGGCCGAAATAGGCGGCATGCCCGAACGACAGGACGCCGGTGTAGCCCAGAAGGAAGTTGAGCGCCATGGAGGCGAGCGCCATCACGACGATCAGGCTGCCCAAGTCGGTATAGCCGCCGGGAATCTCCGGCAGCCACAGCGGCACCGTCAGGAGGAGGAGCCAGACGACGACGTTCGGCGCGTGCTTGCTGAGATCGCGTCCCACTAGAATCGTCCTTCCTCACCGAGCAGGCCGCGCGGCCGCACCAGCAGCACCAGCGCCATCATGACGTAGATCACGGCCTCGGTCGCCGACGGGAAGTAGACCGTGGTGATGCCCGAGGCGACGCCGATCAGCATTCCTCCCAGCAGCGTGCCGGGCAGGCTGCCGAGCCCGCCGACGATGATGGCGACGAAGCTCGGCATGATCAGCGAGGTGCCGATGGTCGGTTGCAGCCCGAGCTGGCCGACTGCGAGCACGCCGGCGAGGCCCGCGAGATAGATGCCGAGGCCGAAGTTGAGGCTGCGAAGCCAGCGCACGTTGACGCCGAGCACCGAGACGGTCTCGAGATCGAGCGTGCCGGCGCGGATCCGCACGCCGAGCTTGGTGTAGCCGAGGATGAGAAACAGGCCGATCACCGCGATGGCGACGATCGCGACCATGAACAGCCGATAGCCTGTGATGAAGAAGTAGTCGCTGCTGAGCGGCGAGAGTAGCCAGCTCGGCACCTGGTACGGGAGGCTCTGCGCACCCCACAAGAAGCGCGTGCCATCCTCGAACATGAACGCCAGCCCGAAAGTGAGCAGCAGGCTGTAGAGCGGATCGCGCCCGTAGAGGCGGCGGATCAGCACGCGCTCGATCAGCAGGCCCAGCAGGGCGGTGACGAACGGCGCGACGATCAGCGCGCCCCAGAAGCCGATGCCGGGGAGCAGCACGTGCCCGCCGAAGCTGATGCCGACGATGAGCTGATAGGCGACATAGCCGCCGATCGCGAGAAACCCGCCATGGGCGAAGTTGATGACGCCGGACAGGTTGAGGATCAGCGACAGGCCGAGCGCCATCAGGGCGTAGAACGCGCCGACGATCAGGCCGTTGAAGACGTTGAACAGGACGAGCTGTGTCATACGCGCGCTTGCATCATGAGCGTCCGCCGGTCACGCCGCCGCTTTCGCCGCCGCGAGGCGGTCGCCGTCGACTGTGCTTCGAACGATCTTATCCCCCGACCCCTGCCGGACTTTCGGGCGCCCCCGTGCGCGGCGCCCGATGCCATCTCTAGCGCATATCCCGGCGAAGTGGCTACCGGTTCGCCGACAAGGACATGCGTCAACCAAAGTCTATCAAGTCGGCCATGTCATCTTGCAGCCGGTCTCTTCCAGCGTGCCGGCGGCATCGAGGCCCTTGGCGATCTCGGTGACCTTGAAGAGATCCTCCGGGTCATCGCCCTTCGACTGGGCGTTGCCGACATACAGGTTCGGGATCAGCTGGTTCTGTGCCGCACGGTAGAAGGCGCCGTCCGGCATCAGCGAGACTTCCGGCGGCAGCTTGAAGCCCTGCAGCGCCTTCGCCATCTTGACCGCCTCGAGCGATTTCGCGTTCTGCGCCGCGAGCGCGCAGGTCCAGATTGCCGCA
Source organism: Xanthobacteraceae bacterium (assembly GCA_035293985.1). Lineage (GTDB taxonomy): Bacteria > Pseudomonadota > Alphaproteobacteria > Rhizobiales > Xanthobacteraceae > JAVDCA01. Next base: position 2,923 of record DATGLS010000042.1, read on the forward strand.
TACCCGAACCAGGTGCGCGCGGTGGGCACATGGCCGCCGCTACGCTTTCGGATCTCGGCGACGAACTCGGCGACGTGGGGGACGTTCGGCTGTTTCCAGTACCATTCGAACACCCACGTGCCGATGCGCGCCTCGGGCGGCAGGCCGAGCAGCACTTCCAACTCCTGCTGGGCGCCCGCGATGTGGAATTTCTTGTCGAGGCCGAACTGCACCGCCTGCTTGAGCGAGTTGACCGCATCGTCGCCGGCGGTGAGGAAGATGATCACGTCCGGGTTCGCGGCCTGCGCCTTGATCAGGTAAGACGAGAAATCAGTGGTGCCGAGCGGCGTGAGGTCACCGCCGACCTTGGTGCCGCCGAGCTTGGTCGCGGCCTTTTCGAGGCCCGCCTGCAGCGTGTGGCCGAACGCGTAGTCCGGCGTGATGTAGTACCACTTCTTGCCCGCCGTCTTGATCAGCGTCGCGGCGACCGCGTTCGCCTCCATCTGGGTGGTGTTGCAGACGCGGAAAACGTTCCAGTGGCAGTTGGTGCCGGTGATCGGATCGGTATGGCCGCCCGGGTCGATGTGCAGCACGCCCTTCTCGTAGGCGACGTTGGCGATCGCCGCCGCGAGCGCCGAGTTGATGTTGCCGATGATGAAGTTCACCTTGTCGCGATCGATCAGCTTGCGCGCCTTCTGCACCGCGGTGCCGGCGTCGCCGCTGGTGGAGTCTTCTTCCAGAAGCTCGACCTTACGCCCGAGGATGCCGCCCTTGGCATTGATCTGGTCCAGCGCGAGATGGGCGCCATACTGCTCGTTTTTGCCGAGCGCCGCGTAGGTGCCGGTGAGCGGATTGTCCATGCCGATCTTGACGGTGTCTTCCGCCCAGGCGGAGACGACGAACGGCGCGGCGATCTGCGCGGCACCGGCGGCGGCCGTGGCCTTGATGACCGCGCGGCGGTTCACGCCTTTGCCGAGAAACCTGACTGACATGATGGAAACCTCCCGTGTATTCCCTTGATCCGGCGCGCGAACAACGTTGCGTCGCTCAAGGCGGCGAAGATTACGAAAAAATCTGTTTTGTCAAACCGCTGGTGGGATGCGGTGGGCCGCCGCGGCGCGCGGCCATCGACTTTAGTCGGACGCACCGGCGTGCTGAGGATATTCACGTCACAAAAACCGCCAGTACGCTGCGCTCGCACGCCTTTGCGGCCGCCCACCGAGCGCAGCGTGTCGTCGCTGAACGAGCTGTGTCTGTGTTTTGTGCTTGCGAACGCACGATTTTGCCGACGGCTCACGCGACATCATGACGCGCTAAAAGCACGTAAGTTGAAGAGTTAACGACGCCGCGTCGTCTCGTCGGCTCGCGAAGGACCGAGGCTCGTCTTAGCCACCCAGGACAACAGCTTGAATCTTCGGATAACCGGCGACCCGCGGGACGCGCCACGTTATCCTGAACGCAATGACCCATGCGCCAACACCTCAAGCCGCGCAGGCAGCCGGCATCGCGGGAATTCTCTTTCACGCCATTTCCAAGATGCCAAACGCTTCTACCTGCGCTGGGGGTTCGTCGAGTGTCCCTCCGACCCACGCACTTTGGTCGCGGGCATGCGCGACCTGGGACGCGCTTCTCGCTTGAGTACGAGCCCGGCGCGTCTGGGCTCTGGGCCGAGAGATCTTCGCGCGTGACGGACTCACGCCCGAAATGCTGCGAGCTCGGCAAAAGGCGGAGAGCGAGAAATGGTGACCTGTAATTAGGGCCGCGACTGTAAGGAGTACTCGGGTTGCCGCCTATTTCGCTTTCTTCTTTTTCTTTGTCTTCGCCAGCCCGCTCTTTTTCGCGCTGTCTTTTCGCGCGGGCGCCTTTTTGGCGAGCTTTGGCTTCGTGGGCTTCGGCCGCAGCGTAGCTTTCTTCGTCGGTTCGCCAGCAGGCTCCGCCGTCCTCGGCTCGACGGGCGCCGCAGCTGGTGCCCAAGGCGCGGGTTGCGCCGCCCGTGTGAGCTGGCTCGCGCGCGCCGCGTCGGCCTTCTGGCGCGCCTCGGCTGACGCGAAGCGTGCTTCACGCAAAGCGCGGATCTGGTCGAGGCGGACCAAGGGGTGCTTGCTCACGTGAACCCGCTGTTGCCCTTACGGTTCGCGATGCGCCGCTGCCCGCAGTTTCGGCATCGTCGTTGCGAAGTGGTGCCCCTGGCCGGACTCGAACCAGCACAGCCTTGCGGCCACCTGATTTTGAGTCAGGCGCGTCTACCATTTCGCCACAGGGGCTTGCGCCGGGGATCATAGCGATGGGCGCACGGGAATCAACGGCCCGCGCCGGATTGATGTGACGAATCCGCATCATGCTCCTCGCAGGCTCGTGATCGAGTGACGGATCGACTTGGGTTCCGGCACGCGGTATGCGAAGGCGACGAATGGCCGGAGACACCATATGTCCGTGATGCCCATAGCCGCCCATCGCACGCATCCGGCGGCTGTGGCCGCCTTCCTGATCGCGGCCAGCGGCGCTGCGACCATCCTGGGCGCCTACTATTTTCAATACGTGCTGCACTATGCGCCGTGCGAGCTCTGCCTCGACGAGCGCATTCCGTACTATGTCGGCATTCCGCTGGCGGTCGTCATCGCGCTCGCCGGATTGTTTCGTGCGCCAAGGTCACTGCTGGTGGGCGGGCTCGGGCTGCTGATCGTCGTCTTTGTAATCAGCGCGGCGCTCGGCGCCTACCACTCGGGAGTCGAATGGAAGTTCTGGCCGGGGCCGGCGCACTGCTCGGGGGTGATCCAGAATTTCGGCAATGCGGGCAGCCTGCTGGAGCAGATGAACCAGACCAAGCTGGTGCCGTGCGATGCCGCGGCGTGGCGGCTGTTTGGGATTTCGCTCGCGGGGTACAACGTGCTGATCTCACTGGCGTTAGTCGCAATCGCGTGGTGGGGGATTCGCGGCGCGAAGACGAAGGACTGAGTCAGCCAAGCTCGCACGTCCGGAGCAAGCGGCGCCCCCGACCCCGCCCGCCACTCGCTTCGCGCGCGGGGGCAGGGGAGCAGGCAGAGAGCTCACACCACCACTGGCGCCATGATCCCTTTCTGGAAGATCTCTTCCGGCGTGGCGCGGCGGTGGGCGATCCCTTGCTCGTGGGTGTAGCGCAGGAAGACCTCCAGCGTCGGGCGGTTCTCCTCGATGCCGTACGGGAACGGGTCGCCGTCGAACAGATCGCGCATCTTGCGGCCGTAGGTCGGCAGCCACGGCAGCGGATAGCGTGACACGGCGGGATCGAGCAGGCGCTCGAGGCTGCGTCGCTTCGATTCGAGAAAGGCGTTGTAGAGATTGCGGCCGGCCCACGGATGTGCGTCTAGCACCGAGCGCTTGACCGCGATGATGTGCATGATCGGGAAGACCTTCGTTTTCTTGTAATACTCCTGTTCGAGCTCCATGAAATCCGGGAAGAGCCGCACGATGTCGGGATGGCCATGCCGGAAGCAGTCCGGCGGCCGCGCGATCAGGGCGCAGTCGATCTCGCCCGCGGCGAGCATGTCGCTCAGCGACTTGTCGGGCACGCGCGTGAGCTTGACGCCGTCGGGCAGGCTGAGCTCGACCTTCTCGATGCGCCCCGGCGCGTTGGTGCCGGCCTGGTACCAGTGGATGTCTTGCAGCTTGATGCCGAGCTCGTCGCCGAGCCAGCCCCGCATGTAGACCGCCGCGGTGTGCGCCCACTCGGGCGAGCCGATCGATTTGCCCTTGAGGTCTTTGGCGGTTTTGATGCCGCTCTTCTTGTTCACGTAGAACGAGCCGAAGCGGAAGAGGCGCGAGCAGACCACCGGGATGCCGATGATGTCGGATTCCTCTCTCGTCACCTGCGCCGTGAATTTGGCGAAGGAAAGCTCGCTCACGTCCCATTCGCGGTTGAAGGTGAAGCGAGAGAAGATCTCGTGGTGGCCGAGCATCAGCCAGGTGTGGTCGATGCCCTCGGCCGTCACGAGGCCGGTGCGGAAATCGCGGAAATGATCGTAGTCGGTGGTCGCGATGGTGAGCTTGAGCTTGTTCATGCGTTTCCTCTGGTCGAACGGTTCGTATCCGTAGGATGGGCAAAGGCGCGTGAACGCGCCGTGCCCACGTGGGTTTTGGCGGTGGGCACGCTTCGCTTTGCCCACCCTACGAGGTCGGCGAATTTTTTACGCCCCGAACGGTTTGTGCTGGTGATCGTTCGGATGGTCGGGAACCAGATGGGCGCAGCCGGCCTTGTGCGCCCAGTAGCGCCAGGCGCGGCGCGTCTCCAAGGAGTACGGCTTGAAGCCGGCATCGCGCGCCGCGATCTCGCCCGCCGACAGCGGCGTGATCTCGCCGAGCCGCAGGCCGTGCAGCAGCGCCCGCGCGTTGCGCGGCACATAGACCGACATGCGCACCACGTCGATCAGCGAGCGCGCCGCCGCCGAGAAGCCGTGGCCGCGCATCAACGCGACATTGTTCGGCCCGAGGCAGCCCGCGAGGTCGCGGCCCTGCTCCATGTTGGTCACCAGCATGTTGGTGCCGGGCCCGAAGCGGTCGGCGATATCCCACACCGGCACGTGCAGGCCCATGAAGCTGCCCGAGTGGATCACGGGGCGCAGCGGAGCTTTTGCGATCGTGAACGGCAGCACGTCCTCGGAATGCGCGTGCACGACCGCCTGCACGTCCGGCCGCGTCTCGTAGATCGCGCCGTGGATGAAGCGCTCGTGATAGAGCGGCCGGCCCTCGTCGACGACCGGGGTGCAGTCGAGGTTGAGCTCGAGGATGTCCGGCTCGCTCACCATCTCGGGCGCGAGCGAGGTGGCGATGAGGAAGCGGTCGGGCTTGTCGGGATGGCGCACGCTCACGTGGCCATAGGCGTCGACCACGTTCTCGGATGCGAGAATGCGGTTGGCGACCACGAGGTCGCGGATCAGGGCGGTGAGGTCGGTCATGCGGGGTCCGGCAGGGGCGGTCTATTGCGATGGACGTATACAGCACATTACGAGGCGATATGCTCTAGGGAAGTCGTGGGAGGAGAAGCATGCGAAAGCGCCTGATATTCGCGCTGTTGGCGGGCGCATTGATGACCACCCTCGCGGAACGGCGCGGCTTCGCGCAGACCGAGCCGCCGAAGAAGCTTACGCCGCAACAGCAGAAGCTCCGCGACTGCGGCGCCGAGTGGCAAAAGATGAAACAGGAAGGCAGGACGGCGGGCATCACCTGGGCCAGCCTCCGCCGCGAGTGTCTGCGGCGCAAGTGAAGCGCTCAACCGGCCTTTTTGTGCGTCGTCTCGTCGCTGCGGTCCTGGATGGTCGGATCGCGGACCAGGACCTTGTCGGCATAGAGCTGGGAAATCTCCGCCTCGCTCAAGCCCAGCAGGTTTCCCAGAACGCCGGCGTTGTCGGCCCCGAGCGGTGCGACGGCGAGGTCCTTCGCTTCCGACCAGCGCGAGAACTTTGCCGCGAGGCCCGGAATGTCGAACTCGCCGATGTCGGGGTCGTAGACCCGACGCACGGTGCCTCTCGCCCGCAGGTGCGGATGCGCCATGGCGTCGCGCAGAGCCAAGACCGGCGCACACGGCACCCGCTCGGCCTCGAGCGCCGCGATCGCCTGCTCGCGGCTCGGAAAGCCGGCGAGCCATCTTTCGATGATATCCTTGAGCGCCTCGTTGTTGTCGCGGCGCGCACGCGGGTCGGCGAACCGCGGGTCCTGCGCGAGTTCGGGCATTTCCATCGCCTCGACCATCTGGGTCCACTGGTGGGGCATCACCATGATCGCCACGAACTCGTCGTGCCGGCAGCGAAAGACACCTGTCGGCCCGCCATCCGGATGCAGCGATCCGGTCCGTCGCGGAGCGAACTTCTCGCCGCGCAGGGATGTCTTGGGAATATTCACCTCGTGCATGTTGAAGTAGGTGTCGATCAGGGAGCAGTCGATGTACTGGCCCTCGCCGGTGCGCTCCCGGTGCAGCAGCGCGAACCCGATGCACATGGCCGCGGTCACGCCGGTGGCGCTGTCGCCGATCGCGATCGGAAGCTGCGCCGGCCCGCGGTCGGCCTCGCCGATCGCGTTGGTGATGCCGGCGAGGGCGGCGCCCATGTAGTCGAACCCCGGCTTGTGGCTGAGCGGCCCCTCCTGGCCGGCCAGTGAAATGGAGCACATGACGATCCTCGGATTGATGCGCGACAGCGCGTCGTACCCGAAGCCGGCGCGCGCCATCACGCCCGGCGCGAAATTCTCCACCACCACGTCGACCATCGGAACGAGCGCGTGGACGAGCTCGCGCCCCCGCTCGCGCTTGATGTCGATCGCCAGCGACTTCTTGGAGTGGTTGTGCTGAAAGAAGTACGTGCTCTTCGACGACTTCTTGCGCTCCGGCTGGCGCGGCTTGTCGCCCGAAAAACGGCCGCGGTCGCCGAACGGCGCGAGCTCGAGCTTGATCACCTCCGCGCCGAGCTCGGCGAGGATGCGCGTGCAGGTCGGCCCGGCCACGAATTGCGTGATGTCGAGCACGCGATAACCCTTGAGCATCGGCAGTCCTGGCACAGCATCACTCCTCGTCCAAAAGGCCGCTTTGCGGCCTTCCCGTCACCGCGCTTCGAATTGCCGCTTGCCGAACAGGACGTCCCACGCGTCTCCCGCCGGCTTCTCACGGTTCTTTTCGCCCCGCTCGCGCAGCACCGCTAATCCACGCTGCACCGCCGGCCGCGCGCGGATCGCGCTGTACCAGCGCTGCAGGTTCGGCCACGCGGCGATGTCCTGTCCCTGCCACTTGTAGGGACGCAACCACGGATAGACCGCCATGTCGGCGATCGAATATTCGCCCGCGAGGTACTCCGCCTCCCCGAGCCGCCGGTCGAGCACCCGATAGAGCCGCGTGGCCTCGCTGGTGTAGCGCTCGATCGCGTAGGGGATCTGCTCCCTGGCATAGCGACGGAAGTGGTGCGCCTGCCCCAGCATCGGGCCGACGCCGCCCATCTGGAACATCAGCCATTGGACCACGTCGTAGCGCGCGCGAAAGTCGGCCGGCATGAAACGCCAGCCGCTCTTTTCGGCGAGATACATCATGATCGCGCCGGACTCGAAGAGAGCGATCGGCTTGCCGTCGGGCGACGCGTGGTCGACCAACGCCGGAATCTTGTTGTTCGGGCTGACTTTCAGAAAATCCGCCGCGAATTGCTCGCCCTTGCCGATATGGACCGGCACGACCCGGTATGCGAGGCCGAGCTCTTCCAGGAGGATCGTGACCTTGTAGCCGTTCGGCGTGGTCCAGAAGTAGAGGTCGAGCATGACCGGCCGCCTCAGCCCGCCTGCTTCATCGGCTCGGTGCGTTTGAGGCCTGCCTCGGTGAGCCGATGCTCGAGCAGACCCATGCGGTCGTATCCCCAGAACGGCTCGTTCTCGAAATAGAACATCGGCACGCCGAACACCTGGTCGGCGACGGCCTCCTCCTGGGCGCGTTCGTAGTCCGCGACACCTTCGCCGGCCAGATAGTCGCGATATCCGTGATCGGGGAGGCCGAGCCCGGCGATCAGCTGGGCGATCGCGTCCGCCTCGTCCGCCGCGAGCTCGCGCTTGAAGAACTGCTCGAAGACGCGATTGCCGTATTCGCGCAGCTTGCCGTGCTTCTCGGCGAATAGGCCGCCGATCAACGCCGGCGTCGTGTCGAATATCTTGAGCGGACCGCGGATCATGAGCCCGCCGCGCATGTTCGCCCACCTGCGCGCGTCCATGTAGGAGTACTTCACCTTGTACTCGGAGTACTGGCTGCGCTGACCTTTTCCCTTGAGGCGAAGCTGGAACGGCTTCCACCTGATGCGGATGCGGTACTTGTCCTCCAGCGCGAAAGCAGGATCGAACGCGAGGAATGCATAGGGACTCTTGAAGTCCGAATACATCTTCACTTCCTTGATCTCACCCGGCATGGTCGACCTGCTCCTGTGCTCGGCGGCGTTCGGCTCGTTTCAGACGACGGATTTCAGACGATATGTCAATCTGATACGAATAGCGAATATCAATGCCGATTTCGCATCAATACGGACGAACGAATCGTGGCCGGTCTCGACCCTCCCAATCTGTCGACGAAGCACCTGCGTGCCGTCGTCGTGCTCGCCCGATTCGGCAGCTTCGTCGCCGCCGCATCATATCTGCGGATGTCGCAACCGGGCCTGAGCCGCGTGGTGCAGCAAGCGGAATCCTTGTTGCGCGTAAAACTGTTCGCGCGCGGCACGCGCAGCGTTTCGCCAACCGAGGCCGGCCGCGAGTTCATACCCGTCGCCGAGCGACTGCTGGGCGAGCTGCTGGCGCAGTCACAAAAGCTGCGAAACCTCGACGGGCAATTGCGCGGCCAGATCATCATTTCGAGCCTGATGTCGATTTCCCACCACGTTCTGCCGGCTGCCCTGGTCGAATTCCGCAAGCTGCATCCGAAAATTCATATCCAGGTGCGGGAAGGACTGACGAGCGCCGTCCAGGAGGACGTCCGCAGTGGTGTCGCCGACTTCGGCGTCGGCAATGCCATCGGGCTCAACGAGGCGATCATCGCCGAATGGGTGACGCCGGAGCCGTGCTACGTCGTGCTCCCCAAATCCCACCCGCTGCGCAGGGCGGGCTCGCTCAACATACGCGATCTTGCGGGCGAGCCGATGATCTCGATGCCGACGGACGCGGGACTGCGCAGGACGATCGACGTATTCGCCAATGAGCGCGGGGTGGTTCTCGACCACAGCATCATCACCAATCAGTTCCGCTCGTTGTTCGATTTCGTCGCGAGCGGCCTCGGCGTTGCGATCGTGCCGGCAGCAGCTTTGCCGCCGGCGGATGAATATCCGATCGCCGTGAAGCCGCTGCGGCCGGCGATCACGCGTCGCATCGGCATACTGCGGCTCGCGGAGCGTTCCTTGTCGCCCGCCTCCGAGGCTTTCCTGAAAATCTTCCAACCCAAATTCTTCGCAGCTGCCACGCATCGGCGCAAACGATGAGTGCGAAAAAGCACAGTCATTCCGAGTTGCCTGCGCCAGAATGTTTCATTCCTGGAAGCGCGTTCCCCGGATGGAACTAAGTTGAAGGCCAGTTCCATGCGCAGTGAACACGGCGTGCGGCAAAATTTCCGCACGCAGGCGTCCATCTGCGCTTGTCAAAATAAATGCCGCAGGGATATGGCCTAGCGCGGTACCGGGGAGTCATCAGCAATGGCGTTGAACTACTACTTGACGGTCGCGGGCCTCGATGGCGGCTCGACGGCCGACGGGCACGTGGGTGCGTTCGAGATCAACGATTACAGCTTTGACGTCAACGCGCTGGTCAACGGGCTGAGCGGCTCGGGCGGCGCGGCCGGAACCGCGACATTTTCACCGCTGACGGTAGACCTGCCTACGGGTTCGGGCCTGACATCGCTTCTCGCCGATGCAGCGAGCGGCAAGGTCATCAGCTCGATCGAGCTCCAAGGCGTGATTCCCGCGACGCCCACTTCTCCGAGCGAGACGGTCTACGATCTCAAGCTCAGCAACGTGGTGATCACCAAGCTCGACAGCGACAGCGGCAGCGGTGTCAAGCTGAGCTTCGACTACAGCCTGGGCGCCATCAGCCTCACCACCACGCCGCTCAATCCGGACGGCTCGCTTGCAACGCCCATCACGGCGTCGTGGGACGTCGCGCGCAACATCGCCGGCGCGACCATCGCGTCTCCGGTTGCTGGTTCGACCGACACCGGCGGCGGGGATGCGCAGATATACTACCTGACGATCGACGGCATTGACGGCGGCGCGCAAGAGCCCGGGCACGAGGGCGCGTTCCTGATCGGCTCCTACGACTTTGATGTCAGCGCTCTGGTCAGCGCGCTCAACGGCTCCGGCGGCAAGGCGACGTTTTCGCCGCTCACCGTCACCTTCACGGCGTCTGCGGGCCTGACGTCGCTCCTCGCCGATGCGGCGAGCGGCAAGGTCATCAGCTCGATCGAGCTGCAAGGCGTGACGTCGGGTACGGCTACTTCTCCGTTCACGACGGTCTACGACCTCAAGCTCAGCAACGTGGTGATCACCAATGTCGACACCGGCGGTGTCGACGGCGAAGGCGGTCTCGTCCATGTGAGCTTCGACTACAGCAACGGTGCCGTCAGCCTCACTACCACGCCCGTCGAGCCGGGCGGTTCGCTTGGAACGGCCGCCACCATGTCATGGGACCTGGCGCAGAACAAAGCGGGCGCAATCATAGCGTCCCCTGTCGCCAGCTCGACGGACACAGGCGGCGCTGGTGCGAGGAAGTACTTCCTGACGGTCGACGGCGTTGATGGCGGCTCGCTGGCGGCGGGCCACCAGGGCGCATTCCAGCTCGAAAGCTACGACTTCGACGTGAGCGCCCTGGTCAGCACGCTCAGTGGGGGCGGCGCGGCCGGAAAGCCGACATTTGCACCGCTGAAGGTCATTCTCGCTCCGGGTTCGGGTCTGACGTCGCTGCTCGCTGATGCGGCGAGCGGTAAGGTCATAAGCTCGATCGAGCTGCAAGGCGTGACCATTGCGACGCCCAGCTCTCCGAGCGAGACGGTCTACGATCTCAAGCTCAGCAACGTGGTGATCACCACCCTCGACACCAGCGGCATCGATAACGACGACGGCTTCGCCACTCTGAGCTTCGACTATAGCCAGGGCGCCGTCAGCCTCACCACCGCGCCGTTCAACCAGGATGGCTCGCTGGGAACGCCCGTCACCACGTCGTGGGACGTGGCGCAGAATATGGCGGGCGCGACCATCGCGTCGCCGGTTGCCGGCTCGACCGATACCGGCGGCGGTGGCCAGCAGACATACTACCTGACCGTCGACGGCGTCGATGGCGGCTCGCAGGCGCCAGGACACGTGGGCGCGTTCGAGATCGACGACTACGACTTCGATGTGAGCTCGGTGGTCAGCGCGATCGGCGGCGCGGGCAAGCCGACGTTTTCGCCGCTGACGGTGCACCTCGCTCGGGGTTCCGGTCTGACGTCACTTCTCAACGACGTGGCGCAGGGCAAGGTGATCAAGTCGGTCGAGCTGCAAGGCGCAACCGGCGCGGCGGGCATGAGCCAGACGGTCTACGATCTCGTGCTCGGCAACGTGACGATCAGCGAAGTCGAGGACGACAATCACGGCGACAAACTGACATTCGACTATAGTGCAATCAGCCTCACCACAACGCCGCTCAACCAGGACGGCTCGCTGGGAACGCCCGTCACCACGTCGTGGGATCTGGCGCAGGACAAAGCGGGCGCAACCATAGCGTCGCCGGTTGCCGGTACGACCGACACCGGCGGCGGCGCGCAGACGTACTATCTGACGATCGACGGGGTCAACGGCGGCTCGACGGTCTCGGGCCATCTGGGCGCGTTCGAGGTTCACAGCTACCACTTCGACGTGAGCGACCTCGCCGGTGCGATCGGCGGCGGCAAGGCGACGTTTGCGCCGCTGACGGTGAGTGTCGCGCTGGGCTCGGGCCTGACCTCGTTTCTCGGCGACGTGGCGAGCGGCAAGCTCATCAAGTCGATCGAGCTGCAGGGCGTGACCGCGGCTACGCCCACGTCTGCGGGCAAGACAGTCTACGATCTCAAGCTCAGCAATGTGGTGATCACCCACTTGGGCAGCAGCAGCAGCAACGGCAACGGCCTCGTCGACCTGAGCTTCGATTACAGTCAGGGTGCCGTCAGCCTCACCACCACGCCGATCAACCAGGATGGCTCACTCGGTCAACCGACCACCATGGCGTGGGACGTGGTGCGCGAGCAAGCGGGCGGCCCCATCGCGTCTCCTGACGTGCGCGTGAGCGACACCGGCGGCGGCGGTGCGACGAAATGCTTCCTGGCGATCGATGGTGTCGACGGCGGCGTCACGACCAAGGGGCACGTGGGCGCATTCGCGATCGACAGCTACACCTTCGGTGTGAACGCGCTGGTCAGCGCGCTCAACGGCGGCAAGCCGACGTTTTCGCCGTTGATGGTCGACCTCGTCCCTGTGGACGCGACGCCGCTTCTCGCCGATGTGGCGAGCGGCGAAGTCATCAAGTCGGTCGAGCTCCAGGGCACGACCTCGAAGGGGCAGACGGTCTACGATCTCAAGCTCACCAACGTGGTCGTCACCGCCTTCAGCAGCGGCGCCAACATAAGCAACGGCGACTACGGCGACGTCAGCCTGAGCTTCGACTACAGTCAGGGCACCGTCAGCCTCACCACAAGATCGGTCAGTTCGGACGGCGAGCTCGGCAACCCCTCCACCGTAGGGTGGGACGTGGCGACGAACACGCCGCTGACGACGCCGCCGAGCCCGACCGTCACCGACCTCACCACGGCTGGCGAGAAGGTCGCGCACGGCGCGACCGTCACGGTCGGCACGGTGACGCCGGGCTCGCCGGGCGACACGCTCACGCTGACCGAGCTCACCGGCCCGGCCGGCGCGGTGACGCTCGCCAATGGCGTCGTGAGCTTCGCGGCGCCGGCGGGCACGGATGGCAATGTCGCGTTCTCGTACCAGATCAGCGATCAGCTCGGCGACCTCTCGGCGGTCGTTTCCGACACGCTGGCGGTCGATCCCGGCCCGAGCGTCACTGACAGCACCATGGCGGGCGAGAAGGTTGCGCACGGCGCGACCGTCGCGATCGGCACCGCGGCGCCCGGCTTGGCGGGCGACGCGCTGACGCTGACCGAGCTCACCGGTCCGGCCGGCGCGGTGACGCTCGACAATGGCGTGGTGAGCTTCGCGGCGCCGGCAGGCGCGAGCGGCAATGTCGCGTTCTCGTACCAGATCAGCGACCAGCTCGGCGACCTGTCGACCGTCGTCTCCGACACGCTGGCGGTCGATCCCGGCCCGAGCGTCGTCGATACGACAACGGCGGGCGAAAAGGTCGGGCACGGCGCTACTGTCACGGTCGGCACCGCCGCGCCCGGATTGGCGGGCGACACGCTGACGCTCACCGAGCTCACCGGTCCGGCCGGGGCGGTGACGCTGAGCAACGGAGTGGTGACCTTCGCGGCGCCGGCAGGCGCGAGCGGTAACGTCGCGTTCTCGTATCAGATCAGCGATCAGCTCGGCGACGCCTCGGCGGTCGTCTCCGACTCGCTGGCGGTCGATCCCGGCCCGAGCGTCACCGACACCACCACGGCAGGCGAGAAGGTCGCGCACGGCACCACCGTCGAGGTCGGCACCGTTAGGCCCGGATTGGCAGGCGACACGCTGACACTCACCGAGCTGACCGGTCCGGCCGGCGCGGTCACGCTCGCGAACGGCGTCGTGAGCTTCGCGGCGCCGGCGGACGCGAGCGGCAATGTCGCGTTCTCGTATCAGATCAGCGATCAGCTCGGCGACGTCTCGGCCGTCGTCTCCGATACGCTGGCGGTCGATCCCGGCCCGAAGGCGGGCAAGGCGAACGTCTACGTCACCGCCGGCGAGAGCGTCGATCTGACGAGCCTGCTTCTATCCCAGGACACACCAGGACTTCCGGGCGACACGCTGACGCTGACCGCCGCCGATACGGCCGGCACGCGCGGAAGCGTGTCGCTGAGCAACGGGGACCTGGTCTACACGGCGCCGGCACGCGGCACGGACATGTTCACCTATACGGTTTCGGATCAGCTGGACGAGACGGCGAGCGCCGGCGTCAACGTCTCGGTCGTCGGCAAGAACGCGAGCATTGCGTTGTCCGGCAGCGGCAACATCGTCGCCACGACCGGCGGCAACCACTTCGTCGTCGGCGGAACAGGCGGCAACGACGTCAGCCTCGGCAACGGCAACGACGTCGTGTCGCTCGGCGGCGGCGACAACACGGTGGTGCTCGGGGGCGGCAATGACCTCGTCTTCACTGGCGACCGCAGCGCCGTCACGGCCGCCGGCGGCAACGACCTCCTCTTCGCCGGCGCGCACAGCACCGTCACCGTGGGCGACGGCAACGACGTCGTCGCGGCCGGTGCCGGCAGCACGGTCAACCTCGGCAATGGCAACGATCTCGTCTTCGCCGGGGCGAACAGCACGATCTCGTTCGGTAACGGGCACGACAGCCTATCGGCCGGCAGCAACGACGTGATCACGCTCGGCACCGGAAGGGATCTGATCGCATTCGACAACGCGGGCCCACTCGGCAACGAGGTCGTCAACGGCTTCGGCAAGGCCGACACGCTGGAATTCAATCACCAGCTGGTGGCGAGCTTTGCCGCGGTGATGTCGGACGCCAAGCAAATGGCCGGCGATACGGTCATCACCTTCGATCCGACCGACAGCGTCACGCTGCGGGGCGTTGCGGTCGCCTCCCTCACGGCGAAGCAGTTCAAGTTCACCTGACGCCGTAGGATCACTGCGCCTTGATGCCGGCGGCGCGGATCACCTCGCCCCAGCGCGCGGTCTCGGCCTTGACGAAAGCGGCCATGTCGGCGGGCGAGCCGCCGGCGGGCCGCATGTTCATGGTGGCGAGCCTGCTGCGGACGTCCGGCATGGCGAACACGTCGTTCATCGCCGCGTTGAGCTTGGCGACGATCGGCTGCGGCGTCTTCGGCGGCGCCGCGATCGCGTTCCAGGTGTCGGCCTGGAAATCGGCAATGCCCGCCTCGGCGAGGCTCGGGATGTCGGGCAGCTCCGCCAGGCGCTTGTCGCTCGCGACCGCCAGCATCTTCACCTTGCCGGCGCGCGCGAGCTCGCGCACCGAATCGAGCTGGATGAACAGCAGATCGACGTGGCCGGCGACGAGATCGTTCACCACTTGCGCGGTCCCCTTATAGGGGATGTGCGTCATCACGGTGCCGGTGCGGCGGGCGAACAGCGCGGTGACGAGATGCGGCGAGGTGCCGATTCCCTGCGAGCCGTAGGTGATCTTGCCCGGATTGGCCTTGGCGTAGGCGATCAGCTCGGCGACGGTATTGGCGGGGAAATCCGTGCGCACCACCAGCACGATCGGGATCTTGGTGAGCACGATCACGGGCTCGAGCGCGGCCGGGTCGAAGCGCAAGTTCTTGTAGAGCAACGCATGCGTCGTGAGCGGGCCGGGCTGCGCCGAGAGCAGCGTGTAGCCGTCGGGCTCCGCCGCTGCGACGTCGGCGGTGCCCAGCGTGCCGCCGGCCCCGCCCCGGTTCTCGATGATGAAGGGCTGGCCCCAGCGCCGCTGCAGCTTGTCGGCGACGAGCCGCGCCGCGAGGTCGGGCCCGCCGCCCGGCGGGGCCGACACGACGATGCGCACCGTGCGGTTCGGATAATCCGCCGCCGGGTCTTTGGCTTGTGCGTGCGCGGCCGTCGCGGCGGCGACGAACGCGACGGCGATGATCGTCAGAATACGGGTCGGCATCCGGGATGATTCGTAGGTTGGGTCGAGCCTCTTCGCGAGACCCGACACCTTGCGCGTGGCTTTCCGGTCTCGCAAGAGCTCGAGCGAACCCTACGCCGCCGCGCGTCAGTGCGCCGCGGCGCTCGCTTCCGCGGCTGCCTGATGCTCCGCCGCGAGCGCGGCATCCGCCGCCTTCACCTTCACGGAGGCCGGCCGCGCGCCGATGCGGGCGATGTAGTCCGTGATAACCGGCAGCTCGGGGACGAGCTTGAACGCCGTCGTCCAGGTGAGCGCCGCTCCCCACAGCACGTCCAGCGCGGTCATGCGCTCGCCCAGTAGATAGGGGCCCTTGGCGAGCTGGTCGGTGAGCGTCTTGAACATGGTGTCCCAATCGCCATAGGGCGACATCGATGGCGGAGCGGGCTCGCGCTTGAGCGCCCGGTCGACCAGGCCCGGCTCGAAGCACGAGCCGTAGTAGACCATCCAGCGCAGGTAGGGTCCACGCAGGCGATCGTTGAGGCCGGGCGCGAGTCCGGCCTGGGGAAACAGGTCGGCCAGATAGAGGAAGATCGCCGGCTGCTCGGTGACGAGCTCGCCGCGATGCAGGATCGCCGGCACCTTGCCCATCGGATTGACGGCGAGGTATGCCGGCTTGCGCTGATCGCCCGCCTTCATGTTGACGACGCGCATCTCATGCGGCGCGCCCAGCTCCTCGAGCAGCATGCGCGTCGCGCCCGAGCGCGTGTTGGGCGAATGAAAGAAGACGATGGTGTCGTCAGAGGCCATGGAAGACTCCACGCAATGTTGCATTCGTCATGGCCGGGCTTGTCCCGGCCATCCACGTCTTTTGTGAGGCGCGGCGGCGAAGTCGTGGATGCGCGGGTCAAGCCCGCGCATGACGAGGAAATTCACGGATCGAGCTCGGTGTCCCAATAGAGGTAATCGAGCCAGCTGTCGTGGAGATAGTTCGGCGGAAACAGCCGGCCATTTCGGTGCAGGTGGTGCACGGTCGGCTGGAACGGCATCTGCGAGGGAAACATGTGCGCCTCGGCCATCGTCAGGTTGCCCTTGCGCAGGTTGCAGGCCGAGCACGCCGCGACCACGTTGATCCAGGTGGTCTGGCCGCCGCGCGAGCGCGGCACGAGATGGTCGAAGGTGAGGTCGTCCTCGGCGCCGCAGTACTGGCACACGAACTTGTCGCGCAGGAAGACGTTGAAGCGCGTGAACGCCGGATGCGTCGAGGGCTTCACGAAGGTCTTGAGCGACACCACGCTCGGCAGCTTCATCTCGAAGCTCGGGCTGTGCACCACCTTCTCGTAGAGCGCGACGATGTTCACGCGCTCGAGGAACACGGCCTTGATCGCGTCCTGCCAGGACCAGAGCGACAGCGGATAGTAGCTCAGCGGGCGGAAGTCCGCGTTGAGCACCAGAGCCGGAAATCCATTCGGCGACATGGCCGCGTTCAAGCCGAAGCTCCTCCTAGTCCTCCTTGCCCACGGGCCCAGGGATGGCCCGATGGCCCGACTCGCAGTTTATATTAAGCCGTGACGGTATTGTGAAGACCGGCCCGGGACTTACGCTGAGACATCAGAATTTCCGCCGCGCCAGGAATTCGCCCCCGTGGCGCAGGCCCTCCTGGTCGATTCCGTGGCCAATTCCGGACGAGATGTGCCACTCGGTCGGCACATCGAGCTCGGCCAGGTCCTGGGTCGCCTGCAGCAGCGCCTGCGCTGGGATCAGCTCGTCGCGGTCGCCATGGACCAGCAGGACGGGCGGACGCGACCTGATCTCGCTCGCCATCGCCTTCGGTTCGGTGTTCTCGGGCAGGACGAACAGGCCCGAATAGCCGACGATGGCGGCAGGCGGCGTGGCCCGGCGCAGGCCGACATGCAGCGCCATCATGGTGCCCTGGCTGAAGCCGACCAGCGCGAGGGCCTGCGCAGGCAGCTTGCGCCGCGCGAGCTCGGCATCGAGGAAGCGGTTGAGGATCGGCGCCGCCTTGTTCACGCCGCGCCAGCGCTCGTCCGGATTGCGGAAGGTGAGCTCGAACCATTGCCGGCCCATCGGCGCGCCGGCGCACGGCTCCGGCGCGTGCGGCGAGACGAAGGCCGCGTCCGGCAACAGCGGCTGCCAGACACGGCCGAGCTCGATCAGGTCATTGCCGTCGGCGCCGTAGCCGTGCAGGAAGACGACGAGCTTTCGCGCCGCGCCCGAACGCGGCTCCAGCCGTGGACCGTCGAGATCAGCGGCCATCGAAGATGCTCCATCGTCAGATGTCTTGCGCCAGTGTTTTGCGTCAGGTGTTTTGCGTCAGGTGTTTTGCGGAATCGGCACCGCGTCGCGCTTCTTCACGGCGCGATAGTAGGTCCACAGCAGGAGCGCCGCCACCCCGCGCAATGGCCGCCAGCGCTCGGCGAGCGGGCCCATCTGCTTCTCGGTCGGCCGCGTCTTGAGCTTGAACGCGAGCCGCATCGCCTCCTGCAACGCGACGTCGCCGGCCGGCCACGCATCGGCATGACCGAGGCAGAACAGGAGGTAGACGTCGGCGGTCCACGGGCCGACGCCGTGCAGCTCGATGAGCGCGCGATGCGCGTCGTCGGCGGGCAGCCCGGCGAGCGCGTCGAGATCGAGGCCATCGCGGATCGCCACCGCGATCGCCTTGAAGGCGCGGATTTTCGCGCCTGAGAGGCCGTGGCGCGCGAGCGTGGTCGCGCGGGCGCGCCGGATCTTCTCCGGATGCAGCGGATCGTAGGCCTTGGTCAGGCGCGCCCAGATCGCGCCCGCGCTCGCGGTCGAGAGCTGCTGATTGGTGATGATCTGCGCGAGCCCGGCATAACCGCCGGCGCGCCGGCGCAGCGCCGGGCGGCCCGCGGCCGCGAGCACCTGCTCGAGCCGCGGATCCTGCTTGATCAGCTGGCGCACGCCAGCATCGACGTCAGCCTGGGTTTCGAGTCGCAGCGTCATGGCAGCAAGATCGATCGGGAGATGGACATCGCATGTGAGGTGAGCACAGCGCCCGCGCTCCCTCTCCCCCTGAAGGGACCCTGAAGGGCGAGAAGGGGCGCAGGCATCGTGCTCACCTCACATGCGGATGCGTTATGTCAATCCTCGCATGGTGTAAAGGAAGGCCACACCTCGCATCTTGCGGCCATGACGACACCCACCTTCCGCTTCGCGCCGAGCCCGAACGGCTATCTCCACCTCGGCCACGCCTATTCGGCGCTGCTCAACGCCGATCTCGCGCGCGCCCGCAACGGGCGCTTCCTGCTGCGCATCGAGAACATCGACGCGACGCGCTGCCGCCCCGAATACGAGAGCGCGATCTACCAAGATCTCGCCTGGCTCGGTCTCGCCTGGGAAGAGCCGGTACGGCGGCAATCCGCCCAGTTCGCCGATTACCGGGCGGCGATCGAACGGCTCGCCGCGATGGGGCTCCTCTATGCGAGCTTCGAGAGCCGCGCCGAGATCGCCCGCCTGGTGGCCGCACGCGAGGCAAGTGCGTCACCCGCGGGTCATTGGCCACGCGATCCCGATGGCGCGCCGCTCTATCCCGGCACTGCCGGCGCGCTGTCCGCCGACGAGCGCGCGCGGCGCATGCAGGCGGGCGAGCCCTACGCGTTGCGGCTCGACATGGGGACCGCGGTGGCGCGCACGGGCCCGCTCACGTGGCAGGAGATGGGGCGCGACGGCTGTATCGAGACGATCGCAGCCCATCCGGCCGCGTGGGGCGACGTGGTGCTGGCACGCAAGGAAATGCCGACGAGCTATCACGTCTCGGTGGTCCTCGACGACGCCGCGCAGGGCGTGTCCCACGTGGTGCGCGGCCGTGACCTGTTGGCGGCGACGAGCGTCCATCGCCTGCTGCAGGCATTGCTCGGTCTGCCGGAGCCGGTATATTTGCACCATCGATTGATCGTCGACACCGACGGCAAGAAGCTGTCGAAGTCGACCCAGGCAACGGGTTTGCGCGAGCTGCGCGCGCAAGGGGTTACGCCGGCCAGGATACGAAAAATGGTTGGGCTCGCCTTGTAGCCCGCATGGAGCGAAGCGACATGCGGTAGCGTCAGGAGAGCAGGAAAGGAGGATGGTCGTCAAACGAGCTGAAACCTTTCGTAGCGATCCAGAGGGTTCGACTCCCTCCCGACAAAGGCGAGCCAGCCGGTCGGAAGCGAGCCTTGCACGTGTGCGGCAACGTCACGCGTGAAGCGTAGGTCAGCGGGTGTTGAAGCTGCGGGTTAGCCCCGAAATCAGCCAACGCCGAAGCCTTCGCCGTCCGCATAGCGGGGGCAGCATCGGCGTGACCGAGATGGCGAGGGCACGCCGGTTCGACCGGGGTCCTGGAACGCAGCAGAGGCACGGGATGGATTGCCTGAAGACCTGAGAGATCCCGTTTGTGTCCACGTGCGAGAGCCGGAGCTTGGGGTTGCCGGCAGCAAGAAAGCCCTGGCCTGCAGGGAGCTTCGACCTGCGGGAGCGCGAGAGCGAGACACGAACGAGGAGCATCGCGTGGGGCGTGGGAGCGAAACCATAAGCGACCACGATTGCGCAGGCGGGAAGTCGTAGCGCCTTCATAGTACCGCGGAGAGCGGGGGAACTGGGCTCACCGGGACCCTGCAGGAGGGAAGGGAGGCGTCGTGTCGAGAGAACCATTGGCGGGAAACACGGGAGGGGGCATGAACTCCACGAACCTGTCCACGAAACGACAATGGATAGCCGACCTGGCGAGAGGGAAGCCTGGGACGGTGCTGTTCTCGCTGCACCACGTGATCGACTTGGAATGGATGCAAGAAGCCTACGCGCTGACCCGCAAGGGTGGAGCAACGGGCATCGACGGCACGACGGCTGCGGACTACGAGGCGAACCTCGAGGTCAATCTGCTGGACCTCATGGATCGCATCAAATCTGGCCGTTACAGAGCCCCGCCGGTGCGCCGCAGCTACATCCCCAAGGCGGACGGCTCGCGCCGGCCGCTCGGCATCCCGACCTTTGAAGACAAGGTGGCGCAGCGCGCGGTGGCCATGGTGCTGGAGGCGGTTTACGAGCAGGACTTCCGTGCCTGCTCGTACGGCTTCCGGCCGCGGCGCTCCGCGCATGAGGCGCTGCGTGAGCTCTATGGCGTCATCACCAAGCAAGGACAGTACTGGGTGCTCGATGTCGATATACGCAAGTACTTCGACTCGATACCGCACCACCATCTGCGGGCCTTTCTCGACCAGCGAGTGACGGATGGTGTCATTCGACGGATGATCGACAAGTGGCTGAAGGCAGGCGTCCTCGAAGAAGGGATGCTGCATGTGCCGAGTGAAGGTACTCCACAGGGCGGGGTCATCTCACCGATGCTCTCGAACATCTACCTGCACAACGTGCTGGATGAATGGTTCGAGGACGACGTGCGACCGCGCCTGAAGGGGGCATGCAGCTTGCTTCGGTTCGCAGACGACTTCGTGATGACGTTCAAGGACCACGGCGATGCCAAGCGGGTCCTGGAAGTGCTGGGGAAGCGACTTGGTCGGTACGGGCTCACGCTCCACCCCGACAAAACGCGCTTCGTCGACTTCCGGCCCGAGCCGCAAGGCGGCACGCACCCGGATTGCAAGGGGCCACCGTTCGACTTCCTCGGCTTCACCCACACGTGGGGGAAATCGAAGACGAGCGGCAAGAATGTGGTTCGGCAGCGGACGGCGAAGAGCCGGCTCGCACGGGCGTTGGTTGCGATCAGTGACTGGTGTCGGAAAAACCGGCATCAGTCGTTGCGCAGCCAGCACGCGAGGCTCTCGATGAAGATCGTGGGTCACTACGCCTACTACGGCATCACGGGGAACATGCTGCAACTGGGCAACTACGCCCGAGAGGTCACAAAGACCTGGAGGAAATGGTTGGAACGCCGGACGCGCTCGGAGCCAATCCCATGGAGACGCTTCGCGGCGCTGCTGGTGCGCTATCCATTGCCGAAGCCGCGGATCGTCCATCGATACGCCACGTGAGCGAAGCTCTTGCGCGAAGAACCGGATGCGGGAAATCTGCACGTCCGGGTCTGTGGGGGGGCGAGGATGGCAACATCCTCGCCTACCCGGCGGAAATCTTACCCGCGGATGAGCTGGCCCCGATTACGCTTCGCTCCATCCGGGCTACGGCCTCTCCCGCGGCAGAAACAGCACATTTCGCGACTCGATCTCCGTCCCCCAGGTCGTGTTCTTGCCCAGCGCCGCGATCGTCGGCAGCGCCGCGATCTGTTTGCCCTTCTGCACGATGACGGCGTCGTACCCGAAGCTCGCGCAGATTTCGGCGGTGAGCGCGCCGGGATCATCGTGCGTGCCGGACAGGAGCTCGAGCAGGATCGGCGGGCGCTCGCGCGCGATGGTGGCGCGGGCGCCTTCGAGCACCTCGCGCTCGCTGCCCTCGACGTCCGCCTTGATGAAGCGCACGTCGGTAAGCGCGAAATCGTCGAGGGTACGGATCTCGACCTCGTAAGTCTGGATCGTCTTGAACTGGAAATGCGTCTGCTTGAGGCTGCCGGCGAGGTGCAGCACCATGCCGTCGTCCGCGTGCGGCACGTGGAAGGTGCCGCGTCCGGGCTTGGCGGCGAGCGCAATCGCATGCACCTCGGCGCGGCCGCGCAGCATCCAGCGCGCAAAACCGGCATAGTCCGGGTTGGGCTCGAAGCAGACGACCCGGTCGGCGAGGCGCGACAGCGCGAAGGCGAAGAAGCCCTGGTTGGCGCCGATGTCGACCGCGGTGCCGCCGCGGCGCATGAGCGTGTCGAGCACCGCGAGCTCCGGCTCGCCGGTCGCCGCCTCGTAGGCGATGCGGCGGCCGTAGAACCACGACGGCGGCTGCAGCATCGCCAGCCGCTCGCGCCAAGGGAGGGACATGCGCTTTGCGGTCCGGAGCCAGCTCACACGTCGCGATTGTCGAACATGTAGATGTCGACGCCGCCCGTCGCGAAGGTCTGCACGTCCGCCACCGCGGCCTGGCCCTGCGGGCTCGCGAACGCCGCCTGGATCGCCGCCACAGTGTCGAAGTGCAGCGTCGCAACCAGGTGATAATTGGACGGTCCCCCCGGCGTCGCGACCGCACCCTGGCTCACCTCGTAGCGGCGCAGGCCGGCGAGCTTCTTGGCCAGCGCCACATGCTTGTCGAAGTAGTACGCATCGAAGGCGGCAGGGTCCTTCGGCGTCCGGTACATCACGACGAGACGTGCCATGGGTGTTCCTCCGATGTTCGAGGTCGCGAGGATAGCAGTGCTGCGCCTTCTTTACCCTCCCCTGCAGGGGCAGGGTCGCAGGCCGGTGCGAAGTGGCGGCGTGCGGGGTGGGGTGAGGACGCCCCACCCGACGCGCTTCGCGCGTCGGCCTCCCCTCTGAAGGCAGAGGTGAAGAGGAATCACGCGTGGGTGCCTTCCGGCTCCCAGGTCTCGGCGCTGGCGCCGGCGAGCGCGCGCACGCGCTCCTCGTCCTTGCCGAACTCGGCGGCCGAGCCGGCATAGACCACCTTGCCGTCGTCGAGCACGTAGGCGCGATCGGCGATCTCGACGGCGGCGCGCACGTTCTGCTCGACCAGCAGCACTGAGATGCCTTCGCTGCGCGCCGAGGTGACGACGCGAAAGACCTCCTGCACGATCAGCGGCGCGAGCCCCTGGCTCGGCTCGTCGAGCAGCAGCACCTTCGGATTGAGCAGCAGCGCGCGGGCGATCGCCAGCATCTCCTGCTCGCCGCCGCTGAGCTGGCGGCCCTTGTTCGACTTGCGCTGCGCGAGCCGGGGAAACAGCTCGTAGATGCGCGCGATCGTCCATGGGCCCGGGCGCTCGAGCGGGACGCGCAGGTTCTCCTCGACCGTGAGATTTGGGAAGATGCGACGGCCTTCCGGCACGTAGCCGACGCCGAGCGCGGCGATGCGGTAGGGCGGCCAGTCGGTGGTGGCGTTGCCGTAGATGCGCACCGCGCCGTCGCGCGCGTGGGTGAGGCCGACGAGGCTGCGCAGCGTCGTCGTCTTGCCGGCGCCGTTGCGGCCGAGCAGGGCGACGAGCTCGCCCTCGCGCACCTCCAGGCTCACGCCATGCAGGATGTGGCTCTTGCCATAATAGGTGTGGAGGTTTTCCGCCTCGAGCGCCGCGCCGCTCATGCCGCCGCCTTTCCGAGGTATGCCGCCTGCACCGCCTCGCTGGCGGCGATCTCCTTCGGCGTGCCTTCCGCCAGCATCTTGCCTTCCGCCAGCACCATGATGCGGTCGGCGAGGTGGAAGACCACGCGCATGTCGTGCTCGATCAGCACGATCGTGAGCTTCTGGTCGCGGTGCAGCTTTCGGATCAGCTGGGTGATGTCGTAGGTCTCCTGGTCGCCCATGCCGGCGGTCGGCTCGTCGAGCAGGAGCAGGCGCGGCTTGAGCGCGAGCGCCATCATGATCTCGGTCGCGCGCTGGTCGCCATGGCTCATCTCACCGACCAG
>DATGLS010000043.1:0-58105 GCA_035293985.1 Xanthobacteraceae bacterium
CAAGAGCAGCACCGCGGCTCCCTCCCCTGCCTGACCGAACCGCGCCGGGCCGTCTACCGCTTCCGACCCGGCTGACCGACCTCACCCGAAGCGGACAAATGATGTGCTACCAAAACCGGACATCTTGATTAGCTAACGACAAGTCACAATTGAGCGGCCCACGGAGGCTGCGTTGTTGGACCGAGCTTGGCCCGCGAACCGGCGGTGTTCTCGGGCCCTAGAAACACCGATGGCCGGGACGAGCCCGGCCATACGGTCGCGCTTCCTAAACCTTGCTTACCGGCGGCGGCCGAGCAGGGCGGCGCGGGGGACGTCCTCGCGGCGCAGGCCGAGGCGCGAGAGCTCGGAGTCGCTCTTCTGCGCGAGGCTCTCGTAGCGGCGCGCGAGTGCGATCCCTTCGCGAAGGCCGTCGGCGAGGCCGTTGAGGAAACGCATGATTCCGCCGTTGCCGCGATCGCCGCGGCCGGACGGAAATGGCAGGGTCATACTGTTCATTGGATGGAATCTCCTCGTCGAACGATATGTAAGCACTACTTCATTTATTTTGGAATAACAGTGACAGTTAATGGACTTGCTGCATAGCAGCAAAGTCATATTGCATGGCACAACGGGTGTCCGGCCCCCGGGCGCACCGCGCCTCCAGAGGTGCTGAGGTGTGATTGGAGACGAGGAGGTCGGGGGAAGTGAGAGTGGAGGCCACGGCCGGAATTGAACCGGCGTAAACGGTTTTGCAGACCGCTGCGTAACCACTCCGCCACGTGGCCAGATGGCACCGCCGCCCCGATCCGTCGGCGGTGCCGCCATGGCTATACCAGGGCCGGCGTCGCACCGGCAACACGTGAGACTGGAACGCGTCCGATATCCGACCGAAGGGCAACCTTGCCTTTTCGCCGACCTTGCCGCACAAGCACCCCGCTGCAGCCCGCCGCGAGCCCGCCGCTCCTTGCGGCCCCCGAGGGTTCCTGATGATCGATTTCGCGCAAGCGCGCCGCATGATGGTGGATGGCCAGGTGCGCCCGTCCGACGTGACGGACCGCGATCTCCTCGCCGCCATGCTGGAGCTGCCGCGCGAGCGATTCGTGCCCGCCGAGCTCGCGGACGTCGCCTATCTCGACCGCGATATCGCGGTTGATCGCAAGCGCGCCATCCTCAAGCCGATGGTGCTCGCCCGCATGATCCAGGCCGCGCAGGTCGCCCGTGCGGAGCGCGCGCTCGATGTGGCTGGCGGCACCGGCTACGCGGCGGCGATTCTCGCCCGTCTCGCCGCAAGCGTCGTGGCGCTCGAGGACGACGCGAGCCGGACGGGCCGCTGTGGCGAAATCCTCAAGGGGCTGGGCCTTGCCAACGTCACGCCGGCGACCGGACCGCTCGATGCGGGCTGGCCGGCCGGCGCGCCCTACGACGTCATCCTCGTCAACGGCGCGGTCGAGGTCGAGCCGCACGGCCTGCTGGCACAACTCGGCGAGGGAGGGCGGCTCGTCTGCATCCTCGGCGCCGGTCCCGACGGTAAGGCCATGCTGTATCGCAAGGATCGTGGCGAGATCGGCAGCCGGGCGCTGTTCGATGCGGCGGCGCCGGTATTGCCGTCCTTTACGCGCGCGCCTGCCTTCACGTTCTGATCGGATTGCGACACTGCTCCGGTCGCCGCGCCCGGCGACTGTGACATCCTTGCGCCACAACGTGATTTTTATTGCGGACATCCGCGCCCGGGGGTTTCCAACCCGTTGCCGGGGCTCGTATGGTCGGGCTGGGGAAGTGTCGAGGTTCCGTACGGGGTGCAAGGTTGATCGGGGTGCGTCGCAATAGCGGCTTCGGGGGCATGGCGTTGCGGTCGCTTGTCGCGATCGCAATCGCCGGCGCCGCCGCGCTCGTGCTTCCCGGCACGGCGTGCGCCGACACGCTCGAATGGGCGCTGGTGCAGGCCTATCAGAACAATCCGCAGCTCAACGCCCAGCGCGCCACGCTACGAGCGACCGACGAGACGGTCCCGCAGGCGCTGTCCGGCTATCGCCCGACCGTCGGACTGACCGCCACGGTCGGCAGCGAGTACCAGACGACGCTGTCGAAATCGATCAGCGCCAACAATACGCCGGTGTACACGGGAAGCGAGGCCACGTTCGCCCCGCATTCCGTCGGCCTCAACGCAACGCAGACGCTGTTCAACGGCTACCGCACGGCGAATCGCACGCGCCAAGCCGAGGCTCAGGTATCGGCCGGGCGTGCCACGCTCGCCGTCACCGAGGAGACGGTGCTGCTCAACGCCGCGAACGCCTACATGAACCTGCTGCGCGACACCGCGATCCTCGACCTGCAGCGGCGCAACGTCGAGGTGCTGCAGGAGCAGTTGCGTCAAACGCGCGACCGCTTCAATGTCGGCGAGGTGACCAAGACCGACGTCGCGCAGGCCGAATCCCGCCTCGCGGCCGGCCGGGCCCAGGTGCTCGCCGCCGAATCGAGCTACATGACGTCGCGCGGCAATTACCGCCAATCCATCGGCGTCGAGCCGGGCAAGCTCAACCCCGCAAGCCCGGTCGACCGATTCTCGCCGCGAACGCTCAAGGCGGCGATCGCGGCGGGGCGGGCCTTCAACCCGAGCGTCGCTGCCGCCATGTTCGGCATCGATGTCGCGTTGCTGCAGGTCAAGATCAATGAAGGCGCGCTCCTCCCGACCGTGTCGGCGCAGGTCAACGCCCAGCAGAACTGGGAGACCAACACCTCGACATTGCTGCGGCAGTTCACCGCCTCGGCCGTCGCCACCGTGACGGTGCCGATCTATCAGGGCGGGCAGGAATATTCGCTGGTCCGCCAGGCGAAGGAGACGGTCGGCCAGCAGCGCATCGCGCTCGACACCGCGCGCGACCAGGTGCAGGCGACCGTGCAGCAGGCCTGGGGCCAGCTCGAGGCCGCCAAGGCGCAGATCCAGGCGACGCGCGCGCAGGTGAACTCGGCCGAGATCGCGCTCAACGGCGTGCGCGAGGAGGCGCGGGTCGGGCAGCGTACGACGCTCGATGTGCTCAACGCGCAGCAGGAGCTGGTCAACGCGCGGGTGGCCCTCGTCACCGCCGAGCATGATCGCGTGGTGGCGTCCTACTCGCTGCTCTCCGCGGTCGGCGGGCTGTCGGTGCAACAGCTCGGGCTGCACACCTCGATCTACGATCCGATGGTCCACTATCAACAGGTGCGCGACGTCTGGGGCGGCCTGCGCAATCCGGACGGGCGGTAGCGGGCCGCGGTCTTTTTCGCCGCAGGCCGGTAGTTCAGTATTTCACAACTATCCTGTGCGTTCCGTAGCGGCCGACCCCGGCGGGATTTCTCGCCCGTTCGATCCGCGTGGTAGCGTTCGGTTGATTCGTGCGTCCAAACGAGACTCGAGAGCTCGAGGCTCGCGTGTTGGCGGTCCGAGGAGGGACGGCCGCAATGACCCAGGCGGCAAAAGCACAAGAACCGTCGATGGAGGAGATACTCGCCTCCATCCGCCGCATCATCGCCGACGACGACGCCGCGAAGGCGCCTGCCAAGGCGCCGGAACCCGCAAAGCCTGCGCCCGCGCCTGCACCGGCTCCGAAGCCGGCAGCGCCAGCAGCGCCGGCGCCGCGCCCGGCGGCTGCGGCGCCGCGTCCCGCCGCGCCCGCGCCACGCCCGGCGCCGCCACCCCCCGCACCGGCAGTCAGCGCGCAGGACGACATCGATGCCATGTTTGCGGCGTCGGAGCCCGAACCCGAGCCCGAGCCGAAGGCGAGCGACGCGCCGTCGGCCGACATTCTCGAGCTGACCGAGGCGATGGAAGCGCTGCCGGCGCCTGCGCCCTCCCTGCGGCGGATCGATGCGATGGCCGACGTGGTGGAGGCGCCGGCACCGCCGCCGCAACCCGCGCCGCCGCCCGCTCCCCCGACCGTCGAGCAGGCGCGCCGCCAGTTCCAGGAAAAGACCGAGCCCGACCGCCAGCTTCTGTCGCCCGCGACCACCGCCGCCGTCGACTCGGCGTTCAACTCGCTCGCGCAGACGGTGCTGATCCGCAACGATCTCACCCTCGACGGCATGGTGCGCGAGATGCTGCGTCCGATGCTCAAGGCGTGGCTCGATGACAACCTGCCCAACATGGTCGAGCGCCTGGTGCGCGCCGAGATCGAGCGCGTCTCGCGCGGACGGGCCAGCAGCTAGTACCCGGAATCACAGCTGAGTGATACGGCGGTTTTTGAAGCGCCGCTGGTAGACCCGTTTCTTGGTCCATGCGAACGGCGCAGCGGTTTCGTTGTAGGCGGCGATGAATGCATCGATGTGCTCCTGCAACTGTTCGACCGAGGTGAACGATGCGCCCGTCAGCGACTGGCCTTGCAGGATGGAAAACCAAGTCTCCACCTGATTGAGCCATGACGAGCGCGTCGGGATGAAATGGAAGTGGACGTTCGGATGCTTCTTGAGCCAGCGCTCGTTCTTCTTGTGGGTATTGAGATTGTCGAGGATGACGTGCAGCTCGCGATCGGGGAAGGCGGCAACGACGCGATTCATGAAGCCGAGGAACTCGACACGGCGGCGCCGCTTGGAGTGCTCGGCAACAATCTTACCGGTGGCGACTTCAAGTGCTGCAAACAAGGTCGTGGTGCCGTGCCGCTTGTAATCGTGGCTCTGCCGCTCAGAGCGCGCCCGTTCGGAAGCTTCAGATAACCCTGCGCCCGCTCCAACGCCTGGATCGAAGGCTTCTCATCGACACAGAGAACAATCGCCTTGGCCGGCGGGTCGATATAGAGGCCCACCACATCGGCCGCTTTCACCGTGAACTCGGGGTCGTTGCTCTCGCACCAGGACTTGCGCGCAACCAGATCGATCTTGTGCTCACGCAGGAAGCGCCAAACATATTGAACGTCAACGTCTTCCAGCGCCTGGGCCAGCAGCGCACCGGTCCATCGGGCGTAGCCTTGCGGTGGCGCCTTATCCAGAAGCGCCAGAATGCGCTTGTTAGTCGCCACGCCGTAGATCGGCTTCTTGCCCGGGTGCGGACGATTCTCAAGCCCGGCAAGCCCGTGGTCGGCAAACCGATGACGCCACTTGCTGACGATACGGGGCTGGACGCCCACTTCCTGGGCGATCGACCGCGTGCTGCGGCCCTCGGCCGCAAGCAACACGATCCGCGCCCGCTTTACCTCGCCTTGCGGCGTGCTCGGTGCTCGGCATCGCGCCTCAAGCACCTTGCGTATCTTCGGCCGGAGCCGAACCTCTCTTGCTTCGGGAATCATCCCGATCTTGAATCATGACTCACCCGAGAAGAAAAGTGGGTACTAGCCTCTCCCCGACCGGTAGGATAGGCAAAATCGCGCGATGAGTCCGCGAGGCGCCGACTCGCCGAAACGATTTTGCCCACACGCGCGTCCTCCGCGTGGGCAACCGCGAAGGCGCGGTTGCCCACCCTACGGACGTCGCAGCCTTCGCGAAAACCACAACGCCAAGAGCGGCAGCGCGATCGCGACTGCGACGAAGACCGGTGGTGCGCCGGCGCGGTCGATGACGGGCGCGAAGAACGCTACGCCCGCGGTCTGGCCGAGGTAGAGCGCGGCGGAGAAGAGCCCGACCGCGGTGCCGCGCGCTTGCGGCGACATCTGCGTCGCGTTGGTCTGCAGCGTGTTGTGCAGCATGTAGAAGCCGAGCCCGACCAGCGTGATGGCGAGCGGCGCGATCCACCAGGCGGGCGCGAACGCGAGCGTGAGGTAGGCGAGCGCGAGGATCAATCCGCCGTAGAGCGCGAGCCCGGGCTGGCCGAAGCGGCGGACGAGCTGCTTCACGCTCGCCGCATAGATGAGACCGCCGAGCGCGAAGAAGCCGACCAGCAGGCCGACCACCGTGAAGCTCAGCCCGAAGCGGGCGTGCAGGTCGGCACCCACATACGCGAAGCCGCCGAACATCAGGGCGAACTCGGCGAACGCGATGACGATGATGACGCGCGCGAACGGATTGGCGAGCACCAGCCGATAGTCGGCCGCGACGGTGCGGGCCGGCGCGCCGGGTCCCTCGTTTTGGCGCGCGTGAGGCCGCGTCATCGGATTGATCCGCAGCTCGCGAAACAGCGCGATCGCCGCGAGCGCGAAGATGCCGGCATAGACGAGGAAGGCGCCGCGCCAGCCGATCCAGTCGCCGATGATGCCGCTCGCCGCCTGGCCGAACAGCTGCCCGCTGATCTGGCCCGTGAGATAGCGGCCGAGCACCTGCTGGCGCCGCTCATAGGGCACGACGTCGCCGATATAGGCCATGCCGAGCGGAATGAGCCACGACGCCGTCGCGCCGGAGGCGACCCGGGCGAGCGTGAGCGTGGTGAGATTGTGCGCGAAGCCGCACGCCGCGACCGTCACGGCCGAGAGCGCGCACATGGTCGCAACCACGACGTATTTGCCGAGACGGTCGCCGATCGGACCGATGACGAGTTGCATCGAGCCGTGCATCAGGCTGTAGGCCGAGACCACGATCGAGGCGGCGCCGACCGTGACGGCGAAATCGCTGGCGATCTGCGGCAACAGGGAATCGGCCGAGCGCACCATGGCCTGGCCGGCGAAGCCCGCCACGGCGAGCAGCACGATGGCGCGGGTCTGCGACGGAACGGAAATCGACGGGGAGGGGGCCAGCACGGTTGATCCGGACGGAACGGGCGCCCTCTATAGCCGACTTTTCGCCTTACGCTCCATGTCCTTGCACGGCCGGGCCATTCGGCACACGCATACGCTCTTGTTTGGACCCGGTCGTTGACAGTAAACGCCGTGTTGGCTTTGTAACCGCGGCAACGGACAGTCAAAACGGACGATGATCGACAACCGCTATCAGCCGGCCGAGATCGAGGCCCGCATCGCGGCTGCGTGGGAAGCCGCACAGGCCTTTCGCGCCGGCCGCCCCGAGCGGCGCGCCGCCAAGCCCTATTGCATCGTCATTCCGCCGCCCAATGTGACGGGCTCGCTGCACATGGGGCACGCGCTCAACAACACGCTGCAGGATGTGCTGTGCCGCTTCGAGCGCATGCGCGGGCGCGACGTGCTGTGGCAGCCCGGCACGGATCACGCCGGCATCGCCACCCAGATGGTGGTCGAGCGGCAGATGATGGAGCGGCAGGAGCCCGACCGCCGCGCCATCGGGCGGGAGAAGTTCCTCGAGAAGGTGTGGACCTGGAAGGCGGAGTCGGGCGGCACCATCATCAACCAGCTCAAGCGGCTGGGCGCCTCGTGCGACTGGTCGCGCGAGCGCTTCACCATGGACGAAGGCCTTTCGCGCGCCGTGCTCAAGGTCTTCGTCGACCTCTATCGGGCCGACCTGATCTACAAGGACAAGCGGCTGGTCAACTGGGACCCGAAGCTCCTGACCGCGATCTCCGACCTCGAGGTCGAGCAGGTCGAGGTGAAGGGCAGCCTGTGGCACATCAAGTATCCGGTGGAGGGCACCGACGAGCTCATCGTCGTCGCCACCACGCGGCCCGAGACCATGCTGGGCGACACTGCGGTCGCGGTCCATCCCGACAATCCGCGGCTCAAGCACCTGATCGGCAAGCACGCAATTTTGCCGCTGGTCGGCCGCCGCATCCCGATCATCGGCGATGACTATGCGGACCCCGAGAAGGGAACCGGCGCGGTCAAGATCACGCCGGCGCACGACTTCAACGACTTCGAGGTCGGCAAGCGGCATCACCTGCCGCAGATCAGCATCCTCGACGTCGAAGGCAACCTCGCGCTCGCCGACAACGCCGCGTTCAAGGAGGGCGTGCCGGCCTCGCCCGAGCTCGCCGAGACCATGACGTTGCACGGCGAGGATCGCTTCCGCGCGCGCAAGATCGTCGTGCAGCGGCTCGAGGCCGCCGGCCTGATCGACAAGATCGAGCCGCACACGCACATGGTGCCGCACGGCGACCGCTCCGGCGTGGTGATCGAGCCCTTCCTCACCGACCAGTGGTACGTCGACGCCAAGACGCTGGCGCAGCCCGCGATCGCGGCGGTGCGCGCCGGCACGACCGTTTTCGTGCCGAAGAGCTGGGAGAAGACCTATTTCGAGTGGATGGAGAACATCCAGCCGTGGTGCGTGTCCCGCCAGCTCTGGTGGGGGCACCAGATTCCCGCCTGGTACGGCCCGGACGACAAGGTGTTCGTCGCCGCGAGCGCGGACGAGGCGCTGGCGGACGCGCTCGCCTACTATGTGATCAAGGGCACGCTCACACAGGCCGAGGCCGACGCGATCGCGCAAAGCGAGGAGCGGCGCGCGAGCTTCCTGACGCGCGACGAGGACGTGCTCGACACCTGGTTCTCCTCCGCGCTGTGGCCGTTCTCGACGCTCGGCTGGCCCGACCAGACGCCGGAGCTGGCGCGCTACTACCCGACCGACGTGCTCGTCACCGGCTTCGACATCATCTTCTTCTGGGTCGCCCGCATGATGATGATGGGCCTCCAGTTCATGAAAGGCGCGCCGTTCTCGACCGTCTACATCCACGCCCTGGTGCGCGACGAGAAGGGCGCCAAGATGTCGAAGTCGAAGGGCAACGTGATGGACCCGCTCGACCTCATCGATGGCATCGGCGTCGACGAGCTGATACAGAAACGAGTCGCCGCGGTCGCCAACAAGGCGGACGCCGCGCGCATCACGTCCGAGACCAAGCGTGATTATCCCAAGGGCATTCCGGCCTTCGGCGCCGATGCGCTGCGGTTCACGCTCGCCGCGATGGCCGCGCAGGGGCGCGACATCAAGCTCTCCATCTCGCGGGTCGAAGGTTATCGCAATTTCGCAACCAAGTTCTGGAACGCGTGCCGGTTCGCCGAAATGAACGGCTGCGTGATGCCGGCCGGCTTCGATCCGCGTCGCGCCAAGGAGACGCTCAGCCGGTGGATCGCGCACGAGGTCGCGCGGACGCTGCGCGAGGTCACGCAGGGTATTGAGGCGTACAAATTCAACGAGGCGGCGGGCTCGGTCTATCGATTCGTGTGGAACACGTACTGCGACTGGTACATCGAGCTGGTGAAGCCGGTGCTGACCGGGCCGGATGGGGTCGCCAAGAGCGAGACGCGCGCCATGGTCGCATGGGTGCGCGACCAGGTGCTGACCCTGCTGCATCCTTTCATGCCGTTCGTGACCGAGGAGCTGTGGGCCGTCACGGCCGAAGCTGCCGCCCCGCGGGCGACCCTGCTGGCGCTTGCGCCCTGGCCGCAGCTCGACGGGCTCGATGATCCGGCGGCCGAGGCCGAGATCGGCTGGGTTGTCGACGTGATCACCGCCATCCGCTCGCTGCGCGCCGAGATGAACATCTCGCCCGCGACCCCGCTGCCGCTGGTGCTCGCCGGCGCCTCGGCGGAAACCCGCGCCAGGGCCGAGCGCTGGAGCGAGTTCCTCAAGCGTCTTGCGCGGCTCGGCGACATCACGTTCGCGAATGCGCCCCCGCGCGGCGCCGTGCAGCTCCTGGTGCGCGGCGAGACGGCGGCGCTGCCGCTCGCGGGCGTGATCGACTTCGCCGCCGAGCGCGCCCGGCTCGAGAAGGAGATCGCCAAGATCGAGGCCGACATCAAGCGCGTCGACGCCAAGCTCGGCAATGCGGATTTCATCGCCCGCGCGCCCGAGGAGGTCGTCGAGGGCGAGCGCGAGAAGCGCGACGACGCCGAGCTGCGCCGGCAGAAGCTCGTCGAGGCGCTGGCGCGGCTCGAGGGTGCCACGTGATGGGCGCGACCCGATGAGCGCGACGTGACCGCATGCGCAAGCTCGCGCGCCGCCTCGGCCTCGCGCTTGCGACCTTGCTTGCAATCTTGACGCTCGCGCTGATCGTCGCGACCGTGGCGACCGCCCGGTGGGGCGATGCGGCGCTCTATCCGCCGGCGGCGGGCGCGCCGTCCGTGCGCATCATGGTCGTGCACAACGGCTATCACGCCGGCATCGTGCTGCCGCGTGTCGCGGTGGCGAAGCTCGCGGGCGAGCGTGGCGAGGGGGCGCTGATCGCGGTGACGACGCGGTTTGCCGCCTATGGCTGGCTGGAGATCGGCTGGGGCGAGGAGGAGTTCTATCGCCATGTGCCGACGCCGGGCGACGTCACGCTCGGCCTTGCGCTGCGCGCCCTCTTTCGGCCCCACAATCCGTCGGTGCTGCATGTGGTCGGCGTGTCCGATCCGCGCGGCCAGTTCGTGGGCTCGCCGATGGCCGAGCTCGAGCTCTCGGATGCGGGCTTCGCGCGCCTCGTCGCCAAGGTGGATGCCACGTTCGCGCGCGGCGCCGACGGCCGGCCGCAGGATCTCGGGCCCGGGCTCTACGGGCCGAGCCTGTTTTATCGCGCGGTCGGGCACTTCCACATCGGGCACGTGTGCACGCAGTGGGTCGCCGATATGCTCGATGCCGCCGGCGTGCCGACGGCGCCGGTCCTCGCCACCATGCCGCAAGGCCTGTTCCTCGATCTGTCGACGCGCGCCGGCGCGAAGATGCTGCCGCGCTCACGATGAGAGCCGAGATGAAATCTGGGACATCCGAATGGCCAATCTCGCGCTGACGCTCGCGTGCTGGAACTACGATCGCACGCGCCCGCTGATGGACGGGCGCGTGAAGCCCGAGGGCATCGCGCTCGACATCAAAGTCATGCGCCCGCGCGAGGCCTTCCCGCGCATGCTGGACAAGCGCGAGTTTCACGTCTCCGAGCTGTCGCTCGCGTCCTACACGAGCCTGATCGGCCGCGGCGATTGCCCGTTCGTCGCCATCCCGGTCGCGCTGTCGAAGATTTTTCGCCACAGCTGCATCTACGTGCGGCCGGACGCCGGCATCCGTACGCCGCAGGATCTCAAGGGCAAGCGGGTCGGCACCACCCAATACGGATCGACCGGTCTCGTGTTCATGAAGGGCATGCTGCAGCACGACCACGGCGTGATGCCCGACGACATCCACTGGTTCATCGGCGGCCTCGATGCGCCGACGCAGCGCCCGCTGCTGCCGCTCGACCTGCCGGCCTCGATCCGGATCGAGTTCCTGTCCGGCAGCAAGACGCTCGAAGGCATGCTGGCGGCGGGCGAGCTCGACGCGCTGTTCTCGCTCTACCTGCCGGGAAGCTTCCTGCGTGGCGAGCCGCATATCGCGCGGCTGTTTCCCGATCACAAGCGCGTCGAGCAGGACTACTTCCGCCGCACCGGCATCTTTCCGATCATGCATACGGTGGTGATCCGCGACGACGTGCATCGCGCGCATCCGTGGGTGGCGAAAAGCCTCTATGCGGCGTTCTGCGCCGCGCGCGACATCGCGATCGACGGCCTCTACGACACCGACGCGCTGCACCTTGCGCTGCCGTTCCTGATCGATCACGTCGAGGAGACACGGCGCGTGTTCGGCCACGACTTCTGGGCCTACGGCCTCGCGCCGAACCTGCCGGCGCTCGCGGCGATCGGCCGATACGTGCACGAGCAGCACCTCTCGCCGCGGGTGGTTGCGCCCGACGAGATATTCCCGCCTCACGTGGTATGATCGCGTCCGCCGAGTTTTTGCGCGCGGAGGAATGAGATGTCCGATGAAGCCCGCAACACCGCCACGCTGACCGAGGCCTATCGCCGCTGGTCGGAGAGCCGCGGCGGGAGCGCCGAGCACTGGATCTCGATCTGCGACCAGAACATCCGCTTTGGCTCGATCGCCGGGACGGTGCCGGGGGTGGATTACATGGCGGACTATCGCAGCCGCGACGAGCTCGGCGCTTATTTCGCCGGGCTCACCCGCGACTGGGAGATGGTTGAATACCGGGTCGACAACTTGGTCGCCCAGGGCGACCGGGTGGTGATGCTCGGTTTTTGCAGTTGGCGCGCGAAGAAGAGCGGCAAGGTGGTGTCGACGCCGAAGTGCGACTCGTGGCGCTTCGTCGGCGGCAAGGCGGTCGAGTTCTACGAATATTTCGACACGGCCCAGGTCATGCTGGCGATGGCGTGAGCTACGATGCAGGTCGAAAGCCTCGATCACGTGCAACTCGCGATGCCCGCCGGCGGGGAGGCTGCGGCGCGGCGCTTCTACGACGAGACGCTGGGAATTCCCGAGGTTCGCAAGCCGGCGCGCCTTGCCGGGCGGGGCGGTTGCTGGTTCGAGAACGGGCCGCTGAAAATCCACTTGGGCGTCGAGCAGGACTTCAGGCCGGCCCGTAAGGCGCATCCCGCCTTGGTCGTGTCGGACCTCGCGGCGTTGATCAAGCGCCTCACCGACAATGGCTATCGGGTGGTCGAGGACGCGCCCCTCGAGGGCTATGATCGTCGTTATGTCGATGATCCATTCGGCAACCGCATCGAGCTGATGGAGCCGGTGCGGCCGCGCGACTGACGTCCACAACGCCGGAGTATCCACATGAAAATCTTCCTCGCCGGCGCCGCCGGCGCGATCGGGCGTCGCCTGGTGCCGCTGCTGCTCGAGGCCGGCCACGAGGTCACCGGCACGACGCGCTCGGGCGAGACCGCGGCCGAGCTGCGTGCGCGTGGCGTCGCGGCGGTCGTGGTCGACGTTTATGACGCGCCGGCGCTGCGCGACGCGGCGCTGCGGGCGCGCCCCGACGTGGTCATGCATCAGCTGACGGATTTGCCGAAGGCGCTCGACCCCGCGAAGCCGCGCGATTTCGGTGGCAATATGCGCATCCGGGTGGAGGGCACCGCCAATCTGGTGGCGGCCGCGCAGGCGGCGGGGGCGCGGCGCCTGATCGCCCAGAGCATCGCCTTCGCCTATGCGCCCGGGCCCGAGCCGCACGCGGAAACCGATCCGCTCGCTCCGGCCGAGGGCGACACGCCGGCCGCCATGACGTCACGCGGCGTGCGGGCGCTCGAGGACGCAACCCTCGGTGCGACGGGTCTCGAGGGCATCGTGCTGCGCTATGGCCGGCTTTATGGGCCCGGAACCTGGTACGCGACCGCGAGCGGCCGCGGGTCGCTGCATGTGGACGCGGCCGCGCACGCGGCGCTGCTCGCCCTGACGCGCGGCAAGGCAGGCATCTACAACGTGGCCGAGCTCGATGGCGCCCTGACCATCGACAAGGCGCAGCGCGAACTCGGTTTCAATCCGGCTTTTCGCTGTCCGTCCTAGGGCTTTATTTGAGCAAAATCTTCTCTCGAGAACGGTTATTGGCCTTCGGGGAACGTTAGCGGCGGGCCTTTTTCGGCTCACGGGCGAAAAGGTTTGCTCAGAAACCGCGAACCTTTGAGGCCGTAACGCCACGGGTGCTCCACCGCTTTGGTGATGCCGATGCGCGGGCCGATCGCGACCTCGACCTCACCAGAGCCGGGGTGCAGCTCGAACGGTGGCTCATCGAGCGCGAGGCCGTTGTGTGCCCGCGTTATGCCGAGCGCCTCGCACAGGCGTCCCGGGCCGGAGCACAGCAGGCGCGGATCGTCCAATCCGCGGCGGCGGCGCATCTGCGCGACGCCTTCGAGCGGCTCGAGCGCCCGGATCAGCACCGCGGCCGCGCTGCCGGCCGGCTCGCACACGAAATTCACGCACCAGTGGATGCCGTAGGAGCGATAGACATAGGCGTAGCCGGGCGGGCCGAACATCACGGCATTGCGCTGCGTCTGCCCGTTGTAACTGTGCGCCGCGGGATCGGTGTGGTGATAGGCCTCCACCTCGACGATACGGCCGCCGACACCATTGAACAGAAAGGTCGCGCCGATCAGGTCGGGCGCGACCGCATGCACGCTGCGTGCAAAAAAACTTCGCCGGATGCGGGCCATTTTGGTTGCGAGATGGTTAAGGAGTTTGGCGGGCCGGAGATGATGTTCGCATCGGCGCAGAAAGGTCTGTGACTTTGCAGCAACACGTTTACAACATTTGGGTTTCGCCATCGGCGCGTCGGAGCCACGCCCCTTTTTGGCCACACGCCCCCGTGAAATCCAAAGCGCGCAAGGACGGGGTGCGCGAGCAACGCTTTCTCGCTGTCCCGCCGAGCCGTGTCAGGGGCGAGACGCGTTCGCAATGGATGCCAAGACCCAGCTGAAAGCCAGGCTCCCGAGCCGGCACGTGACGGAGGGCCCCGAGCGGGCCCCGCAGCGCGCGTATTATTACGCCATGGGTCTGACGACGGATCAGATTCACCAGCCCTTCGTCGGTGTCGCGAGCTGCTGGAACGAGGCGGCGCCCTGCAACATCTCGCTGATGCGGCAGGCGCAGGCGGTCAAGAAGGGCGTCGCGGCGGCCGGCGGCACGCCGCGCGAGTTCTGCACCATCACGGTGACCGACGGCATCGCCATGGGGCACGAGGGCATGAAAAGCTCGCTGCCGTCGCGCGAGGCAATCGCGGACTCGGTCGAGCTGACCGTGCGCGGCCATGGCTACGACGCCCTCATCGGCCTTGCGGGCTGCGACAAGTCGCTTCCCGGCATGATGATGGCGATGTGCCGCCTCAACGTGCCGGCGATCTTCATCTATGGCGGCTCGATCCTGCCCGGCACCTTCAAGGGCCGGCCGGTCACCATCCAGGACGTGTTCGAGGCGGTCGGGCAGCATTCGGTCGGCAGCATGTCGGACGGCGATCTCGACACGCTCGAGCAGGTCGCCTGTCCGTCGGCCGGCGCCTGCGGCGCCCAGTTCACCGCCAACACGATGGCAACCGTGTCGGAGGCGATCGGGCTCGCGCTGCCGTACTCGGCCGGCGCGCCGGCGCCCTACGAAATTCGCGACAAGTTCTGCACCGTGGCGGGCGAGCAGGTGCTCGACCTGATCAAGCTGCGCATCCGGCCGCGCGACATCGTCACCCGCCGGGCGCTGGAGAACGCCGCCGCCGTTGTGGCCGCCTCCGGCGGCTCGACCAATGCTGCGCTGCACCTACCCGCGATCGCGCATGAATGCGGAATAGCTTTCGACCTTTTCGACGTCGCCGAGGTCTTCAAAAGGACACCGTATATCGCGGATTTGAAGCCGGGCGGCCGTTATGTCGCCAAAGACTTGTTCGAAGCTGGCGGAATTCCGCTGCTGATGAAGTCCCTGCTGGATCACGGATACCTGCACGGCGACTGCATCACGGTCACGGGTCGCACCGTGGCTGAGAACCTCGAGCGGGTGAAATGGAACAGGGAGCAGGACGTCATTCGTCCTGCCGACAAGCCGCTATCGCCAAGCGGCGGCGTCGTGGGTTTGAAGGGAAATCTCGCGCCGGAAGGCGCGATCGTTAAGGTTGCCGGGATGGAGAAGTTGACCTTCTCCGGCCCTGCGCGATGTTTCGACGGCGAAGAAGCGTGTTTTGAAGCCGTGAAGACGCGTCAATACAGGGAAGGCGACGTGCTGGTGATCCGCTACGAGGGCCCCAAGGGCGGCCCCGGCATGCGCGAGATGCTGGCCACCACGGCCGCGCTGTACGGCCAGGGCATGGGGGCCAAGGTCGCGCTCCTCACCGACGGCCGCTTCTCGGGCGCCTCGCGCGGCTTTTGCGTCGGCCACATGGGGCCTGAGGCGGCGATTGGCGGGCCGATCGCGCTGGTGCGCGATGGCGACATCATCGAGATCGACGCGCACAAGGGCACGCTCGATCTCAAGGTCGCGCCGGCCGAGCTCGAGCGGCGCCGGGCGACCTGGACGCCGCGCAAGACGGATTTCACATCCGGCTATCTGTGGAAATACGCCGAGCAGGTCGGCAACGCACGGGGCGGGGCAGTCACGCACCCCGGCGGCGCCGCGGAGGTCAGGTCCTATGCGGATATCTGATCGCCTCATCCCGGCGGCCCTGTTCACGGTCGGCCTCGGCCTCGTCTCCGCGTTCGGCTTCGAGGGCACGGGCGCCCGCGACGGTATGCGCGACGGTATGGCGCCGGCCGCGGCGGTGGACACGATCCCGCGCGCGACCCAGCCGGCCCCCGGTTTCGCGCCGCCAATGGCGGTGCCGAACGTGCCGGCCGGCGCAAATGCCAACTTGAACACGAGCTTGCCGGCCACGCGGCCGCTCACCCGCAGCCTGACGCCGACCCATCCGCTGACGCCGGGCGAGGCGTTCCTGACCGGCACCGAGGCGCTGCGCGCCGGCAACACCACGGCCGGCATCCACGCGCTCGAATACGCCGCCGAAAACGGCCATGCGCTCGCCGAGTGGAAGCTCGGACGCATGTATGCGGACGGCGACCATGTCACCCGCGACGACCTGCGCGCCTTCGACTACTTCCAGGACATCGTCGACAACCACTCGGACGACACCCTCGGCACCCCGCAGGCGCGCTTTGTCGCCAATGCCTACGTGGCGCTCGGCAGCTACTTCCTCAACGGCATTCCCAACTCGCCGGTGAAGCCCGACGCGCTGCGTGCGCGCGACCTCTATGCCTATGCGGCCTCCTATTTCGGCGACGCCGAAGCCCAGTACCGGCTCGGCCGCATGTTGCTCGAAGGTCAGGGCGGGCCGCGCGATCCCTGGCAGGCGGCCCGCTGGCTCAAGCTCGCGGCCGACAAGCGCCACACCCAGGCGCAGGCGCTCCTCGGCATCACGATGTTCAAGGGTGACGGCATTCCGCGCCAGGCCGCGCGCGGCCTGATGTACCTCATCGTTGCGCACGATGCGGCGAGGCAGGACAAGGCGATCGCCGACCTGCAGGCCTGGGCCTTTGCCAACGCCAGCGACGACGAGCGCGCGATGGCGCTGACGTATCTCGAATCCTGGGCGCAGGGCCGGCGGGATTAGTCGTAGCCCGCATGGAGCGAAGCGGAATGCGGGGACAAGCCTTTCCCCGGATTGCGCCGCTTCGCGGCTCCATCCGGGCTACTTGTCCGTCGCGAGGTCGATGTAGACCGGCACGTGATCCGACGGCTTCTCCCAAGCCCTGACATGCTTGTCGACGCCGGCGCCGACGAGGCGGTCGGCCGCCTGCGGCGACAGCAGCAGGTGGTCGATGCGGATGCCGTTGTTCTTTTGCCAGGCGCCCGCCTGGTAGTCCCAGAACGTGTAGACGCCCGCGCTATCGTCGACCGCGCGCAGCGCGTCGGTGAGGCCGAGGTTGATCAGGGCGCCGAACCTGTCGCGGGTCTGCGGGAGGAAGAGGGCGTCGTTGGTCCAGGCCTCGGGGTTGCGCACGTCGCGCGGGGCCGGGATCACGTTGTAGTCGCCGGCGAGAATGAGCGGCTCCTCGTGCTCGAGCCGTTCCTGCACGTAGCGAGCAAGCCGGTCCATCCATTTGAGCTTGTAGCTGTATTTGTCGGTCCCGGTCGGGTTGCCGTTGGGCAGGTAGATCGAGGCCACGCGCACCACGCCGGACGGCGTCGAGACCTGCGCCTCGATGAACCGCGCATGGTCGTCCTCGTTGTCGCCCGGCAACCGCGGCGTCACCTCATCGAACGGCAGCTTGGAGAGGATCGCCACGCCGTTGAAGGTCTTTTGCCCGTGCACCGCCAGATTGTAGCCAAGCTCCTCGAACGGCTCGCGCGGAAACGCCTCGTCGACGCATTTCGTCTCCTGCAGGCAGACGAGATCCGGGGCGCGTTCCTTGAGCCAGGCGACAGCGGAATCGACCCGCTGCTTGATCGAGTTGACGTTCCAGGTGGCGATGCGCATTGGCGTTCGGGCGGTGGCGTTGCGGGAGCGGGCGGTGCACAATGCCCGGCCGGAGGCGGCGTGCAAGCCCACCGGCCGCGGCCGGCGTAAAATTCATATAAAATCACCCCCCGCGCGGCGGGAAGTGCTGCCACGTCGATTGTGAATATGTTAGCTCAAATTCTGGCATAATAAGCGCATGCGGCGCGCTCGGGCGCGCCCGACGTGCCAGACGTGCCTGGGAGCAGGGACGCCGCGGCCAGCAGGGCCAGGGGGCGACGGTAGTTGATGGCGAGAAAATTCGTGCTTGTCGTGGCCGCTGCGGCCGCCGTCGCCGCGGGCGTGTATGGGGTGCGCTGGTACGGCCGTGCCGACACCGCAGTGGCGCAGCAGCCGCCCGCGCCGCGCCCGGTCTCGGTCGAGGTCACGACCGCACTCAGGAAGGACATGCCGGTGCTGCTCGAAGGCATCGGCAACGTGACGACGATCGCGAGCGTCGCGGTGAGGAGCCGCCTCGACAACGAGATCGTCGAGGTGCATTTCGCCGACGGCGCCAAGGTCGAGAAGGGCGACCTGCTCCTCACGCTCGATCGGCGCGCCATCGAGGCGCAGATGCGGCAGGTCGAGGGCAATATCGCGCGCGACCAGGCGCAGCTCGACGGCGCGCTGCGCGACGTCAAGCGCTACACCGATCTCGTCGCCAAGGCCGCGACCCCGGTCCTCAATCTCGAGAACGCGCAGACGGCCGCCGCGACCTTCACTGGCGCCCTCAAGGCCGATCAGGCCGCGCTCGAGAACCTGAAGGTCCAGCTCAGCTACTGCGTCATCCGCGCGCCGATCTCCGGCCGCATCAGCCAGGCCGCCGTGAAGGTCGGCAATTTCGTGCGCGCCGCCGACGTCTCGCCGATCGCCGTGATCAACCAGATGGCGCCGGTCTACGTCACCTTCACGCTCCCACAGCGCAACCTGCCGGACGTGCGTCATGCGCTCGCGGCCGGCAGCGCCAACGTCGAGGTGATCATTCCGGGCGAGCCGCGCCGCGCGCACGGCGCCGTCACGATGATCGAGAACGCGGTCGACATCACGACCGGCATGGCGACGGTCCGCGCCACCATGCCGAACGAGGACGAGCTGCTGTGGCCCGGGACGCTCGTCACGGCCCGCATGACCTTGCGGATGGAAAATTCGGTCGCAGTGCCCTCGGTGGCCGTGCAGGTGAGCCAGTCGGGGCCCTTCGTCTACGTGGTGCGCGACCACAAGGCGGTGGTCCAGCCCGTCAAGGTCGAGCGCACCGTCGATGACCTCACCGTGGTGAGCGAAGGTCTCAACGGCGGCGAAACGGTCGTGACCGACGGCCACCTGCTGCTGACCAACGGAACGCCCGTGTCGACCCGCGCGCGCAACAGCGGCGTCTGATCGCCATGCAGATCTCCGAAGCCTGCATTCGCCGCCCCGTGATGACGACGCTGATCACGGCGTCGCTGATCGTGTTCGGCATCTTCGCGTACCGTCTGCTCGCGGTCGCGGCCCTGCCGGCCGTGGACTTCCCGACCATCCAGATCACCGCCACGCTGCCGGGCGCGAGCTCCGAGACCATGGCGGCGTCGGTCGCCTCGCCGATCGAGCGCCAGCTCTCGACCATCGCGGGCATCACGGCGATGAACTCGTCGTCCGCGCTCGGCGTCTCGCAGATCACGATCCAGTTCGACCTCGGCCGCAACATCGACGGCGCCTCGCTCGACGTGCAGACCGCGCTTGCGACGGCGCAAAAGCTGCTGCCGGTCGAGATGACGACGCCGCCCTCGTTCCGCAAGGTCAATCCGGGCGACTTCCCGGTGCTCTACATCAGCATGCGGTCCGACACGCTGCCGCTGTCGGCGATCGACGAGTACGCCGAAACCGTGCTGGCGCCGCAGATCTCGCAGCTGCCCGGCATCGCCCAGGTGCTGGTCTACGGCGCGCAGAAATTCGCGGTGCGCGTCCAGGTCGACCCGATCGCGGCCGCGGCGCGCAATATCGCGCTCGATGACATCCGCACGGTGGTGACCAAGGCGAATTCCTCCGCGCCGGTCGGCACGCTGCAGGGCAGCAAGCAAGCCGTGACGCTGCTCGCGACCAGCGCCATTCTCCATGCGGCCGACTACCGTAACGTCGTGGTCGCCTATCGCAATGGCGCGCCGGTCAAGCTCACCGAGGTCGCCCGCGTCATCGACAGCGTCGAGAACGACAAGATCGCCACCTGGTTCAACGACGAGCGCGCGATCGTGCTCGCGATCCAGCGCCAGCCCGATGCCAACACCGTCGAGGTGGTCGACATGGTGCGGGCCAAGCTGCCGCAGATGCGCGCGCAGGTGCCGCCCTCGATCCAGATGGAGCCGCTGTTCGACCGCTCGCTCTCGATCCGTGCCGCGGTAAGCGATGTCGAGGAGACGCTGGCGATCGCGATCTGCCTCGTCATCATGGTGATCTTTCTGTTCTTGCGCAAAGTGTCCGCGACGATCATCCCGGCGCTGGCGGTGCCGATCTCGCTGATCGCGACGTGCGCCGCGATGTACGCATTCGGGTTCTCGATCAACAACATGACGTTGCTCGCGCTCACGCTCTCGGTCGGCTTCGTGGTCGACGACGCGATCGTCATGCTGGAGAACATCGTGCGCCACATCGAGGGCGGCATGCGGCCGTTCGAGGCGGCGCTCAAGGGCTCGCGCGAGATCGGCTTCACCATCGTCTCGATCACCTTCTCGCTGATCGCGGTGTTCATCCCCGTCCTGCTGATGGGCGGCATGGTG
Organism: Xanthobacteraceae bacterium; assembly: GCA_035293985.1. Lineage (GTDB taxonomy): Bacteria > Pseudomonadota > Alphaproteobacteria > Rhizobiales > Xanthobacteraceae > JAVDCA01. Next base: position 20,233 of record DATGLS010000043.1, read on the forward strand.
GGTCGCGTCTTCCGCGAGTTTGCCGTCACGGTCGCAGTGGCGATCATCATGTCGGGCTTCGTCTCGCTCACGCTGACGCCGATGCTGTGCGCGCGCGTGCTCAAGGGCCATCACGGTGAGGAGAAGCAGTTCTTCGTGCTGCGCGCCTTCGAGCGCGTGTTCGAGCTCATGCTCGCGGCCTACGACTGGTCGCTCGGCCAGGTGATCCGCTTCAAGGCCGTGATGCTGCTGATAACCCTGGCGACGATCGGCGGGACGATCTGGCTCTTCATCAACGTGCCGAGGGGCTTCTTCCCGCAGGAAGACACCGGCTACGTGATCGGCATCACCGACGCCAATACCGACATCGGCTTTGCCGCCATGGTCGAGCACCAGCGCAAGATCGCCGATATCGTCCGCCGCGATCCGGCGGTCGACTACGTCAACTCGACGGTCGGCACCGGGGGCCCCAACCAGCTGTCCAACAGCGGGCGCATGCTGGTCGCGCTCAAGCCGCGGGAGGAGCGCGATCCGCTGCCCGTGGTGCTGGCGCGCCTGCGCCGCACCGCCAACGTCATCATCGGCATGGAGATCTTCTTCCAGCCGATCCAGAACATCAATCTCGGCGGCAAGCTCGCCAAGAGCCAGTATCAATACACGCTGCAGTCAAACGATACCGATACCCTTTATCGCGTCGCGCCCGAGATGCGCGACAAGATCGCCAGGATTCCCGGCCTGCTCGACGTCACCACCGACCTCTACGTGAAGAACCCGCAGATCACCGTCGAGGTCGATCGCGAGAAGGCGGCCGTCTACGGCATCTCCATCGATCAGGTGCGCCAGGAGCTCTACGACGCCTTCGGCTCGCGTCAGGTGGCGACGATCTATACGCAGGCGAACAATTACCAGGTCATCCTCGAGACCAAGCCCGAATTCCAGTCGAGCGTGAGTGACCTCAACAAGATCTACATCAAGACCAATCAGCCGAACGCCACGACCGGCGTGGGCGCGGGCATCAATGGAAACGGCGTCGCCAACGGGCCCGTCATCCCGCTCAGCGCCGTCACCAGAATGGTGCCGACGGTCGGGCCGCTGCAGGTCAACCATCAGGGCCAGCAGCCGGCCGTCACCATCTCGTTCAACCTCGTTCCCGGCTTTTCGCTCGGACAGGCGGAAGACGCCATTCTGAAGTTGGAGCGCGATGATCGCTTGCCGGCAACCATAACGACGGGCTTCCAAGGGACCGCACAGGTCTTCCAGGAGGCGCAGAAAGGCCAGATCGTCCTCGTGGCGGCGGCGATTTTTGCCGCCTACGTGATCCTGGGCATCCTCTACGAAAGCTTCATCCACCCGATCACCATCATCTCGGGCCTGCCGTCGGCCGGCATCGGCGCCATTCTGACGCTGCTGCTCTTCCGCATGGATCTGTCCGTGATCGCGATGATCGGCATCGTCATGCTGGTCGGCATCGTGAAGAAGAACGCCATCATGATGATCGACTTCGCGATCGAGCGCCGCCGCGTCGGGCTCGGCGCCGAGGCGGCGATCCGCGAGGCCGCGGTGCTGCGTTTCCGCCCGATCATGATGACGACGTTCGCGGCGATCTTCGGCACCCTGCCGATCGCGCTCGGCACCGGCGCGGGCGCCGAGCTGCGCCAGCCGCTCGGCGTCGCGGTGGTGGGCGGCTTGTGCCTGTCGCAGCTGCTCACCCTCTACATCACGCCGGTGATCTATCTTTACCTCGACCGCTTCGACCGACTACTCAAGCGACGCCTCGAGCCGCAGCTCCAGGACGTCACACCCGCGCCGACCGCGGTCGCAGCGGAGTAGGCCGCCTGCTTCGTGATGCCCGGCGAATGCCGGGGCATCCACGCCTTTCTTCTTCCCGGGCTCAAAGACGTGGACGGCCGGGACAAGCCCGGCCATCACGTGAAATCAGGATTGGATCAGATCGAGAAGCTCGTCCCGCAGCCGCAGGAGGCGGTGGCGACGGGGTTGTTGATCTTGAACGAGGCGCCGATCAGGTCATCGACGTAGTCGATCTCGGCGCCGGCCATGTACTTCACCGACATCGGGTCGATCAGCACCGTGGCTCCGCTCTGCGCGAGCACGAGGTCGTCGGCGGCCTTCGCCTGCTCGAAGCCGAACTTGTACTGAAAGCCCGAGCAGCCGCCGCCCTCGACCGAGACGCGCAGCATGCTGCCGGCCGGCTCGGATTTTAGAATCTCACCGATCCGCCGCGCCGCCCGTTCCGTCATCGTCACGGTTTCGCTCATGGTGTTGCTCTTGGTCTTGCTCTTGCTCTGCTCTCGGTCTTGCTCTTGCTCTCGCACTTGGTCAGCTTTTCGCCTGGCCGGTTGCGGTTCGGGCCGACTCTTAGTTAAGTGCGGGCCCGGTTCGGGTCAACTGGACGAGGCAGAGATGGCGGTTTCGGCGGCCCGCCCGCGCGCGCCCTATGCGGCCGATCCGGCGAAATGCGGCGGCCGCCGTTTTGCCGAGCCCCCAAGCCTGACGCGCAGCGACTTCCGCCGCGACTGCGACCGCATCATCCATTCGACCGCATTCCGCCGCCTCGCCGACAAAACGCAGGTGTTCATCCCGCACGAGGGCGATCACTACCGCACGAGACTCACCCACACCCTCGAGGTGACCCAGATCGCGCGCTCGCTCGCGCGCGCGCTCGGCCTCGACGAGGATTTGGCCGAAGCCTCCGCGCTCGCCCACGATCTCGGGCATCCGCCGTTCGGCCATGCCGGCGAGCGCGCGCTCGACCGCTGCCTCGAGGGCTTCGGCGGCTTCGACCACAACGCGCAGACGCTCGCGGTGGTGACCCGGCTCGAGCGCCATTACGCCGATTTCGACGGGCTCAACCTCACCTGGGACACGCTCGAAGGCCTGGTCAAGCACAACGGACCGCTGATCGATACGCGCGGGCAGGCGATCGGCCCCCACGCCGACAAGGGCGTCGCGGCCGGGATCATCGGCTATTGCGCCGTGCAGGATCTGGCGCTCGGGCGCTATCCCAGCGCCGAGGCGCAGGCCGGCGCCATTGCGGACGACATCGCCTATGACGCGCACGACATCGACGACGGCCTGCGCGCCGGGCTGTTCGTGGTCGATGATCTGACACCCGTGCCGCTCGCCGGCGACATCGTGCGCGAGCTCGCGACGATGTATCCGCACATCGAGCCCGGCCGTCGCGCTCACGAGGTGGTGCGCCGCCTGATCACCCGCATGATCGACGACGTGCTGGCGGAAAGCGATCGGCGGCTCAAGGCGCTCGGCGCGCGCTCGGTCGACGATGTGCGCGCCGCCTCGATGCCGGTCGTCGCTTTCTCGGCCGACATGGCGGCCGCCGACCGCGCGATCAAGAATTTCCTGCTCCCGCGCATGTACCGCCACGAGCGCGTCATGCGCATCATGCGCGATGCCGAGGGCGTCGTCGCCGATCTGTTCGACCGCTATGCGCAAAACCCCGGGGAGCTTCCCGAAGAGTGGCGCCAAAGCCTCGATGCGGACGCGGGCGCGGCAGCGCGCCACATCGCGGATTTCATCGCCGGCATGACCGATCGCTACGCCCTGATCGAGCACGCGCGGCTCTTTGACTCGACCCCGGAATTGAGATAGGCGGCGGCGAAACCGAGCATTTCGTATGGCCGCCGACAATATTTTCGACGACGTCCTCGAGCGCGTGCGCGCCGTCAACGCGCGGCTGATCGCGTCGGGCGTGCTGCCGGAAGGAATCGACCAGTCGCGCGTCGTCGTCGAGCCGCCGCGCGATCCGACCCACGGCGACATGGCGACCAATGCCGCCATGGTGCTCGCCAAGGACGCCGGCAGGAAGCCGCGCGAGCTCGCGCAGGCGATCGCCGACGGGCTCGCGGCCGACGAGCTCATCGAGAAGGTCGATGTCGCCGGGCCGGGGTTCATCAACCTGACGCTCAAGTCTGCCGCCTGGATCGCGGCGCTGCGCGCCGCGATGCACGCGGGGCCCGCTTACGGCAAGAGCGACATCGGCCGCACCGAGCCGGTCAACGTCGAATACGTCTCCGCCAATCCGACCGGCCCGATGCATGTCGGCCACTGCCGGGGCGCGGTTTTCGGCGACGCGCTTTCCAACCTGCTCGCGTTCACGGGCTTTGCGGTCACGCGCGAATACTACATCAACGACGCCGGCGCGCAGGTGGATGTCCTCGCGCGTTCCGCCTATCTGCGCTACCGCGAAGCGCTTGGCGACGACATCGGCGCGATTCCCGAAGGGCTTTATCCGGGCGATTACCTGAAGCCGGTGGGTGAGGCGCTGGCGGCGCAATACGGCCGCGCGCTCAACCAGAAGCCCGAAACCGAATGGTTGCCGATCGTGCGTGCCAAGGCAATCGACATGATGATGGAGATGATCCGTGCCGATCTCGCCGCCCTCAATGTGCGCCACGACGTGTTCTTCTCCGAACGCTCGCTGATCGACGGCTCGTACGACGAGGTTGGCCGCACCCTCGAAATGCTGCGCCAGAAAGGTGACGTCTACGACGGCCGGTTGCCGCCGCCCAAGGGCGCGCCGATCGAGGACTGGGAGGATCGGGAGCAGACGCTGTTTCGCGCCACCGCGTTCGGTGACGACGTCGACCGCCCGCTGAAGAAGTCGGACGGCAGTTATACCTATTTCGCGTCCGACATCGCCTACCACAAGTCGAAGTGGGACCGCGGCTTCCACAACATGATCGATGTGTGGGGCGCCGACCACGGCGGCTACATCAAGCGCATGAGCGCGGCGGTGCGGGCGATCAGCGACAACAAGGCCGCCCTCGACGTGAAGATCGTCCAGCTGGTGCGCCTTTTGCGCAATGGCCAGCCCGTGAAGATGTCGAAGCGGTCCGGCGACTTCGTCACGTTGCGCGAGGTCGTGGACGAGGTCGGGCGCGACGCCGTCCGTTTCATGATGCTGTACCGGAAAAACGACGCAACGCTGGATTTCGACCTCGCCAAGGTGATGGAGCAGTCGCGCGACAATCCGGTCTTCTACGTCCAGTACGGCCACGCCCGCGGCCAGTCGATCTTTCGCAAGGCGCGCGAGGTGCTCCCGGACCTGCCGCTCGAGGCGGGGGCGCGCGCCGAGCGACTCACTGCGGCGCCGATCGAGCGCCTTACCGACCCGGCCGAAACCGCTCTCATCCGCAAGATCGCGCTCTATCCGCGCCTCGTCGAGGCGGCGGCGCTCGCTCACGAGCCGCACCGAATTGCTTTTTATCTCTATGATTTAGCGAGCGAATTTCATGCGCTTTATACGAAGGGAAATGACTTGCCACATTTACGCTTCATTATCCAGAATGATCCGACAATGACCGCTGCCCGCCTCGCCTTGGTTGAGGGGGTGGTAACTGTGCTCGCATCCGGGCTCATGTTGCTCGGTGTCGACGCGCCGGACGAGATGCGGTGAGGGGGCCGCAGGCGCGCGATCGCAGCCAAGGAGCGGTCGAAACGCATGCTATCATGGGTAGCTATCTCGGGTGGGGCTGACCGCGAAAGAGACACAGTATCTGGTGACGGTATCTGATGGCAGACGACGGCTATCGCGGTTACGGAAGCGATAACGGTCGCGGCCGGGGTGGATCCGAGCCGCCGACCGATCCGTTGACCGAGCTTGCACGGCTGATCGGGCAGAGCGATCCGTTCGGCGACCCTCGTCGCGCCGATCCGCGTGCCTCGGCAGATTGGCGCGATGCGCCCCAGCAGCCTGGACAACCGCAGCATTACGAGAACGGCGGTTACGACGACCGCCACGCTGCGCCGCACGAGCAGCCGCCATATCCGCAGGAACGTTACCGGCAAGACGATTACCCGCAAGACGGTTACCAGCAAGACAGTTACCAGCACGACGGTTACCAGCAGGACGGCTACGGCAACGGCGGCAACGGCTACGCAGCGAACTACGATAGTCAATCCTACACCGACGATGCGCATCACAATGGCGCCGCGTATCCGGACGGCCGCGGCTATGGCGATAGCTATCCGGCGCCCTCGCAGCCCGGATACTCCGCGCCGAATGGGTACGATCGATCCGCCTACGATCACTCGCCGGCCAATGCATATGATCAGCCGCAGGCGAACGGTTACGATCAACCGCAGGCGAATAGCCGCGCGAATTTCGGGCCTCCGCCTTATCTCGGTGCCGATCCGCATCCGAGCCGCCAGGAAGCCTATTACGACGATGCGCCCGCGCCGCGTCGGCGCGGCTGGCTCGTAACGGTCGCCGCGCTGGTGGGCTTGGCTGTGCTCGGGACGGCGGGCGCCTTCGCGTATCGGTCGGTGTTCGCCGGCGGTCCGCCGCCGCTGATCACCCGCGACGTGCGCCCGGACAAGGTGGTGCCGCCGGCGCAAAATGCCGACAACGGCAACAAGCAGCCCGACCGCCTCGCCGCCAACGAGCAGATGGCGCCGCCGCCGGAGCAGCCGATCAATATTCCGGCCGCGCCGCCGGTGCAGCCCGCACCGAACGCGGTACCTGCCGCACCGAGCGTGCCGGCCGCCTTCAACCAGACGATTGCGCCGCAACAACCGCCTGTCGCCGCGCCATCCGTGCCGTCCGCTCCAGGGGGGCCGCGCAAGATCCGCACCGTAAAGATCAACGGCACCGACCAGGAGCCTGCGGTCGAGACGCCGGTGGCGCCGCCGCGGCCGATCACGCCGCGTGCCACGGGGCCGCATGCGGCCGCGCCTGCCCCGCGCAATTCCGACGGTCCGCTATCGCTTGCGCCGCAGACCGCCAATGAGCCGCCGCCTTCTCCGCCGCGCGCCGTTGCGCAGCCGATGCGCACGACCGCGCTCGCCCCGGCGCCTGCGCCCGCCGAGAACGGGGTCGGAGGCAGTGGCTACTACGTTCAGGTCAGCGCGCAGACGTCGGAGGAAGAGGCGCGCGCATCGTTTCATAACATCCAGGCCAAATACGCGAGCCTCCTTGGCGGCCATAAGCCGTCGATCCGCCCGAAGGGGCACGGCTTCTACGGCGCTCAGGTCGGGCCGTTCTCGCACGAAGGCGCGGTCCATCTCTGCGAGGAGCTCAAGACCGCCGGCGGCAAGTGCTTCGTGGTGAAGAACTAGATTCCCCAAACTGCGAACTTCGGGCGATGACCCGATCGCTATTGCGGCAGCGCCGCCTGCGGGTTAAGCCGCGCCGATGATGGCACGCGCCTTCATCACCGGATTGTCCGGGCACGTCATCACGGCCGACGAGCGCGCGTTTTTGCGCGCGGCTCTCCCGTGGGGCCTCATTCTATTCAAGCGCAATGTTCAATCCGCGTCGCAACTATCCGTCCTGATTGATTCATTCAAAGAGCAGGTGGGTCGGGATGACGTTCCGGTGCTGATCGACCAGGAGGGCGGCCGCGTGCAGCGGCTCGGCCCGCCGGAGTGGCCGGCTTATCCGCCGGGGGCCGCTTATGGACGCCTCTACGATCGCGACCCGTCCGTCGGCCTCGCGGCCGCGGAACTGGGCGGACGTCTGATCGCCGCCGACCTCGCGGCGGTGGGCATCACGGTCGATTGCCTGCCGATCGCCGACCTGCCGGTGTCTGGCGCCGACCAGGTGATCGGCGATCGCGCCTATGGGGACACGCCCGTCAAGGTCGCGACCATCGCCAAGGCGCTGACCGAAGGCTTGGCGGCGGGCGGGGTGCTGCCTGTGCTCAAGCACCTTCCGGGGCACGGCCGCGCCACTGCCGACAGCCATTTGCGGCTGCCGGTCGTGACCGCGGACCGGGCGACGCTGGAAGCGACCGATTTTGCCGCTTTTCGCCCGCTCGCGACGCTTCCGCTGGGGATGACGGCCCACGTTGTATTCACAGCCATCGATCCCGACCTTCCGGCCACCACTTCGGCCACTATCATCGGTCAAGTGATTCGCGGGTTCATCGGATTCGGCGGTTTGCTGATGAGTGACGATATCTCGATGGGGGCGCTGTCCGGCAGCTTGGCGGCGCGCACGCGCGCGGCGCTCGCCGCCGGCTGCGACGTGGCGCTCCATTGCAACGGGAACCTCGCCGAGATGGAACAGGTCGCCGGCGCCGCTCCGGAACTCGGCGGTGAGGCGGCGCGGCGCGCCAACGGGTCATTGGCAACCCGACGGGCGCCGACGCCGATCGATATCGCCGCCGCGCGGGCGCAATTCGCGGATTTGATGCAAGGCGCGGCGGACGCCCGATCCGAGGCGAGCGCGTAATGACAGCCGAGATCGTTCAATTCACGCCCGATGTGGCGCCGGACCTCGCCTCCGGCGAGCGCGCCCTGATCGTCGACGTCGAGGGCTTCGAAGGCCCGCTCGACGTCCTCCTGACGCTCGCGCGCAATCAGAAGGTCGACCTCGCCAAAATCTCGATCCTGGCGCTCGCCGACCAGTACCTCGTCTTCATCGAGCAGGTGCGCGCGCTGCGCATCGAGCTTGCCGCCGACTACCTCGTGATGGCGGCGTGGCTCGCCTATCTCAAGTCGCGCCTGCTGTTGCCTGACGCGCCCGGCCCCGAGGGCTTGAGCGCGGCCGACATGGCCAATGCGCTGGCGCTGCGGCTGCGCCGCCTCGAAGCCATTCGCGGCACTGCCGAGCAGCTGTTCGGCCGCCCGCAGCTCGGGCGGGAGGTTTTCGGCCGCGGCGATCCCGAGCCGATCCACGAGGTGAAACATCCGAAGTGGTCGGCGACGCTCTACGACCTGCTCTCCGCCTATGCCTCCGAGCGCCAGCGCCACGTGCTGGCGCGGGTGCGCTTCGTCAAGCGCAGTGTGTGGTCGCTCGCCGAGGCGCGCGCGGCGCTCGAGCGGATGGTCGGGCTCTCGGCCGACTGGAGCTGCCTCGACGAGTATCTGATCCAGTACGCCATCGAGCCCGAGATGCGCGCGACCGTGCTTGCCTCGAGCCTCGCGGCGACGCTCGAGCTCGTGCGCGAAGGCAAGGTCGAGGTGAACCAGCAGTCGGCCTTCTCGCCGATCTACCTGCGCAAGCGACCCGACGGGCCGGAGCCGACGGCCGACCCGGCGGTCGATGGCGCAGGCACGACACAATGAACCACCGGGGTGAGCGGGGCGAATGAGTGTGAGTGAAAATGGATTGGAAGCTGGGCTTGGAAATGGGCTTGGAAATGAGCTTGGAAATGAGCTTGGAAATGAGCTTGGAATTGGAATGAGTGACGTTGCCGATGACAGTGCTGGTCACCGTTCCATGAGTTCTATGAGCCGGGAGGGCTCGACGATGGCGACCTTGGCCGAGAAACGCATGGTCATCGTGGAACACGAACCGAACGACGAGCGGCCCGAAGGGGACGATGCCGGCGATGACGTGGCGCTGCCGGAGCAGCGCCCCGAGGAGCTGCGCCTGCTCGAGGCCCTGCTGTTCGCCGCCTCCGAGCCGCTCGACGAGAAGGCGCTGGCCGAGCGCATGCCCGAGGGCGTCGACGTGCGTGCGACGCTGCGCAAGCTGCAGACCGAGTACGCGCCGCGCGGCGTCAACCTCGTGCATATCGGCAAGAAATGGACCTTCCGCACCGCCAACGATCTCGCTTGGCTGCTCACCCACGAGGCGGTCGAGCCCAAGCGGCTGTCGCGCGCCGCGATCGAGACGCTGGCGATCATCGCGTATCACCAACCAGTCACACGTGCCGAGATCGAGGACATCCGCGGCATCTCGGCCGCCAAGGGCACGATCGACGTGCTGCTGGAGACCGGCTGGATCCGTCCGCGCGGCCGCCGCAAGGCGCCGGGACGGCCGCTGACCTACGGAACCAATGAGGCGTTCCTCTCGCACTTCGGGCTCGAGGCGCTGTCCGACCTGCCAGGGCTCGACGAGCTCAAAGGCTCGGGCCTGCTCGACGGGCGATTGCCGCCCGGCTTCGCGGTGCCGACGCCGTCGGACGATCCGGCGCTGCGCGATGACGAGGACCCGCTCGAGCCGGGCGACCTCGATCTCGGCCTCGCGCCCCGGCCGGAACAGAGCGGGGAGGAATAAGAAGCCGGGGAGGGGGTCCTTACGAGGGGCGAATAGGGGAGTAGCGGATAGCAAATAGCAAATAGGCTGTTCGCGGCCGGTGGGCGCTCCCGACTCGCTACTCGCCCATTCGCGCGCCTTCGCCGGTCAATATGACGCAAATGGCGGCATTTACCGTGCTGCGGCAGGCCGCTATCTGCGGACGCGGCGAAACGGCCGAAGTCCTTGTTTTTGCCGCGACCGGAGCCTAGTTTCAGGCGGAAAACTTGATGGCGCGGGTGGCGCGGCGCAGCCGGCTCCGCGCGGAGGAAAATCAGATGGGTTCCTTGAGCTGGGTGCACTGGCTGCTGATAGCCGTCGTGTTCTTGCTGCTGTTCGGTGGGCGCGGAAAGATCTCCGAGCTGATGGGCGACTTCGCGTCGGGCATCAAGGCGTTCAAGAAAGGCATGGCGGAGGACGATTCGAAGCCTGTCGCGTCCGAGCCATCGAAGCCGATCGAGCACCAGGCGACGCAGACCACGCCGCAGCCCGAGACCCACAAGGCAAGCTGACCCGGCAAGCTGTCCCGCCGCGGCTTGCGGCGAGGCCGGTGAGGGACCGCGCAAAGGGGCGCCGGCCTGCGTGGGCGGGGCGCCCCTTGGAGCTAGCAGCCCATGTTCGACTTCAGCTCGGGTGAACTGCTGGTCATCGCGGTGGTCGCGCTCATCGTGATCAAGCCGAAGGACTTGCCGGCGGTGCTGCGCACGATCGGGCAGTGGACCGGCAAGATCCGGCGCATGGCCGGCGAATTCCAGGACCAGTTCCGCGAAGCGATACGCGAGGCGGAAGTCGCCGACCTCAAGAAGGACATCGACGAGGCGACGAGCAATCTCGGCGGCGGCCTCGACCCGTTCAAGGACATCGAGAAGGCCGCGGCGTGGAAGCCGAGCGAGCCGGTCACGGAGCCGGCCGCGGCGGCCGATGCGCCGCCCGCCCCTCCGGCCGAGGCGGTGGTCGCCGAAACGGCGCCCGCGGCGCCGGCGCCCACGCATGAAACACCGGCAGCGCAAGAGCCGGCGGCAGCGCATGAACCGGCGGCAGGGCCGAGCGAGCCTGCGCCGTCGGCCGCGGGCGGAGACCGCGCCGCATGACGCACGAGGATATCGAGGCCACCAAGGCGCCGCTGATCGAGCATCTGATCGAGCTGCGGGCGCGACTCATCAAATCGGCGATCGCGTTCGCGATCGCGCTCGTCGGCTGCTTCTTCTTCGCCAAGCAGATCTACAACGTGCTCACCTGGCCCTACATCTGGGTCGCGGGCCCGGACAACGCCCGGTTCATCTACACGGGCCTGCTCGAGTATTTCGTCGTGCAATTGAAGATCGCGATGTTCGGCGCGGCGTTCATCTCGTTTCCGGTGGTGGCCGGGCAGATCTACAAGTTCGTCGCCCCCGGTCTTTACCGCAATGAGCGCCAGGCTTTCCGCCCGTATCTGATCGCGACGCCGGTCTTCTTCTTGTTGGGCGCCCTCATGGTCTACGCGGTGCTGTGGCCGCTGCTGACGCGCTTCTCGCTCGGCATGGAGCAGCTCGGCGGGCACGGCACCGCTCGGATCGAGCTGCTGCCCAAGGTCGACGATTACCTGACTCTGATGATGAAGCTCATCTTCGCGTTCGGCATTGCGTTCCAGCTGCCCGTGATCCTCACCTTGCTCGGCCGCGTCGGTCTCATCACATCGCAGCAGCTGGTCGAAAAGCGTCGGTACTCCATTCTCATCGCTTTCGTCATCGCGGCGATCCTCACGCCGCCCGACGCCTTCTCGATGATGTCTCTTGCGCTGCCGCTGGTGCTGCTCTACGAGGGCTCGATCTGGTCGGTGCGCCTTGCCGAGAAACGGGCGAAGGCGACGGCCTCCGGCACGGCGAGCAATCCCGCCGAGTAGCGTCGCGTAACCACGGCCGATTTTCTTTTTCGTGATGGCCGGGCCCCTGTGTCCCGGCCATCCACGTCTTTGGGCGACAGCCATGCACGACATCCGCTGGATTCGCGAAAACCCCGAAGCCTTCGACCAGGGGCTGGCGCGGCGCGGCCTCGCGGGCGAGGCGAAGCGCCTGATCGCGATCGACGAGCGCCGTCGTGCCACCATCCAGAAGGCGGAAGCCGCGCAAGCGCGGCGCAACGCGGCCTCGAAGGAGATCGGCGTTGCCAAGAAGAACAAGGACGAGGCAGCGTCGGCCAAGTTGATGGCCGAGGTCGCCGAGCTGAAAAACACGATTCCGGCGCTCGAGGCGGAGGAGAAGGCGGTCTCGAAAGAGCTCGAAGATGCGCTCGCCTGGGTGCCCAACCTGCCGCTGCCCGAGGTGCCCGACGGCGCCGACGAGCACGGCAATGTCGAGCATCATAAGTACGGGGCGAAGCGCGAATACGGCTTTGCGCCCAAGCAGCATTTCGAGCTCGGCGAAGCGCTGGGGCAAATGGATTTCGAGACGGCGGCGAAACTCTCGGGGGCGCGCTTCGTCGTGCTGAAAAGGGGATTGGCCCGGCTCGAGCGCGCGCTCGGCCAGTTCATGCTCGATCTGCATACGACCGAACACGGCTATACGGAAGTGAATCCGCCGCTGCTGGTCCGCGATGACGTCATGTTCGGCACGACGCAGCTGCCGAAATTCGAGGACGATCAATTCTGGGCCGTCAAGGGCGAGCTCCTTTCCGCCGCCGGCGCGGATCGGGTGGAAACCTCTGTGCTGAGAAGCGCGCGGCTCGGCCTCATCCCCACCGCCGAGGTCCCGCTCACCAACCTGGTGCGCGAAGCGATCACCGACGAGGCAGAGCTGCCGATGCGGCTCACCGCGCTCACGCCGTGCTTTCGCGCCGAGGCGGGCGCCGCCGGCAAGGACACGCGCGGCATGATCCGCCAGCACCAGTTCACCAAGGTCGAGCTCGTTTCGATCACGACGCCGGAGCAGAGCCGCGACGAGCACGAGCGCATGCTCGCCTGCGCCGAGGAGGTGCTGCGCCGGCTCGATCTTCACTATCGAGTCGTGACGCTGTGCACCGGCGACATGGGCTTCGCGTCGCAGAAGACCTACGATATCGAGGTCTGGCTGCCGGGCCAGAACATGTATCGCGAGATCTCGTCGTGCTCGGTGTGCGGCGACTTCCAGGCGCGCCGGATGAACGCGCGCGTGCGCGCCAAGGACCGCAGCGTGCGCCATGTGCACACGCTCAACGGCTCGGGCGTCGCGGTCGGCCGCGCGTTGATCGCCGTGATGGAGACCTACCAGCAGGGCAACGGCGCGATCGCGGTGCCGGACGCGCTGGCGTCGTACATGGGCGGCATCAAGACGATCGGCGGATCTTGAAAATCCATATGCGCATCCTGGTCACCAACGACGACGGCATCAACGCGCCCGGCCTCGACGTGTGCACCGAGATCGCGCGTGCGCTTTCGGACGACGTCTGGGTGGTGGCGCCCGAGTTCGACCAGTCGGGCGTCTCGCACTCGCTTTCGCTCAACGATCCGCTGCGCATGCGCGCCGTCGACGAGCGCCGCTTCGCGATCAAGGGCACGCCGACCGACTGCGTCATCATGGGCGTGCGCCATATCCTCGACCGCAAGGGGCCCGATCTCATCCTCTCCGGCGTCAATCGCGGGCAGAACGCCGCCGAGGACGTGACCTATTCGGGCACGATCGCGGGCGCACTCGAAGGTGCGATCCTCGGCATCCCGTCGTTCGCGCTGTCGCAGGGCTACAGCTCCGCCAACCGGCAGAACCCGCCGTGGGAGACCGCGCGCGCACACGGCCCCGACATCATCCGCAGGGTGCTCGACGAGGGCATTCCGCGCGACGTGCTGGTCAACATCAATTTCCCCGACTGCGCGCCCGATGCGGTGCAAGGGATCGCGGTGACGTCGCAGGGCAAGCGAGACCAGGAATGGCTGCGCATCGACCCGCGCCACGACGGACGCGGCAATCCGTATTTCTGGATCGCCTTCGCGCGCAGCCCGCGGCCGCCCTCGCCGAATGGAACCGACCTGCAGGCGCTGCGCGAGAACCGCATCTCGGTGACGCCGCTGCGCATCGACATGACCGACGAGCCGTTCATGACTCGACTCGCCGAGCTGTTCGACTGATCCATTTTGCGCGCCGCGTCGTTGATTGGCGCATGTCCTGCGTCGGTGAACCGGTAGCCACCTCGCCGGGACATGCGCTACGATCGTACCCGAAAGGTGGTGCGTGTCCTCTTCTCCCTCTGCCGACGATCGCGTTGGACGCATGGAATTCCTGCTCGGCCTGCGCCGGCACGGGATCATGGATGCCGCTGTGCTGCACGCCATGGACGAGGTGCCGCGCGAATACTTCGTCGAGGCCGACTGCGCCGAGGCTGCCTATGCGGACCAGGCGCTGCCGATCGCCTGCGGCCAGACCATCAGCCAGCCGTTCGTGGTCGCGTACATGACCGAGCAGCTCAAGGTGGGGCCGGAGCAGCGTGTGCTCGAGATCGGCACCGGGTCGGGCTATCAGGCCGCGGTCCTGTCGCGGCTCGCCCGCGAAGTCGTCACCATCGAGCGCTACCGCACGCTTGCCGACGCGGCGCGCGGGCGGCTCGCGACGCTCGGCTATGCCAATGTCGAGGTGATCGCCGGCGACGGGCTCGGCGGCGCGCCCGACAAGGCGCCCTTCGAGCGCATTCTCGTCACCGCCGCGGCCGAGGAGATCCCGCCGGCACTGGTCGATCAGCTCGCCGACGGCGGGCGCATGGTGTTGCCGCTGGGGCCGCACCAGGACGGACAAGTGATCGTAACCATAACGAAGACTAAACAAGGTCTCGCGCGCGAGGACCTGATCGGCGTGCGATTTGTGCCGCTTTTGCCCGGAAAAGCGCGCGAATTGTAACCGCTTCGGCCGTATTCGATTAGTGTTAAGCGGCCGTTTCCTGCTTAAAGCAATCTTTACCTCGCGCCGTTTTAACTCTGACCTGTCCATTTTTGTTGCGTGTGTGAGTGAGTAAACCCATGCGTGCGGTCGTCGATTTCGCGGGGCGCCGATGGTCGCGGCTCGCGTTGCTGGGGGCGCTGGCGGTCGGAGTTGCGGGGTGCAGCGCCGATACCACTCGCTTCGGCAATCCCAATGCCAATCCGTGGGCGTCGAGCTCCTCTCGGCCGTCCGAGGTCACCGGCACGGTGCAGCCGGCGCCCGCCGCCCGCATCTCGTCGCAACCGCTGCCGCCGCCACCGAATGCGAGCCGCCCCTCGACCGTCGCGTCGGTCGGCGTCTCCGGCGGGGGAGGCGGCTTCGGCTCGTACAATCAGTCATATCCGCAGCGCAGCCCGACATATCAGCAGCCGGCGCCGGTGCACGCGTCCCTGCCGCCGCCACCGCCGCCGCATGGCGACGTGACGGGCTCGATTGCGCATCATCCACACTCGGCATGGAACTGGGATGGCGGCACCGCCATCGTGGTCGCACCAGGTGAGACCGCCGAGACGATCGGCAACAAATACGGCGTTCCGCCCCGTGCGATCCTCGAGGCGAACGGCCTGCACAGCTCGGGCGAAATCCGCCCCGGCCAGCGCATGGTGATTCCGAAGTACAACCATGTCGCCGAGGCGCCGGCGCCACTATCAGCTCCGCCTGCGCCGCATCACTACGCCCCGCCGCCGCCCGCCACGACCGCGTCCGCATCGCCGGCCGGCGCCAACGTGCACATCGTCACGCACGGCGAGACGCTGATGTCGATCTCGCGCCGCTACCACAAGCCGGTCGCGCAGATCGCAGCCGCGAACAACCTGTCGCGCGACGCGCATCTGCGCATCGGTGACCGCATCGTCATTCCCGGCAGGGTGACCGAGGCACGGGCCATTGCGCCGCCGGCCCCGACCGCGCCGAAAGTGCAGGCACCGCAGGCGCAATCGCAGAAGCCCCCGCAGGTCCCCGCGCCGCATCCGGTCGTGACCGCCGAGGCCGCGCCGACCGCGCATGTCGCGGTCACCGGCACGCAAAACGCGCCGCCGACCGCCGCCGCCAAGGCGCTCGCCTTCCGTTGGCCGGTGCGCGGCCGCGTGATCGGTACGTTCGGGTCGAAGCCGAACGGCGAGCGCAATGACGGCATCGATCTCGCGGTCCCGCAGGGCACCGAGGTGCGCGCCGCCGAGGATGGTGTCGTCGCCTATGCGGGCAACGAGCTCAAGGGCTATGGCAAGCTGGTGCTGATTCGCCACGAGGACGGCTACGTCACGGCCTACGCCAACGCGAGCGAGATCCTGGTCAAGCGCAACGACAAGGTCCGCCGCGGCCAGGTGATCGCCAAATCCGGCCAGACCGGCGGCGTTCCCGTGCCGCAGCTGCACTTCGAGATCCGCAAGGGGTCGTCCCCGGTCGATCCCTCGCAGTTCCTGCCGACCGGGACGTAATCCGGCACAAGGCGGCGTGATGCCGAGCCGGGCGGCCGCCGCGCGCTCGCTTCGCGCCGCGCGTTCAGCTCGGCCACATCGCGAGCGTCGATCAGCTAACTCCCGTCGCGCAGCGCCACACCCAGCCGGCCCGCCAGATCCTGCACGAACTGCCAGGCGACGCGGCCCGAGCGCGAGCCGCGCGTGGTCGCCCATTCGAGCGCCTCGCGGCGCAGCGTATCGGCGTCGACGGGGATGCGGAAGTGGGCGACATAACCGTCGACCATGGCGAGGAACTCGTCCTGGCTGCAGCGGTGAAAGCCGAGCCACAGGCCGAAGCGGTCGGACAGCGACACCTTCTCCTCGACGGTCTCCCCGGGATTGATGGCGGTCGAGCGCTCGTTCTCCATCATGTCGCGCGACATCAGGTGCCGGCGGTTCGATGTCGCATAGAGGATCACGTTCTCGGGCCGGCCCTCGATGCCGCCTTCGAGGACCGCCTTGAGCGATTTGTACGAGGTGTCCTCGGCGTCGAAGGAAAGATCGTCGCAGAAAACGATGAAGCGATAGGGCTGCGGGCGCAGCACCGTCATGAGATCGGGCAGGCTCTCGATATCCTCGCGGTGGATCTCGACGAGCTTGAGCAGGCCTGCCAGCTTCTTGTTCTTGGCGCCGAGCGCCGCGTTGACGCCGGCATGGGCGGCCTTGACGAGCGAGGACTTGCCCATGCCGCGCGCGCCCCAGAGCAGCGCGTTGTTGGCCGGCAGGGCGCGGGCGAAGCGCTCGGTATTCTCGACCAGGATGTCGCGCATGCGGTCGATGCCCTTGAGAAGCGACATGTCGACCCGGTTGACCCGCGGCACCGCGACGAGGCCTCGGGTCGGATGCCAGATGAAGGCATCGGCCGCGCCGAAATCGGCGAGGCCGCGGGCGGGCGGCGCGAGGCGCTCGAGCGCATCCGCAATGCGGCGAAGGACCGCGGCATCGGACTGCGGCGGGGCGATTTTATCGTGTTCGGACATGATGTTGTGTTCGCGGACGGCGGTTGTTCCTTAGCCCTCGGGGGAGCCACCCGCAAGGTGGCAGCCGCGCCGCACGCGACAGCAAAACTGCCCGGATTTGCCCCGGCTTGCCCCCCACGTGGCGTTGCAATCAAGCCTGTGGCCATTATATTCCGCGCCGATAGCGGGGTCGGGCCGAGGCGATCGGATTCCGACCCCTATTTGCCCCGACCGGGGAGGGGAGATCGTTTCATGTGGATCACGTCCGCCTACGCCCAGGCCGCGAATGCACCGGCAGGCGGTTTCGACCAGTCGATCCTCATCCAGGCGCTGCCGATCGTCGCGATCATCGCCATCATGTACGTGCTGATGTTTCGCCCGCAGCAGAAGCGCGTGAAGCAGCACCAGGAGATGGTGAAGAACCTGCGCAAGGGCGACAGCGTCGTGACGCAGGGCGGCATGGTCGGCAAGGTCACCAAGCTCGTCGACGACGAGCAGATCGAGATCGAGATCGCCCAGGGCGTGCGGGTACGGCAGCTGCGCTCGATGGTGAGCGAGGTGCGGGCCAAGGGCGAGCCGGTTTCGGCCGACGCCGCCGCAAGCTGAGGCGGCGCAACACGAGGCGGACGCGGGATCATGCTCTATTTCGCACGGTGGAAGGCGGCGGCGATCCTGCTCACGGCGCTGATCGTCTGTGCCTTCGCGATCCCGAACTTCGTCGGCGCCAACACCGTGAAGAAGTGGCCAGAATGGGCGCAGCGCTATGTCGTGCTCGGGCTCGACCTGCAGGGCGGCTCGCACATCCTGCTCGAGGTGGATGCGGCCGACGTGCGCAAGCAGCAGCTCGACACGCTTCGCAACGAGGTGCGCAAGACGCTGCTCGAAGCCAGGATCGGCTGGGCCAACCCGCCCGCCATCCGCGGCAATGCGGTCGAGGTGCGGATCCGCCCAGGCCAGAATTTCCAGGGAGCGCTCGAGAAGCTGCGCGCGCTCTCGCAGCCGATCACCAACAACATCATCGGCGTCACCGGCCAGCAGAGCATCGACGTCACCGACGCCGGCGGCGGCCTGATCCGTCTGGCGCCGACCGAAGCGGCGATGAACGAGCGCGTCCGCCAGACGGTCGACCAATCGATCCCGATCATCGAGCGCCGCATCAACGGACTCGGCCTGGTCGAGCCGACGGTGCAGCGCGAAGGCATCGATCGCGTCCTGGTCGAGGTCCCGGGCCTCGGCGATCCGCAGCGGCTGATCTCCGTCATCGGCACGACCGCCAAGCTCGAGTTCCGCCTGGTCAACCAGAACGCCAGCCCGCTGAACGTGCCGCCCGACTCGGAGGTGCTGTGCGAGGTCGAGAACCAGAAGAGCGACACCAACAAGCCGACGCCGCCGGCCTGCACCGGCGCGACGCCGATCGTCGTCTACAAGCAGGTGCTGGTCGAGGGCGCCGACCTCACCAACGCCACGACCGGGTTCGACCAGAACAACCAACCGGTCGTCGACTTCACCTTCAACTCGACGGGCGCGCGCAAGTTCGGCGAGGTGACGCAGGAGAACGTAGGGCGGCCGTTCGCGATCATCCTCGACAACCAGGTGATCTCGGCGCCGAACATCCGCGAGCCGATCCTGGGCGGGCGCGGGCAGATTTCCGGCCATTTCACCGTGGAGAGCGCCGGCAACCTGGCGATTCTGCTGCGGGCCGGCGCGCTGCCCGCCAAGCTCACCCCGATCGAGCAACGCGTGGTCGGACCCGGCCTCGGCCAGGACTCGATCGTCAAGGGTGAATACGCCTCGGTCGTCGGTGCCGCGCTGGTGGTCCTCTTCATGCTGGTGACGTACGGCCTGTTCGGCCTATTCGCCAACGTGGCGGTCGCCATCAATGTCGGCATGATCTTCGGCATCCTGTCCCTGCTCAACGCCACGCTGACGCTGCCGGGCATCGCCGGCATCGTGCTCACCGTCGGCATCGCGGTCGACTCGAACGTGCTGATCTACGAGCGCATCCGCGAGGAGGTGCGGCACGGCCGCAACGCCATCGCGGCGATCGACGCCGGGTTCAAGCGCGCGCTCGCGACCATCCTCGACTCCAACATCACGACCTTCATCGCCGCGGCCGTGCTGTTCTTCATCGGCACCGGCCCGGTCAAGGGCTTCGCGATCACGCTCGGCATCGGCATCGTCACGACGCTGTTCACGGCGTTCACCCTGACGCGGCTCATCGTCGCCTACTGGGTGCGCCTGATCCGGCCGCGCTACGTGCCGATCTGACGGCGCGGAAGAACGAGAGAAAACGCCCGTGCGCCTCTTTCCGCTCCGCATCGTTCCGGACGAGACGAGCTTCGACTTCATCCGCTTCCGTCGGATCAGCTTCCCGATCTCGGCGATGCTGTCGATCCTCGCGATCACCCTCTATTTCACCCACGGCCTCAATTTCGGCATCGACTTCAAGGGCGGCACGCTGATGGAGGTGCGCGCGAAATCGGGCGCCGCCGATCTCGCGAAAATGCGCTCTACCATCGCGGGACTCCAGCTCGGCGACTTCCAGCTGCAGCAGTTCGGCGGGCCTGCGGAGGTGCTGATCCGGATCGCCGAGCAGCCGGGCGGCGAGAAGGCGCAGCAGGTCGCCTCCGAGAAGGTACGCCAAGCGCTCGGCGACTCGGTCGAGTATCGCCGCGTCGACGTGGTCGGCCCACGCGTGTCGGGCGAGCTGCTCTACAAGGGCATCCTCGGCATGTTCGCGGCTATCGCCGCGATTCTCTGTTACCTCTGGTTCCGCTTCGAGTGGCAATTCGCGCTCGGCGCCATGATCGCAAACGTGCACGACATCGTGCTCACGCTCGGCTTCATGTCGATCACCCAGATCGACTTCGACCTCACCAGCATCGCGGCGCTGCTCACCATCCTGGGCTATTCGCTCAATGACACGGTCGTCATCTACGACCGCATTCGCGAGATGCTGCGGCGCTACAAGAAGATGCCGATGCCGGAGCTGCTCAACGTGTCGATCAACGCGACGCTGTCGCGGTCGATCATCACCCACGTCACGGTCGCGATGTCGCTCTTGGCGCTGCTCATGTTCGGCGGCCAGGCGATTCACAGCTTCACGGCCACGATGATGTTCGGCGTGGTGCTGGTCGGCACCTATACGTCGGTGTTCATCGCCTCGCCGATCCTGATCTACCTCGCGGTCGGCGCCAACCGCGCGCGGGGACAGGGCGATGGGCATGACGAGGGCCCGGACGAGGAGCCGGAGCCCGAGCCCGCCAAGCCTTCCAATTCGCCGGCGGATGCGGCGGCAAGGCCGGCGCGGCCGGCGGCACGCGCGCGGCGCTGATCCGCGTGGACCCGGAAAGCCGGCATCTCCCGCACGCGGCCCCGATCGAGGCCTACGGCAAGGGCGGCTTCCGTTTCGCCGGCATGTCGCACCGCGGCTCGCTTCTCTGCCTGCCGGCCGGCATCTGGCCCGCGCCCGTGCGAACGTTGCAGGACATCACCGCCGAGACGTTCGCGCTGGTCTTTGCCGGCGCGCCGATCGATCATTTCCTGATCGGCACCGGCCGCGAGGTCGTGCCGTTGCGCCGCGAGCTCGCGGCGCTCTTTGCCCAGCATGACATCGCGGTCGAGGCGATGACGACCGGCTCGGCGATCATGACCTACAACATCCTGCTCGAAGAGCGCCGGCGCGTCGGCGCGCTGCTGATCGCGGTCGACTGAACGGCGCAGTGTCATGCAGGACGCCTACCGCCATTGCGAGGCGCTGGTGCGGGAAGCGGACCGCGACCGCTACATCGCCAGCCTGTTCGCGCCGGCCGACCGGCGGCCGCATCTCTACGCGCTCTATGCCTTCGATCTCGAGCTGCTGCGGATCGGGCAGGTGGTGCACGAGGCGCTGGCCGGCGAGATGCGTCTGCAATGGTGGCGCGACGCGCTTGCGGGCCAGGTGCCGGATCAGGTGGCCGCTCATCCGGTCGCGCGAGCGATCATCGACACGATCGCGCAATGCGCATTGCCGGCCGGGCCGATAGACCGGCTCATCGATGCACGTGCGCACGATCTCTACGATGATCCGTTCGCCACCCGCGATGAGCTCGAAGAATACGCACGAGAGACGGCGTCGGCCTCTTTCGCGCTAGCGGCGCGCATTCTCGACCGCGATGGGAATGTCGCGCAAGTCGCGGATTCGGCCGGCATCGCGGCAATCCTGATCGCCACGTTGCAGGGTCCTCTGCGTTGCAAGGCGCCGTCGATCGCGCGCACGGACATTGTTGCGAGGGCGCGCGCGGCACTCGAGCAGGCTCGGCGCAACTGGTCCGCGGTGGCGCAGGCCGCGCGGCCCGCCTTTCTGTCCCTGGCGGTGACGAGCGCGCTGTTGCAACGCGCGGAGCGAGATCCGGATCGCCTGCACCCGAAGGGGCTCGCTCCCTGGCGCCGTCAATGGCTCATCTGGCGCGCCGCGCGCCGCGGAATCTTCTGAAAGCCTGCTACTCAGCCGCGGCGACGTGGCGGCCGCCCATCCAGCCGGCGAGATCATCGAGCGCGCGTGCCGTGAGCGCGCGCTTCTTGGCCACGGTCTTGGCTGGTCCGCGCAGCCGCTCGCCGTCGAGCCCATGCGTCGGCGCGCGGGCGAGCGGCGGAAACAGGCCAAAATTCACGTTCATCGGCTGGAACGAGCGCGGGCCCGCATCGATGGTCTCGATATGGCCGCCGGTAATGTGGGCTAGGAGCGCGCCATGCGCCGTGGTCGCGGGCGGCGGCACGAGCGCCTCGCCGAGCCGATCGGCCGCCGCGAAACGGCCGGCGATAAGGCCGATGGCGGCGGATTCCACATAGCCCTCGCAGCCCGTGATCTGGCCGGCGAAGCGCAGGTGCGGCGCCGCTTTGAGGCGCAAGGTCGCGTCGAGCAGCTTCGGCGAGTTGAGGAACGTATTGCGGTGCAGCCCGCCGAGCCGTGCGAACTCGGCCTTCTCGAGCCCCGGAATGGTGCGAAAGATGCGGGTCTGCTCGCCGTGCTTGAGCTTGGTCTGGAAGCCGACCATGTTGTAGAGGGTGCCCAGCCGGTTGTCCTGGCGCAGCTGCACGACCGCATAGGGCTTGTCCTGCGGCGCGTGCGGATTGGTGAGGCCGACTGGCTTCATCGGCCCGTGCCGCAGCGTCTCGCGGCCGCGCTCCGCCATCACCTCGATCGGGAGGCAGCCGTCGAAATAGGGCGTGTCTTCCCATTCGTGAAAGCTCGTCTTGTCGCCGGCGACGAGCGCGTCGACGAAGGCGTCGTATTGCGCGCGGGTGAGCGGGCAGTTGATGTAATCGGCGCCATCGCCGCCCGGCCCGGCCTTGTCGTAGCGCGACTGGAACCAGGCGGTGCCGAGGTCGATGCTGTCGCGATGCACGATCGGTGCGATCGCGTCGAAGAAGGCGAGCGCGTCCTCGCCGGTCGCGGCGCGGATCGCGTCGGCGAGCGCCGGCGAGGTCAGTGGCCCCGTGGCGACGATCACGCTCTCCCACTCGGCGGGCGGCAGGCCGGCGATCTCCTCGCGTCGGATCTCGATCGCCGGATGCGCCGCGAGCGCCGCCGTCACGGCGGCCGAGAAGCCGTCGCGGTCGACTGCGAGCGCGCCGCCCGCGGGAACCTGGTTGGCGTCGGCGGCGCGCATCACGAGCGAGCCGAGGCGCCGCATCTCCTCATGCAGCAAACCGATCGCGTTGGTCGCGCTGTCGTCGGAGCGGAACGAGTTCGAGCACACGAGCTCGGCGAGGCCGTCGGTCCTGTGCGCGGCAGTGCCGCGCTGCGGTCGCATCTCGTGCAGTTGCACCGGAATACCCCGCGTGGCGATCTGCCACGCCGCCTCCGCGCCCGCGACACCGCCGCCGATGACATGCACGGGTCTGTGAATTGGTGGATGGATGGGTCGCATACCGTCGGTGGTCGGGCAATTCATGCTATGAGTCAACGCCTGCGGGGACGGCCGGAAGGGGAAAACATGCGGCGCATTGCGTTGGCGTTGGCGCTCGTCGGTTCGCTTGTTGGTTCGTTTGGCTGCGTTTCGGCGAAGGCGGGCGATCTCGATCCCGCCGTGGCGACCGCATTCAGCAGGTGGGGCGTCTCGGTTCCGACGGCCGGCATGCTCATCTTCTGTCACGGCTACGGCTGCGCCTTCCACACCGAGATCGGTATTTCGGGCGCCGACCGCGCGCAGCTCGCCGCCCTGATGGCGCCGGGCCGCGCCTCGGCGGAGGCGGAGCGCCGCGCCATCGCGCAGACTGAAGCCTGGTTCGAGAGACGCGTCGCGCCGCAGACCGGCACTGCGCACGCAAAGGCCCGTGCGAGCGTCGGCTGGGGCGTCGGCGGCGATCCGGGACAGTTCGATTGCATCGATACGACCGCCAACACGACGAGCCTTCTGGTCACGCTCGATCGCCTCGGCCTGCTGCGCTATCACGCGGTGTCCACGCCGATGTCGCGGCTCCTCGCCGGCGGGCCGCATTTCACCGCAACGATCGAGGACAAGAGGACCGGCCAGCGCTGGACCGTCGACCCGTGGACACACGACAACGGTCAACTGCCGGACGTGTGGAAGCTCGAGCGTTGGGTCGCGGGCGGTTAGCGCCGCCTCGTGACGGAGCTCACAGAAGCGAGCGCAGCATCAGGTGAACGCCGAGCAGCAAAAGTCCGGTCAGGAACCAGAAGCGAAACGTCTTCGGCTGCAGGCGTGCGCGTACGGCTTGCCCAAGGAACATGCCGCCGATCGACACCACGAGCGCCAGCACTGACGCGCCCGCATTCGGCCAGTGGAACTGGCCCGCGTCGGCCAGCGCGGCTGCAAGCGCAACCGTCGAAACCGTGAAGGACAGGCCGAGCGCCTGCACGAGCTCGTCGGGCGCGAGCCGCAGCGACTGCAGGTAGGGAACGGCCGGAATGACGAACACACCGGTGAGTGCCGTGACGATGCCGGTCAGGGCGCCGATCAGCGGGCCGAGCCAGGATTCGTGCCGCACCGGCACGTCGAGGCGCAGCGGCATGAGACTGATGATCGCGTAGAGCACGATCGCGGCGCCGAGCGCCGTCAGGGTCGCGGGATTGCTCACCGCGCCGATCCAACGTCCGGCCGCGACGGTCGCGATCGTCGCGGCGACGAGCAGAGGCCACAGGCGATGCGCCAGGCCACGGAGCTTCGGGCCGGCCGCGAGCTGCCAGACATTGGTCACAAAGGAAGGGAGGATCAGGATGCTCGCCGCCTCGGCGGGCGCCATCAGCAGCGTAAGCAAGCCGATCGCGACCGTCGGCAGGCCCATGCCGATCGTGCCTTTGACAAAGCCTGCGAGCAGAAAGACGAGCGAGAGCTCGATCAGAAATGTGAGAGAGGCGGACATGCGGGCAATCTGCCGCGGTAGCTGCGGGCGGACAATTCCGCAGGCGTCAACCCTGCCTTCTCGTTGCGCGAAGGCAGCGGCCGAGCGGGCCGCGGCGAGCATGAGATCGACCCACGTGCTATCTTGATGAGGCCATGATCGAATCCGCAACCGAACTTCTGCCGGAAATCGCCATTGTCGACATGCGCGACGGCGGCGCGGTGCGTCACGCGTGCGAACGCGCGGCCGGCGCGCGGGCGCTGCACGATGCCTGCGTGGCCTGGTTTCCGGGCGTGACAAAGCCGTTCGTGCCTTGGCTCGATCGCCTGGCGCGCAAGTGGCTCGTGGGCTCCCGCTCGCCTTACATCGACGACATCGAGGCAATCGCGGCGGCGCTGAAGTTTCCCGGCATCTGGCTGCTCAACGGCTCCTACCAATGGGGCTGCACGGCGCTCGCGCGCGAGGAGGATGGCGCGCCATGGCTTGCCCGTACGCTCGATTGGCCGTTCCCGGGCCTCGGTCGCCACGTCGAGGTGGCGCACATGCGCGGGCCCGCGGGCGACTATCTCAGCGTCACCTGGCCCGGCTATGTCGGCGTGCTGACCGGTCTCGCGCCGGGGCGCTTCGCCGCCGCGATCAACCAGGCCCCGCTGTGGCGGCGCACGCGCCATCCGTGGTTGCGATTCTACGACATCGCGGCGAATGCCGTGAACACGTGGCGGCATGTGCGCCACATCCCGCCCGACCAGCTGCTGCGTGCCGCCTTCGAGGAATGCGCAACCTTTGCGCAGGCGCGCCAGCGGCTCGAGACGACGCCGATCGCGCGCCCGGTGATCTATACGCTCGCCGGCGCGCGCCCCGGCGAGGGCTGCGTGATCGAGCGAACCGAGGAAGGCTTCGCGACCCGCGAAAGCGCAACCTGCGCCGCCAATGATTGGCTCGACGAGTTGGCCGGATGGGAAGGGCGGGTCGGCGCCGATGTCGTGATGACGTGCAGCCCGGCCGAGGCCGCGGCCGCCAGCCGGCGCCGGCGCGAGGCGCTGGCTGGATGGAACGGTTCCTTCGCGCGCGACAGCCTGGGATGGGTGACGCCGCCTGTGCTCAACCGGTTCACGCGGCTGGCCGTCGAGGCAAGCGCCGCGACCGGCACGCTGCGCGTCGCAGGCTATGAGTGCGAGGACGATGGCGAGGCAGCGCGGCGCGCCACCCAGGTGGCGACCGTCCAGGCGACGGTCGCGGCGGCGTGATCGCAGGGCCCGACAGCGAAGACGTCAGTGCGTGCCAGACGCCGATACCGGCTGCGCAGCGCCAGCCTGCGGGCACTTGTAAAGCACCGATTTGTAGGTGTTGTCCTGGTCGACGAAGTCGATGTTCTTGTCGCCGCGCACCGTGAAGCGCACGTCGCCCAGCAGAATGTTGCCGCCCGGCCCGTCACACGACATCTGCGCCGCGAGCGTGTTGCCCTCGTGCTCCTTCTTGACGAACCTGCATGTGCCGAAGCTCGAATGCACGTCGGTCTCGGTGATGCGCACGACCTTGGCGGCCGGATCGGAGCCGTCGCCTTTGCAGGCCATGTTCTGCACGTAGACGCCGACGATGGAAAGGTCGTCGGCCGCGAGAACGGGTCCCGTCAGAAAAAATGCGCCGATGATCGCGATCGCCGCGGCACCCTGCATGCCGTAACTCATCGCCTGTTCCCCACGCTTACGCGCTCGCCGCCCGAAGCACCGATCGCAAGGTTAAAAACTCTCGCGAGTCGAGGCAAGGCGTACAGCGAGAATGATCCACCGGCGCGGTGTCGCACGATGGTTGCCGCGTTGATTGTGCAGGCGCGAAGGCAGATTCAGTCAGGCAGGATCACGGCGCGGTAGAGGTGCCAGGTTGCGTGCCCGAGCACCGGGATGACGACCGCAAGGCCGAACAGCAGCGGAGCCGAGCCGAGCACGAGCCCGATGGCGACGATCAGGCCCCACAGCGACATCGTCGCTGGGTTCGCGGCCACGGCGCGGTATGACGTCACGATCGCGGTCGCGAGACCGACCTCCCGGTCGAGCAGCAGCGGAAACGACACCACGCTCGTGGCGAGGACGAGCAGGGCGAACAGAAATCCGACGCCGTTGCCGACGACGATCAGCATATGTCCGGCCGGCGTTGTTGCGAGGTCGTGCAGGAAGGCAGCGGCCGAGGCCGGCGCCATGTTACCGAGGAAGGTGCGGTAAAGCTGCTGAGCGACGGCGAGCCAGACGACGAAGATCACCATCAGGGTCGTGCCGAGCATCGCGATGGCGCCGAGCGCCGATGACTGGAAAATGTCGAACAGAACAGGCCCGGCCGAGCAGTCGAGCCCCTGCTCGCGGCGGCGCGAAATCTCGTAGAGCCCGATGCCCGCGAAGGGCCCAACCAGTGCAAAGCCGGCGACGATCGGAAAGGCGAGCGGCATCATGGCGCCGCCGAGCGCGGCGCGCACGACGATCAAGCCGACGACAGGATAAATGATCGCGAGAAAGATCGCGTGGCTGGGCCTGGTGAGAAAATCATCGAGCCCCTTGGCCAGGGCGACTTTGAGATCCGCGACATCGATTTTCCGCACGCGCAGATGATGTACGTCGAGTTCCGCGCCGGTGAGGACGTGAGCCATGTCGTCTCGCCTGACTGGTGGTTGCCGGCCGGGCAACCGGCATCGCCCACGCCTGGTTCCGGAAGCGCGCTGCGCTGCGCGTTCGATGGGCCTCGATGGTTAGCGAGCCGTAAACGTCACGCCGCAGATTACGCTTGCCTTGCAACGCCCCGTGCCCGGCGAATGCCGGGCATGCACGTCTTTGTCGTGGGCAAGACGGGGATGGCGAGCCAAGGCGGGCCATGACGCCCAAAAGATTGCTCTAGGCTGCGTGTGCGTTCTCCCCGACCGCCAGAGCGACCATGATCTTGGCCACGAGCTCGCGCGCCGACGCGGCGGAAAGTTCCACCGCGACGCGCTCGCGCGCCCCGTCCGCCTCGCAGACGAAGTCGATCGCGAGCGCATGGTCGAGCGGCGCATGATAGGGGTGGTCGAAGTAGACATTGGCGGTGTCGATCCGCATCCAGCCGCTCGGACCCTTGGCGCTGCCGGATACATGCGCCTTCTCCACGATGTATGAACACATCGGAATTCTCCTCGTGCTTGTCGTCGTGCAATGTTCGTTGCGTAAAGTGCTCGTTCTTGCGCGCGCCGCTCAGCCCGCGAGCGTCTTGCCGTAGAAGGCGAACACCTTGCGCCAGCCGTCCGCTGCCTGCTCGGGCCGATAGGCCTCGCGCGCGGTGTTGAAGAAGGCGTGGCCGGCGTTGTCGTAGCGGTGGAACGTGTAGTCCTTGCCGAGCCGCTGGAGCACCGCCTCGGTGCGGTTGACCTGGTCGGCGGTCGGGTTCTGGTCGTCGTTGCCGAAGAGGCCGAGGAGCGGCGCGCGCATCTGCTCGGTGAGATCGATCGGCGCGACCGGCCGCTTGGCGTTGAGCTGCGACTTGTCGTCGACGATGACGTTGCCGCCCCAGCAGTCGACGATGGCGTCGATGTGGGGGAGCCTGCAGCCGGCAAGGTAGGCATGGCGGCCGCCCGAGCAGAAGCCGATCACGCCGATCTTGCCGGCGGCATTGGGCTGTCCGCGCAGGTACGCGATCGCGCCCTTGACGTCGCCGACGACCTGCTCGTCGGGCACGCCGCCCGCGGCGCGCACGCGCGCGCCGACGTCGTCCGGGCTGCCGGGGCCGTCGCGGAAATAGAGATGGGGCGAGATGCAAGCATAGCCGTGAAACGCGAACTTGCGCACCACCTCGGTGGTCCATTCGTCCCAGCCCGGCAAGTGGTGGATCACGACCACGCCGGGAAATTTCCCCGTCCGCGTCGGCCGCGCGTAATAGGCCTCGCCCTGGTCGTCGTGGTGGCCCGTGAATGCCACGGTCTCGGCGATAAGTCCCGGGTAGCTCATGCGTCGTTCTCCCGATCCGAAAGGGGCGCGGACTGTAGCATGGGGCCACCGTCCGGCACCTCGCAAACCGCCGCACGCTGCAGTCGCCGCAGGGTGGCGTCCTGAGTCGCGCCTTGCGAGGGGCAGGCGCGGTGCGTAAGTAAGGACGTAACCCCATTTCGAGGACCGCATGGTCGTCGTGCTCGATACCGTCGGCAGGGCGCCAGCGCGCCATCCCGAGAAGGCGCACCGGCCGGACCAGCCTGCGCCGAAAAAGCCCGACTGGATCCGCGTCAAGGCGCCGGTCTCGCGCGGCTATGCGCAGACGCATGCGATCATGCGCGAGAACGGCCTGCACACCGTGTGCGAGGAGGCCGGCTGCCCGAACATCGGCGAGTGCTGGGAGAAGAAGCACGCCACGTTCATGATCATGGGCGACACCTGCACCCGCGCCTGCGCCTTCTGCAACGTCAAGACCGGGCTGCCCGGCGCCCTCGATCCGGCCGAGCCCGAGCACGTCGCGGAAGCAACCGCCAAGCTCGGCCTCGCCCATATTGTCGTGACCTCGGTCGACCGCGACGATCTCGCCGACGGCGGGGCAGGGCATTTCGCGGCCACCATCCGGGCGATCCGCGCCCGTTGTCCCACGACCACCATCGAGGTGCTCACGCCCGACTTCCTGCGCAAGGAGGGCGCCGTCGAGGCCGTGGTTGCGGCGCGGCCGGATGTGTTCAACCACAATCTCGAGACCGTCCCGTCGAAATACCTGACGGTGCGGCCGGGCGCGCGCTACTTCCATTCGATTCGGCTGCTGCAGCGGGTCAAGGAGCTCGATCCGCGCATGTTCACCAAGTCCGGCATCATGGTCGGGCTCGGCGAGGAGCGCAACGAGGTGCTGCAGGTGATGGATGACCTGCGCTCGGCCGACGTCGATTTCCTCACCATCGGGCAGTACCTGCAGCCGACCCGCAAGCATCACGCGGTGATCCGCTACATGCCGCCGGACGAGTTCAAGGCGCTCGAGACGATCGCCTACGCCAAGGGTTTCTCGATGGTCGCGGCGTCTCCGCTCACGCGCTCCTCCCACCACGCCGGGGATGATTTCGCGAAACTGAAGGCCGCGCGCGCCGGCGCGTAGGTCGCTTGTCATGCCGCAGTTCACGACCAAGCGCCGCGTGCGGCATTCAGCGGCCGACATGTTCGACCTGGTCGCGGACGTCGAGCGCTATCCCGAGTTCGTCCCGTTCTGCTCATCGCTCAAGGTGCGCAGGCGTGGCCACGATGAGGGCGGGCGCGACACGATCACGTGCGAGATGACGGTCGTGTACAAGCTCATCCACGAGACCTTCACGACCCGCGTCACCCTCGACAAGGCCGAGCTGCAGATCCTGGTCGACTATCTCAGCGGCCCGTTCAACCGGCTCGACAATCGCTGGCGCTTCCGCGACGTCGAGGGCGAGCGCGCCTGCGACGTCGAGTTCTACCTGCACTATGAATTCCGCAGCCGCACCCTCGGCATGCTCATGGGGGCGATGTTCGAGGTGGTGTTTCGCCGCTTCGCCGACGCGTTCGAGAAGCGGGCGGACCAGATTTATGCGGGGCGCGGGGCGTAGCCCGGATGGAGGCCCGAAGGGCCGTAATCCCGGGAAACGCCGTCCCCGCATTCCGCTGCGCTCGATGCGGGCTACAGATTAGGCGTCGCGGGCGAGTTGCTCGAGCAGGTCGAGCGCCTCGGAGACTGACTTCAGCCGCACCTTGCGGCGCCCGACGTCGCCAAATTTCCTTCCTCGATGAATTGCGCGGCGCCTGCCCGCCGCCGCGAAGTGCACGAGGCCGACCGGCTTGCCGGGCGTCGCGCCACCCGGGCCCGCGATGCCGGTGATGGAGACCGCGATGTCGGCATCCGAGTTCTTGAGCGCGCCTTTGGCCATCGCGACCGCGGTCTGCTCGCTCACGGCGCCGAATTTCTTCAGCGTCGCCAGCGGCACGCCGAGCATCTCGTGCTTGGCCTCGTTCGAATAGGTGACGAAGCCGCGATCGACCACGTCGGACGAGCCCGCGATCTCGGTCAGCGCCGCCGCGACCAGGCCGCCGGTGCAGGATTCGGCGGTGGCGAGCTTGAGGCCGCGCGCGCGGCAGAGCGCGAGCAAGCGCTTCGCAGCGACGCCGATGGGCACGCTCATGGCGCGCCCCAGGGCAGGCGGATGGTCGCGGTCGCCATGGCGGCGATGCCTTCGCGCCGGCCCGTGAACCCAAGCCTCTCGCTGGTCGTCGCCTTGACGCCGACCCGATCGGCCGAAATGCCGGCGATCTCGGCGATGCGCGCCCGCATGGCGTCGCGGTGCGGGCCGACTTTCGGCGCCTCGCACACGATGGTGAGATCGAGATTGACGACGCGGCCGCCACGCTTGGCGACGCGCTCGACCGCGAACTTGAGAAAGCGATCCGAGGAGGCACCTTTCCACTGCGGGTCGCTGGGCGGAAAATGGAAACCGATGTCCCCGTCGGCGAGCGCGCCGAGGATCGCGTCCACCAGGGCATGCAGGCCGACATCGGCGTCCGAATGGCCGGTGACGCCGCGATCGTGCGGGATCTTCACGCCGCCGAGCCACACATGGTCGCCGTCCGCGAAGGCGTGCACGTCGTAGCCGTTGCCGGTCCTGATGTCGCCGGCCGCCGCCATCTCGCGCGCGACCGCACGGTCGAAATCCTCCGCGGTGGTGAGCTTGGTGTTGCCGGCCTCGCCCGCGAACACGTGGACCGTCATGCCAGCCCATTCGGCGAGCGCCGCATCATCGGTGAAATCATCGCGGCCGGCGCCCGCCGCCTTGCGATGCGCTGCGAGCAGCGCGTCGAACGCGAACGCCTGCGGCGTCTGGACGCCGCGCAGCCGCGCCCGATCGAGCGTGCGCACCACCGCGCCGTCGGTGTCGACCTCCTTGATCGTGTCCGTCATCGCGACGCCCGGGATGGCGGCGCCACGGCTGCCGGCCTCAATCGCGCGCGATACGAGGGCAGGCGAGGTGAAGGGGCGGGCCGCATCGTGCACCAGCACGATCGCGGGCGCATGGTCGGCGAGGGCCTCTAGCCCCGCGCGCACCGACGCTTGGCGCGTCGCGCCGCCATACGCCGGCGGTAGAATTGTCAGGCCAGCGGCCGCCTCGCCATAGAGGGCGCCGTCGTCGCGATGGATCACAGGCTGGACCCAGCGGACTTCCGGGTGTGTCGCGAAAATCGCCAAGCTCTGGCGCAGGACCGGAACATTGCCCAGCGTCCGGTACTGCTTGGGCAGATCCCCGCCGGCGCGAAGGCCGCGTCCGCCGGCGACCACGACTGCCGCTACCGTGTCTGTCATTCGCCTTCCGCCAATAAGCAACCCGGGCGGGTTTAGCGCCGGGAGGCGTGTGGACACAACGGGTTCCGCGTGGTCATGAGTTCCTTCCGGGCGAATTCACAATGTTGCAATGCAGCACTTGCGTGGCTCGGAAATTTGGCTAATCTGTAAGCAGAGGTGGAAGTCGCCTAAAAGGTAGGCACGACGCTAGGCAGATGGAAGCAAGCAAGGCAATCACAACGACGACGACCAATGCGCCGCGACCGCTGCGGATTGGGCCCTTCGACCTATCCAATCGGGTGGTCCTGGCGCCGATGTCCGGCGTGACCGATGCGCCGTTCCGCCGCCTCGCGGTACGTTTGGGGGCTGGCCTCGTGGTCTCCGAGATGGCGGCCTGCGCGGCGCTCGCACGCGCCCGCCCCGATGTGCGCCTGCGCATCGAGGGGCAGGGGGTTGGCCTGCATGTGGTGCAGATCGCGGGCTGCGAGGCGAAGTGGATGGCGGAAGGCGCGCGCATCGCCGAAGCTGCCGGCGCGCAGGTGATCGACATCAACATGGGCTGCCCGGCGAAGCACGTGACCAACGGGGCGTCGGGTTCGGCGCTGATGCGCGATCTCGATCATGCGCTCACCTTGATCGAGGCGACGGTAGCAGCCGCCTCGGTGCCCGTGACCTTGAAAATGCGGCTCGGTTGGGACTGGCGCTCGCTCAACGCGCCGGAGCTGGCGCGTCGCGCCGAGGCCGCCGGCGTGCACCTCGTTACCGTGCATGGACGCACCCGCTGCCAGTTCTACACCGGCCAGGCCGATTGGCGCGCGATCCGTGCCGTGAAGGAGAGCGTGACGATTCCAGTCGTCGTCAACGGCGACGTGACCAATTGCGACGAGGCGGTTGCGGCGCTCGCGGCCTCCGCCGCCGATGCGGTGATGATCGGGCGCGGCGCGCAGGGAAAGCCGTGGCTGCCCGGCGAGCTCGCGCGCTTTCTCGCCACCGGCCGGCGCGAGGCGCCGCCATCGCTCGAGCGCCAGCTCGCGCTGATCACCGATCTCTATGACGAGATGCTCGCGCATCATGGCCCCCGCATCGGCACCAAGCATGCGCGCAAGCACCTCGGCTGGGCGATCGATGCGGCCGCCGAGACGGCGGACGCGCCCGACGAGCTGCGCCGCGAATGGCGCGCGCGCGTGCTGCCGAACGAGGATCCGCGCGCCGTGCGGCGCGGGCTCGCCGACGCCTTTTCGGCGCTCGCGTGGAAGGCCGCCGCATGAGCTTCATCGAGCCGCACGCCTTTGCGTCCGTCGGGTCCGCCGACGCGGTCCTCAACTCGCTGCCGCACCCCGTGCTGGTGATCGCGCCGGATGGACGCATCTCCGACGCCAACGTCGCGGCCGAATCCTTCTTCGAGGTGTCGGTGTCGCTGCTCCGCCGCAACGCCATGCGCGATCTCGTGCCGTTCGGCTCGCCGCTGCTCGCGCTGATCGAGCAGGTGCGCAACCGCGGCGCCGCCGTCAACGAGTACCGGGTCGACCTGTCCTCGCCGCGGCTCGCCGGCGAGCGCATCGTCGACCTGCACGTGGCGCCGGTGCCCGAAAAGGCCGGCTTCGTCGTCGTGATGCTGCAGGCGCGCACCATCGCGGACAAGATGGACCGCCAGCTCACCCATCGCGGCGCCGCCCGGTCGGTGATCGCCCTCGCCGCCATGCTGGCGCACGAGATCAAGAATCCGCTGTCGGGCATCCGCGGCGCCGCCCAGCTTCTCGAGCAGTCGGCCGGCGAGGAGGATCGCACGCTGACGCGGCTCATCTGCGACGAGGCCGATCGCATCGTGAAGCTCGTCGACCGCATGGAGGTCTTTGCCGACGAGCGCCCGGTGGCCCGCGAGCAGGTCAACATCCACGCGGTGCTCGAGCACGTGAAGCGGCTCGCCCAGTCGGGCTTCGGCCGCCGCATCAAGTTCGTCGAGGAATACGACCCCTCGCTGCCCCCGGTGTTCGCCAACCGCGACCAGCTCGTCCAGGTCTTTCTCAACCTGGTCAAGAACGCCGCCGAGGCGATCGGCGAGCACGCGACCGACGGCGAGATCCACCTCACCACCGCGTTCCGACCGGGCGTGCGCCTGTCGCTGCCCGGAAGCAAGACGCGCGTCTCGCTGCCGCTCGAGTTCTGCGTCAAGGACAACGGGCCGGGGGTACCACAAGACCTGCTTCCACATATGTTCGATCCCTTCGTGACCACCAAGCCGACCGGGAGCGGCCTCGGACTTGCATTGGTCGCAAAAATAATCGGCGATCACGGCGGGATCATCGAATGTGAGTCGCAACCGAGACGAACGATCTTTCGCGTACTGATGCCCAAGTTCACGGGTGACGACGCCGAGCCGGGCGGCGGAACCTGAGAGGGTCTGAAATGCCTGCGGGAAGCATACTGGTTGCCGATGACGATGCGGCGATCCGTACGGTGCTGAATCAGGCGCTGTCGCGCGCCGGCTACGAGGTCCGCTCCACCAGCAACGCGGCGACGCTGTGGCGCTGGGTGAGCCAAGGCGACGGCGACCTCGTCATCACCGACGTGGTGATGCCGGACGAGAACGCCTTCGATCTCTTGCCGCGGATCAAGAAGCTGCGACCGGATCTGCCGATCATCGTGATGAGCGCGCAAAATACGTTCATGACCGCGATCCGCGCCTCCGAGCGCGGCGCCTACGAGTATCTGCCGAAGCCGTTCGACCTCAAGGAGCTGATCGGGATCGTCGGCCGCGCCCTGTCGGAGCCGAAGGAGAAGCCGCTCGCGCCCGCCAAGGTCGAGGATTTCGACCAGATCCCGCTGGTCGGCCGCTCGCCCGCCATGCAGGACATCTACCGGGTGCTGGCGCGGCTGATGCAGACCGACCTCACCGTGATGATCTCGGGCGAGTCGGGCACCGGCAAGGAGCTCGTCGCGCGCGCGTTGCACGACTACGGCAAGCGGCGCAGCGGGCCGTTCGTCGCCATCAACATGGCCGCGATCCCGCGCGATCTCATCGAGTCCGAGCTGTTCGGCCACGAGAAGGGCGCCTTCACGGGCGCCAACGCGCGCAGCTCGGGCCGCTTCGAGCAGGCGGAAGGCGGCACCCTCTTTCTCGACGAGATCGGCGACATGCCGATGGAGGCGCAGACGCGCCTCCTGCGCGTGCTGCAACAGGGCGAGTACACGACCGTCGGCGGGCGCACGCCGATCAAGACCGACGTGCGCATCATCGCGGCGACCAACAAGGACCTGCGGATCCTGATCCAGCAAGGCCTCTTCCGCGAGGACCTCTTCTTTCGCCTCAACGTGGTGCCGATCCGCCTGCCGCCGCTGCGCGAGCGGGTGGAGGACATTCCGGATCTCATTCGGCACTTCTTCTCGCTCGCCGAGCGCGAGGGCCTGCCACCGAAACAGATCGAGGCGGCCGCGCAAGACCGCCTCAAGCGCCACCGCTGGCCCGGCAATGTGCGCGAGCTGGAAAACCTCGCGCGGCGGCTGGCGGCGCTCTATCCGCAGGAGACCATCACGGCAGCGGTGATCGAGGGCGAGCTCGCCCAGCCGGCCATGCCGGCCGCCGGCGAGGAGCCGCGTTCCGACGAGTCGCTCGCCGGCGCGGTGGAGCGGCATCTCACGCGATATTTCGGCGAGTTCGGCGACGGCCTGCCGCCGCCCGGGCTCTATCACCGCATCCTGCGCGAGGTGGAATATCCGCTGCTGTCGGCCGCGCTCGCCGCCACCCGCGGCAACCAGATCCGCGCCGCCGACCTGCTGGGGGTCAACCGCAACACCTTGCGCAAGAAAATCCGCGATCTCGACATCCAGGTGATCCGCACGGGCGGTTAGTGCGAAAGTCGACCGAGCATCGAAAAATGCCGTGCCACGCCGCTAAAGATGCGCTGTGGATCAACACGTTGCACCGCACCTTTCACGTGTCGTCCGTGATCCGCCTTCCGCCCCATCGCGCCGTGGAATAGTCGCAATCCGGCAACATTGTTGTATAAATGCCGCACAGGGGAAGCCTGCCAGTGAGGTAGGGGCGCGCCACTCGCCCTGCCTTGCGGGCATCGCCACGGGGAGCCATGACAGCCTTGCAAGACGCCGCGCCCCCATCGGACGCCGTGGCGGCTCCGCCGCCCGGTGCGATGGCTGGCCCGCAGCCGGGCGGGCGGCGGATGATGAGCGTGGTCGGGCGGGTCGTGGTCTGCCTCGCGCTGCTTTCGGCGCTCACGACCTTCCTGGTCCTGGTCGGCTTCACGCCGATCGATCCCAACCACTACGTTGTCATCACCCTGCTCGGCGTCAACGCCGTCGCTGTGTTGCTGCTGGTCGGCATCATCCTGCGCGAGCTCTGGCCGATCATGCAGGCGCGCCGGCGCGGCCGGGCGGGGGCGCGGCTGCACACCTGGATCGTCGGCCTCTTCTCGGTGATCGCCGCGGTGCCCGCGATCCTGGTCGCCATCGTTGCCAGCATCACGCTCGACCGCGGCCTCGACCAGTTCCTGTCGATGCGCGACCTGATCAGCAACACGCTGGTGATCGCCAAGATCTACGTCGGCGAGCAGCTGTCGGTGTTTCGCGGCGACACCATCGCGATGGCGATCCAGCTCACCGCGGCGAAACCGCTGTTCGATCAGGACAAGGATCGCTTCCGTCAGTACTTCACCGCGCAGAGCTCGTTGCGCGGCATGCCGATCGCGATGCTGATCCGCGCCGATCGCAGCATGGTCCTCAAGGCGAGTTACGTCAGCGAGGCGCAGACGAAGCTATTGATCCCGCCGACCGCTGCGCTCGACAAAGTGAGCGACACCGAGCCGCATGTGGAGGCGGTCCCGCAGTCGAACCTGCTGGTATCGCTCATCAAGGTGCGCGGTTACGACGACGTCTATCTCTATACGGTGCGGCCGCTCGACCCGCGCGTGGTCAAGCTCGGCGTCGAGGCGGGCGCGGCGCTCGCCCGCTATGACGCGCTGCAGGCGCGCCGGGTCGGCGTGCAGATCGCCTTTGCGCTGATGTATGCCGTGATCGCGCTCACGCTGCTGCTGTCGGCGGTGTGGATCGGCCTCAACTTCGCCAACCTGCTGGTGGCGCCGATCCGCCGCCTGATCGGCGCCGCCAACATCGTGTCGACCGGCAACCTCTATGTGCAGGTGCCGGTGCGCGCCTCGGAGGGCGATCTCGCCCAGCTCGGCGAGACCTTCAACAAGATGACCCAGGAGCTGCGCACCCAGCGCGACGACCTCGTGCGCGCGCGCGACCTGATCGACAGCCGGCGCCGCTTCACCGAGGCTGTGCTCGCCGGCGCGAGCGCCGGCGTGATCGGCGTCGACGCCGAGGGCAAGATCAGCATCGTCAACCGTTCGGCCGAGCGGCTGATCGGCACCAGCACCGAGGAGGCGATCGGCCGTACGCTGACCGAGGTGGTTCCCGAGCTCGCCAAGGTCGTCGCCAGCGCGCTTACCGATGCGCAGCGGCTGGTGCAGGACCAGGTGACCATCAACCGCGCCGGTCGCGAGCGCATCGTCTCGGTGCGGGTCGCCACCGAGCAGGCGGCCGACCCGCAGCACGGCTACGTCGTCACCCTCGACGACATCACCGAGCTCGTCACGGCGCAACGCACCTCGGCCTGGGCCGACGTCGCCCGCCGCATCGCCCACGAGATCAAGAACCCGCTCACCCCGATCCAACTCTCCGCGGAGCGTCTTCGAAAAAAGTATTTTGAGCATTCAGACGATTTTGATAAGATATTCGACGAATCGACTCGAATCGTCATCAACGAGGTTCACGACCTCAAGAATCTGGTCGATGAATTCTCGAACTTCGCCCGAATGCCGGCCCCGCGGCCGACGCTACAGAAGATTGATCCGATTTTGAAAGAGGTCATCGCCCTTTATCAATCGGCGCATAAAGATATTACGATCGGCGCGCACT
>DATGLS010000044.1:0-51919 GCA_035293985.1 Xanthobacteraceae bacterium
GCGGCTCAAAACGTCCCGAAACTTCTGCATCCTGCGGTCCTGTAGCCACGCTGTCCGGTTCATCGGTCCTGCTCCTCGCAGGCCCAGAAAACCGGACAACTCGTGTGCTACCTAACCCGGACAACTCGTGTGCTTACGACATTTCGTCCCGTGCCCTGTTGTCGCAGGGGCGTGCCGTCGCTATAACGACGCCCCGCGAGCCGGGCTCGCGTGGGGAGACCACGAGTTCTGCACGGAGTGGGGTGCATGCGCGCCGACGTGAAAGAAAAAAACTACCGGCCGTCCGACAAAGAGCCGTTCATGAACGACCGCCAGCGGGAATACTTCCGCAACAAGCTCCTGACCTGGCGCGAGGACATCCTGAAGGAAGCCAAGGAGACGCTCCAGCACCTTCAGGACGAGAACCAGAATCACCCCGATCTCGCCGACCGCGCATCCTCGGAAACCGACCGGGCGATCGAGCTGCGCGCGCGCGACCGCCAGCGCAAGCTGATCGCCAAGATCGATGCCGCCCTGCAGCGCATCGAGGACGGCAGTTACGGCTACTGCGAGGAGACCGGCGAGCCGATTGCGCTCAAGCGCCTCGAAGCCCGCCCGATCGCGACCCTCTCGATCGAGGCGCAAGAGCGCCACGAGCGGCGCGAGCGCGTGTATCGTGACGACTGAGGCGCCGGCGGCGCGCCGCTCAAACCATCCAATCGGCGGCGCGAGCGCGTGTATCGCGACGACTGAGGGGCCGGCCGCGCCGCTCAAAGAATCGGATCAGAGACCTTAGGTGGGCGAAATCGCTCTTGCGATTTCGCCCACGTCTGTTTCGGACGATTGGCCCGCGCCACGGCACGGTGGCCGTCGCCCACCCTACGGATTCCTCATGTCGGAAAAAGCCGCGGCCTCCGGCGGGGGAGGCGCCGGAGGCCGCGTCGTTGCGCCGTCCCGACCCGGAATCGGGGTGCGGCGGGGAGCACGGAAATCAACAAACGTCGGTGACGAACAAGACGCGAAGCACCGTTGCGACTACCGATCACCAGCTACGCAAAGCCGACGACTGACCCAACCTCAAAACGGCAGCACCACGTCCATCAGCTGACTGCCGTAGCGCGGCTGCTGGATGTCCATGATCTGGCCGCGACCTCCATAGGCGATCCGCGCCTCGGCGATCTTGCTCGAATCGATGGTGTTGTCGCTCTGGATGTCCTCCGGCCGCACGATGCCGGCGACGATGAGCTCGCGCATCTCGTAGTTGACGCGGATCTCCTGCTTGCCCTCGACCACCAAGTTGCCGTTCGGCAGCACCTGCGTGACCACCGCCGCAACGTTGGTCTGCAACGCCTCCTGGCGGTTGATCGAGCCCTTGCCGTCGTTGTTCATGGTGGAGTCGGTGGTGAGCAGGCGGCCGGGCAGGGCGGCGCTCGGCGTCTGCGTCTTGGCGCCGAGGAAGTCGGTGATGCCCGAATCTTCCGTATTGGTGCGGCTGCGCTGCGTCTCGTTCTGCAGCACCGCCTTGTCGGTGATGTTGACGACGACCGTGAGAATGTCGCCGATCTGGCGGGCGCGCTGGTCCTTGAAGAAGGCGCGTGAGCCGTTGCGCCACAGCGAGTTCGGATTGTAGGTCGCCGGCTGCGGCGTCGGCATCGGCATCTGCACCGGCTTGTAGCCGGGCTTGGTGGTCGGGTTGTCGATCGCCGAGAGCTTCGGCTGCTCGCCGATATTGGCGATGCGGTTGACGGCGGAGCAGCCGCACATCAGCGACGACAGCGTCACGGCGCCGACGAGCGCGAGCGGACGCGGACGCAACAGCAACAGATGACTCTTCGACATATTTCCTCGCTCGTGTTCAACGTGACGCAACGGATTGCAGCGTGGCGGCTCCGGCCCGAACCGTGGTCGACACGATGGTGACGCGGCTCGGCCCGCTGACCGTGCCCTGGACGGTGCGCTTGGTCTCGATATTGGTGACCGTGATGGTGTCGCCCATGGCGCCCGCCTCGAGCGCCTTGCCGCGCGTCGTCAGCAGGATGCCGGGCACCTCGTAGACCAGCGTGACGTTGTCGTCGCGATGCACCAGCTCGGGCTTCATCAGCTGGCCGCGCACCAGCACCTGCCCGGCGCGCATCTGCTGGCGCACCGCGAGCCCGACCGCATCCTCGACCGTCGTGATCGGCTCGCCGGTGACCTCGGCCTTCGGCCGTCGCTCGATCGTGAGGTCCGCTGCCTTGACGACGTCGCCGCGGGCCAGCGCCTGCGCGAGCACCGCGGTCGCGACCGTCTCGACGATGGTTCCGGTCAGCCGCAGCGGCACGCGGCGCATCGCCCGGTTGCCCGGCACCTCGAACGAGACGTCGAAGCGGCCGGAGCGCGGATCGAGCGAGGCGCCGACGAGCGAGAGATCGGTCGTCGCCGAAGGGTCGATTGTGATCGGCTGCACGATGCCATCGAGAGTCACGCGCAGGTTCTTCGCCTCGCCGAAGCCGTAGCGGCCCGCAAAAGTGCGGGCGATGCTCGCCTCGATCTCGGTCGCATCGATCGTGCGCCCGGTGCGGGTGACCTCGACGGTGGCGATGCCCTGGGTGTCGAGCTGATGCAGGTGATAGGGCCGGATCGCGTCGATCACCTGCTGCAGCGTGACGCGCCCGGTGGTGCCGGCGTCGGGTGAGCGGAAGATCGGGGTGGCGGCGGCGTCGCCGGCATTGTCGATCATGTCGCCGATGCGCACGAGGTCGTCCGACACGGTAACGACGCGCTTGAGCGTCGGCATCGGCGCCGGGGCAGCCTCCTCGGCGGCTGCCGGCGTGGCTGCGACGACGCCGATGACGAGCGCGATCGCGGCGGGGCGGATCACCGCGGAGGTCTTGGCGCGGATCATCGTGAGGATCATGGCGGCGCTCCTCGTCAGCGATAGAGACCGGAGGTCGTCTGCAGCATCTGGTCGGCCGCGGTGATGACCTTGGAGTTCATCTCGTAGGCGCGCTGCGCCTGGATCAGGTTGGAGATTTCCGTCACCGGCTCGACGTTGGAATTCTCCAGGTTGCCCTGCTGGATGCTGCCGACCCCGGCGGTGGCGGCGAGGCCGTCAGTCGGCGGACCCGAGGCCGGGGTCTCGGTGAACAGGTTGTCGCCGATCGGAAGCAGGCCGGGCTCGTTGAGGAAGGTCGTGATGGTGAGCTGGCCGAGCGTGGTCGGGTTGGTGCTGCCCTGGGTGATGACCGACACCTGGCCCTGGCTGTTGATGGTGAGCGCGCTCGAGTTGGCCGGGATGGTGATGCCCGGCTGCACCACGTTGCCCTGCGCCGTGACGATGCGGCCCTGCGCGTCCATCTGGAACGAGCCGTCGCGCGTGTATGCGAAGGTGCCGTCGGGCAGCTGGATCTTGAAGTAGCCGTCGCCCTGGATGGCGAGATCGAGCTTGCCGCCGGTCTGCGTCAGCGTGCCCTGGGTGACGATGCGCGGCGTGCCGA
Source organism: Xanthobacteraceae bacterium (assembly GCA_035293985.1). Lineage (GTDB taxonomy): Bacteria > Pseudomonadota > Alphaproteobacteria > Rhizobiales > Xanthobacteraceae > JAVDCA01. Next base: position 3,456 of record DATGLS010000044.1, read on the forward strand.
CCGTCTTCACGCCCGAGCCGATGTCGACCCCGACGGGGAGTATGTTGCCCTGGGTCGAGGTCTGCGTGCCGATGCGGCGGACGTGCTCGTACAGCATGTCCTCGAATTCGGCTCGCTGGCGCTTGTAGCCGGTCGTGGTCATGTTGGCGATGTTGTTGGCGATGACCTCGACGTTGAGCTCCTGGGCCATCATTCCAGTCGCGGCGGTGTTGAGTGCTCGCATCGTACGGGTCCTCGTCTACTCGGCTACTTCAGCTCGCTCACGTCGGCACGTTGGCGAGCTGGGAAATGGCGTTCTTGTGCAGGTCGCTCTGGTTCGACAGCAGCTGGGCGACTTGCGCGTAGGAGCGCGAGATCTGGATCAGGCGCGAGATCTCGACGACGCCGCTGACGTTCGACTTCTCGATCGAGCCCTGGATCAGCTTGGTGTTGGGATCCGGCGTCGCGGCGACGCCGGCCGGCGCGACGTAGAGGTTGTTGCCTTCCTTCTGCAGCTGCTGCGGCGCCGCGAAGCGGACGATGCGGAGCTGGCCGCGCTGCGACTCGGTGTTGGTGGCGCCGGCCTCGGTGACGGTGACGCGCCCGTCCGGCGTGATCATCACGCTGTGGTCCGTCGGCTGAAAGACGATCGGACCATTGTCGCCCAGCACGGGCTGCCCGTCGGCGGTGACGAGCTGGCCTTGGCCGTTGATCACCAGCGAGCCGTTGCGGGTGTAGCGCTCGCCCGCCGGGGTCTGCACCACGAGGTACCCGTCCCCGTTGAGCGCGACGTCGAGCGGATTGCCGGTCTGCTGGATCGGGCCGGCGCCCATGTTGCGCCAGGTGCCGCGGTCGTTGACCATGTCGAGCACCCGGTCGGCCGGCTGGAAGCGGTTCTCCCGCGCCACCGGCATCAGATACTCCTCGAACATCGCGTTGTCGGCCTTGAAGCCGGTGGTGTTCATGTTCGCGACGTTGTTCGCGACCACGTCCATCTGCCGTTCAAGCACCATCTGGCGCGACAGTCCGACGAGAAGTGCATTCTCCATCGGCGATCTCCCCTTGTCCGACCGCCGCGTTCTCCCAAACGCGGCGGCTGGCCTCGCAACCCTTCGGCTCTCCCAAGCCGGGGGCGCGCGTTAACCATGTGCAGGGGGCGTGCCAGAGTCGAAAGCTGCGTCGCCGCAATGGCTTGACAAAAATCGACGCCGCGACGCCGCGGCAGAAAGCGCCGCTGCGGCAACGTCGCTCGGCAAAAATTTCCGAGCGGAAAGGTTGCGTTAACCATTCTGACACTAGCCTCACAAGCAAGAAGCCACGCAAGCGCCTGCGGAATCATTCCACCCGTTTGGGTTCGCCGCACGGCCCCGCATCAAGCGCGATCCGGACTACACGCTGGGACTAGACATGGCGGCCAAGGCTAAAGCAGCGGAAGCCGACGACGAGGCGGAAGGCGACGGCGCCGAGCAGGCACCGAAGCGCAAGCTGTCGTTGAAGCAGATGATCATGATCGGCGGCGGCGTCGTGCTGCTCGCCGTCGTGGGCGTCGGCGGCTACATGATGGTCGGCGGCCACAAGGCGCCGGTCGAGACGGTTGCGGTCGCCAAGCCCGCGGTGTTCGTCGACATGCCCGACGTGCTCGTCAACCTCAACACGACGGGCAGCGACCGCACCCAGTATCTCAAGGTGAAAGTGGTGCTCGAGCTGCCCGACGCGAAGGTCGAGGAGGAGATCAAGCCCGTGATGCCGCGCATCATGGACACCTTCCAGACCTATTTGCGCGAGTTGCGTCCCACCGACCTCGACGGCTCGGCCGGCCTCTACCGGCTGAAGGAAGAGCTGACCCGGCGCGTCAACATCGCGATCGCGCCGAACAAGGTCAACGCCGTGCTGTTCAAGGAAATCGTCGTCCAGTGACGGCTCTTCGCGAAGCGACGTTCTGACCATGGCAGATAATCAAGTCGACCAGGACGCATTGGCCGCCGAATGGGGCGCGGCCCTCGAGGACGATGCCGCGGCGCCGGAAGCCGCCAAAGCTGCGCCGGTCGAGACCGTCAGCGAGGAGATGGCGGCCCAGTGGGCCGCCATGATCGACGACACCAACTCGTTCACGTCGTCGAGCAAGGATCGCACCGAGCGCATCCTGAACCAGGAGGAGATCGACACCCTCCTCGGGTTCAGCATGACCGACGTCTCGATCAGCGACAATTCCGGCATCCGCGCGATCATCGACTCGGCTATGGTCTCTTACGAGCGCCTGCCGATGCTCGAGATCGTCTTCGACCGGCTGGTCCGGTTGATGACGACGTCGCTGCGCAACTTCACGTCCGACAACGTCGAGGTCACCCTCGACCGCATCACCTCGGTACGCTTCGGCGACTATCTCAACTCCATTCCGCTGCCGGCGGTGCTCGCCGTCTTCAAGGCGGAGGAATGGGACAATTTCGGCCTGTTCACCGTCGAGTCGAGCCTGATCTACTCGATGATCGACGTGCTGCTCGGCGGCCGCCGCGGCCAGACCGCGATCCGCATCGAGGGCCGGCCCTACACGACGATCGAGACCAACCTGGTCAAGCGCATGATCGAGGTGGTGCTCGCCGACGCCGAGCTCGCCTTCAAGCCGCTCTCGCCGGTCAAGTTCAACATCGACCGGCTCGAGACCAATCCGCGCTTCGCGGCGATCTCGCGGCCGGCGAATGCCGCCATCCTGGTGCGCCTGCGCATCGACATGGAGGACCGCGGCGGCAACATCGAGCTGCTGCTGCCCTACGCGACCATCGAGCCCATCCGCGACGTGCTGTTGCAGATGTTCATGGGCGAGAAGTTCGGCCGCGATCCGATCTGGGAAGGACACCTCGCAACCGAGATCGGCCAGGCCGAGATCGCGGTCGACGCCGTGCTCTACGAGGCGAAGCTTCCGCTGAAGCAGCTGATGAAGCTCGACGTCGGCGACACCCTCACGCTCGACCTCAAGCCCGACGCCATCGTATCGGTGCGCTGCGGCGACGTCACCCTGACGGAAGGGCGCATGGGCCGCGTCGGCGACCGCGTCGCGGTGCGCGTGTCGAAGCCGCTGCGCCGGCCGCGCACGACGTTTGCGATGTTCGAGAACGCCGGCGAGACGTCGAGCCGGTTGGAGGCCCCGTGAGCCACGCCTTCGCACTGATCATCGAGAGCCTGGTCGCGATCCTTCTCGCGATCACAATCGCTTACTGCGTCGTGCTCAACAAGAGGCTGATGCGCCTCAAGGCCGACGAGCACGCGCTCAAGGCGACCATCTCCGAGTTGATCACCGCGACCGAGATCGCCGAGCGCGCGATCGCCGGCCTCAAGCTCACGGTGCGCGAATGCGACGACAATCTCGGCGACCGCCTGCGCACCGCCGAGCGCTTCTGCGCCGACATCGAGCGTCAAATCGCCGCCGGCGACCGGGTGCTCGACCGGTTGGTCCGCATCGTCAGCGCGACGCGTCCCGAGACCGCCGTAACCGCAGCCGTCACGCCCGGATCCGTGCCCGCCATGCCTGTTCCGACGGCGCCTGCGCCGCTCGCGGCCGCGCCGGCCCAAATTCAAACGCAAGCCCCGATGCAAACCGCAGTGCAAGGCCCGGTGTCTGCGCCTACGCCCGTTCCGACGCCTGATCCGCGAGCCATGGTGGCGGCGGCGCAGGCGCTCGCCCAGCGCGCCCGTTCGCGGATGGGTGGCCGCGCCGCATGATGCGGTTCGTCCGCGAGTTGCGTCTGATCCCGGTCGTCCTCATCGCGATCAGCTGCCTTCTCGGCTTGAAGATCCTGGGCCTCATGCTCGACGGCGGCTTTACGCTCGCAGATCTCGATTTCAGCAGCACGCCGAGCGCGTCCAGCGCACCGGCGCCACCGGCCAACCAGCAGGCAAAGACCTCGTGGGCCGGGCAGATGTTCAATTTTCCCGACGTGACCGGATCGATCAATTCCGACCAGGACGCGGCGGCGAAGAAGAGGGACGCGGACGAACGCATGGCGCAGAACGCGCCGCCGGCGGCGCCCAAGCCTGCGGAGATCAAGCCTGCGGAGATCAAGCCTGCGGAAACCAAGCCCGCCGAGACCAAGCCGGCCGAGGCCAAGCCGGGGCCAACGCCGGCCAACCCGAAACCGGGCCCGGGCGGCACCGTTATTCAGCTCGACCAGAACAGCGGCGGCTCGCCGGCCGAGCGCGCCATCCTGGAGCGGCTCGGCGCGCGGCGCCAGGAGCTCGACCAGCGCGCGCGCGAGCTCGAGATCCGCGAAAGCATGATCAAGTCGGCCGAACGCCAGCTCGACGGCAAGGTCAATCAGCTCAAGACCATGGAGCAACAGGCGGGCGGCAACGCCGACAAGAAGGAAGAGCAGGAGGCGGCGCGGCTCAAGGGCCTCGTCAGCATGTACGAGAACATGAAGCCGAAGGACGCCGCCAAGATCTTCGACCGCCTGGAAATGCCGGTGCTGATCGCCGTGGTGTCGAAGATCAAGCCGCGCATCATGGCCGACATCATGGCGCAGATGCAGCCCGACGTGGCCGAGCGGCTGACCGTCGAGCTCGCCAATCGCGCCACCGGCAACGCCCAGCCGGCCCCGGCCGCCCAGCTGCCCAAGATCGAGGGCCACCCGCAGTGAAATTGGCCAACGAAAACAAGGCCCCGCGCCGCTCGGCGGAAGACCTTAACACCTTGATTTCTCTCGAATTGGGGTAACCGCTCGTTAAACGCGCCAGCCTAAGGTGTCCTACGTAGGCGCGTTTTAGTGATCTGCGCCCGAACAAAGGCGCAGAACGCGTCATGGGCCAGCCACGTAACCCATATGACGAGGCCGATCTGCGCCGCCGACCGATGGTCTGGCGGCGGCTGCGCGCGGCCGCGTGCGCCGTTCCGGTGGTCGCGGCGCTCGCGTTGAGCCCGTTCGGCGCCGCCCCGGCGCGCGCCGAGGCCGCCGTCAACGGCACAATCAAGGCCGACCTCAGCGGCGGCTATGCGCGCCTCGTCTTCCATTTCACGGACCAGATCGACGCCAACGTGCGGCTCGCCAACAACGTGCTGGTGATCTCGTTCAAGACCCCGGTGGACGTCTCGGTCGACAAGTTGCCCGGCGACGCACCTTCCTACATCGGCGCCGCCCGCCGCGATCCCGACGGCATGGCGGTGCGCATGGCGATCTCCCAGCACGTGCGCGTCAACTCGATGATGGCGGCCGAGGAGCTGTTCGTCGACCTCCTGCCCGACAGCTGGACCGCGCCGCCGCCCGCCTTGCCGCGCGAGGTGGTCGAGGATCTGGCGCGGCGCGCGCGCGCCGCCGAGAAGACCCAACGCGAGCAGGCGATGCTCGCGCGCGAGCGCAAGATCCCGCTCACCCCGGTGCACGTCGCCCATCAGCCGACGTTCTCGCGCTACGTGTTCGAGCTCCCCGAGCTGATGTCGGTCACCGATGAGCGCAGCAAGGACAAGCTCACGCTGGTGTTCGATCGCGCGCTGAAGTTCGATCTCGCCTCCGTGCTCTCGCCGCTGCCGCCGACCATCGAGACCATCACCAGCGCGCCCGGCGATCAGACGTCGTCGGTCACCTTCACGTTCATCGGCAAGGTCGACGTGCGCACCTTCCGCGAGGACAACAATTACGTGGTCGACATCATGCCGCTCGACGGCCGCGCGATGCCGTCGCAGCTGATCCCGCCGAGCAATCCGCCTGGCCTGCCGCCGGGCCCGGCGCCGACTGCAGCCGCGGCGCCTCGACCGGCGCCGCCGGCGACTGTCGCGGTGCCGCAGACCGTTCCGGCGCAACAGGTCGCCGTGCCGCCGCCGGTACCCGCTATGGCGCCGGTCGCCGTCCCGGCGCCGGCAGCTGTGCCTGCGCCTGCTCATCCGACGGTCGCGGAGGCGCCGGCGCCCGCTCAGCCATCGGCGCCGGCTCCGCCAGCGGCACCCCCCGCGTCGCCCGCGCCGACGGCGCAACCGGTCGCGCCGCCGGCCGCGACCGCGCCGGCTGCCAATCCCAAAGCGCCCACGCTCGCCGCGGCGCCGCCGGCCGCCGCGCCCGCCGCCACTGAATCGCGTAATCCCGATGGGCCGGTCGTCGCCGAGGTTCGCCGTCAGGGAGAGACCCTGAAGCTCACCTTTCCATTCATGGCGCCGACCCCGGCGGCGGTGTTTCGCCGCGCCGATACGCTCTGGCTCGTCTTCGACACCGCCGCAAAGATCGATCTCTCGGCAATTGCCGCCGCGGCGAACCGCACGCTGGGTGCCGCGACGATCGCGCCGGCGCGTGACGGCCAGGTCGTCCGCATCAAGCTCGGCCGTCCGCAGCTCGCGAGCGTCACCCAGGACGGGTTCGCCTGGACCGTCAAGATCGGCGACCTCATGCTCGATCCGACGCGGCCGCTCAGCGTCGTGCGCAGCGCGACGCCCAACGGCCGCACCGCCGCGGCCGTTCCGTTCGACGATCCGCGCACCGTCTATCGCCTGACCGACCCGGACGCGGGCGACACGATCTACGTCGTCACCGCGCTCGGGCCGGCGCGGGGCTTCCTCAAGGACCAGGATTTCGTCGAGTTCCGCGCGCTCAACTCGACCCATGGGGTCGCGATCGAGCCGCTCGCCGACGACGTCTCGGTCGAGCTCGCGAAGGACAAGATCGTGATCAGCCGGCCGGCGGGGCTCACGCTGTCGTCGACCGGCCCGGCCAACCGACGGGCCGGCAACTACAGCCCGTTCCTGTTCGACGTCCAGAACTGGGGCTTCGACCGCCAGGCCGCGTTCCGCGAACGCCAGGAAAAGCTGATCGACGCGGCCGCGGCCGCGGTCGACACCAAACGCAACGCGGCCCGGCTCGAGCTCGCGCGCTTCTACATGGCGCGCGACATGTATATCGAAGCCAAGGCCGTGCTCGATGTGGCGCTGAGCGATCAGCGCGCGACCGCCGACGATACCAGCGCAATCATCATGCGCGCGGTCGCCGAGCTCATGCTGGCGCGCAGCGACGAGGCGCTGAAGGATCTCGCCAATCCGCTGGTCGGCAACCAGCACGACGCCCAGATGTGGCGTGGCGTCGCCTTCACGCAGCAGGGCAAATGGGCCGAGGCGCGCGACGCCTTCCGCAACCTCGATGGCGCGATCGGCAGCCTTCCGATCGAGCTGCAGCGGGTAGTGCTCGAGGGGGCGGTGCGCGCCTCGATCGAGGCGCATGATTTCGCCGCCGCCACCAACCAGCTCAACGAGTTCGAGCAGGTCGGCATCCCGTCGAGCCTCAAGCCGTCGGTCGCGGTGCTGCGCGGGCGCCTCGCCGAGGCGCTCGGCCACAACGAGGACGCGCTCGCAGCGTATCGCGAGGCGGCCGAGTCGACGTCGCGGCCCGACGCCGCTCAGGGCCGGCTGCGCGAGACCGAGTTGCGCTACCAGCTCGGCGACCTCAAGCGCACCGACGTCATCGCGGCGCTGGAGACGCTGACCACGGTGTGGCGCGGCGACGATACCGAGACCGAGGCGCTGCAGGTCCTCGCGCGCCTCTATACCGAGGAGGCGCGCTATCGCGACGCCTTCCACGTGATGCGCACCGCCATGCGGGCGCATCCCAATTCCGAGATGACGCGGCGCATCCAGGAGGAGGCGGCCACCACCTTCGACTCGCTCTTTCTCGCCGGCAAGGGCGACGCCCTGCCGGCGATCGAGGCGCTCTCGCTGTTCTACGACTATCGCGAGCTGACGCCGATCGGTCGGCGCGGCGACGAGATGATCCGTCGGCTCACCGACCGCCTCGTCTCGGTCGACCTGCTCGACCAGGCAGCCGAGCTGCTGCAGCACCAGGTCGACCATCGCCTGCAGGGTGCGGCGCGCGCGCAGGTCGCGAGCCGGCTCGCCGTCATCTACCTGATGAACCGCAAGCCCGACCGGACGCTCAACACTCTCCATACGACGCGCACCTCGGATCTGCCGAACGAGCTGCGCAACCAACGCCTGCTGCTCGAGGCGCGCGCGCTCTCCGAGACCGGCCGCCACGAGGTCGCGCTCGAGGTGATCGCCAATCTCCGCGGCAGCGAGGTGACGCGGCTGCGCTCGGACATCCTGTGGGCGGCCAAGCGCTGGCGCGAATCCGCCGAGCAGATCGAGCTGCTCTACGGCAGCCGCTGGCGCGATTTCCGCCCGCTCAACGAGGCCGAGCGGGCCGACATCCTGCGCGCCGCGCTCGGCTATTCGCTCGGCGACGACATGCTCGGGCTCGACCGCTTCGTCGGCCGCTACGCCGCCAAGATGGTGGACGGGCCGGACCGTCACGCCTTCGAGGTGCTCGCGACGCCGGACAACGCCAACACGGCGGAATTCCGCACGATCGCCCGCCAGGTCGCGGCGACCGACACGCTCGAAGCCTTCCTGCGCGACATGCGCGTGCGCTATCGCGAGACCGGCGCCTTCGCCCCCGGCGCGGTCTATGGGCCGCGTCCGAAGACGCCGGTGGCCGCCGCCCCGCCGGCGCCCGCGCCGCCGGTCACCAGCACCGTCACGACGCCGGTGCGCGAGGCGTCGCGGTAGAGCAAGAGCGCAAGCCTATGTTCCGTAGCTCTGCACGAGGCTGCCGGCGACGAGGCTCCAGCCGTCGACGAGCACGAAGAAGATCAGCTTGAACGGCAGCGACACGACCACGGGCGGCAGCATCATCATGCCCATCGACATCAGGATCGAGGCGACCACGAGGTCGATGATCAGGAACGGCAAGTAGAGCAGGAAGCCGATCTCGAAGGCGCGCCGCAGCTCGGAGATCATGAAGGCGGGCACGAGCACGCGCAGCGACAGATCCTCGGGCTTCGCCGGCGCGGCGTCGTGCGACATGTCGAGGAAGAGCTTCAGGTCCTTCTCGCGCACGTTCTTCAGCATGAAGTCGCGCAGCGGCCCGGCGGAGCGATCGAACGCCTGCTCGGTGGTGATCTGGTTCGCCATCAGCGGCTTGATGCCGACATCGTAGGAGCGCTGGAAAGCCGGCGCCATCACGAAGGCGGTGAGGAAGAGCGCGAGCGAGACCAGCACGGTGTTGGGCGGCGCGGTCGCGGTGCCGAGCGCGGTGCGTAACAGCGAGAGCACCACCACGATGCGGGTGAAGGACGTGACCATCACCAGGATCGAGGGCGCGAGCGAGAGCACCGTCATGAGCGCGATGAGCTGGATCACGCGCTCGGTCAGGCCGGTGCCCTGGCCGAAATTGATGCTGATGTCCTGGGCGCCGGCAGACGCCGTGAAACAGAGGACCAGCCCTACCCCGGCCGCTACCGTCGCGAGACGAACGCGGCGGCCGGATGGCAGGAGCTTCACGATTTTCCTGACGGACGGCCGAGCAAGCTAGCCATCTCCTGTTCCAGATTGTCGAAGCCGGGTTTCGTCGCCGGCTTGGCGCCGGAGGCGCCGGCCCGCGCTTCGCGCTGCGGCCCGGTCGGCTCGGCGCGTACCACCTCGACCGCGCGCGGCGTCGGCGGCGGCTCGGCCGTAGGCGGGGTTACTTGGCGTGGACGCTGCAGGGCGGATTCGAGCCGCTGCGCCATCTCGGTGAGATTTTGCTCTTCGCTTTCGCTGACCTGCAGCGGCGGCGGCGCGGCCGGCGGCGCTCGGCGCGCCTCGGCACTGCGGCGTGGCGGCGGAGGCGGGGCGTCGGGATCGAGGAACGAGCGCGACAGATCGGCCGCGAGGCCGGAGAGGCGCTCGGAATTCTGCATCCGCATGGAGTTCTCGGAGGTGCGGGGGGCAGGGGGCGGCGTGGCGGGCGGCTCGCGCTCGGCGGCGGCGCGCGGCTCGCGTTCCGCCGCAACCCGCGGCTCGCGCTCGGCGACGACGCGCGGTTCGCGCTCGGCCGCAACCCGCGGCTCGCGCTCGGCGACGACGCGCGGTCCGCGTTCCGCCGCGATACGCGGTTCGCGTTCGGCCGCAATGCGCAACTCGCGCTCGGCCGGCATGCGCGGCTCGCGCTCGGCGCCCCGCGGCTCGCTGTCCGGCACGACGCGCGGTGCCGGTTCAGCCGCCTCCGACCAATCGGCGCCTTGCTCGTCTGTTTGCGGCACTGGAAGCGGGGCTACGGGAGGGGCCGCGCGCGGGGCACGGGAAATGGCTTCCGGCTGCGCCGGCCACATGCTGCCCTCGCCAAGCGGCATGGCGCGCGGCAGGATGTCGGCTGCACGCGGCGGCGGCGCCTCGCGCGCCGGCGCTGTCGGGATGCCGCGCACGATATTCGGCTCGATCACCACGTCGCTCGGGCCGCCGATCATGATCAGGTGCTCGACATTGTCGCGCCGGATCAGGAGCAGGCTGCGCCGCTGGTCGACCGCCGCCGACTCGATCACCGCGAGCCGCGGCTGACGTCCGCGCACCGACCCGGAGGCGAGCGCGCCCGCGCCGAACCGGCGCAAGAGGTAAAAGGCACCCGCCATGAGTGCGATGATGGCGACGAACGCCACCACGTAGCGCACCGGATCGATGCCGTAGAACATCCGCCTTCTCCGCGCTCCGCGCCCCTCGGGACCCGTTCCACCCGGTCCGCGACATGGTTAACGGCCGCGGCAAAATCTGCCGCGCCAGCCTTTAACGAATCATTAACACGCTTCGAGGTTTTGCCCCACAACGCGCGGTTTCACGAGCATTTTCTTGGTAAACGGCAGATTAAAGGCATTCCGTCGCAGCGGGCCGAATTAACGCGCCGTTAACCATACGGGAGGCAAAGTCTGCCGAGTGGCGCCGTCGGAACTTGGCGCCACGCAAGGAGGTTCGCATGGCGATCGCCGACATCCCGATCCTGGCAATGTTGCGTACGCGCATGCAATGGCAGCAGCAGCGCCAGCAGGTGCTGGCGCAGAACGTCGCCAATGCCGATACGCCGAATTACCATCCGGTGGAGCTGGTCGAGCCCAAGTTCCAGGTGGCCGATGCGGCCTTCGGACCGCTGCAGCTCACCCGCGACGATCCTGGACAGCTTGCGGGCCTCTCCGATCCGACCTCGTTTCCGGGCAACCGCCAGCAATACGAGGTGCGTCCCGCCGGCAATGCCGTGAACCTCGAGGACGAGATGATGAAGGTGGCTGAGAACCAGATGGATTTTCAGACTGCGACGCAGCTCTACACGCACAGTCTGAACCTCATCAAGACCGCGGCCGACAAGAGCTGATCGCCTAGCAAGTCCGCTCGCAAATGGCTTGCAAGCCCACTTGCAAGCTCGCTCGGAGGTAACGCATGGATTTCGTCAAATCGCTCGCCATCGCGGCATCGGGCCTGCGCGCGCAGGCCGGCCGCATGCGCATCATCTCGGAGAACATCGCCAACTCCGACTCGACCTCGCAGGTGCCGGGCGGCGATCCCTATCGCCGGCGCGTCCCGACCTTCCAGGCCGAGTTCGACCGCTCGCTCAACGCCCAGGTCGTCGCGCTCGGCCCGGTGCGCAACGACACGAGCGCCTTCCACATGAAGTACGAGCCCGGCAACCCGGCCGCCGACGCCCAGGGCAACGTCAAGTATCCCAACGTCAATCCGCTGATCGAGATGACCGACATGCGCGACGCCCAGCGCTCCTACGAGGCAAACGTCAACGTCATCGGCGCCACGCGCAACATGATCCAGCGCACCCTCGATATTCTGCGCAACAGCTGATCAGGACCCTCGTCATGGCGACTCCCGGACTGGCCGCAAACGCCTATGCGCAGATGGCGCGCATCACCGACGCAGCCGCGGGCATCCGGCGCGCCGCGACCAACATCGCCGGCGTCGGCGCCGACCAGGGCCCGAACTTCACCGACGTGCTCAAGCAGGCGTTCGCCTCTGTGCGCCAGGCCGGCGAGAAATCGGACAACCAGGCGCGCGCTCTCGCGACCGGCACCAACAAGGCCGACATCGTCGACGTCGTCACCGCGGTCGCCGAGACCGAGACTGCCGTGAACACGCTGGTCTCGGTGCGCGACAAGGTCATCGCCGCCTATCAGTCGATCATGCAGATGCCGATCTGACAGGAATCAGTGCTCAGGGATCAGGGATCAGACATGCTGATCCTGAGCCCTGACCACTGAGCCCTGACCACTGATCCCTGACCACTGACAACAACTGATGCCTGATCACTTATCCCTGATACCCGATATGACCGGACCCGAAGTGCTCGATGTGGCGCGCGACTCGATCTACACCATGGTGCTGGTGTCGAGCCCGCTGATGCTGGTCGGCCTCGGGGTCGGCGTGGTGATCTCGCTGTTCCAGGCGCTCACCCAGATTCAGGAAATGACGCTCGTGTTCGTGCCGAAGATCCTCGCGATCTTCATCGCCATGCTGATCGTGCTCCCCTTCATGGCGCACGCGCTGCAAGGCCACATGATGCGGCTCGCCACCCACATCGCCACCGGGAACTAGCTGCCGCCGGAATAGTGGTGCCGCCTTGCGCATCGACGTCTCGTTCCTTCCCGAGCTGGCCGCCGCCTACATGTTGGTGTTTGCGCGCGTCGGCGCCATGCTGATGCTGCTGCCGGGGCTCGGCGAGTTGATGATCTCGACCCGCTTTCGCCTCACCACGGCGCTCATCCTCGCCGCCATCATGCTGCCGCTGCACCGCGCCGCCTATCACGTCGACCTGCACACGCTCGGGCCGGTGGGCGTGTTGCTCGTCGAGGAGCTCGTCATCGGCGCGCTGCTCGGCATGACGGCGCGGCTCACCGTGGCGTCGCTGCAGATCACCGGCTCGGTGGTCGCCCAGCAGCTCGGCCTCGGCTTCGTTACTGCGGTCGACCCGACCCAGGGCGAGCAGGGCGTGCTGATCGGCAACTTCCTCACCATTCTCGGCATCACGCTTCTGTTCGCCACCAACCTGCACTACCTGGTGATCGCCGCCCTCGACGACAGCTACTCGCTGTTCGGTCCCGGCGAGATCCCGATCACCGGCGACATGGCGTCGCTGATCACGCACACGCTCGCGGGCGCGTTCAAGATCGGCATCCAGCTCTCGGCGCCGTTCCTCGTCTTTGGCCTCCTGTTCAACCTCGGCCTCGGCCTGCTGTCGCGGCTGATGCCGCAGATGCAAGTGTTCTTCGTCGGCATGCCGCTGTCGATCATGATCGGCTTTCTCATTCTCCTTTTCGTGCTCGCCGCCATGATGGGCACCTACCTCAACAGCGTCGAAGGCGTGCTGCGCGAGCTTGCGCCGCACGCCGGCCAGATCCTGTAGCGGGGCAGGATATGGCCGAAGAACAGGACGACAGCGAGAAAACACAAGACCCGACGCAGCGACGGCTCGACGAGGCGGTGCGGCGCGGCGACGTGGTCAAAAGCCAGGAGGTCAATGCCTGGTTCGTGCTCGCGGCGGCCGCGCTCGTGCTGCTGAGCTTCTCGGGCGCCATGGGCGGCGGCCTGCTGACCATGTTCCGCGGCATCGTCGCCAATGCAGGGCGCATGCCGACCGACGGCGGCGCGCTCATGCATCTCGCCAAGGCGATCAGCTTCGAGACGCTCGCCGCCGTGGCGCTGCCGTTCCTGATCCTGCTGCTCGCCGCGATCGGCGGCAACGCGATCCAGCATCGCCTGGTGTGGTCGGCCGAGGCGCTGATCCCGAAGCTCTCCAAAATCTCGCCCCTCGCCGGGGCCGGGCGCCTTTTCTCCAAGCAGGCGCTGGCGAACTTCCTCAAGGGACTCGCCAAGCTCGTCGTCGTCGGCGCGGTCGCGACCACCATCCTGTGGCCGGCGCGCAAGCGGCTCGAAGGGCTGATCTCGGTCGACCCGTCGGTGACGGTCGCCTATGCGCGCAGCCTCGCGCTGCAGCTGTTCGGCGGGGTCGTCGCCATTCTCGCGATCATCGCCGCTGCCGACTACCTGTTTCAGTACCGCACCTGGTACGAGCGGCAGAAGATGTCGATCCGCGAGATGCGCGACGAGTTCAAGGAGACGGAAGGCGATCCCAAGATCAAAGCGAAGGTGCGCCAGTTGCGCCAGCAGCGCAGCAAGAAGCGCATGATGGCGGCGGTGCCGAAGGCGACCGTGGTGATCACCAACCCGACCCACTTCGCGGTCGCGCTGCAATGGGAGCGCGGCATGAACGCGCCGATCTGCGTCGCCAAGGGCCAGGACCTGATCGCGCTGCGCATCCGCTCGCGCGCCGAGGAGAGCGGGGTGCCGGTGGTCGAGAACCCGCCGCTCGCCCGCACCCTGCACGCGACCGTCGAGATCGACGCGGAGATCCCCGCCGAGCACTACAAGGCGGTGGCCGAGGTGATCAGCTACGTGATGCGGCTCAACGGCACGGCGCGCGGCCCGGCCAATGGGCCAGGGCCGGGGCCGGGCGCGGGTCGGTGATCCCCCGACATTAACGATTGCGGCCGCCAAAAATCCTTGCGGGCGCGCTCCGACTGGGGCACTCAGGAGAAAGGTGCTTCGGGACCGCAGGACTCACCCGGCAGGACCCAGCGGGGCCCAAAGGGACCGATGTAAGCCAGGATGGCGACCCAGGACGCAAGCGACAGGGTGGGCGCTGAGCGCCGCGGCAGCATCGGCATGGTGCTGCTGGTCGCCATGTTGCTGATCGCCGCCGCCGCCGGCCTGATGTTCGTCGGCCGTGGCGATGCCGAGCCCTATGTCCTGGCGCTGCTTGCCGTGCTCGGCATGATCGGGGTGTTCTCCCTCTTTGCCACCGCCGCCGGCATCCTCCAGGTCGCGGGGCGCGACCGCGGCAATCCGGTGTTGCGCGCGGTCGCCGACGGCGCGGTCGACGGCATCCTGGTCACCGACCCGTCCGGCCGTGTGGTCTATGCCAATGCGGCCTACCGGGCGCTGACCGACGCGGACGGCACCGAGGACGTGCGGCCGGTCGAGCGCGTCTTCCTCGGCGATCCGGAGGTATCGGAGGCGATCTACCGGCTGGTGAAGGCGGCGCGCGAGGGCCGCCGGCTGCAGGAGGAGGTCCGCGTCGTCGGGCTGCGCGGCGAGCCGGCGCGCTGGCTGCGCATGCGCGTGCGCCCGCTCGGCGAGACCGGCCGCGAGGCCCGCACGGCGGTGTGGACGGTCGCCGACGTGACGCGCGACCGCGACCGCAACGAGACCGCGATCATCGGGCTGCAGCACGCGATCGACTATCTCGACCACGCGCCCGCCGGCTTCTTCTCGGTCGATGCCGCCGGCCACATCGGCTACCTCAACGCGACGCTCGCCGGCTGGCTCGACTACGACCTCGCCCAGATCGGCTCGGGCGGGCTCAAGCTCGCCGACATCGTGCCGGGCGAGAGTGCGGCGCTGCTGTCGCGCTTTGTGGGAGAGCCCGGAGAAGTAAAGACCGAGGTGCTCGACCTCGACCTCAAGACGCGCGGCGGCAAGGCCGTGCCGGTGCGCCTGCATCACAAGGTCGCGTTCGCGGCCGACGGCACGCCGGGCGCCTCGCGCACGCTGGTGCTCAACCGCGCCCATGACGACGGCATCGACGCCCAGCGCGCCGCCGAGGTGCGCTTCGTGCGCTTTTTCCACAACACGCCGCTCGCCATCGCGACCGTCGACAAGAGCGGGCGCATCGTGCGCACCAATGCGCTCGCGGCGCGGCTGTTCGGCGGCAGCGGCGAGGCGGCGGGCGGCTCGGTCCTCGACGTCGTCGCCCCGGCCGGCCGCGCCGCCGTCGAGGGCGCGATCGCGCAAGCGGCTCGGGGCCAGGCCGACATCGCGCCGATCGACGCGGCGCTGGCCCGCGACCCCGCAGCGGCGCGCAACCCCGCCAGCAACCCCGCGATGGCGGGCGAGAACGACCGCTGGGCGCGCTTCTACGTGACGCCGATCGAAAACGCCCAGGGCGACCGCGAGGCCGCGATCGTCTACGCCCTCGATACCACCGACCAGCGCCGGCTGCAGAACGACTTCAACCAGGCGCAGAAGATGGAGTCGGTCGGCGAGCTCGCCGGCGGCATGGCGCACGACTTCAAGAACCTGCTCAACATCATTCTGCTGGCGACGGATTTTCTCCTTACCACGCACCGGCCGACCGATCCGTCCTTCCAGGACATCATGCAGATCAAGAACACCGCCAATCGCGCCGCCGGCCTGGTGCAACAGCTGCTTGCGTTCGCGCGCAAGCAGACGCTGGTGCCGCAGGTGCTCGACGTCGGCGAGGCGCTGTCCGAGTTCGGCGTGATGCTCAAGCGGATGATCGGCGAGCGGGTGACGCTCGAGGTGATGCGCGCGCGCGATCTGTGGCCCGTCAAGGTCGACGCCACCCAGTTCCAGCAGGTGGTCCTCAATCTCGCGGTCAATGCCGGTCACGCGATGCCGGATGGCGGCAAGCTCACCATCCGCACCGCCAATGTCACGGCCGAGGAGGCGCGTTCCTTCACGTCCTACAAGGGCATGCCGGCCGCCGATTATGTGCTGGTCGAGGTCGCCGATACCGGCACCGGCATCGCGCCGGACGATCTCGAGAAGATCTTCCTGCCGTTCTTCTCCACCAAGGAGGTCGGGCAGGGCACCGGGCTCGGCCTCGCCACGGTCTACGGCATCATCAAGCAGACCGGCGGCTTTGTTTATCCGGAATCTGAGCTCGGCAAGGGCACGACCTTCCGTATCTTCCTGCCGCGCTACGTCGCGACCGCCGGAGAAGCGGCCGCACCGACGCCGGCGATCAACGGCGTGCACGCGGCCGCGAGCGACGACACCGGGCAGGGGACGATCCTGCTGGTCGAGGACGAGAAGGACCTGCGCGGCCTCAATGCGCGCGGGCTCGCGTCGCGCGGCTACACCGTCCTGCAGGCCGGCAACGGCGTCGAGGCGATCGAGGTGCTGGAGAAGCACGACGGCAAGATCGACCTCGTCGTCTCCGACGTGGTGATGCCGGAGATGGACGGTCCCGCGCTGCTCAAGGAGCTGCGCCGGCGCAAGCCCGATCTCAAGATCGTGTTCGTGTCCGGCTACGCCGAGGAGGCCTTCGCCAACAACCGGCCGGAAGGCCAGCACAAGTTCCTCGCCAAGCCGTTCTCGCTCAAGACCCTGGTCGCGACCGTCAAGGAGACGATGGCGTCGTAACCTCATCCGTCATGCGCGGGCTTGACCCGCGCATCCACGTCTTGCTTCTGAGGAAGACGTGGATGGCGAGCACGAGCCCGGCCACGACGAGCATTGGCCGCTCCCCCCATGTCCCAGCCCCCGCACGACGATGAGCCCGAGTCCGACGCCGACCGGCGCCGGGCGAACCTGATCATCCTCGCCGTCGTCGCCCTCCTGATCCTCGGCGGCCTGTGGGTCGTCAATGCGCTGATCGACGCGCGCAAGGCGGAAGAATGCCTGGAGTCCGGCCGGCGCAACTGCGATTCGCCGACGCGATAGGCCCGCGCGCCCGGTGACGCGTTTGTGATCCGGGCTGAACCGACCCATAGCCATTGAAAACCGGAAGGTATTAGGAGCGCGAACGGCCGCTTCCTCGACGGTTTTTCTAGTCATTTCCGACCGCGAAGAGCGGAGGTTTACACCGACCCGATCGGTCGCCAAGCGCACGGCGGCGTGCGCGAGTGCGAAAAATCACACTTCGCGCAAGGACCGGACGCAGAGACGCGAACCCTGGCGCCGTTCGCGCGACAAATAGCCATGTGCGATCCCAACCTCGAACCGATGGAGGCGCAGATGAGGACCGCCCCGACCTTCGCCGACGCAAGCGAGCTTCCGCGCTGGACCAAGTTCGTCCTCGTCAACGGCCGCGTCCCGCGCGAGGAGGCCCATTGCGCGCTGTGCCGCAAGGCGATCGAGCGCGGCTACGTCCGCGCGCCGCAGACGCGGCGCCTCTATTGCGACGCAGCCTGCCTTGGCGTCCACGCCGCAACCGCGGCGGGCGCGGCCGACGATCGCGCCAGGAGGGCGTCATGAGGTGCGTAAACCCCATGTGCA
The DNA here is from genome assembly GCA_035293985.1 of Xanthobacteraceae bacterium. Classification (GTDB taxonomy): domain Bacteria; phylum Pseudomonadota; class Alphaproteobacteria; order Rhizobiales; family Xanthobacteraceae; genus JAVDCA01. Next base: position 21,286 of record DATGLS010000044.1, read on the forward strand.
GCCGCGGCATCGGCCTCGTCTCGCACCGGCTCGGCGCTTTCGACAAGCGGTACGCCTGCTCGAAAGAATGCCGCACGGCAGCCATCGCCGACATCAGGCGGGCGCGCTACCTCGCGTGGCGGCGTGCCGTCGTGAGCTGGCTTGCGGCGCATCTTCTTCCCCACGCGGGCGACGCGCGTCCACTGCCGGCACGGCTGCGCCTGCCCATCCGGTCGCGCTGAAGCCGACGCACCGGGCGTCGGCCAGCGGCCGCTCCTTACTCCGCAGGGATGCCGTCGATCGCAGTTGCGTTCGTGGCCGGCGGCTTTGCCGCCGAGCGCCACGGCATCAGCTCGTGCTGCCGCCTGATCAGGTTGCGAAACGGCGTCCAATAAAGCTGCCACACGGAATTGAGCTCGTGCGCCTCGCCGTCGCCGAGGCCGAGCACGAGCGTGTCCTTCTCGCTGTCGTCCGGCATGTAGAGCGTGCCGAACAACCGGTCCCAGAACGTGAACGTAAAGGCGAAGTTCTTGTCGCGATGCCTCGCTGCCACGCTGTGGTGGATGAGGTGCAGCGCCGGGCTCAGAAAGATCGCGCGCAGGCCACGCGGGAACATCAGCCACACATGCGAATGGGCGAGGTGATAGGCGCCGATCGTGTAGTAGAGGAAATCGAGCGCGTTGACGCCCGCGATCGTCACCTGCGCGGCCGGCCCCTGATAGACGTAGAGGAAGCCGCCGTTGATCGCGCCGACACAGAGCGCGATCACCTGGGTGCTGAGGATCTCGCCCACCGGATGCACCCGCAGCGCGGTGATCGGGGTGAGCACCTCGGCCGAATGATGGATCTTGTGGAATTCCCACAGCCACGGGATCTTGTGCTGCAGCCAGTGGGCGAAGAAGTTGCCGAAGTCGACCGCCATGAACACGACGATCGTGAAGACGATGCCGGCCATCAGGCCGGGCGTCGCCGGATCGCGGTTCGGCCCGAGCGCGAGATCGAGCGCCGCCACCATCCAGCCGGTGGTGGTCGCGGCACCGAGAAACATGAACCCGACCAGCAGCGCGATCACGAAATAGTTGACCAGCACGAACCGGTAGTCGAGCAGCGCCGAGGGGTGCAGAAACACGCGGCGCGGAAACAGGCTCGCGAGCAGCTCCCGCGGCGAGCGCGGCTCGCCGGTGTGCGGATCGAGCCGCAGCACCAGGATCGCGAGCACGAGCGCGACCGCGAGGTAGCCGACGAAGAAGCGGTCGGCCGGGCTCAGCGGCGCATAGCCGAAGGCGCTCAGGCGCGCCAGGATGTCTTGCAGCATCGCGTTCTCAGCCCGTGCGGGTCGCCGCCATGGAACGCGCGCAAGGCTTAGAACCGGTTAACGGAAGCTTGCCGGCGTTCCCGCGTGCTTAGCGGACTCTTTATTCGCGCATATCCTCGTCGGTGAACCGGACCCACCTCGCCGGGGATATGCGCTAAACCCAGTCCTTGATCACGATCGCGAGGCCCGCGACCGCGATGCTCGAGCCGAGCAGCGAGCCGCGCGGATAGCGCGCGATGATCCCGGCGAGGAACTCGGCCTGCAGCAGCACCAGCATGACGAGCAGGATCAAGAGCGCGGCGGCCGCCAGCACGGCGAGCAACAGGCTCGCGATCACCATCGCGCTCACGATCACGCCCGAGACCGCGTATTCGGCCGCGTAGATCCACAGCCGGGCGTCCCACCAGTCGAGCGAGGCACGCGGCCCGAAGGCGAGGAAGGTGATGTTCATCACGCGCAGCGCGCCATAGGCGAGCGCGTTCGCGGCGAGCGCCGCGAGCAGGCATTTGCCGAGGCAGGCGAGCAGGTTGCCCCGGCCGGTCAGGCGCGCGATCAGGGGCGGCCCGATGACGGAGAGCGCCAGCGCGGCGACGACGAGCGGCATCACGAACAGGAGGACGGCGCCGGCGAGCACGTCGGATGCGTTCGCGGTCGAACCGTGATAGCTCATGCGGTGGGCGAGATAAGCGACGATCAGCGCGTCGCAGAGAAAGACGGCGGCGAGGAAATTGCGCCGCATCTGCAGATGGGCGAAGCGGTCGAGCAGGGCGCGCCGCCGGACGCCGCCGAGGAAGGCACGCGTGCGCGCCGCCGCGGCGCCGAGCCGGCTGCGCTGCCGATCGTTGAGTGACCAGTCGGCGAGGGCGCCGGCGACGATCATCGTCCCGACCGCCTCGCCGTAGTTCACCAGGGCCTGCGCCGACGACCACATGCGCCGGCCGAATAGCACGCGCGTCCTTAACCATGCGTTGCCGCGATCAGCAACGACAGTTCCCGCTCAATGGGTCGTCGCGATCTGCTGCACGATCGGCGCCCACTTGGCCTGCTCGCCCTGGATGAAGGCGAGCGTCTCGGCGGGCGAGAGCGGCCGCTCCTCCCAGCCGATCGCGGCGATGCGCCGCGCGATGTCCGGGATCGCGACCGCCTTGATGAGATCCGCGTTCGCCTTCTTGACGACCGCATCAGGCGTGCCCGCCGGCGCGAGCAGGACGAGCCAGCCGCCCGCCTCGAAGCCGGGCAGCGTTTCGGCGACGGTCGGCAGGTCGGGGAATGACGCCAGGCGCTTTGGCGCCGCGACCGCGAGCGGCACCACGGTGCCGGCCGTCATGGCGCCGGCGAGGCCAGAATAGGCCTCGAACACCAGCGGAACGCGCTTGCCCGCGACATCGTTGAGGATCTGCGCGGTGCCGCCCGAATAGGGGACCATCTGCAGCTTGATGCCGGCGCGCGCCTGTAAGAGCTCGCCGGTGAGATGGGTGAGGCGGCCGCGCCCGTTGGCCCCATAGGCGAGCTCGCCCGGCTTCTGCTTGGCGAGCGCGATCAGGTCGGGCAGCGTCTTCGCCCCGAGCCATGGCGCCGCCGTAATGAACATGGGCGCGCCGCCGAGAAAGCCTATGGGAGTGAAATCGCGCGCCACCTGGACCGGAAGATTGTCGGCGGTGCCGGGCAGCGCCACGAAGGTCGAGAGCGCCATCAGGCCGAGCGTATAGCCGTCGGCCGTGGCCGTCGCGGCCGTGCGCACCGCGAGCGAGCCGCCGGCGCCCGGCTGATTGACGACCACCGCCTGCTGTCCCCACACCTGGGAGAGCCCCTGGGCGACGACGCGCAGGATCGCGTCGAGCGCGCTGCCTGGGCCGGAGTCGGAGATCAGCCGCACCGCATGAGTGGGATATTGCTGCGCGCCGACCGGCGCGGCGAATAAGGCGGACAACGCGAGCAGGCCTAGAATGGCGAGCGCGCGCAGGCCTTGGCGCATGCGCATGCCGTCCTCCCAGGCGGCACCGACGCGCGCCGGAACCGCGCTCAGTTGGGCGCCGGATGCGTATGACACGCGTGCCCTCGCCAGTCGAAATCGCCGCAGCGGTCGCAGGCCGCGAGCGCGAGGCCGAGCGCAAGTGCGGCGAGAACCGGCAGCGCTCGCAGGCAATGGCGCAATGGCCTCATGGTGGCACGCGTCATCGCCGCCGCGCCGCGATTCTCATTCTGCGCGCTCATCATAATCCTCAATATCCCAGGTAGGGGCCCCAGCTGCCCTCGCGGCGCGGATCGTAGGTGCGCGGCCAGCGGCACACGAAAGCGACGTAGTCGCCGTAATGCGGATGCACGCTGGTGACGACCGCGATCTTGTTCCAGCGCGCACACTCGGCCGCTGCGATCTCGTGATAATGCCCGACGAGGTCCGGCGACCACGGGAAGATGCCGCCGGTATCGTTGGTGTGCCCGTCGCGGAAGCCCCACCAGCTCGCCTGCGCGCCGGTCGCGAGCAGGGGAAGCGCCAAAGCAAGCGCCAGGGGAAGCGCAATGGCGGCAGCGAGCAGGGAACGGCAGCGCATGGGACGACCCTCCGAGGTGCTGCCGGACTATAGCACACGGCTGCGGTCAGGGCGCCATTCGCGCCATCTGCCGCGTCGCGGATGTCGACATGAAAAGTGAGGCATCGGCGCAAGGGCCCATTAAGCGCAGGGCGGTAACATGCGCATGATCGCGAGGGCACGTGATGAGCAACGTGGTGGCCTTTTCCCCGTCTCCGCCGTCCCTGCTGGATCCGTTCGTCGGCACCTGGATTTGCGATCCGATGTCGGTCTCGCGCGACAGGGTGGCGCGGCGGGCGCTGGGCGAAGGCGGCGTCAGGCGGTTGTGGGGCTGCGGCTCGATCGCCGCGCTGCGTCAGTGCCTGCAGGATGACGCCGTATTGGCGGAGAAATATGCCGCGCTGTGCGCGTCGAGCCCGGAAGGCCGACTGGTGATCGCGCGCCGCACCCTGACGTTCAGCCGGAGCGCGATGCCGTTCATGGAAGCGCAGACCGTCACCTCCGCGATCACCCGCGTCATCGCCGCAGGCCGCATGATCGTCGTGCACAATGCGCCGCGGCCGACCGTCAGCGGCCACGCCCTGCGACGCCGGGGCGAGTGGCTGATGGTGAGCGAGCGCTATGCCAACCGCAACGCGCTCTTGTTTCCGCCGTCACCGGTTTATCGCTACTATCGCGCGGATCAGGAGGTGGCCGATGCCGACGCCGCCTCGCGCGTGGTCGCGCTGACGGCGCCGCGCATCGCTTGATCGGCTTGATCGCCGCCGGAGCGAACCGGCGGGATCATCGTGCCGCGGCTACGCTGCCGCGGGGCTTTTCGCGGCTTTCGCCGCCCGTCGGGTGGCGCGGTTTGTCTTCTTGGCCGTGGGCGTCACGGCCGCTGCGGGAGCAGCGAAGAGATCGCACGACGACGCCAGCACCTCGCGTTCGGCGGCGAGCCAGTGCTCGTCGGATTTTCCTTCAGCGCAGCCATTCGCGTGCCAGATTTCGTAAGCGCGTTGCCGAATGCGGAGTTCCAGTGTTTGTTCCATTGTTGCCACTCTTGATTGAGGGGAGTTTTTTACATGCGGCAACATGGTTAACGAATGGTTAACGGGTGGAGTATTTGAACAGATTGAACAAATCGTCGTTGCCCGGTTCCACGGCGGACGATTTCCCCTAACGCGACGGACCCTCGTCCAGGCTCACGATCACAGCGGCGTTGGCGATCGTGATCGCATCGCCGCCGCTTTCCGCCGGAATTTCCAGCCCGCCTTTGACCGCCGTCACGGTCACGGTCCCGTAAGGCAACTCCTTGGCGACGGCGGCCGTGTCCACCGCTTCCGGGTTCGGCACCGCGATCGTGACATCGACGAACATGTCGTGCGGCGTCCTCCCCAGCATGCGGACGAAACCCAGGCTCGAATGGCGGATCGCGTCCGAGATCGCGCGCTTGGCGGCCTTGGTGGCGTCGCGGCCGTGCACATCGACCCCCATGCCCATCTCGGTGATACAGCGAATGCGTGGCATTTCTTGTCTCCAGTTGCTTGTCGTTGTTTGTGAGCCATTGCGGGTGATGTCGAGACGAGGTCGGACGCGCCTCAGGGCTCGTCCTTCGGCGCCGCCTTGGCGCCGTGCGCTTTCGCGGCACGCGCCTTAGCGGAGCGGGGGCCCATCGGCTCGGGCTGGAATGGGCCGTCGCGCGCGTCGAGGAAGGCCTTCATGCCTTGGGTGCGCTGAACGACGTGCAGCTCCTCGCGGTAGGCGTCGTGCGACGTATGCGCGAGCGCGCCGAGCACGCCTTCCACCAGCAAGCCCGCGTGCAGGCCCGCCGCCTGGATGCCCTGCATGGTGATTGCCTTGTTGAGCCGCAGCGCCGGCTCGGGGACCAGCGCCATGCGACGCGCCAGCGCGTAGACCCGCTCCATCAGCACGTCGTGCGGCACCACCTCGTTGACCATGCCGATGCGCAGCGCCTCCTGCGCGTCGAAATGATCGCCCGTCAGCGCCCAGCGGTTCGCCGCCTTCCAGCCGCACAGCGCGGCGAACAGGAAGCTCGAGTTGGAGATGTGGCGCACCTCCGGCTGCGCGAACACCGCGCGGTCGGACGCGATGGTGACGTCGGCGGCGAGCTGGTACCAGAAGCCGCCACCCATCGCCCAGCCATTGACGGCCGCGATGATCGGCTTGCCGAGCCGCCACATATGCTCCCATTTGACGACGCGGCCGCCGTCGTTGCGCTGCCAGAACTCGAGATATTCGGCGATGCTCTTGCCGGCCGGATCGGCGGGTCCGACGTCGCCCGGGCGGGCCCGCGCGCCCATATCGAACCCGGCGCAGAACGCGTTGCCGCTGCCGGTGAGCACGATCACCTTCACGGCGCGATCGGCGTCGGCCGCGTCGAAGGCGCGATGCAGCTCGGCCTCCAGATTGGGCGAGATCGCATTCATGCGGTCCGGCCGGTTGAGCGTGATGGTCGCGACGCGATCCTCGACGCCGTAGATGATGTCCTCGTAGGTCATCGATGCTCCCCTGATGCCAATGCCTTAATCGATGGAGATGTCGGTATCGAGTTGTCCTTATGAAACTGCATGAAACTGCAGGATGACATGATGTTCGCGGCCCGGATGTCCTACAATTTCATATTGCAAGACATTCAAAAAAACCGGCTGCCCGAAGGGCGTCAATCCAACGCGATAACTACAGCTCGCGCAGCGCGTTGAACTGCGCGACATAGCCGGACGCGTCGATGCGCACGCCGATCACCGTCGTGCGACCGGACCGCAGCGCCGCCGCGAGCGCGTTGCTCAAGCCCTGCTCGGTGTCGACCGTCACGCCGTCGGCGCCGAAGGATTGCGCGAGCTTCTCCCAATCGACGCCGCCGATCCTGACGCCGTGCAGCGGCACACCCTTGATCTCCTGCTTGACGCGGATCATGCCGATCTCCTGGTCGTCGAGCACCAGCACGATGACGGCCAAGTTCTCGCGCTGCGCGGTCTGCAGCTCGGCGATCGTCATCAGAAAGCCGCCGTCGCCGGTGAACGCCACCACGGGCCGGTCCGGAAAGGCGATGCGTGCCGCCAGCGCGCCGGGCACCGCGTAGCCCATCGAGGCGAGGCCGTTCGAGGTGAGGAACTCGCGCGGGCCGTAGGACTCCCACTTCTGCACGATCAGCAGCCGGCTCGCGCCGGCGTCGCAGGTCGCGATGGTGTTGCGCGGCAGCACCGCGCGCGCGATCTCCATGGCCCGCTGCGGCGACAGGCCAGTCGCCGGCGTATTGAGGGCATCGCGCACGTCCTCGCGAAAAGTCTTTGCCGCCTTCTCGCCCCAGCCGCTGCCTTCCGGCGCCCATTCGGCGAGGCCGGCCAGCAGGGGTTTGAGATCGCCGATGATCTCCGGGTCGGCCGGCACCAGCGCGTCGACGCTCGGAACGGATGCGAGCGACAGTACGGGGAGCGTATAGGGCCAGGGCTTCGGCTGCAGCTCGACCGCGTCGAGCCCGACCGTGACGATCAGGTCGGCCTGCATCACCAGCTTGCGCTCGATCAGGCCACCGATGATGCAGCCGGCGCGCAGCGGGTGATCCTCCGGAATCATGCCCTTGCATTTGGTGGTGGTGAGCACCGGCGCGCCGAGCCGCTCCCCGAGGGCGACGAACTCGGCCGAGGCGCCGCACCAGTAGACGCCGAGGCCGGCGATCAGGATCGGGCGCCGCGCCTTGGCGAGCATGTCGAGCGCGACTTTGAGCTCGGCGCGGTCCGGCCCGGGCGTGATCCAGTGCGGCCGCAGCGGCGGCTCGGCCGCGTAGTCGCCCGCGGCGCGCATCGACTCGCTCTGCGGGAACTCGAAATGCACCGGCCCGGGCGGCGCGGCGAGCGCGGTGCGCATGGCGCGGCGCACCTGCTGGCGCACGGTCTTGGCATCGATGACGGTGCTCCACTTCACGATCGGCTCGTAGAGCGCCTGCTGCTTGACCACCTGACGCAGGCCGGTCTCGTAGGTCGGGCGCGAATAGGCGTCGGTGATCGCGATCAGCGGCGAGCGGTCGAGGAAAGCGTGCGCGACGCCGTTGACCATGTTGGTCGCGCCCGGGCCGCGCGTCGACACGCAGATGCCTGGGCTGCCCGTGATGTCGCCCCAGGTCGCGGCGAGCATCGCGCCCGCCACCTCCTGCTTCATCAGCAGGAAGCGCATCTGCCGCTGGCGCGCCGCCTCCATCAGCTCGACCGTCTCGCCGCCCGGATGCCCGACGATGAACGGCGTGCCGGCGTCCTTGAACGCGGCGGCGAGCACTTCGACGGTGGTGGTCATGGTCGATTCTCTCCCTGCAGCCTGCGCGCATCGGATCACGGCGTCAAAAAACGCCGCACGACGGCCGCGTCCCCACTCAGCGCCCGCTCGTCGATCTCGACATCGGCGAACTCGCACCGCATGTAGCGCGCCCGCTCGGCGCGCGGCACCGTCGCGTCGATCCCGACCTTGGCACGGATGCCGTCGCGGCCGATCCGCACGTATTCGTGCCCGCGCGCGTCCGGGATGATGAACAAATCGCGCGACGCCTCCATGCGGGTCGCGAGCGCGTACTCGACGTCGCGCGCGTCGCGGATGTCGATGTCGTCGTCGACCGCGATGACCAGGTCGAGATCCTTCAGCGCGCCGAAGGCCGCGAGGATCGCGTTGCGCTGCAGGCCCTCGTGCTGCGGCGTCGACTTCTTCACCTGCAGGACCGCGTGGAAGCGGTGCAGGCCGCCGTCGGTCATCTCGGCATCGGTGACGATCGGCACCGCGGCGCGCAGCACCTTGAGCAGGCTCGTCTCCAGCACGTATTTGCGCAGCATCGTGGTCTCGAGGCTGTAGCCGTTGATCACCTGATAGAGCGGGCGGTCGCGGTGGGTGACGGCGGTGACCTCGAAGATCGGCGCGTCGCCGGCGGGCGAGAGGTACCCGACGAACTCGCCGAACGGGCCCTCGGTGATGGTCTCGTCGGGCAGGATGCGGCCCTCGAGCACGATCTCGGTGTCGGCCGGCACCAGCAGATCCTGGGTCAGCGCCTTGGCGACCGCGAGCGGCCGGCCGCAGAAGCCGCCGGCAGCGGCGAGCTCGTCGGCCTGCTCGGGCATCTGCGAGCCCATGGTGGCGGCGGTGTATTGCAGGGCGAGGTCGGCGCCGATGCAGACGACGATCGGCAGAGCGACGCCCATATGCTTCGCCCGCTCGAAGGCGAGCCGCAGATGGCGGCCATAGTCGAGCTTGATTGCGGTGCGGTTCGGGCCGACGACCTGGAGCCGGTGATAGGACGCATTGTAGATGCCGGTCTCGGGATCGCGCACGATGACGACGCCTGCGGTGATGAATCGCCCCGCATCCTCGGCGGTGTGGAAGAGCACCGGCAGCAGGCGCTGCAGGTCGATCCCATCGGTGTGGACATGTTGCTGCGCCGCGGCGCGCTCGACCACGGCGGGCGGCAGCGGCGTCGAGAAGCCCCGCTCGATCGCGCCGCGGAGGCCGGGCACGTCGAGCCCGAAGGCCGCCTCGCAGTTCGCCTGGCAGCACAAGAGATTGCCGACCACCGGCACGTCGTAGTCGTCGACCGCCGTAAACATCAGGGCCGGGCCGCGGTCGCGCTTCTTGAGCACGCCGGCGACCTCGAGCTTGGACGCGATCGGCGCCGTGTAGGCGAGCAGGCGGCCGCGCTCGGCCATGCGGTCGAGGGCGGCGCGGAAGCTCGTGTCGAGGACGGCGGAATTCGAGAGGGTCATGGCTGTCAACGTCACTCACAGCGAAGGGTCGCGAACATGACACTATATACGGGGCATCGTCGGCGCGCTCGCTCCGCCGGGATGCTATGATCGGGCCGCGCGAATGGAGCCCGGGCACATGGCCAACGACGTTCCGACCTTTGCGACCCCTCCCGGTTTTCTCGGGCTTGGGCCGGGCGCCGGCACGGCGGCGATCACGATCGCCGGCATTCCGCTCGACATCGGCACCACCAACCGCAGTGGCGCCCGCTTCGGGCCGCAGGCGATCCGGCAGGCGAGCCGCATGCTGGTCGACGGCGATCATCCGACCTGGCGCATCGATCCGCGCGACCTCGGCCTCACCGACATCGGCGATTTCCGCATTGCGCTCGGCGATATCGCCCACAGCCTCCAGCTGATCGAGGCGCAGGCCGCCGGCATCGATCACTTGGTCGCGCTCGGCGGCGAGCACGGGATCACGCTTGCGCTGCTGCGCGCGCTCGCGCGCCGGCACGGGCCGCTCGCCCTCGTTCATCTCGATGCCCATGTGGACACCTGGCCGGAGAATTTCGGCCAGGCCTATGCCCACGGCGCCGTGTTCCATCATGCGATCGAGGAAAAACTGGCCGAGCCCAGCCGCATGATCCAGATCGGCATCCGCTCCCCGGTCGAGCGCGCGGTGGTCGACTGGACGCTTCGTCGCGGCGTCACGATCGTGACCGCCGAGCAGGTCCATCTGCAGGGTCCGCAAGCGATCGCCGAGCGTATCCGCGCCGTCGTCGGCGACGCGCCCTGCTACCTGAGCTTCGACGTCGACGCGCTCGATCCGGCGTTCGCGCCCGGCACCGGCACGCCGGAGATCGGCGGGCTCGCGTCCTGGCAGGCCCAGTCGATCATGCGCCGCCTCGAGGGCCTGCGTTTCGTCGGCATGGATGCGGTCGAGGTCGCGCCGGCCCATGACGTGGCCGAGATCACGGCGCTCGCGGCCGCGACCATGGTCTACGAGTACCTCGCGCTCTGTGCGGTCGCGCGATTGCGAAAGTGAGCGAAACGGATCCTCGTGCGTTGTCACCTAAAGGCGGCTTCGACATGTTTCCACACCCGACCAGCGTCTTCCTCACCAAGGGCATCGGCGTCCATCGCGAGCGTCTGACGTCGTTCGAGTATGCGTTGCGCGCCGCCGATATCGAGCAGCAGAACCTGGTGTCGATCTCCTCGATCCTGCCGCCCGGCTGCAAGCTGATCACGCGCGAGGAGGGCGTCCCGACCTTGCGTCCGGGCGAGATCACGTTCTCGGTGCTCGCGCGCGCCGAGACCAACGAGCCCGGCCGCCGCGTGCACGCGAGCATCGGGCTCGCCCGTCCGGCCGATCCGGCGATGTACGGCTACATCGCCGAGCATCACGGCTTTGGCGAGACGGAGGTGCAGAGCGGGGAGTACAGCGAGGACCTCGCCGCCACCATGCTGGCCTCGACGCTCGGCATCGAGTTCAACCCGGGCGCCGCCTGGAACGAGCGCAAGAAGCTCTACGAGCACACCCAGCTGATCATCGAGAGCATGTCGATCACCGCCGCCGCGCTTGGCGACGATTCAGGCGCGTGGACCTGCGCGGTCGCGGCGGCGGTGTTTCGGTTTTGATGCGTAGGGTGGGCAAAAGGCGGCCGAATCGCTTGCATCGTGGCGTGCTGTCAGGCCCGCCGTGCCCACGCGGACATGCCGCACCGCGTGGGCACGGCGCGTCTGGCGGCGTGCCACAATCGAGTGACCCGGGCCGCCTTTGCCCACCTACCGGATGTGTCAGTTCAACCGCTTGAACCGCTGCACGCGCCGGCCCCAGCCGACCTCGGTCGTGTAGAGGTTGCCCTTGGAGTCGATCGCGACGTTGTGCACCCACTTGAACTCGCCCGCCATGCGGCCGGCCTCGCCGAACTTCGCCAGCACCTCGCCGGTCAAACGCCCCGCCACGATCACCTGCTCGTTGGCGCCGTCGACGATGAACATGTAGCGCTCGTCCGGGTCGGTCGACAGCACCATGTCCCACACCGAGCCGTTGGCGAGCGTCTGCGGCTCGAAGCGGAATTCCTGCACGAAAGTGCCGTCCTTGTGGAAGACCTGGATGCGGTCGTTGGCGCGGTCGCACACGTAGACGAGCCCGTCATGCGAGAGCCGCACGCAGTGCACCGGGTTGCCGAACTGCTGCGAGGGCGGGGCGCTCGGGCTGTAGGGCGGCAGCTTCTCGTCGCTCGGCACGTGGCCGTAGGCGCCCCACAGCCGTTTGAAGGCGCCCGTCTTGGCGTCGAACACGATGACGCGGTGGTTGCGGTAGCCGTCGGCGACGTAGAGCTCGCCCGCCGCCGCATCGAGCATCATGTGGGCGGGCCGGCCGAGCGTATCATGTGAATTCGAGCCGGCGGTCTGGCCGGCGTGGCCGATCTGCATCAGGAACTTGCCGTCGCCGGTGAATTTCAAAATCTGCGCGTCGGACGCATCATTGCCGCCGATCCACACGTTGCCATCGCGGTCGACGAAGATGCCGTGCTCGCTCCTCGGCCAGTCGTAGCCCGCGCCGGGCCCGCCCCAGTGGCGCAGCAGGTTGCCTTCCTGGTCGAACTCCATCACGGCCGGCGCCGGATGGCAGCAGCGGCTCGCCGGCGGGCTCTTCAGTGCCTCTTTCTCGTCATCGAGCAGCGTCCCGGGGCGATGGATGATCCAGACGTGATCGTTCTTGTCGACGGCGACACCCGCGACCTGGCCGACGATCCAGTTATCCGGCAGCGGTTTTGGCCAGAACGGATCGACCCGGAAGCGCGGCGCCTCCTCGGCCGCCGAGGGTTGCGCCATCACGCCGCCGCCGACCGCGAGCGCGCCCGCCAGGACGCACGATCTCATCGCGACACCGATCGCTGCGCGCAACTTCGCCGTCATGACATCCTCCCGTCTTGGCCGGGTCATAATCTGCTCCGGCGCGCCGTTTGGCCGATGCTATCGGCCGCGGCGGCGCGCGAAAAGCCTGTTGGTGCGCCGCACATTCGCAACCTTTTCGCATTACGGCCGTATGAACCTCGATGGTCGCGCGTCTGACTAAGCTTGCACATGGGATGAGGATTTTACCGATGACTCGGAAGACGATCTCGCGCCGCGCGGTTGCGGCCGGGCTCATGGTCGCGTTCGCGCTGCCGGCGCCGCTGCTCGCGCGCGCCGCCGACGCCACCGCGAAGGACTTCGTCGAGCGCATTTATGAAAGCTATGTCGGCGCGGGCGGCCAGAAGGGCATTCCGCTCGATGACGCCGCGGCCGTCCGGCGCTATTTCACGCCTGGCCTTGCCTCGCTCATCCTCGACGACCAGGCGGCCGCGCGAAAGCGCGGCGAGCCGCCGACCCTCGACGGCGATGCCTTCGTCGGGCACCAGGAATGGGACATCACGGGTCTCACGGTCGATGCCCGCGAGGCGGGAACGAAGGCGACGGCGACCGTGAGCTTCACCAATTTCGGCAAGGTCGAGAAGGTGGTGATCGAGCTTTTGAAGGTGGGCGCCACCTGGCGCATCGCCGACATCCGCTGGGACGATGCCAGCACGCTGCGCGGGCTTTTTCGCAAGAAGTAGCGGAATGTTGCCCCTTAGCCCGCGCCCGACCGCACAAGAATCGATCTCGATCGAGCAATCATTAAACGAGGATTAACCACGTTCACCTAGCGTCGGCGGCGCACGCAAAGGTGGATATATGCGGATCTCGCGACTTCGTATCGGCGCCAAGCTTGCGATCATTTCCGGGATGGGAGTGGCGCTGGTCGCCGGCATGACCGCCAACCAGCTGATCAACAACAATTCGGTCGATCGCTTGAGCGCGGATGCCGGCTTCCGGCGCGAGATCGTCGACAACCTGGTCGCTGCCCAGCTCGACCTGCGCAGCGCTCAACTCGCGGTGCGCGACCTGCGGCTGGCGGTCACGGCGGACGGCGCCAAGGCCAACGACCAGCTGTCGCAACAATGGCAACAGGCGGCCGTCGACCATTTGAATGCGGCCCTGCGTCTGGTCGATCGGGCCGAGAACCGCGAGCGCATGCAGAAGGTGATCGACCTCAATCGCGAGTACGGGCAGGGCGTCGCCGCGCTTTACAAGTCGATCGAGGATTTTTCCACGCTCCTCGACCAGCGTCATGACGCGACCGTGAGCTTCACCCAGGCGATCGAGACGCTGCTCGCCTCGCCGGCACTCGCCGGCCTCGCCAACCGGGCCGGCGTCGAGCATGCGCTGATGGCGATCGAGACGCGCGTCGAGGCGGCACACGGGGCGAGCTGGCGTTATGCGGCACGGCACGAGGCCGCGCAGAAACAGGCCGTCCTCGCCAAGACCACCGAGATCATCGACCTGCTCGCCCGCACGCGCAGCCAGATCGACGACAAGTCGATCCAGGCCGGTATCAGCAAGCTCTCGGATCTCGCCACGACGCTGCAGAAGGTCCAGCAGGACATCTCCACCAACATCGACCTGCGTGCCGATATCGTCGCGCGCCGCATCGCGCCGACCGCCCAGCAGGCCGATGACATCCTGAGCCAGGCGGTCGAGATGGCGCGCCGGTTGAGCGCGGCCTCGGAGGCGCGTGCCGGAGCGGAACGCACCTCCGCGGGCCGCGTCGGCATCGGCCTCGGCATCGTCGTGATCCTGCTGCTGATCGGCTCGACCCTCTTTTCCATGCTCGACATCGCGCGGCCGGTGCGCCGCATCGGCGAGGTGCTGGTCGAGATCGCGAACGGCAACAAGGCGGTCGATATTCCTTACTCCGCGCGCGGCGACGAGGTGGGCGAAAACGCGCGTGCCGCTGTCAAATTCAAGGACAACCTCGTGCAGATCGAGGCGATGGAGGCCGAGAAGAAGCGCAGCGAGGCGGAACGCGCGGCGCGACGCCGCGAGGAGATGCGCCGGCTCGCCGACGAGTTCGACGCCGCGATCGGACGGATCGTCCAGACCGTCTCGTCGACCGCGACCGAGCTCGAGGCGGCGGCCGGGACGCTCACCCAGACGGCCGAGACCACCCAGCAGCTCTCGACCGCCGTCGCGGCCTCGTCGGGCGAGGCGCTCAACAACGTGAACTCGGTCGCCTCCGCTTCGGAAGAGCTCGCCGGCTCGGTCGGCGAGGTCGGGCGCCAGGTCCACGAATCGAGCAAGATCGCCGGGGAGGCAGTGACCCAGGCCGGCGAGACCGACGCACGCATCGCCGCCCTGTCGCAAGCCGCGGGCCGCATCGGCGACGTGGTCAAGCTGATCACCGCGGTCGCCGAGCAGACGAACCTGCTCGCGCTCAACGCCACCATCGAGGCGGCGCGCGCCGGCGCCGCCGGCAAGGGGTTCGCGGTCGTCGCCCAGGAAGTCAAGGCACTCGCCGCCCAGACCGCCAAGGCGACCGAGGAGATCGGAACGCAGATCGGCGCGATGCAGGGCGCGACCGCGGATTCGGTCGCGGCGATCCGCGGCATCGGCAGCACGATCACCCGGCTCTCCGACATCGCGTCCGCGATCGCGGCCGCGGTCGAGCAGCAGAGCGCCGCGACGCAGGGGATCGCCCGCAATGTCCAGCAGGCTGCCCGCGGCAGCGCCGACGTGGCGCAGAACATCACCTCGGTCAGCCAGGCCGCGACCGAGACCGGCTCCGCCTCCGCGCAGGTGCTCGCCTCGGCGCGCGCGCTCGCCGCCGAGAGCAACCATCTGCGGCTCGAGGTCGAGAAATTCCTCGCGACGGTTCGCGCGGCGTAGGGTGGGGATAGGCGGCCGAGGTCTCTGAGGTTCGCGACGCTGCCAAATCCGCCGTGCCCACGCGGAGGCGGCTCAGCGCGTGGGCACGGCGGGTCTGACGCCGTGCAAAGACACGGGCAATTCGGGCGCGTTTGCCCACCCTAGGAGTGACTCGCCTTCTTCCGCTCCAACCAGAACCCTGGCCCGTGATACCAGACGCGGTCCATGTCTTCCGGGCCCGGATCGCCGCGGTGCAGCGCCTCGATCGGGACATCGAGCTGCGGGTCGCCGAAGAGCGCTTCCAATGCCAGCCGCAATCGTCCCGCCGCCGCCTGATCGCGCCCGCCGGCGCAGGGGAAGATGCCGACCCGCCCGATCGACGACGCCTGGAACCAGTTTCCGGCGCGCGCCTGCGACAGCATGATCGCGCCTTCGCCCTCGCGCGGCCGGCTCGCCCGCAGCAGAAAGCCCCACCATTTCTCGTTCGTGAGCGGCAGCATCAGCTCGCCGCCCGGCGCCAGGCGATCGAGCCACAGCGGCGCCGGATGAGTGGCGCCGGCGCACACGATCACGGTGTCGACCTCGCCCGGATCATGCATGCACCCGTCGCCGGCGACGACCTCGACCTGCGGCCACGGCTCGAGATTGTCGCGCGCACGCGCCGCGAGGGCGCGGTCGATCTCGACCGCGGTGACGTGGCCGTGCCCTCCGACCATCTCGGCGAGCACCGCGGTATAGTAGCCGGTGCCCGCGCCGACCTGCAGCACGCGACCGCCTTCGTGCAGCGAGGCGCTGAGGTGGTCGAAGATGCGCGCCCACAGGCTCGGCATTCCGTTGTTCAGGCTTCTCTCCGGATCGATCGCCACCAGCACGTCGTGGTAGACCCAGCGCGCGCTCGCATCGGGCGCCGCAACCGGCAGGCGCGGCAGCACGTCCGGGATGATCCGCCACGGCGGGGCTCCCAGAAACCGCTCGCGCGGCACCGCCGCGAACGCCTCGACGATCGCGAAATTGCGCCGGATCGGCGCGCGCAGCCGCAGATCCTCGGCATACCAGCGCCGCGCCGCCGCAAGACGTGTCTCGATGTCGCCTATTTCATCCGTTTCGTTGTCGGTCATCGATTTCCTCATCGTGTCGATGATCGACATTCGGCCGCGTGGCGCCGGCGCGGACGTACCAAAATAAAAATTGGGGCCGTGTCCGCGGCGGCAGCCGCGGAGCGTATATTTCTCTCGTGGAGCGGTTCACCGAGCGCAGTGGCCGGCAGATCGTCACGGTCGACAACACGACCGTCGACGTCGCGCGCGCCATTCATGCGCTGTCGTCCGCCGATCTGGTGCGCCTCAAGGCGCTGGCGCGGTTGTGGACCCGCGGACAGGATGGGCTCGCGTGGTCGGATGTGCTGCACGAGGCGATCGCGCGCGCGCTCGGGGGCGCGCGGCGCTGGCCGCCCGGGGTGCCGATCGTGGCGTTTCTGTCCGGCATCATGCGCAGCATCTGCGAGGACCAGTGGCGGCGCGACCGGCGCGAGGGCCGGGTGCTCGCGCGCGAGGAGGACGTTGCCGAACTCGGCGGCGCCGACCCCGCCGCCGATCCCGAGCGCGCGCTCGCCGCCGCACAGGCGCTCGCCGCCGTCAACGAGCTGTTCGCCGGCGACGCGATGGCGCTCAAGGTGATCGCCGGCCTCGCCGACGGGCTGTCGCCGCTCGAGATCTGCCGCTTCTACGGCCTCAGCGAGCGCGACTACGACACCACCCGTCGCCGCATGCGCCGCGCCCTGCTGCGGCGCGGGCTCATCTGGAGCGAGACATGAGCCAGTGGCGCCCGCAAACCGATCTCGAGCGGCTGCTCGATGCGCTCGCCGCCGAGCTCATGGCCGCCAGCGATGATGACGTACGCCGCGCCAGCGGTCCGCGCGGCATCGCGGCCGCCGCCGACGAGGTGCGGCGGGTGATCGATGGCGTGCTCGGCGATCCGGCCGAGGCGGATGCGCCCCGCGGTGTCGACGCAGGCCTGCCGCCGGTGGCGTTCCTGCGCGAGCACCGTGCGCGGCAGCATTGAGGTGGCGAATAGCGAATGGTGAATCGATCGTGATACATTCGCCATTCGCTACGCGCCATTCGCCGTTCGCATGTCCGGCCCGGAATATGCCCCGCCCCTGCAGGGTTTATCATCGCGCCGCCATCTCATCGGGATAGCCTCGGCGGCGTACGCTCAACGGGAGGAAACCACATGAACAGGACCGGATATTGCCTCGCGGCGGCGGCCGCGCTTCTCATCGGCACGACATCGGCGCCGGCGCAGCAGGCCGACATGACGTTCTTCGTCACCAGCGTCGGCTCCGGCGACGGCGCGAACCTCGGCGGGCTCACGGGCGCCGACAAGCATTGCCAGGATCTCGCCGCGGCGGCCGGTGCCGGCGGGCACACCTGGCACGCCTATCTGAGCACGCAAGGGCCGGACGCCGTCAACGCACGCGACCGCATCGGCAGCGGGCCATGGAAGAACGCCAAGGGCGTGGTGGTGGCGAAGAATGTCGACGACCTGCACAGCCCGAGCAACAACCTCACCAAGCAAACCTCGCTCAACGAGAAAGGCGACGTCGTCAACGGCCGCGGCGATCAGCCCAACATGCACGACGCGCTCACCGGCTCGCAGCCGGACGGCCGCGCCTTCACGGGCGCCGACGACCGCACCTGCCACAACTGGACCAGCAACGCGCAAGGCGCCGCCATGCTCGGCCACATCGATCGCCAGGGACTGCGCGAGGACGATGCCTCGCACTCGTGGAACTCATCGCACCCCTCGCGCGGTCCCGGCGGCGGCTGCAGCCAGGCCGATCTGCGCAGCACCGGCGGCGCGGGGCTGTTTTATTGTTTTGCGGTGAAGTGAACGTACTTGCTTTCCCTCCCCCGCTTGCGGGGGAGGGACGCGCGCACCCAAGTCGGGCCTGCCTGACTTGCGCACATTGAAGCTGCCGATCTCGGGTGAACCCGAGATCCGTGCGCGCCAGGAGGGGGCAAGTCGGCGGCGTGTGAGCAAGCGGCGGCCCCTCTCCAACTCTCCCCCGCAAGGACGTCGCAAGGGCGGGTGAGAGGACGCACCGGCGTCGGGGGCGCGCACTTCCTTTCGATTGCTACTCACCCGTGCGCGTGCAGCGTCTTGCCGGCGATGGTCACCGGCTTCGCGCTGATCAGGATGAATGCGATCACGCACGGCTCCGTGCCGCGGTTCGCCCAGTTGTGGATGGTGCCGCGCTGCACCAGCGTGTCGCCTGCCTTGAGATGCACGCTGACGCCGTTGTCGAGCTCCATGTCGATCTCGCCCGACATCACCACCGCGTAGTCGATCGAGTCGGTGCGGTGCACGCGCGGGATGTTGCCGGGCTCGAGGCGGAGCACGCGAAACACCGTGCCGTTGTCGATGGTGAGCCCGATCTTCTGGCCCGACGGATCGTCGTTGCCGCTGTTGTCGATCGGCCAGCCGCTGGTGGTCCAGATCACCGAGGATTCCGCCCCCGGCCTGGCCGAGACGACGTTCTTGGTGATCTCGTCGATCTGGACGATGGCGTTGCCTTTGTCGTCGTGCCCGGTGACGACGCGGCGCACTTGCAAGCTCATTGGGTTTCCTCCGGATTATCGCGATTGCGAATGAGCGAATGGCGAGTAGCGAATGGAACGCCGATGTTCAACTATTCGCTACTCCCCATTCGCCACACGCCTTCTTGCTCTCCGTCTTCCGGCCGTCTCGCTCCACAATAGAAATAGCCCCGACGCGACGACGATCGCCGAGCCCGCGAGCAGCTGCAGCGTCGGCACGTCGCCCCAGATCAGCAAGCCGAGGATCATCGCCCAGACGAGCGAGAAATAGTTGAACGGGACGACCGCCGAGGTCGGCGCGAGGTGCAGCGAGCGTGTCCACCAGTACTGGCCGAGCGCGTTCATGACGCCGTTGAGGAACATCATGCCGGCGTCATTCCAGGTCGGCATGACGAAGGCGAACGGCAGCGACAGCGCGAAGAAGCCGGTGAGAAAGACGAGCTGGTACATCGTCAGCGTCTCGGTCGACTCGGTCGAGGTCATGCGCCGCACCCCGACGGTGACAGAACCGTAAAGAATCGCATTGCCGAGCGCGAACAGCGAGCCGAGCTGAAACGTGCCGGAGCCGGGGTGGGTCACGAGCAGCACGCCGAGGAAGCCGATCAGCAGCGCGAGCCAGCGCACCGGGCCGACCGTCTCGCGAAACATGAGCGCGGCGACCAGTGTGGCAAACAGCGGCGCCGAGAAGTTGATCGCGACCGCGCCGGCGAGCGGCATCATGCTGAAGGCGAGCAGGATGAACGTCTGCGAAGCGCACTGCGACATGCTGCGCAACGCGTGCGAGGGCAACTTGCGCGTCTGGAACACGGTCAGCCCGAGGCGCGGCAGGATGAAGCCGCCGACCAGCACGATGCCGACGATGTTGCGCGCGAACAGCACCTCGCCGACCGGATAATCGACGACGAGCAGCTTGGAGATCGCGCTCGACGCCGCGAACACGGCGGTCGCGGATATCATGTAGAAGATGCCGAGCGGGATGTGCTCGCGCCTCTCAGGCTTCGGCCGGACGGCAGCGCGGCGCTCGATGCTGCCGGATGCGGTCAATGAAGATCGTCTCCTGAAGGATGGGCGCGAGACGGCTTGGTAGCATGCGGGAGCGGCGAGAGGGCAGCCAAATCCGTATACCCCGCGCGGCGCGCTTGCATGGCGCGATCTTGGCGCCATGATGCCTTGATCTCGCGCCGCCGTGGACGGAAGCTCGGGATGACGGTGGGACAACGACGAGGCGACCGATGCGCTACGAGCTCTACTATTGGCCCGAGATCCAGGGGCGCGGCGAGTATGTCCGTCTCGCACTCGAGGAGGCCGGCGCCGACTATGTCGACGTGGCGCGGCGCGGCGGCGGCACCGACGAGATGATGGCGCTGATGGACAGCACCCGCCTCGACCACCGACCCTTCGCGCCGCCGTTCCTCCGCGCCGGCAAGATGGTGATCGCGCAGACTGCGAACATCCTTCTTTATCTAGGCGGACGCCATGATCTCGCACCGAAACCCGAGGCCGGCCGCCTGTGGGTGCACCAGCTGCAGCTCACCATCGCGGACTTCGTGGTCGAGATCCACGACACCCATCACCCGATCGCTTCCGGCTACTACTACGAGGACCAGAAAAAGGAGGCGAAGCGGCGCGCAGAGGATTTCCGCCAGCGCCGCACGCCGAAATACCTGGGTTACTTCGACGATGTGATCCGCAAGAGTCGGGGCCCGTTCCTGCTCGGCCGCCGCCTGAGCTACCCGGATCTCTCGCTCTTTCAGCTCGTCGAAGGCCTGCGCTACGCCTTCCCGCAGATGATGCGCCGCTTCGAGAAGAAAGTGCCGCGCGTCGTCGAGGCGCACGCCCGCGTCGCCAAGCGCCCGCGCATCGCCGCCTACCTCGCGAGCGACCGCCGCATCCCGTTCAACGAGATGGGAATATTCCGGCATTATAAAGAGCTGGATGCGTAGGACCGTAGGATGGGATGAGCGAAGCGAAACCCATCGACAGTGTCTCACTTTGCAAATCAGCCGAGGGGTTTCGCTGCGTCAATTTATCCTAGGATGCCCGCCCCAATTTCCTCCTCATGGTGAGGAGCGCAGCGTCGCGTCTCGAACCATGGGCCACCCCCGCGAGCGGCGCTGCTTTTCCCGCGGCCCATCCTTCGCGACGCGCTCGCTTCGCGAGTGCTCCTCAACATGAGGAGGCGTGTGGGGGCGAGGACGAACCTACGCCGCTTCCTGTTGCACCCGCCGCAGCGCGCCGCGCAGCGTCTCGGCGCTCTTGTCGAGCGCTTCGCTCTCTTGCGCCGTCATCTCCGGCTCGAGCACCTCGCTCACGCCCTCGCGCCCGACCACGCTCGGCAGCGACAGCGTGACGCCATAGCGGCGGTGGTAGCTGCCGATCGGCACCACGGTGCGCTCGTCGCGCAAGATCATCTCGGCGATGCGCGCCGAGACGATGCCGATGCCGAACTGGCTCGCATTGTTGCCTTCGATGATCGTGATATTGGCGTAGCGCACGTCCTGCTCGAGCTCCTTGCGCAAGTCGGTGAAATCCTCGCCGCGCTCGGCGACGAGCTTGGCAACCGGCACGCCGCCGATGCGCGCCGACGACCACAGAAATACCTGGGCGGTGCCGTGGTCTCCGATCACCTGCGCCTCGACGGTCGCGGGGTAGACCTCGAAATGGCGCGCGAGATGCACGCGGAAACGCTGGCTGTCGAGGAGCGTGCCGGCGCTTAGCACCCGCTCATGCCCGGCGCACGCGCGCGCGACGTCGGCGAGCGGATCGGGTGGGTCGGTGACGATCAGCAGCACGGCGTGCGGCGCCGCGCGCGCCACGCGCGGGATGATGTCGCGGTAGATCGCGGCGTTCTTGTCGAGCAGGCGCAGGCGCCCCTGCGGGTCGCCGCGGTCGGTCGCGCCGCCGGTTTTCTCGTTGACGCCGGCCGTGATCATCACGACGCCACAGCCTGCGAGGGCGCCGTAATCGCCGTCGGCGATCGCGACCTTCGGCGTGAGCGGCGTGCCGTAGCGCAGGTCGGTCGCGACCGCCTCGGCGCGCTTGCGCGTGCGGTCGACCAGCACGATCTCGCGCGCGCTGGCGCGGTTGACGCAGGACAGCGCGCAGGCGCAGCCGACCGCGCCCACGCCGACGATTCCGAGTTTGCTCATGGTTGGCTCCTGCACATGCGGTAGGATGGGCAAAATCGCCGGCACGGTCGCACCGCGTGAGCACGGCGCATCGGCGATTTAGCCCCGTGGATAGGGCATACCGGCGCGCCGTGCCCATCCCAGGGATCTTCATGTAACGACGCGGCCGCCGCCGGTCTTGTTCCAATTTGCGCCTTTCAAAGGCTCGCCGAACTGCCTAAAACGGCGCAACTTCCTGCTGCCGCACAGAATCCTTCAGGACACCCGCCATGAACGCGCCCGTCGATATCGTTCCACCTTATCGGCACACCCCGCTGTTCCCGCTCGGCAAGGATACGACGCCCTACCGCAAGCTCACCGCCGACGGTGTGCGGGTCGAGAAGGTCATGGGCAAGGACGTCGTCGTGGTCGACCGCGAGGCGCTGCGCGCGCTCGCCGAGGCGGCCTTCATCGACATCAATCATCTGCTTCGGCCCGGGCACCTCGAGCAGCTCGCCTCCATCCTCGCCGACCGCGAGGCGTCCGACAACGACAGGTTCGTCGCTTACGACTTCCTCAAGAACGCCAACATCGCGGCCGGCGGCGTGCTGCCCATGTGCCAGGACACCGGCACCGCCATCATCATGGGCAAGAAGGGCCGGCTCATCTGGACCGAGGGCGACGACGAGGGCGCGCTCGCCCAGGGCGCGCGCGATGCGTACCTCAAGAAGAACCTGCGTTATTCGCAGCTCGCGCCGCTCTCGATGTTCGAGGAGACGAACACCAAGTCCAACATGCCGGCGCAGGTCGAGATCTATGCCGAAGGTGAGGACGCCTACAAGTTCCTGTTCATCGCCAAGGGCGGCGGCTCCGCCAACAAATCGTTCCTGTTTCAGGCGACGCCGTCGATCCTCACCCGCGACCGCCTGCTCGCGTTCCTCAAGGAGAAGGTGCTGACGCTGGGCACCGCGGCGTGCCCGCCATATCACCTCGCGATCGTCATCGGCGGCACCAGCGCCGAGCTGACGATGAAGACCGTCAAGCTCGCGTCCTGCCGCTACTACGATGGCCTGCCGACACAGGGCTCCGCCGACGGCCACGCGTTCCGCGACATCGAGATGGAGCGCGAGATCCACAAGATGACGCAGTCGCTGGGGGTCGGCGCGCAGTTCGGCGGAAAGTATTTCTGCCACGACGTGCGGGTGATCCGCCTGCCGCGCCATGGCGCGTCATTGCCGATCGGCCTCGGCGTCTCCTGCTCGGCCGACCGCCAGGCGATGGGCAAGATCACCTGCGACGGCGTCTTTCTCGAGGAGCTCGAGCATCACCCGGCGCAGTATCTCCCCGAGGTCGACGAGGCGACGCTCGGCGGCGAGGTGGTCGCGGTCGACCTCAAGCAGCCGATGAAGCAGATCCTGGCGCAGCTCACGCGCTATCCGATCAAGACGCGCCTCTCGCTCACCGGCCCGATGATCGTCGCGCGCGACCTCGCCCACGCCAAGCTGCGCGAGCGGCTCGAAAGCGGGCAGGGGCTGCCCGACTATTTCAAGAACCACCCGGTCTACTACGCCGGTCCGGCGAAGACGCCGCAAGGTTACGCGTCCGGCGCTTTCGGCCCGACCACGGCAGGGCGGATGGACTCATTCGTCGACGCCTTCCAGGCGGCGGGCGGCTCGCTGATCTCGGTCGCCAAGGGCAATCGCTCGCCGGCCGTGCGCGAGGCGTGCAAGAAGCACGGCGGCTTCTATCTCGCCTCGATCGGCGGCACGGCCGCGAACCTCGCCGAGCACTGCATCAAGAAGGTCGAGGTGGTGGAGTATGCCGAGCTCGGCATGGAGGCGATCTGGCGCATCGAGGTCGAGAATTTCCCCGCCTTCATCGTCATCGACGACAAGGGCAACGACTTCTTCAAGGCGCTGAATTTGGGGTGAGACGGCCCATCCCGCCTCATTTCAACATGAGGGCGCCGCCGCTCACGGCCAACGCGATCGCGACGACCCGGCGAAACACGACATCGCTCAGCCCGGAATGCACGCGATCGCCGATGAAGATGCCGATCAGCATCATCGGAAGCGCCACCGCGAAGGTCGTGAGCACGTCGCGATTGAACTCGTCGATCGCGAAATAGCCGAGCCCGCGCACGATGCCGAGCGCCACCAACGCGGCGCTCATACTGGCGCGGAATTGCTCCTTGCTCATGCGGATCGCGTCGAAGTAGATCGCGTAGAAGAGGCTCGCCATCGTGCCGAAGGTGGTGCCGACCGCGCCGCCCAGCACACCGGCGATCGCCGCTGCGGCCGTGCCCGGCACGCGCCATTTTTGCGGCGGGCGAAACGTGTTCCATAGCGACCACAGGCCGTAGAGCAAGACCGCGCCGCCGAAGCTGCGCGCGAGCGTCGCGGCGTCGAGCTTCTCGAACACGTAGAGCCCGATGGCGATCCCGCCCAGCGTGCCGGGCAGCAGCGCGACCATCTCGCGCCAGGCGATGTGGGTGCGGTCGCGGCCGAGCAGGGTCACGCCGGCGGCAAGGCCGATCAGCGTCCACGCCGGAATGAGCACCTTGAGCGGAATGACGAGGCCGAGCAGCGGCATGGCGGCGGCAGCGCCGAAGCCGGTCGAGCCGCGCGCCGCATAGGCGAGCACCATGATGATGCAGCAATACGCGATCCAGACGGGCGGTAGCGAAAGGATGGGCGGCTCCTGCGGCAAGTCCGCTTCCATAACACGGCCGCGGGGCCCCGAGGGACAACTGGCGAGGTGTCGGCAGCGCCGCTATGGTGAGCTTTGAATTCGCCAACGAGCGAGAGGGAGCGAGCATGTCTGCGGTGGCACAATCGGCACGTCAGAAGGGCCCGATCGTGTGGCTCGACATGGACCAGCAGGCGCTCGACGACGCCTACGACCAGGCCGTCTATGCGCCCAACTCCCTGCAGATCGCCAAGCGGCGTACCGCCAACAGCGCCGAGGTGCGCGCCCGCCTCAAGCCGCAGCGGCTCGCCTACGGCTCAACGCCGCACGAGATGCTCGATCTTTATGTGACGGCGAAGCCCGACGCTCCCGTCATGGTGTTCATCCACGGCGGCGCCTGGCGTGCCGGAAATGCCGCCGACAATGCGGAGGCCGCCGACCTCTTCGTCAACGCGGGCGCGCACTACGTGGTGCTCGACTTCATCAACGTGATCGAGGCGGGCGGCAGCCTGTTTCCCATGGTCGAGCAGGTGCGCCGCGGCGTCGCCTGGGTCTACAACAATGCCAAGAGCTTCGGCGGCGATCCGAACCGGCTCTACATCTCGGGGCGCTCGTCAGGCTCGCATCTCGGCGGCGTCGTGCTGATCACCGACTGGGCGAAGGATTTCGGCCTGCCGCCCGACGTCGTGAAGGGCGCGCTGCTTTCGTCCGGAATGTACGACCTCGAGCCGGTGCGGCTCTCCAAGCGCGGCGCCTACGTCAAGTTCACCGACGCCATGGAGGAGCAGCTCTCCACCCAGCGTCACCTCGAGCGCATCAACTGCCCGGTCGTGCTCGCGCACGGCACCTACGAGACCCCCGAGTTCCAGCGCCAGACCCGCGAGTTCGCCGCTGCGCTGAAAGCCGCCGGCAAGGACGTGAAGCTGATCGTCGGCGAAGGCTACAATCACTTCGAGATTCCCGAGACCATGGCGAACCCCTACGGCCTCCTCGGACGCGCCGTGCTGGAGCTGATGGGACTGAATAAATGAACGATGTGCGACGCCGTGCGCGTCTGCACCGATCCGCCGATGAAGATGCACCTCCTCTCCGGCGGCCGGGTGCGCATGCGCAAGAGCACGTACCTGCTCGCGGCCGACCGCAGCGGGATCATCGAGCTGCCGCACCGTTGCGCCACGCCCAGGCTAACGTGCTGCTAGACACCGGCTGCCATCCCAACATGATCGGCGCGGCGGCGCGCTGGCGCGGCCTTGGCCGGATGCACCTGCACGGCAAGCAATGATCCGTCCGTATCGGTGACGATATGACGCTTGCGTCCCTCCACCTTCTTGCCCGCGTCGAACCCGCAGGGTCCGCCGCTTTCCGTCGTTTTCACACTCTGACTGTCGACGATGCCGGCTGAAGGGGTGCGCTTGCGTCCCGCCGCGCGACGCGCGCGTTGGACTAATTTAGAATGAGATTGATGCGCGTCCAAATGTTGCGGTCACGCCAGTCGTCGAAAGCAGTGCTGAACCGACGTGAACGGAGGAAAGTCTTTCTGCAAGGCGCGCCACTGGCAGCTGGCCGCAAGGATATGGAGGATGGCGCCGACGATGATGCAAAGATGCCGTTCGGCCGGGCGCCCAAATGTGCCCGCGCTTCGGCAACAGTCGACTAAGCAATATCCACTCCTCCGCCGTCATGTCTGCATGGCGCAGCCCATCGCGGCAACGCTGCTTACGGGTGGTTTTGGTCCAATCCATGTGTGCCCCTCGCTGATTTGCAAACACGAAAGCATCACAACGAGGGCCAAAATCACCTGTTTTCTTTTCGGTCAGCCTCTCAGGATGAACGGGATCGTTGCGAGCTTGCGATCTACTCCGAGCACCGCTTGAAGGCGCGGCGCGGGCCGGCGTCGTTGGGCAGCTGCACCATGAGGTGGTTGTCGAAATCGAACTCGCTGAACTTGGTGTACAGCTTTTTGCCGTCGCGCTGCCAGTTCACCGTGATGACGTCGCCGTCGTACTGGTAGCCGTCGATCGGGTATTCGCGCGGCGACTTTTCGCCGTAGAGAACGACGATCAACGTCGATGGCGTGAACGTATAGCTGCTGACGCTGCCGCACCAGCGGCCGGCAATATCGTCGAACGAGAGCGCGAAGGCGCGGCCGCCGCCGAGGGCGAGCGCCGCCGTGGTCAGGACGAAAATCAGGCTCTTGCGCAGCTTGCCGGTCACGCTCGCCTCCTCGTCGCGCGAATGCGCGGGACGCCTAGAACACGCAAATTTGCGGCACGGTCAAGACCGCGGCACGGCTCAAACCATCAGTACGATCGATCCGGTGGTGCGGCGCGCCTCGAGATCGTCCTGCGCGCGGGCGGCCTGCGCCAGCGGATAGGCGGCGCTGATCGCGATCCTGATCCGGCCGCCCGCCACCATGTCGAACAGGTGGTGCGCGGTCGCCAAGAGCTCGGCGCGCGTCGCCGTGTAGTCGCCCAGGCTCGGATGAGTCACGTAGACCGAGCCGAGGGAGCCGAGCGTGCGCGGCGCGATCGGGTCGGGGTCGCCAGATGCCTCGCCGAACGAGGCGAGCACGCCGCGTCGCGCCAGGCACGCGAGCGAGCCCGCAAACGTCGTGCGGCCGATCGAATCGTAGACGACCGGCACCCCGCGCCCGCCGGTGAGCGCGCGCACCTCTTGAACGAAATCTTGCGCGGCGAAATCGGTTTTGCCGGCGGCGTCGAGCACGATCGCGTGGTCGCAGCCATGCGCGCGGGCGACGGCGGCCTTCTCGGCCGTGCCGACCGTGCCGATCACTGTCGCGCCGAGGTGCTTCGCCCACTGGCACATGATGAGGCCGACCCCGCCCGCCGCCGCATGCACCAGGATCGTGTCACCCGATTTGACCGCGTAGGTCTCGTGCAGCAGGTAACGCGCCGTCATGCCGCGGATCATCATCGCGGCGGCGGTCCGCTCGTCGATCGCGTACGGCAGCCGAACGACGCGCGCGGCCGGCGCCAGGCGCCGCTCCGCATAGGCGCAGTCCGGCCCGGCGACGCAGGCGACGCGGTCGCCGATCGCGAGATCGACGACCTCCGCGCCGATCGCCTCGATCACGCCGGCGCTCTCGATGCCCATGCCCGACGGCAGCGTCACGCGATGGGCGCCGCGCCGCACCAGGACGTCGCGAAAGTTCACCGCGACCGCGGTGTTGCGGATGCGCACCTCATGCGGTCCCGGTTCGCGGACCTCGATATCCTCGAGGTGCAGCACCTCGGGGCCGCCGGTGGCGTGGAAGCGGAAGGCGCGCGTCATGGGCAGTTGGCTACGGCGGAGGGGTGAGTTGCAAGCAGCGAATGGCGAATAGCGAATAGATAGAGTACATTTCTATTCGCTATTCGCTACTCGCCATTCGCTACTCGCGAGGCAAAGTCATGCCCGATCCCGCTCACGCCTTGACGCTGCAGTTCCTCGCCTGGGTCGCGGAGGGCCCGCGCACCTATGCGCAGGCGATGGACGCCTGGCGCAGCACGTGTCCGCGCCTGTCGATCTGGGAGGACGCGATCCTCGATGGGCTCGTGAGTTTCGCGGGCGGCGCGACCCGCAACCAATCGCGCGTGACGCTCACCGCGAAGGGCCGCGCGCTGCTCGGCAGCGACGCGCCGGCCGCGCGTGCCAAGGGAACGGACAAGGGAACGGATCAGGGAACGGACAAGGGAATACGCAAGGAGGCGCGAACACCCGCGCGCGCTGCACTGGCGCGATGAGCGCCGCGCGGCTCTCATCGCTTGTGCTGTTGGGCGCCGGCTTCGCGGCGGCGACCTCGCTAGCGGCGCCGGCCGACGCGCCGACCCAAGGGGGCGCGCCCGCAAAGCCCAACATCCAAACCAAGAACCAAACCAAGCCTCACGTCAAACGCCACACGGTGCGCCGCTGGCACGGCTACGGCTTCCTGCCCGGTTACGTGCCGCCCGAGGCGGAGCCGCCGCGGCGGGACTATTGGACCCATCCGCCGACTTGGTGGTACGGCTATCCAGGGTTCTATCGCGGGCAATGGAACGGCGGCGGGTTCGGGCCGTGCTGGACGCAGACGCCGATCGGGCCGATGTGGAACTGCGGCCGATAGCGCTGCACACGACGCACGGGATTTGTCCACATGCAGGAGTAGTCGCTGACGCAAGCTGCGATCGAGGCGCGCGGCGTGTCAGTTCCTCGCAACCTGCGCGCCGCGTAGGCGCTCTGTTCCCGTGCCCCGGCGAGCGAAGCGACTGGGGGGAGGGGCCTTCAGCTAAGGCTACGCCGCGAAAGGGGCCTGTCGCGCCGAATCTCGAAGGGCATAGGCGGATGGGGGCGCTGCTTGCTCTCTGCTTCGTCGTGAGCGCTTGAACCTCACGCGGGCCGCAGTCGACCCATTCCCATGAGCAACCGCGCCTTCCTCACCCTCGTCGCCAGCATCATTGTCGTGCTGGTCGGCGCGCTTGCGATCAGTAAATTCCAGGCCTGCATGGAGCTTGGCGGCAAGGCGTGTCCGCGACCGCGATTCTCGGTGCCGAATAACTGAACCTCGGGCGGCCGCGAAAGAGCTAATCCTCCATCCCGCTGATCGCGAGGTAGATGGCGAACATCGCGACGCCGGCCGCGCCGGTCCATTCCGGATGGTGGCAGAAATTTCCCGCTGCCGTGCACACCGACACGGCCCAGTCGGTCTCGTCGAGCGTGCCGGCGATCACGAGCAGACCGGTCGCGCCGAGCAGCGCGAAACCGAGCGCGCGCGCGATCGACGACCAGCGGAAGGCGCGCGAGCGGCTGTCGGCGGCGAGCTGGGCGCCGTAGCCCGGCATCATGAGCGCGATGGTGTCGATCTCGGCAAGCTCGGCCGAGGGCGCCGCCGCGGCTTGCGACGGCGTCGTGATCGGCTGGCGGCGCATCCACGCCGGTTGCGGTGACAGATCGATGTTGGCGCTCGCCTCGTCGATGAACTGCACGCCGAGCTGGCCGCCGCGGCGCCAGGCGACGCGGCAGAAGCGGCGCGCCTTGCCGTCCTTGGTGAGGAAGAGGCCGAACACGTCGGGCAGGCCGCCGGCGCGGGCCGCCGCGATGCGCGCGCCGGAGACGGAGATGTCCCACAGCACGCACGGAAGCTGGGCGCCGCCGTCGAGCACGAGCCACGCGGCCTGACGGCGCGGGGTGCGCTTCGCCCTTCGCTGCTCTCGTCGTGAATCTCGGGCCACCCCGTTCCCCCAACATCAACGATCGAGCTTGCGCCGCCCGCTCAAATCTCGGCTGCGCCGACGTGCGGCAGGTAAAATTCGAACTCGCTCGCGCAACGCGCGAATGTCCGTGGGAAATACCCGTAAGCGATACGTGTTTAATAGGCCCTAATCTTCTGCGTTAGTTATCTACGAAGGATTGAGAGGTTACGGCGCGGGAGCACTTAACGATGCGGTAACCATCGTGGTCGGGCGAATGCTGCTTCTCTCACCCTCCGCTGCGGCTCCGCTGCAGGGGGTAAAGATGCGTTACGCGACCTCGGCCGCAGATCGCGCGAACGCTCGGGCCGATGCGCCCTTGGTGGCGATCGCACGGCCGTCCCGCAGCACGATGCCGGCCACGCTGCCGATGCTCGATTGATGGAAGAGCCCGCGCGCGATCGAGGTGCCGAGGTGTCGCATGTAGAACGCGTCGAGCGTAGTCGCGATCACGCGTGCGTCGTCGCTGTCGAACACGGCGAGCTCGACGTACGCGGGCGCCGGCTCCCATTCCCGCAGGTGCGCCGCGATCACGGTCGCGCGCTGATCGGTGCCGTCGTTCATGCGCGCTGTTTAGCGCGTAACCCGCATGGAGAGACGCGCAATGCGGTAGCGTCAGGAGAGCAGGAAAGGAGGATGGTCGTCAAACGAGCTGAAACCTTTCGTAGCGATCCAGAGGGTTCGACTCCCTCCCGACAAAGGCGAGCCAGCCGGTCGGAAGCGAGCCTTGCACGTGTGCG
>DATGLS010000045.1:0-473084 GCA_035293985.1 Xanthobacteraceae bacterium
CAGCGGCCGAGCGCCGCCGAATGGGGCCGACACTTCCACGACATCCTCGAACAGAGGCAGCTGGAGCGCTGCAGCGCCCATCCGAACGATCCCGCCCATATCCATTTCATGGGCAAGCCCTGCGCGGCCTGCCATCTCGAGCGAAGCGTCGCTGCTTCCACCGCTGCTCAGGTCACCGCGCCGCTGCGGTTGCGAAGCACGCCCCTGCCGCTCCCGCGTCGGCCTCCTCCGCCGCCGCCGTTACGGCATCGACCGATTGTCTCGGCTCTCTCGCTCGTCCTTGCCCTGGTCAGCTTGTGCCTTTGTGTCGCTGGTCTGAGCGGCCTGCTGCCCGGAGCGCACGAGTTATCGACGATCCTCGACAATCCCCGCCCGCAAGTCCTGAGCTTGGAGGCCTTCCTGGCACATGGGAGCCAGCAGCCATGGGTCACTATCACCGACGCCTACGTCAATGTCCGGCAAGGCCACAAGCAACAGTGGCCGACGGACTCCGACGGCCCGCTGTTGCCTTTGGTGACATACGATTCGGGTGATCCATCTCAGAAGTCGGATCTATTCGTCGCAAGGTATGGTCACGTCGTGGCGTACCCGGTTTGTGACCGCTATGGACGCGCGATCTCGCTGGACGGCTATTTCGATCCCGATTCCCAGCCCAAGTGGGATCGCCGGAGAGGCGTGTGGAGCAACTACAACCAGGACTGGGGCTGTTATCCCGTGCCGAACTATCGCGCCGAGCCGCGGACGCTGTCCGGCATGCTGTCGACCGTGGATGAGAAAAGCGCGCTGTGGCAGGCGTTTCATGACCGCGGCGTCGAGCATCCGACCATTCTCAAGTTAGGCGATACGCCACCATCGCTCGATAATGCGCTGTTTCATTTGGGCGCTGGTGCAGTCTCGTTTGCGCTTGGCGCGGCGCTGCTGTTTTTTCTTTATCGCCGCAAGTTGATCTTTGCATCGTGAGCCGAGCGAACAGAGGGATGGGAGCTGACTGCTCATGGCCACCAAATACTGCTCGCGCCACGGCCATCGCGTGCCGCAGACGATGCTGATCTGCCCCGAATGCGGCGATACGACCTTTTCGCCGGGACCGGCGCCCTCGCGTTCACCGGCGCCGACGCCGACATCGGGCTCGACCAAGAAATACTGCCGGCGGCATGGGCACGAGCTTCCCGCCGCGATGCTGATCTGCCCGCAATGCGGCGACACCGACTTCACGCCCACGCCGCTTCCACTGCCGGTGACCAGCGCTCCGCCCCGCCAACCGGCGCAGCCCGCTCCGGCATCGCCGCCGGCACGAAAATATTGCCGCGCTCAGGGTCATGAGGTGCCGCAGACGGCGCTCATCTGCCCACGCTGCGGCGACACCAATTTCACCGCGACACCGGTCGCGACCATCCCGGCGCCGACCACCGCGATGGTTCAGGCCGCGACGCAATCGGCGACAAAATACTGCCGGCGGAACGGACACCAAGTGCCGCAGGCCATGCAGATCTGCCCGCAATGCGGCGACACCACGTTCTCGCCAACGCGCGTGGTCGTGACCCGGGCAGGCACGACGGGTCCGGTCGTCTCGGCTGGCGTACCGCCGCCTGGAGCGACAAAGACGCGGACGACGGCGCCCGCCTACGGCTTTCGTTGGCTCGCGCTCGGCTGGTTCCTCGTTTTGAACGCGGTCGCCTGGATCGCAGGGACGTTCTTCTATCTGGTGAGCGGCGCCGCAGACGGCCTGCTCGCACCGATCGCCTGGATCATCGCCAATATCGCCGCCCTTTACGTGGTCGTCGCCGCCGCGGTGGGGGCCGGCTGGGCGCGCCGCTCGCTGCTTGCCGTGATCGGCGCATGGTTATTGGTCGCGGCCGGCCTCGCGGTCTGGCTGGCTCTGCCGCCGACGCTGCGTGCACCCGCGATCTATGCGGGAGTGCTCGCGCTCGTGTATGCGCTGGCTTGCGTCCATTGCTACGTCGCGGCGCCGCCGTCGGCGATCGCCGCACGCGACCACCCGACCCTCGGCGATCTGCGTACCCTCGCGGCCGGCGTCGGTGCGCCCCTCGTCAAGCCGAGCGGCAAGGTTCGCTCCGTCGTGCTCGGCATCTGCGCCGTCGGGCTGATCGCCTTCGGCGTCGTCAGCTGGATGCTGACCCAGGAGCTGTGGTGGGAGGCAAGCATCGGCCGCGGTCTCGAGCGGCAGATCGCCCGCGCCGCGGATGATCCCAAGAGCGTCATTCCGTCGGTGCGCGCCCTCCTCGCCCGAAATCCCGACAATGCCCGGCTTTATTATCTGCTCGCCGGTCTCTACGCCGACGCGCGCAATCCGCTGAGCGCGCATCTCGTGAAAAATGCCTACGATGCGGTCCTCGCCAGCCATCCGCTGCAGGCGTCCGTCGAGAAGGCGTGGGACCGCGTCACCGCACTCGATGGCGCGACGTCCGATGTGACGCTCGGGACCTTGAGACAGCGGGCGCTCGCCAATCGGACGACGATCATCGACCTGTTCGCCGCCGGCGCGCCCGGTACGTTCCGCGTCGTCAATGCCTACTCGGTCGGCGATGTGCTGCGCCAGACGGCCTCCGCGCATGCGCGCGGCGGCGTTCTCGATCTCGATGTCGCGGAAAAATCCGGCGTCGCCTGCATCGATGCAGACAGGTGCAAGACGGCATTCGCGTCCGCCTCGCTGCGCGCGGCGGCGATCTCGGGGACCGCCACCGTGCAGGCGCCGCAGGCTGGCGCGAACTGCTGCACGCTGTCCCTGGACGATGCCGACCTTCGTCCCTTCGACCTTGCGGTCGTGCAAAAGAGCGTCGCGGCGACGCCAGAGATCGTTCCGGGCCTGCTCAATGTGAGCAGCCGAGTGGTCGTGAAGCAGCTCTACATGCTGGATTTCATCGCCAACACGCGGTGATGGACAAAGGCCATCAGCGGACCTGCGCGCACATGGCCTTGCACGCCGCCAGCCCGCCCGAATTGTCGTTCAGGCATGCCGGCATTTTGCGGATGTCGCCGCGCCAGCAATCGAGATACGGAATCCCGTACTGGCGATAACAGTCGACCTGGCACTTGACGACCTGGTCGCCGCCAAGGCTCACGCCGACCGGTTGGCATTTGATCATGCTGTCCGCGACCACCGTCTGATCCGACCGGTGCACATCGTACTTGCTGCGCTCCCGCGCGAGGTCGGAATCCAATTGCTCCATGATGTTCGCGAACACGCGCAAGGCTTTGGCCAACGCCTCGGCGTCTTGCGGCGAGATCCGCACGTTGTCCTTCCAGCTGACCTTGACGAAGCAAACATCGGTGCCCTGGGACAGATCGCGCGCGCAACTCGCCGCTGCCGCCTCCAACCGCTGCGCGCGGTCGCGGGCGATAGCCACCTCGCTGCCGCACGCCACCTCCTGCGCCGCGGCCCGCCCGGCCGCCAGCAAAAGCGTGCTCACCAGCGCGGCGACAAATCTCCTAGGCGCCATGCTCCGACTCCTTCAATTTCTTCTGCTTGAGCTCGTCGTAATGCAGGCTCTCCTGCTTGAGCGTTTCGAGCACCTTGTGCTCCGCGCGCTTGCGCAACGCCGGATCGGTGAATGGCGTGGCTCCCGACCGGATGTCGTTGAGCTGCGTCTCGTCCTTGGTCAGCTGCTCGCGGACCTGCATCATCTCGGGCGTCTCCTGCTGGGGCGAAAGGAACAGCTCGCCCGGCGTCTTGACGAAATGGAAGCCGAACCCCTGTTTGCAGTCGTGCACGTCGCCCCAGCATATGATGCGCTCGACCGGCAGCACGCCGGTGTCGGCAGCGCTGCCGGCGTCACTCGGAATCCCGTGCGCCCGGTCGAGCAAATTATTGAGCTTGGTGGCCTCCGCAGCCGACAGCGGTGCGCTCTCCTCGTCGAGACCTACCGGCGCGGCGGCCCCGCCCATCCCGCTGTACTGCCCGCGCGTGCGCTTTCGAATCTGGTCAAGCGCGAAACGCGTGTCGCCCCCGAACATCGCGCGCCAGCCGAAGTAGGCTTTGGCGATGGCCGCGTAGTCAGGCACCGGCGAGCGTTGCGCCCCTTCGATCAGCAGACGAACCAGCTCCTTGAGCGTCGCCTCCTCCTGGCGCGCGACCACCGATTTGTCGCGCCGCAATCGGGCGTAGGTGCGCAACGCTTCGATCACGTCATCCGCCTCGCGCAGCAACGTCGCCTCGGATGCGTGATCGTTTCGCATGCGCTCCAATCCGTTCTTGAGGACATCCAGGTCCTCGAAGCACCTGCCATCGCCGCTGCATTTTTGACCGGAGTCGCAGTAGTGGCCCTTCCCGCAATCGACCCGGCCGACCGGAACGCAGCCGCCGCCGCGTGAGCACATTTCACCGGGCTTGCAGTAGTTTCCCGCGGCGCACAGGATGTCGTCGCGGGCAACGCATCCGCCGTTGACGGAGCACTTGTCGCCCGCGCTGCACGAGTAGCTTCCGCAGTCGACGCTGCCAGGGCTCAAGCAAAACGTTTTGGAACGGCTGCACCGATCTCCACCGCTGCAGTGTGTCCCGTCGCCACAGTCGTCATCGCCCGGCGAAAGACATTGCTGGCCGGAGCCGCAGCTCTGCCCGGCGGGGCAGAAAGTATTGTTTCCGCAATCCATGGCGTTGGCTGGGATGCAGCCATTGGCCGAATCCAACTTTTCGCCGGCGGAACATCCCGTGCCGCCGTCACCGCGATTGCCCTGCGGCCGCGTGCAGGGGCTGGGTCCCCGCACGGGGTCATTGCACCACCCGGTCGGCGCCTGCGCGCGAGCTGATGTCGGCGCGATCAAGGCCGCGCCCAATAAGGCGTGTACCCAGACGACGCTGAGGAGCATCGATCGGAGGACTTGGCTGTGCAGGCGGATCATGGCGCACTATTGATGGCTCGAGGGAGGAGGCTTCGGCTCGGAAGTGATAGACGGCGACGGGGTGGGGTGCTGGTTGGCAGCCGGGTTCGGCGCCGATCCTGCCTCGCGCGCCGGCACGCTGCTTGTTGTTGCGTCCTTGGTCGTGGACGCCGAAGGATTACTCGTAAGAGGGGCGATGCCCGGTCCAAAAAAGACCTTCCGGCCGGCATAGAGCGCAAAGCAGCTCACCGCCAATGAGATCAACGCAAGGAGGAAAGCTGCTCTCGATAGCAGGCTGCCCCGCGGTCTGGTCGACTTGTCCTGGATCGCCTTGTTCATCGTTGGCTCATCGATGCTCACTCGTCGCGGTAACCAGGAATCCTGCGTCGGCGCCGCCGTCGCGTCCTTGTTGGCAGGCGCCGCCGGGAAGCTCGATGGGACGATCTTGCGGCCGCCATATCGGCCGAGCGAGCGGCGTGCGATGAACACCAGCGTCTTGTCATCATCGGTGACGGCATCGTTCTCGGGGCGCGACAGATGCGCCTCCAACAATGCGTCGCGCTGCTGCGGGTCGGGCTGGCGCAGCAGATCCCGCACCAGCGGCTCGACGAACGGGCAATACGGCCGATCGCCCTGCAGCACGAACGGCATGGCGCCGTCCGACATCAGGGCGATCAGGTCGGCTTGGGTCGGCAGGATCGTCTTGCGCAGATGCTTGTCCCAGTCGTCTTCGGTGACGAAGAACGTCTCGTTGGAATAGTCCCCGTTCTCCGGCGCCGAGACCGTGAACTCATTCCACAACGTTATGCCGCCATTTTCATAGCCCGCCTCATCGCGTGCCGGCGCCACCTTGCTGGCCAGGGCGGCACCGTCGCCGATGTGTATGAACACGCCCCCCGGCGGACCGATCAATAAGCCCACCAGAGTGCAGTGAAAGTCAGCGAGGGCGCCGCGCTCGCGCAGGCGCTGTCGGACATCGATCAGGGAAGCCTGGATGCGGTCCTTCAGCCAGCCGCCGCCGAATTTTTCCACCTGCGGGCCCGCCGCGATGAGCGCCTGTGCGATCGAGCTCGCGACCAGCCGCGAACCTTCCGCTGCCCGCGCCGCGCTACCCGCGCCATCGCTGACCACGGCGGCAAGCCACAAGCCGTCCGCCGTTGTTTGCAGGTCGTATGCGTCCTGGCAGGGCGTATTTTGCGTGATGTGACCCCTGCCGCGTACCGACGCCTTGGTCACGAGCCATTCGCCGCGGGGCTCGGCGCCAACCATCGGCTCGCGGGATGCGGCGCTCGACATCGCACCTTCACGCCTTCACGGCCGCCCAGGTATCCGTCGACGGGAGCTGAACCCGGTCGCCCGGTCGCGACCGGCTGGCGCTGCGGACACTGCCGCTGATCCAGACGAACAGCTCCCTGAATTTCGTCTGGGTCAATTCCTTGGCTTGCGTCGCGCTGACTTTCTGCAGCTTGTCCATGTTGGCTTCGCCGACCCCGATCGGGAAGATGACGCACTCGCCGGCCTGCTCGGCCGCACGGCAGGCGGCGCAGGCGCGGCTCCATTCGTCATCGTCGGTCGGCTCGCCGTCGGTCAGCAGCATGATCCACGGCCGCGTGCTGTTGACGGCACGCGATTGGTAAGCAAGGACCTGGTCGCGAAGCATTTGCAGCGCCAGCAGCATGCCCTTTCCCAGCGGCGTGTAGCCGCTGGCCTTGAGAGGGAATGCCTGAAAATCCACCGCGTCGGTCCAGTCCAGGAGTGTCGCGGCATTGTTGTCACCCGCAACGCCACCCACGCAGACGATTGCAAGCTGGACCCGGGTCTTGGCCATCGCGTCGGCCTTGAGATCCTGCTCCAATAACCGAAGGCCGGCATTGAGCTGGCTGATGCGGCTTTCTCCCGAAATCGCCGCCGTCATCGAGCCGGAGCAATCCAGGACCAGGACGCAGGGTGTCCGTTGGTTCGGGTTCCGGATCAAAGGATCGACGGATGACTGTGTCTCACTCATGCCAATACCCCTCTTTTCAAAGGACAATAGTGTAAGACGAAACGCGTCGATGTCGCGGCGCACTTTGCCGCGGCAAAGGTTTGCACCTGGCACGCGACGCCGGTTCCTTTCCCGGTTCGCGACCGACAAATCGCCCGATCATCAGCCCTTCAAGCGCCCTGCGCCAACCCGGAGAACGCCATGTCGGCGGCCAGCTACATCGACCCGCGCAACGGCAAGCTCTATCCGCTGGATGTGCCCCGCTGGTGCTCCGACGACCGCACCCCTCTCCTCGTCACCTCCGGCCCCGGCATCTCGCGCGACGACATCGACACCCGCACCCGCTCGCTCTGGCGCTATCAGGCCGCCCTGCCGGTACGCATCGCCCGCCCCATCACCCTGGGCGAAGGCTGCACGCCGCTCGTCGAGCAAACCTGGGGCGACCTCCGCCCGCACTTCAAGCTCGAGTGGTTCAACCCGACCGGCAGCTTCAAGGACCGCGGCTCGGCCGTGATGCTGTCGTTCCTGCGGCAGATCGGCGTCGATGCCATCCTGGAGGACTCTTCCGGCAACGGCGGATCGTCGATGGCGGGTCTCGGCGCCGCCGGCGGGATGCGGGTGAAGATCCTGGCGCCGGCCTCGACGTCGCCGGCGAAGATCGCGCAAGTGCGCGCGTACGGCGCGCAAGTGCAACTGCTGGAGGGGCCGCGCGAGGCGTCGGAGGCGGAGGCGATCCGCCAATCGGGCGAGACGTTCTACGCCAGCCACAACTGGCAGCCGTTCTTTCTCGAGGGCACCAAGTCGCTCGCCTACGAGATTTGGGAGGACTTACGATTCCGCGCCCCCGACAACGTCGTCATGCCGGTCGGCGCCGGCAGCAGCCTGCTCGGCTGCGCGTTCGGCTTCCGTGAGCTCTTGAAGTCCGGCCAGATCGCCCGGCTGCCGCGCCTGTTCGCCACGCAGCCGCTCAACTGCTCGCCGATCGACGCGAGCTTCACGGCCGGCGTCGACACGCCGGTTTCGCGCGACGTGCACAAGACCATCGCGGAAGGCACCGCCATCCGGCATCCCATGCGGCTCACCGAGATCATCGCCGCGCTGCGCGAGAGCGGCGGCGCGACCGTCGCGCTGACCGAGGACGAGATCGTCGCCGCGCTGCGCCGGCTGGCGCGCCAGGGCCTGTTCGCCGAGCCCACCAGCGCGAGCGCGGCCGCGGCGCTCGACAAGCTCGCCGCCGCCGGCGCCATCAAGCCCGGCGAGACCACGGTGGTGATCCTCACCGGCACGGGCCTGAAGGCGGCGTCCACGGTCGCCGACCTTATACAGGTGGGCTGATCGCCAAAACCCTGAATAGCGGGGATAGATTCGATCCGATTTGCCTTTCCGGCACGCATGCGGCATGGCAATAAGTGCAGTGTGACATTCTCGCATCCGGACGCGCCGCTTCGGGTGCGTTTTTCTTTTTCGATTGCAGCCGGTCGAATTTCCCACTGCAGTCGAAGCCGGATTGCGCTCGGCCGAAACAGGAGCGCTCGTCCTGTTCTTCCTGTTTTTCGCGTAGGCTATTCACCTGTTGTGCGTTCGGGCCATTTCCTCAGATATTTGAATGGCTTTTCCTGTGTTTGGCACGCATCGGCGCCCTGTAAATCGCCTGCATTCTTTTCAGAAAAAATCGTAGTCGAAATCGTCGCTCCACTGCAGCGGCTGATCCGCCCTCGGGCGGCGCAGAGCCGGTAGAGGGCGATCGGGCGCCCGCGAGACGGCCAACCCTTCGTGGCCGCCATGAGGCTCGCACGCATGTAACCGCCGCCGTTGCGGCAGCGAATACACGAGAGGCCCTTCCGCGGCTTCCGGCACCGTCGGCGGAGGCGTCCAAACGACTGGCTCAACCGACCGTGATCGCCGCTCCTATCGACTTCACGTCCGAAACCGCCTTATTTGGCCGGCATCCGACCTCTCTTTCCGGCGAGCGTGGCCGGGCGGGCCAGATGAGCAGCGACGACATCATCGGACGGGCGATGCCGGCGAGCCTTGCCGAGGATGTCGACCGAACGCACGATACCGTCGCGTCGGCGGCGGACCAGCGCCGCTCCGCCCTGATGGCCGCCGCGCAGGACGGCGACGGCATCGCCTACCAGACCCTGCTGCGTGACTGCGTCCTCGTCATCCGCAGCGTGGCGCGACGGCGCGGCGTGCCGGCCGATCGCGCCGACGACGTCGTGCAGGACGTCCTGCTCACCATTCATCGCGCCCGCGCGACCTATGATCGGCGCCGCTCGTTCACGGCCTGGCTCACGGTCATCGCCGAGCGACGCGCGATCGATCTCATGCGCCGGACGAGGCGGCATCAATTGCGGGAAGTGCATGCGCCGCACGCGCTCGAGGCCCATGTCGACGAGACGATCGACCTCGGGCACGGTCTTGCGCAGGCGGAAGCCGGCGGCACCGTCGCCCGGGCGCTCGCGACCTTGCCGCCGCGACAGCGCGAGGCGGTGCAGCATCTCGTGCTCGAGGAGCGCACGCTCGCGGACACAGCGTCGCTGACCCGGCGCAGCGCCGGCTCGCTCAAGGTCAATCTGCATCGCGCCCTGAAGGCGTTGCGCCGGCGCATGGATCCCGTGGACCCCGGTGGGGCGAGCCGATGACGACACCCTCGCATTCCGATCCCGGCTTCGAACGGCTGATCCGCGATCTCGCCACCGATCTGCCGCCGGTGCGCCCGTTGCGCCCGCCGTTCGTCCGCGCGTTGGTTTGGCTCGCCGCGGTCGCGGCGGCCGCCCTCGTGTTCGCGTCTTTCAGCGATCTGCCGGTGCTGGAACGGCGGCTCGGCGCGGCGCCGGACATGTGGCTCGCCGCCATCGGCTCGGCGGCGACCGCCATTCTGGCCGCCCTCGCGGCCTTCCGGCTCAGCGTCCCGGACGCGCCGCGCCGCTGGGCGGCGCTGCCCTTGCCGTCCGCGCTCGTGTGGATCGGCGCCAGCGGCTTCGGCTGCCTGCGCACCTGGCTGGTGCCCGGGACCCAGGTCGCCGACCTCGACCACGCGCGCGACTGCCTCGTCTTCATCGTCGGCCTGTCGGTCCCCTTGTCGGCGCTGCTCGTCGTCATGCTGCGGCGCGCCTGCCCGCTGGCGCCCGGATTGACGGCCGCCGTGGCCGGCCTCGCGGCCGCGGCCGCGGCCGCGACGCTGCTCCTGTTCTTTCACCCGTTCGATGCGGCGGCGACGGACCTCACCGTGCATGCCGGCGCCGTCGCGCTCGTGATCGCCGCCAATCGGGCGTTCGGCCGCCGCCTGCTCGGCGGAAATCTTTCGCGCCCCACGTAACCTTGCGCCCGGATCCGCCGAACTAGGACCGATGGGCCCGAGCGGCCCGTCGTCAACGTCCTTTTGGAGGATCTGCCGATGACCCGTTCACGTATCGCCGCGCTCGCCGCCGCCATGTCGCTCGCACTGGCGGCAAGCGTCGCGCTCGCGCCCGCCGCCCTCGCCGACGACATGATGAAGAAGGACAACATGTCCAACGACTCGATGAAGAAGGATGCGATGAAAAAGGACTCGATGAAGAAAGATTCGATGAAGAAGGATTCGATGAAGAAGGACAACATGTCCAACGACACGATGCCGAAGTGATCCTGCGGGCCGGCCAGAGCGTGAAGCTCGGCACTGCGCCTGGACTCCCTCTCCCCGCGCTCTTCGCGCGGCGAGAGGGAGCGCAGACACCGTGTGCGCGGGCGCTCAGTGCACGGGATAGCGCTTGGCCGGGTTGTTGCCCGACGTGGAGAGCGTCGCCTCCATGCGCAGGTTCGATCCGTGCCGGACCGCATAGCGCTTGGTCGGATTGTTGCCGGTGGTCAACAGCGTGGCCGTCTTGATCGCGTTCGCCGACATGTGCCGCGTCGGGTAGCGCTTCGCCGGATTGTTGCCGTTCAGGCTGGCGTCGGGCTGCGCGTTGGCGGCCGGCGCGGGCGCCGGATGATGATGGTGACGAGAATAATGCCGCGTCGACGCAATGGCGCCGCCGGCCGTGAACGCGAGCGCGAGCGCCGCGGTGGCGGCGAGCAGTGCAGATCCGATCCTCATGGGGTCCCTTCCTCCGTTTGTCGGCGCGTGTCCGGGCGTTGCGATGCATCGAGATGCGTGGTGACCCGACCGCGCAACGGAGGATACCGCCGGGAGGCGCCGCCAGTTCCCAGGCGTCGACGGCCGAGTCTGTACGTCGGCGTACCAAGCCGGCGCCGGCCTGCGGCGAGCCGCCGCAACGCGCTACCGGCGCCGGCTCGCCTGCGCGCATCCGTCGCGGAGGCGCGCCCGCGAAAAATGAGGTGCCGGCTGTCGGATCGGATCATGCTTCGAGCTTCCGAACGCATCCGGGGGGCGACCGGCATGACGATGGTGAGAAACCGGCTTCTCGCCGGTCTCGATGCGACGAGCTTTCGCACTCTCGCGCCTTGCCTCACGCGCGTCGCGCTGGCGCGGCGCGCCGTCCTGCAGGATCACTTCCATCGCATCGAGCACGTCTATTTCATCGAGCGCGGCGTCGCCTCGCTTTATGCGCGCACGCGCGCCGACGGGCCGGTCGAGGTGGCGCAGATCGGCCCGTTCGGCTGCGCCGGCATTCCGGCGATCCTCGGCAGCCCGCGCTCGCCGCACCGCTGCCTGATGCAGGTGCCGGGCGAGGCGCTGCGGATCGCGGTGCCCGATCTGCTCGCGGCGATGCAGGCGGCGCCGGCGATCCGCAACCATCTCCTCGCCTACATCCACGCGCTGCTGGTGCAGAACGCGCAGGCCGCGCTGTGCAACGGCCGCCACGACCTCGAGCAGCGCCTGTGCCGCTGGCTGCTCCTCGCCGCCGATCGCCTCGACGATACGCTGATCCCGATCACCCACGAGATGCTCGCGATCAACCTCGGCGTCCGCCGCGCCGGCGTGACGACGCTGCTCGGGCAGCTGCACAAGTCCGGCGTGATCGCGATGAGCCGCGCGAGCTGCCGCATCCTCGACCGCGCCGCGCTCGAGCGCCGCGCCTGCGAGTGCCACGCCATCATCGCGGCGCAGTACCGGGCGCTCGGCGAGCAGCGCGCGCACGTGCATGTGCTGGACGATGCCACGCCGCCGCGCCGCGAATTGGTCGAGGAGCTGCGGGTCCCTCAGGCGATCACGTCAGGCTGAGGGTCCGCACGCAAACCTCATCCGGAGGCGCTTGTCGTCGCGTGGCGACGACGAGCGTCTCGAAGGATGGGCCGCTCGCTCCGTGCGCGGGCCGCACCGTCCCGGGCCACCCTCGTCCTTCGCGACGCGCCGGCGCAAGGCGCCAGCGCTCCTTCGGGATGCGGGTGCAGCGAGCCGATCGGCGGCCGCCGCGCCTCATTGCGACGGCGTCACCTGAAGCGCCGAGCGCCGGGCCCACAGGCAATAGGGCGTGCTTCCGCTTCGGATGCAGAGCGCATCAGCATCGCCCTGCTCGACGACGTAAGTGGAGCTGGCGCGCCCCGACTCGCATCGTTGCATGCCGATCTTGAGCGCGGTCTGCCGATCGCCCTGGCGCTCCAGCGCGTCCATCGTCGCGAGATCTTCTCGGGCGCCGCACATGAAGAATGCGGCAGTCGCCGCCACGCGATCACCTGCTTTGACCTCGTCGCCAAGGGCGGGCAGAGGCGCGGCCGCAATCGCGGCGAGGGTGAACAGGGTCACAAGCTTCGTCATTCGATCCTCTACGCCACACGACAAACAAAAACCCCGGCCAGTACACAACGCGGCCGGGGCGCGCTGGGCCGCTCGGAGATGAGACACAACGAGGTGCCCAGCGAGACTCGCGAGCAAGCAATCAAACGTGTTCTGATTTGGGCAGCCACGCTGCCGCGCCTGCTTTGCGCAGTGTCAACCTGCGCGATCGTCAGGATGCCGCTCGCGGGTTCGCAGGATGAAAACCGCCGGCCGCCTCGCCGCCCTCAAAAAAATCGGCACATCGCGCGGCCGTTTGCGGCGCGGTAGCAGTCGCAACCATAATGAGGGCCGGGATAGCCTGCCTGACCCGGATTGCGGTTGAAGGGCGTCCAACCGCGATAGGCCCCCGGACCGCAAACGCGAAGGCCATATAGATGGTGTAGATGGTGCACATGATGGCGGCCGTGGTGCGCGCGAGCGTCGCCAGGAACCAGCATGATGCCCACGAGCGTTGCGGCCGCGAGGCCGAGGATCACGTCGCGCGACATGGTCTCTTCCTTTCATGTCAGGTCGCGACACGGGCCCACGCATCCATGTCGGGTCCGATTCGCGATAATTTCTCATAAGCGATCCTTTCTGGCTACCCCGGTGCGCGGAGTCGCAAGCCTCCCGTAGCTTGGGGCGAGCTCTTCGCGAGACCCGACACCCTTGCAAGCGAGCGCCGCGTCGGGTCTCGCCAAGAGGCTCGCCCCAACCTACGATCCGCCTCGATATCGATTGACCAGGACCTGCCGTGATGGACAACGCCGACACGCAGCACGACGTCATCGTGATCGGAGCCGGGATCGCGGGCCTGGTCGCCGCCAACCGCGCCGCGCAGCTCGGCAAGCGCGTCGTCGTGCTCGAGAAGGGCGAGGACCAGAAATATCTCTGCAACTCGCGCTACACTTACGGCACGTTCCACATCAATTACACCGACGTGGGCGCGGACGAGGACGTCATCGCCGGCAGGATCGACGCCTGCAGCGACGGCACGGCGCGGAAAGATCTGGCGCGCGCCGTCGCCAGGGACGGCCGCCGGCTGATGCAGTGGCTCCGCGACGAGGGCCTCGAGCTCGTCGATCTCGGCGGCTACCAGACCAACG
Source organism: Xanthobacteraceae bacterium (assembly GCA_035293985.1). Classification (GTDB taxonomy): domain Bacteria; phylum Pseudomonadota; class Alphaproteobacteria; order Rhizobiales; family Xanthobacteraceae; genus JAVDCA01. Next base: position 13,631 of record DATGLS010000045.1, read on the forward strand.
TGCTGGCCCCGCCATGGCGCAAGGGCGCCGGCCTCAACTGGCGGGGATATTCCGGCGACGTTGCGCTGGAGCGCCTGGAGCAAAACCTGCGGCGGCGGCAGGGCCGGCTGCTGCGCGGAATGCGCGCCCGCGCGCTCGCGCTTGCGGCGGGCGCAATCGTGGTCGAGACGGACGCGGCAGCGGGCGCTCAGAGATTCGGTGCGCCATTCGTCGTCATCGCCGACGGCGGCTTCCCGGCCGGCCTCGACCTCATTCGCGCGCACATTTGCGCCGCGCCCGAGAAGCTGCTGGCGCGCAACGGCGGCAGCGCGACCGGCGATGGCCTGCGCATGGTCGAGGCGCTCGGTGCGGCGAGCACCGGCCTCGACAAGTTCTATGGCCATCTGCACAGCCGCGACGCGATGCGATCGACCCGGCTGTGGCCGCGCCCTTACGTCGACGAGATCGCGGCGGCCAGCATCGTGATCGACGCCGGGGGCAGCCGCTTCGCCGACGAAGGCCTCGGCGGCATTTTCTTGTCCAACGCCATCGCGCGTCAGCCCGATCCGCTCGGCGCCACGATCGTGTTCGACCAGGCGGTGTGGGACGGCGCGCCGGGCCGCGGCCATGCGCAGCCGCCCAACCCGCTGTTGCCGGAGGCCGGCGGCACGCTGCATCGCGCCGACACGATTGCGGAGCTGGCAAAGCTGATCGGCATTGCGCCGCAACGACTGGAGGATCTCGTCCGCGCCTACAACGCCGCCATCGACGCCGACACGCTGCATCTGCTGTCGCCGCCGCGGCGGCGCGACCGATACAAGGCTTGGCCGATCAGGACCGCCCCGTTCTACGCGATCCCGATCTGCGCAGCCATCACGACCACGATGGGCGGCATCGTGGTCGACCACAATGGCGCCGTCCTCGACCGCAACGACACGCCATTGCCCGGCTTGTTCGCGGCAGGCTCCACGATCGGCGGGTTGGACGGCGGACCGAACGCGGGCTACGTCGGCGGGCTGATCAAGGCAACGATCGCGTTACGCGCCGCGGAGGCGATCGCCGCATCCTAGCCGGTCACGGTTCTCGGCGCATCGATCGTTGCGGCACCGGCGCCGACAGATGTTCTACTCCGCGTCGCCCTGCTGCAACGCGAGCTCCTCTTTCGCGCAAAGCACCTCGCGCACGCAGTCGTGGCGCAGCAACTCCTGAAGCAACGCCTCCAGTCGCTTCCTGTCCGCGTCAGGCACCGTGATCGCCTGTGGCGCCGAACCGAGCGCGTCGCGAACATCGTCGCGCGGCACCAATGGGAACTCGTCGTGCGGGTCATCACTCATAACTCGAACCTTTCGGGTCTGGCCGCTCCAAGCTGCTTTTCTTTGTGGCAAAGCTGTGAAGACGTTCGACCCAGAGGTATGAACATGCATCGCGATCGGTCGAAAGGTACGCGGCTCCGCGCGACGCGAGCGAACCATGACCGTCAGGACCCCACGTCATCTCTTTGCACGGCAAGAGACCAACAGACATTGAATCGCCGCCGTGTTGGTGCTTGTCGCGCTCGGGCGCGCTCAGACACAGGGGGAATTCCGTGGAAGGGAGCAGATCTATGCCACCGCATGGCCCGACGAGACTGTCTTCGTTCGTTCTTTTTTCGACGGCCGCCTGGCTCGCCGTGTCGACCGGCACCGTGCGCGCCGCTGACGACTGCATCGTCAAGCCGACCTCGGAGGCGCCGCACGGCCAGCATTGGTACTACCGGACTCGAGGCGAGCCCAAACGTCCATGCTGGTATCTCGGAGCGATGCGCCCCGCCGCCCGGTCGTTGACACCGTCGGACGCGCACGCCCCCGCGACGGCGGCAGCGCTCGACGCGGCGACGCTCACCCCGCACCAGCGCGAGTCCCTGTTTCGCAAATATGTCGCGTGGCGGCGGGCCCATTCCACACCGGAAGGGCAATGAGCGCGGGTGTGCTCGAATAAGCGGACGCAGCGCGCGAGAAGAGGCCGCCGCAAGCAGGCTCGGAACGATCGGCTGCGTCGTGGCGCCCTGCCCTTACTCGAGATGGCGGATCGAGTAACTGCTCCAGGCGGCGCGTTGCGGCGGCAGCGTTCCGACAACCCCCGGGCATTGCCCTTCTCCCCGAATGCGGCATGATACGCCGCACCCACGGGAGCCCCGATGACCGAACCGTTGTTGTTCACGCCGATTGAGCTGCGCGACGTGCGCTTGAAGAACCGCATCGTGGTCGCGCCGATGCACCAATACGCCGCCGTGAAGGGCTTTGCGACCGACTGGCACCTCGTCAATGCGGGACGGTTCGCGGCGGGCGGCGCCGGGCTGGTCATCATGGAGTCGACCAAGGTGGAGCGGCGCGGCTGCGGCACCTTGGGCGACCTCGGGATATGGAAGGACGAGTTCATCCCCGGCCTCAAGCGGTGCGTCGATTTCATCCGCGCGCACGGCGCCGTGCCGGGCATCCAGCTCGGGCATTCCGGCCGCAAGGCGCGCCGGTTCCGGCCGTGGGAAGGCGGCGCGCCGCTCACGCCCTCGTCCGAGATCGACGACTGGGAGGATTGGGAGCTGGTCGCGCCGAGCGCACTCAACTCGCCCGCCACCGACCCGACGCCGCGCGCGCTCCCGCGCGAGGAGATCCCCGCGGTGGTCGAAGCCTTCGGCGAGGCGGCGCGGCGCGCGCACGAGGCGGGCTACGAGGTGCTCGATATTCACGGCGCGCACGGCTACCTGATCCACGAGTTTCTCTCGCCCATGTCCAACACGCGCACCGACGACTACGGCGGCTCGGAGCTCAACCGCATGCGCTTTTGCATCGAGGTGGTCGAAGCCGTGCGCGCGCGGTGGCCGGCCGACAAGCCGCTGTTCCTGCGGCTGTCGGTCGAGGACAACGCCGGCTGGGGCCCGGATCAGAGCGTCGCGCTCGCCCGCCTCGTCAAGCCGAAAGGCGTCGACGTGATCGACTGCTCGTCGGGCGGCATGCGCGGACCGCCCGTCATCAGCGCCGGCAAGATCAGCTACGGCTACCAGGTGCCTTACGCGGAACGGCTGCGCCGCGATGCCGACATCCTCAGCATGGCGGTCGGGCTCATCATTCACGCCGATCAGGCCGAGGCGATCCTGCAGGAGGGCAAGGCCGATCTGATCGCGCTCGCCCGCGAAATTCTCTACAACCCGCACTGGCCGATGGACGCGGCGCAGAAGATGGGCCTCGACCGGGAGTTCACCGCGGTGCCGCCGCCGCAGGCCTATTGGTTGGCCAAGCGCCTCACCTCGGTCGACAGCATCGTCCCATCGACCTACCAGCGCGGGATCGCAGGTGGACGATAGCGGATCGCCGCGACCTCGATCCTCATGACGTGGCGGCAACCGGGGCGCTCGCAGCTCGCCGCCCACGAGGGCGCCTGTCCAAGGCAAATCCTTTCGACTAAGATGACGCCGTGGGGTCAGGCGGGGACATGGTTCGTTCCGCGGCTTCGTCCGCCAGCGAGTGACGTCGGTGCAGCGACAGGGCGATGAGCGTGCGCCGCTTGAAGCAGCCGAAGACCGGCAAACCGGAACGCGGCCGGCCGGCGATTCCCACGCTCTGGCGCCGCAAGCGGACGGTCGATCCCACCATCTCTCGCCGGAGCTTGCGCTCATCTACGACACCGCGCCGGTCGGGCTCGCCTTCCTCAGCCCGGACTGCCGCTATCTGCAGATCAACCAACGCCTCACCGAAATCTGCGGCATCCCGGTCGCCGGGCATATCGGCCGCACGGTGCGCGAGACCGTGCCGGCGGTCGCCGACCAGGTCGAGGAGATCGTCGCGTCCGTGGTGCGCAGCGGCGAGCCCGTCATGGGCATCCCGGTCACCAGCCAGCGATCCGACGAGCCGAACGCGGATCGCGCCTGGATCACGAACTGGCATCCACTCAGGAATCCGGACGGGACGATCGCGGGCGTCAACGTCGTCGCCGAAGAGGTCACCGACCGCCAGCGCACCGCCGCGATCCTCGCGCAGAGCGCCAAGGCGCTGCGCGACAGCGAGGCGCGTTTCGCCGAGCTCGCCGACAACATCAGTCAGTTCGCCTGGACGGCGGACGCCAAGGGCTGGATCTATTGGTACAACAAGCGCTGGCACGACTACACCGGCACGACGCTCGCCGAGGTGGAGGGCTGGGGCTGGCAGAAAGTCCACCACCCCGATCATGTCGAGCGGGTCGTCCGGCTGATCCGCCGCTGCTTCGCGGCCGGCACGCCCTGGGAGGACACCTTCCCGCTGCGCGGACGGGACGGCACCTATCGCTGGTTCCTGTCGCGCGCATTGCCGATCCGCGACGAGACCGGCGCGGTGGTGCGCTGGTTCGGCACCAACACGGACGTGACCGAGCAGCTCGAGGCGCAGCAGGCGCTGCGCGAGCTCAACACGACGCTCGGCGACCGCGTCACCGCCGAGATGCGCGAGCGCATGCACTGGTGGAACGTGTCGCAGGATCTTCTGGTGGTCACCAGCGCTTCAGGCGAGCGCCTGAGCGTCAATCCAGCCTGGACCGCGGTGCTCGGCTGGTCCGAAGCGGAGCTCGTGGGCAGCACCGTCGAGGCGTTCGTCCATCCCGATGATCTCGAGAGGACGCGCGCAGCGTTCAGCCGCCTCGCGCTCGGCCACCCGGCGCCGCCCTTCCAGAACCGGCTGCGCGACAGGGCGGGAGCGTATCATCGGTTCGCGTGGCGCGCAGTGCCGGACGGGGGGCGCATCTACGCGATCGGATGCGACGTCACCGAGCTCGAGCAGGCCGAAGGCGAGCCGCGCGAGGCGTGACATCCGAGGGAGCGAGACATTCGCCGGCCATGAAGAACGGACCATTTCCCGAGCGGCTGGGATTTGGGTTGCAACAGCAGTGCGGCGGCGTGGCATCGTGAGGTCTGGTGGATGCCGGCCCGCCCATCGGTGGTCCATTGACGACGCCCTTGGCGCCTTTTCGGAAAATCGCGCAAAGTCGACTCGATGACGACGTCCGATGGAACCACGCCGTCTCCGATCGGAGCGCTCGCTTTGTCGACGCGCTTGATGTCGTGCGTGGCCGCAGGGGGACTGCGTCCTGCGACATGAAGATCGCCACGTTCAACATCAACAACGTGAACAAGCGCCTCGCCAACCTGCTGGCGTGGCTGCGCGCCGCATCGCCCGACGTCGTGTGCCTGCAGGAGCTGAAATCGACCGACGTCGACTTCCCGATCGAGGCGATCCGCCGCGCCGGGTACGACGCCGTGTGGCGCGGACAGAAGACGTGGAACGGCGTTGCGATCCTCGCCCGCACCGGCAAGCTGGTGCCGACATCGAGCGAGCTGCCGGGCGACCCGAAGGACACGCAAAGCCGCTATATCGAGGCGGCCGTGAACGGCATTCTCATCTGCTGCCTCTATGCGCCGAACGGCAATCCGCAGCCGGGGCCGAAATTCGAGTACAAGCTCGCCTGGCTCGAGCGGCTGATCCGGCACGCGCAGTCGCTGCGCGACGCCGGAATTCCGGTCGTGCTCGCCGGCGACTACAATGTCGTGCCGATGCCGTTCGACATCTATGAAACGCACTCCTACGACAAGGACGCGCTGCTGCAGCCGGCGAGCCGCGCCGCCTTCCGCCGCCTGCTCGCGCAAGGCTGGACCGATGCGATCCGCGCGCTACATCCGAATGACCGCATCTACACCTACTGGGACTACAAGCGTAACCGCTGGCCGCGCGATGCCGGCCTGCGGCTCGATCACCTTCTGCTGAGCCCCGATCTCGCGGCGCGTCTCGCGGCATCCGGCATCGATCGTGCCGTGCGCGGCGAGCCCAACGCCAGTGACCATGCGCCCGTGTGGGTCGAGCTGCGCCAGGCGGCGAAGCGCGCGGCGCGGCCGCCGTCGCGATCGCGTCGCGCCGCGGCGGCCCAGCCGAAACGGCGCGCGGCCTCCCGTCCCTCCCCTCCCCGGCCTCTCCTGGTGATCGACGGCGATTCCTTCGCGCACCGCTCCTACCACGCGCTGCCGAAGACGATCCGGCGCGACCGCAACCGCCCCGCCGGCGCGATCCTCGGCTTTGCCAATCGGCTGCTGCGCTTTCACGAAGAGGAGCAGCCGCGGGCCGTGCTGGTGGCGTGGGATACGCTGGAAGCGCCGACCTATCGCCATGAGGCGTTCGCGGCGTACCAGAGCGGACGGGAGTTCGACGACGAGCTCGTCGAGCAGCTCGGCGTCATCCCGCTGTTCGTAGCGGCGTGCGGCTTCGCCAACGCCAAGGCGGCCGGCTACGAGGCCGACGATTTTCTCGCTGCCGCGGTTGCGCGCGAGGAGAAGCGCGGCGGCACCGTGCTGGTCGCGAGCGGTGACCGCGACACATTCCAGCTCGCCTCCGAGCGCACCACCATCCTCTATCCGTTGCGCGCCGGCGAGATGGCGCGCATCGGCCCGCGCGAGGTGCGCGAGCGCTACGGCGTCGACCCGAAGCAGGTGCCCGATTTCATCGCCATGCGCGGCGATCCATCCGATAAGCTGCCGGGCCTGCCGGGCGTGGGCGCCGTCGGCGCCGCCACGCTGGTGCGCCGCTACGGCTCGGTCGAGGGCCTGCTCGCGGCGGGCCGCTATCCGGCGCAGGCGGAGCGGTTGCGGCTATTCCGCTCGATTGCGGCGATGAACCCGAAGGCGCCGTTGCCGCCGCTGCGCGATCAGCAGCCGCGCTGGGAAGATGCTGCCGCGCTGGCGCGGAAGTGGCGCCTCGCGAAGCTCGCGGAACGCCTCGATACGCTTGCACAGCATTGATCGAGCTGGAGGAATTGTCGACTGTCGCCCGTCGCGAGAGGCTTCGAACCGGACGAGCCCCGCCAGCGTTCATATGAGGGGCGCAAGTGCGGGTGCGTTGCCATGCCCAACCCAGATGAGCTCAGAGCCGAGGCGAAGGAACTCTACGCCCGAGCGCGGCAGATCGAGAACCAGAACGAGCGCCTGACCGTCGTTTCCCGCGCCCTGGAACTGGAGATGGCCGCCGAAACGCAGGTCATCACGCACCATCCCGATGACCGCGAGCGCCAGTAGCCGCCGGGATCTTTCCGGCGGTCGGTTTACCGCGCCGCGCCATCGATACGGCTATCCCCTTTGTGTCCAGCCAACCGGCGCCAACCGACACCGGCTTGGTGTCGATTAGATCTTCGCAGACCTCCTCTGTCGCGCTACCTTTCGCGGTGATTGGCACGATCGTGACCCAATGTCGTCAATTGGGCCATCCGCCAGCGCAGGCGGCCTCGTAGCGCGAGCTCCAGGAGGCAAGATGGACGACAGGACTGTCGATCGCACGGTCACGGGCACGGGATTGACCCAGACCCTCGCGGCCCGCGCGCGGGCCGTCCGTTATGACGAGCTCTCGTCCGAGACGCGCCAGCTCGCGCGCCAGTGCCTGCTCGACTATGTCGCGGTGACGCTCGCCGGCGCCGTCGAGCCAGTGACCGCCATGGTGCTGGCCGAAATGGCGGCGCAAGCCGGCGCGCCACACGCGACCGTCTTCCTCCATGGCGGCAAGCTGCCGGCGTTGTCGGCCGCGCTGGTCAATGGCACCGCGGCGCATGCGCTCGACTACGACGACGTCAACCTGGCGATGCCGGGTCATCCGAGCGTCGCGATGCTTCCCGCATTGCTCGCGCTCGCCGAGGAGACGCACGCCTCCGGCGCCGACCTGATCGCCGCTTTCGTCGCCGGCTACGAGCTGCAATGCCGCGCCGGGCAGCTCGTCGCGCCCACGCACTACGATCACGGCTTCCACGCCACCGGCACCGTCGGCGCCTTCGGGGCGGCGGCGGCCTGCGCGCATCTGCTCGGGCTCGATACCGAGGGCACCGCGCACGCGCTCGGCATCGCCGCGACGCAGGCCGCCGGCCTGCGCTCGCTGTTCGGGACCATGGGCAAGCCGTTCCATGCCGGCAAAGCCGCCGCGAACGGCCTCCTCGCGGCGCGCCTCGCGAAGCGCGGCTTCACGGCCCGCCCCGACGTGCTCGAATGCGACCAGGGCTTTGCCCGCACGCACAGCGTCGATTTCAATCCGGAGCGTGCGCTCGCGTCGCCGCCGCTCGGGCTCTATCTTCGCGGCAATCTCTTCAAGTATCACGCGGCGTGCTATCTCACCCACGCGACCATCGAGGCGGCGCGCCAGCTCAAGGCCGAGCACGCGATCGCGCCCGCACAGGTGAGATCCGTGCGCATCCGGGTCGATCGCGGCTGCGCCGGCGTGTGCAACATCGCCGAGCCGCGCACCGGCCTCGAGGCCAAGTTCAGCCTGCGCTTCACCCTGGCGCTGGCCCTCGCCGGCGCCGACACCAGCGCGCTCGCGGCCTTCTCCGATGACGTCACGCGGGACGCCGGCCTGAACCGGCTGCGTGACGTGGTCACGGTCGAGTTCGCGTCCGGCTGGCCGCTCACGCGGGCCGAGGTCGAGATCGCGCTCGCGGACGGACGTGTTGTCACGGCAGGCTACGATGCCGGCGTTCCAGCCGCCGATGTCGGCGAGCAGGGACGCCGGCTGGAGGAGAAGTTCACCGCGCTCGTTGCCCCGCTCCTCGGAGCCGACCGCACCGATATCCTGCGCGACAGCATCGCGCGCCTCGACCAGATCGAGGATGTGGGCGAGCTGATCAATCTTTGCGTCCGCTGAGACCGAATGGCGTGGCCGAAGGGTCGGGCAACCAGACCGATGATTGCGGCAGGCGCCGAAAGCTCGTAGCGTCGCTGCAAGAGCGTATAGGAGGTACCCGATGGATCGGTTGACCCGCGCGCGCGACCGCGCCTCTGCCGAGCGCCCGTCGCGCCGGCAATTGCTTTTGTGGGGTCTCGTGGCGGCCGGCGTGACGGCGCCCTCGGTGGCGCTCGCGCGGCGCGCCTCGTTCGAAGCGATCGACCAGGACCGCGACGGCACGATCTCGCTCGAGGAAGCAAAGCACGCTGCGGCAGGCCTGTTCGACCGCCTCGATCGTCATCGAACGGGCAAGCTCACCCGTGCGCAGCTCGGCCGTGGGCGCCTGACCGTTGCCCAATTCAGCTGGGCGGACCGCGATCACGACGGCACGCTGACCAAGGACGAGTACCTCGCCCTGGTCGAGCGCGAGTTCGCGGCCGCTGATGGCGATCACGACGGCACCGTGAGCCGCGCCGAATTCCATTCGAGAGCCGCGCTGCCGCTGCGCCGCCTGTTGTATTAGACAGCGGCCCCCGCCCGACATCGGCGTCGAGGATTGGTCCGATCATCGCCGCACGCAAATCATGCCGGTTCCACCGCAGGCGCCGCCCCTCGGGCAATTGGACGCACGGCGCCCGATAGCCGTTTCGATTGAAAGGCCGTAACGGCAAATCTAGGCTGATCCGCCGATCAATCTCGATCGATCCAGCTTGGGGGGAAATCATGCGCAAGCGCCTCGTTATTGCGACCAGCTGCCTCGCGTGGGCGGCTGTGACCATCGCGTCGCCGGCGTGGGCGGCCTGGGGCTGCCAGGCCACGGATTCCGAACGCTACAACTGGTTCGCCTGGGGTGCCGCCGACGAGGACGCCGCCCGCTCCTTCACGATCGAAAAGCTATGCGCGCCGGCCCATCACGGCGGATGCCGGATCGTCGAGTGCCGCTCGGGCGTTGACAACCAGGCGGAAGCCGAAAAGCTGTGGAGCAACGGCAACAAAAAGGTCCGATGCATCGGCAACGCACGCTGCTGAGTTGACGTTGCGTTGAGAGGAGCGCGAGCACCGCCCCTCCTAACCGCGCCTCGCCGCGCCGCCTTGCCCCAAGCCGACCTGGCTCGAGATCGTATCGGCACAGTGCTGGATATCGGCGAGATGCCGCTTCGCCTTGGCGAGCGGAAAGCTCGCCTCCGGCGCCGTGACCGCGAGCCCCGCCACCACCTTGCCGATGCGGTCGCGCACCGGCACCGCGAGGCACACGACGCCGTTGGTTGTCGAGCGAATAGCCGCGGCGGCGGATGGCCTGGAATTCGCGCCTCAGTGCCCTCGCGGTGACGATCGTCTTGCGGGTGCGCGGTGCGAACGGCGCCGACTTCAGGAAGCGAGCCTGCACCTCGGCCGGCGCGTGCGCAGCAGAAAGCCGCCATAGGCGACCTCGACCTCCTGGAGATTTTGGCGGCCGTGGGCGGTGCCACCCCGGGGCGGGGGCACATCCGGAGACACCATCGGGCAACCAAACAGCAAAAGGGCCCCGGCGCATCCGCGCCGAGGCCTCAATCCCGTCTTTGCTGAGCGTGCTAGAAGTGCAGAAGGTTCAGCAGGTCGAAATGATAGTTGATGCCGGCACGGATGATATCGGCGTGATCCGTCGAGCTGAGTGGCGGCGGCCCGAACATGACATCGCGGCCGAAATCGTAGTGAAGGTATTCGATCTTGGCCGACCAGTTGCGCCAGAACATCGTTTCCACACCCACGCCTGCGGTCCAACCCGCGCGCGTCTTCTCACCGCAGATCCGCGGCGCGCAGGTGCCCACAAACAACCTCACGCGGCCGAAAGCGGCACCACCCGTTCCGTACAGAAGCCAGCCGTTGAAGTCCCAGCCCGCCCGCATCCGCTCGGTCGACAACCACTTCGTGTCGGTTTCACAGCCGGCGCGGGCCCGCAATTAATGAGTTGGCTGTTGCCGGTATTGCCGTTGATGTGGGCCCAATCGAAATCGCTCTCGAAGCCCAGCACCACGTGGCCGGCCTGCCAGTTGCCGCCATAGGTCACACCCGCCAAGCCGCCCTCAATGTCGAAATTGCCGCTCGTGATGCCGGTGGCATCATTCCTCAGGTTCGACTGGCCCCCATGCATACCCGCCGTTGATGCCGATATAGGTGCCGGTCCATGTCGGCGTCGTCACCGGCGCCGGCGGCGCCTTCAGCGGCATGTCGGCCGCGACCGCCGAGCCTGCCGCAAAAACGGCGATGAGCCCGCCCAACACAAACTTCTTCATTGTCCGCCCCATCCCTAGGTTCGCGCCCCGAAGCCCGCCGCCGCGGATTCCCACGAAGGAGATGAGGATTGGCAACATGGTCGAGGAGGAACGGTTGTTTGATTTCCGCCACACTCCCACACAAATCGGATTTCCCGCGCGATCAATCTTGCTCAGCAACCGGTGCAGAATTCGCCCGCAACACGCTGATAACCCGCATTATTTGGCAACGCCGGATCGATCGCCTTCGCTCGGGCTGGGCAAAAACGCGACCGAGTCGTGCTGCCGCCCCGCGCAAGACGGTAAAGGCCGCCTCAGCGTCCGTGTCCCGGCGCCGACCTTTGGGGAGCGGGACACTCAATATTGCGTCGTCCACTCTCTTCGCGACCTCCCCGCATGAGCACATCGCCGTAAGCGTGCGCATGTGGGCTGTCATGATCGACGCCTAGAATGTCGGGTTCACGTCCGCCAAAGCCTGCTCGCTCGTTCGTCCCGCTCCGCAATTTTCAGGTTGACCGCGCGCGCGAACCCATGCCCATGAACTCAGAAACTAACTTCCAAATCTTGAGCCAACCTCATCGAGCTCAGCGATCCGTCACGTGAACCTGCCGACGCTCAAATTCGACCGTGCATCAGCGCTGAGCCTCGGGCGGGGGCTGGCGCCCAACTTCTATGACTGCGTGATCTTCATCGTCGTGGTGGCGGCCTTCGTGCTGGCGACCCACGGCGCGCACGAGATGGGCCAATCGCTCGCCCGGCTCGACGTCGCTCCCGTCACCCTCGATCCGCACAACCTGCCGGACTATGCGTTGCGCACGACCTTGCGCATGTTCGCCGCGATCATCGCGTCGCTCATCTTCACCTTCGTGGTCGCGACCCTCGCGGCCAAGAGCCGCAAGGCCGAGCTCGTCATCATCCCGGCGCTCGACATCCTTCAGTCGGTGCCGGTGCTCGGCTTTCTCACCTTCGTGGTGGTGATCTTTCTGCGCCTCTTTCCCGGCAGCCAGCTCGGCGCCGAATGCGCCTCGATCTTCGCGATCTTCACGGCGCAGGCGTGGAACATGGCGTTCAGCTTCTATCAGTCGCTGCGCACGGTGCCGTCCGACCTCGACGAAGTGTGCCGCCATTTCCGCCTCTCGCCATGGCTGCGCTTCTGGCGGCTCGAGGTGCCGTTCGCGGCGCCCGGCCTGATCTGGAACACGATGATGTCGATGTCGGGCGGCTGGTTCTTCGTCGTCGCCTCGGAGGCGATCACGGTCGGCAATACCAACATCAAGCTGCCCGGGATCGGCTCCTGGCTCGCGGTCGCGATCGAGCAGAAGAACATCGCGGCGGTCGCGATCGCGGTCGCCGTGATGGCGCTCGTCATCCTCGCCTACGATCAGCTCCTGTTCCGGCCGATCGTCGCCTGGGCGGACAAGTTCCGCTTCGAGCAGACCGCCGCGCAGCAGCGCCCGCAATCCTGGGTCTACGACATCGTGCGGCGCAGCCGGCTGATCAAGCGCGTGTTCGCGCCGCTCGGCTGGCTCGTCGTGCAGAGCAAGCCGCAAGCGGACCGCGGCCGCCGGCGCGCCGTCAAGCTGCCGCCGGCGCTCGATGCGCTGCGCCGCAATGGCGACTGGCTGTGGATCGCGGTAGTGCTCGGGGGCGCGGTCTACGCGCTGTGGCTGGTCATCGACTACGCCCGCGCATCGCTCGGCATCGGCGACGTCGTCACCGCGATCGAGCTCGGCGGCATCACGCTGCTGCGGGTGATCGTGCTGATCGCGATCGCGAGCGCGATCTGGGTGCCGATCGGGGTGTGGATCGGCCTGCGCCCCTGGGCGGCCGAGCTCGTCCAACCGTTCGCCCAGTTCCTCGCCGCGTTCCCGGCCAACGTGCTGTTTCCGATCGCCGTCGTCGCGATCGTCGCCTTCAGCCTCGATCCCAACATCTGGCTCTCGCCGCTGATGGTGCTCGGCACCCAGTGGTACATCCTCTTCAACGTCATCGCCGGCGCGAGCGCCTTTCCGACCGATCTGCGCGAGGCCTCGACGCTTTTCCGTTTGCGCTCCACGCAGTGGTGGCGCGACGTGATCCTGCCAGGCATCTTCCCCTACTACATCACCGGCGCGTTGACGGCGTCGGGCGGCTCGTGGAACGCGAGCATCGTCGCCGAGGTGGCGAGCTGGGGCGACACGCACCTCAAAGCCGCCGGGCTCGGCGCCTATATTGCGGAGGCGAGCGAGAAGGGCGACAGCCCGCGCGTCGTGCTCGGCATCGTGGTGATGTCGGTCTTCGTCGTCGCCGTGAACCGCATCCTGTGGCGCCCGCTCTACCGGCTCGCCGAGCGGCGGTTCCGGCTCAACTGAGAGGAGGGCAAGGATGGACCAGACGGCTGCGACGACCCCTACGCCGACGCCCTCGCGTCCCTCGCCCTCGTTGCACGGCCCGCTGGTGCGGGTCGAGCACCTGCGCCACTTCTACGGCTCGAGCGACACGCCGGTCCTCGACGACGTCAACGTCACGCTGATCGACAACGAGATCGTCGCCCTGCTCGGCCGCTCCGGCAGCGGCAAGTCGACGCTACTGCGCATCATCGCGGGCCTGATGCCGCCGACCGAGGGCCGCGTCACCATCTGCGACCAGCCGGTCGACGGGCCGGCCGGCGACGTCGCCATGGTTTTTCAGAGCTTCGCGCTGTTTCCCTGGCTTACGGTGCTGGAGAACGTGGAGATCGGGCTGGAGGCGCAGGGTGTGCCGGCCGAGGAGCAGCGCAAGCGCGCGCTCGCCGCGATCGACCTCATCGGCCTCGACGGCTACGAGAGTGCCTTTCCGAAGGAGCTCTCCGGCGGCATGCGCCAGCGCGTCGGCCTCGCCCGCGCGCTCGTGGTGCATCCCAAGGTGCTGTTGATGGACGAGCCGTTCTCCGCCCTCGACGTGCTCACTGCCGAGACGCTGCGCACCGACCTGCTCGATCTGTGGTGTGAAGGCCGCATGCCGATCTCGTCGATCCTGATGGTCACCCACAACATCGAGGAGGCGGTGCTGATGTGCGACCGCATCCTGGTGTTCTCCTCGAACCCGGGCCGCATCGTCGCCGAGATCAAGGTCGAGCTGCCCCAGCCGCGCAACCGCCTGGAGCCCAAATTCCGCCAGCTGGTCGACGACATCTATGCGCGGATGACGGCGCGGCCGTCCGGCCGGCGCGAGGGCATCTTCCCGGGCACCGGCATCTCGCTGGTGCTGCCGCGCGTCTCCCCCAACCTGCTCGCCGGCATGATGGAGGCCGTCGCGGCCCCGCCCTACAATGGCCGCGCCGACATGCCGCCGCTGGCGGACGAGCTGCACATGGAGATCGACGATCTCTTCCCGGTCGCCGAGATGCTGCAGCTCCTGCGCTTCGCCGAGGTGGCCGAGGGCGACATTCGCCTCACCGATCCCGGCAAGGCCTTCGTGCGCAGCGAGCCGGACGCGCGCAAGAAGCTGTTCGCCCAGCACGTGCTCACCTATGTGCCGCTCGCCGGCCACATCAAGCACATCCTCGACGCCCGCGGCAGCCACCGGGCGCCGGCGAGCCGCTTCCGCGACGAGCTCGAGGACGAGATGTCCGAGGAGGCCGCCGAGCAGACGCTACGCTCCATCATCTCGTTCGCGCGCTACGGCGAGATGTTCGCCTATGACGAGGAAAGCGGCGTGTTCAGCCTCGACAATCCGGGCGAGGAGCCGAAGGAGTAGGCGCCTCGGTGCGAAGAACTCCGCCTGAGCATCCTCATTGGAAGTCCGGCCCGGTGCAGGGAAATCGGTCGAGGGTTTGCCCGGGTTGCGGCGCCGAGTCCGTTCACCTGCACCTCGTATGGATACCGGACGACAACGTCATCGCCCGCCCTGCCCCGGTACATCAGCTGGCCGTTGATGAAGAGGTCGCGCACGACGATGACGATCGTCGCGTACTCGAAGGTGTGGCAGAGCGGGCGCCGCGGCTCGAGCGCGTGGTCTTTGAAATAGGTCGGCAGGGTGTAGTGCACCCCGTCGAGAGTGACCGTCGCCTTGAACGCAGCGTCGGCGCGAGCCGCGCCGCCGGCCGTCACGACGCACATCAAGGCTGCAGCCAGCGCCGCGATATGTTGTGCCCATCGCCTCATCCCGTCCACGGGCGAAGACTTGGACCCGAGGGGCTCATACGGGCTACTGCCCGTTCCTCCACGCATCGTTGCCCCCGATATCGTCGTCGTTGTCCGCCGGCCTGTTCGCCCAGGCGATGAAGCCGAGGCCCGCGATCGTCCAGATCACAAGGTGCAGGATCGCGTAATCCTTCGCTTCGATCATCCGAATGAAGTCGAGCGATGCCTTGTCGTTGAAATAACCCACGATGGCGCCGGTGACGCCGAAGGCGATCATCGCAAGGCCCACATAGGTCCGTTTCCTGCGCTTTGCCGCCGCTTCGTCCGCTTCCGACGTGTCGTCCATGTGTTTACCCGCTGTCGCCGAGGTCCTATCGCGCCGGTGGCGACGGATGCCACTCGTGGAGACTCATATCACCTCAACCATATCGAGGGTGAACAGCTCGTTGCCCGCATTGCGGCCTATCCGCAGGCGCGACGGCGCGACGATGTCGTACGGCGGGACCGGCAAGTTGTATTGGGTGATGCCCGTATAGGTGCGGCCCGCGGGATCGTAGTGCGCGGCGCAGCACGGGCAGATGTAGCCGCCGGGCACGTCCGGCGCCGGCGCATCCGCCACGAAGGTCGGGACGCAGCCCTCGCGCGTGCACACGCCGACCAGCACCGCATAGGCGGGATCGAGCGAGCGGTGCCAGTTCTTGGCGTAGGCGGGCTGCTGGCGCCGCTCCGATCGCGGATCGATGAGCACGCGCACGAATGCAGCCTCCTGCATGGCGGCGAGCATCGCCGGCGTGCGCGCGACGATGAAGATCGGCCGGCCATGCCAGTGGACGATTCGCTGCGTGCCGGGCGCGAGCCCGGCGAGATCGGCCTCGAGGATGTCGCCGGCCGCCCGTACCGACGCGTCCGGGTTCATCTGCGCAATGAACGGCCACGCTCCGGCCGCAAGACCGGCGGCGCCGACGGCGGCAGTGCCGAGATAGAGAAGGCGGCGGCGGCTCGGCCTCGACCGCGCAGCCGAATTCGCATGAGTATCCGTATTCATCGCAATGTCCGCCCGCCTATGCGGCGACCGATGTCCTCGGTGCAGCGATGCCGCGCCGGGGACGATCGTCGCGTCCGACACTCTCACGGTCGTCAGCGATCCGGGCAACACCCATTCGGGTGCCGGAGCCGACGCCCGGATCGCACGATGGCGCGCCAACCCGCGGCCCGGCAAAATTGATCGCCTTGGTCCCGACCCTACCGGGCCGGGGCCGAGTTCGCGCCGTGCGATCCATTGCCGCCGTTCGTCCTGCTGCCGGCGCTCGATTGGCCGCCACCCCCGCCATCGATCGTTTCATCGACATGATCGCCCCTCAATCCACGTCGAAATTGCCGCTCACGATCTTCTCGCCCGCCTCCTGCTCGGAGCGCGCCGTCACCTTGCGCACGATGCCCGTCGCGGCTTCACGCACGGTCCAGGTTGCCGACGAAGCCGCCGGCACGATATCGGGATTGCCGACGATCATTTGCAAAAACATGTAGATCGCATGCCAGGGCCGCTTCGCGCGGCAGGAAACGATCTCCCATCCCGGGGCAATCTGGTTCATGCGCACCCTTTCGAAAGCCCGCCGCCAACCTGATGGAGCGCCGGCCTTCCGGCCATACTCATTGGGTATCGAACCCGATGACCTCGCCCCTCACGGGGCCGCTGCCGCGTAGCGCGGCATCGCCAGCAGGCTCACGAGCTCCGCCTGGCGCCCGACGCCGGTCTTGGCGAAGATCGACTTGAGGTGCATGCGCACGGCGTTCTGCGTCACCCCTTGCGCCCGCGCGATGGCGGCGACCGATTTGCCCTCGACCACCGCACCGGCGACGCGCGCCTCGGTCGGCGTCAAGTCGAACAGCGCCTCGATGACCTCGACCTGCGGCGCCTCCTGGCGCGTCACCGGCGTCACGAACATCAGCGCCACCGCCTCGGCGAAGATATCGCGCGCGCAGCCGCGCAGCGGCAGCAGATGCGCGATCATCGGCGGCCGGTCCTGGTGACCGGCGATCGGAATCGAGCGGCCGGTGCCGGCGCCGGACGGCGTTTGCAACGCCGCCAGCGCCTCGACGAAAAGCGACTGGGCCGCATTGTTGGAAAAATGCAGCCGCTGCTCGGCGCCGAGCGTGATGGCGGGCGCGCACGCCTTGAGCCGCGCATCGGTCGCGACCGCGCGGCCATGCGCGGTGAGTGCCGCGGCCGGCAGCCCGATCGTCTCCAGCGCGTCGACATTGGCATGCGCCCGCTCGAGCCCGACACGGGCGGAGAGCAGCGCCGCGCGCGCAAGGTGTGGCCGCAGCCGGTCGAGCAGCGCGACCGCGTGGCGGTCGACCACGCCCTTGTGATGCGGCTTCTCGATCGAAAAGACGATGGTCTCGCCGCACGGTGAGCGGATCGTGGTCGAGGCGCACCAGCCGAGCCCGTGCGGCCGCAGGACCTGCGCATAGAACGGCTCGCGCTCGACCTCCTCCGGCGTGAAGACGTCGAGGTCGGTATGGAACTTGGGCTCGCGCCGGGCCACGAAGCGTACGCTGCGCCCGTCGCGACCGAGCTCCCCGCGCGCGACCAGGGTCGCGACCGTCTTGGCGATCGCCGGCGACGCCGCCCAGCGCAGGTCATCGCGCATCGCCACCACCAGGAGCGCGCCCGCCGCGTCGCACGCGCGCGCGAGCGCATCGAGCACCTGCGGCCAGTTCTCCGGCGCGCAGCTCGCCTCGTAGATCGTATCGATGAGCGCCGTCTGATCCATGCGCTGCTTCGCCCCCGTCGAACCGCCGCAATATGGGGCCGAATCCCTTGGGCAGGCAATCGGAGCCGTTTGCGTTGATGCCACGTCGGATGTGCGGCGGAACGGCCACCTTCGATGCAACAGGCCTCTGCCAGGACCCGCCGCAGGCGGCGAGTCCGGCGAGGGAACCCGCATCGTGGCGGCCGCGCAGGCCGCACGCATGCTCGCGGTGTGCGCTGCCGGCGCTTGCTGCCGCGTCAGCGGCGTCGTCGCCGATTGCGAAGAATCGGACGAATGCCCGGAAATCAAGCGCGTCGTCTCCATCTGGCGAAAGGTGCCGCCGCCGCGGCAGGGCCCGTCGCGAACCCAAGCTCGCTTCGCGTGCTCGCGCGACCGGCGTTGCTTCCACGCCGCTGCGAGTGCCGACACCGGCGCCAATTGAGGGCCTTTACGCACCCATTCGGGTCTTTGAGCCCTGGTCGCAAGCCGTTATACGCCTCTGGACGATGACAGTGACCGGGGAGCCATCCGGGGCTCGTTGTGGGGCAATCCAGATGAGCGCACAGGCGCGCACCTTGGCGTGCGGACTGCTCCATCAGCGGCTGCGCCGCGGCGCCGGCGCAAGTCCGATCCTCCAAAGCCGAGATTCGCACGGATAGCGCCATGATGCGCGCAATCACGCGCCCGGGCGCGCAAATGGCAAAGAGCTCACCGGCGCGGCCTGCCGGTCGATCAGACGCAGGGAGTGACGCGATGAAAAGGCTGCTGCGATTTTTGTTGCCGATCATCTTTGCCGTTGTCCTCGGTCCATTCTTCGCCGGCCTCGCGGTCTGCCTCTACGCCGCCAGCCAATGGATCCTCGATCCGGGGCCGATTGCCGAGCTCCTCGGCCTCTCGATGCTCTACATGATGTTCGCCTATGTGCTCGGCTGGCCGATCGCGCTGGTCGGCGGGCTGCTGATGTCGATCTGGATGATCTTTCGCGCGCCCGGGATCGTCGGGGTGCTCGCCGCCGCGGTTGCGGCCGTTGGGCTGCTGTGGCTTGCCGCCGCCGCGGATCTCATGGGTCCTCTCCCCAATCTCGCCTACGGGATGGTGTGGCTGACCCTCGCGGTCAGCGTCGTGGCGGCGCTCGCGTGCTGGCTGGTCACGCGCCCCTTCGCGTCGCAGATCGCGCCATGACGCCGACGATCGCAGCGCTGGCCCGGCTGTTCTTCTCTTTCCGCGGACGCGCCGCGCGGATGCCGTTCTGGCTCGTCTCCATCACCTGGGCCGTGCTCGTCCAGGCGTTCGACTATTGGTGGGCCGAGCGCGGCCTCGCGGCCGCTGAGCATCACGATCGCACGATGGTGAATGCTGCCCTCTTTGTCGGGTCGCTGCCGATCCTGGTCTCGTGCTTCGCGATCAGCGTGCGGCGTCTGCACGACCGCGACAAGAGCGCCTGGTGGCTGCTCGTGTTCGCCGTCGGCCCGCTCGCTCTCCAGGCCGCCGGTTCGCTGAATACGCTCGACTCCGGACCGGCCGTCGTCCTGATGGTCGCGTCGCTCGTGTTGTCGATCTGGAGCTTCATCGAGCTCGGCTGCATGCCCGGCACGGCCGGCACGAATCGCTACGGCCTCGATCCGCTGCTGGAGCTGCCGGCCGAAAGGCCGCAACCATGACGGCGCGCGACGAACAAAATGACGAGGGCCCCATGTCCGGCGCACAGACGAAGCGCAGCGACGATGATGGCGACCGCGATACGCCGGAGTCGCTCCCGGCCTTCCTGGACGAGACGGCGCACAAGGATCCCGCCAAGCGCGCCCACGGTGAGAAACCCGACGACAGCTTCCCGTCGGACCGGCAGGCCAAGGCGATCCTGGGAGCCGTCGCGGGCCTCCTCGCCATCGGCGCCGTATGGCTGCTCGACGAGACGCTCCCGGGGCCCGGCGGGGCGCAGCGCTTCTTCGATCGCGGCATCGAGCATTACAAGGAAAAGAAATACGACGAGGCGCTGCGGGCCTTCGACCGGGCGATCGCGACCGATCCCGACTTTTATCCGGCCTATGCGGTGCGGGCGGAGCTGCATCGCCGACGCGACGAGCTCGATGCCGCCATTACCGACTACAGCAGCGCGATCCGCGTCAAGCCCGACCAGCCCGAGCCGCATTATAACCGCGCCATCACCTACCTCGACCTCGGCGACCCCGACCATGCTTTACCGGACTTCGCCGAGTACGTCCGGCTCAAGCCCGACGATCCGGACGGGCATCTGCGCCGCGCCGAGGTCTTCGCCGGCCTCGGCGATTTCGCGCAGGCGCTGGCGGAACGCGACGCGCTCCTGCGCTCGGGCCCGAAGAGCGTGACCTACCTCCTCGACCGCGCGGCTCTGCGCCGCGATTTCGGCGACCTCGATGGCGCCATGCGCGACATCGATACGGCCCTCGATCTCAGCGCGGACCCATACACTCGCGTGCGCCACGGCCTGTTGTGGCGCGACAAGGGCGATCTCGCGCGGGCGCTCGCCGATTTCGAGCAGGCGATCGCGCTGCGGCCGAACGATCCGGCGCTCGGCGGCGCTCCCGACCCGCGGCCGGAGCTCGCGCGCGCCGAGGCGCTGCGCGACGGCGGCCGCGCCGACGACGCACGGGCCGCGGTCGACGCCGTCGTCAAGCGGCTGCCCGACTACGCGCCGGGCTATCAGCAGCGCGCGTTGATCGAGCTGATCGCGCTCGCCGATGCAAAGAGCGCCGCGGAGGACTTCGCCACCGCCGTCAGCAAGGGCTACTCCCATCGCTACAGCATGGAGTACGCCAGCATCGGCGCCGCGTACATCGAGCAGAAATACGGGGCGCAGGCCGCGCCGATCGACGATCGGCCGATGCTCGCGGCCGACGTGCCGTTCTACCCGGCGATCGAGTATCTGCTGATCTGGCGCCACATCGCGCGCGTGCGCGCCGGACAAGCTGATCCCGATTACCACGACGACCTGCGCCGCCTCGGCCTCGCCTCGCTGACGGACAAGAACCCGGCCGGCATCCCGGTGCGCACCCCCCGTGGCCGGCGCGTGATCTGGCCGACCCAGCTCGTCGCCCTGTTCGGCAACCTGACGACGCCCGACGTCGTCCTCGCGGCCGCCGCCGCGACGTCCGGCGACTTCGCACGGCGGCTGCATATTTGCGAAGCGAATCTCTACATCGGCGAATTCCGACTGACGAAGAACGATGCCGCGGCGGCGCGTACATTCCTGCAAGCCGCCGTCGATGGCTGCCCACCCGGCGTGCCGGAAGCAGCCTTCGCGCGGGCGGAGCTCAGGCGCGCGAGCGAACATTGAAGGACGCAGGAGAACCCCTTTCGCAATCGAGGGCGACGAACGCCATGGTCTTTCCTCTCTACGATGAAACTGCGCGCAAGCGCGTATCGCAACCCTATGTCACCTGGGGCCTCATCACGCTCAACGTCGCGGTGTTCATCGCCGAGGTCGCCTCGTCCGCCGGGACTCAGCAATGGATCGTGCACGCGTTCGGCTTCACGCCCGCGATGCTCGCTGGCGACCTGCCCAACGCCGGCCCGCTGCCGGCGTGGCTCACGCCCCTCACCGACATGTTCCTCCATCTCGACTGGGATCATCTGTTCGGCAACATGCTTTTCTTGATGATCTTCGGTGATAACGTCGAGGACGCGCTCGGCCACGTGCGCTACCTCGTCTTCTACGTCGTTTGCGGCTACGCGAGCGATCTCGCCTACTTTCTCTCCACCATGCATTCGACCGTGCCGGCGGTCGGCGCCTCCGGCGCCATCTCGGGCGTGGTCGCCGCCTATGTGATGATCCGCCCCTGCGCCAAGGTCGAGGTGCTGATCGGCATCATCCCGATCTCGGTGTCCGCCTACTGGGTGATCGGCCTGTTCGCCTTGACGCAGGTGTGGAGTGTCCTTTCCCACACCCAGGACGGCATCGCCTACTGGGCGCATATCGGCGGGCTGATCGCCGGCGTCTGCCTGTTGCCGCTGCTGCGGCATCCCGACGTGGTGCTGTTCGAATGCGTGAGCTCGGCCGACGCCGACGCTGCATGACGCCTGCGATGGCGTCGCGGCGGCCCTCGCAAAGGTGACGGCTTCATGCCTGACCAAAGGACCCGGGCCGCGATCGCGACGTATTGGACCTGCGTGGGCTCTCCTTCCTCTTCATCGGACACTGGTCGCAGCCCTGGTGCTCTACCCATAGGACGACGAGGGAGGGCGCGCCGCCACTTGGCTGGTGCGGCTCTGCGGCGGCGGCGTCGCCCTGGTCGGCCGCGCGTTCAAGCAGGAACAGGAAAAGCTCGCCGGAAAAGCTCGCCGCGGTGATCCTGCCGATCTCGAGCAACGTGGGTGCGGTGCCCGTCTATCATCCGATTCCGACCACCTCGGGGGCGGCGATCCTGGCGCTGGCCGGCCTTGCCGCCGGAGCGATCTGATCCTGTTCGCTACGCCGCGAGCATGATCCTGAAAGCAGATGCCGTCATGGCACCTCCCGTAGATGCGTTCGGATCCAGTCGGCGTAATAGTCGAGCCGCACCAGATAGAATGGATCCGAGCACCCCACTGCCCCCTCGCCCTCGAGGTCGTTGTTTCCCCAGGTCAGGAGCCCAATGGCGAGCGGATGGCCGTGGACGAGACGGATCGGCTCGCCCGGCACCTCACGCGTCCATGTTCGCGCGACCAGAAAGGCAGGGCCGCCCGAGTCGCCGTGGCAGACTCCGTGCGGGGCGCCGACCCATCCGTTCTGCTGGGTGCCGAGCTGCCGCGGGTGGTAATAGAGCCCCTTCGGCTGAACGCCCTTCCACACGGCATTGGGCGCGACCGCGCTCACGCGCAGCTTGTGCAGCACCTCGCCTTTCGGCGAGGCACCGAACCCGTAGACATCCATCCACACCAGCGGCCAAGAGCGCGGCCGCGGCACGCAGCAGACGACGTAGTCGTTGGTGACAGCGGGCAGCTCCGCGGCGAGCGCGCCGGCCGGATGTTTGGCCTCGATCCGGATCAGCGCGATGTCTTCCGAGTCGATGATGTCTGCATCGGCGTCGGCGAGCAGCTTCAGGAAGCTCTCGTGGATTGTGAGCGCGGTCGCGTGGCGGACCACGGCGTCGCGCTGCTTGACGCCGCGTCCGTACGTGATCGTCACGTCCTGCGACGCGACCGGCGCAGTAAAATCCTCGTTCATCAGGCAGTGCGCATTGGTGACGATGTAGCTTTCGCCGTACACCAGGCCCGAGCACGCGCCGTGCTTGACGCTCACGATCACGGCGGCATGCCCGCCGGGATCGTCGGCCGCGACCTCGATACCGCCAATGATCGCAAGCGCGTCGGTCGACGCGATGATAGCGAGCAGGCCGACGGCGAACTGGCGGATTTCATGTCCGGCGCCATGTGACGCCGACGTAATACCGCCTTGCCGCGAAAGGCAGAAGACCCAAAAGGGTCGTGCCAGCCGGATGGTTCGGCCGCCTCCGTAACGTGGGCCCGCTATGCGCGCCAATGTGGCGTCATGCCCGACCGGCACGCATGGCTCGATGCACTGTGGTGCGCTTGCGCGACCACACTGTGGGGGGGAGGGTCGGGGTGAGGGGCGCCGCTTGCTCCGCATTCGCGAGCCCGCGTGCGTGGAGAGACTCCCTCACCCCGACTCTCCCTAAGAAAGCCCCAAGAAAGGGAGAGGGAGCGCAAGCACCGATCACTTCGCCTACTTCACCCCATAGGCCTTCGCGAAACTCTCCGCGATATCGGACGTGATCGCCTCGGCGGCATCGATGTCGGCTTGCGCATCCGGATCGCCGCGTTTCTTCTTGGCGAGCCCGCGGCCATAGAGCGTCCAAGCGCTTCGCGGATAGAGCCGCACCGAGGCGTCGTAATCGGCGATCGCCTTGTCGAGCTCGCCGAGCGCGAGGTACGCGTTGGCGCGGTGCTGCAGCGTGTTCGCATGGTTCGGCCGCATGCGCAGGGATTCGTTGCAATCCTCCAGGGCCGACTTGTACTGGCGCACCTGCAGGAGCTCGTCGCAGCGGTTGTTGTAGGTGGTCGGGTCGTTCGGGTTGAGCCGCAGCGAGCGATTGTAGTCGGCGATCGCGCGATCATGGTCGCCCTGGGCCGAATAGGCATTGGCACGCATGTCGTATGCATTGGCGTCGTCGGGGTTGAGGCGGATCGCCTCGCCGTAATCGGCGAGCGCACGATCCTCGTCGTGCTTGTCGTCCCAGACGTTGCCGCGGTTGACGTAGGCGCCGGCATAGTTGCGGTCGAGCTCGAGCGCCTGGTTGCAATCGGCGAGCGCCCGGTCGAGATCACCCTTGTCGCGCCAGGCGCCGCAGCGGTTGCTGAACGCGACAGCGAGGCTGTGCCCCTTATAACGGCCCGATTGGATCACCGCCGTGCAGCCGTCGATCTGCTGATCGGGCGCGAGCTTGAAGCCGCGGTTCTCGCACCAGGTGATCTGCTGGCTGGTCTGCGCGCCAGCCGGCCCGGCCGCGAATGCGCATATGAAGCCGATGCCGGCCAGCCACCGACAGCCCACGCCGATCATGCCCGTCCCCCTCGGTTGGTCTCAGCAAATCTTACCGCGGATCGAGCGCGAGACAACGCCGGCAGTCGACGCTGCGATCACGTCTCATCGAGATATGGCGCCACGACCTCGCGCGTCTCCTTGCTGGGCACCACCGGCACGATCTCCGCCGTCATGCCAAGGCCGTGCCACTGCAGCAGCCAGCTCTGCAGCAGCCGCAGGTCGTCGCACTCCATCAGCTGGAAGCAGCGCGCGAAGCTCGGCTCGATCCAGCTGTCGATGTATTCGAGCCCGTCCGGCATCACCCGGCCCTTCTCGCGCAGGCGCCCGTAGACCGGCAGCATGTCGTTGTCCTTGAAGCGCTCGATCACCATGAACAGCATCGCTAGCTCCTGCACATCGGCGGCGTGCCGAGCATCTCTCTCGGCGTGCCGAGCACCCGCTCGACCGCACAGGCGATCGTGACGAGCCGCTCGTCGTCGTCACCGCGGGCGATGAGCTGCAGGCCGACCGGCAGCCCGAGGCGATCGCGGCCGACCGGCAGCGTCGCGGCGCACAAGCGCAGGAAATTCACCGGGACGGTGTTGTGGATGATGCCGCGGTTGCGCGCCCAGAATTGCTCCGGACCGGTCTCCTCGGCGAGGACGTGCGGCGAGAGCCGTACCGTCGGCGTCGCGATCACGTCCACGTCGTCGAACCGCGCCACCGCGCCCTTCGCGGCGTCCGCGAGCCGCCGCAGGCGTGCCAGATACTCGCGCGCCGTGAGGCTCTCGGCCCGCTTCAGCGCCGGCCCGTTGACCGGATCGATCGTCGCGAGCCACTCGGGCAGCTCGCGATCGAGGAACGCGCGCAGCTCGATCGCCGAAACGCCGCCTTCGGCAAAGACCGCGACCGCCTCGCGCGCCTCGGGCAGCGGCGCCTCGACCACCACGGCGCCCGCCCGCGCGAGCGCATCGAGGGCCCGGCGCACGACCTCGTCGATGCCGTTCTCGCACCCGTCCCAGAAGGCCGCATCCGCAATTCCGATGCGCAGCCCATCGACGCTCGCCGGCACGCCGCGCAGGAACGCGAAGCTGTCGCCCAGACGCGGATCGATCGCCGCAAAGCCGAACGCCGCGTCCGCCATGCTGCGCGCCAGGATGCCGGGCGTGTCGAACGTGTGGCTCAGCGGCACGATGCCGTCGCACGACCAGCGGTCCTTGGTGAGCTTCAGTCCCGCATTGCCCGTCATGGCGGCGGGCAGGCGCACCGAGGCGGCCGTATCGCTGCCGAGTGCGAGCAGCGCCGAGCCTTCGCACAGCGACACCCCTGCCCCGCTCGAGGAGCCGCCCGGCGAGCGATGCGCCGCCGCATCCCACGGATTGCGCGGCGCGCCGTGATGCGCGTTGTGCCCGGTGCCACCGAATGCGAACTCGACCATGTGGGTCTTGCCCATCAGCGTCGCGAGCTGGCGGCGCAGAGTCGCCACCACCGGCCCCTCGACCTCGAACTTGGCCGGCAGGCGTTTCGGCGAGCCCGCATAGGTCGGAAAACCCGCCACCGCGAACAGGTCCTTCACCGAGGTCGGGATGCCCTGCAGGGGCCCGGCGCACGCGCCGGCCGCAAAGGCCGCGTCGGCGGCATCGGCGCATTTGCGCGCATGGTCCGGCGCCCATTGCGAGTAGGCGAGCAGCCCGTTGCCGCGGCGCTCGTGGTTGGCGATCGCCTCCTCGACGAGCGCGCGCGCCGTGAGCGCGCCGTCGCGGAGGCGCCGCGCGAGCTCGGCGATGGAAAGCGAGAGCACGTCAGGCATGGCAGATCAGTTCCTCACCGCAGTGTTGCGAAGCTCAAGCCTGTTCCGGTGCCGGCGGCCGTGCGATAGCCCGGCACGTACTCGAACCAGTCGAGATCGAGATGTCTGGAGGCACCCGCGAGCGCGACCCAGTTGAGGATCTCCGAGCTGCCCGCATTGAGCTTGTTGCGCGGCAGCTTGCGCAGGAACTCCGCGTCCTTGTCGGCGAGCGCCTTGATGATCGCGCGGTCGAAATCCTCGTCGACAAGGAAATGGCTCAACCCGCCCGACGCCAGAACGCCGACGCGCGCCTCGCCGGCGAAGCCCTCGACCGCGCGCCGGATCGCCTCGCCGAGCGCGTAGCAGCGCGCCGGGCGTGGCTGGTTGGGCGGGAAATAGGTGTTGAGGAAGATCGGCACCACCGGCACCGGCTTGTCGGAATCGACCACGTGGCGATGCACATAGGCGAGCGCGTGCCCCTCCCCGTCGCCTTCGCGCAGCGTTTTCGACGCCGCCATGTCGAAGCCGGCATCCATCGTAGTCTCGATGAGGTGAACCGCGAGCGCTGAATGCACCGGATAATCGCGCGGCTGCTCGGGCTCGAAGAAGCCTTGCCGGTTCTTGATGTACCAATCGGGGAAATGCGAGTAGGTCGCGTGCTGGGTGGCGTTGTTGCGGATGGTCTCGCCGTAGTAGACCGCGAAGGCCGGCCGGCAATCCTCCAGGTAGCTTTCATTCTGGTCGTCGCCCATGACGATCAGCGCATCGAGCTGCGCGGCCGCGACCGCGTTGCGCAGGTGCTTGACGGCGCCGCGCGCGACGTTCTGCCGGGCGACCAGCTCGGCTGGCGCCACCATATGGGCGAGCTTGGGATCGGCCTTCTCGAGCAGGTCGCCATAGGTGACCGGCCGCCCCTCCTTGTCGCGATGCTTGATGTTGCGGTCGGTCTCGGCGAAACGCGGCAGCGTCTCGTCGGAGGCGAGCAGCATCGGCGTGTGCGAGGTGCCGGCCGCGAATGTGAGCTTCGCCATGATCTGTCCTCTCAGTTCACCCTGATGCCGAGCGCCGACCATTTGGCGTGCTCGGCCGCGATGAACGCGCCGAATGCCGCCGGGCTGCTCGGCCGCGAGATGGCGCCGAGCTTCTGCAGACGGGCCTGCATGTCGGGCGTCTGCAGGCCGGCCGTGATCGCGGCGTTGAGCTTGGCCACGATCGCGGCGGGCGTGCCGGCCGGCGCCACCACGCCGTTGAAAGTCGTGACCTCGTAGTCGGGCACGCCGGCCTCGATCATGGTCGGCAGGTCGGGCGCGAGCGGCGTGCGCTCGGCGCTCGTCACGGCGAGCGCGCGCAGCTTGCCGTCGCGGATCAACGGCAGCAGGATCGTAATGCCCTCGATCGTCATGTCGACCTGGCCGCCCAGCACGGCCGTGACCGACTCGCCGCCGCTCTTGTACGGCACGCCGACGAGATCGATGCCGGCGCGCGCCTCGAGCAGCTTGACGGTGAGATGCGGCAGGCCGCCCTCGCCCGTATGCGCGACGTTGAGCTTGCCGGGATGCAGCTTGGCGAAGGCGACGAGATCATGCAGCGACCGGAACGGCGACGCCGCCGGCACCACCAGGATCTGATAGCTCTCCGACAGCTTGGCGACGGGCGCGAAATTCTTTGCCGGGTCGTAGCCGGCGCTCGCCGACACGGCCGGGATGACGGCGAGCACGCTGGTATTGCCGACCAGCAGCGTGTAGCCGTCCGGCGTCGCGGCCGCGACCGAACGCGCCCCGATCACGCCGCCGCCGCCGGGCCGGTTCTCGACCACGGCAGCCTGCCCGAGATCGGGAAGGATTTGCGCGACCAGCCGCGCCGGCAGGTCGGTTGGTCCCCCGGGTGCCGCCGGCACGATGAGATGGATCGGCCGCACCGGGTAGTCCTGTGCCGCCACCGGAGCGGCCGCGAGCAGCGCGAGCACCAAGAATAGGGCGGCTCGCTCGATCATACCTAGGCTCAACGTTCTCTCCCCGCCTTCCAGTCGGAACAGCAAAGGTCGCTTCGACCGGACGAGTCAACCGGCTCCGCACCTGCATCATGGCGGCGCCTGCCGCTCGCATTTTAGCCATCCCGCGAATAGACGCTAAGCACTTCAATACTCCAGAGAAATGCTTTGACGACAAACTTGACGGCGCTTTGACCCGCAGCGTGCGAATCTCGCCGGCGGTCGCCGCAAGCGACTCGACCAGATGGACCTCATCGCCCGCCGATCACGACAGACTGGACGCCCCCATGTCGACCGATCCCAAATTCCAGGCAGCGCTGGCATTGCACCGCTTCGGCCTCGGGCCGAAAGCCGGCCTGATCGATGCGATCGCTTCCGATCCGCGCGGCGCGCTTCTGGCCGAGCTCGAAAAGCCAGGCATTGGCCTCGTCTTCGACGCGAACCTGATGAGCGCGAGCAAGTCGTCGATGACGGCCTTCATGTATCGCCAGGAGCAGATGGCGATGCGCATCGCCAAGCAGAACGAGAAGAACGAGATGGCGAATGCCGCCGCGGCCGAGGCGCCCGGCAATGTCATGGCCAAGGCGGATGCCAAGGTCGCTGCAAAGCCCGATCAAAAGCCGAATGACGCCAAGCCGAGCGACCCGAAAGCCACGGATCCCAAGGAGCCGAAGATGGCGGACGCCAAACCGGACGCCTTGGCGGACAAGCAAGCGGACGACAAGGCCGACCCGAAGAAGCCGAAGCCGCCCAACGTCCAGCAGCGCATCTTCCGCAACGAGGCGCGCGCGCATTTCATCGCCGCCAATACGGCCGAGATCGGCTTCGTCGAGCGGCTGGTGTGGTTCTGGTCGAACCATTTCTGCGTCTCCGCCGACGTCGTGCCCTACATGGCGGGCGGCTACGAGCGCGAGGCGATCCGTCCGCATGTGCTCGGCCGCTTCGCCGACATGCTGGTGGCGGCCGAGGGCCATCCCGCGATGCTGATCTATCTCGACAACTTCCGCTCCGTCGGGCCGAAGTCGGTCGCAGGCCTGATCGGCAAGGTCGGGCTCAACGAGAATTTCGCCCGCGAAATCCTCGAGCTGCACACCCTCGGCGTGCGCACCGGCTACACCCAGGCCGATATCATCGCGTTCGCCAAAGTGCTCACCGGCTGGACCATCCTGCCGGCCGCGACCAACCCGGACCACGGCAGCGAGTTCGTGTTCAATCCGCGCCTGCACGAGCCGGGCCCGCAGACCATCATGGGCAAGGTCTATGCCGAGGTCGGCGTCAACCAGGGCCGCGCCGTGTTCGCCGATCTCGCGCGCCATCCGGCGACCGCAACGCATGTGGCGACCAAGCTCGCGCGCCACTTCGTCGCCGACGATCCGCCGCCGGCGCTGGTCAAGACACTGGAACAGCGCTTCCGCGACTCGGACGGCGACCTCAAAGAGATCGCCAAGGCGCTCGTCGCCGCGCCCGAGACCTGGGACACGCCGATGACCAAGCTCAAGCGGCCGAATGAATGGCTCACCGCCATGCGCCGCGCCATTCCGGACGCGCCGGGCGATGTCGTGCAGGGTCTGCAGGCGCGCGCGCGGCTCGGCGAGCCGTTGTGGCGCCCGCCGCAGCCCGAAGGCTTTTCCGACGTCCAGGGGCCATGGGCCGACGGGCTCGCGCAGCGGCTCGACATCGCCGAGATCGTCGCGTCGAGGGTCGAGGCGACGGTCGACCCGAAAGACCTGCTCGAGACCACGCTGGGGCCGCTCGCGTCGGCCGACACGCGCCGCGCGGTCGCGCGCGCCGACAGTCGCCAGCAGGCGATCGCGATCGCCCTGATGGCCCCCGAATTCCACCGGCGATAACGCTCGATCCGATCAGGAGCCCACGCATGACCTTCACCCTTCACGCTCCCTCGCGCCGCGAGCTGCTCACCGCCTCCGGCGTTCTGTTCGCCTGGCCCTTCATGCCGCGGGTTGCGCGCGCCGAAGGGCGCGACCCGCGCCTGATGGTGGTGGTGCTGCGCGGCGCCCTCGACGGGCTCGCGCTCGCGGCGCCGGTCGGCGATCCCGACTGGGTCAAGCTGCGCGGCGACAAGGCCCTCACCCTCGAGGGCAAGACCCCGGGCCTGCCGCTCGACGGCTTCTTCGCGCTTAATCCCGCGATGCCCAACCTGCACCGTCTCTATAAAGCGAACCAGGCCATGATCGTGCACGCGACCTGCACGCCCTATCGCGACCGTTCGCATTTCGATGGCCAGGACGTGCTGGAAAGCGGCTTTGCCAAGCCCGGCAACGCCGCCTCCGGGTGGCTCAACCGCGCGTTCGCGGCGATCGAGCCCGATGCGCGCATCGATCGCCGCGGCGCGCTCGGGGTCGGCCCGGTGGTGCCGCTGGTGGTGCGCGGACCCGCGCCGGTGGTGAGCTGGACGCCGCAGCGCATCGCGCCCGCCGGCGAGGACACGCTGATGCGGCTGATCGACCTCTATCAGCATTCCGATCCGGCGCTCGCCCGCGTGCTGCAGGGCCGGCTCAACCTGATGCACGTCGCCGCCGCCGGCAACATCGATGCGCTCACGCCGGCGCAGCGCGAGCAGCTCGCCGGCATCGAGGCCGTGCGCGCCTATTTCGCCGAGGTCGCCTCGACCGCCGCGAAGCTGATGGCGCGCCAGGACGGCCCGCGCATCGGCGCGGTCGCGGTCAACGGCTGGGACACCCATATCGACGAGGGCGCGGTCGGCGGCCGGCTCGGCAACCTGCTCGGCGCGCTCGACGGCGCGATCGCGGCGTTCGAGACCGGCATGGGCCCGGTGTGGAAGGACAGCGTGGTCGTGCTCGTCACCGAGTTCGGCCGCACCGCCCACATCAACGGCGACAACGGCACCGACCACGGCAGCGGCACGGTGGCGCTGCTCGTCGGCGGCGCGCTCAAGGGCGGCCGCGTCATCGCGGACTGGCCGGGGCTCAAGGAGACCGACCTGTTCGAGAAGCGCGACCTCAAGGCGACCACGGACCTGCGCGCCATGCTCAAGGGCGTGCTCAAGGACCACCTGCGCATCGACGACAAGGTCCTGGCCGACGCGATCTTCCCCGACAGCCGGGCGGTCACGCCGTTGAGTGGGTTGCTCGGCTGAATCGGAGGGTGGGCGACGCATCTTCGCGTCGCCCACGCGGAGCATCGTGCAGTTGCTCTTCATCTCCCCCGTCCGCTAAACCGACGCGACGAGGGATTTCTCATGCGCATCAAAGCCTGCCTGACCGCGGCCGAGGTCAGGAAGATGATGGCCGCCAGCATCGTCGAGGCGGAGAAGAACAAATGGAACGTCGGGGTCGCGGCCGTCGATGACGCCGGCCTTCTGCTCGGCTTCGAGCGCATGGACGGCGCGCCGGCGATCGCATCGACCGCGGCGGCCGACAAGGCCCGGACCGCGGCGCTAACCGGCCAGCCAAGCAAGGCGTGGGAAGATCGCATCAAGGAGCGCCCGGCCTTTCTCTCCTTCCAGGTCGGCCTCCCGGTCCAGGGTGGCGTGCCGATTATCCATCGGGACGAATGCGTCGGCGCGATCGGCGTCTCCGGCGTCCTGTCGGTCCAGGACGAGCAAGTCGCGCTCGCGGGCCTCGCGGCGCTCGGGTGAAACTCATGACCTCCGGCCGCATCGACACCCATCATCACATCTACCCGCCGAAATACCTCACCGCCGCGCATGACCAGATCGCGCGGGCGACGCACGTGCATTTTCCGCGCATCTCCGCCTGGACCCCGGAGCAGTCGCTCGTCGCCATGGACCGTGACGGCATCACGACATCGATCGTCTCGATATCGCCCAGCCTGTGGTTCGGCGATCTCGCCGCGACCCGCAGGATCGCGCGCGAGTGGAACGAGTATGCGGCCGACCTCGCCCGCGACCACCGCGGCCGCTTCGCCGTGTTCGCGGCGCTGCCGCTACCCGATGTCGAGGCCTCGCTGCGCGAGATCGAGCATGCGCTCGATGCGCTGGGCGCCGTCGGCTTCGGCCTCGTCACCAACTACGGCGACAAATGGCCGGGCGACAAAGCCTTCGCGCCGGTGTTCGACGAGCTCAACCGGCGCAAGGCCGTGGTCTACTTCCATCCGACCGACTCGCCCGCCTTCGACGGCATCCTGCCGGACGTGCCCTCGCCGATGATCGAGTTTCCCTTCGACTCGACCCGCGCGATCGTGAGCCTTCTGTTCGGCGGCACCTTCACGCGCTGCGCCGACATCCGCTGGATCTTCTCCCACGGCGGCGGCGCTTTGCCGATGCTCGCCGCCCGCATCGCCGGCATCGCGAAGAACCGCACGGATTTATCTGCGCGCGTGCCGAACGGTGTCCTGCTGGAGCTCAAGAAGCTCTACTACGACATCGCCGGCGTCGTCGATCCGATCCCGTTCAACGCGATCCGCTCGCTCGTGGGCTCATCGC
This sequence comes from Xanthobacteraceae bacterium, assembly GCA_035293985.1. Lineage (GTDB taxonomy): Bacteria > Pseudomonadota > Alphaproteobacteria > Rhizobiales > Xanthobacteraceae > JAVDCA01. Next base: position 46,115 of record DATGLS010000045.1, read on the forward strand.
ATCTCTTGTTCGGCACGGACTATCCCTTCTGGTCTCCCAGCGTCGCCGTCAAGGTGCTCGACGACCTCGGCATCGCGAGCGCGGAGCGGGAGAACATCGAGCGCGGCAATGCGCTGAAGCTGATCCCGCACCTTGCTCTTCCGTCATCCTGAGGAGCTTGTCGTCGCACCGCGACGACAAGCGTCTCGAATGAGCCAGGCATTCATGCGGCGCCGCTTGCATCGCGACCCATGGTTCGAGACGCGCGGCCGCGAGGGCGGCCGCGCTCCATGACGTGGAGCAGGTGGGGCGTGGACGAAACCGAGGGGCTCTAGACCTTCCTACTGTCGTAAGCCCAATGCAGCAGCGCCTGGCGCTGGCGCTTCCGGCACGACAAATCGCCCGGCTCGCAGTTGCGCTCGACCTGCCGAACGTGGCGGCGGATCGCCTTCCAGCGCTTGATCTGGCGGCGATCCTCGTCGGGCATCCGGCGGCCCATGTAGTAGCGGCAATACCACTGGAACCAGCCGCGCGGATCGTCGGGGTGCAGCCAGCCCTTGCGCCGCCATTCGGCGAGCGGCTGGCTCGCGTTGACACCGAAAAAGTTGAGCTCGCGGTCACGCGCGCCCTTCGCAAGCTTCGCGCCCGCGAACCAGCTCTTGGGAAACTCCTTGCGGCAGTCGGTCATGTACTTGCCGCCGAAGATGCCGAGGCGGAGCATTTCGCGCGGCGTGAGGTCGGGCGTGAACTCCGGATCGAAGCTGCGTCCGACCGGTGCGGTGAGCTCGTAGTGATAGCCTTTCTGCATCCGGTCGTCGACCATGACGATGCGCAATCGCCTCGCCCTGCGCATCGCGCGAGCTCACTGCACCTTGATGCCGACTTCCTTGATCACCGGCCACCATTTGTCGATCTCGGCCTGCTGGAACGTGGCGAGCGCCTCCGGCGACTGCTGGTCGGGCGGGAAGATATCCTGGGCGAGGTCGACGAGCTTCTTGCGCGTCGCCGGATCGGCGAGCGCCGCCCGCAGCGCATCGTTGAGCTTGGCGATGATCGGCTGCGGCGTCCCCTTGGGTGCCCACAGCGCGTGCCAGAACGAGAAGTAGAAGCCCGGCAGCCCTGCCTCGTCGGTCGTCGGCACGTCCGGCGCGAGCGCAATGCGGCTCTTCGCCGTCACCGCATAGACCTTGATGTCGGCGTTCTTCATCTGCGGCACGGAGACCGCCGGCGTGTTGAGCAGCGTGTCGATCTGTTGTGCGAGCAGCGCCTGCGTCGACTCGCCGGCGCCGCGATACGGCACCATGGTGAACTTGACGCCGATCGCCTTCTGAAACAGGAAGCCCGCCACGTGGCTCGGCGAGCCGACGCCGGAATTGCCCATCGTCGCCGTGGCGGCATTGGCTTTCAGCCAGGCGATCAGCTCCTTGAGATTGCTCGCCGGCATCGATTTCTTGGCGACGATGAAGAACGGCTGGGTGGCGATCAGGCCGATCGGCACGAAGTCCTTCATCAGGTCGTAATCGAGCGGATAGATCGCGCCATTGGCGACATTGGTGCCCCACTGGCCGATGCCGATGGTGTAGCCGTCCGGCGTCGCGCGCGAGATGCGCCGCTCGCCGATGGTGCCGCCCGCCCCGGTCGTGTTCTCGACGATGACCGTCTGGTGCAGCGCCTGGCCCATGCCCTGCGCGACGATCCGGGCGATGATGTCGGTGGAGCCGCCGACCGAGAGGGGCACCACCATCGTGATGGGGCGGGACGGATAGGTTTGCGCGTGCGCGGCGGCGGCGAAGGTCGCGGCGAGCGCGACGGCGGCGAGCAGTTTCTTCACGGAACGTTCCTTCTTGCGTAGGATGGACGAAATCGTCCTCGATTTCGCCCACGCGCTTGCTATCCGCAAAGCTCCGCGTGGGCAACCGCGAAGACGCGGTTGCCCGCCCTACGATTTCTCCTTCTCGCGCAGCGCCTGCAACATCGCGCTGCCCATGTTCGCCGCCGCGAGCGCGCCGGTTGCGGAAGCAAGCTCCACCACCTTCTGCAGCTCCTCCCAGGTCGCGCCGGCGCGCCGCGCCGCGAAGGCGTGCACCTGCGCGGCCGGCTGCAGGCGCTCGACCAGCAGCATGCCGAACAGGATCAGGTTGGTCGTCTTGGTGTCGAACACGTTCGAATGGAACGCGTGCGCGCGCAGCTGCTCGATCAGCCGCAGCCCGTCGGGGTCGACCTCGCCCGCGAACGCAAAGCGCGCCGCCGGCATCGGCGGCACCGTGCCGAACAGCTCGGCATAGCCGTCGCGAAATTTGGCGAGGTCCTCGGGCAGATCGGTGTTGTCGGTCATTGTCGGGCTCTCTCTGGCCGCCGCGAGTAGCGAATGGCGAGTAGCGAATAGCCTCTATGCTCCCTATTCGCCACTCGCTGCTCGCTGCTCGCTACTCGCCATTCGCTACTCACTGCATCTTGATGTTCGCGTCGCGGATGACCTTCTCCCACTTCGCCGAGTCGGACTCGAGGTGAGCGGAGAGCTCCGCCGGCGAGCCGGCGATCGACTCGAAGAACTGCGGCGCCATGAAGGTCTTCTCGAACTCCGTATCGGCAAAGAGCTTGCGCACCTCGCCGTTGATCTTCTCGACCACCGCCGGCGGCATCCCGGCGGGGCCGTACAGCCCGAACCACGACACCGCCTCGAAGCCCGGCACGCCGCTCTCCGCGACCGTCGGCACGTCGGGCAGCCCGGCGAGCCGCTCGGGTGCGCCGATCGCGATCATGCGCACCTTGCCGGCCTTCGCCTGCGGCACCGCGCTGCCGACGCTGATGAACATGAGCTGGATGTGGCCGGCCATCACGTCGGTGAGCGCCGGCGTCGCGCCCTTGTAGTGCACCGGCACGAGCCGGATGCCCGCGTCGCGCTCGAACACCTCCATGTTGAGGTGGCCGGTCGAGCCGACGCCGAAGGTCCCGTAGTTGAGCGCGCCCGGCTTCTGCTTCCCGAGCGCCAGCAGATCGGCCACGTTCTTGACCGGCAGCGCCGGGTTGACGATCAGCGCATGGTGGATGCTCACCAGCCCGCTGATCGGCGAAAAGCCCTTGATCGGCTCGTACGGCAGCTTGGCATAGAGGAACGGATTGACCACGAAGGTCGCCTCCGGCCCGATCAGCAGCGTGTAGCCGTCGGGCGCCGCCTTGGTCACCAGCTCGGCCGCGATCTGGTTGTTGGCGCCCGGCTTGTTCTCGACGATCGCATCGTGCCCCCAAGCTAAGATGAACCGCTTGGCGAGCGCCCGCCCGAGCAGATCGGTGACCCCGCCCGGCGCCGCCGGCACCACGATGGTGATCTGCCGATCGGGATAGGTCTGCGCGCTGGCGACCGGCGCGAGCGCCAGCGCGGTGACCATCGCAAGGCTTCGCATCCGTCGCCACATCCTCGCGCTCCCTCGATCTCTTCTCATGGCGCCCAGAATTGCACGCCTAGGCGCAGCTGAGAACGCGACTTCCTTTACTCTCGCCTGCAGGGAGGGTCGGAACGCCTCGAGCGAAGCGAAACGCGATCCTGGGTGGGGTGACGGCGATTCGGCCCGCGCCGGCTCGCTTCGCTCGCCGACCCTCCCTCTGCAGGCCCCTTGCAGAGGAGGGCGAACAGAAGGCCCTTGACTGGCGCACCTCAAAAGATATCATCTTTATCACCTTAATCACCGAGGCAGCATGAAGACGCCTGCCGCAACCTCGTCCGCCCGCATCGCCCCCGCGCCCGCCTTCATCGTGCTCGGGCGCTCGGCCTCGCTGTCCTCGCAGATCGTCGCCGACGTGCGCGAATCCCTCTTCGCCAAGCGCCTCGCGCCGGGCGACTTCCTCGGCACCGAAAAGGACCTCGCGGCGCGCCACGGCGTGAGCCGGATCGTCGCGCGCGACGCGCTGCGCACGCTGGAGGCGCTCGGCATCGTCGAGATCCGCATGGGCAAGGGCGGCGGCGCTCGCGTCGCCCGCGGCAATCCGCGCCTGTTCGCCGAGGCGCTCGCCGTGCAGCTCGACCTCACCGGCGTGAGCCCGGCCGAGATCCTCGACGCCCAGCGCGCGGTCGAATGCATGGCGGCCGAGCTTGCCGCCGAGAACGCCACGCCAGCCGACCACGCCCGCCTGCGCGCGCTGCTCGCCGACGCCGAGGCCAAGCTCGACGACAAGTCCAACGACATGGCGGCGTTCACGCTGTCGAGCCGCGAGTTCCACCTCGCGGTCGCCGAGGCCTCACATAACCGCGTGCTGGTGGTGCAGTTCATCTCGTTGCAGCACGTCTCTTGGCCGGCCCGCAATGCGACGCTCAACACGAAGGTCGCGCGCCGCATCCTCGACGTGCACAAGGAGCTCGCCGGCCTGATCGAGATGCGTGACGGCGCCGGTGCCCGCCGCCTGATGGACGACCACGTCAAGATGATCCGCGCCCGCCGCGTCGCCGAGCACCTGCAGGCAAAGCGCAAGGATCCGAGCTGTTGCTGAAACCGAAACTCAACCCTCGCAAACCAGACCAACCCAAGGACGAACGAAGGAGGAAAGCATGAGCAAATTCATCATCGAGCCGCACTTCCGGCTGCAGGAATGGGTCGCCGAGGAGAAGGGCTACTTCAAGGACGAGGGCCTCGACTACATTTTCCAGGAGCTGGTGCAGAAGACCGACGGCAAGATCCACGACCAGGGCAACAAGGTCGGCGCCTACCAGTCACTGGAGAAGGGCCGCTCCTCCGACATCAGCTGCGCGTGCCACTGGACCGTCAACGTCGCGGCCTCGACCGGCAAGGGCAAGATGTATGGCGACGTCTACTCGGTCTCGCCCGCCGGCGTGTTCGTGCCGCCGGATTCGCCGGTGAAGACGCCCGAGGATCTCGCCGGCGTGCCGATCTCGGTCGGCTTCCAGTCTGGCAGCCACTACTCGACCGTCCAGGCGCTGGAGCAATACATGCCGGCCGACAAGATCAATCTGTCTTTCAATGACGGGCTTTTGTTCAAGCGCATGGAGCTGCTGCTCGAGCGCAAGGTGCCGGCCTGCCACCTCTTCAGCGGGCCGTACTATTTCGCCGAGCAGCTCGGCTTCCGCAAGGTGATCGACAACACCTTCATGATCGGCACCATCGTGACGGGCAACGCCGATCCGGAGGACCTGCGCAAGTTCTTCCGCGCCCTCAAGCGTGCCCAGCGCGACATCGATCTGCGGCCCGACCGCTACACGCACTACTACAAGAAGGAGTTCCCGACCCGCTGGCACGCCCAGATGGACACGCGACGCTGGGGGCCGGGCGAGCGGCTGGTGTTCGAGCCCTACACCAAGGAAGCCTACGAGGAATCCTTCGAGTGGATCGCGCAGCACCAGATCTTCGCCGGCGGCGAGATGGGTCAGGGACGCTACGAGAACGCGGTGCTGACGCTCGCGTCGTAACGCCACTCCGTGCGACTATGGCGTGCCGCGGGGCAAAGCCCCGCGGCGTGCCTCGTTTGGATGGGCCATGGCTGAGAAGCTGCCGCAGACGCCGTACGCGAAGATCGATCCCGCCAAGTTCAAGGACCAGCGACGCACCGCCACGGGCGAGCCGCGCGCGCACGTCGCACTGCGGCGACTCGATACGCTGTGGTTCAACACCGGCACACTGTGCAACATCACGTGCCGCAACTGCTACATCGAGTCGAGCCCGCGCAACGACCGGCTCGAATACCTCGCCCTCGACGACATCCGCCCCTATCTCGACGAGATCGAGCGCGACGGCCTCGGCACGCGCGAGATCGGCTTCACGGGCGGCGAGCCGTTCATGAACCCGCATATCTTCGCCTTGCTCGACGAATGCCTCGCCCGCGGCTTCCGCATCCTCGTGCTCACCAATGCGATGCGGCCGATGCAGCGGCACAAGGCGAAGCTTCTCGATCTCGAGCGCCGTCATGGCGATCGCCTCGCCATCCGCGTCTCGCTCGATCATTTCACCGCCGAACACCACGAGGAGGAGCGCGGCGCCGATACCTTCGCGTCGACCCGCGACGGCCTCGTCTGGCTCGCGCGCAACGGTTTCAACCTCGCGGTCGCGGGCCGCACCATGTGGGGCGAGGACGACGCGGTCGAGCGCGCCGGCTTTGCGCGCCTCTTCGCCGAACACGCGATCCCGATCGACGCATACGATCCGGCCGCGCTGGTGCTGTTTCCCGAAATGGATGCCGGCGCCGACGTGCCGGAGATTTCCGAGGCATGCTGGGGCATCCTCGGCAAGTCGCCAGACGACGTGATGTGCGCGTCGTCCCGCATGGTGGTGAAGCGCAAGGGCGCCGAGGGTGCGTCGGTGCTCGCCTGCACGCTCATCCCCTACGATCGAACCTTCGAGCTCGGCACGACGCTTCGCCAGGCGGCGCGCGCCGTGCCGCTCAACCATCCGCACTGCGCAAAGTTCTGTGTGCTCGGCGGCGCGTCGTGCTCGCGCGCGGCGCCGCGCGATGCCGCTGCCGCGTTGCACGCCGCCGAGTAGCGGCGGACGGCCGGCGCGGCTTGCTGCTATGATGGTTCGGCGGACAACCTATGAGCCGCAAGACCCAGGACCGCGATGCTCGGTTCCATGCCGCCGCCGCCGGAAGTCACCGCGACGCTCGATCGCGGCGAGCGCGTCATCTGGTCAGGCCGGCCGCGACAGGGACTGATGCTGCGCGGTATGGACGCCTTCGTGATCCCGTTCGCGGTGGTGTGGACCAGCATTCCGGCGTACGGCGCCTGGATGACGCTGAAGGGATCGAACAGCGATCCTGTCGCCGTCCTCCCGGTTCTCCTGTTCATCGTGATCGGCCTCTACATGCTCATCGGCCGTTTCTTCGTCGATGCCGCGCAGCGACGCCGCACCTCCTATGCGCTGACGAGCCAGCGTGTCCTGATCCTTTCCGGGTTGTGGAGCCGCGAGGTCAGGTCTCTGGCGGTGAGCACGCTCGGCGAGATCGACGTGTCGGCGCGCGCGTCCGGTTGGGGGACGATTATGTTCGGGCGAAGCCCCTATCCGTCGATGACGATTCCGGGATGGCCCGGCTCGCGACGCTACGTGCCGCCGATGTTCGAAATGATCCCCGACGTGAACGATGTGGCGAAGCTGATCCGCGACACCCAGCGGGCCGCGAAGGCGTCGGAGCGCGATTAGTGCGCCGGTGCCCGCGGCCCATTGCCATCGCGGGCACGCTGTGGTCATGCTCGCCCCCGGCGCGCCGCCGCAGGATCGCACATGCAGAATAAATTCCGCGGAGTGATGCAGAGCCCCGTCACGCCCCTCAAGGACGACTATTCCCTCGACCTGCCGACCTTCGAGCGATTGCTCGATTTTCACGTTCGCACCGGCGCGCCGGCGATCTCGTGGCCGCACCACAAGGCGGAGTCGCTCAACCTCACAATTCCCGAGCGCAAGCTCTTCGCCGAGGCTGCCGTGAAGACAGTCGCGGGCCGCGTGCCGGTGACGATCCATGTGAGCGCGCTGGCGATCCAGGACACCTTCGAGCTCGCGGCGCACGCGCAGAAAATCGGCGCCGACGGCATCCTCGCGATCACGCCCTACTTCTGGAATCCGGCGCGCGAGGCGATCTACGATTACTTCGTGCGGCTCGCCACCTCGATCGACCTGCCGGTCATCTCCTACAACTCGCCGAGCTACCTCGCCGGCGTCGAGATCACCGGCGACCTGATGGCGCGCCTGATCGAGCGTCTACCCAATTTCGTCGGCGTCAAGGAAGCGAGCTTCAACAGCGAGAAATTCCTGGAGATCTCCCGCGCCGCGCTGAAGCTGCGGCCGGATTTCGCCATGCTCACCGGCGTCGAGTACCTGCTGCCCTCGGTGCCGCTCGGCGGAGTCGGCTCCTATTCGGCGGCGGGCTCGATCTGCCCCAACCTGTGCAACGCCACCTTCGATGCCTGCATGGCCGGCGACTGGGAGCGCGCGCGCGACCTGCAATACAAGCTCTCCTGGCTGTGGCTTCTTTTCCGCGACCAGTACCCCTCCTCGCTCAAGGGCGGCATGGTGATGATGGGCCGCAACGTCGGCCCGACCCGCCCGCCGCTGCCGACCGCCACCAAGGAGCGCCAGGCCTATATCCGCGGCCAGCTCGAGGAGCTCGGCATCCTCGAGAGCGAGCCGCACGGTTGGTGAATGATGACTGGTGAATGGCTGGTCAGCGCGTTGCCGCTTTGGAAAATCGCATGACCGCCCTCCGCCTCGGCCTCGTCCACGCGCCGGTGATGCCGTTCACCCGCGAGCACCGCATCGATTTCGAGCGCTTCGCGCAGCTCATCGACTTCCATCAGCGTCACGGCGCCGACGCGCTCGCGGTGCCGATGCATGCGGCCGAGTCCGTGAGCCTGCCGGAAGCCGAAAAGCACGCGGTGGTCGCGTTCGCCCTCAAGCACGCCAAGGTGCCGGTCGTGGCCCACGTGAGCGAGGCCGGCAGCGCGCTCGCCGCCGCGCTGGCGCGCCAAGCCGAAAACACCGGCGCTGCCGCCATCGTCGCCACCACGCCCTACTACTGGACGCCGCCGCCCGCCATGGTGCTCGAGCATTTCGCCATCATCGGTGGCGCCGTGCAGATCCCGCTGTTCGTGCACAACGCGCCTGACGACATGGCCGGCAGCAAGGTCTCGGCCGACCTGATGGTGAAGCTGATCGGCCGGCTGGCGAATTTCGCCGGCCTCATCGACGCAAGCCTCGACTGGCAGTTCATGATCGAGCTGATGACGCTTGCCCGCAAGGCGCGGCCGGATTTCCAACTCATCGCCGGCAACGAGCTCTTCGTCTCCGCCGCCGCGATCGGCGCGACCGGGATGCTGTCGTCGCTCGCCGCCGTCGCGCCGAAGCTGATCCGCGTCCTCTACGAGGGGTGCCGCACCGGCAACCTGTCCGCCGCGCGCGCCCCCCAGGAGCAGGTCGCGGCGCTGCGCCAGGCCACGAAGCCCGGTGGCGCGGGCGTGCTCAAAGCCGCCCTTCGCGTCATGGGCCGCGACTGCGGCGATCCACGGCCGCCGCTGCTCGCGCTGGATCAAGCGGCGGCGAAATCGCTCGGTGAAGTGCTGGCTGCCCTGCCGGCGCTCGCCGACGAGCCGCGCGGGTTTGCCTGAGGCTCGGGCGCGACTGGCCCGCGACCAGCCTACTCTCTTGCACGCGGCAACGCGGCAATCTAAAATTGTGCGGTCCTGCGACGAGGAGACGAACATGCCCGCGCAAGTCATCCTGCTCGATGCCGCAGCGCCGGGCTCGACCGCCGAAGCGGAAAGGGACCAGCCGGTAGAGACGAAACCGCCGGAAGAGCCGAGCAAGCCGAAACCCAAATATCCCAAATGGCGGCCGATCAATATGGCGACCGTCCTCGTGGTCGGACAGAAGCCGCATGAGCTTGGTCATTTCGACAGCATGACGGCCCTCGCGAAAGCGGTGCACGACCACAAGCTGCCCGGCGGCTCCAACACGGTCTTCGCCACCGTCAAGCACATCAGGGACTTGAACTCGGAAATGTTTCACGCGACGCTGGGCAAGCTGCCCGACGCGCTGACGATCATCGTGCGCCCAGGTGGGCCCGATGCCTGATGAGGATCCGAACAAGCGGTTCGGCGACGCTCGAGCCACCCTTCGCGAAACGTCCAAATGGATCGTGACGATCCTCGGCGCGACCGTGGTTCTGGTCATCGGCGGCGGTCTCGTCGCCAAAATCGCAGACCTCGACACCACCCAGCGGTTCATCGCGGCCGCCGCGCTGGTCGCCTTGACCCTGTTCTGCCTGTGGCCGCTACGCGATGCGCTCAAGGTCATCGCCAACAAGCTGGCGTCGTTCGACGAGATGGTGCGTTTGCCCGACTACGAGCAGGCACGCGCCGACGTGGACCATTGGATCGCCGGCCAGTATCCGGCGGCGATCGGCACGATGGGAAGGCTTCACCATCGGTATGTCGAGCTGACGAGGATCGTCAACGATCCCGCCATCCCCGAGTTGCTGCGAAACGACGCCGAAAGCGAGCTCGACGAGTTGCAGCCGCGTATCAAGGAGGTCATGGAGCTCGCCAATACACAGTTTCTCCGGTTGAGGTTCGAGAAGCTGGAGAAGACGACGATCTGGGTGCTGCCGGGCATCGGCTTCGCTTTGTTCATCTTTCTGGTATCCACGCACAAGGAGGATGCCACCGAGAAGCTGCTCAGGAAGCCGATCGTCATGAGCATTCCGTGGAGCACCGATGTCGAAGGCGTCCTCAAGGCCGCCGGAATGAGCGAGAAGTGCTACGCGAAGGTGCGGCCGCGACTGCTGCAGATCTCGGAAATGTCCGGCCTGCGCGCCGGCGTGATCGTGATTCCGCGCGATCTCGGCGCCGGCTGCAACGCGGTTCGCGTCATCGTCGGCAACGATCACGAGGTCTCCGCGGCCGAATAGTTCGAGATGCCGCAGGCCCGCCGCTTACGCCGCCGTCAACCCGCCATCCATCACCAGCGTATGCCCCGTCACCGAGGCCGCCTGCGCGCTCGCGAGCCAGCACACCGCCGCCGCCACCTCCTCGGCGGTCGCGAGCCGATGCAGCGGAATGCGCGCCAGCACCGCCGCCATGTAGGCGGGGTCGGTCCCTTTCTCGGCGCGCGAGGGAGATTCGGTCTGCATGCGCCCGGGCGCGACGGCATTGACGCGAATGCCATGCGCCGCCCATTCGATCGCCAGCATCCTCGTCATATGGACGATCGCCGCCTTGGAGATGCCGTAGATCGAGCGCTCCGGCGCGCCGATGAGACCGTGCGTCGATGCGATGTTGACGATGCAGCCGGGCTGCTTGTGCTCGATCCAGCGGCGCGCGACCCGCTGGGTGAGGAAGAATGTCCCGCCCACGTTGACGTCCATCACGGAGCGCCACTCGTCGCGCGAGACATCGACGGCATTGCGGCGCAGGTTCACGCCTGCATTGTTGACCAGCACGTCGATGCGTCCGAGAGCGTCGAGCGCGTCGGCAACGACGCACTTGATGCCACCCTCATCGCGCAGGTCGAGCGCGAGCCCGACGGCGCGACCGCCGATCGCCGCGGTCGCCTCGAGCGTCCGCTGCAGATTGGCCAATCGCGTCGCGGTGACTGCCACATCGTAGCCGGCGCGCGCCAGCGCCAGCGCGCAGGCGGCGCCGACCCCATAAGATGCTCCGGTCACCAGCGCGGTTCTGTTCGCCAACCTGTTCCCCACTCGTTCGAAAGCCGTCTAATATAACCAACTCGTCATCGCCGGGCTCGTCCGGCCATCCACGTCTTTGCCAAGAAAGAGAAAGACGCTGGATGCCCGGCACATAGGCGAGCAAAGCGGCGCCGTTCTTCGAACGGCCATCGCCGGGCGTGAGGAAGGACGAGAGTTTTGGGAGAAACAAGATGCCGCTGATGAGCGGAGGCGATGCCGTCGTGCGCTCCCTGATGGCGCATGGCATTGCGTCGATCTACTGCCTGCCCGGCGTGCAGAGCGATCACCTGTTCAACGCGCTGTTCGACGCCGGCGACGGCATCAACGCGGTGCATACGCGCCACGAGCAGGGCGCCGCCTACATGGCGCTCGGCGCTGCGCTCGCGACCGGCAGGCCCGCCGCCTATTCGGTCGTGCCCGGGCCGGGCTTCCTCAACTCGACCGCCGCGCTCGCGACCGCGCAGTCGACCGGCGCAAAGGTGCTGGCGCTGATCGGGCAGATCCCGAGCCGCCGCATCGGCAAGGGCCGCGGCTATCTGCACGAGATCCCCGACCAGCTCGGCATCCTGCGCACGCTCACCAAGTGGGCCGATCGGGTCGAGCGTCCGGCCGATGCGCCCGGCCTCGTCGCCCGGGCGTTCCATGAGCTCGCCAGCGGCCGCGTGCGCCCGGTCGGGCTCGAGCTGCCGCCTGACATGCTCGCCAGGCAGGAGGAGGTCGAGCTCGTGGCGCCGCTGCCGGCGGAGCCGCCGGCGCCGCTCGATGAGGATGCGATCGCCCAGGCGGCCGCCGCGCTCGACGCCGCCGAATGCCCGCTGATCTTCGTCGGCGGCGGCGCGCTCGACGCCGCGCCCGAGGTGCGGGCGCTCGCCGAGCGGCTCACGGCGCCGGTCGTCGGCTATCGCCGCGGCAAGGGCGTGCTCGACAACCGCCATGTGCTCAGCCACGCGCTCCCCGCCGGCCACGCGCTGTGGGCCGAGGCCGACGTGGTGCTCGCAGTCGGCACCCGCATGTTCATCCCGTTCGGCGCCTGGGGCACCGACGACAAGCTCAAGATCATCAAGGTCGACATCGACGCGGCCGAGCACGACCGCTGGCCGGTCCCGGTCACCGGCCTCACCGGCGATGCCGCCGCGATCCTGCGTCGGCTCGACGGCCATCTCGGCCACCACGCCCCGATGGATGCCAAACGCGTCGCCGCGAGCCGCGCGCTCAAGGCACGCGTCGCCGACGATCTCGCCGGGCTCGGCGTGATGCGCGATTATCTGCAGGCGATCCGCGACGTGCTGCCCGACGACGGCGTGCTGGTCGATGAGCTCACCCAGGTCGGTTACGCGGCACGCGTCGCCTACGAGGCGCGCGGGCCGCGCACCTACGTCTCGTCCGGCTACCAGGGCACGCTCGGCTGGGGGCTCGCCACCGCGCTCGGCGCCAAGCACGCGCTGGGCAAAACGCCGGTCGTCTCCATCACGGGCGACGGCGGGTTCATGTTCAACGTGCAGGAGCTCGCGACCGCGGTGCGCCACCGCATCCCGCTCGTGGTCGTTCTGTTCAACGACGGAGCCTACGGCAACGTGCGCAACATGCAGCGCCACGACCACGGCAACCGGGTGATCGCGACCGACCTCGCCAATCCGGACTTCATGCGCCTCGCCGCGAGCTTCGGCATCGGCGGCTACCGCGCGAGCGATCCCGGCGGCCTGCGCGTCGCGCTCGAGCGCGCGCTTGCGCAGGACGAGCCCGCCCTCATCGAGGTGCCGTGCGGCACCCTGCCCGACCCGTGGCGCTTCATCGACTTGCCGAAAGTGCGAGGCGTGTAGCCCGCATGGAGCGAAGCGTAATGCGGGGAAAGCCTATCCGCTGAGATCCGCTGAAAGACCGTTCCCTGACTACGGCGCGGAGCCTGTCATCGGGCGGCGCTTCGCGCCGATCCGTTGGCGCCTCCATCCCGCCCACACCGCTAAAGAACGCACAACTCCTCGATCTCCCCCACCAACACGCCCGCGCCCCGCTCACCCGCCAGCACCCCCGCCGCCAACCCCAGCATCCGCTCCACTCCTTCGGCGCCCAGCCGCGGCGCCACGAACCGGCGAAATTTCGCCTTCACCTGCGCGTCGTCGAACGGCATCCGCACGTCGCCCGGCACGTACTCGATCTCGTGCTCGTGCACGGCGCCGGACGCGGTCGCGACCCGCACATGCGCGGGCCATACTTTTGGATAGCGCGCGAGCAGGCGCTCGTTCTGCGTCACCGTGATCTTGGCCATCAGCGCCGCGAGCGGCGCGGGCACCGCCGCCGGCGATTGCTGCACGTCGAACGCCGCATCCGGATCGAGGGCCGCGAGTGCCATCTGGTACGGCAGGCTGGTGAGGAACGAGGCGCGGTCGCCGGGTTTCACGCCGTGGTCGAGCATGCCGTGATGCGGCGGCAGCACGCCGGCCTCGATCTCGGTGATCTCATCCGCCGCGATGCCACGGGCGAGGATCTCCTTCAGCGCCTGCGTCGCGGTCATGGTCTGCCGCGCCGCGCACCACGGCTTGAATGCCACGTCCAGAATCGGCAGGTGGTGGTCGAGCCCGTGGGTGAGCTCACGGCGCGCGAGGCGGATGTCGTAGACGCTGGGGAAGAAGTTTCCGTCGAGCAGGTGCAGATCGCTGGTGAAGCCGGCGCGCGCCGCCCGCGCCGCCACCAGGCCATTGCGTGCCGCAAGCCCGATCGCGAGCCAGCGCGTGGTGGTCGCCGCATTGTGGTGGCCGACGCCGGGCGCCGCGGTCGTGAGCGCAAGCGCCAGCGCCTGCGCGGCCTCCCCCGCATCGAGCCCCATCAGCCGCGCCGCCACCGCGGCGACGCCGACGCCGGCGCCGAGATAAGTCGGCCAGATGCCGCGGTAGAGCACGCTCGGGCCGTGCAGCGCGAGGCCGAGGCGGATCATCACGTCGTAGCCGCCCGCGATCGCGCGGGCGAGCGCGGCCGGCTCGGTCGGACCGAGCGAGGCCGCGAGCGTCACCGCCGCCGGCACGACGATGCCGCCGGCCGTCGTCATGGCGGCGAGGTGGATGTCGTCGATCTCGGAAAGGCGCGCGAGCGCCGTATGGGTCGCGATCGCAGCGGCTGTCCGCGCCCCCTCCGGCGCATCGGCTGCGAGCGTGTCGCGGAACGCGATCAGTGCGCGGCCCTCGACGGTGCCCATGCCCGCGATCCACGCCGCCACCGTGTCAATGAGATGCAGCCGCACGCTCGCCCGCGCCAGCGCCGGCAGCGCGCGGCCGTTGGCGAGATAGTCGCCGAGCTGCTCGAGCGCGGTCATGCGTTTGCCGCCATAGGACATGCGGTGTCATCGTCCGCGCAGGCGAGACATGACGTGAGCTGCGTAGGGTGGGCAAAGCGAAGCGTGCCCACCGTTACGAGGCGCGTGGGCACGGCGCGTTCCGCGCCTTTGCCCACCCTACGCCGTAACGCGTGGTCCGGATCAAAACGGCTCATCCTGCCCGCCTGCGTCCTGCAAGTCGCAATCGATGAACAGGTCGTCGATGGTCATCGGCTTTTTGATCAACCCCTGCTCGCGCGTATATCGCAGGATCGCGTCGAGGTTCTTGCGGTTTGCCGGGCCGAGCCCATAAGCCCACGGGTCGGGGCCGAGCACCTCCTCCTGCTCCTCCCAGGCGGTGCGGATCCAGGCGAGCGGCACCACGCGCGGATTGGCCATGCGGCGATAGGCGAGGTTCTTCGCCTCCTCGAACGCCTTGGTGAGGTTGACGGCGACCCACGGATACTTGTCGATGATCTCCTGCTTCACCACCGTGACATGCATGATCGGAAAGATGCCGGTGGTCTTGAAATAGTCGAGCTCGACCTGCTTGTAGTCGGGAAAGAGCCGCACGATGCGCTTGTCGCCCTCGATGAAGCGCCGCGGCAGGGTCGGCGACAGCATCGCCGGGATCTCGCCCTCCGCCAGCATCACGTCGAGCTTCTTGCCCGGCGCGATCTTCTCGAGGCGCAGATCCTTCGGCATCTCGAAGCGCACATCCTCCTCGCGCTCGACCACCCAGGTCGCGCTCTTGTGCGGGAAGCCGTAGTTCTCCTCCAGGATGCCGCGCATCCAGATGTTCGAGGCCGGCTGGAAATTGGTGCCGCCGATCTTCTTGCCGACGAGATCCTTCGGCTCGCGGATGCCGGCGGCCGCATTGACGAACACGAAGCCGTGGCGGAAGCGACGATGCAGGAAGACTGGGATCGCGGCCAGCGCCTCGCCGCGGTCGCGCGACATGAAGTAGCCGCCGACATTGACCTCGGCGACGTCGAACTCGGATTTGCGCGCCATGCGCCAATGGCGCTCCTTCGAGCCCATGCCGGTGAGCATGACCAGCTCGATCCCATCCGCCTGCACGACACCCTCTTTGAGCGCCCGCACGATCTCGTAGTCCCCGCACGCGACCGTCAGCTTCAACCGTCCCGCCATCGTCTTCCTCTCAATCGCGCCAGCGCGAAAAATGCGTCTCGAGCCGGCGCATCGCCTCGTTGAGGACGATCGCGATCGTCGCGAGCGTCGCGATGAGGCCGAGCAGCAGGCTCGGCTGGAAATTCTGCGCGAACTGGGTGGTGAAGAGGCCTATGCCCGCGGTCGACACGTAGAGCTCGGCGAGCAGCACCCCGATCAGCACGCCGGTCATGCCGAGCCGCATGCCGGTGAACAGGCTCGGCACCAGGTGGGGAAACACAACGTAGCGCAGCTCCTGCCAGCCGCTCGCCCCCATGGCGCGCGCGCTCGTGCGCAGGATCGGTTTGATGTTCTGTACCCCCGCGACCACGGTGACGATGATCGGAAAGACCCCATGGGTGAAGCCGAACGCGATCTTGCAGGCCGGCCCGATGCCGAACAGCAGCACGAAGATCGGCAGGATGGTGACCTGCGGCATGCCGTAGAGAAAGAGGATGATCGGCATGAAGGCGCGCCGCGCGAAGTCGTTGAGGCCGACCGCACGGCCGATCGACAGCCCCGCCGCCACCGCAAGCGCAAAGGCCGCAACGAGCTCGGTCAGCGTGATCGCAATGGCGCCCGGCACCCCGGCGGTGCCGAACATCGTGGGCAGGTCCTCGGCGACCCTCGATGCCGGGGCAAAAAACAACGGATCGACGAGCCAGCGCCCGGCGATCTCCCAGATGATGAATACGACCACGATCAGGCGCAGCCGCGCCAGCATGGGACTGCGCCAAATGTCGGCGGCGCTCATGACCGCCGCACCCACGCTTCGAGCCGCGACACCGCGAAATTGAGCAGTGCCGCGATCGCGACCACGAACCCCACATAGGCGAACATGCGCGCCGGCTCCATGTTCTCGGACAGCTCGACGATGTGGTGGCCGAGCCCGGCGAGCGAGGCCAGCACCTCCGAGCCGATGATCGAAAGCAGCGCCACCGTGAAGCCGAGGCGCATGCCGGCGAGGATCACCGGAAATGCCGCTGGCAGCAGCACGAAGCGGAAGAGGTGATAGTCGGAGGCGCCCATCGAGCGCGCCGCGGTCACCAGGGCGCGATCGACGTGCGAGAAGCCCGTGACGGTATTGAGAACCACCGGGAAGAAGCTGATGGTGGCGCCGAGTGCGATCTTCGAGGCCGGCCCGAGCCCGAACCACAGCACATAGAGCGGAATGAGCAGGATCAGCGGCACCGCATACATCGCGGCGAACAGCGGCTCGAACACGCGCACCCGATAAGACGAGCGGCTCACGAAATAGCCGATCACGACCCCGCTGGTCGCCGAGATCGCGAACGCGATCGCCAGCTCGAACAGCGTCACCCGCAGGTCGGGCAGATACTCGCCGGTCCACAGCACGCTGACGAGCGCATGCCACACCGCGATCGGATTGGGCAGCAGGATGCGGCTCACCCCCCAGCGCGTCGTCGCGAGGTACCACACCATCAGCACGATCGCGATGAAGGCGGCCTGCGTCGCCAGGATGGCGGCGCGGCCCGCGGGCTTGCGCGGTCCGTTCACGACAGCGCTCCCGGCGTCGCGGGCGGCGCGCTTTCGGCCGACACGGTCTTGCGGATCTCCTCGTGCAGCTGGGCGTAGAGCTGGTTGCGCAATTTTGTGAACTTTTCCGACATGACGAAGGCCGGCTTGCGCGGATGCGGCTCGTCGACCGCGATCACGGTCTTGATGGTGCCGGGCCGGGCCGAAAAGACGGCGACGCGGTCGGCGAGGAAGACGGCCTCGCCCAGACTGTGGGTGACGAAGACGATGGTCTTCTTGGTCGCGGCGAGCAGCACCGAGAGATCCTCGCCGAGGATCATGCGGGTTTGCTCGTCGAGCGCGCCGAACGGCTCGTCCATCAGCAGGATGTCGGTTTGCAGGCTGAGCGCACGCGCGAGCGCCGCGCGCTGGCGCATGCCGCCCGAGAGCTGGCCGGGAAAATGATCGGCGAACTCTTTCAAGCCCACCGCCTCGATCGCCCGCTGCGCCCGCCCGGCGCGCTCGGCCGCCGCGACGCCCTGAAAGCGCATGCCGAGGTCGACGTTCTCGCGCACCGTATTCCACGGAAACAGCGCATGCTCCTGAAACACGAACGCAATGTCGCGCGGCCGCGGCCCCGCGACCGGCTCTCCCAGCACCTCGACGCTCCCCGTGGTCGGCGCCAGCAGCCCGCCGACGACGTTGAGCAACGTGCTCTTCCCGCACCCCGACGGCCCGATCA
Source organism: Xanthobacteraceae bacterium (assembly GCA_035293985.1). Classification (GTDB taxonomy): domain Bacteria; phylum Pseudomonadota; class Alphaproteobacteria; order Rhizobiales; family Xanthobacteraceae; genus JAVDCA01. The sequence goes on from DATGLS010000045.1 coordinate 63,967, forward strand.
GGCACAGCAGCTCGCCCCGCGCGACGTCGAGCGAGGTATCGAGCAAGGCTCGCACATTGCGCGCCTGCCCCTCCGCGCCGAAGCGATGCGACACGTTGCGAATGCTGATCGCGGGGATCATCGGCAGTGGCGCCGCGATGTCGCTGGGTTCCCCTCCTCCCGCGCGCGAACCGCGTGGCGGGGAGGGGTTAGGGTCGGGGGGCGCCGCTTGCGCAGAACAAGCGGTGGCCCCCGATCGAAAGCTCCGAGCAGGCGTAGCCTCCCCACCCCTCGCTCCGCCGCTTCGCGGCGTTGCTCGACCCTCCCCGCCGACGGGCGGGAGGGTAGCCGACGCGCGGCACCATCATCCGGGAGATACATGACAGCTCACGGCTTCGGCAGAAACTGCTCGGTGTACAGCTTGCTCATATCCGGCTTCTCCGGCAGCAAGCCCATATCGACGAAGGAGCCGGCGAGCACCGCCAGCGCCTTCGGCTCGAAGTGTCCCGTGCGATTGAAGATCGGCATGATCTCATCGTAGTTGCGCGCCGCGACCGACGGCGAAACGCCGGCGACCCGCGCCGCGATCGCGACGGTCTCGTCCTTGTGCGTCTCCATGTAGCCGATGGTCTCGAACCAGGCGGCGAGAAAATTGCGCACGGCGTCGGGGTTCTGCGCGATCAGCGCCCTGCTGGCGAAGGCCGCATGCACGTGGAAATCCTTGATGCGGTCGCGGAAGCGCACGAGAATCCGGCCGACCCCCTCCTCCTCGAGCCGCAGGATCGTGTTGGTCTCGGTGACGACCCCGTCGACCTGGCCGGTGCGCAGCGCCGCCACCTGCGCGACCGGCGTGCCGAGCGGCGCGATCTTGATCCCATCGTTCCCCCAGCCGTGCCGTCGCGACAGCTCCTTGGCGAGCCAATAGGTCAGCGAGCCCGCGGTCGAGACGCTCACGGTCCGACCTTTCAGGTCATCCTCGGTCTTGACCGGCCCGTCCTTCTTCACCACCAGCATGATGGTGCCGGGCGCATCCGCGATCGCGGCGACGCCCAGCATCGGCGTGCCCTTGGCGACGAACGCGATCGTCGGCCCGCCGCCGAGCGCCATGTCGATCGAGCCCGCCGCCAGCGCCTGTAGCAGCTTGGCGTCGCCGCCGAAATTGGCGATCTCGATGTCGAGCCCGTGCTTGTGGAAGATGCCGGCCGCGACGCCGACATCGAGCGGCACGAAGGCGAACTGCTGCGCCTGCGCCTTGCCGACGCGCAGCTTCTCGGCGGCGCCGGCCGGCGCCGCAAGAACGATCGCAACCGCGAGGGCGATGAGGCGCAGCGTCAAACGATGCATCGGGATTTCCTCTCGTAGGCTGGGCAAAGGCGCGGAAAGCGCCGTGCCCACGCGTCTTGTTCGCTCGATCATGGCAGGCACGCTCGCTTTGCCCACCCTACGCCGCTTCTATTTCGGGAGGAATGCCTCCGTGTAGAGCTTGCTCATGTCGGGCTTCTCTGGCAGCACGCCGAGCTCGACGAACGAGCCCGCGAGCGTCGCCAGCGCTTTCGGATCGAACCGGCCGGTGTCGGAGAACATCGGCATCAGCGTGTCGTAGGTGCGCGCGATGATGTCGCCGTCCTTGTGCAGCACGTCCTTGGCGATGTCGACCGTCTCCGCCTTGTTGGCGCGCATGAACGCGATGGTCTCGAACCAGCCTTTGAGGAAGCCGCGCAGCGCGTCGGGCTTCTCGGCGACCATCTTGGTGGTGGCGAAAATCACGTGGATGTGGAAGTCCTTCACGATATCGCCGAAGCGCATGAGCATGCGATACTTGCCGCTGCGCTCGAGCGTCAGCGCGGTCGAGATGTCGGTGACGATGCCGTCGATCTCCTTGCGCTCGAGCGCCGCGATCTGCGGCGGCATCACGCCCATCGGCACGGCTTCGATCCCTTTCGGTCCCCAGCCCTGCTGGCGCGACGTTTCGCTTACCAGCCAGTACGTGAGCGAGCCGGCCGTCGAGACGCTTACGCGCTTGCCCTTGAGATCCGCGACCGTTTTCACGTTGCCGTCGTTGCGCACCACCAGGGTGAGCAGCAGCGGCGGCCCCGCCATGGCGGCGATCGCCTTGATCGGCGCGCCCTTGACGATGAACGCCATCGCGGGGCCGGAGCCGAGCGCGATATCGATCGAATCCGATGCCATCGCCTGCTGCAGCTTGGCGTCGCCCGTGAACGCAATCGAGGTCGCCTCGACGCCGTTCTTCGCGAAGAACCCCTTCTTGATGCCGATGTCGAGCGGCACGAACGAGAAGGCCTCCGGCACCGCCTTGCCGACACGCAGCTTCTCGGCGGCGTTGGCGGGCGCGGCGAATGCAAGCGCGAGGAGAGCAAGGAAGAGACGACGCATGGCGTTTTCCTCTCGTAGGGTGGGCAAAGGCGCGGAACGCGCCATGCCCACGCGTCTTTGTTCTCTCAACCATGGTGGGCACGCTTCGCTTTGCCCACCTACGGCGGCAAAAATTTCTCCGTATAGAGCGTGCTCATGTCCGGCTCGCTCGGCAGCGTTTTCATCTCCACGAACGAGCGCCGCAGCACCGCGAGCGCCTTCGGATCGAACCGACCCGTGTCGGAGAACATCGGCATCAGCTCATCGTAGATGCTCGCCGCCGTCGGCCCGTCGGTGCCCATCACTTGCGCGGCGATCTCGACGCTCTTCGGCTTGTCGTGGCGCATGAACCGGATCGTCTCGAACCAGCCGGCGAGAAAGCCGCGCAGCGCCTCCGGCTTTTGCGCGATCGCCTTGTCGGTCGCGAAGATCACGTGGATGATGAAATCGCTCACGAGGTCGCCGAAGCGCAGCAGGATGCGGCCGTCGCCGCGCTGCTGATAGTTGAGTGCGGAGGCGAGATCGACGATGCAGCCGTCGAGGGCGCCCGAGCGAACGGAGGCGACGCGCGCCGCGTTGTCGCCGATCGGCACCTGCGCGATGCCCTCATATCCCCAGCCGCGCCGTCGCGACACCTCGCTGATGATCCAGCTCGTCACCGAGCCGACCGTCGAGACTCCGATTTTGCGCCCTTTGAGATCATCGACCGTCTTGATCGTGCCGTCCTTGCGCACCACCAGCGCGAACAGCAGCGGCGGTCCCGCCATCGCGGCGATGCCTTTCACCGGCGAGCCCTTGACGATGAACGCGAGCCCCGGCCCGGAGCCGAGCGCGATGTCGATCGCATCCGCCGCCATCGCCTGCTGCAGCTTGGCATCGCCTGCGAAATTGGCGATCTGGATGTCGAGCCCACGCTGCTTGAAAATGCCGGTGCGCACCCCGACGTCGAGCGGCACGAACGAGAACGCCTCCCGCCCCGCCTTGCCGACCCGCAAGGTTTCGGCGGAGGCGGCAGTCGCGGCGAACAATGCGACGGCGAGCAATGTCGGAATCGAGCGCATCGTCCTCCCCGTTTTTCGTCGGGTGGGCAACCGCGCCCGTGACGACCGCGTGGGCAAAATCGCCTCTCGCGCGGTTGCCCACGCGAAGGCTGCTCGCCAGGCGATTTTGCCCACCCTACCCTCGCTTGTTTCTTATCGCATCCCGCCGCGCCTGCGTCGCGGCCTCGTCCAGCGTCAGATCGTCCCGCAACACCACGCCATAATCCTCGCGCGCCGAGGCCATCGAGATCAGCTCCTCGCGCACGTCCTCGCGCACCGACGCCGGATCGCGCTCCAGCGGATCGCCGAAACCGCCGCCGCCGCCGGTCCGCACGATCACCTCGGTATCGACCGGCACCGGCACGTGACTGCCGGCCATCGATCTGAACGCGTTCTCGCCCGGCAGGCGGATCAGATAGTCGCCGAACTCGCCCGGCTTGCCGCCCCACAGGCCCCAGGGCGGACAGTGCTGACGCCGCGTGTGCTCGAAATTCCACTTGCCCTCGACCAGGTTGCGCACCCGCATGTCGATGCCGAGTCCGCCGCGAAATTTGCCCGCGCCGCCGGAATCACGCCGCAGCCCGCGGCTCTCCACCAGCACCGCACACTTGAGCTCGATCCCTTCGATCGAGCCGTTGCGCACGTCGCCCTGGCACACCGAGACCGTCGCCGACTCGCCGTCCTCCGATGGCCGCCCGCCCCAGCCGCCGCCTTCGAGGCTCTGCACCACGAAGCGCCGGTTGGTCTTCGGGTCGACGCCGAAGAACACCACTGCGCCGCCGAGGAGGCCGTGGTGGCCGGCCGGCACCCGGTCCGGCATCGCCTTCGCCAGCGCCGCCACGATGGTGTCGACCACGGTCGGCACGATCGCGCTCCAGCCCGACATCGGCGCCGGAAAGCGCGCCATCATGATGTTGCCTTCCGGGATGATCACCTCGAGGGCGCGGAACGACCCCTCGTTGACCGGGGCGAGCGGCCCCGTCAGCGCCTTATAGGCGACCCGTGCCCCCGCGAGCGTGCGCGAGTTGATCGCGGCGCGCCGCTCGCCCGAGCAGCCCGAGAGGTCGATGGTCATGTGGCCCTGACGAACCGTCACCTTGGCATGGACGCGCACGCGCTCGTCTTTCTTGAGCCCGTCGTCGTCGAGCGCCGCCTCAGCCTCGTAGACGCCGTCAGCGAGCCGCGCCACCACGTTGCGGCACTTGGTTTCGGTCTCGGCATAGATTTGCGCGACCGCCGCGAGAATTGTGTCCTTGCCGTACTTGCCGAACAACTCGTCCATCCGCCGCGCCGCGAGCCGGCAGGCGGCCATCTGCGATTTCATGTCGCCGAGCGAGGACTCGGGAAAGCGGATGTTGTCCTTGAGCACGCGATAGAGCGTCTCGTTGACCACCCCCGCCTCGTAGATCTTGAGCTGGTCGAGCTGCAGCCCCTCCATCCACGGATCGGCGACTGTCGGCCCGGCGCCGAACCCGGTGCTCATGCCGCCGACGTCGATCCAGTGCGCCCGCACCATGGCGAACATCAGGAGCTCGCCGCGGTAGAAGTACGGCATGTAGATGACGACGTTGTTCAGGTGCTGGCCCGCCACCGCCTGGTGGTTGGTGATGATCACGTCGCCCGGTTCGAAACCATCCTTGCCGTAGCGCTTCAGTCCATCCGTGATCACGACGCCGAGGTCGGCGACGAAATGCGACACGCCGCCGACATTCTGCGCGATCAGCTCTCCGTCGAGGCCGACCAGCGCGGTGCAGAAGTCGCGCACCTCGTAGATCATCATATTGTAAGACGTGCGCTGCAGGTCAGCCGCCATCTCGTTGGCGACCGCCGGCAAGGCGTTACGGATCACTTCCAGCGTGACGGCGTCGAGCTTCTGCATCACGCGCCCCCGACCGTGATGATCATCTCGCCCGACGGCGCCATCTCGAGGGTATCGCCAGCGAACAGCACCGTCGTGGTCCCATGCTCCTGGATCAGGGCCGGCCCCCCTATGCGGCAGCCGGCGCCGAGATCGCCGCGCTCGTAGAGCGGACACGCGACCGGCCGGGCCGGATCGTCGAGATAGACCTCGCTGGTGCGCCGCGGCTTTGCCTCACCGGCGGCGGCGAGCGTCGGAAACGCGAGTTGGGTGCGCTTGCCCACCAGCGCGAGCCGCATGTTGACCATCTCGACCGGTTCCTCCGGGGAGTGATGCGCATAGCGCTGCTCGTATATCGCATCGAACGCGTTGCGGATCGCGGCGCGGTCGGCCATGACGAGCTGCTCGCGCGTGACCGGCACCGCGAGCGTGAACTCCTGGCCGACATAGCGGATGTCGAGATGCGCCTGCCGCTCCGCGTCTGCGGCATGGCGCAGGCCGGCCGCCGCCTCGGCCGCCATCTCGTCGTGCATTGCCACCAGCGCGCCGAAATCGACGGCGCTGAGATCGGCGTAGTGGGTGCGGATGAAATCGTGCCGCTCGTCGGCCAAGAGCATGCCGAGCGCCGAGAAGTGCGAGGGGAACAGCGGCACGATGACCTTCGGGATATGCAGCTCGCGCGCGATCGCGAGCACGTGCAGCGGCCCGGCCCCGCCCGAGGCCACCAGCGCGAAATCGCGCGGGTCGAACCCCTTCTCGACCGACACCTCGCGCACCGCGAGCGACATCTTCGCGATCGCGATCTCGATGATCGCCTGGGCGGCCGCGATGGTGTCCATGTTCAGCGGCTTGGCGATCTTGTCGTCGATCCCGCGCCGCGCCCCCTCGCCGTCGAGCACCATCTGGCCGCCGAGAAAATTCGCGGGGTCGAGCCGGCCCAGCACCACATTGGCGTCCGTGATGGTGGGCTCGGTGCCCCCGCCGCGGTAACAGATCGGCCCCGGATCGGCGCCCGCGCTCTGCGGACCGACTTTCAGCGCGCCGACGTCGTCGATCCAGGCGATCGAGCCGCCGCCGGCGCCTACCTCGACCACGTCGATCATCGGCAGCATCACGGGATGACCGCCCGCATAGCCGCCGACATAGTAGCCGGGCGCCAGCGTCGGCTCGCCCTCGCGAACCAGGCTCGCTTTCGCCGTCGTGCCGCCCATGTCGAACGAGATCACGTCCGGCAGCCCGAGCTTCTGCCCGACGCGGGCCGACGCGATGATGCCCCCGACCGGCCCCGACTCCATCATGGCGGCCGGGCGCTGCGTCGCCACCTCCGGCGTCATCACGCCGCCGTTCGAGCGCATGATCGAGAGATCGCCGCGAAAGCCGATATCGGCGAGGTTCGACTTCAGGCTCTTCACGTAGCCGCCGACCTTCGGCCCGATATAGGCATTGACCACGGTCGTCGACATGCGCTCGAACTCGCGATACTCGCGCAATATCTCGTGCGACAGCGACAGATAGGCATCCGGCAGCGCCGCCCGCACCATCTCGCCCGCCGCCCGCTCGTGCGCCGGATTGGTGTAGGCGTGCAGGAAGCACACCGCGACCGCCTCGACGCCCTCGGCTTTGAGCGCCGCGCAGGCCTTGGCGATCGATCCCTTCTGCAGCGGCTCACGCACCTCGCCCGAGGCCAGCAGCCGCTCCTCCGCCTCCTGGGTGAGGCGCCGCGGCACCAGCGGTCGATGGCGATGGAAAAAGAGATTGTACGCTTCCGGCCGGTTGCCGCGCCCGATCGCATAGACATCGCGCGTGCCGCGGGTGACCAGCAGCGCCGTCTTCGCCCCCTTGCGCTCGATCAGGGTATTGATCGCGATCGTCGACCCATGGATCAGCTCGTCGATGTCGCGCGCGCCGAGCCCGCTCTTGCGGATGCAGTCGACGATCCCCTGCACCAGCTGCGCCGGCGTCGTAAGACTCTTCGCCTCGACGAACCGCTGCGCCCGGTCATCGAACCCGACCAGGTCCGTGAACGTGCCGCCGATGTCGATGGCGACGAAGATCACGCCGCAAGCCTCCCGACCCACAGGCCACGCGCGAGCCGCCAGCGCTCCCCTCCCCCCGCGCGCGCAGCGTGTGGCGGGGAGGCGTCGGCCGTGGGGGGCGCCGCTTGCTCCGAACAAGCGGTGGGCTTCCAATGTTTATGCATCCGTCACGCCGCCTTGCGCGGGTTCGTCGCCCGCTCGATCACATGACAGCGAAAACGCCTAGCCAAGCAACGGGCTTGCGGTCTACAAAGTCATAGCCATCCGGCTATAACCCGAGGATCGCCCGTGATTGCCGCGAGCGCGCGCCGGCTCAGCGTCTTTCGATGTGTCGTTGAGGCCGGCGGCTTCAACGCCGCCGCGATGCGCCTCGGCATCGCCCAACCCTCGGTCGGCGCCCACATCAAGGCGCTCGAGGCGAAGCTCGGCCAACCCTTGTTTGCCCGCCAGCGCGGCACGCGCCCGCAGCTCACGCCCGCGGGCGAGGCGCTCTACGCCTACGCGGGCGAGGCGCTCGCGCGCTCGGCGCAGGCGAGCCGGACGCTGGCCGACCTGCGCGGCGCGCGCGCCCGCGAGATCACGGTCGTGGTGCATCGCGACCTCGCACCGCGTTTCGTGTCGCGCCATCTCGGGCCCTTCGCGCGCCGCACCACCAAGACCCGCGTCGTCACCCGCATCGGCACGATCGAGGACGTGCTCGCGCTCGCGCGGTCCGGCGAGGCGGATCTCGGCGTCCTGGTTGCCGAAGCGCCGGTGAGCGGGCTGCGCGGCGAGGTCCTCGCCCGCGAGCCGTTGATGATCGTCGTCGCGCCGGAGCATCCGCTCGCGCGGCGCAAGCGGGTCACGGCCGACGACATCGAGCGCTACACCTTCATCGGCGGCCTGAGCGGTTCGAGCTACGCCCGCATGATGGCCAAGGTGCTGCGCCGGGCCGGCTTGCGCCGCTACGACGTCGCGATGGAATTGCAGGAATCGAGCGCCGTGAAGGAGATGGTCCGGCATGGCGTCGGCCCCGCCTGCCTGCCGGCCTGCACAGTCGCGGACGAGCTCGCCGCGCGCACGCTGGTGGCGCTCGATCTCGCGTTCCCGCTGCCGCCGCTCGACATGCGCTGCGTCTGGCGCGCCCCGCTGCACGAGCCGGCCGCCGCGCTGCTCGCCCACCTGCGCCGCGCCGCCGCGACCGGCTAGGCTAGAGACTCGTCATGGCCGGCTTGACCCGGCCATCCACGTCTTTGCGGCCAGAAAGAAAGACGTGGATGCCCGGGCAAGCCCGGGCATGACGACATCACTCACGCCGCGCTGCGCAGCGCCGGCATCACCTTCGCGACATCGGCCCACGTCGCATCGGGCGAAATGTCGAACCGCTCGCGGTCCGCATCGGTGAGCCATTTGGTCACCGCCGCTCCATAGCTCGGCCGCGCCTTGATGCGCGCGAACCAGTCTTCCACGCGCGGCCGCCGCCCGACCCACAGACGATCCATGCCGAGCATCGCGGCGCGATTGACGTACGGCGTCGCCGCCACATCGGCGAGCGAATAGGCATCGCCTGCAAGCCAGGGCGTCTTCGCCAGCGCCGCCTCCATCTCGCCGATGTACCGGTCGTAATTCGCGATCGCCGGCGGCACGTGCGGCGCCGCGACGCCGTGCTGGATCGAAAGGCGCTGCCGCTCGCGATAGGCCGGGTCCGGCATGGCGGCGAAGCGCGCCTCCAGCTCCTCCGGGGTCTTCTTCAGCAGCCCCTTGCGGAACGCGATCGCGAACGTGACGGTCGAGCACGCCGCGTGCAGGTAGTCGTCGATCTTCTTCATCCACAGCCGCGCCTGCGCGCGGGCATAAGGATCGGCCGGCATCAGCGCCGGAGCCGCAAACGCCTCGTCGATATACTCGATGATCAGCGTCGACTCGATCACCACGCGGCCGTCATGCACCAGCGTCGGCACCACGTGGTTGGGATTGAGCTTCGCGTATTCCGGCCGGTGCTGGTCGCCGCGCTGCAGGTCGAGCACCTCGCCGTCCCATGCCAGGTTCTTCTCGGTGAGCGCAAGCCGCGCCTTGATGGCGCAGACCGAGGTCGAGCCGTGATAGAGGTACAGCATGGGCGCGCTCCCGCGGAGCTCCGATCTTGCGAGCATTTGTATTCATCTACGTCACCACCGTAAACTGCCGCAAACGCACACCCGGGAGCCGATCTTGCCGACCCTCAGACAGATGATTGCCGGCGACGACCTCATCGTCGCGCCGGTCGCCCTCAACCCGATCATGGCGCGCCTCGCCGAGCAGGCCGGCTTCAAGGCGATCTATCTCAGCGGCGGCTCGCTCGGCTGGCTCAAAGGCGTGACCGAGGCAAACCTCACCCTGCCCGAGCTCGCCGAGGTCGCGCTCGACATGCGCGCCGTCTGTAAACTCCCGATCATCCTCGACGCCGGCGGCGGCTGGGGCGACCCGGCGCACATGCACCGCACCATCGGCCTCACCGAGGCCGCCGGCTTCGCGGCGATCGAGATCGAGGACCAGCTCCTGCCGCGCCATTTCGAGCATCACGTCGGCCGCGAGAACCTCGTCACCCTCGACCTCGTGGTGCAGAAGATCGCCGAGGCCGTCGCCGCCCGCACCGACCCCAACCTCATCATCATCGGCCGCACCAACGCCCGCCGCCTGCACGGCATGGACGAGGCCCTGCGCCGCGCCGAGGCCCTCAAGAAAGCCGGCGCCGACATGCTCTTCATCCACGCCCGCGACCCCGACGAGATGCGCCACATCGCCGAGCGCCTCCCCGCCCCGCTGATGTGCTTCGCGCCGCCCGACGGGTTTGCCGAGTTTCCGCTCAAGCAGCGCGATCTGGCGAATCTCGGGTATCGGCTGTGCGCGTCGTCCGGCACGGCCTTCGCGGCCATGCACAAGGCGGTGAAGCAGTCGTACGAATGCCTCGCCAACGACACGCTCGATCCGTTCCTGGGCCGCGGCGGCGCCGAGCGGGAGATGAAAGAGGCGCACAAGACGTGCGACTTTGACAAGTATCTGGCAATCGAGCAGAGGACCAAGAAGGCCTGAGATCGTCATTGCGAGGCGCGCGAAGCGCGCCGGAGCAATCTGCTCTGCTCGCAACCGCATGCGCGAGTTGAGCGAGATTGCTTCGCTTCGCTCGCAATGACGCCAGCTACTCCCCCTTGATCCCCGCCTCGCTCATGATCTTTGCATACTGCTCGTCGCGCGCCCGGATCAGCTTGGTGAAATCCGGCCCGCACTGCCCGGCGGGCCGCAGGCCCAGCGTGATCAGCCGCTCGCGCACCTCCGGCACCTTCATCGCGTCCGTGAACCACTTCGCGAGCTGGTCGATGGCCGGCTGCGGCGTGCCGGCCGGCACCACCATGCCGAGCCAGACCTCGACGTCGTAGCCCGGGAAACCCTGCTCCGCGATGGTCGGCAGGTCCGGCAGCAGGCTGATGCGTTTGGCGCCCGTCGCCGCGACCGCGCGCACCTTGCCGGCTTTGAGATGCTCGACCGCCTCGGAATAGTTCTCGAACACCGAGGTCACGTGCTCGCCCAGCAGCGCGTTCATGGCGGGCGCGCCGCCCGGATACGGCACGTAGGTCATCTGCGCCTTGCTGGCGAGGTTGAGCTGCAGGAAGCCGATGTGCTGGGTCGTGGCCGGGCCGACGCTCGCCATGGTGATCTCGCCCGGCTTGGCCTTCGAGGCCGCGATGAGATCACCCAGGGTCTTGTAGGGCGACTTCGCGTTGACCACGATCAGGTTGGGCGAGGTGACGAGGTTGCACACCGGCGCGAAGCTCGTCAGTGGATCGTAGTTGAGCTTGCGCATGTGCGAGTTGATCACGAACGAGTTCGACATGATCAGCGCGATGTTGCCGTCGGCGGGCTGGCGCGAGACGTAGTCGGTCGCCGTGACGGTGCCCGCCCCGGGGCGGTTCTCGATGATGAAGTTGGTGCCGGCGCTCGCGTTGACCTGCTGGGCGAGGATGCGCGCCAGCACGTCGGCGCTGCCGCCCGGCGGATAGGGCACTATGAGGTGGATGGTGCGGCTGCTCTGCGCCGAAGCTACGCCGGGCGGCGCCAGCGCCAAGGCCGCCGCGATCGCCGCCAGCTTGAAAATCCGCATTCCCATCTCCCTCCACATCATATGTTGTTGCCCCGAGACGCTGCCTGCGCTCCCTCGCCCCGAAGGGGAGAGGGCGGGGTGAGGGGCTCTAGGTGCCAGAATTGAATCGCCGAGCGCCCCTCACCCGGCTCGCTTCGCTCGCCACCCTCTCCCGTTTCGGTGAGAGGGAAGGAAGCGCAATCAACCAGCCTTCTTCGCTTTCGCCTCCGCCAGCAATGCGACAATGCGCTGCGGCGTGATCGGCGCCTCGGTGATGTGCACGCCAAACGGCTCGAGCGCGTTCTCGACCGCGGACAGCAGCGTCGCGATCGCCGGGATGGTGCCGGCCTCGCCCGCGCCCTTTAGGCCGAGCGGGTTGAGCGGGCTCGGCGTCTCGCTGTGGATGATGTCGATATTCGGCGAGTCGGTCGACAGCGGCAGGAGGTAGTCCGCGAACGTGGTCGACGTCGGCTGCGCGCCCTCGTCGTAGAGCATGCGCTCGAAGAAGGCATTGCCGATGCCGTGGATGACGCCGCCTATCACCTGGCCCTCGACCACCATCGGATTGATGATGCGGCCGCAATCGTGCTGCACGAGGTAGCGCAAAATTGTCACCTCGCCGGTCTCGGGGTCGACCTCGACCTCCGCCACGTGGGTGCCGTTCGCATAGGTCGACTGGTCCGGCGTGAAATGGCTGGTCGCCTCGAGGCCCGGCATCGGGCCGCCCGCCATGGAGAAGCCCGGCATGCCGACCGCCCGGGCGGCGATCTCGCGAAAGCTCTTCTTCACGTCGGAGCCCGCGACCTTGGCGAAACCGTTCTCGATCTCGATGTCGCCTTCGGCCACCTCCATCATGGCAGCCGCGAACCGGCGCACTTTGTCGGCGGCCTCCTTCGCCGCCAGATGCACCGACGAGCCCGCGTTGACGGCGGTGCGCGCCGCGAACGAGCCGACGCCGAGGCCGGTCGCGGCCGTGTCGGACGTCACCACCGTGATGTCGTCCGGCGTGCAGCCGAGCTGGTCGGCCGCGATCTGCGCCAGCACGGTCTTGTGCCCCTGCCCCTGCGGGGTCGCGCCGGTATAGACCGTGACCTTGCCGCTGGTCGACACCCGCACGGTCGCGCTCTCGTACGGCCCGAGCCCGGTCGACTCCACCGCGTTGCCGATGCCGAGACCGATATAGCGCCCCTGCGCGCGCGCCTTGGCTTGGCGCGCCGCGAACCCGGCGACGTCGGCACTCGCCAGCGCCGTCGCCTGCGCGGCCGGATAGTCGCCACTGTCGTACGTCACGGGCCGGCCGTCGCGCGACACGATCCCTACCTTGTACGGCATCTGCTCCGGCTTGATGAAATTGCGCCGGCGCACCTCGTCGCGGTCGAGCTTCATCTCACGCGCGATGCAATCCATCAACCGCTCCATCGTGACGGCGGCCTCGGGCCGCCCGGCGCCACGCACCGGCGAGGTCGGTACCTTGTTGGTGAAGGCGCACAGCACGTGAAGTTGGAAATTCGGGATCACATAAGGCCCGGGCACCGTCGTGGCGGCGATCCACGGCAGCACCACACCCCACGGCATGTAGGCGCCCGAGTCGTGCACCAGCTGGCCGCGGATGCCGAGGATGCGCGCGTCCTTATCGACCGCGATCTCCATGTCCCAGTACTGATCGCGCTCCTGCTGGGTGGAGACGAAGTTCTCCTTGCGATCCTCGATCCATTTGAGCGGCCGGCGGAGATTCATGGCGGCCGCCGCAAGCGCCCCGTACTCGGCGTAGAAGCTGCCCTTCGGCCCGAACCCGCCGCCGACGTCGGGCGTGACGATGCGCAGCTGGTGATCCGCCCAGTCGAGCAGGTCGAGCAGCACGCGCTTGTGCCGGTGCGAGCCCTGCGACGATACGTAGATGGTGAGCGCATCCGTCACCGGATCGGGCGCCGCGATCATGCCGCGACATTCCATGAAGAACGGCCCGCCGCGGTGCTGGAAGATCTTTTCGCGAAATATGTGCGCGGCGCCCGCGAAGGCCGCATCCACATTTCCGACATTGAGGGGAATGTGCGCCGCAAGATTGCGGTGCGCCGTCGCCGCATCCCGATGCGCCAACGACGCCCCGGGCGCGAGTGCCGCGGCGCAATCGGCGATCGCGGGCAGCGGCTCGAACTCGATGTCGACCAGCGCGGCCGCATCCTCGGCGATGTAGCGGCTCTCGGCGACCACCAGCATGATCGGCTCACCGACGAAGCACACCTCGTCCTTGGCGAGGCAGTACTGCATGAACGGCTGCTTGATGGCGGGGTTGGGCACCAGCAGCGGCACCGTCTGCCGCCGCATCGTCTCGGGCAGATCCGCATGCGTGATCACCGCATGCACGCCCGGCAGCGCCAGCGCGCGGCTCTTGTCGATGCCGCGGATCGCGGCATGCGGATGCGGGCTGCGCAGCACCACGACCTCGAGCATGCCCGGCAAATGGATGTCGTCCACATAGCGCCCCTTGCCGGTGAGGAACGCCGGATCCTCCTTGCGCTTGACGCTCGCGCCGAACCACTTCGCGCCCATCAGACAAAGGCCCCACGACGCGCCGCCAGCGCTCCCCTCCCCCCGCGCGCGCAGCGCGTGGCGGGGAGGGGGTGGGGGGCGCCGCTTGCTCGGAGCAAGCGAGTTCGCGTCTCACTGGAAATTCGGAGCAAGCGTAGCCCGCCCACCCCTCGCTCAGCGGCTTCGCCGCTTCGCTCGACCCTCCCCGCCAACGGGCGGGAGGGTAACGGGCCGGCGCAAGCGGCAATGTCAGAGCTCAACAAATCCACTTACTCCTCCACCTTCCGGAACGACGTCTCCGGCTTCAGCCCGCCGCGCTGCCGCGCCAGCGTCTCCCTGCCCGTCTCCTCCCATTCGCCGCGCACGGTGCGCGCCGCCCACACGTCCCACCTCTCGATCCAATCCCCCAGCGTATACCCGTGCCACGGCGACTTCAGCGCCACCGGCGGCAGCTTCAGCTCCGCCCACAGCGCCTCGGCGCGCTGCATGAACTCCTTCTTCGGCAGCGCCAGCGGCGGCATCGGGCCCTTGGCGGTGGCGTCGATCAGCAGCGTCGAGTCGGTGTCGCGCTCGCGGTACTGCGCGCCCTGCACGCCGCTGCGGTAGGGCGCCACATGCACGTCGTTGATCGGGTTGCAGCGGTAGGCGATCGACCAGAAGATCGCGTCGGTATTCGCCGGGTCGATGTCCTCACTCACCGCAATGCAGATCTTGCCGCAGTTCGCCATCAGCGTGGAGGCGCCGTTGAGGCCGCGCCACACCTCGGTGCGCGGCGTGCCCGGCGCGTACTGCACGAACATCACCGGGCGCAAGTTCGTCAGCGGCTCGTGCATGACCACCTTGGTGACGCCGCGCACCGCCAGATGGTCGCGCAGATGCGCGAGCCACAGCGGCTCGTAGGCGACTTTCTTCACCAGGCTCGACTCGCTCGGGGTCACCTGGCTGATGATCGAGCAGAACACCGGCGACCTCTTGTGGGTGATCGCCGTCACCCGCATCGGCATGTTGTAGGCCTCGAGCGCGACGTAGCCGTTGCTCTCGCCGAACGGCGCCTCGGGCTCGAGCATCTCGGGATCGATCAGCCCCTCGATGACGATCTCGGCATCCGCCGGCACGTCGAGGTCGACCGACTTGCACTTTGTCATACGGATCGGCTCGCCCGCCAGCGCCCCGGCGACGCCCATCTCATCGAGATCGACCGCGAGCTTCTGCGGGCCGGTGAACATCACCACCGGCGCGGCGCCGACCACGATCGCGATCGGCATCGGCGTCTTTTCCGCATTGTGCTTGAGCCAGTGCAGGTAGCCGCCTGCCCCACCTTGGTGCGCCACCATGCGCACCGCCAGCCGGTCGGTCGCTTTGAGCGCCGCCCGGTAGGTCCCCATGTTCTGGATGCCGCTGTCCGGATCCTTGGTGACGCACAGCGTCGCCGTCAGATACGGGGCCGAGTCGAACCCCGGCGTCGACACCGGTACCGGCAGCCGCTTCAAGCCCCCGTCGGGTCCGCGCAGCGCCTCACCGGTGATCACCACCTCCTGGCAGCGCGCCGCGGCGGCACGCACCGGAGCGACCGGATGGGCAATCGCGTCGAGCCACGCTTTGCCGATGTCGGCCACGCCGCAGCCCATGCCGAGCGCATAAATCTCCGCCGAGGCCGCGAGCGCGCCCACGACGACCGGCATGTCGTAGCGCTTGCCCGACCCATCGACCACGTTGGTGAACAGGAAGGCGCGCCGCTCAGCCTCCGGTATGCCCCCGATGAACTGCAGCCGCACCAGCGGATGCAGTTCCGTGTCCTTGTTGACCGGATGGTCAATGCGCGTCAGCAGCCCGCGCGCCTCGAGATCGGCGAGATGCTCCTGGAAATCGAGCCGCGGCCGCGTCTTTTGCGCTGCGGAAGCGCTGCGCGTCAGATCATCCATGAACCACTCCTTGCGTCACTCCTCATGCGGCACAGCATGGTGGGGTTGCGATTGTGCCGGGCGCGGCGGGCCGCCCCGTGACAAACCCCGCGCAGCGTTATAATCCGGGTCGCGAACCATAGGCTACATCCTCTCGGCCGTCTGCGTGCCATCGCCGGGCAAGCGGAACAGCTTGGCAGGCAGAACCTCCGAGCCACGCATGAATCCCACGAACGTGCCGCGCGCGGCTCAGCCCACCATCGAGACGCGCTACTCCTGGGTCGTCGCGACCGTCGCGCTCGCCTGCCTCGCATTCTCCTTCGGCGGCCTGTGGATCGTCACCGTCGGCCTCAAGGCGATCGCGGCGGACGCCGGCAACCAGCGCTCGGTGCCGGCGCTCGCCGCCGCGCTCGCCTGGCTCGGCTCCGGCCTCGGCGGCATCGCGATGGGCCCCATCGCGGTGCGCTTCGGCATCCGCTGGACCGTGATCTTCGGCGCCACGATGATCGCGGTGGGCTTGTGCGTCTCGACCCTCGGTGCCGGCCTTCCGCTGTGGATTGGCCACGGCTTCTTCATGGGGCTGATCGGCAATGCCGGCCTCAATGCGCCGCTCTACATCTATGTGAGCCGCTGGTTCGACCGACGGCGCGGCTCCGCGCTCGCGCTCATCTCCAGCGGCTCCTACATCGCGGGCGCAGTGTGGCCGACCATCTTCGAGCGAGCCATCACGGCCTACGGCTGGCGCACCTCGATGCTCGCCTATGCGGCGCTCGAGGTCGTCGTGATCGTGCCGCTCGCCGCGATCTTC
This sequence comes from Xanthobacteraceae bacterium, assembly GCA_035293985.1. Classification (GTDB taxonomy): domain Bacteria; phylum Pseudomonadota; class Alphaproteobacteria; order Rhizobiales; family Xanthobacteraceae; genus JAVDCA01. The sequence goes on from DATGLS010000045.1 coordinate 80,587, forward strand.
TTCCATCATCCGCCGGAATCCTTCGCGCCCGTGCCCGGCACCAGCACGGTGCACCATGCCTCGGTGCTCGGCTTGCGCCCGAACCTCGTGTTCGGCCTGATCGCGGCCGCCGCCTTCCTGTGCTGCGTGCCGATGGCGATGCCGCAAGGCCACATCGTCGCCTTCTGCAGCGACCTCGGCATCGCCCAGACGGTCGGCGCCGCCATGCTGTCGGTCATTCTCGGCACCGCCTTCGTGACGCGCCAGGGCTGGGGCCTCATCTCCGACCGTGTCGGCGGCCTGCGCACGGTGCTGCTCGGCTCCTTCATCCAGGCCGCCTCCATGATCGCCTTCCTGCTCACCCAGGACGAGATCGGCCTGTTCACCGTCTCGGCCATCTACGGCCTCGGCTTCTCCGGCATCATCCCGGCCTACGTGCTGGCGATCCGCGAGTATTTCCCCGCTCGCGAGGCGGCCTGGCGGGTGCCGACGCTGCTGTTCTTCTCCGGCGGCGGCATGGCGGCCGGCGGCTGGCTCGCCGGCGTGCTGTACGATCACTACGGCTACTACCTGCCCGCCTTCGCGACCGGCATCGCGTTCAACCTGGTCAACCTCGTGGTGGTCGGCACGCTGGTCTTCCGCCAGCACCGCGACAGCGGCATCTCGGTGGCGTTGCCGGAAGAAAGTGTCGCGCCGACGTGATCGTTTGAGGCCTTCGTCATGGCCGGCGCATGCGGGCCATCCACATCTTTCTCTCTTACTTTCCCTCTACGCGGCCAAGACGTCGATGCCCGGCATTCGCGGGCGTGACGTGGACAAGTCTACCCGCCGCATTTGCAAACCATTAGCCTTGATCGCGCTGCGCTGCACACAACCCGCCGATCTTTACGTAAAAAACGCGAGATGCCGTTAGGAGAAAGGTCCATGCGGCCGTTTCGGCTTGCGCATTCGCTTTTCCAATCCGGTTACGGGGAATGACCATCGTGAACACGATTTTCCGCGACGACTGCGAGGTTGCGATCGTCGGTGCCGGGCCCTATGGGCTCTCGCTCGGCGCACATTTCAAATCCGCCGGCATCGAGACGCGCATTTTTGGCCGGCCAATGTCGTTCTGGCGCGAGCACATGCCCAAAGGCATGAAATTGCGCTCGCCCTGGGCCGCCACCCATATCGTCGATCCCGACAACCTGCTCACCCTCGACGCCTTCTCGGCGGCGGAAAATCTCGGCCGCCCCGACCCGCTGCCGCTAGAGGATTTCGTCCGCTATGGCGCCTGGTTCCAGAAAACCGCCCTGCCCGATCTCGACGCCCGCAAGGTCATGCACGTACAGCCCGCGGCGAACGAGTTCTGGCTCACCCTCGAGGACGGCGCGACGGTGCGCGCCCGCCGCGTCGTCGTCGCGATGGGCCTCGCCAATCAGGAATTCCGCCCAGCCGTGTTCGACGGCCTGCCGGCCGAGCTCGTCAGCCACGCGGCCGACCATGCTGACCTCGGCAAATTCGCCAAGCAGCGCGTCGCCGTCATCGGCCGCGGCCAGAGCGCGACCGAGTCCGCCGCGATCCTCAACGAGGCGGGCGCCCAGGTCGAGATCATCTGCCGCGGCAGCGTCCACTGGCTCGGCGCCGAGACCTCCGGCCACGCGCACCGGCGCGACATCTACTGGCGCATGCACAAGGTGCTCGCCACCAAGTCCGGCGTCGGCCCGTTCCCGCTCAACTGGGTCAACGAGCAGCCCGATCTCATCCATCGCATTCCGCGCAAGGCGCGGCTGTGGCTCAACAAGCGCAGCCTGCGCGCCGGCGCGGCCGGCTGGGTGCGCGACCGCCTGCCCGGCGTCGCTATCGATGCGGGCCGCACCATTCGGTCGGCGAGCCTGCATGATGGGCGGATCATGCTCGAGCTCGACAACGGCTCCTGCGTGTTCGATCACGTGCTGCTCGCGACCGGCTACAGGATCGACGTCGCCCGCTTCGGCATCCTCGCGCCCGCGCTGCTCGCCGCGATCACGACCGACGAGGGCTCGCCGGTGCTCGGACCCGGCTACGAGTCGAGCGTGCCCGGCCTGCATTTCGTCGGCTCGAGCGCGGTCAGGAGCTACGGGCCGCTGCTGCGCTTCGTCTGGGGCGCCGGCTACGCGGCGCGGAGTATGACAAAATTCCTATATGCCAATCGACACAAGGGTGTGTATGCTTGGCCGAGCCCTGCCGGAGAGGCCCCGGCAAGGCAGCCCGAGACGGCATCGAACGTGAGTTGAGCACGCGATGGACGATGGCCTCACTGCGCCGGCGGCGCCGCCAGCGGCGCTGATCATCGGCGGCGCGCATGGCGCGCTCGCGATCGCGCGCAGCCTCGGCCGCCGCGGCATCGACGTCACGCTCCTCACCGATCATCGACTCGCCGGCTTCTCGCGCTATGTCCGCCGCCAGTTCGTCTGGGACGGGCCGGCCCATGACGGCGCGCTCGACGACCTCCTCGTGCTCGCCGACCGCAAGAACCTCGCCGGCGCCGTGGTCTTTGCCGGCGGCGACGCCGAGGTGCGCTTCATCGCGCAGAACCACGCGCGGCTGACGCAAGTCTTCCGCCTGACCACGCCCACCTGGGACGTGGTGCAGCCGATGTTCGACAAGCGGCTGATGTATGCCCACGCGGCCTCGATCGGCGTCGCGGCCCCGCTCGGCTACGCGCCGCGCGACCGGCGCGATCTCGACGACATGCGGTGCCGCTTTCCGCTCGTGCTCAAGCCGACCGAGCGCACAGCTGAAAATGCCTTCACGCTCGCGAAGGCATGGCGCGCCGATGACCGCGCGACGCTCGTCGCCCGCTATGACGAGGCGGCGGCGCTGGTCGGCGTCGACGCGGTGGTGCTGCAGGAGCTGATCCCGGGCGGCGGCGAGACGCAGTTCTCCTACGCGGCAGTGTGCTGCCGCGGCACGCCGGTGGCCGAGTTCACGGCGCGGCGGCAGCGCCAGTATCCGGTCGAGTTCGGCTACACCAGCACGTTCGTCGAGACCGTCGACTGCCCGCAGGTCACGCAGGCCGGCCGGCGCTTCCTCGCCTCGCTCGACTACACCGGCATCGCCGAGGTCGAGTTCAAATACGATGCGCGCGACGGCCAGTACAAAATCCTCGACGTCAACGCGCGCATCTGGAGCTGGGCCGCGCTCGGCCCGGCTGCCGGCGTCGACTTCCCGCATGTGCTCTGGCGCCTCGCCCGCGGCGAGCCGATCGAGCCGCGGGGCCGCGCGCGCGACGCCGCCTGGATGCATGTGGCGCGCGATCTCGTCGCCGCCGCCCACACCATGTTGCGTGGACGCCTCACGCCGGCCGCCTACCTGCGCGCGCTGCAAAAGGCGATCGTGTTCGCCGCCTTCGCGGCCGACGATCCGCTGCCTGGTCTGGTCGAGATGCCGCTCGCGCTGTGGCGCGCGCTCACCCACCGCCTGCCGATCATCGTGCGCGACTTCTGGCGCCACATCGTGGTCGGCGACGCGCCCGCCGCGGCGGCGCTCACGCCAGCGCCGGATAGTCCGTATAGCCTTTCTCCGCTCCCCCATAGAACGTTGCCCGATCCGGCGGATTGAACGGGCCACCGCGCTTGAAGCGCTCTGGCAGATCGGGATTGGCGAGATAGAGCGTCGCAAATGAGATCAGGTCCGCGGTCCCGTCGGCGATCGCCGCATTGGCGCGGAGAAGGTCATAGCCCTTGTTGAGCATCAGCGCGCCGCGCCAGCGCTTGCGGAAGAAGCTTCCGTCCGGCCGCGCGCCGCGCCCGAGCGGATCGGTCGGCCCCGGCTCGACGATGTGCAGGTAGGCAAGCCCGAAACGATCGAGCTCGTCGACCGCATGGCCGAACAAGGCCGCCGGATTGGAATCCGCCACGTCATTGAACGGATTGGTGGGCGAGAGCCGCACGCCGACCCGCGCCGAGCCCGCCTCGCCGATCAACGCCTCGGTGACCTCGAGGAGCAGCCGCGTGCGGTTGGCGACGCTGCCGCCGTAGCGGTCGATGCGCCGGTTGCTGCCGTCGCGCAGGAACTGGTCGATCAGGTAGCCGTTCGCGGCATGCAGCTCGACGCCGTCGAAGCCGGCCGCCAGCGCATTGGCGGCGGCCTTGCGATAATCCTCGACGACTCCGGCGATCTCCGAGGTCTCCAGCGTGCGCGGCGTCACGAAGTCCTTCATGCCCTCCTGCGTCCATAACTTGCCGGCGGGCGCAATCGCCGAGGGCGCGACCGGCAGCGCGCCGTTCGGCTGCAGCAGCGGATGCGAGATGCGGCCGACGTGCCAGAGCTGGGAGAAGATCCGCCCGTGATGCACGAACACCTCCTCGGTGACGTGCCGCCAGCCGTCGATCTGCTCTGCCGAGAAGATGCCCGGCGTGCCCGGATAGCCCTGCCCTTGCGGGGAAATCTGCGTGCCCTCGGTGACGATCAGCCCGGCGCTCGCGCGCTGCGCGTAATAGGTCGCCATCAGCGCGGTCGGCACCTCGCCCGGCCCCGCCCGGTTGCGCGTCATCGGCGCCATCACGATGCGATTGGGCAGCGCCAGCGCGCCGATTTGAATGGGTGAAAATAAGTCAGCCATGCGAGCGCGATTCTTGACGTAGCGCATAGGAACTGTCTAGCCGCACACGCGCTTTCTTCTCCTCGCCCGCTTGCGGGGGAGCAATACGCGCGAAGCGCGCCGGAGGGGGGCAAGTCATCGGCCTGCCGAAGCGGTGCCCCCTCTCCCACTCTCCCCCGCAAGCGCGCGGGAGAGGGCCCGCTGGCGCAAGCGGCGAAAGCACTGGCTTGCATCCGCGTCCATTGACGGGCATCACCCGCGCGGGAAGAATCCCCCGACACGGAAGGACCCTCGCATGCTGGCGCCCCAGACATCGATGCGCGAGCGCATGGGCATGTACAATGCCAACGTGCTCAAGATCGGCTTGTTCGGGCCGAACTGCTCGTCCGGCCGCGCCGTCACCCGCGTGCCCGAGCGGTGGTCGGGCTCGTGGCCCGACAACCTGCGGCTCGCCCGCATGGCGGATGAGGCCGGCATCGACTTCCTGCTGCCGATCGCGCGCTGGAAGGGCTATGGCGGCGACACCGACTACCAGGGCGCCACCTGGGAGACGCTCACCTGGGCGTCCGGCCTGCTCGCGTCGACGAAGAACATCACCGTGTTCGGCACCGTGCACGCGCCGCTGTTCAATCCGATCATCGCCGCCAAGGAATTCGTCACCGCCGACCATATCGGCGCGGGCCGCTTCGGGCTCAACCTCGTGGTCGGCTGGAACGAGGACGAGTTCGACATGTTCGGCGTCAAGCAGCGCCAGCACGACGAGCGCTACGAGTTCGCGCAGGAATGGATCGAGGTGGTCAAGCTCGCCTGGTCGGACCGCGAGGACTTCGATTTCGCCGGCCGCTACTTCGATCTCAAGGCAATCCGCGCCAAGCCGAAACCGTTCGGCGGCACGCGTCCGCTGATGATGAACGCCGGCGCCTCCGACGTCGGGCGCGCTTTTGCGCTCAAGAACTGCGATGCCTTCTTCACCAACGCATCGCGCCGCTCACGGGAGGAGACCGAGCAGAAGGTGCGCGACGTCAAAGCCGAGGCCGCAAAGCTCGGCCGCGAGATCGACGTCTACACGGTCGGCGTCGTCACGTGCCGGCCGACGATGAAAGATGCCGAGGCTTATTATCGCCATTGCGTAGTCGAGAACGCCGACTGGTCCGCGGTCGACCTGATCCTGGCCAAGAAGAACATCACGCCGCAGAACCATTCGCCGGAAGAATTCCAGCGCGCCCGCAACGGCTACGCCCAGGGCATGGGCGGCTTCCCGGTGGTCGGCGATCCCGACGAGGTCGCGCGCATCCTCGGCGAGATGAGCCAGGCCGGCCTGCGCGGCATCGGCATCTCGTTCGTCAATTACGCCGACGAGCTCCCATATTTCTGCGACGAGGTCCTGCCGCGGTTGAAGCGGATGGGCGTGCGGGCGTAGATCGTAGCCCGCATGGAGCGAAGCGCGATGCGGGGTCAGCGGTCCCGCATTGCGGCGCTGCGTGCCTTCATCCGGGCTACGAGCGACGGCACCGGCATCACGATGATGGCGAGCCCCAGCATGATCAGCGCCATCCCGGCGACCCGCAGCGGGCTGAACTGCTCGCCGAGGATCAACGCCGACGCCAGGATCCCCGTCGCCGGCGAGAGCAGCGCGAACGGCGCCACCACCGAGGCCGGGTGGCGCTGCAGCAGATGGCCCCACATCGCGTACCCCACGAGCGTCGACGCAATCGCCAGATAGGCGACGACCGCGAGGCTCAGCCACGACGCATGCGCGAGCGCCTGCAGGAACGACGGCTGCGGATCGAACGCCCACGAGTAGGCGAGCAGCGGGACCACCGCGATCGGGCTGCACCACGCCATCAGCGCGAAGGCTGGCGCATGGCGCACGGACTTGACCACGATGTTGCCGATCGCCCAGCTCGTCGCCGCGGCGAGCGCGAGCGCGAGCGCCGCCGGTTTCAGATCGCCGCCGATCGTGAAGCCGATCAGCACGAGGCCCGCCATCGCGACCGCCATGCCGATGCCCTGCCGCAATGTCGGGAACTCGCGCATGAAGATCGCGGCGAACGCGATGGTGAACACCGCCTGCGTCTGCTGCGTCACCGAGCCGAGCCCCGCCGGCATGTCGAGCGTATAGGCGAGCATCAAGAGCAGGAACTGGCCCGCGAACATCACGAGCCCGATCACCAGCATCACGGCCCACGACACTTTCGGCCGCGGCACGAACGCGATCGCGACGCAGGCGAGCAGAAAGCGCGCCGCCGACAACTGCGCGGCGGAAAAGCTCTCCAGCCCGAACCGGTACGTGACGTAGGAGAAGCCCCAGATCACCGACACCAGCACCGCCAGCGCCATGTCGCGCGCGCGCATTCGATTCCCCGGCTCCCCCCGGAGAAGCGCTAATCCAATGCGCGCGATGGTACCAATGACAGATTCTTACTGATTGCTGCGAGGAAGGTGATAATGCCGTCATTGCGAGGCGGCGCAGCACGCGGAAGCAATCCCGCCCCGCCGACGCGTGAGCGTGCGGATCGAGATTGCTTCGCTTCGCTCGCAATGACGCGGACGTTCACTCCAGCTTTATCCCGCTCTCGCGAAAAACCTCCGTCCATCGCCTCGCCTCGGCGCGGAAGAACGCATCGAACTCGGCCGGCGTCGAGGTCGTCGCCGTGATGCCGGCCTTCTCCAGCCGGTCGGCCACCTTCGGATCGGCCTGGATCATCGCGACCTCGTGCGCGATCTTGTCGATCACCGGCTTGGGCGTGCCGGCCGGCGCGACGAGGCCGATCCACGACGACATGTCGGCGAGGTCCGGAAGGCCGGCGGCGTCCGCGAGCGGCGGAACATCCGGCAGCGCCGACAGCGGGCGCCGGTTGAGCTTGGCGAGCGCGCGCAGCCGCCCGGCCTTGATCAGTGGAAGGCTCGCGGCGACGCCGTCGACGATGAAGTCGACGCTGCCCGACAGGAGCCCCGCCACCACGTCCGCGCTGCCCTTGTAAGGGATCATCTGCACCTGGATGCCGGCCGACCGGGCAAAAAGGTAGCCGGCAAGGCGCGTCGTGATGATGCCGGCGCCGTAATTGAGCTTGCCGGGGCTCTGACGCGCGCGGGCGATCAGCTCGGCGACGCTTTTCGGCCCGTCGGCGGCGCGCACCGTGAGCAGCGAGGTGTTCTTCGCCGTGAGCGTGATGGTGGCGAAGTCGCGAAACGGATCGTAGGACAGCGGGGCCGTCGCGGTCGCCGGGTTCATCACCAGCGTGGTGTCCATCGCGGCGAGCAGCACGTAGCCATCGGGCTCGGCCTTGGCGACGACCTGCGCGCCGATCGCCGTATTGCCCCCCGGCCGGTTCTCGACGATCACCGGCTGCTTGAAATCCTCGCTCATGCGCTGCGCCAGGATACGCGCATCGATGTCGGTCGGCCCGCCCGCGGGAAACGGCACGATGATGCGGATCGGGCGCGACGGGAAGGAGGTCGCGTCCTGCGCGGCGGCGGGAGCCGTGAGGAGAGAGAAAAGAAGGATGAGAGGAATACGCATCATCGCAACTCACTCCTCCTCGTGGTGATGAGCGCGGCTGCCCTTGCGGCCGCGCGTCTCGAACCATGGGCCGCGAAAGCAAGCGGCACCAGCTCGGCCGCCCTCGTCCTTCGCGGAGCCTCGCGCGAAGACGCGCGAGGCTCCTCACACAAGGATGAGGGCAGGGTCGGCGGCGCCATAGGGTGGGCGACCGCGCCTGGTTCTCGCTAACCGCGTCGGCCAAATCTCATCGGCGCGGTGATTTTGCCAACCTACTGACTACGGGTTGTTCAGCAGCGGGATCATCTTGTAGTCCGCGGGCTTCGGCAGCGACTCCAGATACGCATAGATGTCGGTCAGGTCCGCGTCGGACAGGATCTTCTCGCTGTAGGGCGGCATGGCGCGGTTGGTGCCGCGCACGAAGCCGATGAAGGCTTCGATCGGCAGCTGGGTATCGTACAGCACCTTGCCGCGGCTGGTCGCGACACTGCCCTGCCCAACCGTGCCGTGGCACTGGAAGCAGCCATGCACGATGAAGGCGGTCTTGCCCTTCTCGGGCGAGCCCGGCGCGACCGCCGCGGAGGCAGATGCAAGCGCAAACGAGGCCGCAACCGCGGCACGAAAAGCAAACGAACGCATGATGCTCATTCCCCTCAGCGCGGCTGCGTGACCGTGTCGACGAGCGCAGGCTCGCCGGCCTTCACGACCTCGACGGCTTTTTTGATGGTCGGCCCGATGTCGTTCGGGTCGGTGATCGGCCCGGCCGACCACCAGCCCATCGACTTGGCGAGCGTCGCGTAGTCGATGTCCGGGTTCTCGATGCGCGTGCCGAGCGGCCCCAGATCCTTGCCCAGGTAGGCGACGCGGTTGCGCCGGTTCGACATGCGCTGCACGTGCATCGTCTCCTGGTGATAGCCGCGATTGTTGTGCATCACGGTGAGCATCGGGATCTTGTGCCGCGCCGCCGTCCACAGGACGCCCGGCACGTACATCATGTCGCCGTCCGTCTGCAGGTTGAGCGAGAAGCGGCCGAGGTCGCGGTTGGCGAGGGCGGCGCCGACCGCGGCCGGCGAGCTGTAGCCGACGCCGTAGCCGCCCGGCCCGCCGATGTGCCGGTAGTGCGTGTCCATCTTCCACAGGCGCGACGGCCAGCTGCTCATCTGCCGCTCCGAGCCGACCATCGACCAGTCGAGGTCCTTGATGTGCGGCCAGATCTCCATGCACAGCCGCGCGGTCGAGATCGGCGTCGCATCCCAACCGATCGCCGCGAGCTGCAGGTTGCGCGCCCGCGCCTCCTCGTGCGCCTTGCGGCTCGCCTCGCCGCGCTTCGCGATCGCATCCTTGCGGTCGTTCGGGATCGCGGCGCGCACCGCCTCGATCAGCGACGGCAAGGTCGCCTCGGCATCCGCCGCCATGCCGACGTCGACCACCTGGAAGCGCTGGAAATCCTGGTAGTTCGACTTGGTGTGCAGCTCGACCGAGTTGATGCTGATGAGCTTGGTGCCCGGTTTGACCCGGGTCTCGTTGAGGCCATGGCCGTCGTACTCGCCGTTGTCGACGTGCAGGTTCACGGTCGCCCAGAAGTCGGTGAGCTCGAGCCCGAGCACCACGTCGGCCTGCGCGATCACGGCGGCCGCGCGGCGCAGATGATGCGTGTTGGGGAAGTTCATGCGCCCGCCCTGGTCGACCACCGGCGCCTGCAGGAGCTCGGCGAGCTCGACGAGGCGCTTCATGCCGTCTGGGGTGCGCGCCGCCCGGTCGGCCACGATGACGGGCCGCTCCGCATTGACGAGCAACTTCGCGGCCTCGCGCACCGCGTTCGGGTCGCCGGCCGGCGGGGCCGAGGCGATGTAGCGCGGGATATAAAGCGTCTCGCCCTCCTCCCGGATGGTCGATTCCTGCAGCTCGGCGTCCACCGCAATCGCGACCGGCTCGTAGGGCGGCGTCATGGCGAAGCGATAGGCGCGCACCATCGACTGGGCGAAATGCTCGAGCGACGTCGGCTGGTCGTCCCACTTGGTGAAGTCGCGCACGATCGAGTTGATGTCGACCGCCGAATGGATGGTGGGCACGCCGGGCGGGCGATGCGCGGCGTCGAGATCGGTGCCACCGAGCACGATCACCGGCACCCGGTCGCACCAGGCGTTGTAGATCGCCATCGTCGCATGCTGCAGGCCGACGGTGCCGTGCACCACGGTCATCAGCGGCTTGCCGGCGATCTTGAAATAGCCGTGGCACATGGCGACGGCCGCTTCCTCGTGCGTGCAGGTGAGGAATTCCGGCTGCTTGTTGCCGCCGTAGTTGATCAACGATTCATGCAGCGCGCGGAAGCTCGAAGCCGGGTTGCAGGGAAGGTACTTGATGTCGAGCGACTTGATCACATCGACCATGAAGTCGGAGCCGGCCGCGCCATCCTTCGCGCCCGCGGGCAGCGCCCGCGGCGTGCCCACCTCGGCCGCCGCGACCATTGCGGAGGGCCGCGCCGCCGACGGCAGCCGCGGGGCGGCAGCCGGATCGGGTGCCGTGGCGGCGAGCGCCGTCGTCGATGTGGCGCCGGTCGCGGCCGCGCCCGCGACCGCGGCGCCGCTCAGAAAGCTGCGGCGGCTGACGTCCGCTTCCCGCGTTTGTCGGTCCGATCTCGATTTACGTGCCATGCAGTTCCTCCCTCGCGCGCCCGATCTGGCCTGTGGCGGCGCGTTTCATGCGCAGTTGCGTTCCGCTGCGTCGCGGAATCTTACCACGCGGGCGACAGGCGCAACACCGACCCGGCGCGGGGCGGGAATCGCACATGATCCATGCCCGATTTGGCCGAATTTGCCGCAGCATCGTGGCCAAGTTTTGCGTGCCTCGCGCGGGCACCAATTCGCTACGATCGAGTTGTCACTTGGCTGCGAGGTTCCGTCTTGAGCTCGATCGAGGCATCACCCGGTTTCCTGGCCCGCCCGCGGGCGATCGCGATCGACCGCGAGCGCGCGGCCGGCTGGGCGGTGCTCGCGGTCGCCCTGGTGGTGGGGCTCGCGACCGCGGCCGACTACGGGGTGACGATCGACGAGTTCAACGCCAACGACTACGGCCCCAAGGCGCTGGCCTGGTACACCAGCGGGTTCGTCGACCGGTCGCAGTTCACCTCGGTCGAGGACACGCTGTGGTATTACGGTCCGTGGTTTCAGATGCTGACCGCGGCCGTGCAGTCGCTCGCGCTCGCCAACCCGCTCACCATCCGGCACGCGCTGAGCTTCGTGATCGGGCTCGCCGGCCTCGCCGCCCTCCTGCCGATGGCGCGCCTCTCCTTCGGCCGCTGGGTCGGGCCTGCCGCGCTCGTGATCTGCCTGCTGACCGGCTACCTCTACGGCAATCTGTTCTTCGCCCCCATCGACACGCCGTTTCTCGCCGCCATGTGCTGGGCGACGCTCGCCATCATGGCGATGGGCCGCACCGTGGTGCCGACCTGGCCCGCGACGCTCGCGGCCGGCGCCGCGATCGGCCTCGCGCTTGGAACGCGCACCGGCGGCATCATCGCGCCGGTCTACCTGCTCGGCGTGATGGCGCTGTGCGCGTGCGAGGCGGTCGTCTCGGCGAGGTCGGCCGCGCCGCGCATGCTGCTGCAGATCGCGCTGCGCACCGCCGCCGCCCTCGCGCTCGCCGCCGTGGTCGCGATCGCGATATGGCCATGGCTGCAGATCGGCAATCCGCTCACCCAGTTCAAGATCGCCTATGCGCATTTCGCCGCGATGACCACCGAGTTCGCGTTCGCGCACTGGGGCCACAGCGTGGTCACGACCCACCTGCCGCGCACCTACATTCCGGCGCAATGGCTCGCCCGGCTGCCGATCGGCTTTCTGGCCCTGCTCGCCGTCGCGGTCGCACTCGGGCTTGCGGCGGCACTGAAGTGGCTGCGCCCGGGCCTCGCCGGCTGGTGGCGCGGCGAATGGACCGACGTGAGCGGACCACTGCTGAGCCTCGCCCGCAGCCGCAATGCGCTGCTCGTGTGGGTCGCGGTCGTCGCGCCGATCGGCTACCTGATGTTCAATCGCACGACCCTCTACGACGGCGTCCGCCACACATTGTTCGTCATCCCGATGCTGGCGCTGCTCGCCGGCTGGGCCTCGGTGCGGATTGCCAGCGTGTTGGGCCGCATCCGCCTCCCCGCCGCCGTGCTCGCGGCAGTCTACGTCGTCGCGCTGTGCATCAACCTCGCGGTGCTGCATCCACTCGAGTACATCGCCACCAATGCATTCGCCGGGGGCACCGCCGGATCTTACGGGCGCTTCGACCTCGATTATTGGTCCGCCGCCGCCACCGAGGCGCTCCGCCAGCTCGAAGCGCGCCTCGACCGGACCGATGCCTTCGCGCGCGGCACGCCGGGTATTCTCATCTGCATCCCCTATCGCGATTATATGAGCTCGATCATGCTCGACCCGAAATGGCGGGTCGAGACCGACATCGACAAGGCCGATTTCGTCATCGAGAGCGAGCGCTGGCGCTGCGCCGCCGACAAACCCAACCTCGTTCCGATCGACGAGGTCAAGCGCTACGACCGCCCCTTCGCGTGGACCTTCGTGAACAAGAACAGCCCCTACGCAAGCGCCGTGACGGCGCCGTGAACGCGATGATCGCCTGTGAGGTGAGCACGCTCTCTGCGCCCCCTTCTCCCCCTTTGGGGCCCTTTGGGGGGAGAGGGTCGGGATGAGGGGGGCTCGCCTTACACGCGATTGGCCGGCTGCTCCGCCCTCCGCATCATCTGCGCGTGCGCATCCGACAGCGCGATGCTGCGGGCGAGCTCGGTAACGAGCTCCATCTGCGCGCGCAGCTTGAGGTGCAGGTTGAGCAGGACGATCAGCGTGATGCACACCCAGATGTACAGAACGAGGTCGACGCCGCGGCCGACGCCGGCCCAGTGGGCGAGCGCGGTGGCATCCTCGGGCACCCAGGTGAAGTAGAGCCCCGCCACGGCCGCGATGACCGAAAGCCAGCCGACCACCGGCGAGCGCCGCCGCTCCTGGCCCGCATAGACGAGCACGCCGGCGAGCAGCACCGTGAGTGCGATCTGCGCCATCATCGGGTAAGCCTCCGGGCAAACAAGTCGAGCAGGATGGTGAATGCGTCGCCGAGCCGCTGGCCCTTTGCGACCGAATATGCCGTGTACTCGATCCGCACCGGCACCTCGACATAGGGCAGCCGGCTCGCGGCGATCTGGGCGAGGATCTCGGAGGCATGCGCCATTCGGTTCTGCCGCAGCCTGATCCGGGTGGCGCCGAGGCGCGTCATCGCGCGCAGGCCGTTGTGCGTATCGGTGAGGCGCAAACCGGTGGTGAGCTGGGTGAACAGTGTCGCGGCGCGCAGCAGCAGGCGGCGCGAGGTCGAGATCGCGATTGCGCGCCCGAGGAAGCGGCTGCCGAGGGCAAAATCGGCCGCCTGTTCGCGCAGCGCCGCGACCAGCGGCTCGATATCGGCGGCGCGGTGCTGGCCGTCGGCGTCGAAGGTGACGATGACCTCGGCGCCCTGCTGCAGCGCAAAATCGATTCCGGTTTGCAGCGCAGCGCCCTGGCCGAGATTGACCGGATGGCGCACGGTATGCGCCCAGGGCGCGGCGCGCTGAACAGTCTCATCGGTGGATCCATCGTCGACGACGACCACCTGGTAACCCAGGCGGGCAACGCCAGCGACCACATCCGCAATTACACGCGCCTCGTTGAAGGCGGCGATGACCACCCACACCGACATCGTATTGCCCCTGCACAAAATCGCACGATGGCCGCTTTTGGCCGCAGAGAGCAACGCGACACCGTGACCGCGGGTTCCCGACCCTCAGCCCATTCGTCAGCCGGTGACCAGCACGAGCCCGACCAGCAGCACCGCGATCCCGATCACCAAGCGAGCCGTGATCGGCTCGACGAACAGCCAGGCGCCCAAGAGCGGCGTGATCGCAAAGGCGAGCGCGACGAACGGATAGGCGCGCGACAGGGGCGTAAAGCTCAGGATCCACACCCAGGCGACCGAGAGCGCGAAGTACAGACCGACGGCGGTGAGGAAGTAGCCGTTGCCGGCGAGCTCGACGAGGCGATCGGCCAGCCGGCCACCCGGGGTGAGCCGTTGCGCGGCGAGCTTGAACAGGATCTGCCCGCCCGCCATGCCGGCCGCATAGCCTGCCAGCAGGAGAATTTGCGTGAGGCCGAGGCGCGGATCGCTCATGCGGGCGGCTTTCGCAATACGACACGCATGGCGTCGAACAGATTGAGCGGCAGGCCGACACCGCCACCTCGTCCACTGCCGCAATCCCCTTGCCCGCGCCAGCCCAGCATGCGGCGGAGCTGAAACGTCACCAGCGACAGCGGCACGATCTTCCACGGATGATCGGCATGCTCGACCGCGAGGCCGACCGCGCGCGCCATTCCGGCCATCGCGCGCTGGGTGAAGAACCACAGATGCTGCGGCGGCGTCATCAGCCGCCAGTGCGGCCCGAGCAGCCGCGCGACGGCTGAGCCGAAATCGCCGGTGGTGATCACGATGATGCCACCGGGCGCGAGATGCCGGCCGAGCAATTGCAACATCCCGAGCGGATCGGGCAGATGCTCGATGACGTCGAGCATCACCATGACGTCGAAAGTGCCGAGGCGCGCCAGTGTCGCCTCGTCGGCGACGCCGGTGTGCACCGCCAGGCCCGATTGGCGCGCATGCGCCGCCGCATCGGCGGCGAGCTCGATGCCGCTGACGTCGAAATACGCCCTGGCCTCCTGCAAGAAGAAGCCATAGGCGCAGCCGATCTCGAGCAGGCGCCCCCCGTCGCGGCGCGCGCGGATGAAATCGACCGTGCGGGCGAACTCGCGCCGCAGCACCGGCTCGGCGCCGCGGTAGTCGGCGTAGCCGTCCGCATGCTCACCGGAGAAATAGTCGTCGGTGTAATACTGCTCGGGCTTGAACGCCGGCGCTTCGGTCCGGCCGAGACCGCAGGCCGGGCAGCGCAGGATGGCGCAATCGCGGATCGAGTAGAGCCGCTCCTGGTCGGTCGGCCCACCGCAACCGGGGCAACTTCTCGACAGCGGGTGTTCGAGCGCCGTCAATGCGTCCACGGGATGCGGCGCGAGTACGCGAAATTGTCCGCGTAGCTGATGACGCGGCGCGCGGGCACGTGCGGCTCGGAAAGCTGGTAGGGAATGCCGTGGCGCTCGCAATAGGCGATCGCTTCCTCCTTGGTCTCGAAGCGCAGGCGCAGCTGCGACTGCGTGTCCCCGGACGAGGTCCAGCCCATCAACGGCTCGATCTCACGCGGCTCGGAGGGCTCGTAGTCGAGAACCCAGTCCTTGGTCTTGGCTTGGCCCGACTGCATCGCGGTCTTGGCCGGCTTGTAGATGCGCGCCACGCTCATGCGATCTCCAAGTTTGCGATCTCCGAGGTGCAAATTCGTCGCAAATCCGCAACCGGTCCTGGTCGGAGCAGCAGGATTTGAACCTGCGACCCCCTGCTCCCAAAGCAGGTGCGCTACCAGACTGCGCCATGCTCCGTCAGGACGGCTGGCCCCTCGATACACGCTCAGGCCGAGGCGAGCAAGGCGAGGACTTTCCCTTCCTTACCTCCCTCTCCCCGGCGGGCTCCCTTGCGGGGAGACGGAAGAAGAGAACGAAGGAAACGAAGCTAATGCCCGTTGAAGATCGGGTAGCCCACCTTGTCCCCGGGCGCGATGCCGTACTTCCGGGCGGTGCCGGCCACCACCTCGAGCACGGCGCGCACCGGCTCGCCCGACGGGATGATGCGCTCGGACTCGGTCGGCGTGTTCTCGGCGATGCGCGCGATGGTGCCGTCGTGGCGGATGAAGATCATGTCGAGGGAGACGAGCGTGTTCTTCATCCACATGGTGACCTGCTGGTCCTCCTTGAAGTCGAACAGCATGCCGTAGCCGTCCGGCACCTGCTTGACGAACATCAGGCCCTTCTCGCGCTCCTCGTCGGTCACCGCGACGTCGACATTGAAGACGCGCACGCCGTCCTTGGTGGCGATCTCGAGCGTGCCCTTCTCCATCGCGCCTGTGGGCGGCGCCGCGATGAACGGAACGAGCACGAACGTGAAGATCAGAAACAATACGGATCGGCGGACCATTGCGACGGCGCTCCAATGCGGCCCCGCCGGTTTTATAGGCGACGCTCCATCCGGTCGGCAACGTCACCCGGACCGTTGCGCGCGCGCAACACGTTTCAAAAAAATGAAGGGCGGGCCCGCTGCCCGCCCTCGCCACACGTAACGAAGCTCGATGTCGTCAGTGTCGTCAGTGACCTCAGTGCGATGCCGGACCGCCATGCGTGCCGCCGTCCGGGCGGACCTCGGTCGCCATCATGCCCTTGGGGCCGGGGCCGAAGCGCACCAGCACGGTCTGGCCAGGGCGGAGCTCGGTGATGCCGTAGCGGCGCAGCGTCTCCATGTGCACGAAGATGTCGGGCGTGCCCTCGCCGCGCGTGAGGAAGCCGAAGCCGCGCAGCCGGTTGAACCATTTGACGATCGCGCGCTCGAGCCCGCTCGTCGGCGCGACCTGCACGTGGGTGCGCGGCGGCGGCAGCTGCGCCGGATGGATCGCGGTGGATTCATCCATCGTTACAATGCGAAAAGCCTGTAATCCCTTGGGTCGCGCGAGCGCCTCGCAGACCACGCGCGCGCCCTCATAGGCGGTCTGATAGCCATCGCGGCGCAGGCAGGTGACGTGCAACAGGACGTCAGCCATGCCGTTGTCCGGAACGATGAACCCATAGCCCTTCGAGACGTCGAACCACTTGATGACACCGGTCACCTCGATGACGGCGGCACCCGGCTCCGGCAGGAAATCGCCGAGCGCGTCCGGGACGGACTGGATGTTGGTGATTGGCCCCTTCGGCCGCATTTCGTCGGACGCCATGACGACGAAGGCTCTCTGTTCCGGCGCGCCGTCTGACGGGCGCTTTAGACAACGAATCTCTAGAAGGAGGATAACACCCCGCGGAGGATCACGAAGAACAAAATTGAATCAATCAACCTGCGCGGCGCCATGCCTGTGAACATCTGGCAAAAGACGAATCACTTCCTACGCATGCGACAAATGGAATCAGTGCGCCACGAACCGCGACAATACGGTACCGATGTCCTCCCGGATGACCAGGTCGGCGATGTCGTCGAATTCGGTCGCGTCGCGGTTGAGGATGACCAGGCGGGCGCCGTTGCGTTTGGCCATCAACGGGAAACCGGCCGCCGGCCACACCACCAGCGACGACCCGATGGCGAGGAAGAGGTCGCACATGAGGGTCAGCTGCTCGGCCTTCCACATCGGGCCCTCAGGCATTGCCTGGCCAAAGGAAATCGTCGCCGTCTTGATGTAGCCGCCACAGTCGCAGTCGGGCGAGCGGCCGTCGGACGAGAACCTTTCGCGAATCCAGGCGAGCTCGTAGCGCTTGGCGCAGTCGAGGCAAGTCGCGTAGGTCGTGTTGCCGTGCAGCTCGACCACCGCGGCGTCCGGGATGCCGGACGCCTGATGCAGATTATCGATGTTCTGGGTGATCACGCCGGGTGATTTGCCGGACTGATAGAGCCGCGCCAGCGCCAGATGACCCCGGCCGGGCCGGGCTGTGGAAAACTGCGCGTCCATGGCGAGCCGGCGCCGCCAGGACTCGTCGCGCATCTCCTGGCTCCCCATGAACTCGTCGAAGCCGATCGGCTTGTACTTGGTCCAGATGCCGCCCGGCGAGCGGAAATCCGGGATGCCACACTCGGTCGAGATGCCGGCGCCCGTGAACGGGACGACGGTCCGGGCCTGCTCGATCAGCTCCTGCAAACGGTCGGCGTCGCTCGGCATTGGCGTTCTTTGATGGGTCCGGTGCTCGCGTTCTTGCGGTGCGGGATGATGAGTTGCGGGCCGGGTACCGTGGCGGGCCCTCGGTCCATATAATAATGTGCGGCGGATAGGGAATGGCGAATAGCGAATAGGATGGAAGGCCCGGTGCCCCCCCCACTTGCTACTCGCCATTCGCTATTCGCTCCCCGGCCGTCCTGAACATGAGGCTCTCATGCGTTACCTTCATACCATGCTGCGTGTGCGCGATCTCGACGCGGCGCTCGACTTCTATTGCAACAAGCTCGGGCTCAAGGAGACCCGTCGGCGCGTCGACGAGAAGAACCGCTACACCCTCGTCTTCCTCACCGGCGCCGACGACATGGGACTCGTCGAGGCAAGCAAGAAGCAGGGCCGTCCGGGGCCGGAGGTCGAGCTCACCTACAACTGGGACACCGAGGACTACGGCGAGGCGCGCTACTTCGGCCATCTCGCCTTCGAGGTCGACGACATCTATGCGACCTGCGATCGCCTGATGAAGGCCGGCGTCACCATCAACCGCCCGCCGCGCGATGGCACCATGGCGTTCGTGCGCTCGCCCGACCATCACTCGATCGAATTGCTGCAGAAGGGCGCAGCCAAGCCCCCGCAAGAGCCCTGGTCCTCGATGAAGAACACCGGCAAGTGGTGAACTCCTGCCGAAGTGGTGAGCTTCTCCCGAAGTGGTGAGCTTCTCGCTTTCTGTTCCCCACCCCCCCCGAGCGAAGCGAGTGGCGGGGAGGTGATAGCGGTGGGGGGCGCCGCTTGCTCCGTACTCGCATTGCGCGCCCCTGCCCTTGCCTTGCCCACTCCGGCAAAGCTCTCTATACGTCCGGGCGATTTCCCAAGCCCCGCGCCCTTCGTCTAGCGGTCCAGGACGCCGCCCTTTCACGGCGGAAACACGGGTTCGATTCCCGTAGGGCGCGCCATTCGTACGAAACCGGGCACCCTCTTGATGGCGGAAAATCGATCAGGCTTGCCGGTTCTCGGCTTCGCGGATCTGCGCTCGAGCGGGAGCGTTCATTCAATCCGAAAGCCCGGCGAGGATCCTCTCGAGCGCGCTTGGAAAAGACCGCACCCGGACGCCGGTCGCATTGAACACCGCGTTGGCGATCGCGGCGCCCGAGGCGCAGATCGCGAGCTCGCCGACACCCTTGCGGCCGACCGGGTTGGCGTTGAAGTCGGCGCCGTCGAGCAGGACGACGACCTCGATCTCCGGCGCGTCCGCATGCGGCGAAACGATAGCCGGCGAGATCGCGGTTGATGAAAGCGCCGGAGCGCGGATCGACCACCCCCTCCTCGTGCGGCGCCGCGCCGAGCCCGCAGATCAGGCCGCCGAGCAGCTGCGATCGCGCGGTCTTCGGGTTGAGGATGCGCCCCCGATGTGGATCGCGATGAGCTCGGCGTAACCCATAGGACATGGGAGCGCAGCTCAGCCTCATCGGGAGGAACTAAGCCCGGATTTCGGGACTGCCGATGGTCGCGTTTTTCGCCGCGTAGGACATGCGCCTCATGACACCCGCGAGCGGGGTCGCGATCGTCTGGTCCTCTCGATTCTGGAGACCTGCATGTTCCTTGCCCGCAGAACCATGGTTCGCCTCGCCGCCGTCGCCATCGCGGCTCTCGGTGTGGGCGCCGAGCCGGCGTGCGCCCGGGATCCTTTCCCGAGCAGGCCGATCAAGATCGTCGTGCCGGTCGCGGCGGGCGGCGCGCCCGACGTCGTTGCCCGCATCGTCGCCGACAAACTTGCGCAAAAACTCGGAAAGGTCGTCATTGTCGAGGATCGGCCGGGCGGGGGCGAGCGGATCGGCGCTGAGTTCGTCGCTAAGGCTGAGCCCGACGGTTATACGCTGCTTGCCGCTCCACCGGGCTCGCTCGTCATCAGCCCCATCCTGTTCTCGCACCTCAATTACGATGCGACGGCATTCGTGCCGGTCACGGTGCTCACGTCCGGGCATCTGGTGCTGGTGACCAGCCCGGTCCTGAACATCACCAGTCTCGCCGATCTGGTGGCACGGGCAAAAGCGAATCCCGGTAGGATCACCTATGCGTCGCCCGGTACGGGCACGCCACCCCATCTCACCGGCGAGATGCTCAAGGCAGCCGCGCATATCGAGACGACGCACGTGCCCTACAAGGGCCTTGCGCCCGCGCTGACCGATCTCCTCGCCGGGCATGTCGATGTCATGTTCGACAACCTCGGCAACTCGATCAGCTATATCCGTAGCGGCCGGCTCAAGGCCCTCGGCATCGCCGACGATGCGCGCATCGCTGAACTCCCCGACGTGCCGCCGATCGCCCAAACCTTTCCGGGCGTGCACTCGACCAGCTGGTTCGGTGTTGTGGCTCCGCCCAAGACGCCGCGGGAGATTGCCGACAGGCTCGCCGCCGTCATTGCCGAAGTGCTGCACTCCCCGGAGGTCGTGGAGAAGCTGAAGACGATGTCATTCACGCCGGTCGGAAGCTCGCCCGCCGAGATGGCCAAATTCTTGCTCGAGGAATCGACGCGCTGGCGCGCCGTCATCGCAGCGGCCGGCATCAGGGCCGAATAATGTGGGCGGACGATGACGCCGCGATCCGCTTCGACCACGGCGCCGCCTACGAGCGCTTCATGGGGTGCTGGAGCCGTGCCGCCGGCGCGCTCTTTCTCGACTGGCTCGCGCCGCCAGCAGAGGCCCGTTGGCTCGAGATCGGCTGCGGCACGGGAGCATTCACTGAGCTCATTCTTCAACGGTGCCGGCCCGCCGCGATCGTCGCGGTCGATCCGGCGCCAGCGCAAGTCGCCTACGCGCGCCGCCGAACGGACGCAAACGTAATCTCGTTTCACGTGGCGTCCGCGGAGGCGCTGCCTTGTAGCGATGAAAGCCAAGACGTCGTGGTCTCGGCGCTGGCGCTCAACTTCATCGCGGATCGTCCGGCTGCTCTGCGTGAGATGCGGCGTGTCGCGCGAGCCCACGGGATTATCGCCGCCTACGTATGGGATTTCGCAGGCGGGCGCATGCCGAACGCGCCGCTGGTCGAGGCGCTGCGGCATCTCAAAATTGTGGGACCGGCACCGCCGGGCGGCAGAGACTGCGCTCTCGCGCCGCTGCGGTCCCTGCTCGCAGGCGCCGGGCTTACCAACATCGAAACGACGGCGCTCGACATCGCGGTGACTTACGCCGATTTCACAACATTCTGGCACGCGCAGACGCCGAGCTTCAGCCCGACAACTCGGCTGATTG
Organism: Xanthobacteraceae bacterium; assembly: GCA_035293985.1. GTDB lineage: Bacteria > Pseudomonadota > Alphaproteobacteria > Rhizobiales > Xanthobacteraceae > JAVDCA01. The sequence goes on from DATGLS010000045.1 coordinate 101,682, forward strand.
CGCGGCTGTCGCCGGCTCAGCGCGCGGCGCTCATCAATGTGCTGTGCAGGGCACTCCCCCTGCGCCCGGACGGCAGCATTGCGTACCTGGCGCGAGCGCACGCGGTCAGGGGATGCCTGCCGTGAGCGACCCGGCCGCTCGCTTGACGACGATGCCCCACGTGCGGATAGTCCCGCCGCATCTGGGTGATCGGAGGGCTTCCGGCCCGCTGCACCCGAAATGCCGAGGTATCGGCGGGCGCGGGATTCGATGCAAGGAGCCGCGGAGCACATCCGCTTTTGCAAGAGCCGGGACGGCACCGGTATCGCCTATGGGGTCAGCGGATCGGGGCCGCCGCTCGTCTGGGTCCAACACTGGGTGCATCACCTCGAGCACGACGGCGAAAGCCCCATCTGGCGACCCTGGCTCGCCCTACTCAGCCGTCGGCACACGCTCATCCGCTTTGACTGGCGCGGCTGCGGCTTGTCCGATCGCGACGGCGTCGCGTTCACATTCGAGGGCTACGTTGCCGATCTAGAGGCGGTGATTGCCGCCCTCGGGCTCGACCGGTTCGCGCTGTTCGGCATGGCCGGCGCCGGGGCCGGCGTGGCGATGAGCGTCGCGGTTGGTCACCCCGGTCGTGTCACGCGGCTCGTACTGCAAGAGGCTCACACGCGCGGGCGGCTTGCCGGCGCTCCGCCACCCGATCGCGTCGCCGAAGCCCATGCGCGGCTCAAGGTGATCGAGCTCGGCTGGCCGAATGAGACCCCGGCGTATGGGCAGTTCTTCACCGCGTTGCACGTTCCTGACGCGAGCGCTGCGTGCATTCAGGCCTATAACGACCTGCTGCGCCGGACGACAACGCCGCACAATGGGGTGCGGCTGCTGAAAAGCTTCTGGGAAGTCGATGTGTCGGAGATCGTGCCGCAAGTACGCTGCCCGACGCTTGTGCTGCATTCACGCGATGACTCTGTCATTCCGTTCGACGAAGGACGCAAAGTGGCAGCTCTTATTCCGGGGGCACGTTTCGTGCCGCTCGACAGCCGGAACCATGTGCTCACCGCGATCGAGCCTGCGTGGGCGCAGTTCGCAGACATCCTCGACGAGTTTCTCGCCTGCTCGGCCGAGACCACCTCGCCGGTCAAGTTCGAGCAGCTCACCCCGCGGGAGCGCGATGTCCTCGATGTCCTCGCCGGCGGCGTCGACAACTCCGAAATCGCCGCCCGACTGGGGATCACCGAGAAGACCACACGCAATCACGTCTCCGCGATTTTCAGCAAGCTCGGTGTGAGCACGCGTGCCCAGGCCGTGGCAGTTGCGCGCGACGGCGGCTTGGGCCAGCGCAGACTCCGGTGATCGCTACGATCCCTGCACGACAATCAGGTTGACGTCGCCGGCATCGCGTTTTCTCCGGCCGCCCGCCGGAAAGCCGCCGGCGTCATCGCAGGATTGGTGACCGCGCGCGTCTCAAGAAGCCGGCCCGAGTAATCTCGAGCACGCCTTGCACGCCCGGATCGCCTTACTTCGTGCCGGTGAGCCAGATGTGCTCACGCAAGGCATCAAGCCGACGGCCTGCGATGAATGCGCACGCGCACCCGTCGTCGACCTCGGGCCATAATTGCCGTTGCCGCTCTACCGAACCATCCCCATTTGGGTCCTCGCCGTTCCGGTTTCGTCCGGACGCCAGGATGGACGGAGCGCGCACAAAGCGGAATTCGCAGCGCCCAGCGTCTGCAACGTCAGGGCAGCTCAACGATCTCTCGGACCCCGGCGAGGAGCTCGGCTTCGTTGCGGCACCGCACCGTGTAATTGGCCGAGAAGTTCTTGCCTTCTACCTTGACGTCGAAAAACTGGCGGTCGGGCAGGAAGGCCAGGATGTCGGTCTTGCCGCTCCTCCAGGTGACGTCATAGAGCTTCACGCTGTGGCCGCTTCGGTCGGTGAAGTCCTCGCGAAATTTCAATTTTCCGCGAACCAGGTTTTTGGGAGCGAGGAGCTGAACGAAGACGAAATCGTCGCCCTCGAACCAGGTCAGCCATTTGCTCAGCAGCCACAGGGTGCCCGACAGATGGTCAGGGTTTTCCAATCGCGCGCACGTTTTTCCGAGGTCGTAGATGCCGGCGAACTCGGCCAAGGGCCCGGAATTGCTCTTCCTCGCATTGTCGAGCAGCGACTGGATCTGCGCCATCGTCGGCATCTCCGCGCGAGCGGGTGCGGCCGTCCACAGGCAGGCGCCGACGACGAGGCAGCGGAGCAGAAATTGACGCTTCTTCATTCTCGGGGGCCCTGGTGGGTCGGGATGGTTCTTTGCGCCGAAGGACAGGCGGCCGCGGGACGAACATCGCATATGTGCGTTCGCCGGGTCATCAGCGCTCCAGCGTTCTTGCGACGCGAAAGCCGATGATCGGATAGCGGTCGCTGGTGCCGCTGGTCTCGCGGTGCCCGACGCGCAGCTCGGCCGGCGCGCTTGCCCACGAGCCGCCGCGCACCACCCGGGTGCCGCAATCGGCGTCGCTCGTCCATGCGCCGCCATCGGTCGGCGCGCCGTCGTAGCTGTCGTGCCAGCAGTCCTCGACGAAGGACTGCTCGTTGCCGACCATGTCGAACAGCCCGAATGCGTTCGCCGCGAACGTGCCCGCCGGCGCCGGCCCGGTGTTGCTCGACGCGATGCCGCATCCCGCGCAGTCGGCGTGCCCGACGCCGGCCGTGTCGCCCCACGGAAAGGCCGTCTGCGTGCCGGCCCGCGTCGCGTACTCGTATTCGGCCTCGGACAGCAGCCGATAGGTCTTGCCGGTGAGCTTGGAGAGCCACGTCACATAGCTCTGCGCATCGTTCCACGATGGTCCGGTGACCGCGTGATGCGGCCCCCAGCCGTCGTCCGCGTCGTCGCGGCAGCCGCGCGCAAACACACAGGCTTGCCATTCCTCGGACGTCACCGCGAGCTTCGCGACCGCGAACGGCCGCGCGATCGTCACCCGGTGCTGCGGGCCCTCGCTGTCCTCCCGCCCCGGCTCGGTCGCGGACGAGCCCATGACGAAGCTCCCGGCCGGCACCACCACCATCTGCGGACAGCGCGCGCATTCGCGAAAGCTGTCGCCCGGCCCGAGGGCCCGCGCCCGCGCGGGGCTCAGCACCGACAGTGTCAGGTCGGGTTCGGATGGCGCGGCCGCGGGCCCGCCTTCCGCCGCGGTGAACGCGAGGCCGTCATGCGCGAGCTTGCGGGCGATGTCCTGGTCCCGCGCCAGCGCCGCCGCGATGTCGGCGCGGCCGCCCGGATCGCCCTTGCGCACACGCGCGATGCCGCGGCCGTAGAGGCCGGTCGCCGTGAACGCCGAAAAGGGAGCGTTGTCCAACGCGGCCGCGTCGAAATCCGCGATGGCGTGCGCGTAGTCGCCGGCCCGAAGGTAGGCGATCGCACGATCCTTGAGGTCCTGGCCCCGCGGATCCGCGCGGCGAAACTGCTCGGTGTATTCGGCGATGGCACGCGGATAATCGCCCATCACTCGGTAAGCGTCGCCGATGAGATGCAGCGCCTCGACGAGGTCCGCATCGAGCCGTACCGCGGCGTCGAGGTCCCGGATGGCGCGATCGTAGCGCTTGAGGTTGGAGAGAAGGACGCCACGCCGGTAGTGCGCGAGCGCGAGGTCCGGTTTCCGGCGCAGCACCGCGTCGTAATCGGCGATGGCGGCCGCATAGGCTCTTCGGTCGCCATAGGCCTGCGCCCGTCCGAGCAGCGCATCTTCCCGGCCGGGGTTGAGCCGCAGCGCCTCCGTATAGTCGGCAATCGCGCGATCGTCGTTGTCGAACCTGTCGTCGCTGCCGGCGGCCAGATGATAGGCGTCGCCGCGCCGCACACGCGCATCCGCGTCGTTCGGATCGGCGTTGATGACGGCGTTGCAGGCCTCGATCCTCAGGAAGGCGAGAAGATATTTTTTCGATTTGCAGTCGGCCGCCGCATCGCCGTGCGCCTCGTCGGCGGCAAGCGCTGCGATGAGCGCCAGCACGCCGAAGAGCTTGCGTTTCGCGAACCGCATCAGCTCTTCCTCACGGGAGCATCCGATCAGACGAGACGTTGCGCGTTGGACCGGCGTCGCCTATGGCCGACATCACATCCCCCCATTCGATTGCGTCGCCGTCGTCGCCGCGGCCGGGCATGTGGACTGCCCCTTGTCCTCGCCCGTGCCGAGTTACGACCTCTTCTCTCGCCGCGACATACCCGTTCGGGTCCGCGGGTGATTGGCCTTTGGATCCGTAAAAATTCCGCCGTGACAAATCTCCCTGCTCGTATGCGCCGGGGTCGGCGGCCAAGCTCGTCCGCACGAGGCTGCCTCCCGCGTTCCACCTGCGGGAACCAATCGGCTTGGACGCCGAGAAGCGCGCATCCATGCTTCGTCGCAAGACCCGTTTGGGTATTACGGCCGCAGGCAGCCGCCATTAATCAAATCATGCTGGCGTGCCGATGTTTGCCGTGATCTAAGTCCGATGGCTTTGCTGCGCACCGGGCTCGCGCCGTCGACGAGTCCACGCGGCAGTGCCGCGAATCGCGGTGGTGGAAATACCGAGGGGCCATATGCGGAATAAGGGCGGGCGGCCGAGCGCCCGGCATCGCGCTTCGGCGTTGGGAACACTCTTCGTCTTCATCATTCTGCTGGCGCCGCTCTGTTTGTCTCGACCAGCGGCCGCCGCCTTCGACGACAAGGTGAAAATATCGATGGAAGGGACATTCCCGTCGCATACGGGAACCTGGGGCGTGCATGGATTGGGGACGCCGTCGAGCTATGAGCTGCACGCCCGGGTCGAGATCAATGGTCAAAACGTCCTTTACACGTCGGCGGAAGGGCGATTCGCGGCGCGCTTCGACGGCTCGGCGACGATGTCCGGCGCACGGGCGCTGTGCGAAGGGGAAATCACGAATACACGGCGGCAGACGATAACGCGGGCCTACTATGCCGGCAGCAAGCTCATCATCGTGCACGGCGGCACGGCCAATTTCGCCGCCGGGGCTTGCCGCGGCAGCGACGAGCTGGACGATACCTTCGGCATCACCATCGACCGGACCGGGTGCCGTTTCTCCTATACCCAGCGCCACAAGCGCGGTGGCGCCGACCGGTTCGTTACGATCGTCGACCAGCCGTGCACCGTGACGCTTCCGAACGCGCCTGCCGTCGCGGGCCCGCCCGCGTCTCCGCCGCCGGCCTCGCCTCGCTCGCAGCAGACCTGGAATGACTGCGCCGGCCAGGATGCCGACCGCGTCGTCGCCGCCTGCACCAGCATCATCGCCGACCTGCACGCGTCCGCCCAGGATCGCGCCGACGCACATCTTTATCGTGCCGCCGCCGCGCTCGCGGCCGGCGATCTCGATTCGGCGATCGCGGACTACACCCACGCGATCGAGCTCACGCCGCAGAACGTGGTCGCCTATGCGAGCCGCGCGGTTGCCGATATCCGCAAGGGTGACCGCGCGGCAGCCATCGCCGACTTCCATCGCGCCGACGGCATCGACCACGCCAAGCTCGCCGAGATGGTGGGCACCAGCGCCGAGCTCGGCGAGATCGCCCAAGCCGCGCGCCGGCCGTGAGTGCGCAGCCGTCATGAGGTCAGCGATGATGATGTGGGGCATCGAAGGACCGCGATTCGTCCGCCTCGCCGCTGCGGTCGCCACGATCGGGCTGGCGGTGAGTGCTGCGCCGGACGTGGCGCACGCGCGTTGCGCGCAGACGCTGGCGCCGGGACAATGGCGGATCGTGACCACCTGCAACAACACGGGCGACGACGTCGACTATGAGGGGATCGCCAACTCGCTCGACGGCGTCATCCAGGCCCTGCCGGGCGCAACCCAGGCGCTGGGCAATCTCCTCGACGGGCTCGGCAGCCTCGACCTCGGCGCCGGCACTTCGAATAACGGCGACGCGTCGGCGCAGCCGGGCAACACGTCGTCGTCCGACAGCCCGCGCAACGTGTTCCCCCCGATCGACATCTTCGCAAATGTCGGCGGCAGCGTGCCGACCTCGACCTGCAGCGACAATCGCTGCCCCGGCAGCGGCACCCCGATATTCTCGCTCCGGCCGATCTTCCGGCCCGTCGTAACGCTCGACCAGGCGCGGCGCCAGCGCGATCGGGCGGCTGAACGCGCAATCTTCGAGGCCGAGCAGCGCCGGGCGCGGGCGCTGAACGTCTCGCGCCAGCACGAGCTGCATGATCGCATCGCCGAGCTCATCGCCGAGCGGGCGCGCCAGAACCCTCCACCTCCGCCGCCGCAGCAAACCTCGTCGCATCCGCCGCCGGGATTGCCGCCGGCGCCGCCGCGCCCGACGCAGCAGCATCCGGCGCAGACCTACGATTGCGGACGCAGCGACATCACCGGAATCGACAAGGAGGACCGAGGCCCCCCGCCCGCGCCCGTCGCGCATTGCCGCAGCGGGTTCAAGCACCTGCAAACGGCGCGCAGCCTGCCCCCCTATTCGCCGCAGGCACAGGATGAGTTCAAGGATTCGGCCTACGCGTTCGAGCTCGTCGGCGACCTCCTCAGAGCCGAGGCGGTCCGCGCCGAGGCCGCTCGCGCGCTGGAGGAGCATCAGGCTTTCTTGCAGGGAGAAATCCAGCGGGAACGGGCCGAGATCGAAGAGAACGCTTGGCGCCAATACCGCGACTGCGCCGCGCTCGACCAGGCGATCGTGGCCGACGAGGAGGCGATGGAGCAGTTCATCAAGGCGGACGAGATCGAGCGGGCCGGCCAGAGGGTCGCGCATTCCGCCAGGATGAAGGCCCTGAGCGATGAGGCGAATGCCCGCGGCTTGTGCGGCAGCAGAGTTGCCTCGCTGCCGCCGCGCACCAGCGGGCCGCCCCCCAATGACAACGGCGGCGGCTGCACGGCCGAGGAGGTCAAGAAGAAGAAGGAGCAAGTGGCGAGGCTTCTCAAGATGAAGGCAGACTACGTCACCCAGCGTCCCGACGTGCCGCCCTTCAGCCGGCCCGTCCGGCTGTTCGACACGAAGGCAATCGAAATCGTGGCCGATGCCGTCGCCAAGGCGTGTCCGAAATTCGAGGACTTCGGCGTGACCTTCGCGCCGGACGATTGCCGCCGCGCCGAGCTTCAATGGGCACGGGACAACCGACCGTCGGACGAAAGCCAGAGACGGCTCGCGACGGTCCACTGTCCGCGCAACCGCCGTGCCTTCACCTATGATGAGAGGTACGCGCCGGAATGATGCGCGGTCGGTTCTTGCTGGTCGGCACTGCCGCCCCGCTGTCGATCGTCATCTGCGCGGTTGCCATCCCTAACGCCCTGCGCTGACGCGCGTCGCCGGCGCCAAATTCAACGCTTTCATGATCTGCGCCACGATCTCGTCCGGCGCCGGCTCGATCGACACGACTATCGGATTTTCATCCGGCGCCGGCTCCTCGAGCGCCTCGAACTGACTGTGCAGCAGGCTGGGCGGCATGAAATGCCCGTGCCGGGCCACGATGCGGCGCGCGATCAGCGCCTCCTCGCCCTTGAGGAAGACCAAGCGCACATCGCGACGATCTCCGATCAGCACGTCGCGATAGCGGCGCTTGAGCGCCGAGCACGCGAGCACGCTGTGCCCGCCGCTGCGCCGCGTCTCGTCGATCCACGCCGCGATCGCGTCGAGCCACGGCCAGCGATCATCGTCGGTGAGCGGGATGCCCTTGTGCATCTTCTCGACATTGGCGGGCGGGTGGAACCGGTCGGCGTCGGTGAACTCCCAGCGCAACTGCGCTGCCAGGACCGTTCCGATCGTCGACTTTCCCGAGCCGGACACGCCCATGAGGATGACGACCGCCGGAGCGACGGATGATGCGGCGGGCGGCGCGGCGTCCATGGCTCCCATGTCCCGGTTCGAGCACGGGCAGCATGTTTGCGTGTCCCCTCGCGCCTTTCAACACAATATATGCCTGTGCCGTCGTGCCCGGAGGCCGCCGATGCCGGTAAGAGTGTGCGCCAAATGAAAAGGACTACCGCGGCCGCCCGACGCGGGTCAGCACGGTCCAGCTCGGCGGATCGCTCGCCGGAAAGCTTTCCTCGAGGCTCTCGTCGACGTCGGCGGACGTTTCGTCCCGGGTCGTCTCGGTCGGCTCCAGCGCCGCCGATGCGTCCTCGGGCGCGGGTCGGGAACGCGAGACCTTGCGGGAACGCGGCATATGAGTCTCCCAGGCCAGTTGCACCTCGTGCAACATCGGGATGTTCATCGCCCCCGGCAAGGCCGCCCGCACACGAATTTGATGCCCGATTTGATGGCCATCATTGACGCTCGTCAGCGCGCTGCCACGATCTCCTACATGAACGACGCGCGGCAGGAGGCGGCCTTCAACCGGTCACGTCGAGCGCCTCAATAAGGCGGCGCCTTTGCGGCCCGCTGCGTCTTGGCGGCTTCGGCCCACCAGAACAGATCGTCCGCAAAACGTGGAAACGCGAGATCGAGAAACGTTCCCGCCTCCCCCTGCGGCTTGCCGCCCGCATCGAGCGCAGCGGCGATCGGCCCGACCGTGAGCGTGCTCGAGATCGCCACCATTCCCATCTCGGACAGCGTACCGTGCCACAGCAGGTTGGCGCGCGCGCCGGCGAGGCGGCCGGCCGAGTAGCTCGCGATCGCGGCCGGCCGCCAGAACCATTCCTCGAGGAAATGATCGGTGAGGTTCTTGAGGCCCGGCTGCATGCCCCAGTTATATTCGCCGGTGACGAAAACGAACGCGTCCGCCGCGCGAATGGTCGTCGCCAGGTTTTCCAGCGCCGCCGGCGCCGTGCCGCGGGGGTATTCCTTGTACATGCGGTCGAGCATCGGAAGCCCGATCGCCTTGGCGTCGATCAGCTCGGCCTCGGCGCCGCGGCCACGCAATCCTGCGACGACATAATCGGCGAGCCGGATGCCGAGGCGGTCCGAGCGGTACGAGCCGTAGAGCACGGGTATGCGGAACGCCATGGCTGCTACCTTTGCCTCTCAACCACGCGTCTTGGGGCAACCGTCACCGCATGGGCAACCGCGCGAAAGCCATTTTCGCCCACGCCCGGGCGCGGTTGCCTACCCTACGCGCTGGCCTTCCTCAAGTTGGCCGCGACCTTGTCCCAGTTGAGCGTATTCCACCAGGCATCGATGTAGTCGGCGCGTCGCGACTGATACTTGAGATAATAGGCGTGCTCCCACACGTCGATCGCGAGGATCGGCTTCGCCCCTCGCGCGAGCGGCGTGTCCTGGTTGGCGGTGGCGAAGACCGCGAGCTTGCCGTCGCGGCCGAGCGCGAGCCACACCCAGCCCGAGCCGAACTGGCCGAGGCCGGCCGCCTTGACGGCGGCCTTGAGCTCGACGAGCCCGCCCGCGGCGCCGCGGATCGCCGCTGCCACCTCCTCGCTCGGCGTCCGCGCGCCGCCCGGCGTCATCAGCTCCCAGAAGAAGCTGTGATTCCAGTGGCCGCCGAGGTTGTTGCGCACGGCGGTGCGCAGCTCGGCCGGCACGCCGTCGAGATCGGCGAGCGTCGCCTCGATCGGCCGCTGCGCGAGCCTCGGCCACCGGCCCGCGAGCTTGTTGAGGTTCGCCACGTAGGCGGCGTGATGATTGTCATGGTGGATGCGCATCGTCGTCGTGTCGATCGACGGCTCGAGCGCATCATACGCGTAGCCGAGCGGCGGCAGCGTGAAGGCCGGTTCGTCCTCGGCGTGCGCAATGCCGCGCCCGGCGATGCCGGCGACGGCCGTTGCGGCCAGGAGTTTCAACGTGTGACGACGGTTCATTGCGATCTCCTCGATCCTGCCGGCGCGCCACCCGCGGCTGCCGGTCGTTGGCGAGGTCACCGTGGAGGCACGTCGCTTCGCGCGATGTGCGCTGGCGCACATCCCGTTGGGCCAGGATCGGCACGCGTGTGAATGAGCGGGGCCCCCGCGGCGCCGCGCCCCTTTCGGCGCGCCCTGCCATCGCGATACCATAAAAGCGGCCTTGATTCGCCGCCGATGGTGAAGGAACCGCGACCCCCACAACCGGGCGCCCAGCCGCCCGACGATCCGCTCGACCTGCTGCGCGCGCTGGCGCAGCGACGTGCGCCGGGCGAAGCTGTGCCCGCGAGCCACGACGCGATGCCCCCCGACGAGAAGCTCGCATCGCTGCGCGCGCTCGCCGCGAACCTCGATCGCCAGCTGCGCGGACCGGCCCCGGCCGAGGAGCCCGGGCCGCCCCCTCTTGCGCCGCTGCCCGCGCGAGCGCCCGTGCCGCAAGGCGGCGACAAGCGCGCGATGGCGTCCGAGTGGCAGGCGTTTCGCGACGGCCTCCCGCCCGCCCGCGCGCTGGTGCCGCGGATCGGCGTGACGCAGATCGTCTTCGTCGCCATCGCGGTCGCGGTGCTCGTCGCCGCCGCGATCGGCACCTTCGTCCGCCATCGCGGCGAGAGCGCCGTCGTCGCGGGTCCGATCGTGCCGCCCTCGGACCAGATGACGGCGCCGCCCCCCACAATGCAGGAGCCGCCGCCGCCCGACCTCGCCGCCATCAGGAAGGAGATGGCCGACTGCGACACCGCCGCCGCGCACGATCCCGACTCGTTCTATTTCCTGATCGTGCCGGTGCTCACGACCAAGACGGGCAATCCCGACTGGCATCCGGCCGCGCTGCAGACCGTCGGCGACACCTACAGCCTGCTCGGCGCCAACGATGCGCTCGATGGCATCCGCAACGGCAGCCTCAGGGTGCGGCCCGGCCGCTACACCTTCTCGGCGCTCGATACGCAGAGCGGCATGACCTATTCGTGGACCTCGGCGACCGGCATGAGCCGTCTGTCGCGCAAGCGCACCGGCACCGGGACGGTGCTCAAGCTCGGCTTCGATTTTTCCTCCGGCCAGATCGGCCCGCAGTGGAGCACCGAGTTCAAGCTCGATCGCGGCAACTGCTACTGGATCGTGCCGCTGGTGCGGGAATGAGCAGGCGAATGGCGAATGAGAGGCGAATAGCGAATAGCGCGTAGCGAGTGGTGCGTCCCTACTCGCTATTCGCTATTCGCTATTCGCCATTCGCTACTCGCCCCGTCCCAACATCCCGATTTCCTCCCGCCCCGATGTGCTCTAATGTCGCACCGCGTGCCTGAGGAGGAGCCCGCCGTAGCCCGCAGGGCGACGGCGTGGCGTCTCGAACCCATGGCGCGCGGATTCACTGGGAAGAGGGTCGATGACGCGCTTTGCTTTCGTCGTTTTCGTGCTGGTCGGGCTCGCCGCCCCGGCGTTCGCGCAAGAGGTGACCGGCGTGTGGCTCAACAACAGCGGCGATGCGCATATCCGCATTGCCAAGTGCGGTGCGAGCCTGTGCGGCACGATCGTCTGGCTCAAGGATCCGATCGATCCGGCAACCGGGCGACCGGTCACCGACAAGAAGAATCCCGATGCCGCCAAGCGCACGCGGCCGCTCCTCGGCATCGAGGTCGCGATCGGCTTCGTGCCCTCGCGCGACGAGCCCGGCAAATATGTCGGCCATTTCTACAACGCCGAGGACGGCGGCATCTATAACGGCTCGATGAGGCCGGCGAACGCCGACACGCTGCGCGTCGAAGGCTGCCTCTTGATGTTCTGCCAGACCCAGACCTGGACGCGGATATCGCACTGAGCCATTCAACGGCACTGCCGCGCGCCGATATCGCGAGAAGGTGCACGCAGGCGCGGTCGCTACCCTCCCGCCCGTTGGCGGGCAGGGTCGAGCGAAGCGGCGAAGCCGCTGAGCGAGGGGTTGGGCGCCTACGCTTGCTCGGAATCTGCGGGTAGGCGGCCTGAACGCTCGCGCCGAGCAAGCGGCGCCCCACCCCTAGCCCCTCCCCGCCGCTCGCTTCGCTCGCGGGGGGAGGGGAACGGCCCATTCAGCGGTTGTTCACATCCCACATGGAATACGGAATCGACCCCAGCGGTATTTTGCGAAAGAATACCGGCGGGGAAACGAGAAGCCTTCGCCAACGAGGGCCAGGCGAAACGGGGCTAGGGGCATGCTGCGCGGCGTCGCGACGGTTGCGGCGGTCTCATTGCTATGCGCGATGGGCCGGGTCACGGCTGGCGAGATGCAGCCGCCGCACATCACGCGGGTCGCCGTCGACTGGGCGGCGGCCACCGAGCAGCTCGGGCCCGTCGTCGTCGCGCGCGCGGTCCATGCCTCGACCGCAGCGCCGGCGCACGCCACCGCACTCGATGAGCTCAACGCGGCGGTTGCGGCCCGCCTGCCCGGCGTCGCCCGCAGTCCCGTCCCGGTGCTGCTGCCGTTCGACGTCGACGGCTACTTGCGTGATCGCAGCCAAGGCGGGCCCGCGCAAAATGTTGCACAAAATGTTGCGCAGATTGGTGCACCGCCATCGCCGACGCCGCCGCCGCGGTCGATCGCGCCACCGCGCACCATGGTGTTGAACGCGGTCCTGAACGCGATCGATCCGAGCCGCGATCCCGATGACGCACGCTTTTTCGGCTTCGGCCATCCGGCCTTCTTCGATGCCGGCCCCGCCGGCTACGACGCCACGTTCCGTTTCTCCCTCGCCACCATCCCGGAGCTCGCCGACGTCCATTTCGGCGGCACCGCCGATGTGGCGATCTCCGCCTCGCAGCTCATCTACGATGTCCCCGTGCCGCTCGCCGAGGAGGGCGCGAGCGTCCCCGCGCTCGAGGCGGATTTTCCCGGCATCCGCCGCAGCCTGGTCGAGGACTACCTGCGCTATACCTTCGTGCGCTACGGCGTGCCCTACGTGGTCTCGATCGATTGCTTCGACTCGGCCTACGGGCGCCATCACATGATGGCGTGCCGCGATGCCGACCGCGTGATCCAGCTCTTCCTGCACAAGCTGCGCATCGCCGGCGGCGCCCCGCACGCGCGGTCGGCACCGTCGATGCCGCCCGCGCTCGATCGCCCCGCCGCGCCCTCGCCGACCTTCTCGTATTACGCGGCCGGCCGCCTCGCGCCCAACACCGGCTATCGCGGCCATGGCGGCAGCGCCGACGACACGGTCTACGCCAACATCCGCTTCCCGATCGCCGAGGCGCCCGCCTTCGCGAACACGCAGTTCTTCGCGCGCCGCGTCGCCGGCGGCATCCACGCCTATCCGTGGCGCGACAATTTCTGCGAAAGCCGCTCGTTCTATCTCAGCCAGTGCCCGGGCGGCATGGGCCACCAGGGCCAGGACATCGGCGCCGCCGACTGCAACAGCGCGAGCCTCGGCGACGACCGCTGCAGCGAGCACCGCAACGACGTGATCGCGGTGCGCGACGGCGCGATCCTGCGCGCCCCGGGCCAGGAGGCCGTGTGGCTCTTCGTCAACACCGAGAGCGAGCACATCCGCTTCCGCTACCTGCACATGCGGCCGAAGCTGCTCGACGCGGCCGCCGTGTTCAGCGGCCGCACCGTCAAGGCGGGCGAGCTCATCGGTCAGGTCGGCAACTACAGCGGCCACGAGAACGGCACCTCGTACCACTTGCATTTCGACGTCCAGGTGCCGACCCGCTGGGGCTGGATCTACGTCAATCCCTACATGACGCTGGTGTCAGCCTACGAGCGGCTGATCGGCGGCCGCGGCACGCAAGTCTCCGACGATTTGCTGGCGAGCGCCGCGACCACGCTCAACGACGCCGCGGCGCCGCGCACCGTCACGATCGCGTCGATCCGCGACGCGATCTTCGGCCCCGGCGCCGCGCGCGTGTCTCTCGACGCCCCGCGCGCGCACTGGCGCCACCGCGTCGCCGCCGCCCCGCGCTGCGGCCGCCACTGGCGTGGCTGTGGCCTCCACATCGCCGGCGTGCGTCACGTCCACGGCTTGCGCGCCCGCGCCGCCGTGTGGCGCTATCGCCGCCATCACGGGTGACGCCGCCATCAGCTGGGCAAGGCGCATCGCCCGGCCTCACCGCCTGGGCAAAATCGCCGAAAGCGCCTCGCCCACGCGGACCGGCGGCGCACGGGGATTTTGTGCACCCTACGGCTCCCCCTCGCCGCATTGCCAACACGCTTGGCGCGCAGTTTGATGCGCGCATGCCCGAGAATCACCTGAACCGCCGCGCGTTCCTCGCTGCAGCCGTCACGACGCCGCTGCTGCTCTCTCCACGCGCGCGCGCCGAATCCTCGTTCGAGCGCTGGGTCGCCGCCTTCCGGCCGCGCGCGCTCGCCCGTGGCGTCTCGGCCGCGACCTACGACCGCGTCATGACCGGCCTCAAACCCGACACGCATGGGCTCGCCGCGATCCACAGCCAGGACGAGTTCCGCGAGCAGCTCTGGCAGTACCTCAACCGCCGCGTCTCCGACTGGCGCATCATCACGGGCAAGGAGCGCGCCAGGCAATATGCCGACCTGCTCGGGCGTATCGAGCGCGATTTCGGCGTCGACCGCTACATCATGCTGGCGCTGTGGGGCGTCGAGTCGAGCTACGGCGACGTCGTCACCAACCCGAAATACATGCGCCCGGTCTTTCCCTCGCTCGCCGCCCTCGCCTACGAGGAGCCGCGCCGGCGCGCCTACTGGGAGGCCGAGCTCATCAACGCGCTGATCATCGTCGAGCGCGGCTGGGCGAAACCCGACGAGATGATCGGCTCGTGGGCCGGTGCCATGGGCCACACCCAGTGGATGCCCGAGGTGTGGCTGCATGTCGGCGTCGACTACGATCACAATGGCCGCCCCTTCCCGTACGGCCCGCCCGACGACGCGCTCGCCGGCACCGCGAAGTTTCTTCTCGAGCGCGGCAAGTATCGCCGCGGAGAGGCGTGGGGCTGCGAGGTCAAGCTCGCCGCCGGCGCCGACGCCGGCGAGGGCGGCGCGCGCACCTATGCGCAGTGGCACGAGCGCGGCGTCGTGCGCGCCGACGGCCGCCCGTTCGATCGGCCGGGCGATCACGCCCATCTCACCCGCCCGGTGCCCGGCGGCCCCGCCTTCCTGCTCGGCCAGAATTTTGCGGCGGTGAAATCCTACAACCCCGCCTTCAGCTACGCGCTCGCGGTCTGCCACCTCGGCGACCGCATCGCCGGCGCCGGCCCGTTCGTGCAGCCGTTCCCGAATTCCGAGCGCCTGCCGACGCTCGCCGAGGTGCAGGAGATCCAGCGCCGCCTCACCGCCCTCGGCTACGACACCGACGGCACCGACGGCCGCGTCGGCCGCGACACCATGCGCGCCGTCGCGGCGTATCAGAAGAAGATCGGCATGCAGCCCGCCGACGGCTACGCCGGCGTGAAGCTGCTGGCACGGCTGCGACAGGGCTCGTAGGGTGGGCAAAATCGCCGTGCGATATCACTATCACCTCGCACGAAGCCCGACGGCGATTTTGCCCACGCGCCGATCTCGCCGTAATCCGCGTGGGCGGCGGCAAGAGCCGCCGCCCACGCTACGCAGAAACCTGATACTATCGCGCCATGTCGCGATATCGACGAGCGAATATCAAAGGCGGCACCTTTTTCTTCACCGTAACGCTTGCCAATCGTTCGAGCGATCTGCTCGTCCGCCACGTCGATCACCTGCGCAGAGCCTATGAGGAGTCGCGCAGTCTCTATCCATTCAAAACTGTTGCGATCTGTATCCTGCCCGATCACTTGCACGCTATCTGGACGCTGCCTTCCGAGGATGCCAACTTTCCGCTGCGCTGGAGCCTCATCAAAAGCAAGTTCTCCCGCGCCCCGCCTATCGCCCCGGAAAGAGCTGCGAGCAAGATTGCCCGGCGCGACGGGGAATCTGGCAACGTCGCTACCGGGAACACGCCATCCGCGATGAGACCGATCTGACGCGCCACATCGATTACATCCATTTCAATCCCGTGAAACATGGTTACGTACCACGCGTGCGCGACTGGCCGCACAGCAGCTTCAACCGATACGTTGAGCGCGGTGCTCTGCCCGCCGATTGGGGCGGCGACATGCGGGAAATCAGCGGAACATTCGGCGAGTAGGCCGATGGCGTAGGGTGGGCAAAATCGCGTCCGATCCCTATCCTCTTGCTCAGGAGGGGCTGGGCGATTTTGCCCACCCGGGCTTGCGACGGCGACCAGTCCCGCGTGGGCGACGGCGAAGAGGCCGTCGCCCACCCTACGGCTCTTGCTCAGAGGAACCCCCCCTCATGTCCTGGCGCGATCAAGTCGCAGTGGTGACCGGCGCGGGCCGCGGGCTCGGGCGCGCGGCGGCGAAATTGCTGGCGCAGCGCGGCGCCGCGGTCTGCGTCGACTATGCGGCGCGGGCGGATGCGGCCGACGCGCTCGTCGCCGAGATCACGGCGGCCGGCGGCCGCGCGATCGCGGCCAAGGCCGATGTCGCCGATGCCGGCGCGGTCGACGCCATGGTGGCGCGCGCCGAGAAGGAGCTCGGTCCCGTCACCATCCTGGTCAACAATGCGGGCGTCGCCTGGCAGGCGACGCTCGACAACTACGACCCCGAAGCGTTCGACCGCATGCGCCGCATCAATGTCGACGGCGTGATCCATGCCACGCGCGCCGTCGCCCCTTCGATGCGCGCGCGCCGCTACGGCCGCATCGTCAATGTGAGCTCGATCGCCGCCATCGGCACCGCGCTCTCCGGCAACGCCTTCTACGCCGCGACCAAGGCCGAGGTGACGATCCTCACCAAGCGCTTCGCGCTCGAGCTCGGCCCCCACGGCATCACGGTCAACGCCGTCGCGCCCGGCTTCGTGCGCACCGACATGACCCAAGGCGGCCGCGGCGCCGCCGACTGGGCCGGCACCGAGAAGAGCATGGCCTCCCGCACCATGCTGGGCCGCATCGGCGAGCCGGAGGACATCGCCAACGCGATCGCGTTCCTGGCCGCGCCGGAGTCGGGCTGGATCACGGCCCAGCTGCTGACGGTCGATGGCGGGCGGATCGATTACATCGGACACGCGTAGGCGTGGATGCCCGGCTTTTGCCGGGCATGACGCGTCATCATCGCCTCGCCCCGAGCTGCGCGCGCCACTCCCACGTCCCGTCCATCCGGCGCACCAGCGCGCGCTCGTAGAGATAGGCCGCCGTGCACGCGTGCCGCGGCACCAGGGCGACGCGCTCACCGACGCGCAGGCGATCGCTCGCCACCACCACGTGCTCCTCGTTCATGAACTGGATCGGCAACTTGCTCCCACTTGCGCCCGCGAAGCGCTCCTTCATCGGCTTGTCGGGCGAGATCGCCTTGGCGCCGGCATCGAGGGTCGCGGTGCCGGCATGCGTCGAGATCACGGTCGCGACCACGTAGCCGGCGATGCGCCAGTCGAGATCGGCGAGATCGCTCGCATGCTCCGCGCTCGAATACGTGAAACTGCCGGGCGAGACGAAGCGCACCAGGTCCGACGGCCACAGGTTGAACGAGTAGCTGCCGCCCGCGATCACGTCGCCGCCGAGCTCCGCGGCGGCGATGAGGTCGCGCAGCCGCGCCGCGATCTCATCGACCCGGCGCGCGCGCACCAATCTGTCGGCATCGTGGATGTGCCCGTCATAGACGTGCCAGCCGTCGAACCGGCCCGCGGCCGCGACGGCGCGCGCAAGCTCGATCGCGGCCGGCCCGATCGCGATTCCGGTGCGCCCGAGCCCGGGGTCGAGATCGACCCGCAGCCGCACGTTGGCGGCGGAGGCGGACGCGAGCTCGGCGGTCCATGCCGCGAGCCCCGCGGATGAATCGACCATCCCGGTGAGCTTCGCGCCCGGATGCGCCGCCGCGGCGCGGATCGCCCGCGCGATCGCGGCGCGGTTCACGGTCGGATAAGCCCACGCCACGTGCGGCGCGCCCGCCGCGAGCGCCATCTCGATTTCGGCCGGCGTCGCGCATTTGAAGCCCGCGACCCCGCGCGCGGTCATCGCTTCGACGAGCCACGGCGCCCGGTGCGTCTTGATGTGCGGCATCAGCCGCCCCATCCCGCCCGCCGCTGCCGCGGTGCGCGCGAGATTGTGCATCACCGCATCCTCGAGGATGACGAACGATGGCGTCTCCATCGCGAGCGGCGGAATGGGGAGGGTGTCATCCGCGGTGCGCGGCTCTTTCACGACGTCCAGCATTCGCGCCTCCTTCGCTTGCACGAGCACAGCCGCGATTTTGCCCCTGCGGCGATCACGGCGCAATGCGCGCTCCTCTTCACCCTCCCCTGCAGGGCCCTGCAGGGCCCTGCAGTGCCCCTTCAGGGGAGGGTGAAGGACGGCTAAGCTCGTCCCCATGCATCGCCCCGTGAACCGACGCACCGTGCTCGCGCTCTCGGCCGGCGCGCTGGCGGCATCCCGCCTCGCGGCGCCGGCGATCGCGCAAGGCGCCGACGCGCGCACGCTGCGTTTCGTGCCGCAGGCGAACCTCGCCAATTTCGATCCGATCTGGGGCACCCAGTTCGTGGTGCGCAACGCCGCCGCGCTGGTGTGGGACACATTATATGGCTTCGACCAGCACCTGGTGCCGCGCCGCCAGATGGTCGAGGCCGAGGAGACCTCGCCCGACGGCCTCGTGTGGACGTTCCGCCTGCGTCCCGGCCTCGAATTCCACGACGGCGAGCCGGTGCGGGCCCGCGACTGCGTCGCGAGCCTCGCGCGCTGGGCGGTGCGCGATTCCATGGGCCAGATGGTGCGCGAGATCCAACAGGAGCTCGTCGCGCTCGACGACCGCACCTTCAAGTGGGTGCTCAGGAAACCCTACCCGCGCCTGCTCACCGCGCTCGGCAAGAACAGCCCGCCGATGCCGTTCATCATGCCGGAGCGCATCGCCAAGACCGATCCCTACAAGCAGATCTCCGACTACATCGGCTCCGGCCCGATGCGCCTCGTGCGCGGCGAATGGGTGCCGGGCGCGAAAGCGGTGTTCGAGAAATTCCCCGGCTACGTGCCGCGCGACGAGCCGGTCTCCTGGCTCGCCGGCGGCAAGCGCATGCTGGTCGATCGCGTCGAGTGGGTCGTGATGCCCGATCCCGCCACCTCCTCGGCGGCGCTGCAGCGCGGCGAGGTCGACTGGTGGGAGGATCCGATCCCCGATCTCGTGCCGCTGCTGCGCGGCCATCGCGACATCCGCGTCGACATCGCCGACCCGCTCGGCGACATCGGCACCTTCCGCATGAACTGGCTCCATCCACCCTTCGACGACGTGCGTGCCCGCCGGGCCATCCTCACCGCGATGAGCCAGGCGGATTACATGCACGCGGTCGTCGGCGACGACGAGACGATGTGGAAGCCGCTGCCCGGCTACTTCACGCCGGGCACGCCCCTCTACAACGAGGACGGCGGCGAGATCCTCAAAGGCGCGCGCGATCTCGCCGCCGCGAGGAAGCTGCTCGCCGAAAGCGGCTATGCGGGCGAGCCGATCACCTGCCTGATCTCGCAGGACGTCGCCAACAACAAGGCGATGGGCGACGTCACTGCCGATCTGCTCCGGCGGCTCGGCATGAACGTCGATTACGTCGCGACCGACTGGGGCACGGTCGGCACGCGGCGCGCGCTCAAGACGCCGCCCGGCCGTGGTCCCGGCCATGGCGGCTGGCACATGTTCCACTCCTGGCACGCCGGCGCCGGCTGCGTGAACCCGGCGACCTACATCGGCCTGCGCGCGACCGGCGACAAGGCGTGGTTCGGCTGGCCGAAGGACGACACGACCGAGGCCGAGATCGCGGCCTGGTTCGACGCGAAAACGCTCGCCGACGAGCAGGCCGCCGCCCGCCGCATCAACCGCGCCGCGCTCGATGCCGTGATCTTCGCGCCGACCGGCTTCTTCCTCGCCTACACGGCCTGGCGCCGCACCCTCACCGGCATCGCCAAGGGCCCGCTCCCCTTCTTCTGGAACGTCGCAAAAGGATGAGGTGCGCTTCACCCTCCCCTGCAGCGGCAGGGTCGGAATGCATTGCGCGAAGCGAAAAGCATTCCGGGGTGGGGTGATGCTGTTGCCGCTCTTCTCTTTCGCTGCCGTTCTTGCCTTCCATCGCGACCACCGCCACCCCACCCCGCCGCCGCGCTGACGCGGCGTCGACCCTCCCGCTGCAGGACCGCTGGAGGGGAGGGTAACGAGACGCACCTCTGGCACGGCCCTTGCTGACCACTCCCCCGGCGAAGACTGTGCTAGGCTGCGGCGGTGGGCACATCCCAACGAATAGGCAGAATGAGAAACCTTTAGGCACCAGCTCGTCGCGCGCAGAACGGGGAGCAAAGGGGAGATCGCGTCATGCATCGCAAAGTCGTCCTTGGCCACACCCTCGGCAAAGTCGACCGCCGCACCGCCCTCAAGCTCGCCGCCGGCGCCGGCGCACTCGCGGCCTCCACGAGATTAGCCGCCCCCGCCATCGCGCAGGGTGCCAATGCGCGCACGCTGCGCTTCGTGCCGCAGGCGAACCTCGCCAATTTCGATCCGATCTGGACCACGCAATACGTGGTGCGCAACGCCTCCGCGGTGGTGTGGGACACGCTCTACGGCTTCGACGACAAGCTCAATCCGCAGCGCCAGATGGTCGAGTCCGAGACGGTCACGCCCGACGGCCTCACCTGGACGTTCAAGCTGCGCCCCGGCCTCAAATGGCACGACGGCGAGCCCGTCCTCGCCAAGGACTGCATCGCGAGCCTCAAGCGCTGGGCCGTGCGCGCCCCGATGGGCCAGATGGTCGTCGCCATCCAGCAGGAGCTCTCGGCGGTCGACGACCGCACCTTCAAGTGGGTGCTCAAGAAGCCCTATCCAAAACTCCTCACCGCGCTCGGCATGAACTCGACGCCGATGGCCTTCATGATGCCGGAGCGCATCGCCAAGACCGATCCGTTCAAGCAGATCAGCGAGTATGTCGGCTCGGGCCCGATGAAGTTCGTCGCCAAGGAATGGGTGCCGGGCGCCAAGGCCGTGTTCGAGAAGTTCGACGGCTACGTGCCGCGCAACGAGCCCGCCTCCTGGCTCGCGGGCGGCAAGAAGATGCTGGTCGACCGCATCGAGTGGGTCATCATGCCGGATCCCGCGACCGCCTCGGCGGCGCTGCAGAACGGCGAGATCGACTGGTGGGAGACGCCGATCTCCGACCTCGTGCCGCTCTTGCGCAAGAACCCGAACGTCATGGTCGATATCGCCGACCCGCTCGGCAACATCGGCAGCTTCCGCATGAACTGGCTCTACCCGCCCTTCAACGACGTGCGTGCGCGCCGCGCCATTCTCATGGCGATGAGCCAGGAGGACTACATGCGCGCGCTCGTCGGCGACGACGACAAGCTGTGGAAGCCCCTCCCCGGCTACTTCACGCCGGGCACGCCGCTCTATTCCGAGGCCGGCGGCGACATCCTCAAAGGCAAGCGCGACATCGACGGCGCCAAGAAGCTGATCGCCGCGAGCGGCTACAAGGGCGAGCCGGTCACCTGCCTCGTCGCCCAGGACCAGCCGATCACCAAGGCGCAGGGCGAGGTCACCGCCGACCTGCTCAAGCGTCTCGGCATGAACGTCGACTTCGTCGCCACCGACTGGGGCACCGTCGGCCAGCGTCGCGCGCTCAAGAGCCCGCCCGGCAAGGGCGGCTGGCAGATGTTCCACACCTGGCACGCCGGCGCCGACTGCATCAGCCCGGCCCCCTACATCGCGATCCGCGCCACCGGCGACAACGCCTGGTTCGGCTGGCCCAAGGACGACAAGGTCGAGGCCGGGATCACGGCCTGGTTCGACGCCAAGACGCCGGCCGAGGAGAAGACCGCGATCGACGGCGTCAACAGGGCCGCGCTCGAGTCGGTGATCTACGCGCCGACCGGCTTCTTCCTCGCCTATCAGGCTTGGCGCAAGAACATCAGCGGCATCGTCAAGGGCCCGCTCCCCTTCTTCTGGGGCGTGAGCAAGACGGCGTAGACGAAGTTGTCACCGGCGCCGACCACACGGCGGCTTCACCCTCCCCTGCAGCGGGAGGGCCGGATCGCCTTGGGCGAAGCGCAAGGCGATCCGGGGTGGGGTGACGCCGTCGCAGTCATCATCGTCGCCGACACCGCCGCCCCACCCCGCCGCCGCGCTGACGCGCGGCGTCGACCCTCCCGCTTCAGGGGAGGGTGAAGAAAAACATGCTGACCTACATCGTCCGCCGCATCCTCTCGACCATCCCGGTGATGGCGATCGTCGCCTTCGTCGTGTTCGCGCTGCTCTACGTCGTGCCGGGCGATCCGGCCGCGATCATCGCGGGCGACCAGGCGACCCCGGAGGACATCATCCGCATCCGCGCGAGCCTCGGCCTCGACCGGCCATTTCTGGTGCGCTTCGGCGAGTGGGTGTGGCAGCTCCTGCACGGCGATCTCGGCACCTCGATCTTCACCAACCTGCCGGTCACCGACCTGATCCACCAGCGCGTCGAGCCGACCCTCTCGCTGATGGCGATCACGCTCGTGCTGTCGGTGGTCGTCGCGGTGCCGCTCGGCGTCGTCGCGGCGTGGAAGGCCGGCACCTTCATCGACCGCGCCGTCATGGCCTTCGCGGTGCTCGGCTTCTCGGTGCCGGTGTTCGTCGTCGGCTACGGCCTCGCCTATGTCTTCGCGCTTCGCTGGGAGTGGCTCCCCGTGCAGGGCTATGTCCCGCTCGCCGACGGCGTCTGGCGCTGGTTCAGGCACCTGATCCTGCCCTCGCTCGCGCTCGGCTGCGTCTACATCGCGCTGATCGCCCGCATCACCCGCGCCGCCATGCTCGAGGTGCTGGCGCAGGACTACATCCGCACGGCGCGCGCCAAGGGGCTCGGCCAGCGCCCGATCCTGTTCGTGCATGCGCTCAAGAACGCCGCCGTGCCGATCGTCACCACCATCGGCATCGGCATCGCGCTGCTGATCGGGGGCGCCGTCGTCACCGAAAGCGTGTTCGCGATTCCGGGCCTCGGCCGCCTCACGGTCGACGCCATCCTGCGCCGCGACTACCCGCTGATCCAGGGCATCGTGCTGATGTTCAGCTTCGTCTACGTGCTGGTGAACCTCCTGATCGACGTCACCTACACGCTGCTCGACCCGAGGATCCGCTATTGAGCAGCCAGATAACACACTCGCGGGGTTCCCCTCCCCCCGTTCGCGCAGCGAATGGCGGGGAGGGGTCAGGGGTGGGGGGCGCCGCTTGCTCAGGGCAAGCCGCATTCGTCACCGCCGCCCCCACCCTCCCCGACATCCTCCCGCCCATCAAAATCCGCCGCGGCGTCACCGGCTTCCTGCGCCGCCACCCGACCATCGCGATCGGCGCCGCCATCATCCTCGTCATGATCCTGATGGCCCTGCTGGCCCCCTGGCTCGGCACCGTCGACCCGACCGCGATCGCCACCTACCGTCGCACCCGCCCGCCGTCGCAGGCTTGGTGGTTCGGCACCGACATGCTCGGCCGCGACATCTACTCGCGCGTCGTCTTCGGCGCCCGCATCTCGCTTCTCGTCGGCTTCTCGGTCGCGCTCGCCGCCTCGGCGGTCGGCCTCGCCATCGGCCTCGTCGCCGGCTTCGTGCGCTGGCTCGACGGCGTCGTCATGCGCATCATGGACGGCATGATGTCGATCCCACCAATTTTGCTCGCGATCGCCCTGATGGCGCTCACCCGCGCCAGCGTCGGCAACGTCATCATCGCGATCTCGCTCGCGGAATTTCCCCGCGTCTCCCGCCTGGTGCGCGGCGTGGTGCTCACCTTGCGCGAGCAGCCCTATGTCGATGCCGCCGTCGCGGCCGGCACCCGCACGCCCATGATCATCCTGCGCCACATCTTGCCGAACACGGTCGCGCCCATGACCGTGCAGGCGACCTACATCTGCGCCAGCGCCATGATCATCGAGGCGATCCTCAGCTTCATCGGCGCCGGCACCCCGCCGATCATCCCGTCCTGGGGCAACATCATGGCCGACGGCCGCGCGCTCTGGCAGGTGAAGCCGTTCATCGTGTTCTTCCCCGCGGTCTTTCTGTCGGTCACGGTGCTGGCCGTGAATTTGCTGGGCGATGGTTTGCGCGACGCGCTCGATCCACGCCTGGCGAAGGGTTTGTGACAGTGAGTAAGGGACGCACCGCGCGCGCGGCGGCCACCCTCCCGCCCACTCAAGTCGGGCGTGGGGAGGGGAGCGCCGGCAGCGGTCGCGGGGCCTGACACACCATGCCGCTCCTCCAGGTCACCTCGCTGCAGACTCACTTCGCGACGCCGGACGGCATCAATCGCGCGGTCGACGGCGTCTCGTTCCATGTCGACGAGGGCGAGACCCTCGCGGTGGTCGGCGAGTCCGGCTGCGGCAAGTCCGTCACCGCGCTCTCGATCCTGCGCCTCATCCCGGAGCCGCCCGGCAAGATCGCGGGCGCGATCCACTTCCGCGGCCGCGATCTCCTCGCCCTGCCGGCGCGCGACATGCGCGACATCCGCGGCCGCGACATCAGCATGATCTTCCAGGAGCCGATGACGAGCCTCAATCCGGTCCTCAGCATCGGCCGCCAGCTCGGCGAGACGCTGCGCCTGCATGCCGGCCTCTCGGACGCCGCCGCGCGAAAGCGCGCCGTCGAGATGCTCGACCTCGTCGGCATCCCGGACGCGCGCGCCCGCCTCGACGACTACCCGCACCGACTCTCCGGCGGCATGCGCCAGCGCGTGATGATCGCGATGGCGCTCGCCTGCAATCCGAAGCTCCTGATCGCCGACGAGCCCACCACCGCGCTCGACGTCACCATCCAGGCGCAGATCCTCGACCTGATGCGCGACCTCAAGCGCCGCATCGGCGCCGCGATCGTGCTCATCACCCACGACCTCGGCGTCGTCGCCGAGGTCGCGGCCCGCGTCATGGTGATGTACGCCGGCCGCAAGGTGGAAGAAGCGCCGGTGCGCGCATTGTTCGCGACGCCGCGCCACCCCTACACGCAGGGCCTGCTCGGCGCCGTCCCGCGCCTCGGCTCATCCCTCGACGGTGCCGCCGCCCGTCTGGTCGAGATCCCCGGCACCGTGCCGAGCCTCAAGCAGCGCATCGCAGGCTGCGTCTTCGCAACGCGCTGCGGGCAAGCCACGGATCTCTGCCGCACCATCGCGCCCGCCCTGGAGGAAAAAGCGCCAGGCCATCTCGCTGCCTGCCACTACGCAACCAAATCCCAGGAGACGCGCATGTAAGTTGAGCAGACTGCCCGCGATCACCCACCCCTGAAGCGGGAGGGTGATCGCACACCGCGTCACCTCACATGCGACAACCGCATCCAACTGCGCGCCCCATGTCCCCGCTCCTTCAGGTCAACGACATCAAGAAGCACTTCCTCCTGCGCGGCCGCCTCGGCGGCCGCGCCGGCTTCGTCTACGCGGTCGACGGCGTCTCCTTCGCGATCGACCGGGCCGAGACCCTCGCGCTGGTCGGCGAGTCCGGCTGCGGCAAGTCGACCGTCGGCCGCGCCATCCTGCGCCTGTTCGACCTCACCGCCGGCCAGGTGATCCTCGACGGCACGCGCATCGACGACCTCTCGGCCGCGACGCTGCGCCCGCTGCGCCGCCGCATCCAGGTCGTCTTCCAGGACCCGTTCGCGAGCCTCAACCCGCGCCTGCGCGTGCGCGACATCCTGGCCGAGCCGATCAAGAATTTCCGCCTCGCCGGCTCCTCCGCCGACCTCGGCCGCCGCCTCGCCCGCCTGATCGACATCGTCGGCCTGCCGCGCGACTCCGCCTCACGCTTCCCGCACGAGTTCTCCGGCGGCCAGCGCCAGCGCATCGGCATCGCCCGCGCGCTCGCGGCCGAGCCCGACCTCATCGTCTGCGACGAGGCCGTCTCGGCGCTCGACGTCTCGGTCAAGGCGCAGATCGTCAACCTGCTCGCCGATCTCCAGCGCGAGCTCGGCCTCGCGCTCCTGTTCATCTCGCACGACCTCGCGGTGGTCGAATACATGACGCACCGCGTCGCCGTCATGTATCTCGGCCGCATCGTCGAGCTCGGCGCAAAGCGCGCCATCTTCGCCGCGCCGCGCCACCCTTATACGAAGGCGCTGCTCTCCGCCGTCCCCCGCCCCGACCCGACCACCCCGCCCAACCGCATGGTGCTCAAGGGCGACGTCCCGAGCCCCGCCAACCCGCCCAAGGGCTGCCGCTTCCACACCCGCTGCCCCTTCGTCTTCGACCGCTGCCGGGTCGAGACGCCCGCGCTGAAGCTCACCGGCGACGACCACTTCGCCGCCTGCCATCTGAACGACGAAGGCGCGCCCACTGCTCCACAACCCGCAATGCCAGACCCACCCTCATCCTGAGGTGCCTGTGGGCGACCCGCGAAGGCGCCGTCGCCCACCGTGCGGCAGCGTCGCTCGTGGAAGATGAGCGCGGACGTGGATGCCCGGCGCTCTTCGCCGGGCATGACGGGAACGGGTTGTCGTCACGGCCGGGCGTCTCCCGGCCATCCACGCCTAGCCGTCACTCGATCCCGCGGGCCGCAGCCGACCCGCCGCTCTACGCTGCGCTACTCCGCCGCCTGCTGCGAGGCGCGGCGCGCCTCGTCCATCGCCTCGCCGGCCTCGCGCATCAGCGCCTCGCTCAGGCGGCGGTTGCCGTCCGCGAAGGTGCGCGCCTGCTTGCTCATGAATTCGCTCTGCACCTGCGCCCATTCGAGCGGGTCCCTGAGGTGCACCATGCGGTTGGCGAACTCGTTGGTGTTCTCCACCGCCTTCTCGGCGATGTCCTGCGCGTGCTCGCGCATCGCCGAGGCATGATGGCCGACGCCGTCGGCGGCACGGCGGACCATGGTCAGCATGCCGTCGAGCGCCGCCATGCTCTGGCGCAGATTGTAGTCGGCGAGCTGGGCCATCCAGTTCGCGCCCGAGCTCGCGGCCTCCGTCGCGCGCTCGAAGTTCTCTTTCGCGAAGTTGCGCGGGTTTGTTGCCATCTTATGGCCTCCCTTCCGTCACGTGTTCGAGTGGTGTCGGTTCGTGCAAGGCTCTTGCCGCAGTGTTCCTTTTACCGGCGGAACTTGGCGGCGTCGCCCATGTGGGGAAACGAACAGAGCGCGCGCCCGTTCCGCACTCGCGAAGGGAATGTGCGCAGATTTTCTGCGGAATGAACCAGTCGGCGAGCCGACCAGTCTCCCTCCGTCATGGCCGCAGGCCGCCACTAAATCTTCT
This sequence comes from Xanthobacteraceae bacterium, assembly GCA_035293985.1. Taxonomy (GTDB): domain Bacteria; phylum Pseudomonadota; class Alphaproteobacteria; order Rhizobiales; family Xanthobacteraceae; genus JAVDCA01. The sequence continues at coordinate 128,608 of DATGLS010000045.1, forward strand.
TTTCGTCATGGCCGGCGAAGGCCGGCCATCCACGTCTTCCTTGGCTGAAAAGCAAGACGTGGATGCCCGGCCTGCGCCGGGCATGACGGATGTTGCGGCGTGACGGATGCTGCCGCATGACGGGATGTTGCGGCGTGACGGGATGTTGCGGCGTAACGGATGTTGCGGGCATGACGGGATGTTGCGGGCATGACGGATGTTGCGGGCGTGACGGATGTCGCGCGGGCATGACGGATCTTGCGGGGCCTGACGAATGTTGATGGCCCGCCGTAATACAGGTCCGCCCGCAATTGCCCTCACCCCGCCCGCGCCCTACCCTGCCACCCCATGCACCTCTTCTCGCCCGACCTGCTCCACCATCTCGCGCACACCTACGGCCTGTGGCTCGTGTTCGCCGTGGTGCTGCTCGAATGCCTCGGCATTCCGATGCCGGGCGAGACCGCGCTCGTCGGCGCCGCGATCTATGCCGGCACCACCCACAACATCCACATCGCCGCCGTGATCGCGGTCGCGGCCGCCGCCGCCATCATCGGCGCGAGCTGCGGCTACCTGATCGGCCGCTCGATCGGCTTTCGCCTGCTCGTGCATTACGGCCGCCGCATCCGCCTCGACGAGCGCCGCCTCAAGGTCGGCGAGTATCTCTTCCGCCGCCACGGCGGCAAGATCGTCTTCTTCGGCCGCTTCATCGCGCTGTTGCGCACCTATGCGGCGCTGCTCGCCGGCGCGAACCGCATGCCGCTCTCCCGCTTCATGCTGATGAACGCCGCCGGCGGCATCGTGTGGGCCACCGTGTTCGGCGTCGGCGCCTACCTGTTCGGCCACGAGGCCGCCCATCTCGGCGGCCGCGTGAGCCTCGCGCTGCTGGTGCTGGTGATCGCCGGCGTCATTGCCGGCATCGTCTTCTTCCGCCGCCACGAGGACGAGCTCATCCGCCGCGCCGAGCTCGCGATTCCCGGCCCGCTCGGCGAGTGACGACCAAAACCGCCCTGCGGCCTATCCGTCATGGCCGGGCCATTGGATGCCCGGCATTCGCCCGGCACGACGGGCCAGAACGGGCCGCAAATCGGAACTCTGTTGCCCCCCCGCCACACTGCCGGCACAACCTGCAGTGATCAGGCGCCTTATGTCCTCCTTGGGACTTAACTTCGCGCCGGGTCGGTGTAAGACCCGCTTGTCCACACATGCGCTGGAGAGCGTCCCGCAATGCTACGTAAATTCCTGTTCTCGACCGCCGCCGTGATCGCGCTCGGCGCAACCGCTGCATCCGCCGCCGATCTGCCGCGGCCGATGTACACCAAGGCGCCGCCGATCGTTGAGCCCGTCGTCGGCGACTGGACCGGCTTCTACATCGGCGTCAACATCGGCTACGGCTGGGGCTCGGCCAGCGCCAATGCGGGCGGCATCGCCGGCTCGGAGAATCTCGACGGCGTCCTCGGCGGCGGCCAGATCGGCTACAACTGGCAGAATGGCGGCCCGTGGGTGTTCGGCATCGAGGTCGACGGCCAGGGCACCGACCAGCACGCCAATTTCACCGGCACCGCCGGCGCCATCACGGTCACCGAGAGCGACAAGCTGCCGTGGTTCATGACCGCGCGCGGCCGCATCGGCTACGCGTTCGCGCCGTCGTGGATGATCTACGCCACCGGCGGCCTCGCGGTCGCCGATTTCCAGTCGACCATCGCGGCGACCGGGCTCGGCTCGGCCACCTGGGAGGTCACCCGCGCGGGCTGGACCGCCGGCGCCGGCATCGAGGGCCGCATCAATCGCCAGCTCTCGTGGAAGCTCGAGTATCTCCACATCGACACCGGCACGTTCAACACCACGGTGTTCGGCGTGATCCCGGCGAGCGTGCGCCTCACCGACGACATCGGCCGCGTCGGCCTCAACTGGCACTTCTGAGCAGAAAGTCCGATCGAAGAAGACGGTCCAACCGAAGAAGAAGGTCCAACCCTCCCATTGGACTGCAACTGCCCCGGCACGCGCGACCGTGCCGGGGTTTTGTTTTGACGCGCAATGTCCCCGGCGCGGCGAAAGTCGGTATCATTTGCTTCCGCGTCCTCGCCGATGCCCGACCCGTTGCGACCGGGAGCACCGTCACGACGCACGTTTGCCAATGCCGTCCAGAGGAGCAGCGCGTTGACCACATCCGCGCCGAGCGCCGCGCCGCCGGCCAAAGCGCAATCGAAACTCCAGCGCGTGGCCTATGCGGTCGTCGGCGTGATCTTGTTCCTGGTCGGGTTGATGCGGCTCTACTTCGTTTTCTTCCCCGGCCTGCCCGGCTGCAGCTCCGACGCCGCGCGCAGCACCATCATCGACATATACAAGAAGAAGAACGTCGAGATCACCGAGCTGAGCAACCAACGCACGCTCACCGACAGCTCGACCGAGAACACTTGCCAGGCGGACGTCAAGACGCCCACCCAGACCGCGACGCTGTCCTACCGCATCTACTGGAAGGGAAAGACCGCCGAGGTCCTCATCACCAAGGTGGACACCCACTAGCCGGCGCGAGGTCCGATCCGCATCCGGTCGATGGCGCGGGTTTCCGCTGCATCGTCCTGGCCGGGCGCAGCTCGCCCCGCCGTAGCTCGACCGTCATGGCCAGGCGCAGCTCGCCGGCATGACGCGGACCGCGGGTTACGCAGTGCGGCGGCGCCGGGCGGCGGGTTTGCGCGACCACAGTTGCGCGAGCTCGGCGACGTCCGCGGCGAGCCGATCGATATCGACGGCGTCGGGCCGGAAGTCGTCCCCATGCCAGTCCCTGAGCTCGCGGTGTCGCTCGTGCGCAGGGTCGGCGATCGCTTCGAGGAACTCGGCATATCCCCACGGACCGCCGACGTCCTCGGGCGGGCAGCGGCCTTGGGCATCGAGCAGGCAGGGATAAAGCCCGCCCGGGACGGGATCGAGCAGGCGCTCGACCGTGATCTTGTGCTCCCAGCCATCGCCGAAGTCGTAGAGGTACTTCAGCGTCTTTCCTCCGATATCCTCGAGCACGCGATCGAGCCGCGCCTTGCGCGCGTCGAGGAAGTCGTCGCCCCCATTCCCATCGGGATCAGGCGTGCTCCAGCCGACGCCGCCCGCCCGGATCTCGTAGAGATGGCTGTTGGTCCAGCCCATGGCCGCCTGGATGACGAGGTGCAGCCGGTCGAGCCGGATGCCGAATGGCACCTCGACCCGGCGCACGACCGCGGGCTTGACGTCGTCGAGGGCGATCTTGAGGCGCGCGATGGTCACGGCGATCATGCCGCCACTTTACGCCGCTCCAGCGCGGCGGCCCAGCGCCAAAGGGCCAATTCCAGGCCAGCAGGGCATCGCGCCTGTGGATAGCGTGATCGTCGGTGCGCGCGGGCACCTGGGCGAGCCAGGCCTGCGGATCGAGCTCGCTTCGCTCGCAAGGACGCGCGCGAAGAACATCAGTCATCACCCGTCATGGCCGGGCGAAGTCCCGGCCATCCACGTCTTGCTTGCTGACTCCCCGCGTCTCCTCCCCAAGTCCCGTCACCCTGAGGCGCTCGGCGCGCAGCGCCGAGCCGCGAAGGACGATCGGCCGAGCCCGCGCCGCAACCTACCGATTGAGCAAACACGTGACCGCCCGCGTACGCGTAGCATTTGCGCGCATGACGCGAAAAACATCGCCCGTCATGGCCGGGCGAAGTCCGGACCATCCATGTCTTGCTGCCGAGTCGTCGTCAGCAAGCGCTAGCTGCCATTCGCCAACAAAACGCAACGTCAACACGGCAGTTCGATAGGATAGGCACGCGATAAGGCCGCAATCCCCGCCCCTTAAGACCAGGGGGCGTGCCGCGTCCGCAATGCATTTGATGGCCTGGGCGCGACTCGCTAGGTTAGCCGGAACCAGGAGGGGACCGGATGCTTACAGGCGAATTACGCAGCCAGATCGACGGCATCTGGAACGATTTCTGGTCGGGCGGCCTCGCCAATCCGCTGCAGGTGATCGAGCAGATCACCTACCTCATCTTCATCAAGCGCCTCGACGAGATGCAGCAGGTCGAGGAGCTCAAATCGACGCGCCTGGGCACGCCGCTCGAGCGCATCATCTTCCCGGACGGCAAAGACGAGCGCGGCGAGCCCTACGAGAGCCTGCGCTGGTCGCGGTTCAAGAACTTCGAGCCGCGGCGCATGTTCGAAATCGTCGACGAGCACGTCTTCCCGTTCCTGCGCGCGCTCAATGCCGGAGGCAGCGCCTATGCGCGCCACATGCGCGACGCCCGCTTCCAGATTCCGAGCCCGGCGCTGCTCGCCAAGGTGGTAGACAAGCTCGACCGCCTCGACATGGGCGACCGCGACACCAAGGGCGACGTCTACGAGTACATGCTGGCGAAGATCGCCTCGGCCGGCCAGAACGGCCAGTTCCGCACGCCGCGCCACATCATCGCGACCATGGTCGAGCTGGTGAAGCCGACCCCCGAGGACGTGATCTGCGATCCCGCGGTCGGCACCTGCGGTTTCCTGGTCGCGGCCGGCGAGTATCTGCGCAAGCATCACCCCGAGATCTTCCGCAGCGACAAGCTGCGCCGGCATTTCCATGAGACCATGTTCAACGGCTTCGACTTCGACCCGACCATGCTGCGCATCGGCGCCATGAACATGGCGCTGCACGGCGTCGAGGGCGCCAACATCGCCTATCGCGACAGCCTCGCGGAGGACCACGCCGAGGACGCCGGCCGCTACTCCCTGGTGCTCGCCAATCCACCCTTCGCCGGCTCGCTCGACTACGAGACCACCGCCAAGGACCTGCAGCGCATCGTCAAGACCAAGAAGACGGAGCTGCTGTTCCTCGCGCTGTTCCTCCGCTTGCTCAAGGTCGGCGGCCGCGCTGCAGTGATCGTGCCGGACGGCGTGCTGTTCGGGTCATCGAAGGCGCATAAGGATTTGCGACGCCTCCTCGTTGAGGAGAACAAACTGGACGCTGTGATCAAACTACCGGCGGGCGTCTTCCGCCCCTACGCCGGCGTCTCGACCGCGATCCTGGTGTTCACCCGCACCGGTGTCGGCGGCACCGATCACGTCTGGTTCTACGACGTGAAGGCGGATGGGTGGTCGCTCGACGACAAGAGGCAGCCACTGCTACCAGATGAAAGGCTTGGGCCGAAGCCTGTTGCCAAGCTCACTGAGGCCGAGACCGAAAAGAACAACTTAGCGGACCTTGTGTGGCGCTGGTCGGAACGCACCACCGCTGAGCGCAAGCGAGCGAGGACCGCACAGAGCTTTTGTGTCTCGAAGGCTGACATTTTATCAGCGGGGCATGATCTCTCGCTCAATCGCTACCGTGAGATTGAATATCAGGAGATCGAACACGAGAGCCCAACCAAGATTCTTCTCGAGTTGAGGCGGATTGAAGCTGAGATTGATGCTGGAATGACCCGACTTGAGGAGATGGTGAGGTGACCTTTCACCTCGCGCGTCTTGGCGAAATTGCGGATTTCGATCGGCAAGGAATCGATCCCGCTCGAATCGAATCCGGAGCGAGATATGTGGGCTTGGAACACATTGACGATTCGGGAGCAGTGCACGAGGTCACCGTGAACAATGGAGAGCTTGCGAGCACGAAATTCGCATTTACACCGGATCACATTCTCTATGGCAAACTGCGTCCATATCTGAGGAAGATCGCGAGACCCGATTTTGGAGGGATCTGCAGTACCGATATCATTCCAATCAAGCCAAGCCTGCGTGTTAATCGCGACTATCTTTTCCATTTCCTCAGGTTGGATGAGATTGTGGCGAAGGCAGCATCTCTGGCCACGGGCGTCAATTTGCCGCGAGTAAGCCCTCGCATCTTGGAGGAGTTTGATGTTCCTCTGCCATCTCTTGACGCTCAGCGACGGATTGCGGGCATTCTGGATCAAGCTGAGGGGTTACGCCGAAAACGACTAGAATCCTTGCATCGGCTTTCATCCATTAGTCAGATTCTCTTTGCCTCGATGTTTGGAGATTGGTCGCGACCTGGATTCAACGGGTCGCTGGTTTCATTGGCAGATAGGCTCGATTTCTTGACCAGCGGTTCACGCGGCTGGGCAAGACATTATCGAGACAGGGGGAGCCTATTCTTGCGAATTCAGAACGTTAAGCGCGATCAACTTGATCTAAGCGACGTGGTTTTCGTGGACGCTCCGGGAACAGCTGAGGCGCAGCGCACAAGAGTTCAGGAGGGCGACGTACTGCTAAGCATAACAGCCGATCTTGGGAGAACTGCGGTTGTCCCAGCGGGCATTGGAGAGGCCTTCATCAACCAGCATTTGGCGATTCTGAGGACATCGAAATTAGAGCCTCGGTTTCTTTCGGCTGCCCTCACAAGTCGTGCTGGGCAAAACGCGATCCAGAGCAAAAACCGCGAGGGCGTAAAGGCTGGTTTGAACTTTGAAGACGTCCGGAGCCTTATGATTCCAGACGTTGACCTGCGCGTACAACGTGAATTCGCGCTTCGGGCAAGCGCCATAGACGCGCTTATGCAGCATTACCGCGCCCACCTTGCCAAGCTGGACGCCCTCTTCGCCTCCCTCCAGCATCGCGCCTTCCGCGGCGAGCTCTGAGCCGTGCGCATCGAGTTCGACTGGGACCAGGCGAAGGCGGCGAGCAACATCGCCAAGCACGGTATCGCGTTCGAGGAGGCGATGGCGGTCTTCCGTGACCCGCTCGCCCGAACGATCCTCGACCCGGACCATGCTCCCGGCGAGGAGCGCTGGGTCACGCTGGGCGAGGTATCCTCTGGAAATCTGCTTGTGGTTGTGCACACTTGGCAGGACATCGATCGGGACCGCAGCCTGGTGCGCATCATCTCGGCGCGCCGACCGACCCGCAACGAGGCGCGGCGATACCGCGAGGAGCCGTAGGTACCATGCGTGACGAATACGATTTCGCCAAAGGCGAGCGCGGCAAGTTCCATCGCCCGGATGCGGTGCTCGTGCCGCCTGTGCACCTCGACCCCGAGGTCCTGGCGTTCCTCACCGCCCGCGCGGAAGCGCGCGGCATCAGCTTGAGCGAATTGGTCAACGCGCTTTTGAAGAAGGACATCGAGCTGATCGAGGCGGCGGAGTAGCCGTCAGTCATCGATGTCCCAGTTCGCCTTCCTGCAAGCCGAGTTTCCCGAGGTTTTCGGGCATGCGGCGAAGGCGGAGAATCTCGCTCATGCCGACCCGCGCGGCGCCGCCTTCTATTGCCGGCTGGCGCTGGAGACGGCGGTCGAGTGGCTCTATCGCCACGACCGCACCCTGAGGAATCCCTACGAGACGACGCTCGCGGCCTTGCTCGCCGAGCCGACCTTCCAGGCGCTGGTCGGCCGCACGCTCGCCGTCAAGGCGCGCTTCGTCAAGGACACCGGCAATGCGGCCGCGCACGGCAAGCCGGTCTCCGCCGCGCAGGCCGCGACCGCGTTGCGCGAGTTCTTCCACCTCGCCTATTGGCTTGCCCGCACTTACGCGAAGGGGCCGAAGCCTGCGCCGAATGCCGCTTTTCGCATCGAGGCGCTGCCGCGCCTTGCCCAGGTGCCGGCGACCACTTTGGCGCAGATGCAGGAGGCGGCGCGGCGCTACGTCGAGGCCGTCAGGGCGCGCGAGGCCGCCGAGGCGGCGCAACGCGCCAGCGAGGAGGGCCGCGCCGCACTCGAAGCCGAGCTTAAGGCGCTGCAGGCGCAGGTCGCCGCCGCCAAGGCCGCCAACCAGGCGGTCGCCGACACGCATAATTACAGCGAGGCCGAGACTCGCGATCTCTTCATCGACCTGCTGCTGCGCGAGGCCGGCTTCGATCCGCAGGCGCCGGACGCGATCGAGGTTCCGGTCACCGGCATGCCGAATGCGCCCGGCACCGGCTTCGTCGACTACGTGCTGCGCGGCGACGACGGTAAGCCGCTCGCGCTCGTCGAGGCCAAGCGCACCCGCAAGGACCCGCGCGTCGGCCAGCAGCAGGCCAAGCTCTATGCCGATTGCCTGGAGAAGCAGTACGGGCAGCGGCCCATCATCTTCTACACCAACGGCTACGATCACTGGATCTGGGACGACACCCGCCATCCGCCGCGGCCGATCCAGGGCTTTCTCAAGAAGGACGAGTTGGCCCTGCTGATCCAGCGCCGCACCACCCGCAAGTCCCTCGCGCCCGAGGACATCGACAAGAAGATCGTCGAGCGTTTCTACCAGCACCGCGCCATCCGCCGCGTCGCCGAGGCATTCGAGCGTGACAAACAGCGCAAGGCGCTGCTGGTCATGGCGACCGGCGCCGGCAAGACCCGCACCGTGATCGCACTCGCCGACCTGCTGATGCGGGCGAACTGGGCCAAGCGCGTGCTCTTTCTCGCCGACCGCACCGCGCTGGTGCGCCAGGCCGTCAATGCCTTCAAGGCACACCTGCCGGGCGCCGCGACCGTCAACCTGCTGGAGGAGCGCCACCAGGAAGGCCGCGTCTACGTCTCGACCTATCCGACCATGATGGGCCTGATCGACGAGGCAGATTCGGAAGGCCGCCGCTTCGGCGTCGGCCATTTCGATCTCATCGTCATCGACGAGGCGCACCGCTCCGTCTATCGCAAGTACAAGGCGATCTTCGAGTATTTCGACAGCCTTCTGGTCGGCCTCACCGCGACGCCGAAAGGCGAGGTCGATCGCGACACCTACCGCCTGTTCGATCTGCAGACCGGCGTGCCGACCGACGCCTATGGTCTGGACGAGGCCGTCCGCGACGGCTTCCTGGTGCCGCCGCGCGCCGTTTCGCTCACGACCGATTTTCTCGATCGCGGCATCCGCTACGACCAGCTCTCCGAGGACGAGAAGGAGGCCTGGGACGCGCTCGAATGGGACGACACCGGCGCCGTGCCGGGCGCGGTCGATGCGCCGGCGATCAACAAGTGGCTGTTCAACGCCGACACGGTCGACCGGGTGCTCAAGCATCTGATGGAGGAAGGCCTCCGGGTCGAGGACGGCGACCGGCTCGGCAAGACCATCATCTTCGCCAAGAACCGCGCGCATGCGGAGTTCATCGGCGCGCGCTTCGACGCGAATTATCCGCATCTCGCGGGCCATTTCGCGCGCGTGATCGTCTCGGAGTACAGCTACGCGCAGTCGCTCGTCGATGCCCTGTATGATCCCGACAAGCCGCCGCACATCGCGATCTCGGTCGACATGCTCGACACCGGCATCGACGTGCCCGAAATCCTCAATCTCGTATTTTTCAAGCCGGTTCGGTCGAAGACGAAATTCTGGCAAATGATCGGTCGCGGCACGCGCCTGTGTCCGGACCTGCTCGGGCCGGGCCGCCACAAGGAGTTCTTCTATATCTTCGACTGGTGCCGGAACTTCGAGTTCTTCAATCAACATCCCCAGGTCGTGCAGGGCAGCGCGGCGGACTCGCTGTCGAAGCGCCTGTTCGCCGCCCGCGTCGCCTTGGTGAGCGAGATCGACCGCGATCCGAGGGGCACGAAACCACCCGGCAACGACGAGCCGCACACGCCCGTGCTCACGGCGGGCGAGGTCGGATCGCCGGCCGATCACGCCGCCAGGCTCGACGAGCTGCGCAGCGACATCGCGGACGGCTTGCGCGGCGAGGTCGCGGGCATGAGCCTGGACAACTTCCTGGTCCGGCCGAAACGACGCTATGTGGAGAAGTATGCCGCTGCGGCGGCGTGGACCCGCATCGATGCCGACGCCCAGCATGAGCTAGTCGAGCACGTCGCCGGGCTGCCGTCGTCCGTCGTGGATGATGACACCGCGGCGAAGCAGTTCGATCTGCTGGTCTTACGGGCCGAGCTCGCGCTGCTGCGGGTTGATCCAGCGCTCAGCGGCTTCAAGGCCCGTATCACCGAGACGGCTTCGCTGCTCGAGCTACTCGCCAACATTCCCATGGTCGCAGCCGAGATGGAGCTGATCCTCGAGGTGCAGACCGATGAGTACTGGCAGGACGTGACGGTCCCGATGCTCGAGACTGTCCGACGCCGGCTGCGCGCCCTGGTCAAGTTGATCGAATACAAGAAGCGGCCACTGGTCTACTCCGACTTCGAGGACCGCGTGGGCGCTGCCGCGTCGATCGCCGTGCCAGGCATCGTGGTCGGCACCGACATGGATGCGTTCCGTCGCAAGGCGCGATTCTTCCTCAAGCCTTACGAGAACCACATCGCCATCCTGAAACTCCGCCGCAACGAGCCGCTGACTGCAACGGACCTTGCCGAGCTGGAGCGCATCTTCGTGGAGGCCGGCGTCGACAAGGCGTCGCTCGATACGCTCCAATCGGAGGGCGGCCTGGCGCGCTTCGTGCGTTCTCTTGTCGGGCTCGACCGCGAGGCTGCGAAACACGCTTTCGCGGAATTCCTAGTGGGCCGATCCCTCAGCGCGAACCAGCTCGAATTTCTCGACCTTATCGTCGACCATCTGACCGCACGCGGGGTCATGGACCCGCGGTTGCTGTACGAAAGCCCGTTCACCGACTTCGATAGCAAGGGCGTCGAGGGCGTGTTCAAACCGAGCGACGTCACCCAGCTCGTCCAGGTCCTGCGCGAACTTGAGCCGCGGAGTGCTGCATGACGATGCGCCGCAAAAGAATTGATAGGCGAGCATAACATGGGTCTCAGCCTCGTCATCGCCGTCACCGACGACGACTGGTTCGAGATGCTGCGTCGGCAGCCTGAGCTGCCCGAAGTGAATTTTTGGGCTCCATCTGCGGCAACCTTCCAGGCACTTGAGCCGGGCGAATTTTTCCTGTTCAAGCTGCACGCGCCACGCAATGTGATCGTCGGCGGTGGGATTTTTGCTTACGCTACCGCGCTTCCCTGTTCTCTCGCTTGGGAGGCATTCGGCGAGGCGAATGGTGCTCGCTCGTCGCAGGAAATGCGTGCTCGGATCGCGCGCTACCGGAAGACGGAGCCGGGCGACAGACGCGACTTCCAGATCGGATGCCGCATCCTGACGCAGCCATTCTTTTTCGACGAGCGAGACTGGATGGAAGTTCCGCCAAGCTGGTCGCGCCAGATTGTTTCATTCAAGACGTACAACACTGCCGAAGCCGAAGGCTTGGCGCTCTGGGAGGCCGTCGTTGATCGGTTGAGCCGGAGGCCTTTCGTGGGCATGTCGGCTGTCACGCAGGCCCGCTACGGTGATCCCCAGCTCATCCGTCCGCGGCTCGGCCAGGGCGCCTTTCGGGTATTGGTGACGGATATCTATCAACGTCGTTGCGCCGTCACGCGGGAGCGCACGCTCCCTGCGTTAGAGGCCGCCCACATCCGCCCGTTTGGCGACGGCGGCCCCCATGAGGCAAATAACGGCCTGTTGTTGCGGCGCGACATCCATAGCCTCTTCGACGCAGGCTACGTGACGGTGACGCCAGCACTGCATTTCGAAGTCAGCCCGCGAATCAAGGAAGAATTCGAGAACGGGCGGGACTACTACGCCTTGCATGGCAAGCCGATCAGCTTGCCGGCGAGGGCCGAGCAACAGCCCGATCCGACCGTGCTGCTTTGGCATAACGAGCACTGTTATAGAGGATAACAGGAGCGCGATGTTTCAAATGGTCGGATAGGACGTACCGCAATCCACTGCGACCGCCGCGCCGCTCTCAAGCCGGCCTCGACGCCGCTTTCGAGATTGACGTATGTGTTGACCCATGTACTTATAGTTGCGGGCCTCTTTGACACTGCCTTTGGGATTTCCGATGGTGGTCCCGTTATTTCAGCGCCCTTACGTTTGGAATGAAGACAACCAGTGGGACCCTCTTTGGTCTGACGTCATCAGAGTGGCGGAACGGGTGCTCGATCCATCGTCTGGCAACGCCCCACACTTCCTTGGTGCCGTTGTTCTTCAACAGGTCCCCAAGAACACGGGACAAATGCAAGAGCGCACGATCATCGACGGGCAACAGCGCCTCACCACTCTGCAATTGCTGCTCAGCGCGCTATATTGCGAACTCCTTGCAGCGCAGGCCACTCAGCCAGCGATGCGGATCGAACCGCTAATAAGAAACTCAGAGCCGTTCTGGTCGAGCCCAGCGGATCAGTTCAAAGTTTGGCCGACCAACCGTGATCGGCCTGCCTTCAATGCCATCATGGGCGTGAAGCCGCCAGTTCAATATGACTCGATCGCCTATCGTAGCGAAAAAATGGTGCAGGCTCATCATTTCTTTGCCTCCAAGGCTCGAGAATGGCTGTCGGCCGATGGTTCGAACGCGTTGCCGGCGCGCGCAGCAGCTCTGGAAACGGTTGTTAGGGATAGATTGCAGATGGTCGTTATAGACCTCGCGGCCGACGAGAACGCTCAGGAGATTTTTGAGACGCTCAACGCTCGCGGCGCCCCTCTTTCTGCTGCGGACCTCATCAAAAATTTTGTTTTTCAACGACTGCTTGAGACTACCGCGAATGTTGAAGATGCTTATCAAAAGTACTGGAAAGACTTCGAGACCGGGTTCTGGGAAAAGGAAATCAGTGTCGGACGATTGTTTCACCCGCGGTCGGCGATATTTTTAAATCACTGGCTGATTTCTCGCACAGGCAAGGAAGTCGTTGCGAAAGAGGTGTTTCATCAATTCAAAAGATTTTCTGATGACGCTCCTGTTAACATGACCGATCTTCTCCAACAAATCTACTTTGCTTCACAAGTGTACCGGTCCTTCATTGACAGCGCCTCTAAGTTGACCGGTTCAATCGATCGATTGACGCTCTTCGCTTATCGGACCGGCGTTTTGGAGAGCGAGGTAGTGAAGCCCCTGATCTTGTGCCTCCTCGATCCATATGAAAAGCCGGTCCCACCGGCGCAGCTGCACAAAGCATTAGAGGTCTTGGAAAGCTGGATGGTTCGCCGGATGCTCGTCCGCGCGACGACCAAGGGCTACAATCAGGTTTTTGCCGAAATGATTGCTTTCGTTCGTGCGAGCGATCGGACGACTGTGGGCAATGACATTGAGGCCTATTTGGCAAAGCAGAACATCGATCGATCCTACTGGCCTGACGACGAGGAGGTCCAACAGGAACTGCAAAACCTGCAAGCGTACCGGCGACTCCGTCGAGCGCGGCTAAGAATGGTGCTCGAAGCAACAGAGGATTACTTGCGTGGGTGGCAAGACAACAAAGAGGCGTTGGGACAAGAGCGGGTGGCGCGTGGGCACCTCGCCATCGAACACATCATGCCTCGGCGGTGGCAGACCTTTTGGCCGCTAGCGACAGGTGACCGGGATGAGGTGAGGGATGCGCGTATCCATTTGCTGGGAAACCTGACACTGTTGACAAGTCGCTTGAACTCGAAGGTGTCAAATGGCCCATGGCTTGGAAATGATGGGAAACGGGCGGCCCTTAACAAGCATGATGTTCTGTTGCTGAATCGAGGGATTGTAAAGGTTTCTTCCGGAGATTGGAGAGACAGCTGGACCGACGATCAGATTAAAGTCAGGACAGGTCAACTTTGTCGTATCATTCTCCAGATTTGGCCCGTCCCTAAGGGACATCGCTCCGGCTTTGCTTCTAAGGGCCCAAGGATATCGAAAGAAGTTGAACTCTCTGACCTGATTGCGAGCGGCGCATTAAGCCCCGGCGCATCGCTTTTTCCGAAGCGTAAGAAGCATAGCGCCCGAGTGGCAATACTCCTGCCGGATGGCAGGCTTGAGGTCGAGGGCACTGCCTTCTTGCGCCCAACAGAGGCCGCCAGCTTCATCGTTGGAAAACGAACAAACGGCTGGAGCTTCTTCCTCGTGGATCAAGAGTCGAAGAAATCGCTTCGCGACCTTCGCCGAGAGTACATAGCGGGTTTGGCCGCAGATGCCGAGTACGACGAGGCCGAAGACGACAGCGACGAAGATGAGGACAGTGTGACCGACTCGGTGTGATGCAGTCAGAATGCGGCTCGAAGGATTGCCGGATCGAGTACAGTAAACCGGCCGTCTTCTCGGCGTTTCCTCGCGAGCCGTCGCGGAGGGATTCGCCCCGCTACGGCGTCTTGGCGCTTTCCGCCCCTCCCCCAGCTCCCCGAAATTCGGAATCACCACCCTCGCTTCCCCGAACCGCGCCGTGATCTCCAACTCCGCCCAGCGCCTCGGTGTCGCGCCGCAGGTTGCTGTCATACATATCCGTCCGCCGTTCGAGCTTGGCGACCGCGGGCTGACCCTCCTTGAGCGCACGCGCCACGCTCCTCCTGCGAGCGCGCACGCGCCTGGCGCAGCTCGTGCAGCGCCATCTCGGCCAGCATCTCCTTCGTCGCCGCCGCGTTGCGCGCGCGCCGTTCCGGCGACATCCGCTGGCGCAAGTCGTCGAAAGGTCGATGGCCGCTCATTTGATCAGGCCTTCTCGTTCGAGCTCGGCGAGGTGGTCGTCATAGAGACGATCGGCGAGCGCGATCATCTCCGCGTAGAAGCGGTTGTTGCCCGCCTTGTTGCCGCCGATCAGCAGGACTCATCCTGAGGTGCGCGCGCGCAGCGCATGCCTCGAAGGGTCGACGCGCCGCGGATCGAGGGCGTAGAAGATGCGGATCGGCTGCCCGCCGCCGTGCACCCGCAGCTCGCGCAAGTGCAGATGCGCCTAGCTAGCCTGCGATCCCGGACGAGTGGGCCTAAGCGCGATCCCGGAGCCCCCAGCCGGCACCAACGGGGATAGATTCTTTCCACTTGCCATCCCGCTCTTCCCTCGATAGGAACAAAAGAGGAATGATCCTACCGACAGGAGCCCCTCATGCCTACCGCCCCCACCACCCTCCCCACCTCCGTGGCTCAATACCTCGGCCCCGCCCCCCTCAACCCCGGCGACGACGCCGCCGGCTACGACACCCTCCTCACGCGTCTCTTCGCCGAGGTCGGGCCGTGCAGCGTCATCGAGGAGGGCTGCCTGCGCGACGTCGCCGACACCATGTGGGACGCCGTGCGGCTGCGCCGGACCAAGGCGAAGCACATGACCATCTCGGCGGGCCGCGGCCTGCGCGAGGTCCTCGTCGAGATCGGCGTCTCGGGCAACGACGCCTACGACCTGTCCAAGGCCTGGGCCGCGCGCGAGCTTCAGGCGGTCGGCGAGGTCGAGGGGCTGCTCAATGCCGCCGGCCTCGACATGGGCCACGTGATGGCAAAGACGCTGACGTCGACCATGACCCACGTCCAGGGCATCGACCGCATGATCGCCGAGGTCGAGGCCCGCCGCGCCGCCCAGATCCGCGAGATCGCGCTCTACCGCGAGCCGAGCTTTGCGGCCCGGCTCCGCCGCGCGGTGGCGGCGGTCGAGGCGATCGCGCAAGAGGAGCCCGCGGCGCTGCCCGCGGCGGGTGATGCCGCGGTGGCCGCATGACCAGCGCCCGCAAGGCCTTCGCCAACCGCGTCAACGGGCGGCGCGGCTACGCGGCGAGGTCCGCCGCCGGAAAGGCGCGGCAGGCCGCGGCGGTCCGCCGCCACGGCCTTGTCCTGCCGGTGCTGCTCGACCCGGCGCTCGCGCCCGAGGTCGATACGCTCGCGCGCGAGATCGCCAAGTCGGTCGCGGGCCGGCCGGTGGATGAGGCCCGCCATGCCCTCGCGTGCAACGTCGCCGAGGCGATGATAGACCTCTACCGCGTGCGCCTCGCCAAGCGCCCGCTCTCCATCGCGCTCGACGCCGATCCCTCGAATACGGCGACCCTCACGATGCTCGCGCGCCTCGCCCGCTACGAGCGGCGCGCCCTCTCGCGGCGCAAGTTCGCGACCCGCGAATTCCTCGCCGCCATCGCGGGCGCCGATCCGGCGGAACCGCTCCGGCTGCGGAAATTTCGCGTCCGCCGCCGCGTGTCCAATTTTGGCAGTGTCACCCAACTGGGATAACAGCAATGATTTCAACCCCCGATTAAGGCCGCAACCTGCTCTCTCCCATGGTCCCGTCATCCTGAGGTGGCCGCGCTCTTGCGCAGCCCTCAAAGGGTGCCGGCCGAGGCGGCGCCGCAAGCGAGCAAGCGGCACCGCAGCGGCGTCGCCCTTCGATACTCGGCGCTGCGCGCCGAGCGCCTCAAAGGTGACGGTCGTGGGTTGAGCATGCTCGCTACTCCGTCATGCCCGGCCTTGTGCAGCCTTGTGCCGGGCATCCACGTCTTTGCCGCGAGGGAGACGTGGACGGCCGGGACAAGCCCGGCCATGACGGGAGCAAAACCACAGCGATTTCAGCGCATCGCCGGGCGCTCCCTGCCGCAGCGTCTGCCTGTTGCGTCGCGGCCCCTCTTCGTATTGGATCGCCGCCAACTCATCCCCAACCAGGACGACGCAACACAATGGCAAAGCCGACCCCGCATGCTGCCCGCGCGGATGCCGCAAAAGACCACCGCGCCCATCCCGAGATCGCGGCGCTCGAGCGGCCCAATCCGGCCGGCACCAACGCGCCCGGGTTCGGCTCCGACGTCGTCGCCGAGACGCTGCGCGACCTCGACATCCCGTACATCGCGCTGAACCCCGGAGCGAGCTACCGCGGCCTGCACGACAGCCTCGTCAACCACCTCGGCAACGCGGCGCCGCAAATGCTGCTCTGCCTGCACGAGGAAAGCGCGGTCGCGATCGCGCACGGCTACGCCAAGGTCACGGGCCGCGCCATGGCGGCCGCCGTGCACTCCAATGTCGGCCTGATGCACGGCACCATGGCGATCTTCAACGCCTGGTGCGACCGCATGCCGGTCCTCATCCTCGGCGCCACCGGCCCGGTCGACGCCGTCAAGCGCCGCCCCTGGATCGACTGGATCCACACCGCCCGCGACCAGGGGGCGCTGATCCGCCACTATACCAAGTGGGACGACCAGCCCGCCTCGCCCGCGTCCGCGCGCGAAGGCCTGCTGCGCGCCTGGTGGATGGCGAACAGCCAGCCGCAGGGCCCGGTCTACGTCAACCTCGACGCCGAGATGCAGGAGGCGAAGCTCCCCGAGCCGCTGCCGCCGATCGACGTCCACCGGTTCATCCCGCAAGTCGCCGCCGGGCCCGATCCGCACGTGGTCAAGCAGGCGGCCGCGATGCTCGCCGCCGCCAAGCACCCGCTGGTCCTCGCCGGCCGCCTCTCGCGCAGCCTCGACGACTGGCGCGCGCGTGTGGCTCTCGCGGAGGCGCTGGGCGCCCACGTCGCCACCAACACCAAAGTCGGCGCGGTGTTTCCGACCGACCATCCGCTGCACGTCTCCCCGCCCGGCAGCCACGTCACCGAGGAGCTGATCGCGGCGCTCAAAGCCGCCGACGTCATTCTGAGCCTCGACTGGGTCGATCTCGCCGGCAGCCTCAAGTCGGCCGGCGCCGGCGTCGACGCAAAGATCATCCAGGTGTCGCTCGACCAGAACCTGCACAACGGCTGGAGCATGGACCACCAGGGCCTGCCGCCGGTCGATCTCTTCATCGCCGCCGACCCGGACGCGACCGTGCATGCGCTGCTCGAGGCGCTGCCGAAAAATGCCGCCAAGAAGCCGGGCATCGGCGTCGTGCCGCAGCCGAAGAAGGCGCGGGCGAAGAGCGAGAAGGCCGACGATCTCGCGGTCGAGGATCTCGCCCTGCACCTGCGCGAGGCGCTGGGCGAGCGCGAGGTCTGCCTCACCCACATCTCGCTGTCGTGGCACGGATCGTGGTGGCACTTCCGCCACCCGCTCGACTACATCGGCTCCGACGGCGGCGGCGGCGTCGGCGGCGGCCCCGGCATCTCGGTCGGCGCCGCCCTCGCGCTCAAAGGAACCGGGCGCATGGCGGTCGGCGTGTGCGGCGACGGCGATTTCCTGATGAGCTGCACCGCGCTGTGGACCGCGGTGCATTACCGCATTCCTTTGCTGATCGTGGTCGCCAACAATCGCTCGTTCTACAACGACGAGGTCCACCAGGAGCGGATGGCGGTGCAGCGCAAGCGCCCGGTCGAGAACAAGTGGATCGGCCAGCGCATGGGCGACCCCGAGATCGATCTCGCCCAGATGGCGCGCGCCCAGGGCGCGCACGGCTTCGGCCCGGTGACGAAGGTGGAAGACCTGCCGGCCGTCTACGCCAAGGCGATCGCCGCCGTCGAAGCCGGCGGCGTCGCCGTCGTCGACGTGCGGGTCAAGCCCGGCTACGGCCCCAACGTCGCCCGCGCCATGACGCGGCAGAGCTGACGGAGACGCGATGCGGCAGATCCACATTCTCCATCATGGCCCGGCTTGTCCCGGGCATCCACGTCTTCCTTCGCTTGCGGCAAAGACGTGGATGGCCGGGACAAGCCCGCCCATGACGGAGCAAGGTGCGATCTCATGGTGACGGCCGCCACCAATCTGCGCGCCGAAGCGCCGCGTCCGGCCGACGCCATCCTGGTCGTCGACGACGTCTCCAAGCGCTTCGACACCCCCGAGGGCCCGATCGTCGCGGTCGACCGCATGTCGTTCAACGTCGCGCCGGGCGAATTCCTCGCCGTGATCGGCCCGTCCGGCTGCGGCAAGTCCACCCTCTTCAACATCATCGGCGGCCTCGTCGAGGCCTATGAGGGCCGCATCACGGTCGCGGGCGAGACCATCGCGGGGCCGCACGCCGCGATCGGCATGGTCTTCCAGGAGGAGTCCACCTTCCCGTGGCGCAGCGTGCTCGAGAACGTCGCCTTCCCGCTCGAGGTCGCGGGTGTCGCGAAAGCCGAGCGCCACGACCGCGCCCGCCACTTCATCAAGATGGTCGGCCTCGACGGCTTCGAGAAGCGCTACCCGGCCGAGCTCTCCGGCGGCATGCGCCAGCGCGTCTCGATGGCGCGCACGCTCGCGTCGCAGCCGAAGATCCTGCTGATGGACGAGCCCTTCGCCGCCCTCGACGAGCAGACGCGGCTCCTGCTCGGCGACAAGGTTTTGCAGATCCAGCAGCAGCTCAAGCAGACCACGCTGCTCATCACCCACAACATCACCGAGGCCGTCCAGCTCGCCGACCGCATCCTGGTGATGACGTATCGCCCCGGCAAGCTCAAGCGCATGGTCGACATCACGCTCCCGCGCCCGCGCTCCTCCGAGATCGTCTCCAGCGAAGCCTTCGGCCGCTACGTCGCGCAAATCTGGTCGGATCTGCGCGAGGAAGCGAGCCGCGGCATGCTCGACGACGAAACCCACCTGCGCGCGAGCGGCGGGTAGCGATGCCTGTGCCGACGCACCTTCGTCATGGCCGGGCTCGTCCCGGCCACCCACGTCTTGCTTTGCGCTTTCGTCATGCCCGCGAATGCGGGCATCCACGTCTTTCTTTCCTTGCGGCAAAGACGTGGATGGCCGGGACGAGCCCGGCCATGACGGCGTGGTGGGACGCGAGAATCATATGACGCCCCCCTCGCTCCGCGATCGCGTCGTCCCGGCGGCGCTCGGCCTCGGCACCATCGTGGTCGCCATCCTCGCCGTCGAAATCCTCATTCGCGCCGGCTGGATCAACGGCTTCATCGTCCCGCTCCCCTCCGACGTCGCGATGAGCTTCGGCAAGGTCATCGCCGAGGAAAACATCCTCGGCCGTTTCCGCGCGACCTTCCTCGAGGCCTTCGCGGCCGGCGCCATGATCACGGTCGTCGGCGTCCTCCTCGGCCTGCTCCTCTACCGCGTCGCGCTGCTGCGCGCCGCGACCGAGACCTGGGTCGCGGCGCTCGCCTCGGCGCCGACCGTGCTGCTCTATCCGCTCTTTCTCGTCATCTTCGGCCGCAGCGCCTCGACCATCATCATGATGGGCTTCGTCGCCGGCCTGCCGCCCGTGATCCTCAAGACCGTCGAGGGCCTCGCCGGCACCCGCGCGGTGCTGATCAACGTCGGGCGCAGCCTCAAGCTCACCCCGACGCAGCAGTTCGTGAAAATCCTGCTGCCGAGCGCGCTGCCGACCATCTTCGTCGGCATCCGCCTCGGCCTGATCTTCACCCTCATCAACGTGGTCGGCGTCGAGTTCCTGATCAACTTCGGCGGCCTCGGCCAGCTCATCAACGACCTGTTCGAGCGCTACGAGCTCTCCGAGACCTACGCCGCGATCTGCTTCGTCATCCTCGTCAGCGTGCTGTTCTTCGTCATCACCGAATGGATCGAGCGATGGCTGCGACCGGCACAGTGAGCGATCGTGCCGCGCGCGCCGCGCCGCCGCGCGGGCGCCTGGCGCAAGGCGGCACCCGCGTGACGCTGCTGCGCCTCGCCATCATCGCCATGGTGCTGATCACCTGGGAGGCGCTCGCCTACTCGGGCCTCCTCTATCGCGACGTGGTGCCGCGCCTGGAGGTGATCGCCGCCGCGCTGTGGACCCTGCTGATCGCGCCCGACACCTGGCGCCATCTCGGCGTCACCGGCTACGAGATCGCGGTCGGCCTTCTCATCGGCGGCGTCTCCGGCCTCCTCGTCGGCCTCCTGCTCGGCGCCAACCGCGCGCTCGCGCGCGCCTACGAGGCCTATCTCTATTATCTCGGGCCCACCCCGAAGATCATCTTCTTCCCCGTGATGATCATGTGGTTCGGCGTCGGCTTCGGCTCCAAGATCGCGATGGCGGCGATCTCGTGCTTCTTCCCGATCGCGCTCTCGACCGCGTCGGGCATGCGCCAGATCGACAAGGTGCTGATCCGTGTGGGCAAGAGCTTCCGCCTCAACGCCTGGCAGATGACGACCAAGATCTACCTGCCCGCCATGCGCGCGCCCGTCGTCAACGGCATCCGCCTCGGCCTCGGCGTCGCGCTGATCGGCGCGCTGCTCGCCGAGACGCGCCTGTCGAGCCAGGGCGTCGGCTACCTCATCATCCAGGCCTACAGCGTCTTCGACATGCCGCGCATGTACGCCATGCTGATCATCCTGTTCGTCTTCGCCATCGGCGCGAACGCGCTGATCACCAAGCTCGGCGGCCTGCACCGCTCGTAATTGTTCTCTCCGTCATGGCCGGGCATAGCCGTTCGAAGAACGGCGTCGCGTCGCTCGCCTATGTCCCGGCCATCCACGTCTTGCTTGCTTCATCACCGCGAAGAAAGACGTGGATGCCCGGCCTTCGCCGGGCATGACGGTGGTGTGTGTCTCACAACTTGAACGTCTCGTACACCGAGGGGTGAAACAGCTCCTCCACCTTCACGACCCGCGGCGAGAGCCCCTGCGCGTGATGATGCCGCAAGAACACCTCCAGCGTCTTGCGGTTCGGCTCGACCCCATAGGACCAGAAATCATCCCCCATCAGCTCGCGCGCCTCCTTGAGCCGCTCCTCGACGAACGGCATCGTCACCTTGGTGGCCGCCGTGTCGCAGAGCGCCGCAAACGCCGCCGCCTTCGAGGCCGCGAACGCCTTGAACACCGCGACCGGCAGATAAGGATGCTTCTCGACGAGAGTCTTGCGGATGCCGATCAGGTGCATGATCGGAAAGACGCCGGTGCGCTTGTAATAGTCCTTGGCGGCCGCGACCGGATCGCGAAACAGCCAGCCCACGTTCCTGGTCTCCTTGGTCATGAACGACGGCGGCCGCGGCGCCATGAAGCCGTCGATCTCGCCGTCGATCAGCATCTGCGAGATGGTCGCACCCTCCGGCGCATCCTCGAGCCGGATGCCGGCCGGCAGCTTGATCGGGTTCTTCTCCGGCCGTCCCGGCTCCTCGATCCCGCCGCGGATCCAGTGGACATCGGAACACTTGACGCCGAAATCATCCTCCAGCACCGCCCGCGCCCACACGTTGGCGGTGAGCTGCCATTCCGGCAGCCCGACCTTCCTGCCCTTGAGATCCGCCGGCTCCTTGATGCGGTCCGTGCGCACCCAGATCGAGGTGTGGCGAAACATCCGCGACACGAACGCCGGCACCGCCACATAGGGACAAGTGCCGAGCGCCGTGCGCAGCGTGAACGACGACAGCGACAGCTCGCAGATGTCGAAGTCCTGCGACCGAAACGCGCGAAAGAAGATCTCCTCCGGCGACAAGGTCATGAAGACCGGGTCGACCCCGTCGATGCGCACCGCCCCATCGATCAACGGCCGGTTGCGATCATAGTCGCCGACCGCAACAGAAAGACTCAAAGCTGCCATGGAGGTCCCGAGTTGTGAGGAAGGAGGTCGCGCAATCTACCCCGTCATGGCCGGGCTTGTCCCGGCCATCCACGTCTTGCCCCGCATGCAGAAAGACGTGGGTGCCCGCCTTCGCGGCGCCTTCGCGGGCATGACGAAGACACTCCGTCATGGCCGGGCTCGTCCCGGCCATCCACGTCTTGCCGCGCATGCAGAAGGACGTGGATGCCCGCCTTCGCGGCGCCTTCGCGGGCATGACGAGCTACGGAGTCAAGCTCGCGGCCAAATCACGCCACTCCGGATTCATCTGGTGAATGAGCCGGACCTTCCACGCCCGCGACCAGTGCTTGATCGCCTTCTCGCGCTGAATGGCGTCGCGGATATCGTCGAAGCGCTCGTAGTAGACCAGCAGCTTGAGCCCATATCGTTTCGTGAACCCGTCAACCAATCCCTCTCGATGCTGGTAGGCACGCGCAAGCAAATTGCTCGTCACACCGACGTAAAGGATCCCGTTGCGCCGGTTGGTCATGAAGTAGACGAAGCCGCCCCTCTCCATGCGGCGGAGCATAAAGACGTGGATGGCCGGGACAAGCCCGGCCATGACGGTTCTCAATCGGCTCACTCATCGTCATGCCCGGCGAAGGCCGGGCATCCACGTCTTCCTGCGAGAACGGCAAGACGTGGATGGCCGGGACAAGCCGGGACAAGCCCGGCCATGACGGTGCTCGATCGGCTCACCCCCCGTCATGCCCGGCGAAGGCCGGGCATCCACGTCTTCCTGCGAGAGCGGCAAGACGTGGATGGCCGGGACAAGCCCGGCCATGACGGCGCTCCGGCAAACGCTACGTCACCACGATCTTGCGGTCTTCCGTCGTCACCGTGCCGTTGTCGTCGAACCAGCTGAAGCGGAGCGTGCCGCTCGTGGTCGCGCGCATGTTGAACTTGATGTACGGGTTGGGCGCGATCGCGGGCTCGAGGTCGACGCTGAACAGCGGCGCGCCGTTGAAGGTGCAGGTGAACTTGTTGATGATCTCGCGCGGGACGAGCTTGCCGGCCTCGTCCTTGCGAAAGCCCGTCTCCATGATGTGGGAGACGAGGGTGCGGATCTCGATCACCTCGCCCTTCTTGGCGCTCTCCGGCAGCTTGATGCGAACGTTCTCGGCCATTGTGCAGCCCTCAGCCCCCGCACCCGCCGACGGTCACCTTCACGGTCTTGCTCGCCGTGATGAAATGCCCCTTGCTGGTCTTCGCCACCACCACCACGTCCTGCGTCGCCGCGAGCCGGATGCGGGTCGCGACGTCGGCGCGCCCGCATGCCGGGGTCAGATGAAACGTGACGATGCGCGGGCGCGGGTTCGCCTGCGCCACCACCAGGATGTCGCTGACGTGGTCTTCCTCGGTCATCGGGCTGTCGACGGTCGCGGCAAAGGGAACCGTATTGCCGTTCTCGGCGATCTCCGGCAGGTCGATCGCGATCTTGCCGGGAACCGGCGGCACGCCGCCGGTGAACCTGGCGATGGCGTCGGCCGCTTCCTGCGGCGTCGCCTGCGCGGCGGCGCCCGCAACCGCCAGCGCCGCGCCGCCGACCGCCAGTGCCAGAACATCGCGTCGCGACGATCCGCTCATGACGCGCTCACCCTACCGACTGACCTTGCTCATCGACCGTCGCGCACGCGGAAAATGACATTCGGTCTCGTCGCCTGCGACCGCTGCTTTTTCACCACGACACCACGCCGCCGCAGCGAGAATCTTCTCGTCGTCGTGCGACTGTCGCGCCGCAACTATACACACGCCGGAATGCCGATCGCGTCAAGATCAGGTGAAGGCGCGCCGCCGTTAACCATGCGCGTGCGGCGCCCGTGTCGTCGCCGCGTTGCCCCGCCACGATCAAGTGGCCCGTTCCATTGAACGGATCGACCGGGTACCTCGAGTTTGCTATAGTGCTATCATCGTCACTTATGGGGTACGTGATGCGCTCGAACCTGCAGCCGGTTTCCGCACCACCTGCGCCGCGGGCAGAGCCCGAGCGCATGATCGACAAGGCGCGCCGCGCCGCCGATTTCCTCAAGGCCCTCGCGCACGAGAACCGGCTGATGATCCTGTGCATCCTGTCGCAGGGCGAGCGCTCGGTGTCCGAGCTCGAGGAGATGCTGTCGCTGCGCCAGCCGACCGTGTCGCAGCAGCTCGCCCGCCTGCGCGCCGACGGCCTCGTCACCACCCGCCGCGACGGCAAGGCCATCCACTACAGCCTCGCCAGCGAAGAGGCCCGCGTCGTCGTCGGCGCCGTCTACGAGATGTTCTGCGGCGCGAAATAGCGCCCCGACATCACATGACGCCGTCATGCCCGGCGAAGGCCGGGCATCCACGTCTTGCTTGCTGATTCGCCTGCAAGAAAGAAAGACGTGGATGCCCGCCTGCGCGCCGCCTGCGCGGGCACGACGGAGGAATCATCCGCCGACACCCGGATTGTTCGCCACCCCCTTCAACGCCACCCGGTTGAGCCGCTTCGGCGCGGCCGTCCTCTGCCCGCGCAAATAATTCGCCACCACGTCCCACACCGGCTTGCCGTGCTGCGGGTTGACCGAGGCCCAGCCCGCGACCTTGTAGCCCTTGTCCGGCTCGAGCGCGCGGCCATCGTCGAGCGTGAGATCGGAAATGCGCTGCCCGATCGCATTGCCCGGCGCGCACGCATAGTCGACCCCGCCCAGCCGCACCATGTCGCCGCCCTGCTGGTAATAGGGATCGGGATTGAACAGGTTGTCGCAGACGTCCTCCATCATCGCCTTGATCTGCGCGCCCGTCATCTGTTGCACATAGGTCTCCGCATACGTGATCGCGGTGTCGTTGAGCAGGTCGCCCATCGTGATGGTGTCGCCGGCGAGCACGCTGTTGCCCCAGCGGAAGCCGGGCGAGAGCGCGATCTCGGCGTCGAGCTCGTGGCGCAGAGCATCGCAGATGAGCTGGTCCATGGTGCCGTTGAAGTTGCCGCGCCGGTAGAGCAGATCGCCCGCGACCGCGAGCTTCTCGCCGAACGCGGCCGTGTGCGGCTCGCTCGCCCGCTCGATCAGCGCCGCCATCGCGGGGTCGGGCTTGAGCAGGTTGGCGAAGATCGGCAGCAGCTGATAGCGCACGCTCTTCACCCGCCCCTTGGCGAGCTCGAGGTCGAGCACGCCGAGGAATTTCCCCGCCGAGCCCGCATTGGTCACCACCGTGGTGCAGCACGGATTGGTCACCGTCACGGGCCGGGGGACGGCGTCGTGGGTGTGCCCGCCGAGGATCACGTCGATGCCGGTGACGCGGGTCGCGAGCTTGAGGTCCGCATCCATGCCGTTGTGCGAGAGCAGCACCACGGCGTCGACCTTGTCGCGGTCGCGCAGCTCGACCACGACCTTCTGCAGCTCCGCCTCGTGCAGGCCGAAGGTCCAGTCCGGCACGAAGCGCTTGGGATGGGCGACCGGGACGTAAGGAAACGCCTGCCCGATCACGCCGATGCGGAAGCCGCCCACCTCCTTGATGGTCGAGGGCTTGAACACGCGCCCGCTCGCCGGATCGAACGCGGGCTTATTGTCGAACGCCGCCTCCTCGGTGAGGAAGACGTTCTGCGCCAGGAACTCGCCCTTGAAGCCCGTCAGGTTGGCGCGCAGCCGCTCCTCGCCATAGGTGAATTCCCAATGGCCGGTCATCGCCGCGACGCCGAGCAGGTTCGCGGCCTCCACCATCTCCTGCCCCTGCATCGCATTGGCGAGCCCGCTGCCCTGCATCAGGTCGCCGCCGTCGAGCAGCAGCGAATTGGCCGCGCCGGCCTCGGTGCGCAGCCGATCGACCAGCGTCTTGAGATGCGCAAAGCCGCCGAGCCGGCCATAGCGATGCGCCGCCTCGGCGAAATCGAGATACGTGAGCGCATGTGCGAGCCGGCCGTTCGGCGCGACCCCGAAATGCTCGAGAAACGCGCGCCCGACCAGATGCGGCGGCTGTCCGGCCATGCTGCCGATGCCGATATTGAGGCTCGGCTCGCGGAAATAGACCGGCGCGAGCTGCGCATGCGAATCGGTCAGGTGCAGGATGCGCGCGTTGCCGAACCGGCCGATGTCGTAGAGGTCATCGTCGGCGGCACGCGCCGGGACGCGCGGCACGACGCCGGCGAGCGCCGCGGCGGTGACGGCTTTCAAAAGGTCGCGGCGATGCATCGTCGAGGCTCCACGTCGCGCGCGATCAGCGGATCACGCCGGCCTTCCACGCCGTCGCCTGATCCTCGGCCTGGGCGATCGACGCCTCGGCGAGCGCCTGCGCCTGCTTCGCCAGCGCAATCGCCTCATCGTACTTGCCGGCGGTCGCGGCGGCTTGCGCCGCTTTGAGCGTCGCGACCGTCGTGGTCCATTGCGTCTTCAGGGCCGCCGCCTGCTTGCTGGCCCTCTCCGCCGCCGCATAGGCCGCCTTGAAGTCGTCCGCCGGCGCCGCGAGCGCAGACATCGTCAAGCCCGCCGCCGCAACGAACACCATCAGGCTGATCGGCAAAGCGCAGCGCATGGCCCTTGCTCCTTCCATCACGGCCGCGCCCCCGGCCCGGAGACCGGCAGCCCGTTGCCCATGTAGGTCAGGAAGTACTCGACGTCGCGATAGAGCTCGTCCTGCGGCGGCAGCGGCACCGCGCGCACCTGGCTGTTGCAGCTGGTAAGCCGCCGGCTGGTGGTGCCCATCGAGCCCCACTCGGAACGATAGATCGGCATCGCCGCCATGATGCCGAGCGCGGGGGCGAGGACCTCGGTGCGGATGTGGTTGCCGGCCGACTGCACGTGGCAGCTCGCGCACGAGAAGTTGAGCTGGCCGCGCCGAGTGTAGAAATATTCCTCGCCCTTGCGGTAGGCGGCGAGCGCGCGCGGATCGTCCGGGATCTTGATGTCGAAGCGCTTGCCGCGCGACGTGAACGCCATGTAGGCGGTGAGCGCTGCCATGTCGTCCTTCTGGTAGTCGAGCGGCTTCTCGCCATTGGCCTCGCGGCACTGGTTGAGCGCGAGCTCGAGCGTGATCACCTGCCCGGACTTGGGGTCGAAGTAGGGATAATTCTGCCGGATGCCGATGCCCTTGTCGGGGAAGCAGTCCGCATAGGTCTTGCCGTTGGCGAACGGCTTGGCGAAGAGCTCCTTGCCCTTGTCGACCGCGAACTCGTAAGGCGGAAACTCCTCGATCTCCTTCCACTGCTTGCGCAGGCCCTCATCCATCGAATAGGGCCCGTTGACGAAGTCGTCGAGCGCCACCTTCGGAAAGCGGCTGGTGAAATAGGCGCGAAACGCCGTGAACTCGGCCTTCGGATCGACCGTGTCCGCGGCGCGCGCCGGGTGTGCGGCACCGAACGCCAGCACGCCAAGAAGCAGGAGCTTGCGCAGCATTCACCGGTTCCTCTGTTGTTGCTCCGCCATTATGCCCGGCTATTGGATCTTGGCGATGAGTGAATCGGACGCGCCCTTGTTGTCGACCCAGCTCACCTTGAGCTCGTCGCCCTTCTTGGCGCCCTTGAAGCTGAACTTGAGATAAGGATCTTTCGAGACGGCCGGGCCCCATAGGGCGGTGAACACGGTCTTGCCGTCATGCTCGAACTGCACCACCTCGATATGGTGGGGCGGAATGAGCTGGCCGTTCGCATCCTTGACGAAGCCTGAATCCATCGGGTGCTGGATCAGCGACTGCACCTCGGTCGTCTCGGCGCCCGCGACGGCGCGCACACGGATTGTCGATGCCATCGGTGTTGCCCTCTTTCCTGCCTCAGCCGCCGCAGCCGCCGACCGTCACCTTCACGTCCTTGCTGGCCGTGAAGAGCTTGCCGTCCGACTCGATCACCGCCACCACCTTGGTGGTCTTCGCCATCTTCAGCCGGCTCGCCACCGCGGGCTGCGTGCCTTGCGGAATCTTGTAGGCGGCCGCGAGCGTGTACGGGTTCTCCAGCACCAGCAGCGCGATGCCGGTCACGTTCGGCAGCGTGCTCGTCACCGCGATCGGCACCACGGCGCCGTTCTCGGCGATCTCCGGCGCGTCGAGATCGACCTTGTCGGACGGCTCCGCGCTCTTGCCGTAGAGCAGCTTGAGCGCATCCGCCTCGCTCTTCTGCTTGAATGCGTCCGCCGGCCAATCCTTCGCATCGGCCGCGTAGGCCGGCAGCAGCATCGAGGCCTCGAACAGGCTCAAGGTCGCAACGCCGCCGGCGATCGCCTTCAGCGCCGTCCGACGCCCGCACGGCGCCACATCGGGGAATGTCATCGGGTTCTCCTTGTCGGCCACGTTCCGGCCGCGGTCATTGGGTGTAGAGGAAATCGACGATCGCGTTGATTTCCTCATTCGTCAGAATGAGGTTGCGACGGAACGGCGGCATCACGGTCTGCGGATTGCGCTTGGTCTCGTCGGAGATGATCGCGATCAGCTCGACGCGGTCGGGAAAGCGCTGCTTCATGTCGTGCAGCGGCGGCCCGACATTGCCGGGCGAGTCGCCGCCCTTGATGTCGTGGCAGGTCAGGCAATTGCCCTTGGCACGGTCGAAGGCGAGCTGCTCGCCCGGCGAGGGCGCCGGCGCGGCAGCGCTCGCAGCCGAGATCGCCATTCCGAGAAGGAGCACCGGCGCGGATCGGGTTCGTAGCATCGCTCTCTCCCTATTTCGGCTTCATCTCGTCGAGCGGACCGGTGGTGCGCGGGGTCAGGTCCTTGCCTTCCGCGGTCGAGTCGATCCTGACCGACTTCGGATCGACGCAATTCGTCATGCATTCCTTCGCGGTCGTGTCGGGCCGCGGATCCTGCCAGATGAACATGTCGCGATTCGGCATCTTCACCTTGGGCAGGCTGTCGCGGTCGGCCACGAAGTTGTTGTCCACGATGTTGTTGACGTTGAGCACATAGGCCGTGATGGCATAGACGTCGTCAGGGCTGAGCTGATGCGGCGCCGGAAACGGCATCGCGCGGTTGATGTAGTCGAACAACGTCGTCGCGTAGGGCCAGTAGGTGCCGACCGTCGGCTCCGGCCGATCGCCCTTGAGCGATCCGCCGGTGAGCTTGGGATAGCGCGCCTCCCCTTCGCCGAAGGTGCCATGGCAGGCCGCGCATTGGGCCGCATAGACGTCCGCCCCGTGATCGACGTTGCCGCGCCCGGGCGGCAGCCCGCGCCCATCCGGCCGCACCGCGATCGCCCAGCCGGCGATCTGCGCCGGCGTCGGCGCAGCGCCGTAGCCGAAATAGCCCGGCGGATGGCGTTCCTGCGCCATCGCGGATGATGCGAGTGTGAGCAGCATGCCCGTAGCCCGCATGGAGCGAAGCGCAATGCGGGGAAAGCCCATCCGCGGATAGGCTGACCCCGGCTCACGCTTCGCTCCATCCGGGCTACGGTCGCTGCGCGAACCGCGCCTACGAAAGCTGGACATCGAACACGCTCCCGTCCGCTTTCACCTGCCAGGTCTGGATCGAATTGTTGTTGTAGATCGCATTGACGCCGCGCACGGCGCGCAGCTCGCTGATGGTCGGCTGCACGAAGCCGGTCTCGTCGACCGCGCGCGACTGCACCAAGGCCGGTTTGCCGTCCCAGCGCCACTCGTGGGTGAAACGCGTGAGCGCCTTCGGCAGCACCGGCTCCTGCAGCTGCGCACGCGCCCAGTTGACGCCGCCGTCGTAGGAAACGTCGACATGACTGATGCGCCCTTTGCCCGACCAGGCAAAGCCGCGCACCTCGTAGATGCCGGGACCTTTGAGCGGCTTCTCGGGGCACGGAAACGTGACCACCGACTTCGCGTAGATCAGCCAGGTGAAGCCGCGCGAGCGCAAATCCGGCATCAGCTCGGTGTATTTCGACGTCTCCTCGCGCGTGAACCAGGGCTGATCGCCGATCTCGATGCGGCGCAGCCACTTGATGTTCACGTTGCCCTGCCAACCCGGCACGATCAGGCGCAACGGAAAGCCTTGCTCGGGCCGCAGCGCCTCGCCGTTCTGCCCGTACGCCACGAGGCAGTCGTCGAGGCATTTTTCCAGCGGCAGGCTGCGGTCCATGTGCGCCGCGTCGGCGCCTTCGACGAGCGCCCACTTCGCTTCCTTCTTGAGGCCGACCTCGTCCAGCAGGGTCGAGAGCTTCACGCCGGTCCACTCGGCACAGCTCACCATTCCGTGGGTGAACTGCAGCGAGTTGAGCTGCGCGGCGCGCCACTCCATGCCGCCGTTCGCGGGGCACTCGATGAAGTGGATGCGCGACACCGACGGGAAGCGCCGGATGTCATCCATGGTGAGCAGCAGCGGCCGCTCGACCATCCCGTGGATCATCAACCGGTGCTGCGCCGGGTCGACGCTCGCGCGGCCGCCGTGGTAGCGCTCGAAGAAGAGGCCATTCGCCGTGATGATGCCGGGCTGGTCCTGCAGCGGCGTGAAGCTCACCGAGGATTCGGGCGAGGCGGTGAGCCACGGCACATTTCGACGGATGACGTCCTTGACGAATTGCGAGGGCTGCCCATATGGCCGATCGACGACGCCGGGGCCGAGCATCTGCGACCACGGCCCGTCTTTCGGCGGCGACGCGTCCTCGGCCCGCACGAGACGCGGCCCGACCACGGCGCCGCTGGCGAGCGCTGCGCCGAGCTTCAGCAATTTGCGCCGTTGCGCAAAATCTGCCGGCCTCGCCATGGTGGCATTTCGCTCCCGAATTTCGTATTCAGTTTTCCCTATATGATTTCGGAGCACGAGGCAAGCGCATCGGGGTGCGGAGCAGTGTTGCGTTCGCGGATGTCGTCGCCGATGCGAATGCGCGCGAGGATCAAGTCCATCAGCGCATCGCCGACACCACTACGCACGGTATTTCGATGCGTTGATGACCATGCTGGCCGGGAGCTCGCTTTGCGCTATCAACAGGTGCCCACCGCCGCGCTCTCGCTGTGGCTGATCGTCGCGGCAGCGCTGGCTTGGCAAGCTGCCGCGCAGACAGCACCGTATGCGCCGCTGCCGACGCCGCTCACGATCGACCAGGTGCCTGGCCACCCGATCTACTACTCGCTCGGCAATCCGGGCGTCCCGGGCCAATCCAACGAAGGCAACACGTCGAACGCGGGCTTCGTCGTCACGCAGGACGGCGTCGTCGTGTTCGACGCCCTCGGCACGCCGAGTCTCGGCTGGGCCCTGCTGCAGGCGATCCGCAAGGTGACCGACAAGCCGGTGCGCTACAACGTGATGAGCCACTACCACGCCGATCACATCTACGGCCTGCAGGCCTTCCGCGACCACACCGCGACGATCATCATCGCCCAGGACCGCGCGCGCGAATACCGCGAGAACGAGGAGACCGCCGACGAGCGCGCCAACCAGCGGCTCGACCAGCGCCGCGCCGCATTGGCGCCCTGGGTCAACGCCGACACGCGCGTCGTCCCTCCCGACATCACCTTCAATGACCGCCTCACGCTGACGCTCGGCGGCAAGCGCTTTTCGATGATCTATGCGGGTCCGGCCCATTCGGCGAGCGACATGATGATGATGGTCGAGCCGGACGGTGTGCTGTTTGCCGGCGACATCGTGCAGAACAGCCGCATCCCCTTCATGAACAGCGACGACGTCGACACCAAGCAATGGCTCACCGCCCTCGGCGAGGTCGCGAAGCTCGATCCGAAGTTCATCATCCCGGGCCATGGCCGTCCCTCGACCGCGGCCAAGGAAGCGATCGCGTTCACGCGCGACTACATCGAGTATGTCCGCACCGCGATGCAGAAAGCCGTCGACAACTGGACCGATTTCGATCTGGCGTACAAAGAGACCGACTGGTCGAAATACGCCAACATGCCCGCGTTCGAAGCGAACAACCGCGGCAACGCCTACCGGATCTTTCTCGATCTCGAGCAGAGCCAGTTCAAGCATTGAGCGAGAGACAACGTCATGGCCGGCATTCGCCGGCCATGACGGTGTTTCACGTCATCCTATCCGGCTCACCGGATCGGCCGGCGCCGCATCGAGAATGCGCAGCTGCACGCGCGGCTCGCCCTGCCAGCGATCGACGCTGAGGCAGCCGGCGACATGCATCGCCTGGCCGCGGTTCTTGAGCAGCGCATCGCCGAGCTTCTGCCCGACAGCGCGGAACGCGATCGCGTTGACGCCTGCGCCGTCGCCGGCACGCAGGCGCACACGCACATGCGCCTGCCCAACCGGATCCGCGTAGGCGACAATGTGACCGGGAAGCGCGATGATCGGCTCCGGATTGCCGGCGCCGAACGGGCCGGCGCGATCGAGCAAGGCGGAGAGCTCCATGTTGGCGCCGGCCGCGCTCACGGCGCCATCGACCAGCAGCGCATCCTCGCGCCGTGCGGCCTCGACCGCCGGTGCGAGCGTCTCCTCGAGGTAGGCGCGGAACGCGCCGAGCGCGCCGCGCTTCAAGGTGACGCCCGCCGCCATGGCGTGGCCGCCGCCCTTGATTAGCAAGCCCTCCGCCACCGCGTGGCGCACGGTGCGGCCGAGATCGACGCCGGTGATCGAGCGGCCCGAGCCGGTGCCCGTGTCGCCCGGCTCGAGCGCGATCGCAAACGCGGGGCGGCCGAAACGCTCCTTGAGCCGCGCCGCCACGAGCCCGACCACGCCCGGATGCCAGCCGGCCGCGGCCGTGACCACCACGGCGCCCTTCTCCTCGATCCCGAGCGCCGCCATGGCCTCGCCTTCGGCCTCGGCGAGCGTCGCCTGCTCGATGGTCTGGCGCTCGCGGTTGAGGCGGTCGAGCTCGGCCGCGATGCGACCGGCCTCGACCGGATCATCGAGCATCAGCAGCTGCGCGCCGAGATCGGCACGGCCGATGCGGCCGCCCGCATTGATGCGCGGGCCGAGCATGAAGCCGAGATGCCACGGCTCGGGCGGACCGGAGAGCCGCGCCACGTCCATCAGCGCGGTCAGGCCGGCGTGCTCGCGCCGGCGCATCGCAATCAGCCCCTTGGCGACGAAGGCGCGATTGAGACCCTTGAGCGGCACCACGTCGGCGACGGTGCCGAGTGCCGTGAGATGCGTGAGGTCGAGCAGATCCGGCTCGGGCCGCGACGCGGTCCAGTAGCCGCGCCGGCGCAGCTCGCGATTGAGCGCGACCAGCACGAGAAACGTCACGCCGACCGCCGCAAGGTGACCGAGCCCCGAGAGGTCGTCGAGGCGGTTGGGGTTGACCACCGCGACGGCGGCCGGCAGCTGCTCGTCCGCCTGGTGATGGTCGATCACGATCGTCTCGAGGCCGAGCCGGGCCGCCTCGGCCAGAGGCTCATGGCTGGTGGTGCCGCAATCGACGGTGATCAGAAGCTTGGTGCCGCGCTCGGAGAGCGTGCGGATCGCCGGCACGTTCGGGCCGTAGCCCTCGAAGATGCGGTCGGGGATGTAGATGAACGGGTTCTCGCCGGCGAGGTGCAGGAACGAGGCGAGCAACGCGCTCGAGGTCGCGCCGTCGACGTCGTAGTCGCCGAAGATCGCGATCGCCTCGCGCCGCTCGACCGCATCGGCGATGCGCCGCACCGCCGCGTCCATGGCCATGACCGAGCTCGGGTCGGGCATGAGCCGCTTGATGGTGGGATCGAGATAGGCCTCGACGCCATCCGCCTCGATGCCGCGGCCCGCGATGATGCGGGCGAGCAGCTCCGGAAGGTTATGGCGCTGGACGATCGACAGGGCGCGCAGGTTGCCGCGCTCGTCGAGCCGGTCGCGCCAGGCGCGGCCGGTCGCCGAGCGGTCGACGCCGAGGAAGATGCGACGGTTGGGTTGCGCGTCCATGTGAGTCGGCATCGTAGCCGTCATTGCGCGCGAAGCGAAGCAATCCCGGCCGGCATCCACATGCCGATCGAGATTGCGTCGGCATGCTGCGCATGCCTCGAAAGGACGGGGGGGTACGCCTACTCCACCTTGAACTTGTCCAGATATCGGTGCTCGGCGCGGATCCAGCGCACCGTGCCGGTCGCCGAGCGCATCACCACGGTCTCGGTCTCGATCACGCCGCGCTTGAAGCGCACGCCCTGCAGCATCGATCCGGTGGTGACGCCGGTCGCCGAGAAAACGCAATCGCCCTGCACCATGTCGTGCATGGCGTATTTCTTGCGCGGGTCCTTGATGCCCATCCGGCGGGCGCGCTCCCGCTTCTCCTCGGTGTCGAGCACGAGACGGCCCTGAATCTGCCCGCCGATGCACGCGAGCGCCGCGGCCGCGAGCACGCCTTCGGGCGCGCCGCCGATGCCCATGTAGATGTCGATGCCGGTCGTATCCGGATCGGCCGTGTGGATGACGCCGGCGACGTCGCCGTCGGTGATGAAGCGCACGGCGGCGCCGGTCTTGCGCACGGCGGCGACGAGATCCGCATGGCGCGGCCGGTCGAGGATCAGCGCCGTGATGTCGGCGAGCCTGACCCCCTTGGCTTTGGCGAGCGCGCGGATGTTCTCCTCCGCCGGCGCGTCGAGATCGACCACATCCGCCGGATAGCCCGGGCCGACCGCGATCTTCTCCATGTAGACGTCGGGCGCATTGAGCAGCGTTCCGCCCGCCGCCATCGCCATGGTGGCGATCGCGCCCGGCATGTCCTTCGCGCACAGGGTCGTGCCCTCGAGCGGATCGACCGCGATATCGACCTTCGGGCCGCCTTTCTTGTTGCCGAGTGTCTCGCCGATGAACAGCATCGGCGCCTCGTCGCGCTCGCCCTCGCCGATCACCACGGTGCCCTCGATCGGCAGCTTGTTGAGCTCGCGCCGCATGCCGTCGACCGCGGCCTGGTCGGCATCCTTCTCGTTGCCGCGCCCGCGCAGCCGCGCGGCGGCGACCGCCGCGCGCTCGGTCACGCGCACGATCTCGATCGACAGGATGCGGTCGAGCATCGGCGTCGTGGATTTGGCCGTCGCGGGCTTGTGGCTTGCCGCCATGTCGTTGGGCTCCCTCTAATTCTTCTCGATGCGGATGACCTGCGGCGTCCCCGCAATGACACCCTTTTTCCGGATCGCCTTCAAGGCGCGCCGCACCGCGTCCTCGCTGGTCGCGTAGGTGATGAGGATCACGGGCGCCGGCGCGTCCGGGCTTTTCGGGTCGTCGCCGCCATGCGGGAGACCACCGTGGTGCCGCTGCATGATCGATTCAAGCGATATCTTCTGGTCAGCCAGGAATTTGGCGATCGCCGCGAACGTGCCGGGTCGGTCGACAGCCGCGAGTCGGATATAATACCCACCCTCGTGACGCTGCATTGGCGCGCGCTTGACCGGGACGAGACGCCCGCTCGGCCGGCCGAACGGCGCCGTGCGCACGCCACGCGCGACGTCGCCGATGTCGGCGACGACCGCCGAGGCGGTCGCCTGCCCGCCGGCGCCCGGCCCGACCAGCGTGATCGGCGCAAAGCCATCGGCATCGATCGACACCGCATTGGTCACCCCCATCACCTGTGCGATCGCGCTGTCCTTCGGCACCATGGTCGGATGCACGCGCTGCTCGATCCCCTTCTCGGTGCGCACCGCGACGCCGAGCAGCTTTACGCGATAGCCGAGCTCGTCCGCCGCCTCGAGATCCTCGGGCGCGATCGAGGAGATTCCCTCGACGAACACCGCGCTCTCGTCGACCTTGGTGCCGAAAGCAATGCTCGCCAGAATGGCGAGCTTCTGCGCCGTGTCATGGCCCTCGACGTCGAAGGTCGGATCGGCCTCCGCATAGCCGAGCCGCTGTGCATCGGCGAGGCAGGCCGCGAACGAGAGCTTCTCGCGCTCCATCCGCGTCAGGATGTAGTTGCAGGTGCCGTTGAGGATACCGGAAATGCGCGCGAAGGCATTGCCGGCGAGCCCCTCGCGCAGGGTCTTCACCACCGGGATGGCGCCGCCGACCGCGGCCTCGAAATTGAGCGCGACGTGCTGCTTCTCGGCGACCGCGGCGAGCGCGAGGCCGTGCTTCGCCAGCAGCGCCTTGTTGGCGGTGACGACCGACTTGCCGGCCGCGAGCGCCGCCTCGATCGCGCTTTTGGCCGGATCGCCCGAGCCGCCCATCAGCTCGACGAAGACGTCGATGTCGGGATCGGTCGCGAGCGCGAGCGGATCGCGCACCCACTTGAGCTTGCTCAGGTCGACCGGCCGCTTCTTCGCCTTGGAGCGCGCCGTGACGGCCACCACCTCGATCGCGCGGCCGGTGCGCGCCGTCAACGCGGCGCGCTCGCGCGCGATCAGGTCGATGACGGCGGCACCAACGGTTCCAAGACCGGCAAGTCCCACTTTGAGCGGGGCAACCATCGGAGAGGCAACCTGACGATGGCCGCCGAAGGAAAATCAGCGGCGCTTGGCGAGGGGAACGACGTTGTGCAACTTTTCCGGTGCCGATTCAAGGAAACGGCGGACGTTGCGGGCTGCCTGGCGGATGCGCTGCTCGTTCTCGACCAGCGCAATACGCACGTACCCCTCCCCGTGCTCGCCGAAGCCGATGCCCGGCGACACCGCGACCTCGGCCTTCTCGACCAGCAGCGTCGCGAATTCGATGCTGCCGAGCGTACGAAATCCCTCCGGCATGGGCGCCCAGGCGAACATCGAGGCGCGCGGTGGCGGGATGTCCCAGCCGGCGCGCCCGAACGTCTCCACCAGCACGTCGCGCCGGCGCTTATAGGTCTCGCGCATCTCGACGATGCAGTCGTCCGGGCCGTTGAGCGCCGCGGTCGCGGCGACCTGAATGGGCGTGAATGCGCCATAATCGAGATAGGATTTCACCCGCGTCAGCGCGCCGATGATGCGCTCGTTACCGACCGCAAAGCCGATGCGCCAACCGGGCATCGAGTAGGTCTTCGACATCGAGGTGAACTCGACCGCGACATCCATCGCGCCCGGCACCTGCAGGATCGAGGGCGGCGGGTTGTTGTCGAAATAGACTTCCGCATAGGCGAGGTCGGAGAGCACGATCAGATTGTGCTTCTTCGCGAACG
Source organism: Xanthobacteraceae bacterium (assembly GCA_035293985.1). Taxonomy (GTDB): domain Bacteria; phylum Pseudomonadota; class Alphaproteobacteria; order Rhizobiales; family Xanthobacteraceae; genus JAVDCA01. The sequence goes on from DATGLS010000045.1 coordinate 165,371, forward strand.
CGATCACGTCGCGATAGAAATCGAGGTCGGCGACATACGCCGTCGGGTTGGCCGGGTAGCAGACCACGAGCGCGAGCGGCTTCGGGATCGAATGGATGCAGGCGCGCTCGAGCGCCTCGAAGAACTGCGGCGTCGGATCGGAGGGAACCGAGCGGATCACACCGCCGGCCATCAGGAATCCGAACGCGTGGATCGGATAGCTCGGGTTCGGGACCAGTACGACGTCGCCGGGCGCCGTGATCGCCTGCGCGACGTTGGCGAAGCCCTCTTTCGAGCCGAGCGTCGTGACGACCTGCGTGTCGGGATTGAGCTTCACGCCAAAACGGCGGGCGTAGTAGGCGGCCTGGGCGCGGCGCAGCCCCGGGATACCCTTGGAGGCGGAGTAGCGATCGGTACGCGGCTTTCCGACCGTGTCGCGCATCTTCTCGATCACGTGCGCGGGCGTCGGCAGGTCGGGATTGCCCATGCCGAGGTCGATGATGTCGGCGCCGGCGTTGCGCGCCGCGGCCTTGGCCCGGTTCACGGTCTCGAACACGTAGGGCGGCAGGCGGCGGATGCGGTGAAACTCGTCCATGGTCCCGATTTCCCAGGCTTTCCAGCGGCGCTGCGACTCTCTCGTGGTCGCCGCGGGGGGCCGCCTTGTATCACGGCCGTCCCGTTTCCTCGACCCCCGCCGCCGGGTCGCGAAAGGCGTTATTTATTGATCCTTCTGATCAGTGTTTTGACGAGCATTCTGATCCGGCTTCGGCTTCTTCTTTGGCTTCGTCTTGGCCATTGCGTTGGGCGCCGTATCGGCTGCCGTCGTCGTTGTCGCGGTGGGCAGCGTATTCGGGAAGGTGCCGGCCTCGCGCTCCTGGCGCTCGCGCAGCGCCATCAGCTCGGCTTCGGCCTTCTTCTGTTCCTCCTGAGTCATCACCACGTCGGGACGTGGTGGCGGCATGTCGTGGACGGCCGGATAGGCGGCCGGCGCCGGCGGTTGCTGCGGTGCATCAGCCGGCATTCCCCCGAGCTGGGTCGGCAGGCTGCTGAAAGTCGACGCGCAGGCGCCGAGGGTGACCGTGAAAAGGAACACCGGCAGAGCCACCCGCCCCGCCTTCGCGACTGCAGCAACGATTTCCCTTGCGCCGCCGCGCGCCTTTCGCAACTCCGACACCATATCCATGAAGAATGCGGTTTCCCGACCCGCCCCGGGTGACTGGAACTCCCTACTCGCGCAATATGTCCAAACCGGGACTTGCTGATTCATACGATGCAAAGGTTAACACCGACGCCCGTGACCGACACCCCGGCCACCCCCGCGCCCAAGCAAGCCACCAAGCGATCCCGGCAGCCCAGAAAGCGACCTGGGGGCGCCGAGGTGCGCGCCGCTGAACCGCCCAAGCCCGAGGCTTCGACGCCAGAACCTCCGAAGTCCGAAGCGCCGAAGAGGGCATCGCGCGATGCGTCGGCGGACGCACCATCGTTTGCGGCGACCACCGCGGTCGATATCGAGGCTTTTTCCCGCAACATGGCGCGGGTGATCGAGCAAGGCGGGCGGGCGCTCGCGGCTTATCTCAAGCCGCGCGAGCAAGGCGGCCATCTCGACCAGGAGAGCTCGGACCTCATTGTGGACAGCGTCAAGACGCTCGGCCAAGTCCTGGAATACTGGCTCGCCGACCCGCAGCGTTCGACACAGCTACAGACCTCGCTCGGCAAGTCATACCTCGAGCTGTGGGCGAGCGCCGTGAAACGCATGGCGGGCGAGCCGGCGGCCCCGGTCGCAACGCCGGACCCTCGCGACAAGCGCTTCAGCGATCCCGAATGGTCGTCGAACCAGTTCTTCGACTTCGTCAAGCAGAGCTATCTGCTCACCACCGATTGGGCGACCCGGCTGGCGCGGGACGCCGAGGGCCTCGACGCGCACACGCGTCACAAGGCCGAGTTCTACGTGCGCCAGATCGCCAATGCGATCTCGCCGTCGAACTTCGTGATGACCAACCCGGAGCTGCTGCGCACGACGCTCGCGTCCAATGCCGAGAATCTCGCCGAGGGCATGCGCATGCTCGCCGACGACATCGTGGCCGGCCAAGGATCCCTGCGCATCCGCCAGTCGGATTCCTCGATGTTCGAGGTCGGGCGCAATCTCGGCGTGACGCCCGGCAAGGTGATCTACCAGAACGACCTGATGCAGCTCATCCAGTACACGCCGACCACGCCGGACGTGCTCAAGCGCCCTCTGCTGATCGTGCCGCCGTGGATCAACAAGTACTACATCCTCGATCTCACGCCGGAGAAATCCTTCATCAAGTGGTGCGTCGCGCAGGGGCTCACGGTCTTCGTCATCTCCTGGGTCAATCCGGACGAGCGCCAGCAGCACAAGGACCTGTCCGACTACATGCGCGAGGGCCCGCTCGAGGCGCTCGACGTTATCAAGAAGGTGACGGGCGAAAGCGAGGTCACCGCGATCGGCTATTGCGTCGGCGGCACGCTGCTGGCGATGACGCTTGCCTTCATGGCGGCGAAGCAGGATCGCCGCATCACCTCGGCGACGTTCTTCGCCGCGCAGGTCGATTTCACGCATGCGGGCGACCTGAAAGTCTTCGTCGACGAGGAGCAGATCGCGGCGCTCGAGCGCCACATGAAGGAGCGCGGCTACCTCGAAGGCAAGAGCATGGCGACCGCTTTCAACCTGCTGCGCTCGAACGACCTGATATGGCCCTACGTCATCAATAACTACCTCAAGGGAAAGGCGCCCTTCCCGTTCGACCTGCTCTACTGGAATTCGGATGCGACGCGCATGCCTGCCGCGAACCATTCGCAATATCTGCGCAGCTGCTATCTCGACAACATGCTCGCCAAGGGCGTGATGAAAATCGACGGCGTGCCGCTGAGCCTCAAGCAGGTGACGATCCCGGTCTACAATCTCGCGACCCGCGAAGATCACATCGCGCCGGCGAAATCGGTCTATGTCGGCTCCTCGCTCTTCGGCGGGCCGGTGCGATACGTGCTCGCGGGATCTGGCCACATCGCGGGCGTGGTCAATCCGCCCGACAAGCGCAAATACCAGTACTGGACCGGAGCCAAGCCGCGCGGCGCGGATGTCGACAAATGGCTGGCCAAGGCGACCGAGCATCCGGGCTCGTGGTGGCCCGACTGGCTCGCCTGGATCACGGCGCAGGACGCGACGCGCGTGCCGGCGCGCGAGCCGGGCGGTGGCGTGCTCACGCCGATCGAGGACGCGCCCGGGTCTTACGTGAAAACAAGAGATTAAGGATTTTGCCGCATCGTCCGGGCGGGACGTTGCGCCGACCTTTCGGCGCAATGCAACGGACGGGAAGTCTCGATGAAGCGCGTTGTTCCGCTGGCGCTCGCAACTGCGTCGATGGTCGCGTTCGTGGCCGCAATCGCGACCGTGCGTGGCGACCGGAGCGCCGATAGCTGTTTCACCCAACAGGGCGACGCTGCGATCGCGTCGTGCACACGTGCGATCCGTTCGGGCCGCTTCAGCGGCGCCGTGCTGGCAACCATTTATCAGAATCGAGCAATCGAGTTGCGCGAGCGCGGCGACTACGACAAGGCGATCGCGGATTACAGCGAGGCGATCCGCATCGATGGCGGACTGAGCGGCGCTTTCACCGGCCGCGGGCTCGCCTACGAGGGCAAGGCCGAGGTCGACAAGGCCAAGGCCGACTATCGCAAGGCACTCACGCTCGCGTCCAAATACGATGACGCCAAATGGGCGCAGGACACGGCCCGCCAGCGCCTTGCGGCTCTTGGCGAGCAGGTCGCGCGACCACAAAAGGTCTCAGCACGACGATAACCTACAGCCGTTGCATGCCGAACTGCTCGAACAGGTCCGTGGTCCCCCAATCGATCCGGCGCGCAGCGTTCATCACGGCTGGAAAATCCGGAAACCAGCGAACGTCGCGATCGGGCACGCCGGCCCAGCACAACACGAAGCCGTAGTCGCCATTGATCTGCAGCACGTTCGATGAGGTCGATAGCTCGCCGGCCTTCTCGCCATAGAAGCGGTCGTTGCCCAGATCCTTCGCGGCATCGAGGCCATGGCCGTGCCGCTGCGCCGCGTTGACGAGCATCTGGCGCAGCGTATGGCGCCGCAGCGCAGCGTTGTCCCTGGTGTCGACCAGAATCGCGACCACGCGGGCGAGGTCGGTCATCGCGGCCGAGAAACCGCTTGCGCCTCCTCCGATCTCCAGCTGCCCGTTGCCATAGCCGATCGGCACCAGCGGCTGCGCATCGCTCATCACGCTCGACCGCAGCGGGATGTCTCGAACGTGGTCCGCATTCGAATTGATGCTGTAGCGCGCCTCGTCGGGCGGCTGGTCGGCGACGAGGCTGCGGCTGTGCCGTAGCCGCTTGATGCCGAGTGGATCGAGCACCTGCTGCCGCAGGGCCGCGAGCGCCGTCGTCTCGCCGTTGAGCTTGGCGACGATGCGGCCGAGCAGGTAGTAGGCGCAATTGTTGTAGTTTGCGATCTTGCCGGGCGGCGAGACGAGATCGAGCCCGGCGATGAACGCGTCGGTCATGTCGGCCGTCACCGGCAGGTGCCAGCGTTTGTGCGGCTGCGCCTTGGCGAAAGCGTTGCGCACCGCGACCGTCGCGAAGAACTCGTTCGAGTTGATGCCGCTCGTATGGGCCAGCATCTGCTCGATCGTGATCTCGGCAAATCGCTTGTCCTTCGGCGGCGCGCCGGATGGCGTGCGCAGCTTCAGGATATCCTGCATGCGCTCGGACAGGTCGAGCTTGCCGCGCTCTATCAGCTGGTAGATGCCGAGTGTCGTCACGGTCTTCGACACGCTGGCGAGACGGAAGAAGGTCGTGGGCTGCGTCACCGGCCAGCCCGCCTCCGCGAACGTGTAGCCGCGTGCGTAGATGAGCCGCGCGCCTTTGACGATCGCGAGCGACGCTTGGCGTATGCGCGAGCGCGTCATGACGGATTTCACCACATCGTCGATCTCGGCCTGCGTCACTGGACCGGTCGCGTTCCACGCCCTCGTCAGGATCTGGTCCGTTCCAACCGCAATCGCGGCAAAGCGGGCGGCGCCGATAGTGGCGCCGGCCGCCTGGATCATGATCGGAGAGAGGCCCTTGCGATCCCAGGCCGCGAGCTCACGCGGCAGCGTTGCCGCGGTCAGGTCGGCCGCGGCTTCCCAGCGGTCGACCTGACTGTCGACGAAGAGCGAGAGATAACGATCGGCAGGGGTCGGCGCGATCACGGCCGGCCGGCACCACGCTGAGGCGTGCGCGTGCTCACGCTCGCGATAGACCGCGGCCGTCTCGGCGATGCCATCGGCGTTCCAAACCGTCTTGGTCTTATTGGCAGCCCATATCGCCGCAAAGCGCAGATCGGCCCCGCTTCCGTAGATCGCGACGCTTTGCAGAATGCGCCCTTCGCGCTTGGCTTGCCGGTTCATGCCCTCGATCGTCGTCTTGTCCGAGGGCTTGCCCGACGTGAGGCCGGTGCGGATCAACGCGGGCGTCGGCTGCCGCTCGCAGACGAGCGCGAACATCGGCGTCTTGGCCGGTCCCGTCGCCGCGATCAGCCCGGGCCCGTAACCGGCGGCAGCCTGCTCGGCGAGCGTCTTGTCGAGATCCTTGGCGTCGAGCGCCAACCAATGCGGCTGGTCGCCCGGCGCGGCCTGCCGGCGCATCAAGATCGCGTAGAGAGGCGCACGCGGCGGACCATAGATCGAGAGGCTGGCGAAACGGAAACCTTCCGCCAACGCAGCACGCAGGAGCGGCGCGAGCTCGCCGCCGGTCTCGCCGATGAACGTGCGAACGGCAGCGGACTCGGCATGCGCCTCGCGCGCGAGCGCAACCGCGGTGGCGCCCGCGACGAAACCTCGCCTCGTCAGCCGCGCTCTCACACCGGATCTCCGTCGCGCCCTGGCCCGACCGGCATTTCGGTCGCACGCGCAGACCGCGTCAAGTCAGGGAAACAGCGCGACCTGCTCGAGCCCCATCGCCTCGGGAAAACCGAGCACCAGGTTCATGTTTTGCACGGCCTGGCCGGACGCGCCCTTCACCAGGTTGTCGAGCGTCGAGACGATGATCGCGCGGCCGGGGACCCGGTCCTTGGCGACACCGATGAAGGTCATGTTGGAGCCGCGCACGTGGCGCGTCTGCGGCACCTCGCCGAACGGCAGCACGTGGACGAACGGCTCGCCCGCGTAGTGCTTCGCCAGGATCGCATGCAGCTCCTCCGGCGACTTGCCTGAGATTCCGCGCACATAGATCGTCGAGAGAATCCCCCGGTTCATCGGCACCAAATGCGGCGTGAAGGTCACGACCACGTCGCGACCGGCCGCGAGGGAAAATTCCTGGTCGAGCTCCGCCATGTGACGGTGCCCGCCGACGCCATACGCGTTGAAGCCTTCCGACACCTCGGAAAAGAGCATGGCTTCCTTGGCTGACCGCCCTGCCCCGGTCATCCCCGACTTGGCGTCGACCACGATCTCGTCGAGGTCGATCGCCTTGGCGGCGATCAGCGGAATGAGCGGTAGCTCGGCGCAGCTCGTGTAGCAGCCAGGATTGGCGACGAGCCGGGCGCCCTTGATGCGCTCCCGATGCACCTCGACGAGGCCATAGACAGCATCCTTCTGCAGCTCGGGCGCGTGATGCTCATGACCGTACCAGCGCGCATAGGCGGCGGTGTCGGCGAGGCGGAAATCGGCGGAGAGATCGACGACCTTGATCTTCGTGTTCTTGGCGAAGATGTCCTTGATCACCTTCTGGGTCGTGGCATGCGGGAGCGCCGCGAACACGAGCTCGAGCCCGCAATGCGCCCAGTCGACCGCCTCGATCGACACGAGCTTCGGCAGGGGGAACGGCGAGAACTGCGGAAAAACATCGCGCATGGCCTGGCCGGCGCGGCGATCGGCGGTGAGCAGCGCGATCTCGACATTGGGATGGCGCAGCAGCAGGCGCACGCATTCCGAGCCCGTGTAGCCGGAGGCGCCGAGCACGCCGATCTTCGCTTTGGCCATGGTCCAGTCCTTTCCCAGTCAGGAGGACGCCGGAGCACTAGACCGCGGATTTTGAGGAGAGTGCCGCGGAGGTGTCCGGCGGCACGGGTGACGATCAGACGCGATCGGCCGTGGCCGCGGAAATGCGGCGGCGGCGACGGATGGTGAGCGCGATCGTCATGCGCCGGGTCTATATGGCAATATGGCCGCCTTCGTCAATGGTGCGTCAGGCTCACGATCAACAGCCCGCCGAACAGCATCAGCCCGATCGCGCAGGCCGCGACCTCCGCCGCGAAGGCCACCGGCCGGTGCGCCCGGTGCACCTTCCCGATATGCCATTGCACGTGGCCGGTGGTCAGCACCGACCAGAGCTGGAAGGCGAACACCACGGCAAGAACCGCGAAGACGACGTCGAGAACGATCGGATTGAGCGACATCGCGCTATCTCCAAAAAAGGCTCACCGTCTTCGCAACCACGTCACCGAGGGTGAGCAGCAACGCCGACCATACGAAGGCCGAGGTGAAATTGGCGAGCTGGAAGCGCCAATATGGCATGACCAGGATGCCGGCGACGAGCGGCACCGCGGCGCGCAGCGGGCCGAAGAAGCGGCCGATGAAGATGCCGGGAATTCCCCACCGTTTCATGAAGCGCGTGCCGCGCGGCAACAGCTCCGGGTGCCGCGACAGCGGCCAGACGCGTGCGACCGGCGCGCCGATGCGCACGCCCACCCAATAGGAAAGCCAGTCGCCGACCGCGGCGCCCAGCGCGCCCGCGATGCACACCGGCCAGAAGCTGATCCCGCTCGGCCCGATCAGGTAGCCGATCGCCACCAGCGCGCCCCAGGCCGGAACGAGCAGCGAGATGAACGCGAGCGACTCGCCGAATGCGAGCGCGAAAACGATCGGCGCCGCCCAGGCATCATGGGCGCGGACGAAATCCACGGTCTCATCGAACCAAGCATCGAACATCGCGACTATCCGCGCGCGCTCGCCCCGGGCGGCCTGTCAACGCTCTCTTAACCCTTGATGCGCCATCGAGCCAGAACGGCGTTGGGGGCGAAAAGGGGCCGACAAAGGCGCCGGCGCGTCTTTGCGCCCTCTCGCCAAGGGCGATCGGCGACACGACATAAGAAGCTCACAGTCGCGAATTCAAGTCGCCCGCCCCCGATGGCATAGTCGGGCTACCTGATTCGTCTTGACCCGGAACGGCATACCTGAATGGCAAAAACAGCAAAGAAAACAACGGCTGAGGGTGAAGACCTCTTTTCGGGCGCGAAGTCGGCGCGGCGCGCCCTACCACGGGCCAAGGGCCCCCGCCCTTCGGGCGAGGCGGGCTATACGGCCCACGACATCGAGGTGCTGGAGGGGCTCGAGCCGGTGCGCCGGCGCCCGGGCATGTATATCGGCGGCACCGACGAAAAGGCGTTGCACCATCTCTTCGCCGAGGTGATCGACAACGCCATGGACGAGGTGCTCAACGGCCACGCGAGCTTCATCGAGGTCGAGGTCGCGCAGGACGGCTACGTCACCGTCACCGACAACGGCCGCGGCATCCCGGTCGACCCGCATCCCAAGTTTCCGAAGAAATCCGCACTCGAAGTGATCATGTGCACGCTGCACGCGGGCGGCAAGTTCGACTCGGAGGTCTACGAGACCTCGGGCGGCCTGCACGGCGTCGGCGTCTCGGTCGTCAATGCGCTCTCCGAGCGCGTCGAGGTCGAGGTCGCGCGCGGCGGCCAGCTTTATCGGCAGATCTACTCGCGCGGCAAGCCCAAGGGCGGTATCGAAAAGCTCGGCAAGATCGCCAACCGCCGCGGCACCAAGGTCCGTTTCAAGCCCGACGCGGAAATCTTCGGCGAGGACGCTGCATTCAGCCCACTGCGCCTGTTCAAGATGACGCGCGCCAAGGCGTATCTCTTCGGCGACGTCGAGATCCGCTGGCACTGCGACAAGGAATTGCTCGAGGGCGTCGAGGGCGTGTCCGAGGAGGCGACGTTCCACTTCCCGTCCGGCCTCAAGGATTATCTCGCGAGCACCATGGAAGGCCAGACGCTGGTGCATCCCGACATCTTCACCGGCAAGTCAGGCAAGCCGGGTGCGCCCGGCTCGGTCGAGTGGGCGGTGGCGTGGACGTCGGATGCGGACGGCTTCCTCTCGTCCTACTGCAACACGATCCCGACGCCCGACGGCGGCACGCACGAATCGGGCATGCGCTCGGCGCTGCTGCGCGGCCTCAAGGACCACGCGGAGCGCACCAACCAGGGCAAGCGCGCGGGCCCGGTCACGTCGGAGGACGTGATGTCCGGCGCCGGCGCCATGGTGTCGGTATTCATCCGCGAGCCCGAGTTCCAGGGCCAGACCAAGGATCGGCTCGCGACCGCCGAGGCGCAACGCGTGGTCGAGAACGCCGTCAAGGACCAGTTCGACCACTGGCTCGCCGGCAATCCCGCGATGGCCAACAAGCTGCTCGACTGGGTGGTCGAGCAGGCGGACGAGCGCATTCGCCGCCGTCAGGAGAAGGAAATCGCCCGCAAGGGCGCGACGCGCAAGCAGCGCTTGCCCGGCAAGCTCGCCGACTGCACCAGCACGGCGGCGGAAGGCTCCGAGCTGTTCATCGTCGAGGGCGACTCCGCCGGCGGGTCCGCCAAGCAGGGGCGCGACCGCCATCTGCAGGCCATTCTGCCGTTGCGCGGAAAGATCCTCAACGTCGCTTCCGCCGGCAAGGACAAGCTCGCGCAGAACGCCCAGCTCGCCGACCTCATCCAGGCGCTCGGCTGCGGCACCGGTACGCATTTCCGCGAGCAGGATCTGCGCTACGACAAGGTGATCGTCATGACCGATGCCGACGTCGACGGCGCCCACATCGCTTCGCTGCTCATCACCTTCTTCTACCGGCAGATGCCGCAGCTCATCGACCAAGGTCACCTTTATCTCGCGGTGCCGCCGCTCTACCGGCTCTCGCACGGCGGCAAGACCTTCTATGCGCGCGACGACAAGCACCGGGACGAGCTCCTGAAGAAGGAGTTCCATGCCAACGCCAAGGTCGAGATCAGCCGCTTCAAGGGGCTGGGCGAGATGATGCCGGCACAGCTCAAGGAGACCACCATGGACCCGCGCAAGCGCACGCTGCTGCGCGTGGTGCTGGTCGACGACGAGCGCAAGAAGGCGCAGAGCGCGGTCGAGCGGCTGATGGGGACGAAGCCCGAGGCGCGCTTCGAGTTCATCCAGGAGCGCGCGGAGTTTGCGCGCGAGGACATGCTGGACGTCTAGGACGCTCGTCGTCGCGCCGGGAGATCGCAACCATGCCGAAGGACGAACTGGTCGTCCAAATGATCAAGATCGTGCTCGGACTGGCGTTCGGCGCGTATTTCATCTGGTGGAGCCTGGAAGTGCTGCAGCGGCTGCCGCCGCGGTAGCGCGTCATATCGCGGCTGGGCGCCTCATCGCGAGCGAAGCGAAGAAATCTCGTGACACCAGCGGACGCCCTTCGTGGATCGAGATTGCTTCGGCGCGCTGCAATGATTTGAGCGCTGCCCTACGTTGCCGCAACCACAAGCAGTGTCCCGCGATATAGGTCTTCGAGCGAGCAGCGAATGCCAGTTCCGCCACCGCGATGTGGTCGCTGCGGTTGGTGAGAACCTCTGCTTGCCAATCGCGACTACGCGCGCGTTCAATGCGAGGATCGCGGCTGCCTGTCTGCCCATACGGAAGCTCTTTTCGCTTTCCTTCCCGCCGGGATCGATTATGCGTGAGGAAACGCTGCAGAGATCGGATTGCCAGAGACCTCCCATGCGCCGCCGCCAATTCCTTCAGCTGACGCTCCCCGCGGCCGCGGCGCTCGTGCCGCACAGCGCCCTCGCCCAGCTCGTCGACCAGCCGATCCGCATCGTCTTTCCGTACGCGGGCGGCGGCTCCGGCGACACGCTCGCCCGCCTGGTCGCCGACAAGATGCGCGGGACGCTCGGCCGCGCCGTCATCGTCGAGGACCGCGCCGGCGGCGCCGGACGGATCGGCGTGATGCAGGTGAAGAACGCGGCGCCGACCGGCGACACGCTGCTGCTTACGCCGATCGCCACCATGACGGTCTACCAGTATGTCTACAAATCGCTCGGCTATGATCCCTTCACCGATTTCACGCCGGTGTCGCAGCTCGCCACCTTCGACTTCGCGCTCGCGGTCGGTCCGCAGGTGCCGGCGCAGTCGCTCAAGCAGCTCGTCGCGTGGGTGAAGGCCGATCCCCAGTTGCGCGCCGTCTACGGCGGGCCCGGCACCGGCGACCTGCCCCATTTCCTTGGCGTGCTGTTCGCCCGCGCGGCCGGCCTCGCCCTGCGCCACGTCGCCTATCGGGGTTCGGCCGCCGCGATCGTCGATCTCGCGGCCGGGCAGATTCCGATGCTGATCGTGCCGCTGAGCGACGTCATCGCGATGCACAAGGACAAGCGCGTGCGTATTCTCGCGAGCTCGGGAAAGACGGACTCGCCGTTCGCGCCCGACGTGCCGACCTTTCGCGAAGAGGGCTACGACATCGAGGGCTCGAGCTGGTATGCCGCCTTTGCGCCGGCACGCACGCCGGCCGCGACGATCGACAAGCTCAGCGCCGCGATGGCGGCGGCGGTGCGCCAGCCCGATGTGGTCGAGCGCCTGCATGCCTTCGGCCTCGTGCCCACCGGCACCACCGCCGCCGAGCTCGGCGCCATCCAGAGGGTGGACTCGGCGCGCTGGGCCACAGCCGTGAGGCTGTCCGGATTCCGGGCGGAAGATTGAACCATGGCCGCGATGGTCCCACCCTCACAACAAACCAAGCTGATCCTGCTCGGCACCAAGGGCGGTCCGCGCGTGACCGCCGGGCGCGCCAACCCGGCGAACGTCATGATGATCGCCGGCGAGCCGTGGGTCGTCGATTGCGGTTATGGCGTCACGCGCCAGCTCATTGCCGCCGGCATCGAGCCGGGGCGCGTGCGCAAGATCATGATCACGCACCATCACTCCGATCACATCCTCGAGCTCGGCCCCCTCATCTACAACATCTGGGCGGCCGGCCTGCGCGAGCCGGTCGACGTGTGGGGACCGCCGCCGCTGCGGCAGATCGTCGAGACCTTCCTGCAGTCGATGAGCTACGACATCGGCATCCGCATCGACGACGAGGGCCGCGCCGATCTGCGCAAGCTCGTCCGCCTGCACGAGTTCGAGGCGCACGGGCGCATGCTCGAAACCGACGCGGTCAAGGTCAGCGCCATCAACGTGATCCATCCGCCGCTGCCGCATGCTTATGCGTACCGCTTCGATGCGCCCGACCGCTCGATCGTGCTCTCGGGCGACACGGCGGTCTGCCGCGACCTGATCGCCTTCGCCCAAGGCGCGGACGTCCTGCTGCACGAGGTGATGCACCTCGCCGGCATCGACCGCATCGTCGCGCGCACGCCGGGCGCGGCGCGGCTGCGCGAGCATCTGCTCGCCGCCCACACGACCACGACCGAGGTCGGCAAGGTCGCGGCGGCAGCCGCGGTCGGGACGCTGGTGCTCAATCATCTGGTGCCGGGCGACGATCCATCGATCACGGACGAGATGTGGCGCGGCGATGCGGCGGCGGATTTTGCCGGCGACGTGATGGTCGGGCGGGATTTGCAGGTGATTTGAGCGATCACGTCTGATCGAGCCGGATCCCCGCCGCCTTGATCAGCTCCCGCCATCTCGCAATGTCGGCTCTGACAAGGCGATCGAGGGCCTCAGGGCCGGCCTCCCCGGCACTCGCATGTTGTCGAGCAAGATTGGCTTGATAGGCGGCATCGTCGTGCGCGGCTGCAAGTGCGTCCTGCAGCCGCTTGACCACTGCGGCTGGCGTCTTCGCCGAGACAAAATAGCCGAACCAACTTTCACCGACGACCGCAGGCAGACCCGCTTCGCTCATCGTCGGAACGTCGGGAAGCGCTTCCACGCGTTGGGGAGCCGCCACCGCAAGCGCTCGGCATTTGGTGGCGGTGACTTGCGACGCGATGACCTGCACGTCCGCGAACATCGCATCAATCTGGCCACCGAGCAGCGCCGACAAGCTTTCGCCAGTGCTGCGAAACGGGACGTGGATGGCGTCGATGGCAGCCTCGCGCTTGAGGAGCTCGAATGTCAGATGGGAAATGGTTCCGTTCCCAGCCGACCCGACCGTGACCGTTGCGGGACGCGCCTTGGCATCCGCAATGAATTCCGCGAGCGTCGTGCTGTGTGAGCGGGGCCCGACGGCCAGCACCTCGGCCGAGCGCCAGATCGTGCCGAGCGGAACGAAGTCCTTTTCCACGTCGTAGGAAACGTGTTTCGCTGCCGGAATGATTGTAAACCATCCAACCGCGCCAACCAGGATGGTATAGCCGTCCGGCTCGCTCCCAACATAAGCCTCAATGGCGCTCAGGCTGCTTCGCCGATTTTCAACGATGACGGGGCTGCCCAACGCTCGACCGAGCGCCTCCGCCGCCAAGCGCGCACTGATATCAGCAGCTCCGCCCGGCGCGGCGGGTACAAGAATGCGGATCGGCCGAGACGGGAAGTCCTCCGCCCAGGCGGCCTCGGTTGCCCCCAGGAACGCGAATGCAAACAGCGAGCATGTCTCTCTTCGTGTAATCATGGGAGATATGGAGATATATTGTGCTATCCCGATAGGGCGTGTTCATACAGTTTACGATTGAAGACCTCCAGTGCGTCTGATAATCTGTAGGCGTGGGAGAGAAGTTAGACTGCGAGCATCAGATCGGTCGCCGCATCCGATTGCGGGACCTCCATATTTTTCTGACGGTGAGCCAACGCGGCAGCATGGCTCAAGCGGCGGCGCAACTCGGGGTTTCACAACCAGCAGTTTCAGGGGTGATCGCCGATCTCGAGCGGACCCTTGGCGTACCCCTATTCGAGCGCAGCACGCGGGGGGTCAAGCCTACGATATTTGCGCGCGCCATGATGGACCGCAGCGTCGCGGCGTTCGATGAGATCAAGCAGGGCATTCGAACGATCGAAAGCCTCGCCGACCCCGAGGCCGGCGAGTTGTGGATCGGCTGCATCGAATCGGTGACCGCCCTCATGCTTCCGCCTGTTCTTCGAGAGTTCATGCGGCGATACCCGCGCGTCGTGGTTCACGTCGAGCGGCTGGCGTCTCCGACACCCGAGTTGCGGGACTTGTGCGAGCGAAATCTCGATTTGGCGCTGACTCGCCTTGTGCGCCCTGCCTCGAACGATACCGCCGAACTGAGCGTGGAGCCCCTGGGCGAGGACCCCGTCGTGATAGCCGCGGGCGCAAGAAGTCATTGGGCAGGACGGCGCAAAATTACGCTTGGTGATCTCGCGGACGAACCTTGGCTGTTGACGCCGGCAGACTGCTGGACGCACGTCGCCGTCCGTGAGGCATTCGAGAGACAAGGGCTCAAGATGCCCAATGTCAGTCTGATGACCTATTCCATCCCACTGCGCATGAGCTTGGTGGCCTCTGGGCCGTATATCACGGTCTTTCCGAACTCAATCCGCGATCTGGATGCGTCCCGCAATACGATAGCGATTTTGCCGATCGATTTGCCTGTTCCGGAGTCGCCGCTAGCCATCGTTACAGTCAAGAACCGCAAGCTCAATCCGGTTGCGCAGCGCTTCGTCGAACATCTCCGGGACCACGCGTCTGGATCGACCTTCGTTCATGCGAGCAGCTGCGCGGAATAGAGCGACGGCAGCACAAACCTTCTAGAAAATACGGTTCTCGATTACGCAGTTCTTACAACCGAGGAGGGGCTCCCGGCGCGGCTTCGAACAGTCTCAACCCGATACGGATTTGGGATGCCGGGCTTCGCGGCTATTACGATCGCCGATACGACCCTAACAAGAAAAGGGCTACCGGATTTAATCACAAGATGTACGACCCACAATCACTGCTTTCGAACGGAAGCCAGCATCGCAGAGGGCCTCCCAGCATGGGGACCAAACGCGCCGGACCGGTCGACGCCATCGTGGGGCGGCGCATCCGCACGCGTCGGCTGTTGCTCGGCCTCACGCAGACGCAGCTCGCCCAGCAGCTCGGGGTTTCGTTCCAGCAGGTGCAGAAATACGAGAACGGCGCGAACCGCGTCGGCGCCGGCCGCTTGGTGCAAATCGCACAGGTTTTGGGCGTACCGATCGAGGCGTTGCTCGAGGGTCTCAACGCTCCCACGCGAAAGACCGTGCAGGCCGATGATCCGCTCGACCTATTGTCGAATGGCGCCGCGGTGCGCCTCGCCCAGGCATTCTCGCAAATCTCCGACCGCCATATCCGCAACGCGCTGGTGAGCCTCGCCGAGGGAATTGCCGCCGGCCAACGGCGGTCGGACAAAACGGCCGCCTGAGTCGACAAGCACACTCAACCGGCCAACAATCGAGAGTGGGAAAAGGGGCTCGGGCGCCACAAGCCGGAGGCGCGTCCTAGGGCGGCGCGGCAGGGCTCTCGCTCCGTTGCCTGCTCTTTGCCCGCGTGGTCACCCGAGCACGTCCAGTCTAGCTGGATGAGCAGGCAAGACCAGCTTGCGTGTGCGGTTATCCTCGTTGTCCACCGGGCGGAACCCTGGTTTTGGCGCCGCGCTGCGTATCAGGCAACTCGCGCAAGCAACCACCGTGAGATGTTACGGTGCCGTGATGACGCATTCGCCCGCCCTGCCGCCCGCCGCGAAATCGGATTTCCTCGGTCATCCGCGCGCGCTCGCGTTCCTGTTCACGACCGAGATGTGGGAGCGCTTTTCCTACTACGGGATGCGCTCGCTGCTGGTGCTGTACATGGTCGACTATCTGCTCAAGCCCGGGCGCATCGAGGGCGTGATCGGGCTCGCCGCGTTGCGCCACCTGCTCGAATTCCCCTTCGGACCCCTCGATGTCCAACCGCTCGCCTCGATGATCTACGGCGGCTACACCGGCCTCGTCTATCTCACGCCCATCTTCGGCGGCCTGCTCGCCGATCGCGTGCTCGGCCACCGCCGCACCGTGACGATCGGCGCGCTGCTGATGGCGGCCGGGCACTTCATGATGGCGTTCGAGCCGCTGCTCCTGTTCGCGCTGCTGGCGCTCATCCTCGGCAACGGCGCGTTCAAGCCCAACATGTCGGCGCAGGTCGGCGATCTCTACGGCGCGAGCGATCCGCGGCGCGATCGCGCCTATTCGATCTTCTATGTCGGCATCAATATCGGCGCGTTCTTCTCGCCGCTCGTCTGCGGCACGCTGGGCGAGGAGGTGGGCTGGCATTACGGCTTTGCGGCCGCCGGGGTCGGCATGCTGATCGGGCTCGCGGTCTATCTCTACGCCGCGCCCATGCTGCCGCCTGATCGCATCACGCCCATCGCCGAGCGCGTGCCGCTCAGCCGCACCGAAGGGCGTGCGCTCGCCGCCCTGCTCGTCCTGTTCGTTCCCGCCACCTTGTTCTGGGCGACTTATGAGCAGCAGGGCAACACCATCACGTTGTGGGCCAACGCGCAGACGGACCGCACCATCGACCTGCTGTTCTGGTCCGGCACGATTCCGGCCACCTGGTTTCAGGCATTCAACCCGTTCATGATCTTCGCCTTCACGCCGCTGGTGGTCGGCTTGTGGGCACGCCAGGCGCGGCGAGGGTGCGAGCCCTCGACGCTGACCAAGATGGCACTCGGCTGCCTCGGCGTTGCGGCCGCCTACCTGATCATGGCGGCCGCCGCCGGGCAGGTGGGCGGCAGCAAGGCGAGCTGGTTGTGGTTGCTCGCGTATTTCACGGTGATCACCATCGGCGAGCTTTACTTCTCGCCGACCAGCCTCTCGCTGGTGTCGCAGATCGCGCCGCTCCGCATCGTGTCCATGATGATGGGTGTGTGGCTGGCGACGAGCTTCACGGGCGGCTTCCTCGCCGGCTGGCTCGGCAGCCTGTGGAGCCACATGGACAAAGCGCACTTTTTCCTGACGATCGCCGCGATCGCGGGTGCCGGCGGCGGCATCATCTGGCTGCTGCATTGGCCTCTGCGCGGCGTGCTCACGGACGCGACGCCGATCGAGGCAAGGCAGCTCTAGTCAAGGCCCTTGGCCCCGCCCGTCCCCGTGCCTTATGATTTTGCCGACCGGCCGTGAGAAAGCCGAGAGGGAGGACTGCATGCGCACGACCACGTTGGGCCTGCTCGCGGGCGCCGCGCTCGCGTTGATGATCGCGGCCGGATCGGCGCATGCGCAGGCGACGCAGACGGCCCTTGGCGGTCTCGTCTCCTCCGCGCAGGAGGGCCCGATGGAGGGCGTGCTCGTCACCGCGCGGCGCGACGGCGCCACCATGGCGATCACGGTCGTGAGCGACGCGCATGGCCATTACGCCTTCCCGGCCGCAAAGCTCGCGCCTGGCCGTTACACGCTGACGATCCGCGCGGTCGGCTACGATCTCGACGGCAAGGCGACCGCCGACGTCGCGGCGGGCGGCGGCGCGAACGTCGACCTCAAGCTCACCACGACGCACAATATCGCGTCGCAGCTCACCAACGCGGAGTGGATCGACAGCGTGCCGGGCACGCCGGTGCAGAAGGACGCGCTGTTCAACTGCGTCGGCTGCCACACGGTCGAGCGCATCGTGCGCTCGACCCACGACGCCGACGAGTTCGTGCAGACGATGAAGCGCATGGCGAGCTATGCCAACCAGAGCATGCCGGTGCGCCCGCAGAAGCGCAAAGCGGAGCGCCTGCTCGAGGAGCGCGGCGCCGAGCGCGACGAGCTGTTCAGGAAGCGCGCCGAGTGGCTCGCCTCGATCAACCTGAGCCAGGGCGACAGCTGGGAATTTCCTTTCAAGACGCTCCCGCGCCCGAAGGGCCGCGCCACGCAGGTGATCATCACCGAATACGACCTGCCGCGGCCGCTGATCGAGCCTCACGACGTGATCGTCGATAAGGACGGCTACGCCTGGTACACGAATTTCGGCGAGGAGAACGTCGGCCGGCTCGATCCGAAGACCGGCCAGGTCACCGAATACAATTTGCCCGAGCTCAAGCCCGGCTGGCCGGAGGGCAGCCTCGGCCTGCATGCCGACTCACAGGGCAATCTGTGGATCGGCATGATGTACCAGGGCGCGATCGGCCGTCTCGATCCGAAGACCGGCAAGGTCACCACCTATTCGCTGCCGCCCGAGGTCAACAAGGCGATGGCGCAGGTCAATATGGTGCGGCCGGAGGCCGACACGGTCGACCACAAGGTGTGGGCGCAGAACAACGGCTTTGCGGGCATTCATCGGCTCGATCTCGCCACCGGCGCCATCGAGACGATCCTGCCCTTCCAGGACGCGAAGGCGGGCGAGAACCACAACATCTACGACATCGTCCCGGACTCGCAGAACAACGTCTACTTCACCGACTTCGCCCAGCAGCAGATCGGCCGCGTCGACGCCAAGACGCTCAAGGTCACGTTCTATCAGCTGCCGACGACGAAGTCGGCGCCGCGCCGCGGCATGATGGACGCGCACGACCGCATGTGGTTCGCCGAGTATCGCGGCGACAAGATGGTGATGTTCGACACCAAGGCGGAGAAGTTCACCGAGTACCAGATGCCGCTGCGCTGGGCCGCGCCATATGACGTGACGGTCGACAAGAACGGCGAGGCCTGGACCGGCTCGATGATGGACGACCGCGTGACGCGGCTCGATCCCAAGACCGGCACCTTCATCGACTACCTGATGCCGAACGAGACCAACATGCGTCGCGTGTTCGTGGACAACTCGACCACGCCAGTCACCTTCTGGGTCGGCAGCAACCACGGTGCCGCGATCCTCAAGGTCGAGCCGCTGAACTGAGGCGACGCGCCGGGTCAACCGCGATGGTGGCGATCGCGCCGGGCGATCCGACCGACCCGCGGGTGGTGCGGATGATCGAGGAGAGCGATCGCTACTATGCGGCTCTCTATCCCGTGGAAAGCAACCACCTGCTCGATCCGGTGTCGCTGCGCGCGCCCAACGTCTCGTTCCTGGTCGCGCGCGACGGCGAGATCGTGTGCGGCTTCGGCGCCGTCGTCGCGAGCCCGCCCTACGGCGAGATCAAGCGCATGTATGTCGACCGCATGGCCCGCCGGCGCGGGATCGGACGCGATATCCTCATCGCGCTCGAGCAGCGCGCGCGGCAACTGAGGCTAAGATGTCTGCGCCTGGAGACCGGGGTGCGGCAGCCGGAGGCGATTGCGCTCTATGCCGCGCACGGTTTCGTCGAGATCGGCCCGTTCGCGGATTACGCGCCCGATCCGCTCAGCACGTTCATGGAAAAGGCGCTCGATTGAACGCGTAGCGTGTAGCCCGGACGGACGGATGGACGCGCGTAGCGCCGCAATCTGCGATCGGCCGTCCCCGGATGACGGCGCTACGCGCCTCCATCCGGGCTACCAACCTCAATTCGATCGCAACCGCTGCAGATTGTCCCGCGCCAACCGGTCGTGCGGGTCGACCGCGGCGGCGCGCTCGTAGTCGTCGAGGGCGAGCGTGATCTGTCCGCTCCGCTCGCGCGCATAACCGCGCCACATCAAGGCATTGATCGAGCCGGGATTGATCTCGATGGCGGTGCCGAAGTCCGCGATCGCGCCGGTGTAGTCGGCCTGCATCAGCGACGCGTAGCCACGGCCGAGAAAGGCGAAGTAGCGGTCGGTCGGCCGCGCCAGACGCATCGCGATCGCGCGATCATAGTCACTGTGTGCGCCGGCCGGCTGGTCGAGATGAATGTCCGCCTCGGCGCGCGCGAGATAATAGGTCGGCTCGCGCGGCGCGAGCTTGATCGCCTCGCCGTAGTAGGTGACGGCGGCCGCATAGTCGCCGAGCGCCGACTCGGCGCGCCCGGCGGAAAAATGCAGGCGGGGATTGTTCGGGTCGATCTGCATGCCGGCGACGAAGTCACCGACCGCGTCGGCGAACCGGCCGCGCCGCATGTAGAAGTAGCCGCGCGCCGCATAAGTGTCCCCGATCGGCGGCGTCCGTTGCAGCGCCTTGGTGAGCTCGGCTTCGGCGTTCGCATACTCCTGCACGTCCTCGTAGACGGCCGCGCGTCGCAGCAGCGTGCGGCGCACCTCGTCCATGCTGGCGCCGGGGTTCAAGATCAGGTCGCGCCCGTCGTCGACGAGTGCGTGGCCGAACCGGCGCGGCAAATCGGTCTGCTGCAGGTCGTTCGTCCGGATCGAGGCGGTGACTTGGACGCCGACTTGGGTGGAAAACTCCGACGCGCTCGACTGCGCCCGCGCCGGCGACGCCAGCGCCGTCACGGCGGCGACTGCCGCCGCGCAGAAAACCATTCCGCGTGAACCCATCATGCTACCTGTGCGACGACCGATCGTAGAGAGCCAGCCAGACGCTTGGACACTAGCAGCCAAGGCGTGATGATTTCGCTGCCGACGAGCCGGCAATTCGCCGGCAAATCATCGACGTTTTGCCGAGGGAAATTCACCAAGCGGAAACCACGCGACAATGGACATCACGCCATGCCGTCATACCATCGGCAAGCCCGCGTAATTCTCCGCGAGCGCGGTCGCGGCGGCGGTCGAGCTCGCCACGTAGCCGAGCTCGGCGAGCTGGCGGCGCTGGTCGAACGGCACCTCGTCGGGAAAGCGGTGGAAGATCTGCGTCATCCACCAGGAGAAGCGCTGCGCTTTCCACACCCGCGCAAGGCAGGTCTGCGAGTAGGCGTCGAGCAGGTCGGCGCGGCTCGATCGGTAGAAGGCGCTGAGCGCCCGCGAGAGCACCACCACGTCGGCGAGCGCGAGGTTCATGCCCTTGGCGCCGGTCGGCGGCACGATGTGCGCGCTGTCGCCGGCGAGGAAGAGCCGCCCGACCTGCATCGGCTCGACCACGAAGCTGCGCATCGGCGTGACGCCCTTCTGCACTATCTCGCCCCGCGCGAGCGGCCGCACGCCGTTGAGCCGCGTCGCGAGCTCGTCCCAGATGCGCGCATCAGGCCAGTTGCCGATGTCCTCGTCGGGCGCGCACTGCAGATAGAGCCGCGCCAGCGTCGGCGAACGCATGGTGAAGAGCGCAAAGCCGCGATCGTGATAGGTGTAGATCAGCTCGTCGGCGGGCGGCGGGGACTCGGCGAGAATCCCGAGCCAGCCGAACGGGTATTCGCGCTCGAAGGTCTGCAGCAGGCCGGCCGGAAAGCTCGGGCGACAGATGCCGTGGAAGCCGTCGCACCCGGCGATGAAGTCGCAGTCGATCTCGCGTGCCTCGCCCTGGTGGCGGAAGTGGATTTTTGGCGGGCCGCGCTCGAAATCGTGAATGCTGACGTCCTCGACCTCGAACAGCAGCTGCTCGCCATCCGCAAGGTGCTGCGCCACGATGTCTTTGACCACCTCCTGCTGGCCGTAAATCGTCACGCCCTTGCCGATCAGGTCGCGGAAATCGAGGTGGTGGAGCGCGCCGTCGAAATTGAGGAAGATGCCCCGATGGAACATGCCCTCGCGCGCCATCCGCTCGCCGAAGCCGAGCTCGATCAGCAGGTCGGTCGCCCATTGTTCCAAGAGCCCGGCGCGGATGCGATGCTCGATGTACGCGCGGCTGCGGTTCTCGATGATGACCGAATCGATTCCGGCGCGGCGGAGCAGGCGCGCGAGCACGAGACCGGCCGGCCCGGCGCCGATGATCCCCACCTGGGTACGCATTCTCGTCTCCTCGGCGGCGGCCGTTTGTTCGTGCCCCAAGCTATCGAGGCAGCGCGCACGCGGAAGGGATGGAAGCCGGAAAAGATTGGATGAATCGGCGCATGGCCGACGCCGAATCGACGCACCGCCGCGGCGGACGGCGCATTGCGGAAGCACGCATGACAGACGGCGAGACGGTCGATTAACCGCAAGGCCCCGCCAGCATTGACTTTTTGCCGCGCGCCACTATGTTCGCGGCGAACGGCACGACTAAGTCGGCCGCCTTTCCCCCGCGCACAACCGAACGTCGTTCTTTCCGGGCGCGGCCTGGACTCCCGGGCGGTCACCATTCGAGGTTACATGTCTTTCGCCCATCTCGGCTTGTCCGAAAAAGTTCTCGCCGCGGTCGCCGCGTCCGGTTACACGACCCCCACTCCGATCCAAGACCAAGCCATCCCGCACGTGCTGGCACGGCGCGACGTGCTCGGCATCGCACAGACCGGAACCGGCAAGACCGCCGCCTTCGTGCTGCCGATGCTGACGATGCTGGCCGAGGGCCGCGCTCGCGCCCGCATGCCGCGCACGCTCATCCTCGAGCCGACGCGGGAACTCGCCGCGCAAGTCGAGGAGAGCTTCAACAAGTACGGCGCCAAGCAGAAGCTCAGCGTCGCGTTGATCATCGGCGGCGTCTCGTTCGATGATCAGATCGCCAAGCTCACGCGCGGCGTCGACGTGCTGATCGCGACCCCTGGCCGTCTGCTCGACCATTTCGAGCGCGGGCGCCTCCTGCTCACGGGCGTCGAGCTCCTCGTCATCGACGAGGCCGACCGCATGCTCGACATGGGCTTCATCCCGGACATCGAGCGCATCTGCAAGCTCGTGCCGTTCACCCGCCAGACGCTCTTTTTCACCGCGACGATGCCGGGGGAAATCCGCCGCATCACCGAACAGTTCCTGCACAATCCCGTCAGGGTCGAGGTCGCGCGCCCCGCCACCACGGTCGCGACCATCACGCAGACCCTGGTGAAGACCGGGCGCGAGCCGCACGACAAGCGCGACACGCTGCGCCGCCTGATACGCGCGGCCGACGGCCTCAAGAACGCGATCATCTTCTGCAACCGCAAGCGCGAGGTGGCGCTGCTGCACCGCTCGCTGGAGCGGCATGGCTTCTCGGCCGTGGCGCTGCACGGCGACATGGATCAATTGGCGCGGATGGCGGCGCTCGACCAGTTCCGCAAGGGCGAGGTGAGCCTGCTGGTCGCGTCCGACGTCGCGGCACGCGGGCTCGACATTCCCGACGTGAGCCACGTGTTCAATTTCGACGTGCCGCATCACCCCGACGATTACGTGCACCGCATCGGCCGCACCGGCCGCGCCGGCCGCAGCGGCACCGCGATCACGATCGTGGCGCCGATCGATCAGAAGTCGGTCGGCGCGATCGAGAAGCTGATCGGCCAGACGATCCCGTGGGCGGGCGACCCGCCGCCATCCGCCGACCACGAGGACGCGCGCGAGGCGCGCCAGGGATCACGTGCCGGATCGCGCGACGGATCACGTAAAGAATCGCGCCATGGCGGCCGCCGCGGCCGTAGCGGCAAGCCACACTCCGAGCACCAGGAGCGGCCGCACCGCGAGCGCGAGCGGCACGCTTCGCGCGACCGGCAGCCCGCTGCGGTCGCCTCGCTCGACACCGCCCGTCAGCGCCCGCGTCCGGCACCGCAGCGCGAGCCCGCCGACGATGCCGCCGCAGAATCCCATCTGCCGGCCTTCCTCTTTCGCCCGACCCGCCTCAAGGCCTAGCACGCCGAGCCGCGTCGGCCTTGGGTGGCATTTCCGAACGCCACGACTCTCGTCGCCGCCGATGGGCTAACCCGCTGGCGACAAAAGGCATTTTCGCCTTGCCCGGTCCCGCGACCATTTACTTCAAATTCACTGGCCTGACGTAGGGTCGCGCCCGGCGGGCCGATCGCAAGGTCGGACGTGGAGTGCTTTGGGGGCCTCGCCCCGCGCGCGGAGACTGGGCATGACGGGTCCGTCGGACGAGCACGAACGCACGATGGCGTTCGCGGAAATTGCGCTCGGCCAGATCAAGGCGCTGAAGCAGCCCGCCGTCCCGCGCATTTATGAGGTCTGGTACAACTACGCGACCGGCTACAACCCCTCGCTCAATCAGAAGGTCAACGAAACCCTGTCGAGCAGCGGCACGCTCACCGACGCCGACATCGAGCTCATCTACACGACTTTCATCTCGCCGACGCGGTTCGTCGACGAGGTCGGCAATGTCAATTCCAAGATCAGCGGCGAGATCGACCAGGTGATGGCGCTGGTCGATTCCGCGCTGCGCGCCGGGAACCGGCACGACGCGAGCCTCAACGACGTCTCCGCCAAGCTCGCGCGCGCCAACGACCGCGACGCCATTCGCGGCGTCATCGAGAGCCTGGTGCAGACCGCCTCCGAGATGCGACGCGATAATCGCGCGCTCGAGGCGCGGCTCAAGTCGTCGAAGCACGAGGTCTCCCTGCTGCAGCAGAACCTCGAGATGGTGCGCAACGAGAGCCTGACCGATCCGCTCACCACGCTCGCCAACCGCAAGTATTTCGACGAGGCGCTCGCCCGCCACCTGCTGGAGGCGACCGCGTCGAACGAGCCGGTGTCGCTGATGTTCACCGACATCGACCACTTCAAGAGCTTCAACGACACCTATGGCCACCTCACCGGCGATCAGGTGCTTCGCCTCGTCGCGCTTTCGGTCAAGCAGAACGTCAAGGGCCAGGATATCGCGGCGCGTTTCGGCGGCGAGGAATTCGCCGTCATCCTGCCGCGCACGACACTGCGCGCGGCGCTCACGGTCGCCGACCAGATCCGGCGCGCGGTGATGAGCAAGGAGCTGATGAAGCGCTCGACCGGCGAGCATCTCGGCCGCGTCACCGTTTCGATCGGGGTCGCGACCTACCGCCGCGGCGACACCATCCAATCGCTGATCGAGCGCGCCGACGGCTGCCTCTATGCGGCCAAGCGCAACGGCCGCAACCGCGTCATCTGCGAGACCGACCCCGAGGTCGCCCCGTCGGCTGCGACCCAGGTCGCCTGAGCATTCTTTCGCCGCGAGATGCGGGGCTACCATTTCCTAACCATGATCGCCGACGGCAGGCCCGGATTCGCGATTGCTTGGCATTTCCCGTGCATCGTCGGGACGCGTTCAGTCGGTAACCCTCATGTCCTCTTCCGGCGCGCGTTCGCTGCGCGGCAATCTGACGATCTTCGCTGTCGTGCTCGCCCTGCTCACGGGCGGCACCTGGGGCATCCAGCGCATAGCCACCGAGCGCCTGCTCGACCTCGACGCGGTGTCGACCGCGCACAACTGGGCGGGATATCTGGCGCAAAGCGTCAACGATCTCGAGGCGATCGCGGCCGGCGCGCCGCCGAGCGCGGCGAGCGAGTCGCTGCTGCGACGCACGCAGAAGGTCGGCAACATCTTCCAGTACAACGTGTTCGATCCGCATGGGCGGCTGCGCCTGTCGGGCGGCAGCGCCGCGGTGCCGGCGGATGCGCCGACGGTCGCGCAGCACAATCCGGCCGCTGCGGCCGCGCTCGCGGCCGGTCACCCCTTCACTGTGGTCAAGACCGGCACGCCGCCCGCGGCGCCCGCCTTCTTCACCGAGGCCTACGTGCCGGTGCGGCTCGACGGACGCGTGATCGCGATCGTGGAAGTCTATGTCGATCAGACCGAGAAGCATCGGCTGTTTCACGCGACCTTTCTCTTCGCCGCGCTCTCGCTCAGCGCGCTCACGGCGCTCGCATTCATGATTCCGACGATCGCCTGGTACCGGCGAACGCGGGAAAAGGTGCGCGCCGAGGAGCGCGCCCGCTTTCTCGCCGACCATGATGCGCTGACCGGCCTCATTAACCGCACCCGCCTTGCGACGCAGCTGACCGGGCTGCTGACGGCGACGCCGGCCGGCCGCGCCGTGATCGCCGTGCACTACATCAATATCGATCGGCTCAAAGATGTGAACGACGCGCTCGGCCACCTCGCGGGCGACGAGTTGATCAAGGCAATCGCGGCCCGGCTCCGCGAAATCGCGCGCGAGCGCGACGTGGTGGCGCGCGTCGGCGGCGACGAGTTCGCGCTGGCACAGGCCGCGGCCTCGCGCAGCGCCGTCGAGAAGATGGCGCGCCGCCTCGCCGAGGCGGTGGCGGCGCCGCTGAGGGTCGACAACCGCGACGTCGATGTCACGGCGAGCATCGGGGTCGCGCTCGCGCCGGCGGACGGCGACGACGCCCATGCCGTGATCAAGACCGCCTCGCTCGCGATGCACGCCTGCAAGGCGGCGGGCGGCAACGGGATCCGCTATTTCGCGCCCGAGATGGACCGCGAGCTGCAGAAGCGGCTCGCGCTCGAGCGCACGATCCGCTCGGCGATCGCCAATGACGGCTTCGAGCTGCACTTCCAGCCCGTGGTCGGCATGCCGGAGGGGCGCCTCGTCGGATTCGAGGCGCTGCTGCGCCTGCGCGGGCCCGACGGCGGCCTGATCTCCCCGGCGCGCTTCATCCCGGTCGCCGAGGAGCTCGGACTGATCGATCGCCTCGGCGCCTGGGTCATCACCGAGGCATGCCGCACCGCGACGTCGTGGCCCGAGCATCTGCGCGTCGCCGTCAACCTG
Source organism: Xanthobacteraceae bacterium (assembly GCA_035293985.1). Taxonomy (GTDB): domain Bacteria; phylum Pseudomonadota; class Alphaproteobacteria; order Rhizobiales; family Xanthobacteraceae; genus JAVDCA01. The sequence continues at coordinate 191,583 of DATGLS010000045.1, forward strand.
TCGCCGGCGCAATTCGCGAGCGACGTGCGCGCGACCGTCGCAACCGCGCTCGCCGCAAGCGGGCTTGCGCCCGCGCGGCTCGAGCTCGAGATCACTGAAAGCCTGTTCATGGACGCGAGCACGGGCGTCGCCAACGAGCTCGCTGCCCTCAAGGCGCTCGGTGTCTCGATCGCGATGGACGATTTCGGCACCGGTTATTCGAGTCTGAGCTACCTGTGGCGCTTCCCGTTCGACAAGATCAAGATCGACCGCGCCTTCGTGGTCGCGCCCGAGGCCGACCGCAACCGAGAGACCGTGCTGCGCGCCGTGATCGGGCTCGGCCGCTCGCTCGGCCTGCAGGTCACGGTCGAGGGCGTCGAGACCGCACAGCAGGCCGCGCTGGTGCGCGGGCTGCGCTGCCACCAAATCCAGGGGTTCTACTTCGGGCGGCCGATGCCGGCGGCCGAGCTCGCCGCATTCATCCTCGCCGACTTCCACGGCGGGACGGTGTTGCCGGCGCCCGCGGCGCCGGGCGTGCAGGTCGCCTGAGCTTCTTCGGAATCCCGACGGGCGCCTGCCCTCAGCGCGCCTCGACGGCGTCCGGCGACGCCGGGGTAAGCGCGACCGATTCTCCGCAGCCGCAGGCCGAGGTCTGGTTAGGGTTGTTGAACACGAAGCCGGCCGAGAGCTTGTCGACCTTGAAGTCCATCTCGGTGCCGAGCAGGAAGAGCACCGCCTTGGGGTCGATGAGGAGCTTCACCCCCTTGTCCTCGATCACCTCGTCGCGCGGGTTGGCGCTCTCGGCATATTCCATCGTGTAGGACATGCCGGCGCAGCCGCCGTTCTTGACGCCGACGCGCACCCCGGCGATTGGCCCTTGGGCCTTGCCGAGAATGTCCTTGATGCGGGTTGCCGCCGCTTCGGTGAGCCGCATGACCTGAGGGCGTGGCCGGGGGGTCGCCATGGCTGTCTCCTTGCGCCGGGTTAAAGGCCCGGCGAACGGTACACCCTTAAAATAACAACGATTCCTCGCCTGTGAAGGCCTTTCACGTCGGTTGACCGCCCCCGATCGATCCGCTCAGGTCGACAAAAACGGACTGGACCGGTCGATCACCCGCTCCGCATTTCGATACCAGCTCTGCGCCGCGGAGGCGACGGGTTGTGCGGCGGCCGCCACCGGCGCTGCCATGGCGGCGATGCCAGCTTTGAGTAGCGTCCGACGAGGCGTGGGATGATCCATCAACGGCCTCCCTGATTCCTCAGGGGCGGCAGGCAAACAGATATGGCAAGTCTTCGGGCCTAAGCGGGGCGGAATGTCGCCCGCCGCGGTCACCACATGTTGAGGACGACGCGCGCCTCGTCCGACATTCGGCTCGGTTCCCACGGCGGATCCCAGACGACATTGACGCTGACGGGCCCGACCCCCGGCACGCCGGACACCGCGTTCTCGACCATGGCGGGCAGCTCCTGCGCCGAGGGGCAGTTCGGCGTCGTCAGCGTCATGTCGACCGTGATGGCGCGATCGTCCGCGATGTCGATCTTGTAGATCAGGCCGAGCTCGTAGATGTCAGCCGGGATCTCGGGGTCGTAGACGGTCTTGAGCGCCGCCACGATGTCGTCGGTCAGACGCGAGACCTCCTCCTGCGGCAATGTCGGATTCGTTGCCGCCGTATCGGGCGCCGTCTCGGGCATAGCCTGCTTCACGTCGTCCTTGATCGCGTCTTCGCTCATGACAGGAATTCCTGCGCCTTGCGCAACGCCTGCACCAGGGTGTCGACCTCGGCGCGCGTGTTGTACGCCGCGAAGGAGGCCCGGCAGGTGGCGGTGACGCCGAACCGCCCCAGCAGCGGCATCACGCAATGGGTGCCGGCGCGCACCGCGACGCCGGCGCGGTCGATGATGGTGGCGACGTCGTGCGGATGCGCCCCCTTGAGCTCGAAGGAGACGATCGCGCCCTTGTCGCGCGCCTGGCCGAAAATGCGCAACGAGTTGATCTCGCGCAGCCGCTCATGCGCATAGGTGACGAGCTCGCGCTCGTGCGCCTTGATGCGCGGCTTGCCGATCGACTGGATGTAGTCGATGGCCGCGCCGAGGCCGATCGCCTGCACGATCGGCGGCGTGCCGGCCTCGAACTTGTGCGGCGGCTCGCCGTAGGTGATGCGGTCCTCGAACACCTCGCGGATCATCTCGCCGCCGCCGTTGAACGGCGGCATGGCGGCGAGGTGCTGGTGCTTGCCGTAGAGCGCGCCGATGCCGGTCGGGCCGAACAGCTTGTGGCCCGTGATGGCGTAGAAGTCGCAGTCGAGGTCGCGCACGTCGACATCGAGGTGCACGGCGCCCTGGGCGCCGTCGACCAGCACCGGGATGCCACGCGCATGGGCGAGCCGCACCACCTCCTTGATCGGCACCACGGTGCCGAGCATGTTCGACATGTGGGTGATCCCCACCATCCTGGTCCGGTCGGTCAGGAGCTTCTCGAACTCGTCGAGCAGGAAATTGCCCTCGTCGTCGACTGGCGCCCACTTGATCACGGCGCCATGGCGCTCGCGCAAAAAATGCCAGGGGACGATGTTGGAGTGGTGCTCCATGATCGAGAGCACGATCTCGTCGCCCGGCTTGATGCGCTCGCGGCCGAACGTAAAGGCGACGAGGTTCATCGCCTCGGTGGCGTTGCGGGTGAAGACGATCTCCTCGGCCCGCTCCGCGTTGAGGAAAACGCGCACCTTCTCGCGCGCGCCCTCGTAGGCCTCGGTCGCGGCGTTGGCGAGATAATGCAGGCCGCGATGCACGTTGGCGTATTCGCGCGTATAGGCCTCGCTGAGACGGTCGAGCACGAGTTGAGGCTTCTGCGCCGAGGCGGCGTTGTCGAGATAGACGAGCGGCTTGCCGTAGACCTGCATCGCCAGCGCGGGAAAATCCGCGCGGATGCGCTCCACATCATAGGCGCCGTTGCTGACGGCCGGATGGGTCATTGCCGCGCCCCCAGCCAAGCGGCGACGCGGCCGCCGAGCAGCTCGCGCACTCCCTCGTGCGCGATGCCGTCGATCGCCTCGCCGACGAACGCCTGGATCAGCAGCGCCTCCGCTTCCTTCGGCGGAATGCCGCGCGCCTTCAAGTAGAACAGCAGGTTCTCGTCGAGCCGGCCCGACGTCGCGCCGTGGCCGCACTGCACGTCGTCGGCGAAGATCTCGAGCTCCGGCTTGTTGTCGGCCTCGGCGGTCTCGGACAGCAGCAGCGCCTGCGTCATCATCTTGCCGTCGGTCTTTTGCGCCTGCGGGCGCACCACGATCTTGCCCTGGAAGACGCCGCGGCTCTCGCCGTCGAGCACCGACTTGAACACCTCGCGGCTCTCGCAGCCGCGTGCCGCGTGGTCGATCACCAGCGTTGAATCGACGTGCTGACGGCCCTTGAGCAGGTTCGCGCCGGCGACGCGGATCTTCGCCGCATCCCCCGCGCTGCGCAGGAAAAGCTGGTTGCGGGTCACCGCGCCCCCGGTCGTGAAGGTGAACTCGCGATAGTCGGCCTTGGCGCCGATCGACACCAGCGCGGTCGCGATGTGCAGCGCCGCCGCGCCCTCGTCGCCGATCTTGATGCGCTCGACCTTGGCGCCCTCACCCACCACCAGCGCGAGCGCCCCGTTGACCTGGTAGTCGAGGCCCGCCGGCCCGTCATATGTCTCGATGAACGTCGCTTGTGCGCCCGGCTCGACGAAGATCAACGTGCGCGGATACATCGCGCCGGGCGCGTCGCCGATGAAGCGGTAGGCGAGATGGATCGGCCCCGCGACGTTCGCGCCCTTCCTCACCTGAACCACGGCGCCACCGGTCATGAAGGCGGAGTTGAGCGCGAGCCCGAGGTCGAGCGGCTCGCAGACGGCCTGATCGAGGCGGAAGCCATCGTTTGCGGCGAGCCAGGCGAACAGCTCGGTGATGGTCACGTTCGAGTCAGCGGCGCCGACGTCGCTGCCCGCATAAACGCCATTGAGGAGCGCGACGTGGTGCGCCGCCGCGATGCCGGGCAGCGCGTCGCCAACCGCCCCCGGTTGCAGCGCCCGGGAAGCCGGCGGCATCGCGAGCGGCTTGGCGTCGCGCATCAGCGCGCGCAAATCGGTGTATTTCCATTCCTCGACGCGGCGACTCGGCAGGCCGTTCGCCTCGAAGCGGCGGAACGCAGCTTCGCGCCGCGCCGCGATCTCGCGGCCGCCGGGCAGACGCGCCTTCGCGGCGGCGAACTCTTCCGCGAGCGCCGTCTCGGCCGCGGTCCTGATCGGAAGGACGGTCATGACTGTCTCACGCCGCCTCGTCCTGGTAGTCCGCATAGCCCTTGGCTTCGAGCTCGAGCGCGAGCTCCTTGCCGCCGGTGCGCACGATGCGGCCGCGCGAGAGCACATGCACGACGTCGGGCACGATATGGTCGAGCAGGCGCTGATAGTGGGTGATCACCACCATGGCGCGCTCCGGCGAACGCAGCCGGTTGACGCCGTCCGCCACCACCTTGAGCGCGTCGATGTCGAGCCCGGAGTCGGTCTCGTCGAGCACCGCGAGCTTCGGCTCGAGCAGCGCCATCTGCAGGATCTCGTTACGCTTCTTCTCGCCGCCCGAGAACCCGACATTGACCGGCCGGCGCAGCATCTCCTGTTCGACCCCGAGCTTGGCCGAGGACTCGCGCACCTTCTTGATGAACTCGGGCGCCGTGAGCTCCACCTCGTGGCGCTTCTTGCGCTGCGCGTTGAGCGCGGTGCGCAGGAAGTTCATCGTCGTCACGCCGGGAATTTCCAGCGGGTACTGGAAGGCGAGGAAGATTCCCTTGGCGGCTCGCTCGTCGGGCTCGAGCGCGAGCAGGTCTACGCCGTCGAACGTGACCGAGCCGCCCGTCACCTCGTAGGCGTCCTTGCCGGCGAGCACGTGCGCGAGCGTCGACTTGCCCGATCCGTTCGGGCCCATGATGGCGTGCACCTCGCCCTTGTTGACGGTGAGGTCGAGACCTTTGAGGATCTCGCGGCCCTCGACCATCACGTGGAGGTTCTTGACTTCAAGCATAGCCACGTTCGTTCATCCTTACCTACAGACTGAAATGCGAGATGATCTCGGCGATCAGCTCGCTCTTCTTGGCCGCCGCGTCGCGAGGCTCGCCCAATTGCGGGCGCCCAAGCGATTTGCCGCCGACATCGATCTCGCCCTGCTCTCCCACCACGATGGCGAGCCCTTCCGAGAAATGGCCCTCCTCGGGCCGCTCCAGCAGCAGGCGCCCCCCGTCGAACGAGCTCGCGATGCCGCGCTCCTTGAGCTTGCGCGAGGGCGCGACGTCGGCCTCATAGAACCCCTTGAGGAAATCGCAGGCGGCGGCGCGCCGCCGCCGACGATCGGCTTCCTCCTCGGCCCGCCGCGCCTCGAGCGCGGCAAGCGCCTTGTCGACCTCGGACACGGTTTCTCACCCGACCGAGCCTTCGAGGCTGATCGAGATCAGCTTCTGCGCCTCGACCGCGAACTCCATGGGCAGCTGCTGCAGCACGTCGCGCACGAAGCCGTTCACCACCAGCGCCACCGCCTCCTCTTGCGAAAGCCCGCGCTGCATGCAGTAGAACAGCATGTCCTCGGAGATCTTCGAGGTGGTCGCCTCGTGCTCGAACACGGCGGACGAGTTCTTCGCCTCGACGTAGGGCACCGTGTGCGCGCCGCAGTGGCCGCCGATCAGCAGCGAGTCGCAGTTGGTGAAGTTGCGCGCCCCGGCCGCCCGGCGATGCGCCTGCACGAGGCCGCGATAGGTGTTGTTCGAATGCCCGGCCGCGATGCCCTTGGAGATGATCCGGCTCGTCGTGTTCTTGCCGAGATGAATCATCTTGGTGCCGGAGTCGACCTGCTGGTGCCCGTTGGAGATCGCGATCGAGTAGAACTCGCCGCGCGAGTTGTCGCCGCGCAAGATGCAGCTCGGATACTTCCAGGTGATCGCCGAGCCGGTCTCGACCTGGGTCCAGGAGATCTTCGCGTTCCTGCCGCGGCAGTCGCCGCGCTTGGTGACGAAGTTGAAGATGCCGCCGCGGCCCTCCGAGTCGCCCGGGTACCAGTTCTGCACCGTCGAGTACTTGATCTCGGCGTCGTCGAGCGCGACGAGCTCGACCACCGCGGCATGCAGCTGGTTCTCGTCGCGACGCGGCGCCGTGCAGCCCTCGAGGTAGCTCACATACGAGCCCTTGTCGGCGATGATCAGCGTGCGCTCGAACTGGCCGGTATTGCGCTCGTTGATGCGGAAATAGGTCGAGAGCTCCATCGGGCAGCGCACGCCCGCCGGCACGTAGACGAACGAGCCGTCGGAGAACACCGCCGAATTGAGCGTGGCGAAGAAGTTGTCGCTCGTCGGCACCACCGAGCCGAGATACTTCTTAACGAGATCCGGATGCTCGCGGATCGCCTCCGAGATCGGCATGAACACCACGCCGGCTTTCTTCAATTCCTCCTTGAACGTGGTCGCGACCGAGACCGAGTCGAACACCGCGTCGACCGCGACGCGCGAGGAACCTTGCGGGCGCTCGACCCCGGCGAGCAGCTCCTGCTCGCGCAGCGGAATGCCGAGCTTCTCGTACGTCTTGAGAATCTCCGGGTCGACCTCGTCGAGCGAGGCCGGGCCGGTCTTCCGCTTCGGCGCCGAGTAATAATAGATGTCCTGGTAGTCGATCTTCGGATACTCGACACGAGCCCAGGTCGGCTCATGCATGGTGAGCCAATGGCGATAGGCCTCGAGCCGCCACGCCAGCATCCAATCGGGCTCGTGCTTCTTGGCCGAGATGAAGCGGATCGTGTCTTCCGAGAGGCCCTTCGGGGCCTTTTCGGATTCGATCAGCGTCTCGAATCCATATTTGTATTGGTCGACATCGATCAGGCGTACCCGATCGACCGTCTCCTGAACGGCAGGCATTCGTCCCTCCGCTGCGGATTCAAGGTCCGCGGGTTGGATTTAGGCATATGGTGTTCGGACCGACTCCGAAGCTCACCCTCGTTTGCATTGGGATATCAGGCCGCGAGGCCCGTTTTCTCCCTCTTAGATAAGCGCGAAACGACTTTACTCCAAGCGATAAGGAACCCCGCGAGGGCGTTTTCGCGGGTTTCCCAGCCGAGGCTCACGCGGATCGCCCCGCCCGCCAGGTCCGGCGCAACACCCATGGCTGCAAGCACGTGGGAGGGCGCGACCTTGCCGGAGGAGCAGGCCGAGCCCGACGAGACCGACACCCCGGCGAGATCAAGCGCAATCAGGGCGGTTTCCGCCTTGAGGCCCGGAACCGCGAACAGGGTCGTGTTGGGCAGCCGTTCCGCGCCGGCGCCAAAAATCACAGTGCTGGGCGCCAGTTCGCGCAATCCCGCTTCCAGGCGCTCCCGCAAGGCCGCGATCCGCGCACCGTCGGCTGCCAGCGCCTCGCCCGCGGCCTGCGCGGCCGCGCCGAAGCCGGCGATCGCTGCCACATTCTCGGTGCCGGCGCGGTGCCCGCGCTCCTGCCCACCGCCCTTGATCAAGGGCTCATCGAGCGCGAAGCGCTCCGACGACATCACCAGCGCGCCGCTGCCTTGCGGGCCGCCGAGCTTGTGCCCCGAAATCGTCAGAAGGTCCGCACCCAGCTCCTTGATACTGCACGGAATTCGCCCAGCGGTCTGGATGGCGTCGACGTGTAGCGTGCCGGCGGCCGCGTGGGCGATCTCGGCGGCCGCCGCGACCGGCTGGACCACCCCGGTCTCGTTGTTGGCGTGCATGATCGAGACCAGCGCCTCCTCGCCCTGCCCATGGAGCTCTTCGAGCCGGGCCTTGAGCCATGCCAAATCGACGATGCCGTCGGGCGTTACCGGAATTTCCTCAATCTGATCCGCAGGAAAACGGCCGCCGCTGCGCACCGAAGGATGCTCGATCGCACTCACCAGGAGACGCTTGAGCCGGCCCATCATCGGGGTGAGCGCCAGCATGTTGGCCTCGGTGCCGCCCGAGGTGAAGACCACCGCGCCGGCCGGCGCCCCGAGCAGGGCCGCGACCTGCTCGCGTGCGGTCTCGACCAGATGCCGAGCCGCCCGCCCCTCGGCGTGGACCGAGGATGGGTTGCCGACCCGCTCGAGCGCCGACATGAACGCCTTGCGCGCCGCCGGACGCAGCGGCGCGGTCGCGTTCCAGTCGAGATAAACGCGCTCGGTCATGGGGTTATCGAGGGTCGCCAAACCACATCATAGGCCTTGCTTTTTGCCCTGCCTGTTATGGTAGAAAGCCCCGGCTCGCGCGCACCGCCAGCGCAGCAGCCCCCGGAAGCCTTCCGAGATATTAGAATAGTTCTAAATAGTTACGGCGCTTGGTGCGTATCGTCAAGCGCGCCGCCGTCGAAACTAGCTTCGCACCACGGGGTGCGCTCGAGGTCTTGATGCCTGAAGTCATCTTCACCGGATCCGCTGGACGGATCGAAGGCCGTTTCCATCCGGCCAAGCAGAAGAACGCACCCATCGCGATCATCCTGCACCCGCACCCGCAGTTCGGCGGCACGATGAATCACCAGATCATCTACCAGCTCTACTATGCGTTCGCGCACCGCAATTTCGCCGTGCTGCGCTTCAATTTCCGCGGCGTCGGCCGCAGCCAGGGCTCGTTCGACCACGGCACCGGCGAGCTGTCGGATGCGGCATCCGCCCTCGACTGGGCGCAGACGATCAATCCCGAGGCGCGAAGCTGCTGGATCGCCGGCTTCTCGTTCGGGGCGTGGATCGGCATGCAGCTATTGATGCGGCGGCCCGAGATCGAGGGCTTCATCTCGATCGCGCCGCCCGCCAACCTCTACGACTTTTCGTTCCTCGCCCCCTGCCCGTCCTCGGGCCTGATCATCCACGGCGACAAGGACGCCGTGGTGCCGCAGAAGGACGTGACCGGCCTCGTCGAGAAGCTCAAGACACAGAAGGGGATCGTCATCGAGCAGAAGATCGTGCCGGGCGCCAACCACTTCTTCGATGGCAAGATCGAGCCGCTGATGACCTCGGTGAGCGCCTATCTCGACAAGCGCCTCGCGCCCGGCGCCGAGACGCGGCCCGAGCCGCGTGGCCGTCGCACCGGATAGCGCGCCGGATTTCCTGCGCGCACCCGGCGCCGAGAAGGCGGCCACAAGATGGTGCGGCGGATGTCGTTGTTCTTCGCGATCCTGATCGCCCTCGTCGTCTCCGCGATCGGCGGCGCGGTCTACTACATGGCGGGCGTGCCGGGCCGCTCCTACGGCGGGCCGCTGCCGCCGCTGACCGATGAGGAGCGCGCGCTCGCGCCGCGGCTGAAGGGCCACGTCGTCGCGATCGCCAGCCACGAGCACAACGTCGCGCACTACGACGAGCTGGAAAAAGCCGCTCGGTACATCGAGAGCGCGCTCGCGTCCTACGGCTACCGGGTCAACCGTCAGACCTTCGATGCCTACGACTATGTGTCCGGCAAGAAACCCGTGCGCAACATCGAGGTCGTGGTCGAGGCGCGCGATGCCGGACCTGCGACCGAGACGATCGTCGTCGGCGCGCACTACGACAGTGCGCCCGGCGCACCGGGGGCGAACGACAACGGCAGCGGCGCCGCCACCGTCATCGAGCTCGCGCGACTGCTGGCAGACCTCAAGGGCAATGCGTCACGCCGCGTCCGCCTCGTGCTGTTCGTCAACGAGGAGCCGCCCTACTTCCGCACCGCCGAGATGGGGAGCTGGCAATACGCCCATGCGCTCGCGCAGCGCAACGAGCGGGTGGTCGCGATGTACTCGCTCGAGACGATCGGCTACTTTTCCGATGCGCCCGGCAGCCAGCGCTACCCGGCGCTGTTCGGCCTGATCTTCCCCGATCGCGGCAATTTCCTCGCCTTCGTCGGCACCCTCGCCGCGCGGCCGCTGGTGCGCGCCTCGATCGCCTCATTCCGCGCACATACACGATTCCCGACCATTGGTGGGGTCGCGCCGGCGTCCATCCCCGGCATCGACTGGTCGGACCACTGGGCGTTCGAGCAGCACGGTTTCCCGGCAATCATGCTCACCGATACGGCGCCGTTTCGCTATCCCTGTTATCACACGGCCCTCGATACGCCCGATCGTATCGAGTACGAGCGCCTCGCCCGCGTGGTCAAAGGCATCGAGCGAATGGTGCGCCATATGGCGCGCGGCTCGTGAGGAGAGCCGAAACACCGCGCCGGCGACCGGAACCCTGCAGCCAGCGTTTCGATCCCGCTGCGGGGGCTCATTCGATCACCTCGTCAGCGCGGGCGAGCAGCATCGGCGCGATGGTGACACCGAGCGTGTTGGCGGTTCTGAGATTGATGGCCAGATGGAACTTGGTTGGTCGTTCGACCGGTAATTCGGCGGGGTTGGCGCCGTGCAGGATCTTGTGAACATAGCTCGCGGCAGCGCGAAACTGCTCCAGCAGGTCGGTGCCGTAAGCGACGAGCCCGCCCTGCTGCACGGATTCGTGGAAGGGGTAGATGACCGGAATCCGGTACTTCACCTCCATTTCGGCCGTCTGCTTGCTCAACGCCGTCACCAAGGGATCGGTCATGCGCAACGCCGCCTGGGCGCCGGCCGCCGCGGAGGCCTCGAATGCCGGCTGGAGATCGGCGGCGCTGCGCACCGCGGCTACCGGCTGGAGCATAAGCCCAAGCTTGTCGGCCACCGCCTCGGCGCTACGCATCTGCAGGGAGGCGTTTTGATCGTCCGGATTGATCAGTACGGCGATGCGCTTCGCCGTCGGAATGATTTCATGGAGGATTTCGAGCCTTTTGCCGGCCAGTTCGGCGACGATGTTGGTCAAGCCGGTGATGTTGCCGCCGGGCTTCGCAAGACTGGCGACGAGGCCTACCCCGATCGGGTCAGCCACGGCAACGAAGACGATCGGCACGGTCCTGGTCGCGCGCTTGGCGGCGAGAGCTCCCGGCGTTGTTTCGACGAAGAGCACGTCAGGGGTGAGCCCGACGAGTTCGCTGGCGAGTGCCGGCAATTTGGCAAACTGGCCGTTGGCGTGACGGCTGACCATTCTGAACGTCTGCCCCTCCACATAGCCGAGCTCACGCAGGCCGGCGAGAAAGGCGGCGACGCGTGGCCGGCTGGCAGCCTCCGAGGCCGAGGCAAGGTGCGCGATGAGATATTCCTTCGGGGCGCTCTCGGCGCGCGCCGAGAACGGCCACAGCGGCGCTGCCGCGGCGCCACCGAGCAGGGACATGAAGTCGCGCCGTCTCATGCAGCGTTCCTCCATTCTATGACAAAATGGCGTTGCCTCATGAAATCGGCTCCTTCCGACGATTCCCGCTGATCCGAGCCTGACACGCCATCAACAGGCAGTCTTTGGCAGAGCCCTGAAAAGTTCTGAATTGCGGCTGCGGTGCCATGACTCCCGCGACGTTGCGGAAATCCAGATCGAGCAGGTCGCGGAAGATCAACCGACCGCATCGCCAATGTTGCGATAGATCGCCACCGCCTCGGCATGCAGCTTACGTGCCGCGGCCGCATCGCCGGCGAGCAGGCGCGCGGTGGCGAGCGCGCTCAGACACCGCGCCAGCGACTTGGTCGCGCCTGCCGGGATGAGCAGCGCGCGCGCCTTCCTCAGCAGGCGCTCGCCTTCGGCGACGTCGGGGAGAAGTTGCCCCTCGCCGGCGCGCAGCAGCATGCGGCCTTCGGCGAATCGATCGCCGAGCTGGCGGTAGATCTTCGCTGCGCGCAGGCCCTCCGTTCGATCGGCGGGATCGTCCATGTCGCGCACCTCGCCGGCCTGCCAGGAGAGCACGCGCGCTGTGACGTCGCGCGGCGTGGTCCGCGTGTGGCGGCGCAGTGCCTCCTCGATCCAGTGCCGATGCTCGAGTACCAGGCCGAGCTCGGACCACAGCACGTGACTGCCCCCGGCAAGCTCCAGCCCGAGCGCCGGATCGCCGCCCGGACCAAAGGCCCAGGCAAGCGCGGCACGCACGTCATCGACGTCGCGCTCATAGGCCGCCGTCCATTGCGCCGACGGCGTCGTTTCCCACGCCGCGCCGGCCGCCGCGACCCGGTCGGCATAAAGCCGGGCATGGCGTCGGCGCGCCCCGATCTCACTCTCGCCGGTGAACTGCGCGCGCATGAAAATCCGGATCGACTCGAGCATGCGATAGCGCGGCTCACCGCCGGCGGTGTCGGCGAGGATGAGCGACTTCTCGACGAGGGACGCGAGCAGATCGAGGACCTCGCCGGGCGCGATGTCGCCGTCGGCGACCACTGCCTTGACGCCGTCGAGCGCTGCGCTGCCCGCAAACACGGCGAAGCGCCGGACGAACAGCTTCTCGGCGGTGGTGAGCAGCTGATAGCTCCAGTCGATCAGTGCCTGCAGGGTCTGGTGGCGCGGCGGCGCCGTGCGGGCGCCGGTGGTCAGCAGTGCCAGCCGGTCGTCGAGCGACTCCGCAAGCTGCGTCAGCGACAGGACCTTCAGCCGCGGGGCGGCGAGCTCGATCGCCAGCGGAATCCCATCCAGTCGTCGAGAGATCGCGCCGACCATTTCCGCATTGGCATCGGTGAGCGCAAAACCCGTCCCCAGCGCGGCGGCGCGCTCCTCGAACAGTCGCACCGCCGGAAATTCGCGGGCGGCACGCACATCGAGCGGCAGATCCGATGCAGGCGCCGGCAGCGAGGGCACGCGATAGACGCTTTCGCCCACAATGCCGAGCCGCTCGCGACTCGATGCCAGGACGTGGAGGCGCGGGCACGCCCGCAAGAGGGTCTCGACCACCCGACTCGCCTCGACGAGCACGTGCTCGCAATTGTCGAGGATCAGCAGCAGCTCTCTTCCCTCGAGCGCATCGGCCAACCGGTCGAGGCCGGCGCTTGCACCAGCTGCGTTTGCTCGAAGCGCCTCGGCAATGACGGAAAACACCAGCCGCTTTTCGCCGAGCGGGGCAAGTTCGGCCAAGCAGACGCCGTCGGCGAAGCGCGACGCCACAGCCCGGCCGACCTCGATGGCGAGTCGGGTCTTGCCGACGCCGCCGGCGCCGGTCAGTGTCACGAGGCGGTGCGCAGCAAGGCGCGATCTCACCGTCTCCAGATCGGCCTCGCGGCCGATCAGCTCGGAAAGCGATTGCGGAAGGTCGACGCGAGGCCTTTCGCGCGGCGGCGGCGCCGCAACCGAACGAGCCTCGCCGTGGGTTCCCGTCGGCCCGTCGGCGTGGCGGACCGGCGCGACGAAGCGATAGCCGCGTCCAGGCACCGTCACGAGATAGCGCTCGCCGCCATCCGCAGCCTGGAAGATCTTGCGCAGCGCCGACACCTGGACCTGCAGGTTGTTCTCTTCGACGACCAGACGCGGCCAGACTTCGGCCAGCAATTCATCCTTGGTGACGAGTCCGCCCCGCCTCCGCACCAGCGCCACCAGCACGTCGAAGGCGCGCTGCCCGAGCGTCACCGGCGCGCCATGCGCCAGCAACTCGCGTCGGCCGAGGTCGAGTCGGAACGGCCCGAACTCGAACTGCTCCGGAGCGGCCATTTGCATATGCTGCATCTTGCCTAGGGCCCTTGCCCCGGCCCGAATCTGAGCGTGAGGCGGTTCCAGCCGTCGCGTCGCTCGTAGCGCATCTCGTCCGCGAAGCTGCGCATGAGGTGAATGCCGAAGTGCCCCGCGGCGGCCTCGTCGATCGACGCGGGTTTACGAAATACCCGGGACCCGGTCGGGTCGAACTGGTCGCCGCGATCCGCAATGGTCGCCAGCACGTGATTCTGCCCATGCGCGAGTTCGACCGCGATGTCATCGTCGTGCTCGGCGGCGTCCGAATGCATGATGATGTTGGCGACCGCCTCCTCGACGCAGAGCTGTATCGCGAACAGCCGTTCGCACGGCAGCCGCGCCGCCCGCACGAAATCCTTCACCCAATCTGCGATCGCCGCGAGTTGCGCGAACTCGGGGCGGATGGTCAGTCGGCGTGTCATGGTGGGCGCAGACGTTGTCATGCGATGGCAGCAAGCGCCGCGATCGCGGCGCCTCCATCCGGGACGACGGGAATGAGGTCGCTCGCGCCGGCACTGCGCAGCACCTTCGCGACATTGTTATCGGGACAGACCAGCACCAGCTTGCCGCCTTTGCTCTGCGCGATCTTGGCGCCCATCAGCAGCAGCCGGAGCGCGTAAGACGACAGAAAGCTCACGGATGAAAGATCGACCATGATCGCCTTCTTCTCCGCCGCCACGGTGTTGAGCGGCAACTCCATCATGACGGCTGCCGCCGTATCCAGGCGCCCCTGCAGAACAACACGCGTGATCCCATCGACGTCCTCGACCGAAATGTCCATCCCTGCGTCTCGCCTGGTACTTATTGTTTCGTGGTGCTGAAGCAAAAGTCGCCCTGGAATAGGATTCAGCAATTTTCAGGACTTATCAATTCGGCGACAGGGACGACCCGAGCAGGCGGCGGTAGCCTTTCGTAGTCAGCCGGAGAACTACGCGTGCGCTCGTCCCAGGTCGTATCCAAGGTCGCATCCCAAGTTGCAGCTCGCCGGATCCGCCAAGTTTCGGCGATTTTCGCGGCCCGCAATTCGGGTTCCATGAGGGTCCGCGAGGCCCACTGATGGCGCGGGTCGAAATCCGACTTCCCAATCGCCGCGACAAGATGTCCGAGGTCGGCGCGATGGTCGAAAGCTTCGTCAGAGCGCAGGGGGGCTCCGGCGAGACGGTCCATGACGTTGGCGTGGTCCTCGACGAGGTGCTCAGCAACATCATCGCCTACGGATACGGGCCGGAACAGGCCGGCGAGATCGTGGTACGGGCCGACATCGTCGACGGCCGCATCGTCGTCGAGATCGAAGACGGCGGACAGCCGTTCGATCCACTGAGCCTCCCGCCTCCCGATCTTTCGGCCCCCCTGCGCGAGCGCAAGGTCGGCGGCCTCGGAATCCACTTCGTCAGGCAGCTCATGGACGAGGTCGCCTATGCGCGGGTCGGCGGCACGAACCGGCTGCGCCTGAGCAAACAGCTGCCGGTCACCCCAACCAGACGCGACTAGGAGGACACGTATGGAACTCGTGGAAATTCGCCGCGACCCGCTCGTCATCGTCGAGCCGCGCGGCCGCATCGACACGGTGGCGGCCGAGCCGTTCGGCAATCGCTTGACCGAGCTCATACGCTCCGGTTCGCGCCACATGCTGATCGACCTGCAGCACGTGATCTACATCAGCAGCGCCGGGTTTCGCGCGCTGCTGATCGCCGGGAAGCTCGCGGAGGAGAGCAACGCGAAGCTCGTGCTGTGCGGTCTGTCAGCCGAGATCAAGCGACTGTTCGAGATCGGCACCTTCATGGACCTGTTCACCATCTGCGCGAGCCGCGAGGACGGAATGGTGAAGGCGCAGTGAGCAGGCCTGCGGGCAACAAGTCGTGACTATCCGGAGGCATCGACATGAAGAAGCCGGCAACGTTGATCTACGGTCTCGAGGAGATGCCGCCGCCGTTCATTACGATCTCCAACGGCATTCAGCACGTCGGGCTGATCGCGATCAACCTCGTTTTTCCGCTGCTGGTCTTCCGCGCGGCCGGCACGCCCCTCGATCTCATCGGCGGCCTGCTCTCCTCCGGCCTCGTGGTGCTTGGAATCGGCACGTTCCTGCAAGCGTATCGACTGGGCCCGATCGGATCGGGATACATGTGTCCTTCGACCTTCACGGCAACCTACCTCGCGCCGTCTCTGCTCGCCGCCAAGATCGGCGGCCTCCCGCTCGTATTCGGAATGACGCTGTTCTCGGGCGTGCTGGAAGCAGCCATCGCGCCCCTGCTCAACCGGCTGCGCGCGATCTTCCCGCCGGAGATTTCCGGCCTCGTCATCCTGCTGATCGGGATGTCTATCGGCACGTCGGGACTGCGCCTGGTGCTGGCGCCCGGCGCCGAGCCCCTGAGTGGCGCCGAGTGGCTGGTTGCCGGCGCCACTCTCGTGACCATGGTCGGGCTCAATGTCTGGGGCGTCGGCACCCTGCGCATGCTCTGCGCCCTGATCGGCCTCGTCATCGGCTATATCGCGGCCGGCTTCGCCGGGCTTTTCGGCACGACTTTCGTCGCGGTGCACGACGCCGACTGGATCGGGTTCCCGATCCCCGCCCACCTGGCATGGGCTTTCGACGCGACCATGATTGCCCCATTTGCCATCGCGAGCGTCGCCGCCGCCCTCAAGGCGGCCGGAACAATCGCGCTCTGTCAGCGGATGAACGATGCCGACTGGGTGCGGCCCGAGATGGGATCGACGACACGCGGCGTGCTTGCGGACGGCGCCGCGACGGCGGTCGCCGGGCTGATGGGCGCGGTCGGAACGAACACATCGACGCCCGGCGTGGGGCTCGCGGCCGCAATCGGCGTGGGAAGCCGCCCAGTCGCCTATGCGGTTGCGGTTCTGTTCGTGCTGCTCGCCTTTTTTCCCAAGTTGACGGCGCTCCTCGCGATCATGCCGCGGGCCGTGATGGTCTCCGCCCTCCTGTTCACCGCGACATTCATCATCATCAACGGAATTCAGGTGATCAGCTCGCGTCTGCTCGATGCGCGCAGATCGATGATCATCGGATTTTCCATGGTCGCCGGAATTTCGGTGGACATTTTTCCCAGCCTATCGGCGGCGGCGCCGAAGATGTTCATGCCGGTGGTCGGCTCTCCGCTGGTCTTCGGCACCGTCATCGCGCTGGGGCTCAACCTGCTGTTTCGTATTGGCGTCAGGCGGACCGTCAACCTCACCCTCGACCAGCCCGAAGGGGCCCATCAGAGAATCGACGATTTCTTCGTGCGCCAAGGCGCCGCATGGGGCGCACGGCCGGACGTCATCAAACGCGCCATCTTTGGCGTCACGCAACTGGTCGACGCGGTCGACGAAAACTGCCGCAAGGAAGGGCCCATGACCGTCACGGCGAGCTTCGACGAGTTCAACCTCGACATCCGCCTCGCCTATCAGGGCGCTCTGCTCGAGTTTCCCGAGCAGCGCCCGAGCGCCGACGATATTCGCGCCGGACTCGAGGGCATGCGGCGGCTTGCCGGCTTCATGCTGCGGCGCAATGCCGACCGCATCGCCTCGGAAAGGGCCGGCGACCGCGTCGTCGTGCATTTCCATTTCGACCATTGAGCGGAGCGGCGCCTGGTGGACCAAGTCGAGACCAACGCGCGAACGGCCGCGAACAAGACGGGTCCGCGCATCCTCGTCGTCGACGACAACGACGACAATCGCTACACGCTCACCCTCTATCTCGAGCTCGAGGGCTATTCCGACGTTGTGGTCGCCCATGACGGCGAGCAGGCGATCGAACGGCTGAAGGCCGACGCGTTCGACCTCGTGCTGCTCGACGTCATGATGCCGAAGGTGGACGGCTATCAGGTGCTCGCGTGGGCGGCGAAGCAGCCGCAACTTTCCGACCTGCCGATCATCATGATCTCGGCGCTCAACGAGATCGACAGCGTGGTGCGTTGCGTCGAGCTCGGCGCGGTCGACTATCTGCTCAAACCGTTCAATCCGGTGCTGCTCAAGGCGCGCCTCGGCGCGACGCTGGAGAAAAAGCGGCTGCGCGACGAGGTGAAGGCGCACCTCGCGCGCCTGCGCGCCGAGCTCGATGCTGCGCGCAAGCTCCAGCTCGCCATGGTGCCGCAGGCCTTTCCGCCGCCGAGCGCGGATTTTCCCGTCGATCTGTTCGCGATGATGGAGCCCGCGCGCGAGGTGGGCGGCGATCTCTACGACTTCTTCCCGACCGCCGACGGCCGGCTCTGCTTCCTCATCGGCGACGTCTCCGGCAAGGGGATGCCGGCGGCCCTGTTCATGGCGCGCACGAAAAGCCTGATTCGCATCGCGACCGAGCTGATGCGCGGCCCCGACGGCGGCCCGCCGGGCGCCGCTGACATCATCGGGCGGGTGAATCGCGAGCTCTCGCAGAGCAATCCCGACATGATGTTCGTCACCATGTTCTTCGCGCTGCTGGCGCCGAAGACCGGCGAGATCGAGTTCTGCAATGCCGGGCACAATGCACCCTATCGGCTCAAGGGCGGCGAGGTCGCGCCGATCGAGGCGGCGCGCGGCGTCATTCTCGGCGTGCGGCCCAACGCGGCCCATGTGGCAGGCCGCCTCACGCTCACGCCGGACGAGACGATCTACCTGTTCACCGACGGCGTGACCGAGGCGATCAATGCGGCCGCGGAGCTCTTTTCCGAAGAGCGGCTCGAAGCGGTGCTGCGGGCCGCGAACGGCAAGACCAGCGCCGCTCTCGTCGATGCGGTCGCGTCCGAACTCCGAGTCTTCGTCGGCGCCGCGGAGGCGTTCGACGACATCACGATGCTGGCCTTGCGGCCAACCGACGTGACGGCGGGCTGATCGGCAGGCGCGAATGACGGGATTTCAGGAATTTTCAGTTCGGCGCCAAGGATTTCCGGGTTGCACGGATGGACAATCCGGATCCACGACCAATACCCGAACCGATCGGAGGGGTCATGCGGCGACGTGAATTTCTCGGCGCTGTGATAAGCGGCATGGCGGCTTTTCCACCGGCCGCACGTTCGCAAGAGCCGAAAATACCCTTGATCGGCTATCTCAGCGGCCGGTCCGCTCGCGATTCAGCCCGCGTCGTCGCGGCGTTTCGCCAGGGACTCGCGGAACGCGGTTACGTTGAGGGCAAGAACGTCGCAATCAACTATCTCTTCGCGGACGGCCATTACGAACGCCTTCCGGAGCTGGCCAAGGAGCTTGTCAGCCGGAATGTTGCGGCCATCTTGGCGACCGGCGGCGGAGCGCCGTCCGGCCGTGCCGCGAAAGGCGCGACCTCGACCATACCGATCGTCTTTATCATCGGCGGCGACCCGGTCTCGTTCGGTCTCGTCCCGAGCCTCAATCGGCCGGGTGGAAACATCACGGGCGTGAGCTTTCTCATCAATGGGCTGATCCCAAAACAGATCGAGGCTCTGAATGAAGTGATGGCGAAAGGCCGGCCGCTGGGCTTTCTCGTCAATCCGGAGAGCCCCTATTCGAATCCGGAGCGGCAATCCGCAGAGGCGGCGGCCGCCGCCGTTCGCCGAAGTCTCGTGGTGGCCAGCGCCCATGACGCGGGGGACTTTGCCGCCGCCTATGCGACGCTTGTCACGGCGGGCGTTGGAGGCCTGCTCCTTGCAAGCGAGCCCACCTTCAATGGAAAATCCGATCGGCTCGCCGCATTGTCCGCGCGTCACGCGCTGCCGACGGTCTCTCCGCTGCGAGAGTTTCCTGTAGCTGGCGGCCTGATGAGCTACGGCACCAGCATCACCGACGCGCATCGTCTTGCCGGCCGCTATGTCGCGCGGATCCTGGGCGGCGAAAAGCCAGCCGATCTTCCAGTGCAGCAGTCGGTCAAAGTCGAGCTGGTGCTCAATCTCAAGACTGCGAAGGCGTTGGGCATCGACATCCCGCCGACGCTGCTCGCGATCGCCGACGAGGTGATCGAATGAAGCAGCGCCGACTCGGTCGAGATCGATCTGAATTACCGCCGCGATGTCGCAGCGTCCGCGCCAAGGAATCGGCTCATGACCCCACCGGATCGCACGCACGCCTATCGTCTGGCTTTCGATCCCATGGAAGCCTGGACAGGGTGGCCGGAATCCCGCGCCAGTCGGTGGTGCTCGCATGTCTGTTCATTCCCGACATGGTGAGCGAATGAGGCGGGGGGAGTTCATTCTGGCGTTCGCGGCCGCCGCCCTCGCGCCCGTGTCCGCCTGGGCGCAGTCCCGCCGCATCGGCGTGCTCGTGGGCTTCGCCGAGACCGACGCGCCGGCACAGGCGCGCATCGCCCGCTTCCGTGACGAGCCGGCGCAGATCGGTTGGAAAGACGGAGGCAACGTCGAGCTCGTCTATCGCTGGGCCTCCGGCGACAGGAAGGCGATGCAGAAACATGCGGCTGAGCTCGTCGCGCTCCAGCCCGACGTGATTTTCGGCGTCACGGTCTCGGCCGTGCGCGCGCTCATCGACGCCACGCTCACGATTCCGATCGTGTTCGCACAGGTCTCCGATCCGGTCGGCAGCGGCCTGGTCGACAACGTCGCCCATCCGGGCCGCAACGTCACCGGCTTCACCAATTTCGAGGAAACGATCGCCGGCAAATGGCCCGAGCTGCTCAAGGAGATCGCGCCGGCGACGCGGCGCATCGCCATCCTGTTCAATCCCGACACCGCGGCCGGGCACGGGGATTTCTACCTCGCGCCATTCCGAGCCGCCGCGACGCCGCTTGCCTTCGAGGCGCGCCCGGCGCCCGTGCACGACGAGAACGAAATCCGGCAGACGCTCGCGATGCTCGCCGGCGCCAACCGCGACGGTCTCATCGTCATGCCGGACGCCTTCACGCTGGTGCACCGCGACCTGATCATCTCGCTCGCGGCCGCCAACAGCCTGCCGACGATCTATCCGTTCCGCTTCTTCGCCAGCGCCGGCGGGCTCATGTCCTACGGCGTCGATCCGATGGATCAGTATCCGCGCGCCGCGCACTATGTCGACCGCATCCTGCGCGGCGCGAGGCCGGCCGAGCTGCCGGTGCAGGCGCCCACCAAGTTCGAGCTGGTCGTCAATCTCAAGACCGCGCGATCGCTCGGGCTCGACCCCTCGCCCACGCTGCTCGCGCGCGCCGACGAGGTGATCGAATGAGACGGCGGGAATTCATCGCGCTCGTCGGCGGTGCGGCCGTTGGTTTGCCGTGCGCCGCGCGCGCCCAAGCGCCGGCGAAGCCGGTGGTCGGACTTCTATGCGGAAAGACGCCGGAAGGCGATGCGGCCCAGCTCGCACCGTTCTGGAAGGGCCTGAACGATAGCGGTTTCGTCGAAGGGAATAATATTGTGGCCGAGTACCGCTGGGCGCAAAGCGACTACAGCAGGTTTCCAGCGCTAGCGGCCGAGCTCATCACCCGCAAAGTCGATGTGATCGCGGGCATAGGCACCACGCCGGCGGCGCTCGCTGCCAAGGCCGCGACCAATGCGATCCCGATCGTGTTCATCATCGGAACCGATCCGATCGCGACCGGCCTCGTCGGCAGCCTCAACCGGCCGGGCAGCAATATTACGGGCGTGACATTCCTCAACAGGACGCTCGTTGCGAAGCAATTCGAGGTTTTACACGACATGGTGCTCAGCGCTTCATGCCTCGGCTTCCTGATAAATCCCCGGAATCCCTTTGCTCAAGCCGATACGCAAGATGCACGCGCGGCCCTCGAGAAGCTTGGCCTCCAGATGGTGCTGGCGAAAAGCAGCAGCGAACGGGAGCTTGCAACGGCGTTGACGACGTTTGACCAGCAGAGCGTCGGAGGCTTTGTCGTCGCCGGCGACCTCTTTCTCAACAGTCAACAGGCCAGGATCATTGCGCATGCGGCCAAGCACGCACTGCCGGCCGTCTACCCGTGGCGCGAGGCCACCGAGGCGGGCGGGTTGTTGAGCTACGGCGCCAGTAGAACAGAGGCCTATCATCAGGCCGGCATCTAC
Organism: Xanthobacteraceae bacterium; assembly: GCA_035293985.1. GTDB lineage: Bacteria > Pseudomonadota > Alphaproteobacteria > Rhizobiales > Xanthobacteraceae > JAVDCA01. The sequence goes on from DATGLS010000045.1 coordinate 212,980, forward strand.
GTCGGGAAGATCCTCAAGGGCTTCGAACCGGCGGAATTACCGGTCCAGCAGGTGACCAAGGTCGAGCTGGTCCTCAATCTCAAAACAGCGAAGGTCCTGGGGCTGACCTTCTCACTACCGCTGCTGGGCCGCGCTGACGAGGTGATCGAATGAGGCGGCGGGAGTTCATTGCCTTCCTCGCCGGCGCGGCCGGCTCGGTGCTGGGCCGCGGGGTCGCGGCGCACGCCGCCGGAACGAAGGCTTATCGCGTGGGCGTGCTCGAGACGGTGCCTGCGGAGCGCAACCGCGCGAATCTCGATGCGTTGCGTCGGGGCCTGCGCGAGCACGGCTATGTCGAGGGGCAGAACCTGCAGATCGAGTATCGCTCGGCCGACGGCCATGCGGACCGGTTCCCGGCGCTGGCCGGCGAGCTCATCGATCTTCCGGTCGACCTCATCGTCACGCGCGGCACCCCTGCGGCCCGCGCCGCCAAGGCCGCGACCAGCACCATACCGATAGTGATGGCGGCGATCGGCGAGCCGCTCGGCGTCGGCGTGGTGGCGAGCCTTGCGCGGCCGGGCGGCAACGTGACCGGACTGAGCGCCTTCGTCACCGAGCTTTCCGGCAAGCGCGTCGAGCTGCTCAAGGAATCGTTCCCCGCGATCCGCAGCGTCGGCTTCATGCAGAACATGGGCAACCCGGTCTCGCCGCCGCAATGGAAGTCGACGCAGAGCGTCGCCGAGGCGCTGGGGCTCTCGGCCGAGCTGTTCGACGTGCGCAGCGCGGCCGACATCGCGGCCGCCGGTGCGGGCATCGCGGCTCACAAGATCGGGGCGCTCTCGGTCGGGATCGATGGGGTCACGCAGCAAAATGCGCGCACGATCGTGCAACTGGCCGCGGCGCAGAAGATTCCGACCGCCTATCCGTCGCGCGAGTTCGTCGACGTCGGCGGCATGTTGAGCTACGGGCCGAGCTATCCCGATCTCTATTTCCGCGCGGCAGGCCTCATCGACAAGATCTTGAAGGGTGCCAAGCCCGGCGACCTTCCGGTGGAGCAGCCGATCAAGCTCGAGCTGGTGATCAGCCTCGAGACCGCCAGGGCGCTCGGCATCGCCCTGCCGCCGACGCTGCTCGCTCGCGCCCACGAGGTCATCGAATGAGACGGCGCGAGTTCCTTGCCCTGGTCGGCGGCGCGGGCGCTTCGGCGCTGGCCCGCCCCATTGCGGCGCGCGGCGAGGAAAGCAGGGTCTATCGCGTCGGCGTGCTGGAGACCGTGCCAGCGGAGCGCAATCGGGCGAATTTCGGTGCACTGCAGCGGGGCCTCCGCGACCACGGCTACGTCGATGGACAGAACCTGCAGATCACGTATCGCTCCGCCGACGGCCGAGCGGTCCGTTTCCCGCGGCTTGCCGCCGAGCTGGTTCGGCTCCCGGTCGACGTGATCGTCACCCGCGGCACCCCGGCCACCGAAGCCGCAAAAGCCGCGAGCGCGACCATTCCGATCGTGATGGCGGCGATCGGCGAGCCGCTCGGCGTGGGGGTGGTCAAGAGCTTCGCCCGGCCCGGCGGCAACATCACCGGCTTTTCCTCCTTCGTGAACGAGCTCGCCGGCAAGCGCATCGAGCTGCTCAAGCAGGCGTTTCCGCCGATCGCCCGGGTCGCGTTCCTGCAGAACATCGGCAATCCGGTCTCCCCGCCGCAATGGACGGCGACGCAGTCGGCGGCGCGCAGCCTCGGCCTCGCCGTCGAGCTCCTCGACGTGCGCAGGACCGAGGATATCGCGCCCGCTTTCGCGACGATGGCGACGCATCAGGTGCAGGCGCTGTCGGTCGGGATCGACGGGCTCACCCAGGAGAACGCCGCGATGATCGTGCGCCTCGCCGCCGCGCAGAAGCTGCCGGCCGCCTACCCGGCGCGCGAGTTCGTCGAGGCCGGCGGTCTCATGAGCTATGGGCCGAGTTATCCCGACCTGTACCTGCGCGCGGCCGACCTGGTCGACAAGATCCTCAAGGGCGCCAAGCCGGGCGACCTGCCGGTCGAAGGGCCCGCCAAGCTCGAGCTGGTGGTCAATCTCAAGACCGCCACGGCGCTCGGCCTCGACATCCCGCCGACCGTACTGGCGCGCGCCGACGAGGTGATCGAATGAGGCGACGCGAATTCATCACCCTCGTTGCAAGTGCGGCCCTTTGGCCATCCGCGGGGCGGGCGGTCGCTGACCGCCCGCCACGACGCCTGGGCTTCCTCTCCACCAACACGTCCGCAGCGGGGAAATCGCTGTTGAAGTGCCTCATGTCGGGCCTGCGCGACCGTGGTTGGGTCGACGGCACGACGCTTGCGCTCGACCTGCGATGGGGAGGAGAGCCCGGCGATTATGCCGCTGCCGCGGCCGAGCTCGTGCGGCTCGAGCCGGATGTGATCGTGACCACCGGCACACCGGCGACGCTGGCCGTGCAGCGGGCGACGTCCCGGATTCCCGTGGTCTTCGTCGCGGTGAGCGACCCGGTCGCAAGCAAGATGGTCGCCAGCATTGCCCGGCCCGGCGGCAATATCACTGGCGTATCCAATTTCCTTCCTGCGACGACGGCGAAGCTCGTCGACTATCTGCGCACCGCGGCGTCGGAGGTGCGGCGTGTGGCGGTGCTCTACGATACGGCCAATCCGGGCAAGCTGCTCGATTTCTTCGAGTTGCAAAACGCGGGCGCGACGGCACGGATCGAGATCGTGTCGGCGGGTGTGCGCGCCTCGAGCGATCTGGACCAGGCGTTCGCGATGATTCTGCAGTCGCACTGCAACGGCCTCATCACGTTGCAGGACGGCGTGACGCTCGGAAGCCGAGCGCGCATCGTCGCGTTTGCCGCGGCGAACCGTCTGCCGGCAATATACCAGATCAGGGAGTTCGCCGACGCGGGAGGCTTGATGTCCTACGGGCTGAATTACTGCCAGCACTACCGGAGCGCTGCGCCCTACATCGATCGGATTCTCAAGGGTGCCAAGCCGGTGGATCTGCCGGTCGAGCTGCCCACGACTTTCGAGCTCGTCATCAATCTGAAGACCGCCAAAGCGCTCGGTCTGGAGATTCCGGCAATCCTGGCCGCGATTGCCGACGAAATCATTGAATAGAGACACAGGAGACGGCGGGCGTGCCGAAAACGTTGACGCGGTTGACAGGCTACCTGCGCGGGCTGCGCAAGCGCGCCGCCGCGGCGCGGCCTGTTGCGTCGGGCGACGGCAAGATCCGCGGCCGGCTGTTCTACAAATACGTCGCGCTGTTCGTCGCCGTCGTGAGCATTGCGCTCCTCGGCAACGGCGCATTCGAGGTCTGGTTCTATTACGGCGAGCACAAGGTCGCGTTGGTGCGCATCCAGCGCGAGCAGGCCGAATCGGCGGCGGCCAAGATCGGCCAGTTCGTCACGGAAATCGAGAGCCAGATCGGCTGGACGACGCAACTGCCATGGTCGGCGGCGCTGCTCGAGCAGCGGCGCTTCGACGGGCTGCGGCTGCTGCGCCAAGTGCCGGCGATCACCGAGCTGTCCGAGCTCGACGCGACCGGCCACGAGCGGCTGCGCGTCTCGCGGCTGGCGATGGACGTCGTCGGCAGCAATCTCGATTATTCGCAGGATCCGAAGTTCACCGCCGCCATGGCGCACAAGGTCTATTACGGCCCGGTCTATTTCCGCCGCGAGTCGGAGCCCTACATGACCTTGTCGATGGCGGGCGCGCGCCGCGACTCCGGCGTCACGGTCGCCGAGGTGAACCTGAAGCTGATCTGGGACGTGATCTCGCAAATCAGGGTCGGCGAGCGCGGCTATGCATACGTGGTGGACGGCAGCGGCCGCCTGATCGCACATCCTGACATCAGCCTCGTGCTGCGCAACACCGACCTCTCGGCGCTCCCGCAGGTGCGCGAGGCACGCGGCGAAACGGCCGGGCGCGATGAGGTTCAGGAGGTGCGGAATATCCAGGGACAAAACGTGCTGAGCGCGCATGCGCAGGTCGCGCCGCTCGGCTGGTACGTGTTCGCCGAGCTGCCCGCGGACGAGGCCAACGCGCCGTTTTATGCGGCACTGAAGCGCCTCGCCTGGGTGCTGCTCGCGGCGCTTTTCTTCGCGGTTTTCGCCGGCATGTTCCTCGCCCGCCGCATGGTGGGGCCGATCCAGACCCTACGCACCGGCGCCGCGCGCCTCGGTCGCGGCGATCTCGCGCAACGCATCGACATCAAGACCGGCGACGAGCTCGAGGGCCTCGCCGATCAGTTCAACGACATGGCGAGTCGATTGGAGGAGTCCTACGCCGACCTCGAGAAGAAAGTGGACTCGCGCACCCGCGAGCTGAGCGAGGCACTGGAGCAGCAGACCGCGACGTCCGAGGTGCTGCGCGTGATCTCCCGCTCGCCCACCGACCTGGAGCCCGTTTTCCAGGCGATCCTGGCCCACTCGACGCGGCTGTGCGAGGCGAAGTTCGGCGTCTTGCATCTCTACGAGGACGGCGCGTTTCGCACCGCTACACAGTGCGGCGCGCCGCCCGAGCTGGCGGCGTTCCAGCGCACGCGCGGTCGATTCCAGGCGACTGCCGGCGGGCCTCTTGATCGCGTGCTTCGCACCAAGCAGGCGGTCCATTGTCTCGATCAGGCAGCCGAGCCGGTACGAAGCTCGGAAGCTCGCATCGGCGGTGCGCGCTCGCTCATCGCCGTTCCGATGCTCAAGGAAGGCGAAGTGCTCGGCGCGATCATCATCTACCGTCAGGAAGTGCGCGCGTTCGATGACAAGCAGATCGAGCTGATGACGAATTTCGCCAGTCAGGCAGTGATCGCGATCGAGAACGTGCGGCTGCTCACCGAGCTGCGGGCGCGCACCAAAGAGCTCGAGGAGAAGAGCCGCCAGCTCGAGCAGGCGAGCCAGCACAAGTCGCAGTTCCTCGCCAACATGAGCCACGAGCTGCGCACGCCGCTCAACGCCATCATCGGGCTCACCGAGATGATGTTCACCAATGCGGCCCGCTTCGGCACCGAGAAGGCGATCGAGCCGCTGCGCCGGGTCAATCGGGCTGGCACGCACCTGCTCGGGCTGATCAACCAGGTGCTTGATCTTTCCAAGATCGAGGCCGGCAAGCTCGAGCTCAGCCCCGAGCAGGTCAACCTCGCGCCGCTGGTCGACGAGGTGGTCGGCACCGCGCGCCAGCTCGCTGAGCAGAACCGCAACCGGCTGGTGGGCGAGTGCGAAGGCAACCTCGCGCCGATCACCGCAGATCCGATGCGGCTGCGCCAGATCCTGCTCAACCTGCTGAGCAATGCCTGCAAGTTCACGAAGGAGGGCGAGGTTGCGCTACGCGTGCGCAAGGTGGTCGACGGCCGCAGCTGGGTCGAGCTTGCCGTCTCCGACAGCGGCATCGGCATGACCCCCGAGCAGCAGGCCAAGCTTTTCGAGGAATTCGTGCAGGCCGATGCCTCGACGGCGCGGCGCTATGGCGGCACCGGGCTCGGCCTCGCCATCACGCGCAAGCTTGCCCGCATGATGGGCGGCGACGTGACGGTCGCGAGCGAGCTCGGCAAGGGCTCGGTGTTCACCGTGCGCCTGCCGGCCGACGCCGACGCGGTCGAGACCACCGGCGCAGGCTCCGGGACGTGCGACAACTGCATCCTGGTGATCGACGACGACGCGACGGCGCGCGAGCTGATCGCCGATCAGCTCAAGGCCGAAGGATTCACTGTCGAGACGGCGGCGGGCGGGCTGGAGGGGCTGAAGCGGGCGCGCGGATTGCGCCCGGTCGCGATCACGCTCGACGTGATGATGCCCGATCTCGACGGCTGGTCGGTGCTCGCGGCGCTGCGGCAGGACAGTGAACTCGCCGATATCCCGGTCATCATGACGACGATCGTCGACGAGCAGCGGCGCGGCCTCGCGCTCGGCGCCGCCGGCCATCTCACGAAGCCGATCGACCGCGAGCGGCTGCATCGCATGGTGAGGCGCTTTCGCGCGCCGGCGCGGCGCGCGCGCATCCTGCTCGTCGACGACGATGCCGGTGTGCGCGAGCGCGCGCGCACCTGGCTCAAGGACGAGGAATGGATCGTCGATGAAGCGGTCGACGGGCGCGACGCCTTGGCGCGCTTGCGCGAAGGGCCGCCGGACGTGATCCTGCTCGACTTGATGATGCCTGAGCTGGACGGGTTCGACGTGGTCGCGGCGCTGCAGAAGGAACCGAAATGGCGCGACATTCCGGTCGTCGTCATCACGTCGCGCGACCTCGGGCCGGAGGACCGCAAGCGCTTGAACTCGGGCGTGCAATCGGTTCTGGTGAAGAACACGTTCGGGCCCGCCGAGCTGGTCGACCGCGTTCGCCGGCTGGTGCAGGCTCGGAGACCCGCAGTGACGGACGCAGCGACGTGATCAAGCTTCTCTACGTCGAGGACAACGACGACAACATCTATATGCTGCAGATGCGCCTCGAGCTCACGGGCGAGTTCGAGGTCCTGGTGGCACGCGATGGCGAGGCCGGCTGCGCGCTCGCCGCCGCGCAGCGGCCCGACATCATCCTCATGGATCTCGAGATGCCCGGCATCGACGGCTGGGAGGCGACCCGCCGGCTCAAGAATGATGCGCAGACGCGCGACATCCCGGTGATCGCGCTGTCCGCCCATGCGCTCGCCGGCATGCGCGAGAAAGCACTCGCCGCAGGCTGCGATGAATTCGATACGAAGCCGGTCGACTTCGATCGGCTGCTCGCTATCATTCGTAACTTGGTGCCGGCACACGCTACTGGCAAAGCGAGCCCGTAATGTCCTCTTCCGGCGGGCGCGGACATGGTCTGCTCGGGGTGGTCGCCGTCGTCATCGGCGGCGCGCGATCTACTTCCTCGCCTTCGTCGGGACGCTTGCGGCCCGTCCGCTGGTGCGCGCCTCGATCGGGTCATTCCGCGCGCACATGAATTTCCCGACCATCGGCGGGGTCGCGCCGGCGTCGATCCCGGGAATCGATTGGTCCGATCACTGGGCGTTCGAGCAGGCCGGCTTTCCGGCGGTCATGCTCACCGATACGGCGCCGTTCCGCTACCCCTGCTAACACACGGCCCTCGATACGCCCGACAGGATCGACTTCGAGCGGCTGGCCCGCGTGGTCAAAGGCATCGAGCACATGGTGCGCGATGCGGCGCGCGGCTTATAGCCCGCATGAAGCGAAGCGGAATGCGGGCTATGCCTATCCGCTGAGGGGCTGAGCCCGGATTCCGCTTCGCTCCATCCGGGCTACGCAGGCCGGGTCCGCAACGCCGATCTAGCGCGACGTGCACGCCCAGACGCGCAGGCTGCAATTGCTGGCGATCTTGCTGCACTCCATCATCGCCCGGCCGACTGCCGCGTTCTTGTCACGCGACGTGCCCCAGCCGTGGCCACCACGACCGGAGACGTAGGCGCCGCACGTGTTCCTGAACGTCAGGACGTGAGTGCACCTGCCGCTGCACTTCTGGAGCGCCATGTGCTCGGCCGTGTCGTGGTCCTCGAAGTTGACCTCCCAGGCCCAGGCGTCATTGGGGCCATAAGCCACTGCGCCCCAGCAGTCGCCGACGGTGCATCTGGCCATGGCTGGCGAGGAGATGATCGACAGACCTGCGATCAGGGCGAGACCGTAAAGTGCAGACTTCCAATGAGCGGCAATCTTCATGAGCTTTTCCCCCATTTGTCGTCCGGCAACGACCGGAGTTCCGGTCCCTTGAGATTGTAACAATAGAAACATTACGTCAATGCAAGCGCATCAGCCATGAGATCGAGTCGCCGGCAAGCAGCGCGAGCAGCTCAAGCGGCGTGGCTTTGGAACAAGACGACGTGCCAGTTGCCGCGCTCGTCTGATGCCAGCCTGATCTCGAAGGGAACTCCGAAGCTGTAATCGAGATCCACTGTATCCGGGTCGACCGTGCGGCCCATGATCCAGCGCCGAAGCCGATTGCCATACGACTGGCCGCCCGCGCGAAGGCCGGCGAAAGTCGCCGACCGGTGCAACGGAAAGGTGTCGATCGCCAATTGGCGCCGCAGCTTGGCCTCGAATTCGGCGAGGGACGTCCCAACCGGCGCATTCCGCCCTGTCAGCCGGTGAGCCGTCTGCAAATCGCCGACGTTGATACGATCAATGAAGCTGTTCGCGACCGCGATGGCAGCCGTCGGCACATGGGTCCGCGAGGTCAGGCCAAGTCCTGCAGCGGCGGCGAAAGCGGTCAGCGCGATGAGCGGAGTAATTGCGTAGCCCGGACGGAGCGCAAGCGAAATCCGGGATGACCGTCCGCGCATTCCGCTCGGCTCTATGCGGGCTGCAAACCCACTCGCTCACACGTTCATCTGGGTGACGAACTTGGTCACCAGATACGCGTCGAGCGCGTCGGCGCCGCCTTCGGTGCCGTAGCCGGAATCCTTCACGCCGCCGAACGGCACCTCGGGCAGCGCGAGCCCGTGGTGATTGATCGAGATCATGCCGGTCTCGATCGATGCGCCGAGCGCGGCCGCGGTCTTCTCCGAGCGCGTATACGCATAGGCTGCGAGCCCATAGGGCAGCCGGTTCGCCTCGGTCACCACTTCCTCGAAGGTGTCGAACGAGCCGATCACCGCGACCGGGCCGAACGGCTCCTCGTTCATGATGCGCGCCTCGCGCGACACGTGGGTAAGCACGGTCGGCTCGTAGAAATAGCCCTTGTTGCCGATGCGGCGGCCGCCGGTCTCGACCGTGGCGCCTTTGGCGACCGCATCGCCGACGAACGCCTCGATCGCGTCGAGCCGCCGCGAATGGGCGAGCGGGCCCATGCGGGTCTTCTCGTCGAGTCCGTCGCCGACCTTCACGGCTTTCGCCGCATTGACGAACTTGCCGACGAACTCCTCATAGACCGGCTTCTGCACCAGGAAGCGGGTCGGAGCAACGCACACCTGGCCGGCATTGCGGAACTTGTTGGCGGCGAGGATCTTCGACGCCGCATCGACGTCGGCATCGGCGAAGACCATCGCGGGCGCATGCCCGCCGAGCTCCATGGTGACCCGCTTCATGTGCTGGCCCGCCATCGCGGCGAGGTGCTTGCCGACCGCGGTCGAGCCCGTGAAGGAGATCTTGCGCACCACCGGGTGCGGGATCAGGTAGGACGAGATGTCGCCCGGCACGCCGAACACGAGATTGATCGCGCCCTGCGGCACGCCCGCCTTGGCATAGGCGTCGATCAGGCCCGCGCACGCCGCCGGCGTCTCCTCCGGGCCCTTGATGATGATCGCGCAACCGGCCGCGAGCGCCATCGAGCACTTGCGCACCGCCTGGTTGATCGGGAAATTCCACGGCGTGAAGGCCGCGACCACGCCCACCGGCTCTTTCAGCTCGAGCTGGTAGACGCCGTCCATGCGCGGCGGGATGGTGCGGCCATAGGCGCGGCGCGCTTCCTCGGCGAACCAGTCGATCACGTCGGCGCCCGCGAGCGTCTCGCCCTTGGCCTCGACCAGCGGCTTGCCCTGCTCCATGGTCATCAGGGTCGCGATCTGGTCGGCATTGCTGCGCAGGATATCGGCCGCCTTGCGCAGCACCTTGTAGCGCTCGTGGGCCGGCACCTTGCGCCAGGCCGCAAAACCCTTCTGCGCCGCCGCGAGCGCGAGATCGAGATCGGCCTTCTCGGCATGCGCGACCTTGCCGATCGCCTCACCCGTCGCCGGATTGATCACGTCGAGCGTCTTCCCGCTCGCGGCCGGCTGCCATTTGCCATCGATGAAGAGCTGGACGTCGGAATAGGTCGCCATTTTGGGGGTCTCCTTCGCGAAGGCCGGCTCGCGCCATCGGCTGCGGCAATCGACTTTTCCCGGCCGGGCCCGCCCTCTTTTATCGGCGCGCGGCCGTGTTGGAAAGCCGGGTCCGGATCGATCCGGCGGCGCGATGATGCCGTCCATCAGCGGACACCGATCGCCCGCACCCCGAGCCCCTCGCGTCGGTTTCAATCCGCCAACGAACCTGTTACACCACCGGCGCAATTCGCGACACCGTCATGCCTGGCCCCTCATCGAACGTTCGTCCCCGGCCATGACACCGCGGCATGACGATTCATCAAATCATGAGCGCTTACAAATCCGAATTCCTCAAGGTCCTGTCGGAGCGTGGATTCATCCACCAGATATCCGATCCGGCTCTCGACCAGTTGGCCGCGGAGCGCAAGGTCGTCGCCTATGTGGGCTACGACTGCACCGCGCCCTCGCTGCACATCGGCCACCTGCTCTCGATGATGATGCTGCATTGGCTGCAGCAGTCGGGCAACAAGCCGATCGCGCTGATGGGCGGCGGCACGACGCGCGTCGGCGACCCGTCCGGGCGCGACGAGTCGCGCCAGCTCCTGAGCTATGAGCGGATCGAGGCGAACAAGGACAGCATCAAAGGCACATTCGCCAAGCTGCTCAGGTTCGGCGACGGCGCGTCCGATGCCGCGATGCTCGACAATGCCGAGTGGCTGGTCCCGCTCAACTATCTCGAGACCCTGCGCGACGTCGGCCGGCATTTCTCGATCAACCGCATGCTGACCATGGATTCGGTGAAGCTGCGGCTCGAGCGCGAGCATGAGCTGTCGTTCATCGAGTTCAACTACATGATCCTGCAGGCCTACGATTTCGTCGAGCTTGCCCGCCGCTACGGCTGCAACCTGCAAATGGGCGGCTCCGACCAATGGGGCAACATCGTCAACGGCATCGATCTCGGCCGGCGCATGGGCACGCACCAGCTCTATGCGCTCACCTGCCCGCTGCTGACCACAGCCTCCGGCGCCAAGATGGGCAAGACCGCGGCCGGCGCGGTCTGGCTCAACGGCGACATGCTCGCGCCCTACGACTACTGGCAGTACTGGCGCAACACCGAGGACGGCGACGTCGCGCGCTTCCTCAAGCTGTTCACCCTGCTGCCGCTCGACGACATCGCCCGGCTCGCGGCGCTCGCCGGCGCCGAGATCAACGAAGCCAAGAAGGTGCTGGCAACGGAAGCGACCGCGCTCATGCACGGTCGCGAGGCGGCCGAGGCGGCGGAGAAAACCGCGCGGCAGACCTTCGAGGAAGGAACGCTCGCGGCGAGCCTGCCGACGATCGAAATCGCCATGGCCGAGCTCGACAAGGGCATCGGCGTGCTAACCGCGTTTGCGGAAAGGACCGGCCTCGTCGCCTCGAACGGCGAGGCGCGCCGTCAGATCAAGGCCGGTGGCCTGCGGGTCAACGACAAGCCGGTCAGCAACGAGAAGATGGTGCTGACGGCGGGCGAGCTGACCGCCGAGGGCGTGATCAAGCTGTCACTCGGCCGCAAGCGGCACGTGCTGCTCAAGCCGGTGTGACGGCTTAGCTCGCAATGACCCGAGTCAGCGATCCCGGTCCGCGTAGCTCGTGCGCGGATCGGGATAGCGCTCGCCCGGCACGCTGCTCGGGAACTCGAACACCTTGCGCAGCAGGCCGGGCGCGAGCGGGGAGATCGGATTGACCCGCAGGATCGGCGCGTTGGGCGGCCCAACCACCTCGAACGTGATGCCGAACAGGCCTTCCTTGTCGCCGCCGCCGAGGAAGATGCCGACGATCGGGATCTGCCCGAACATGTTGTTGATGCCGTAGAGCGGCACGAAGGTGCCGCGCAGACGCACGTCGTTGTTGGCGAAGTCGAGCACGCCGTCCATGGTGGCGCCGACGACCGGCCCGCTCACCACCGCGTCGCGCACCGTGAACTTGCCGGGCGAGCGGGTGAAGACGACCCGCATGCGCGAGAACTGCACGCCGTCGGGCTCCATGCTGGGGGCGCCGGCGGCCACCCGATCGAGCGCGGCCTCGCCCTTCACATGGAAATCGCGCAGGTCGAGGAGGCCCTGTTGCGGCGTCTGGTTGGGCGTCGGCGGGTCCATGGTGGCCCACAGCTGGCCGCCGACGACGCGCGGATAGGTGTCGGTGAAGCGCAGCAGCGCGCCGGCGTCGGCGCTGTGAAAATAGAGGACCGGGTGGCCGTCCGTGCCGACGTGCATGTCACCCGTGAAGACCGCATCGACGCCGATCTTGGCCTTGAGCGCAAAGCTCTTGATCAGCTCGGCGCGGCGCTGCAGGCGGAAGTCCACCGCGCGCAGGGTCTCGCCGCGGAAACCCGCGACGGTGCCGATCTTCACGTCGACGTCGAGGTCGCCGATGCTGGAGCGTGCCTTAGGGTTGCTCGACGAGGGACCGCCCATGATCGACTTGACGAAGGCGCGGCCGTCATAGACGTCGCCGCGCATCGTCACCTTGAGGACGCCGTCCGCCTCGCGCTCGGCCTTGAGGCTCGCCTTGTCCTCGCTGGTCATCCCGAAGACGGGGAAGTTCGCGTTGACGACCTGGCTGTCGCTGTCGAGCACGACCGATCCCTTGACCGACACGCCGCCGCTGTCGACGACGATGTTGTCGATGCGCGTATCGGCGCCCTTATGGGTCGCCATCGTGAAGGTCGCGGTCGCCTTCTTGGCGGCCGGCTTGGTCCAGCCGGGCAGCAGGTTGTCGATCTTCGCCTGGGTGAGATCGGCCTCGATCGCGAAGCGCGCATCCTGCTCGCCGGTCGCCGGGATCTTCGCGCCGAGCCGCACCGACACGGGGCCGGTCAGGCTGCCGTTGAAGTCGAAGCCGAAGCGGCTGCGCGCCGCATCGTCGAACACGCCCTGCAGGCGCAGCTCGGCGTCGCCGTCGCCACGCGGCTTGCGGTAGTCGATGCTCGCCGGCATGCCGCCGATGCGCACCTCGCCGCGCGCCTGGTATCCGTCCGGATCGGCGGTGACGCGCAGCGTCTGCGCCTCGACCCGCTGCGCCATCATGAAGTGATCGACGGAGAAATTGGCGACGTCGGCGGTGATGTTGTACTTCACGCTGCCCGCCGGCATGTCGGGATCGATCGGGAACGTGAGCGCGACCTGCGCCGCCACGGTGCCGCGGCTGCCGGCCGGATCGAGGGGCGAGCCCGACGCCGCGCGCAGCCGATCGCTGGCCAGGAACTCGGCTGCCGCCGGCACCGGCCCCTCGATGCGCATGCGCACGCGCGCGGGCGGCTTCTTGATTTGGGTATCGGGCACCTCGAAGAGGCCGTTCGCGATCGTGAGGCGCCGGCCGGAGGGCAGATCGATGACGCCGCGCCCGAGCGAGAGGGTCACGTCGCGGCCGTGCACGCGCGTGACGAGATCGGCATCACGAATGGGTGGGAGGTCGTCGACTGGCTGCAGCGACGAGCCGCTGATCGCGATCTCCATCGAGAGCCCGTCGTCGGGCACCGGCGGCCCGCCGTTCTGCAGCGTCGAAAGCGGCGCGTTGGTCGCGATCTCGACGCGGTCGACCATGCCGCCGACGAAATGTTTGTTGGCCCACACGTGCACCGGTGTGTTCACGAAGGCCGGCCATACCTGCTTGAACGCCGCCATCGTCATATGGCGGCCGGCGGCGCCGATGGCGATGCGCGGATCGCCGGTCGAGAAATCGACGGAGCCCGACAGCGCGACCGCCACGTTCTGTCCGGCGATATTGGCGTGCTCGATGTCGAGGCGGCGCTTGGCCATATCGAGCCGGCAGAGCACCGCGATCCGGTTGAGCTGGAGCGAAGCGTCGTCGCCCGGCGCCGGCGCCAGCACGATCGAGCCGCCCGTCAGCCCGATTCGCCACGGCGCGCCGGCCTGCGCCGGCGCCTCCGCATGGGCGACCAGCGTGAAGCGGTTGCCGCCGGAGACGATCTGGAACGGCGCCGAGAGCGAATGCCGGCTGGCGTCCCAGTCAACGCTGACGTCGGCCTGGTCGATCGTGAACTGATTGCTCGGATCCTTGCGGTCCGTGATCGTGCCGGGGCCGAGCCACAGCTTGCCGGAGGCCAGTTGCGGCATGCCATCGCGGGCGATCTCGGCGCGCAGACTGAGCGACATCGGCAGGTCCGGCTCCATGCCGCCATCGCCGAGGCGCAGCGCGAGTATGAGATCTCGCACCATGACCTTGCGCGCCTCGATGCTCACCGCCCGGCGGCCCTCGCCGAGCGGCTTGACGCCGGCGAGCAGCAGCCAGGGATGATCGGGATTGTCCGAGGAGATGCGCAGCGTCACCTCGCCGGCGCCGTGGCGCGTGAGGCTGAGGTTGATCTTGTCGAAGGTCGACTTCTGCCCGTTGCGCTGGTCGTCGACCGTGAGGCTGCCGCTCTTGAGGCCGATCTCGCCGAGGTCGTGGCCGTCGAGGCCGAGCGCGTTGATGCTGTCGAGCCAGGCGAGCACCGCGCCGAGATTGTCGAAGATGCCGCGCGCCGACGACGTCGAGGGCGCGGCTTGCACGGGTGCGGCGGACGGGGCCGCTTGCGTCGCCGTGCTGGCGATGCTGCGGCTCGCAACGATCGGAACCGAATCGGCTGACGCCAGCATGGTCGGCGGTATCGTCGGCGGCATGGTCGCCCGCACGAGCGGGCGCCGGTCGCCGCCGGTGAACACCTTGATCTCGCCGTTGGGCTCGATGCGCAACGCCAGCCCGGCGCCGACCAGGTTGAGGCTCGCGGCGCGCGGGTGGCCGGTCACGATGCTCCACTTCGCGAGCCCGACCTCGGCGCGCGGCGCATTGGCGACAACCGCGCCGTCGCTGTCGCGCACCACGATGTCGCGGATGCGCAACGCCATGCCGCCGTTCTCGTCGCGCTCGAGCACGGTGCCGCCGACCTGGACGTTGTAGCGGCTGCCGAGATTCTCCTTGATCGCCGCTGCGAGCCAGTCGGTGGCGAAATCAAGCGCGATCGGCCCGGACGATAGGCGATACCACAGGCCGCCGAAGGCGATGCCGACGACCGCGACCAGCGTCGCGAATGCGATCATGGCGGTGCGCAGACGGCGGCTGCGCACAACGCGCCACAGCCGCGACGGCGGGCCAACGATGCACTGCCCCGAGGACACAGATGATGCAGCCCGGCGCGGCGGATCGGAACGTGCACCCGACGGGGCCGGGGCGGCCGGCGGCTTGACGCCTTTGGACGATGGATTAGCCGCCTCGCTAGCGGCCTGCGCACGACGATGCGACCGCAGGCTCTCTTCCAAGCCACGCAGTGCCGCAATCTTTGGACTAAGATTGCTATCCGTCATGCCTGATCAGGCATCCCCCGCCCGTCTGCCGCTACAACTGCTGTCGCAGGTCGAGGCACATCCCCTTGCCCAGCCAAGGATTCTCCCAAATCCTTTGACCCATCGGCGCCCCTCCCCAAACCGTGAGGCCGTCCTAAGATGATGACGTTGTGAAAAAGTCGAAAGGAAGGCACATGTCCGCCCAACCTGGTCCCGGAAGCAAGGCGCCGGCGTTCAGTTTGCCCCGCGACGGCGGGAAAACCGTGTCGCTTGCGGATTTCAAGGGGCAAAACCTGGTCCTCTACTTCTACCCACGGGCCGATACTCCCGGCTGCACGATCGAGGCCAAGGACTTCTCGCAGCTCGCTGCCGCCTTCACCAAGGCCGGCACCGCAGTGCTCGGCGTTTCCGCAGATCCCGTGAAGGCCCAGGACGCGTTCAAGGCGAAGCATGGTCTCGGCATACCGCTCGCCTCCGACGAGACACACAAGATGCTCAACGCCTATGGGGTCTGGGGCGAGAAATCCATGTATGGCAAGAAGTTCATGGGGATAACTCGCGCCACCTTCCTGATCGGCCGCGACGGGCGGATCGCCCGCGTCTGGCCCAAGGTGAAGGTCGCGGGCCACGCCGAGGAGGTGCTCGCTGCCGCCAAGGAGCTGTAGCATCTTGCGACCCAATCCCCGGTCGAGCCTCGGCGCACGTCACCGAAACCATGCGGCTCATGTACTGCGCCAACGTTAGCCGAACGTTAACCATGTTCCGAGCAAATTCGGGCGCAGGAGCGCCGGAACTCTTCTGGGCACGGCGCCGGAGCGTCGATGTCCCTGCCAGGCTCGTCCACCTACGGCGTTGGTGACCCGTACAGCGTCCCGCAAGGCGATCCGTACGATGACGGCCACCATGATCGCGGTCAGTACGACGGCGATCAGTACCAAGTCCGTCCGTACGAAAATCCGGCCGGCGAATATCCACAGCAGCACGCGCCGAGCGCGGCATACGATGAGCATTATGCGGCCCAGGTTGCGCGGCCACGCCGGGCCTACGCGCACACCAATGACACGGCAGACACGCAGCGCGGCTACACGTTCGGTCACGGCGCTCGCCAAGTGCGCATCCGACCGGTCGCATTCTGGATCTGCGTCGGCACGCTCGTGATCATGGCCGGTTGGTCGGCGGTGACCGCCACTTATTTCGCCTTTCACGACGACGTGCTGGCGCGCCTGATCGCGCGCCAAGCCGCGATGCAGTTCGCCTACGAGGATCGCATTGCCGACATGCGGGCGCAGGTCGACCGCGTCACCAGCCGGCAGCTGCTCGACCAGGAGCAGTTCGAGCAGCGGCTCACCCAATTGGCCGAACGGCAGTCGGCGCTGGAGGCGCGCACCTCCTCGCTCGGTGCGCTCACGGAGCCGGTCATCACGGGCTCGACCAGGCAACCGAGCCGCAGTCTCGCGCCGCGCGCGCCCGCTGGAGCGCCAAAACCATCACCGATCAACGCCACGACGGCACCGCTGCCGCCGCCCGACCGCGAGTCGCTGCTGATGAGCGACGGCGTCGCGGGCGCGCTCACCCGCGTCCAGGCCTCGCTCGATCGGGTCGAGGCGGGCCAGAACGCCGCGATCGAGGCGCTCGCCGCCTCCTATGACGGCAAGCTCAAGCGGCTGCGCGGCGTGCTCGCCGAGCTCGGCGTCCGCTCGGAGCTGCGCCCCCCCGGCGAAGCCGTCGGCGGCCCGTTCGTCCCCTATCGGCTTCCCGCCAATGCCGACGCGTTCGAGCGCCAAATTCATCGCGTCACTCTCGAGCGGGCGCAGGCCGACCAGCTGGCGCACGAGATGGCGGCGCTGCCGATCCGCAAGCCGGTGCCGGGCGAGCTCGACACCTCCTCGGGCTTCGGTGTGCGCATCGACCCCTTCCTCAACCGGCCCGCCATGCACACCGGCATCGATTTCCGCGGCACGATCGGCGAGCCGGTGCACGCCACCGCGGCCGGCACCGTCACGATTGCGAGCTGGAGCGGCGGCTATGGCCGGATGGTCGAGATCGACCACGGGAATGGTCTCGCGACGCGTTACGGCCACCTGTCGGAGATCGACGTCAAGGTCGGACAGAAGGTCAGGATCGGCCAGGAGATCGGCCATCTCGGCTCGACCGGCCGCTCCACCGGCCCGCACTTGCACTACGAGACACGCATCAACGGCGAAGCCGTCGATCCGGATCGTTTCCTGCGCGCCGGAATGCGTTTGGGCTGGATCCAGTAAAGGGCGGCCCGCTTCGCCAACCTCATTTGTTGCGCGCGGCCTCCAGTTCGCGAGCCTCCGCGGCCGTCAGATCGCGCGCGCTTCCATATCCTGTCTGTCCCGGACCGACTGCGGAAATGCCCGGCGCCTGCCCTTTCGGATCGTCGCTGCCCAGCCCAAGCTCCGTGAGAAAATCCAGGCCCGCCTGCCGCTCGTGCAGGTCAGGGATACCCAGTCATTCTCCACGAACTGGTCGTCGGCGACATCGTGCGCGTGATCGAGCAGATCTTGGCCCGCCGTATACTGCTCGCCGGCGATGCGCACCTCGAACGAGCCCTCGGCATCGTTGCGGAGGTACTCGATCACGTCGCCCTTCTTGATCTGCAACTTGCGATTTGCATGGCTGCTCGTGTGCTCGAACACGAACGGCTCCTTGGCGATCAGCCCCACGATCTTGGTCGCGGAGAGAAACTTGATCCGGCTTGCCGCAATACGGCGCCGGTTCCACGGATGAATGACCGCGAGGTACGGCAGTCTGCACGCGACATCTCGCGGTGCCGCCTTGTCCATTGATCGCCGTGCGAGCACCACCGTATCGGTACGGGTCACCGAGAAGCCGTTCGGATGCTCGCCGCTCCAGAAATCCGAGATGTACCAGCCGCTGTCGTAGCCGTTCGCCCGGACGGCGGGTTGGCCGGCGGCACTCGGCATCGACGCGAGGGCGAGCGCGCCCATCAGCATCGAACGCCAAGCATGACCCGGCTGTCGCGACAGATTGACCACGATTTTCCCCCTGCCCCCGCGTCGTAGCTCGCGAACACGCGGGTGGGGCGCGGGCTCGCGCTACTCTACATCTTCCACGTCGGTCGGCCCGGTGCCGAAAGCCTTCTGCGCCAGCGCCGCCTGCATGAAATCGTCGAGATCGCCGTCGAGCACCGCGCCGGTGTTCGAGGTGGAGACGCCGGTGCGCAGGTCCTTCACCATCTGGTAGGGCTGCAGCACGTAGGAGCGGATCTGATGGCCCCAGCCGATGTCCGTCTTGGCGGCCTGCTCGGCGGCGGCCTTTTCCTCGCGCTTCTTGAGCTCACGCTCGTAGAGCCGGGCGCGCAGCATCTTCCAGGCGGCGGCGCGGTTCTTGTGCTGAGAGCGCTCGGCCTGCACCACCACGGCGATACCGGTCGGGATATGCGTGAGGCGCACCGCCGATTCGGTCTTGTTGACGTGCTGGCCGCCGGCGCCGCCGGAGCGCATCGTGTCGGTGCGCACGTCGGATTCCTTGATGTCGATGACGATGCGGTCGTCGATCACCGGAAAGATGCTGACCTTCGCAAACGACGTGTGGCGGCGCGCGTTCGAATCGAACGGCGAGATGCGCACCAGGCGATGCACGCCGTCCTCCGACTTGAGCCAGCCGAACGCGTTCTTGCCCTTGATTTCGATGCTCGCCGACTTGATCCCGGCCTCCTCGCCAGCGGTCTCCTCGAGATAATCGACCTTGTAGCCGTGCTGCTCGGCCCAACGCGTGTACATGCGCAGCAGCATCGCGGCCCAGTCCTGGCTTTCGGTGCCGCCGGCGCCCGCATGCACCTCGAGGTAGCTGTCGTTCCCGTCCGCCTCGCCCGAGAGGAGCGCCTCGAGCTCGCGCCGCGCGACCTCGGTGCGCAGCCCCTTCAGGGCCGCTTCGGCCTCGGTGACGATGCCGGCATCCTTCTCCGCCTCGCCGAGGCCGATCATCTCGATATTGTCGGAGAGGTCGCGCTCGATGCGCTCGAGCGCCGTGAGCTGGTCCTCGAGCGAAGTGCGCTCCTGCATGAGGCGCTGCGCCTTCTGCGGGTCGTCCCAGAGCTTTGGATCCTCGGCGAGCTTGTTCAGCTCGGCAAGCCGCATGCGCGCCTTGTCGACGTCAAAGATGCCTCCTCAGCAGCCCGACGGACTGCTTGATCTCTTCGACCAGTTTCTCGGTTTCCGCGCGCATCGACTTCATCCGTCAGCCGGCCGCGATTCCGCGCGGCCTCGCCACGATGTAGCGATCCCCTCGGTTGCGCGCAACCGAAGCGCCGTCGAGGTGGAAGTGCTCAGTACAGCCCGCCCGTGCCCGAGCGCACCGCGCGATCCGCATCGCCGGTCGGAACGATCGTGCCGTTGTCGCCCGTGCCCATGCTGATGACGGCCGGGCTGTCGGGCGGCGCGGTGCCGGGCTTGAAGCCTTCGAGGATCGACGGGCCGCCGCCGGTCGCGCGCAACCCGGTCTTGGGATCGACGCGGATGAGCTTGATGCCGGGCGGCACCCGGAACGGCACCGCCGGCTGATCGGCGAGCGCCATCTTGTAGAACTCGCGCGCGATCGGCGCCGACAAATGGCCGCCTGTCGCGTCGCGGCCGAGATGACGCGGCTTGTCGTAACCCATGTAGATGCCGACCGCGAGGTTCGGCGTGAACGACATGAACCAGGCGTCCTTCTCGTCGTTGGTGGTGCCGGTCTTGCCGGCGATCGGCCTGCCGACATCATGCACCACATAACCGGTGCCGCGCTGGACCACGCCCTCCATCATCGAGGTGATCTGGTAGGCGGTCATCGGATCGAGCACCACGTCGTCGTGGGCCTTGAGGGTCGGCTCGGGCTGGTTGTCCCACTTCTTGGCGTCGCAGCCGATGCATTGGCGCTCGTCGTGCCGGTAGATGGTCTTGCCGAAGCGGTCCTGGATGCGATCGATCATCGTCGGTGTGATCTTGTGCCCGCCATTGGCGATCATCGAGTAGGCCGCGGTCATGCGCAGCACCGTCGTTTCGCCCGCGCCGAGCGCGAACGAGAGATAGGGCGGCAGGCCGTCCGGGTAGACGCCGAACCGCTTGGCGTAGTCATTGATCAGCGGCATGCCGATATCCTGAGCGAGCCGCACCGTCATGACATTGCGCGAGTGCTCGAGGCCGAAGCGCAGCGTCGAGGGCCCGTAGAACTTGCGCTCGTAGTTCTCCGGCTCCCACGCCGCCTGGCCGTTGCCCTGCTCGATCGACAGCGGCGCGTCGAGCACAATGCTCGATGGGGTGTAGCCGTTGTCCAGGGCGGCCGCATAGACGAACGGCTTGAATGCCGAGCCGGGCTGGCGCATCGCCTGGCTGGCACGGTCGAACTGGCTCTGGTCGTACGAGAAGCCGCCGACCAGCGCGAGCACGCGCCCGGTGCGCGGATCCATCACCACCATGGCGCCCGACACCTCGGGCAGCTGGCGCAAGCGGAACTGGCCGTCATGGCCCGGCAGCGGGTCGACATAGACCACGTCGCCGGGCGCCAGGACCTGGGAGACCTTCACGGGCACCTTGCCACGCAGCGGGCCCGCCGCCGCCTTCGCCCATTTCACGCCGTCGAGCGGCACGATGCCGACGTTGCGCTCACGCATGACGGCGCCGCCGGGCTCGCGCCCGGGCTGGAAGCCGATCCGCGCCGCCTGGTCGCTCGTCTCGAGCACCACGGCGAGCTTCCAGCCGATGTCGGCGAGCGCCTTGACGTCGGCGAGCTTCACGCCCCAGTCGCCGGCGATGTCGATCTTGGTGACCGCGCCGCGATAGCCCTGCCGCTCGTCGTATTCGATGAGGCCGTCCATCAGCGACTTGCGCGCCATGCCCTGCAGCTTCGGATCGAGCGTGGTGCGCACCGACAGGCCGCCCTCGTAGAGGCCTTTCTCGCCGTATTTGTCCAGAATTTCGCGCCGCACGTCCTCGGCGAAATATTCGGCCGCATAGACCTGCGCGCCGGTCGGTCGGGTGACGACGTTGAGCGCCTCCTTCTTGGCCTGATCGGCCTGCTGGGTCGTGATGTAACCGTTCTCGGCCATGCGATCGATGACCCAGTTGCGCCGCTCGACCGCCCGATCATGGAAGCGGAACGGCTGCAGGATCCCCGGTCCCTTCGGCAGCGCCGCCAGATAGGCCGCTTGCGCGATGCTGAGCTCATGCACGGACTTGTCGAAGTAGAGGAGCGAGGCCGCCGCCACGCCGTAGGCGCCGAGGCCGAGATAGATCTGGTTGAGATAGAGCTCGAGGATGTGCTCCTTCGAATAGGTGCGCTCGATCTTGAGTGCGAGCAGCGCTTCCTTGATCTTGCGCTGGAACGAGACCTCATTCGTCAGCAGCATGTTCTTGGCGACCTGCTGCGTGATCGTCGAGGCGCCCTGCGGGCGCTTGTTGCTGCCGAGATTTTCCACATAGAGCAGACCGGCACGGACGATGCCCGAAGGGTCGACGCCGCGGTGCTCCCAGAAGTTCTTGTCCTCGGCCGACACGAACGCATTGATCACGAGCTTGGGCACCGCCTGGATCGGCAGATAGAGTCTGCGCTCGTGCGCATATTCGGCGAGCAGCTCGCCGTCGGCGGCGTGCACGCGAGTCATCACCGGCGGCTGGTAATCCTGTAGCGCGGAGTAGTCGGGGAGATCCTTGGAGAAATAACCGTAGAGCCCCACGGCGGCGCCGATGCCGACCAGGAACACGATCGTCCCGAACGCGAACAGGAATCCGAAGAAGCGAAGCAGCAGCTTCATCGCGTGCCTTCCGTGAACCCCATACGGGCGCGAATTGCCCGCGTCCGACGAGCCGCATGGCTGCGCCCGCCAGGGCAGGCCGCCCGACAACTGGCCCCGAGATCAACGTGTTTCGGACCGATGCCCCAGATCTCGTCCCCGGGCCCGGCCCCGTGTCCAACCGGAAGCCCTGTGACGCCAAGCATTTGGTCGCGCCCCTTTATGGTCAAACTGAGGCTTCGCGGCAACGCGGCACCGAGTACCGGGCTAGGCTCGCGATCAAGCTGCCTACTCTGCCCCGTCATTGTGCCGGCCCGCTCGCGAGACGGGTCGTGAAATAGGCGTTGACAGCCTTCACGATCGCGTCGCCTGCGTGCGCGCGCCAGCTCTGCGACATCAGCTCCTTGAGATCGTTGCTGTTCGATACATAGCCGAGCTCGATCAGAACCGATGGCACGTCCGGCGCCTTGAGCACCTTGAAACCCGCCGACTTGAGCGGATGCTTGTGCAGGCGCGCGGCGCCGCGCAGCGCCGTTACCACGTCGTTGGCGAACTGCAGCGAATACCGCTTGGTCTCGCGCTGAGCGAAATCGATCAGGATGCCGGCGACGTCGTCGGGCTCGGACGTCAGGTCGACGCCGGAAATGACGTCAGCGCGATTCTCGGCCTCGGCGAGCTTTGCCGCCTCCTCGTCGGAGGCGTGGTCGGAGAGTGTGTAGACGCTCGCGCCTTCCGCCTCCCCCTCCCCGCGCGCGAGCGCGTCGCAATGGATCGAGATGAACAGCTGCGCGTTGTGCGCGCGCGCAAAGCGCACCCGATCGGTGAGCGCCACGAAGGTGTCGTCCGAACGCGTCATCACCACGCGGTATTTTCCGGTCTTCTGCAGCTTGTCACGCAGCATCAGCGCGAAATCGAGCACCAGCGTCTTTTCGGCTTCACCGGCGCCGGTGCGCGCGTGGGTACCGCTGTCGATCCCACCGTGCCCGGGATCGAGCACGACGACGGGGCGTGGGTCGCCGTCGCCATCCGCCGCCGGCGGGCTTGCCTTCTCGCTGGGTCTCTCGCTCGGCTTTGTCGCGCGTGCCAACCTGTTGTTGTCGACGGCGAGCGCGCGCATGAACGCGTCGCGGGTCACCGGCACGAGATCGAGCACGAGACGGGCCGGCTGGCTGCCGGTCGCGTCGAGCACGAACGACTTGTCGACCCGCACCGGCCCGGTGGTGTCGAGCACGATGCGCGAGCCGCCCGGCATGACCAAACCGTAGCGAAAGGCTTTGACGAGGCCACGGCCGCGCTCGCCGGCATGAGCGGGAAACTGGAAGTTCACTTGCGGCAGGTCGACCACCACCCGATAGGGATCGGCAAGGGTGAACGGCTGGATGTCGACCTTGCGGCTGAGATCGACCACGAACCGGGTATCCTTGCCGTCGCCGCCGACGCGCACGTCGGTCGCGAGCGGGTAATCGCCGTTGTCGGCAGGCCTCGGCTCGGCTGCGGGCGCCTGGGCGACCGCGGAAAGGAACCCGGCCAGCATCAAGCCGAGCATAGCCCCCGCGATGCTGGTCGCACCCTTGCGCACCGAATCTCCGGCCCCTTGTTATCCCCGCGCCTCCTCATACTCCAATAGGACCGTGTGGTTAACTGAATCTTGCCCGGTTGGGGGTTGCCGGCGGCGCCCGCCGAAACATCGCGGCGCGGCAGCCCGCCGGGCCCGTGGTCCCCACGAATTCCGCTTGCGGCTCAAGGTACTGGCGCAAAACCACAAGCTCGGCTTGCCAAGCCGCCCATGCCCGCCTTATGTAGGGGTTGCTGGCGATTCAAGACTTCCGGTTCTGCCGCGTTCAGGCATCCGGCACGCTTGAGCCACGACCCCGCAGGAAGGGCCGCAGGAGGCGGCGGATGGCGGAGGTCGGCTGCAGCCGATGCCTTATTTCGAAGGATGACCGGAATGCGCCCGCGGCCACGAGGCCGTTACGCGCGAAACAATCGCCGGCGCAACACGACCTGGCCGCGCCGCCCGGCGTTGCCACGATCTTCAAGTCGCTCAATCCAAGGGTCCGGATAATGCGGACGATGCCCAACGAGAACCGAGTGTGCTGCCGGACGGCCGCGCACCCGCGCCCGTCGCATCGCGCACGGCCGTCCCCGCGTTTCAACCCACAATTCGGTGCGTCTCAATGCGTCCTCGGCCCGCCGCTTCGGCGCCGGACGAGCCCTCACGAGCGCGCCGCCAAGAGTCGGTTCTATGGCCAACAAAATGCTCATCGATGCGACCCATCCGGAAGAGACCCGGGTGGTCGTGCTACGTGGAAATCGGGTCGAGGAATTCGACTTCGAATCGGCTAACCGCAAGCAGCTCCGCGGCAACATCTATCTCGCCAAGGTCACCCGCGTGGAGCCCTCGCTCCAGGCAGCCTTCGTCGACTATGGCGGCAATCGCCACGGGTTCCTCGCCTTCAGCGAAATCCATCCCGACTATTATCAAATCCCCGTCGCCGATCGGCAGGCGCTGATCGACGAGGAGGAGCGCGCCCATCGCGACGCCGAAGCGGAAGCCGACCGGCGCGCCGGCGGCAACGGCCGTCACCATCACCGGCGCGCGGCCGGGCGGCGCGACGACGCGACGCAACACAGTGAGCCGATCGAGGGCGCCAGCGAGGCCGAAAGTGCGGTCGAGGGCAACGGCGGCGAGGCCGAGGAGCTCAGTCACGATGGCCCCACCGACATCGCGGCCGAGACGCCGGTCGAACCGATGGAATTGGCGCCGATGGAATTGCCGCCGCCTCCACCCGAGGCTGCGGCGGAGCAATGGGCGAGCCATGCGGCATCCATTACGCCGAGCGAGCCGACCGAACCGGCCGTCGACGAACCCGCCAATCATTGGGACGGCGAGACGTCCGCGACCCAAGCCGACGAGCCGGTCACGGCCGCGGACGCCGGGCAATCAACCGCGGCCCAAGGCGGCCAGGAAGGCGGCGACGAGCACGGCGAGGAACACCACGAGCGCGACGGCGCGGCCGAGCGCGCCGATGAGGCATCCGAGAACGGCCACGACGGCGAGGAGGAGGAAGTCGTCGAGTCGGTCGGGGGCGCCGACGTGATGGAGGAGGTTCCCGACCGCGTGCCGCGGCTGCGGCGGCAGTACAAGATTCAAGAGGTGATCAAGCGCCGGCAGATCATGCTGGTGCAGGTCGTCAAGGAAGAGCGCGGCACCAAGGGCGCCGCGCTGACGACTTACCTCTCGCTCGCCGGCCGCTACTCGGTGCTGATGCCGAACACGGCGCGCGGCGGCGGCATCAGCCGCAAGATCACCAATTTCCAGGACCGCAAGCGGCTCAAGGAAGTCGCCCAGGAGCTGGAAGTGCCGGAGGGCATGGGCGTGATCCTGCGCACCGCCGGCGCGGCACGCACCAAGCCGGAGATCAAGCGCGACTTCGAATACCTGATGCGCATGTGGGAGACGGTGCGCGACGTGACGCTCAAGTCGACCGCGCCGACGCTCGTCTACGAGGAAGGCTCGCTCGTCAAGCGCTCGATCCGCGACCTCTACAACAAGGACATCGACGAGGTGATCGTCGCGGGTGAGGCCTCCTACCGGGAAGCTCACGACTTCATGCGCATGCTCATGCCGAGCCATGCGCGCAACGTGAAGCCTTATCACGAGACCCAGCCGATCCTCACCCGGTTCGGCATCGAGAGCCAGCTCGACGCCATGTTCTCGCCGGTCGTGCAGCTGCGCTCGGGCGGCTACATCGTCATCAACCAGGCAGAGGCGCTGGTCGCAATCGACGTCAATTCCGGCCGCGCCACCCGCGAGCACCACATCGAGGACACGGCGCTCAAGACCAACCTCGAGGCCGCCGACGAGATCGCCCGCCAGCTCCGCCTGCGCGACCTCGCCGGCCTGATCGTCATCGACTTCATCGACATGGACGAGAAGCGCAACAATCGCTCGGTCGAGCGCCGGCTCAAGGAGGCCCTCAAGCACGACCGCGCCCGCATCCAGGTCGGCCGCATCTCGCATTTCGGCCTGCTCGAGATGTCGCGCCAGCGCATTCGCACCAGCGTGTTGGAAAGCTCGACCGACAAATGCCCGCATTGCGGCGGCACCGGGCATGTGCGCTCGGTCGCGTCGGTCGCGCTGCAAGTCTTGCGCATGATCGAGGAGACGCTGCTGCGCGGCGGTACGCATAATCTGTCGGTGCGCACGCGCTCCGACATTGCGATTTATGTGCTCAACCACAAGCGCGCCCATTTGCGCGACCTCGAGGAACGTTTCCGCATCGCGATCACGATCAGCGCGGATGCGGCCATGGGCGGGCAGACGCCGTTCATGATCGAGCGCGGCGAGCAGGTGCACAGCGTCGAGCAGGCGCGCGCGATCGCGGCCGCCCAGCCGGTGCCGACACCTGTGGTCGAGCCGGAATACGACGAGGAGCCGATCGCAGAGGACGCGGAGGCCGAGGAGAGCGAGGCCGGGGCGGAGGAGGAAGCCGCCGAGGGCGACGACGCGGCCGAAGGCATGACGGAAGGCCTGACGGAAGGCCTGGCCGAGACCGATGACCGCGACGAGATGCGCGGCGACGCGGGTGGCGAGACGGGTGGCGCCGGCGATGGCGGCCGCCGCCGTCGGCGGCGGCGGCGACGCGGACGCCGCGGCGAAGGCCGCGAGGGTGGCGCATTCGCCCACGAGGCCGGTCCCGAGCATGCCGGCGCGTACGAGGGTCACGACCCGGACAACGGCGAGGCAGGTGGCGAGACAAGCGGGGAGCATGGTGATGAGGCCGAGGGTGGCGAGCACGAGGCGGCCCACGCCGGCTCGGGCGAGCCGCGCGAGCACGCGCCCCACCTCAACGGCGACGGCGACCGCCGCCGGCGCCGGCGTGGACGCCGCGGCGGGCGCCGCAACCGGCGCGACCGCGAGGGCGAGGGCCACATGGCACCGGACAGCGCATCGGACATGGCACCGGACATGGCGTCGGATATGGCGTCCGGCATGACACACGGCATGGACGAGGTGCACGAAGGCCAAGCGGAAGGTCATGCTGAGGGTCCTGCGCCGCACGGCACGATCGAGCCCGAGCTCGCCCATGCGGTCGCGGACTTCGGCGGGCCGGCGGTCGCGCCCCCGACGACCAACCTGGGGAGCGAACCGGCCGCACCGACCGAGCCGCCGACGCATCACGAGGCCGCACACGCCGAGCCCGCCGCGCACGAGCCGCCGCGGCGGCGCTCGACCGTGCGCGAGCCGGCGCCGCTTGCGTTCGATGAGGGCGCGTCCACGTTCGCCCAGCCAGTGCCACCGCCGTCGGCCGAGCCGGCCCCCGCTCCGGCGGCCGCCGAACGGCACGAGCCGGCGGCGGACGATGCCGCGAAGCCGCGTCGCACCGGCTGGTGGGCGAAGCGCGTGCTCGGCGGCTGAGCCGCCATGCAGAGCCGCTACGTGGAGTCCGACGCGGGCGCGGCGATCGAGCGCTACGCCCGCGTGGGCGTCGGCCGCGATCTCGCGCTGCGCGTCTACACGACACGGCTGCTCGGCCAGGATCCGCGCCTCGTCCTGCACGGCGGCGGCAATACCTCGGTCAAGACGACCGTGCCGGACCTGCTCGGCCAGGGCACCGCGGTGCTCTGCGTCAAGGGCACCGGCTGGGACATGGGCGCGATGGAGCCGCCCGGCATGCCGGCGGTGCGCATGGAGCCGCTGCTCAAGCTGCGCGGGCGCGAGGCCGTCAACGACGAGGAAATGGTGCGCTTCCAGCGCGCGAGCCTGATCGATCCGATGGCGCCGAACCCGTCGGTCGAGACGCTGCTGCATGCCTTCGTGCCGCACAAGTTCGTCGACCACACGCACGCGACCGCGATCCTGAGTCTCTCCGATCAGCCGGACGGCGAGGCGATCTGCGCCGACGTGTTCGACGGGCGGATGGGCATCGTGCCCTACATCATGCCAGGCTTCGCGCTGGCGAAAAAATCCGCCGAGGTGTTCGAAGCAAACCCGAAGGCCGAAGGGCTGATCCTGCACAAGCACGGCATCTTCACGTTCGGCGCGAGCGCGCGCGACGCCTATGAGCGCATGATCGAGATGGTGTCGCGCGCGGAAGCGCGCCTCGCGCAGAACCGCAAGTCCGTGTTCGTCACCGCGCAGCTGCCGCAACAATGCGCCGCGCTCGCCGTCGCGGCGCCGATCGTGCGCGGTGCCTGCAGTCTCGAGGAGACGACCGACGGCGCCTGGCGGCGGCTCATCCTCGAGTTTCGCGGCGGCGATGCCGTGCGGACGTTCGTGGACGGCGCCGAGGTCGCGCGCTACAGCCAGGCCGGCGTGGTGACGCCGGACCACACGATCCGCACCAAGAACTGGCCGCTGGTGCTGCCGGCGCCGGCGGATGGCAAGGCGGAGGAGTTCAAGCGCGCGGCCGCCGCCGCGGTCGCGGTCTTCATCGAGCGATACAAGGCCTATTTCGCCCGCAACAACGCGCGCGTCGGCGGCACGAAGAAGATGCTCGATCCCCTGCCCCGGGTCGCGCTCGTTCCCGGGCTCGGCCTGTTCGGCCTCGGCCGCTCCAAGAAGGACGCCAAGGTCGCGGCCGACCTCGCCGAGGCCGCCATCGAGTCCATCACAGACGCGGAAGCGATCGGCCGCTTCGAGTCGATCTCGGAAGCCGACATGTTCGATGTAGAATACTGGTCGCTCGAGCAGGCGAAGCTCGGCTCGGCGAAAGAGCTGCCGCTCGCCGGCCAGGTCGCGGTCGTCACCGGCGCCGGCGGGGCCATCGGGGCCGCGACCGCCCGGGCGTTTGCGGCGGCCGGGGGCGAGGTGGCGCTGCTCGACGTCAACGAGGAGGCGGCGCGCGCGGCCGCCAAGGCGATCGGCGGCGCGGCGCTGGCGGTGAGATGCGACGTCACCGACGCATCGTCGGTGCACGACGCCTTCGACCAGGTGGCGGCGCATTTCGGCGGCGTCGACATCGTGGTGTCGAATGCGGGCGCCGCCTGGCAAGGCCGCATCGGCGAGGTCGACGAAGCGATTTTGCGCCAGAGCTTTGAATTGAACTTTTACGGCCACCAGCGGGTCGCGCAAAACGCGGTGCGTATCATGCTGGCGCAGGGCACCGGCGGCTGCCTCCTGTTCAACGTGTCGAAGCAGGCGATCAATCCGGGGCCGAATTTCGGCCCCTACGGCCTGCCCAAGGCGGCGACGCTCTTCCTCGTGCGCCAATACGCCCTAGACTACGGCGCCGACGGCATCCGCGCCAACGCTGTCAATGCCGACCGCATCCGATCCGGCATTCTCACCGACGCGATGATCGCGCAGCGCTCGCTGGCGCGCGGCCTTTCCGAGAAGGAGTACATGAGCGGCAACCTGCTCGGCCGCGAGGTGACGGCGCAGGACGTCGCGCAGGCCTTCCTCGCGCAGGCGCTCGCGCTCAAGACCACCGCCGACGTGACCACGGTCGACGGCGGCAACATCGCGGCGGCGCTACGCTGACGACCGCGCGAACACGCGACGCAGCGCCCACACGGCGAGCGCGGCCGCAAGCGCGATCGGGGCGAGAACTGACCACACACTGAGCTGCGCGAAAGCGAGCGCGCCGACGATCGTGCCGGCAAGAAAGCCGAGCACGACCGGCCACAGCCGCTCGAGCCGCTCGCGCACTTGCGCGTGCTCGGCGGCAAGGGCGGCATCATCAGGTGCGCGTCGCCGTGCCCGCATCATCAGGAACAGCTCCGTCGCATCGACGGCGAGCTGGCTCGTATTCGTCGTCATCACGTTGGTCGATGGTGCGCCTCTGATGAGCAGCCGCACGAGCCCGCTCTGCACGCCCATCGCGGCGAGACCGCAGAGGCTTGCGCACACCGCGGCGGCGTCGTTCGGGCTCGCGATCGGCGCGCCGAGCCGCAAGGCGATGAAGAGACCCGCGAGCAACACGGTCTCGAGCGCGAGTGCCCCGGCAAGCGCAGCGCGCGCGCGTCGCGCCGCGGGTCCCGCCATCACGGTGACGACAACGCAGGCGAGGAAGAAAGCCGGAATCGCCGTCAGCTTGACCAGCCCGCCGTTCTCGTGCTCGACGAGCTGCGTTCCGGCAAGCACGAAGCTGCCGGTGACCTGCGCGACGAACAGGCCGAACAACGCCAGGAAGGTGCAGCTGTCGACGTAGCCAGCGAGCAGGCTCAACAGGACGGGCACTGGTTTTGGGATGGTCGGAATATCAGCGGCCACATCAGCCCCCTGCGATGGTGTCACCCCGTCGGAGGATAACGCCTTTTGGCCTTGGGCCGATCCCTCGCGCGCGTGCTCAATCGCTCGCCAGGATGACGTTCTTCACCAGCGGATAGATCTGCCCCTCCCACTTGCGGCCGCTGAACACGCCATAGTGGCCGACGCCCGGCTGCATATGGTGGCGCTTGAGGTAGGGGCGCAGGCCGACGCAGAGGTCGTGCGCCGCGACCGTCTGGCCGATCGCGCAGATGTCGTCCTTCTCGCCCTCGACGGTGAGCAGCATGGTGCGCCGGATCGCCTTAGGCTCGACCCTCTCGCCGCGGAACCTCAGCGTGCCGCGCGCCAGCGCGTAGTCCTGGAAGACGAGGCGCACGGTCTCCAGGTAGAACTCGGCCGTGAGGTCGAGCACGGCGAAATACTCGTCGTAGAAGTCCTTGGTCGCCTTGGCCTTGGCGTGCTCGCCCTTCACGAGGTTGTCGTAGAGCTCGCGGTGCGCCTTGAGATGGCGCTCGATGTTCATACTCATGAAGGCGGCGAGCTGGACGAAGCCCGGGTAGACGCGGCGGAAGGCGCCGTCGTAGCGAAACGGCACGCGCGCGATCAGGTGGCGCTCGAACCAGTCCATCGGCTTCGACACCGCGAGCTCGTTGACCTTGGTCGGGTTGACGCGGCAATCGATCGGGCCGGCCATCAGCGTCATGCTGCGCGGCTGCGCCGGATTGCCATCCTGCGCCATCACGGCCGCGGCGACCAGCGCTGCAACACAGGGCTGGCAGACGGCCAGCATGTGCGCGCCGCCGCCCATCGCCTCGAGGAAGCGGATCAGGTGATCCACGTAGTCGTCGAAGCCGAAGCAGCCCTGTGACGTCGGCACGTCGCGCGCATTGTGCCAATCGGTGACATAGACGTCGTGCTCGGGCAACATGGTGCGCACGGTGCTGCGCAACAGCGTCGCGAAATGGCCGGACAGCGGCGCGATCAGCAGCACGCGCGGCTGCGTCTGGGCGATGTCCTTCTTGAAATGCAGAAGCGTGCCGAACGGCGTCGTGAGCGTCGCCTCCTCGCACACCGCGACCTCGCGGTTGCCGACCGTGACGGTGGCGATGCCGAATGGCGGCCGGTGGTGGGTCAGGCCGGCGCGCGCGATCAGCTCATAGGCGGCGGTGAGGTTGCGCAGCACCGCGTGGTCCATGGGACGCCATCCGGACGCCGCCATCGCGTAGCCGGCGAGCGCCCGCACGGGAATCATGATGTCGCTGTGGGCTTGATACGCTTGGTAGAGCATCGCGGGCCGCGCGCGAGCGCGCAGCCATCCCCTGGTCGAGCACTACCCGGCGTCTGCACGCTAATGCATTTCGTGGTGCGCCGCGAGATGAAAAATGGATGACCCGGGAGCGTGTGGAAAGTCCGGTCCGGCGTCGTTCTCACGCCGCCGTGGATGATCCGTTGATTTTTGGTGCTCTCGGGAAAGCAATTGATATATCATTGCTTCTGGTTCATCCGCGGGTCGCCGGGCCCGCGGGCAGCGACGCATCATTGGCGGACGTGACCCATGGCCCCGGCAAAGCTCACCATCAACAGCAAAAACTACGGCTCCTGGTCGCTGCGCGGCTGGTTGCTGTGCAAAATGTCCGGCATCGCATTCGAGGAGGAAATGCTCTCGAGCGACGATCCGACGATTCGCGCCGAGCTCCTGCTGCTCTCGCCGTCGTTTCTGGTGCCCTGCCTCACGCATGAGGGCACGAAAGTGTGGGACACGCTGGCGATCGCCGAGTACCTCAACGAGGTCATGCCCGATGCCGGCCTGCTGCCGGCGGCGCGCGCTGCCCGTGCGCGCTGCCGCACGATCAGCGGCGAGATGCATTCGGGCTTCAGCAACCTGCGCTCGGCCCTGCCGATGAACATCAAGGGGCGTTTTCCGGGCTTCAAGGTGTGGGCCGGCGCCGCCGCGGACATCGAGCGCGTGATGGCGATCTGGCGCGAAAGCCTCGCCGTCTCGAAGGGCCCGTTCCTGTTCGGCGCGGCGCCGTGCATGGCCGACGCCATGTACGCGCCGGTGTGCACGCGCTTTCTCACCTACGACGTCAAGCTCGACTCCGAATGCGCCGCCTACTGCCGCGCCATCATGGGCCTGCCCTACATGCAGGAGTGGGTCGCGGCCGCGAAAGCCGAGCACGAGGAGGTGCTGGAGCTCGACGTGGAGTTTTAGGCCGCGTCCTGTCGGCCATCGTCCGGTACGGCATTTTGCCGTAGTTTGGGAATGGCGAAGCGAGAACCACCGCCCACGGCCCGCCTTGAGGCGCGACTGCCCGCTGATGTGCACGCGCTGCTCGAGCGCGCGGCCGAGATCCAAGGGCGTAGTCTCACCGAAAAATGCAGGCTTTCTATCAACACCACGCTTTCGAGTCGCTGCCAAGCAATGCCCGACGTCTTTGGCTGCTGGTCGCCACTGCGGCCAAGGTTTCTCCCTGCCCCCGAGGGCTGACAGGTTTGGTCGGCAACCACCATCATTTCAGCCACCGCCCGATCCGCTCCACCGCCGCCTGCGTATCCTCGCGCGAGCCCGCGTAGCAAAAGCGCATGTAGTGCCGCCCGTCGACCGGATCGAAATCGATCCCGGAGGTCGCGGCCACGTGCGCTTCGGCCAGCATGCGCTTGGCGAAATCCTGGCTGTCGTTGGTGAAGCGCGAGACGTCGGCGTAGAGGTAGAAGGCGCCGTCTGCCGGCAGGAAACGGTCGAGCCCCGCCTGCGGCAGCCCCTCGACGAGCAGCCGCCGGTTCGCCTCGTAGCCGTGCTTGATCTCCTCCATCTCGGCGCGGCCATCGAAGGCCGCCTCGGCGGCGACCTGGGCGAGCGTCGGCACCGAGATGGAAAAATTCTGCTGCAGCCGCTCGATCGGTCGCACCAGCGGCTCCGGCGCGACCATCCAGCCGATGCGCCAGCCGGTCATGCAGAAATACTTCGAGAACGAGTTGATGATCACGGCGCGCTCGGAGAGCTGCGCGGCCGTCGCGGCCGGGAACGCATAGTCGAGGCCGTGATAGATCTCGTCCGAGATGAACCGGATGCCGGCGCCCTCGGCAGCCGCAATCAGTGAGCCGAGAACGTCGGCGGGAATCATCGTGCCGGTCGGGTTGGCGGGGCTCGCCACCAGCACGCCGGCGAGCGGCTTGTCGCGGTGCGCGGCGAGCAGCGCCTCGCCGGTCAGCGCCCAGCGCGTCGTAGCATTCGTCGCGATCAGCACCGGCTCGCAGCCGAGCGCCGACAGGATGTGCCGGTAGGGCGGATAACCCGGATTGGCGATGGCGATGCGATCGCCCGGCTCGAACAGCGCGAGGAAGGCGAGCATGAAGGCGGCCGACGAGCCGGTGGTGACGACGACGCGCGCCGGATCGAGATCGAGGCCGTGGCGCTCGCCATAGTGGCGCGCGATGCGACGGCGCAGCGACGGCAGGCCGAGGGCCTGCGTATAGGCGATCGGCCGCGCGAGCGCGGCACGCGCCGCCGCAAGCGCAGTCGCGGGCGCGGCCGCGGCCGGCTGGCCGACCTCCATGTGCACCACGTCGATGCCGGCCGCCTCGAGCCGCGCCGCCGCCGCCATCACGTCCATGACCATGAACGGCGGCACATTGCTGCGCCCCGACGGCGTGATCAGGCGTTTGGCCAACTCAGAACCAACCTCCAGCATCCGCACCAACCTGTTGAATTCCCACCACGAACAAATTTCGGTGAGGCACCCGCCGCGCTGTTGCCGTATTTACCGGCTTGGTCTACGCGAAGCGGTCGCTCCGTTTGACCGCCCTGGACTGCGCGGCCTGCTCGATTGCCGGGGGCACAAATCGAGCGCCACGCGCAAGTCATAGACCCCGTCGTAACAGACCAGTCGAATGATGACCGAAGCACGACCTGTCAAGCGGCGGCCGACGCACCGAGCCTCCCGCGCGGTCGCGATGATGGCCGCCTGCGCGTTCCTCGCCTCGGCTGTGCCGGCGCCCGCGCAGCAGCTCCCCAAGGGCCTGCCGATCATCCGCGATGCCGAGATCGAGCAGCTCCTGCGCGACTACACACGGCCGATCCTGCACGTCGCCGGCCTCACCCAGCAGAACATCCACGTCATCGTCATCAACGACCGCTCGTTCAACGCCTTCGTGATCGACGCCAACCACATTTTCGTCAATGCGGGCGCGCTGATGCAGTCGCAGACGCCCAACCAGATGATCGGCGTGCTCGCGCACGAGACCGGCCATATCGCGGGCGGCCATCTGATGAAGATGCGCGCCGAGCTCGCCAATGCGCAGACCGCCGCGATCATCGGCATGCTGCTCGGCGTCGGCGCGATCGCGGCCGGCGCGCACAGCGGGCAAGTCGGCGGAAATGCCGGCGTCGCGGTTCTCGCGCCGCAGAGCATGGTGATGCATTCGGTGCTCGCCTATGCGCGCCAGCAGGAGGAGCAGGCGGACCGCGCCGGCGTCAAGTTCCTCACCGAGACCGGCCAGTCCGCCAAGGGAATGTACGACACGTTCAAGCGCTTCGCCGACGAGTCGCTTTTTGCCACGCAAACCGCGGATCCCTATCTGCAGAACCACCCGATGCCGGCCGAGCGCATGGCGGCGCTCACCGTGATCGCGCGCACCCCCTATTGGAACAAGCTGGATCCGCCCGAGCTGCAGCTGCGCCACGATCTCATGCGGGCCAAGCTCTACGGCTTCCTCGACCCGCCGGGCTCGGTGCTGCGGCGATACCCGCTCAGCAATACGAGCCTGCCGGCGCGCTATGCGCGCGCGATCTCGACCTACCGGCATGGCGAGCTCGGCGATGCCATCGCCCAGATCGACGGCCTGATCCGCAGCGAGCCGAACAACCCCTACTTCTTCGAGCTCAAGGGCCAGGCGCTGCTCGAAGGCGGCAGGCCGACGGAAGCGATCGCGCCGCTGCGCCACGCCGCATCGCTCGCACCCACGCCGGCGCTGATCCAGGTGCTACTCGCGGAGGCGCTGATCGCCACCCAGCAGCCCGGGCTCGCCGACGAGGCGATCCGGGACCTGCAGTCCGCGCTCGCCAATGACAAGGACATCGCCGACGGCTATGACTATCTGGCCATGGCCTACGGACGCAAAGGCGACATTCCGCATGCCGACCTCGCCTCGGCGCAGGCGGCGTTCACGCGCGGTCAGTGGATGACCGCACGTCAGCTCGCTTTGCGGGCGAAGACACGCTTCCCGGTCGGCGCCCCCGGCTGGGTCAAGGCCGACGATATCGTGAGCTACAAGCCGCCCAAGCCCAGGCCAGGTCTCTAGACCGACGCTGCACGTTTGCCGATTTCACGCCACAGAGGACATCTTCGATGAGCTTGAATTTCCGCCTTCTCGCTGCCGCCGCAGCCACGTCCGCGTTGCTGCTGCTGCCGGCGCCGTCGCGGGCGCAGACCTTCTCGGACACGCAACGCGGCGAGATCGAGAAGATCATCAAGGATTATCTGATCTCCCATCCCGAGGTGCTCGAGCAGGCCTCGGCCGAGCTCGAGAAGCGCAAGCAGCTGGCCGAGGCCGAGAAGGCCAAGACCCAGATCGCCAGCAACGCGAAGACGCTGTTTTATTCGCCGCGTCAGGTCACGATCGGGGACACCAAAGGCGAGGTAACGCTGGTCGAGTTCTTCGACTACAACTGCGGCTACTGCAAGCGCGCGCTCAGCGATCTCACCACGATCATGAAGGATGATCCGAAGCTGCGTGTGGTCCTCAAGGAATTCCCGGTTCTCGGCCCGGGCTCGGTCGAGGCGGCCAAGGTCGCGGTGGCGGTGCGCATGCAGGATGCGGGCAACAAGTACTTCAAGTTCCACCAGCTTCTGCTCGGCGGCCGCGGTCAGGCCGACGAGGCGCGCGCCCTGCAGGCCGCCAAGGATGCGGGCTTCGACATGACGCGTATCCGCAAGGACATGCAGAGTGACGAGGTGAAGGCCGAGATCGACGAGAACATGAAGCTCGCCGAGGCGCTCAGCCTCAGCGGCACGCCGAGCTACGTCGTCGGCTCGGAGGTCGTGGTCGGCGCGGTCGGGCTCGACGCGCTCAAGCAGAAAGTGAACATGGCGCGCTGCGGCAAGGCGACCTGTTCCTGAAGGTTCACTGATCTCGCCGCCGGCGGGGGGCAGAGCTTCCCCTCGCCGGCCGCGCCGCCTATAACGGCGGGCCGAATGACGTCGGGGGGAAATCGTACGATCCCTCGGGCTTCGGCCCGCGGCGAGAGTCCATGCCTCAAACGGTCTACGTCCTCAACGGCCCCAACCTCAATCTGCTCGGCACGCGCGAGCCGGAGAAGTACGGCCACGCGACCATCGCCGACGTCGAGAGGCTCGTCCGCGCCAAGGCCGAGGACTTCGGCTGGGCGGTCGAGTTTCGCCAAACGAACCACGAGGGCGTGCTGGTCGACTGGATCCAGGAGGCGGCCGCCAAAAAGGCGGTCGGCGTCGTGCTCAATCCCGCCGCCTTGACGACCACCTCGATTGCGCTGCTCGACGCGATCCTCGCCGTCAAGCTGCCGGTGGTCGAGATCCACATCACCAATATCCATCAGCGGGAAAGCTTCCGCCACGACTCCTACGTCTCCAAGGCCGCCAAAGGCGTGATCTGCGGGCTCGGCGTCGAAGGCTACGCGCTCGCCATCGCGGGGCTTGCGGCGCTCACCGGCGCGAGCACGGCCGCGGCGAGGAAGAAGTAGCCGTGGCGGACGCCTCCGAGAAACCGACATTGCCGGCGACCCCGTCGGCCGAGGACACGGTGCGCTCGCTCGCCAAGCTGCTCGACGAGACCGGCCTGAGCGAGATCGAGATCGAGGAAGGCGGCCGCCGCGTGCGCGTTGCGCGCGCGGCCGCGGGCGCGGCCTTCGTCGCCGCGCCCGCTCCCGTGGTGGCGGCACGAACGGCGGCGGGGAGCGAACGGCCGCTCGAGCCGGCGGACAATCCCGGCGTCGTACTCTCCCCCATGGTCGGCTCGGCCTATCGGGCGCCCGAGCCGGGCGCCAAGCCGTTCGTCGACATCGGCAGCCGCGTGAAGGTGGGCGACACGCTCCTCATCATCGAGGCGATGAAGACGCTGAACCAGATTCCGGCCCCGCGCGCCGGCACCGTGACCCAGATCCTGTTCGAGGATGGTCAGCCCGTCGAGTTCGGCGAGTCGCTGATGATCATCGAGTGAGGGCCGCGAATGGCGAATGGCGAAAGGCGAATGGCTGACCGCGCGCCCCTGCTCGCCACTCGCTACTCGCTATTGCCTACTCGCCATTCGCGGCGGCGGAGCCGCTGATGTTCGAAAAGATCCTCATCGCCAATCGCGGCGAGATCGCCTTGCGGGTGCTGCGCGCCTGCAAGGAGCTCGGCATCCCGACGGTCGCGGTGCACTCCACCGCGGACGCCGACGCGATGCACGTGCGGCTCGCCGACGAGAGCGTGTGCATCGGCCCGCCGCCCGCCCGAGACAGCTACCTCAACGTGCCGGCGCTGCTCGCGGCTTGCGAGATCACCGGTGCCGACGCGGTGCACCCCGGCTACGGCTTCCTGTCCGAGAACGCGCGCTTCGCCGAGATCCTGATCGAGCACGGCGTGCAGTTCATCGGCCCGAAGCCCGACCACATCCGCCTGATGGGGGACAAGATCGAGGCCAAGCGCACCGCCAAGCGGCTCGGGATTCCGGTGGTGCCGGGCTCGGAAGGCGGTGTCGCCTCGGACGCCGACGCGCTCGCGATCGCGCGCGACATCGGATTTCCGATCCTGGTCAAGGCCGCGGCTGGCGGCGGCGGGCGCGGCATGAAGGTCGCGCAGACGCAAGCCGATCTCGCGGTCGCGCTCGCGACCGCGCGAGCGGAAGCCAAGGCCGCGTTCGGCGATGACGCCGTCTACCTGGAAAAATACCTGCAGCAGCCGCGCCACATCGAGATCCAGGTGCTCGGCGACGGCCACGGCCACGGGATTCATCTCGGCGAGCGCGACTGCTCGCTGCAGCGGCGCCACCAGAAGGTGCTGGAGGAGAGCCCCTCCCCGGCCCTCAACCAGGCGGCGCGCGACGCCATCGGCGAGACCGTCGCGCACGCGATCCGCGAGCTCAACTATCTCGGCGTCGGCACAGTCGAGTTTCTCTACGAGGACGGGCGCTTCTACTTCATCGAGATGAACACCCGCATCCAGGTCGAGCATCCGGTGACCGAGATGATCACCGACATCGATCTGATCCTCGAGCAAATCCGCATCGCCAATGGCGGCGAGCTCGCGATTGCGCAGAAGGACGTCAAGTTCCACGGCCACGCGATCGAGTGTCGCGTCAATGCCGAGAACCCGGTCTCGTTCCGCCCCTCGCCCGGCCGCATCGTGCACTACCATCCGCCCGGCGGCATGGGCGTGCGCGTCGACTCCGCCGTCTATCAGGGCTACGCGATACCGCCCTTCTACGACTCGCTGCTCGGCAAGCTGATCGTGCACGGCAAGACACGCGCCGAGTGCCTGATGCGGCTGCGCCGCGCGCTCGACGAGTTCGTCGTCGATGGGGTCGAGACCACGCTGCCGCTGTTTCGCGCCCTGGTGCGCGACAAGGACATCGTCGACGGCAGCTATCACATCCACTGGCTCGAGGAGTTCCTCGCCAGCGGTGGCATGGCGGATTGAGCGACGAAGCTCTAAGCGGCGAATGTTTCAAGCCGCCAGACTCGGCACGCGCATCGTCCGCAACATGCGCCCAACCCGCTCCGGATTGTACGGCTTTGGCACGAACGCTGAGCCCGCTACCGCCTGCGTGACGGCGACGACGGTGCCCGAGGTGTAGACGACGATCAACTCGGGCAACAGCTCGCGCGCCGCGCGCGCGAGCGCCGCGCCGTCCATGGCGCCGGCGAGATTGATGTCGGTGAAGAGAATGTCGACGCGCAGGCCGTCGCGCAGTCGTGCGAGCGCCTCCTCGGCGCTGAGCGCCGTGTGGGTGACGAAACCCTGCTGATCGAGCGTATCGGCCGTATCGACGCAGACGATGGCCTCGTCCTCGACGACGAGCACGTGGCATACCGGGCCTTTGTCCGATTGGTCCCTTCGGTCCCTTGGGCCCCATGCGTCGCCAGGATCACCATGTCCCTTGGTGCCGGCCGTTGTCACTGCGGTTCCCCTTCTCGGCGCGCGCTTGTGCGGCGCGGCATGCTCATTGCGCTAACGCGAAGGGCGGCTGATGTTTCCAATTTCGCGAAAGGTGTAGAGATTTATGGTTGCGGTTTTGCTAATGCTTGCCGCGGAACCATGGGGACATCACCGGCATCTTCTCAAGCCGGCGTTTCGCGGCGGAACTTGGAAAAGAAGAAGACGAATGGCCAGCCGCGACGCCGCCTTTGTCGAGATCACGCCGGAGGTCCTGCTCAAGGCCTATGCGTGCGGCATCTTCCCGATGGCCGAAAGCGCGGAAGATCCGGCGCTGTACTGGATCGAGCCCGAGCAGCGCGGCGTCATTCCGCTCGAAGGCTTCCACGTCGCGAGCCGGCTCGCCCGCACGGTGCGCGCAGAACGCTTTACGGTCGTGTGCAACCGCGACTTCGAGGCGGTCATCGACGGCTGCGCCGAGCCGCAGCCCGGCCGCGCGCGCACCTGGATCAACCGGCGCATCCGCGGCCTCTATCTCGGCCTCCATCGCATCGGGCACTGCCATACGGTCGAGGCCTATGACGGCGACGAGCTGGTCGGCGGGCTCTATGGCGTGAGCCTCGGGCGCACGTTCTTCGGCGAGAGCATGTTCCACCGCCGCCGCGACGCCTCGAAGGTCGCACTGGTGCATCTCGTGGCGCGGCTGCGCGCCGGCGGCTTCCGCCTGCTCGACACCCAGTTCGTCACCGATCACCTGAAAACCTTCGGCGCCGTCGAGGTGCCGCGCAAGCAGTATCACAAGCAATTGGCCGAAGCCCTCGTCGGCGAAGCGAACTTTGCGGCGCTGCCGCTCGACCAGCCGATCGCGGGCGAGCAGGCGCTCGCGCTGGCGACGCAAGAGTGACTCGGGGTCCATTGACCCGTTCGAAGAACGGCGTCGCTTCGCTCGCCTGTGTCCCGGCCATCTACGCCTTACGGGCAAAGAAGGAAGACGTGGATGCCCGGCATTCGCCGGGCATGACGTAGATCTTTACTGACGTGGCGCTTGGGCGCGCGGTTGCGGCGCCGGCCGGCGCGGACGCGGCGGCGGCTTCGGCGCTGCCGCAGGCGGCGGCGGCTGCGCCTCGGCGACCGGGGCCGGCGATGCGCCGCCTTTGCAGTCGGTGAGCCAGACGTCGTAGATCGGGTGCTCGACCGCGTGCAGGCCCGGGCTCGCGGCGAACATCCAACCCGTGAAGATGCGCTTGATCTCGCCCTGCAGCGTCACCTCGTCGACCTCGACGAAGGCGTCGGTCTGCGGCGTCTCGGTCGGCGGGCGCGTGTAGCAGACGCGCGGCGTCACCTGCAGCGCGCCGAACGCCACCGTCTCGTTGATCGCGACGTCGAACGAGGTGATGCGGCCGGTGATCTTGTCGAGACCGGAAAAGATCGCGGTTGGATTGACGATCTTCTTTGCCGGCGGCTCGATGACGATCTCGTCGCCTGGCTGCAACGTGGTGTCGACGGCGCCCGGTGGGCTGTTCGGCTGCGCTTGCCCGGGCCCAGGTACGGGTGGCACGCCGGGCGGGGCAGGCACCGTAGCTTGCGGCGGCAGCGCCGCTTGCGGCGCGACCGGCGGCACGGCGGCGCGCTGGTCGGGGACGCCTGGTGGCGGCGGCAGCGGCTCCGAGTGGATGCTGCTTTGCGGCGGCGGACCCACGTAGGGCGCCGCGTTGGTCTGCGGCGCCGGCGGTGGATACTGTGGGGTCTGCTGGTATTGCGGTTGATACTGTGGCTGGTATTGCGGCTGCGACGGCGGCGTCGGCTCGTAAGTGCGCTGCTGGTCGTATTGCTGGTTGGGGATGTTGCCCGGCGGCCGCGGCGGCGGGCCAAAAATCCCGCCGAACTGGGCAAGCGCCGGCACGGTGGCGGCGAAGCTCGCTACCACAACCACGGCGCAACGACCCAATCGGCGCATTCCGGTGTCCCGCTTCGGGGCGGACTCAAATCCCCGCGACCCTCGATATCCACGCCCGGTTAACACGGGCAATACGGCAGCGAAAGGGCGCGCCAAGGCGCGTGTTTGCCGG
Source organism: Xanthobacteraceae bacterium (assembly GCA_035293985.1). Classification (GTDB taxonomy): domain Bacteria; phylum Pseudomonadota; class Alphaproteobacteria; order Rhizobiales; family Xanthobacteraceae; genus JAVDCA01. Next base: position 254,161 of record DATGLS010000045.1, read on the forward strand.
AACTTGTCCTCGAGACAACAGCCTGCCCGGACGGCGCTATCCGGTAGCAACCGCGCCGCCAGATGGGCTAGGGACATGGCCGGCACGTGGTAGGTTATGGGCTCAATTCGGGCTTTGCATGCGGATATTGGCGTTCCACCCCGGCGCGCACGATTCATCGGCCGCCGTCTTCGACGACTATCGGCTCCTCGCCGCCGTCCAGGAAGAGCGGCTGACCCGACTGAAAGGCTCGGGCGACGGCATCCCGTGGCTCGCGATCGACGAGGTGCTGCGGATCGCCGGCTGGACCCGCCGCGACGTCGACGCCATCGCCTCCACGCGCGCCTTCTATCCGACGATTTTTCTGCGCCCCTCCCTGTTCAAGGAGATCGATTACGCGGTGCGCCGCTGGCGCGGCAAGGAGCCGGGCCTGCGCGAGATGTGGCGCGAGTGCCAGCGCCGCGGCACCGCCGACACGAGCGCGATCTTCGCCGCCGCTCGCTTCCTCGACGTCAACGGGTTTCGCTCCGACACGCGATTTCATTTCGGCAATCACCACGCCGCCCACGCGCTGCCGGCGCTGTTCTTCACCGACTGGCAGGACGCGCTGGTGTTCACCGCTGACGGCATCGGCGACAATGTCAGCTACTCGATCCGCACGCTGAAGAATGGCGCGCTCGACTGCCATTTCGGCGACGACCGCGACCTGCTGCGCGCGCTCAAAGCCAACAGCATCGGCCAGGCCTACAGCTTCGCCACCGCCCTGTGCGGCTTCCGCAAGCTGCGCCACGAGGGCAAGCTCACGGGGCTCGCGGCCTATGGCGAGCCGACGCTCGCGCCCGCGATCGCGCAGCGCTTTTGCGTCGATGTCGACGGGCTCATCGCCACCGATTTCCGCGGCGAGGTCGAGATCGGCGACGCGATGGGGCGCATCTGCAAGGGCGCCTCGCGCGAGACCATCGCGGCCTCGATCCAGAAGGCGACCGAGGACCTGATGCTCGCGGCGGTGCGCCATTGGATCGATCGCCACAAGGTGCGCCATCTCGGCCTCGGCGGCGGCCTCTTCGCCAATGTGCGGCTCAACCGGCTGCTCGCCGAAAGCCTGCCGCTCGACGAGGTGTTCGTCTTCCCGGCCATGGGCGACGACGGTCTCTGCGTCGGCGCCGCGCTGTCGTTCCTGCTCGGGCGCGACGGCCTCACCACCTGGCTCGGCAAGCGTTATCGGCTCGACACCGTCTATCTCGGCCGCGATTTCGATCGCGACATCGACGCGGCGCTCGGTTCCGCGGGCCTGCGCCGGCAAAGTGAGGCACCGACCGCGGGCGCGGTCGCGCGCATCGCCGCCGGCCAGGTCGGCGCCGCCTATCTGGGCCGCATGGAGTTCGGCCCGCGCGCGCTCGGCGCCCGCAGCATCATCGCGAGCCCGGCCGACCACGCGATCAACGACGATCTCAACCATCGGCTCGAACGCTCGGAGTTCATGCCCTTCGCGCCCTACGTGCTCGACGAGGATGCCGACAAGGTCTTCGAGATCACGCCCGTGAACCGCTATGCGGCGCGCTTCATGACCATCACGTGCGGCGTGCGGCCCGAGTGGCGCGACAAGATCCCGGCGGTCGTCCACGTCGACGGCACCGCCCGGCCGCAGATCGTGCGCGAGCGCGAGAACCCGCTCTATGCCGCGATCCTGCGCGGCTTTCGCGACGCGACCGGGCTGCCGGTGCTGGTCAATACGAGCTTCAACGTGCACGAGGAGCCGATCGTCAACGCGCCCACTGAATGCGCCCGAGCGCTGGCCGACGGCCGCATCGATTTCGTCGTCACCGAGCAGGCGATCTACACGCGCTAGCGCGTCATGCGCGCCGATGCGGACATCCGCGCCTTTGCCGTTATTCAGCAAGCAAGACGTGGATGGCCGTGCCAAGCCCGGCCAACCCCGGCCAGACGGGTGGATCAGATCAAGCCGAGTCAACTCCAACGATGACTCGCGACGCTCTGCCGCAACGGCGCCGAGGCTCTTTTCTCGACGGTGGGCGGGATGCCACAATCAGGATCGGGCAATCCAATGAGGCCGCGCCAAGAGCCTCGTCACCACATCAGAGCAAGGGAGAGAACGATGCCGACCGATATCCGTCGATTGCTGGGGGCTGCCCTGTTGGCTGCCGCCCTGGCGGCGCCCGCCGCCGCCCAGGCGCCGCAGGGGCCGTGGGTGACGCTCGCGCCGTTCCCGGCGCCATCCGAGGAAGTGCTGGGCGCGACCGCGAACGGCAAGATGTACGTCTTCGCCGGCCTCGCACCCGTATGGAAGCCGAAGGGGCTCGTCTACGAGTACGACCCTGCGACCAATCAGTGGACGCAGAAGAAGCCGATGCCGCTCCCGTCGCATCACGTCGCGTTCGCGACGTTGAACGACAAGATCTACGCCTTCGGCGGCTACAAGCTGCCCGACAGCGGCCCGCCCGCCTGGAATCCGATCGACAATGCATGGGAATACGATCCCGCGACCGACGCCTGGAAGGCGCTCGCACCGCTGCCCTCGAAGCGCGGCGCCGCGAGCGCGGCCGTGCTCAACGGCAAGATCTATGTCACGGGCGGCGCCACCTCGCTCCCGGGCGTGACCGAGAACGGGATCCATCCGCTGCGGCCGCACAGTGTGGTGGCCACCGTCGATGTCTACGACCCGGCGACCAATACGTGGGCCTCGGCGCGCCCGATGCTGCTTCCGCGCAATCACCATGCGAGCGCCGGCGTCGGCGGCAAGCTCTATGTCTTCGGCGGCCGCGTCAGCGCGGCCTTCATCGGCTCGAGCAACAATGTCGACCTGGTCGAGGCCTATGATCCCGCCACCAACCTGTGGAGCGCGCGCGCCCGCATGCCGACCGCGCGTAGCGCGATCGGGGCCGGCGTCTACGGCAATTACGTGATCATCCCGGGCGGCGAGATGCAGAGCTCATCGTTCCTCGCCGCCTTCAAGGAGGTCGAGGCCTACAACACGGCGACCAACACCTGGCAGGTCCTGCCCTCGATGCCGCACCAGCGCCACGGCCTCGCGGTCGGCGTCGTCGGCAACCGGCTCTACGCCGTGAGCGGCGACGGCCAGTCCGCCGGCAACGGCATCGCCGACTCGGACGTGCCCTACAACGAGGCGCTCAAGCTCGATGAAGTGTTGAAGTAGCCGCCGCGCGTAGCCCGCCTGGACCGCAGCGGAATGCGGGACGGCCTTTCCCCGGATTACGGCGCTGCTCGCCTCCATCCGGGCTACGCATCACCGCCCCGGCGTCCACGCCTTGTAGTCGCCGGTCGCTTTTGGGCGGCGGCCTTGCGCGAGCGTCGAGCCGGTCGGGCGCAGCGCGCCCGGGGTGCCGGTCATGTTGGGGCGATGCGGCTTCCACCACGGACGCGGCGTGACTTTTTCTTCGGTCGGCGGCACGTCGACCGTGTGGTGCAGCCAGCCGTGCCACGCGGGCCCGACCGTCGAGGCCTCCGCATAGCCGTTGTAGATCACCCAGCGTCGCTCGAAGCCGAGTGACGGGTCGATCTTGCCGCCTTTCGTCCGGTAGTAGCGGTTGCCGAGCTCGTCCTCGCCGACGAGCTCGCCATGGAGGCTCGTCCACAGCTGCGTGCCGAAGGTCTGTCCGTTCCACCAGGTGAAGAAGCGGGTGAAAAAGGTCGAGATTTTCATCGCATTTTCCTTGAGCCGCAGGCCGCCGACGTCATGCCAGCGCGCGGAACCCTTGTCCAGCGGCCGCAACCGTGGCCGCGCTTGTGCATTGTTTTTCAATAGCGATCGACGCCCGGGAACCATGGAACCGATATGCAATTGAGCAGCATCCGGGACGCCGTGAATGCGGTGACGGGAGCCCTCTCTTTTCTGCCGCGCGAGGCCGTCGACGCGATCGTGATCGCGCTCGCGATCCTGGTCAGCCTCGCGGTGCACCGGCTGCTTCGCTGGGTCGCGCACCGCGTCCTGGCGCGGCGGCCTTTCGTCCTGTCGCTGGTCGAACGCGCGCGAGCGCTGTCGCGGCTCGCTTTCGTGACCATCGCGCTCGGGCTGGTGGTGCCGGCCCTCAACCTCTCCGTCGAGACCGCGGGTTATATCGAGGGCGCGCTACGCTTCATCTTCGTCATCCTGATCTGTTGGATAGCACTCATCGCGGTCGACATCGGCGTGACCGTCTACCTGATGCGCTTCCGCGTCGATACCACGGACAATCTGCTCGCCCGCAAGCACGTGACGCAGATGCGCGTGCTCAAGCGCGTCATCTCGACCCTGGTGGTGGTGTTCACCGCGGGCGCCGCGCTGATGACCATCGGGGCGGTGCGCCAGGTCGGCGTGAGCCTGTTCGCCTCGGCCGGCGTCGCCGGCATCGTGGCGGGCCTTGCGGCCCGCCCGGTCCTGTCGAACCTCGTCGCCGGCATCCAGCTCGCGATGACCCAGCCGATCCGGATCGAGGACGCCGTCATCGTCGAGAACGAGTGGGGCTGGATCGAGGAGATCACCTCCACGTTCGTGGTGGTGCGGCTGTGGGATCTGCGCCGCATGATCGTGCCCCTCTCCTATTTCATGGAGAAGCCGTTCCAGAACTGGACGCGCGAGGGGGCGGCGATCATCGGCAGCGTGCTGCTCTACCTCGACTATACGGCACCAATCGGCGCCATCCGCCAGAAGGCGGCGCAGCTCGCCGCCGAATCGAAGCTGTGGAATCGCAAGGTCGTCAACGTCCAGGTCACCGACGTCACCAAGCAGAACACGATCGAGGTGCGCGTGCTGGTGAGCGCCGACAACGCCTCGGCGGCCTGGGACCTGCGCTGCGAGATTCGCGAGAAGCTCGTCGACTTCCTGCGCGCCGAGCATCCCTACGCGTTGCCGCGCTCGCGTGGCGAAACGGTTCAACCGGCCACCGAGAGGGATTCGAATCGCGGCGCGATCGAAGCGGCGCCTGAGCTACCCCTGCGCGCTGCCGGCGGGCGCCGGTGAGCCGACATTGCCCCAACGTGAGACAGTGCCCCACCTATGCGGCCCCGGCGGAGAGAGATCGGTTCCATTGCATCAAGCTTCCTTGACAGGCGGCGACTCGGGATCTGCGACGTAAATCCGTACCGTCTGGCCCGGCGGAATCGACCCAATGACGGATTTATGTCCACAGGGCAACGGCACGGCGTCGTGCGGCCCTTTCGAATCCTCGGGCGATATCCGATACTTATCGGGCCTCCCCGATTCTATCCCCACAATTCAGTGGTTAACCACCATATTTAGGGTTCGATTCAGACTCGAACACTAATGCTTGACGAGTGCGGCGGAGTCGTCCTAGCTTTTCTCCGTGCGGCGGACCTGAGTATCCGGTCATCGCCGGACGATCCCTGAGAGGCTTGAGACACCGTTTCGCCGGGGCCATATGGCTTTGGCGGACACCCACCTTGTGTCCCCAGAGCCTCATGCACCCAGGCGGTCGGCCGACGCGCCAAACACCGATTTCGGAGCCGCGCCCGCGGTATCCGGGTGGGAAGTAGAGGCGTCAAACGAGAACCAGGGCATTGGGGGACGTGGGCACGGACAGGCCCGCGTCGCGGAGGCAGCGTCAGCACGCTATGCTCGGATGAGCCGCGTGCCACGCCACAACGTGGAAGGGGCCAAGGAATGCGGATCGAGCGGCGCTACACCAAGGACGGTCAGTCACCTTATGCGGAGATCGAATTCCGCCTGACCACGAGCGAGATCCGCAACCCGGACGGCTCGGTGGTGTTTCATGCCGATAACGTGGAAGTGCCGGCGCAGTGGTCGCAGGTGGCCTCCGACGTGCTGGCGCAGAAGTATTTCCGCAAGGCCGGCGTCCCGGCGCGGCTGAAGAAGGTCGAGGAAGAGACGGTGCCGTCCTTCCTGTGGCGCTCGGTCGCCGACGAGGCCGCGCTCGCGAGCCTTCCCGAGAAGGAGCGCAGCATCGGCGAGCAGTCGTGCCGCCAGGTGTTCGATCGTCTCGCCGGCACCTGGACCTACTGGGGCTGGAAGGGCGGCTACTTCGATTCGGAAGCGGACGCGCAGGCCTTCTTCGACGAGCAGCGCTACATGCTGGCGATGCAGATGGTCGCGCCGAACTCGCCGCAGTGGTTCAACACCGGCCTGCACTGGGCCTACGGCATCGACGGCCCCGGCCAGGGCCACTTCTACGTCGACTTCCAGAGCGGCAAGCTCGTCAAGTCGAAGTCGGCGTACGAGCACCCGCAGCCGCACGCCTGCTTCATCCAGTCGGTGAGCGACGACCTCGTCAACGAGGGCGGAATCATGGACCTGTGGGTGCGTGAGGCGCGCCTGTTCAAATACGGCTCGGGCACCGGCTCGAATTTCTCCAAGCTGCGCGGTGAAGGCGAGCGGCTCTCGGGCGGCGGCAAGTCGTCCGGCCTGATGAGCTTCCTCAAGATCGGCGACCGCGCCGCTGGCGCCATCAAGTCGGGCGGCACCACGCGCCGCGCCGCCAAGATGGTGATCGTCGACGTCGACCATCCCGACATCGAGCAGTTCATCGACTGGAAGGTGCGCGAGGAGGAGAAGGTCGCGGCGCTCGTCACCGGCTCAAAGATCAACCAGAAGCACCTCAAGGCGGTGATGAAGGCCTGTGTCAACTGCGAGGGCTCGGACGGCGACTGCTTCGATCCGGAGAAGAACCCGGTGCTGCGCCGCGAGATCAAGCTCGCGCGCCGCGCCCAGGTGCCCGACAACTTCATCAAGCGCGTGATCCAGTTCGCCAAGCAGGGCTACAAGGACATCGATTTCCCGATCTACGACACCGATTGGGATTCGGACGCCTATCTCACGGTCTCGGGCCAGAACTCGAACAACACGGTGCGCGTCGCCGACGACTTCCTCAAGGCCGTCGAGGCGGATGCCGACTGGGATCTGACCTGGCGCACCAAGGGCGGCAGGGTGTCGAAGACCACCAAGGCGCGCGACCTGTGGGAGAAGATCTCCTACGCGGCGTGGGCCTCGGCCGATCCGGGCCTCCAGTTCCACACCTCCATCAACGACTGGCACACATGTCCGGCGTCGGGCCCGATCCGTGCGTCCAACCCGTGCTCCGAGTACATGTTCCTCGACGACACGGCCTGCAATCTCGCCTCGCTCAACCTGCTCGCCTTCCGCAACGACGAGACGCGGGCGTTCGACGTCGAGGGCTACGAGCACGCCGTGCGGCTGTGGACCATCGTGCTGGAAATCTCGGTGCTGATGGCCCAGTTCCCGTCGCGCGAAATCGCCCAGCTCTCTTACGAATTCCGCACCCTCGGCCTTGGCTACGCCAATGTCGGCGGCCTCTTGATGTCCTCCGGCATTCCGTACGACTCGGAGGCGGGCCGTGCGATCTGCGCCGCGCTGACCGCCATCATGACGGGCGTCGCCTACGCGACGTCGGCCGAGATGGCCGCCCTCCTCGGCCCGTTCCCGGGCTACAAGAAGAACCGCGAGCACATGCTGCGGGTGATCCGCAACCATCGCCGCGCCGCGCACGGCGAGAAGACCGGCTATGAGCGCGTCGCCACCCCGCCGGTGCGGCTCGACCATGCGGCCTGCCCGGATCGCAAGCTGGTGGAGCACGCCATGCGCGCCTGGGACCGCGCGCTCACCCTCGGCGAGGAGCACGGCTACCGCAACGCGCAGGCGACCGTCGTGGCGCCGACCGGCACCATCGGCCTGGTCATGGACTGCGACACCACCGGCATCGAGCCCGACTTCGCGCTGGTGAAGTTCAAGAAGCTCGCCGGCGGCGGCTACTTCAAAATCATCAACCGCGCCGTGCCCGAAGCGCTGCGGGTCCTCGGTTATCGCGAAAGCGAGATCGCCGAGATCGAGGCCTATGCGGTGGGGCACGGCACGCTGTCGAACGCGCCGGCGATCAACCACACGACGCTGAAGGCCAAAGGCTTCACCGACGCGGCGGTCGCCAAGATCGAGAAGGCGCTGCCCACCGCCTTCGACATCAAGTTCGCGTTCAACAAGTGGACGCTCGGCGAGGAGTTCTGCCGCGAGGAGCTCGGCGTGCCGGCCGAGGAGCTGGCGAAGCCGACCTTCGACATGCTCGCCTGGCTCGGCTTCAGCAAGCGCGAGATCGAGGCGGCCAACATCCACGTCTGCGGCGCCATGACGGTCGAGGGCGCGCCGCACCTCAAGGCCGACCACTACGCCGTGTTCGACTGCGCCAACCCGTGCGGACGCACCGGCAAGCGGTTCCTCTCGGTCGAGAGCCACATCCGCATGCTCGCCGCCGCCCAGCCGTTCATCTCGGGCGCGATCTCCAAGACCATCAACATGCCGAACGAGGCGACGGTCGAGGACTGCAAGAACGCCTATCTGCTCTCGTGGAAGCTCGGCCTCAAGGCCAACGCGCTCTACCGCGACGGCTCGAAGCTCTCGCAGCCGCTCAACTCGCAGCTCATCGCCGACGAGGAGGACGAGGAGGACGTCGACGCCTTCCTCGAGCGTCCGGCGGCGGCGCGCGCCACCGGCTTGGCCGAACGCATCGTCGAGAAGGTGGTCGAGCGCATCACCGTGATCCGCGAGCGCGAGCGCATGCCGGATCGTCGCAAGGGCTACACCCAGAAGGCGGTGGTCGGCGGCCACAAGGTCTATCTGCGCACCGGCGAGTACGACGACGGCCGGCTGGGCGAGATCTTCATCGACATGCACAAGGAGGGCGCGGCGCTGCGCTCGCTGCTGAACAACTTCGCGATCGCGGTCTCGCTCGGCCTGCAATACGGCGTGCCGCTCGACGAGTATGTCGACGCCTTCACGTTCACGCGCTTCGAGCCGTCCGGCCCGGTGCAGGGCAACGAGGCGATCAAGAACGCGACCTCGATCCTCGACTACGTCTTCCGCGAGCTCGCGGTGTCGTACCTGTCGCGCTTCGATCTCGCGCATGTCGACCCAAGGGAATCGAGCTTCGACTCGCTCGGTAAGGGCGTCGAGGAAGGCAAGCCGGCGGAGCCGAGCCAGCCGGCGACCAAGTACCTGTCCAAGGGCCTCACCCGCTCGCGCACCGACCGGCTCGTGGTCATGCCGGGCGGCGCCGACGCCCGCGCGACCGGGACCGAGTCGCGCGGCGGCGAAGCGCGCGGCTCGAACGTGACCTCGCTCGCGGGCGCCGGCGCCCGTGCCGGACACGCGGGACATGTCGAGGGCTCGACCGCGCTCAAGGCCGAGACACACGGTGCGCTCGAAGCGCTGCCGTGGACCGCGCCCACCCGGGCGCCGGACGCACGCGCCCAGGTGGCCGAGCGCCGCGCCGAAGCCAAGGCGCGCGGCTACGAAGGCGAGGCCTGCCCCGAATGCATGAACTTCACGCTGGTGCGGAATGGCACGTGTATGAAGTGCGATACGTGCGGAAGCACGACGGGGTGCAGCTGAGCGCCAGACACACCGAGAGCGCAGGCCGCTCGGAACCGCGACATGCCGGTTGTCCTACGCGAGAGCGGCCTGCGCTATTTTCTCTTCTCGAACGAGAGCTCTCCGCGAGAGCCAGCACATGTACACGTTAAGGGCGGCGGATGACGCTTCAATTCACGCAGCTTGCGCGTATTCTGGAAGTCGTCACGCAGAACCGGGATGTCATCCTCAGGTCTTGGTATGAGCACTTCGCCGACCGCGGTCCGCTTTGACGAGCACACGATGTGGGTCGATCTGAGTGATGGTCGGACCATCGGGGTGCCTTTGGCATGGTTTCCACGTCTACTGCACGCCACGTCGGCCCAGCGGGAAAAGCTCGAACTCAGCCGTCTTGGTCTTCACTGGGAAGACCTCGATGAAGATATCTCGGTCGCGGGCCTGCTTGCGGGGCGCAGCGACATGACCCGCCTGACAACTGAAGCCGCCTGAGCGCCGCCGTGAACCCGTCGCGCACGTCGGCCTTGACCGATCGGCGCGACGCCGTGGCCACCCCGCCGCACTCCTCGAGCATTGCCCTACTGCGGAATTCCCGCTGCGTTGAACAGTTAGTCGCGCGACGCGTCGAGCTGCCGCCGTGGTCCCGGCAGATCGAGGTTGAGCAGCGCCCTTCCACCTGCGGATCTTCCCGGCGATGATGAAGGTCTCGACGTTGCTGCGGTCCCTCGGCGACACCACGCGCCCGGCACCTGGTTGAGCGGCGCCACGTTGTTCCGGGTGGCGTCGAGGATGATGATGTCGGTCTCCATTGCATTCATGTGACGAAGCCCCGGAGAGGGCTGACAGTCGTCGAAATAGATATCGCGTCGCCCCAGGACGCCATATCATCGCCGCGACACAACGATCGGGAGGAATTCCGCATGCGCCGCTCGCGCCACCGGAATCACGACACCGCCCTCGCGCCCGCCGCCCGCAATGGGCTGCTCGATCGCCGCATTTTTCTCGCCGGCGGCGCCGCGCTCGCCGCCGCCCCGGCGGCGCAGGCCGAGCCGCTCGCGGTCCCGCCCTGGTCGCAGGTGCCGGGCGCCGGCTTCACGCCCTACGGTGCGCCCTCGCATTTCGAAGCGAAGGTCGGCCGCGTCTTCGCCTCGGCGCCCGGCACCACCGGCACCGGCGCGGCGCGCACGCCGCTGCACCTCACCGACGGCATGATCACGCCCAACGGTCTGCACTTCGAGCGCAGCCATTCTGGCATTCCGGATATCGATCCAGATGCCCACCGGCTGCTGATCCACGGGCTGGTGCGCCGGCCACTCGTCTTCACCCTCGAGACGCTGGCGCGCTATCCGATGGAATCGCGCATCACGTTCCTCGAATGCGCCGGCAACGGCCAGCTGCTCAACGCGGCGCAGCCCGCGCAGGCGACCGTGCAGGGACTGCAGGGCCTCGTGTCGTGCGCCGAGTGGACGGGCGTGCGGCTCGCCGTGCTGCTCGAGGAGGCCGGCGTCGACCCGCGCGCCTCCTGGCTCCTCGCCGAGGGCGCCGATGCGGCCGGCATGAGCCGAAGCGTGCCGCTCGCCAAGGCGATGGATGACGCCATGGTCGCGCTCTACCAGAACGGCGAGCGGGTGCGGCCGTCGAACGGCTATCCGATGCGGCTGCTGCTGCCCGGCTTCGAGGGCAACATGAACGTCAAGTGGCTGCGCCGCATCAAGCTCACCGACGGCCCGACCATGACCAAGGACGAGACCTCGAAATACACGATCCTCGAGCGCGACGGCAAAGCGCTGCAGTTCGCCTTTCCGATGGAAGCGAAGTCGCTGATCACCCGCCCGTCGCCCGGCCTCACGATGAAGGGCCCGGGGCTTTACGACATCTCCGGCCTCGCCTGGTCGGGCTACGGCAAGGTCGCCAAGGTCGAGGTCTCGGCCGACGGCGGCAAGAGCTGGGCCGAGGCCGCGCTCTCCGCCCCGGTGCTGTCGCGCGCCCTCACCCGCTTCCGCCTCCCATGGCGGTGGGACGGCGGGCCCGCGATGCTGCAGAGCCGCGCCACCGACGAGACCGGCTACGTCCAGCCGACCCGCAGCGAGCTCTTGGCCCGCCGCGGCCCGAACGGTCTCTTCCACTTCAACGGCATCATGAGCTGGAGTGTGGCGCCGGGCGGGGAGGTCAAGCATGCGTATGCGTGACGGATGGGCGTGTCGCTTGGCGTTTCGCTTGGCGCGCCTCTTGGCGGCGGTCGCCCTCGCGGGCCCCTTCGGCTCCCTCGCCGCGCGCGCGGAAAGCCCTGACCTCGGGCACGTGGCGACGCCGGACGAGATCGCCGCCTGGGACATCAGCATCGACCCGAGCGGCGCCGGCCTGCCGGCCGGCAGCGGCTCCGCGCGCATCGGCGCCGCGATCTTCGCCGCGAAATGCGCCGCCTGCCACGGCGAGAGCGGCGGCGGCAGGCCGAACGACGCGCTGGTCGGAGGCGCGGGCAGCCTTGCGACCAACAAACCGGTCAAGACGGTCGGCAGCTATTGGCCCTACGCCACCACGCTGTTCGACTACATCCGCCGCGCCATGCCGCTGCCGCAGTCGAAGTCGCTCACCAACGAGGAGGTCTACGCGCTGGCGGCCTACATCCTGGCGCAGAACAAGATCATCGGCGAGGACGACGTCATGGACGCGCGCACCTTGCCGCAGGTGAAGATGCCGAACCGGGACGGTTTCGTGCGGTTCGAGCGGGGAAAGTGAGCGCGGCTTGGCGTCGGCGATTCAGTATCAACGTCGACTTTGCGCGGCTCATTGGCGGCGTCACCACGTGATCCAGCAACCAAACCTGCGCCTGCGCCGTTGTGACTCGAGATTGCAGCGGAGCAGGCCTATGAGCGAGAACGGACACAAGGATTTTTCCCGTCGCCAGCTGGTCGGCGGCATCGGCGTCGGGATGGGCGTTGCGGCGGCTGCCGCGGCGCCGGCGCTTGCGCAGCAGGCGGAAGATCAGCGCATCGCCCCACACGCGACGAGCGAGCGCACGATGGATGATCCGCGCTCGAAATACCCGAAGCCGCCGTTCAAGCCGCAGACGCAGCCATGGCCGGGCCTCGCGCGCAACATGGACCCGCGACCGGACCACGGCGAGACGAGCTATCGCGGGTCGGGCCGCCTGGCCGACCGCAAAGCGCTGATCACCGGCGGCGATTCCGGGATGGGCCGCGCCGCCGCGATCGCCTATGCGCGCGAAGGCGCGGATGTCGCCATCAACTACTTCCCGAGCGAGGAGCCGGACGCGCAGGAAGTCGTCCAGATCATCCAGGAGGCCGGCCGCAAGGCGGTCGCGATTCCGGGCGACCTGCGCGACGAGGCGTTTTGTCAATCGCTGGTCGCCAAGGCGGTCGAGCAGCTCGGCGGGCTCGACATCGTCGTCTGCAATGCGGGGCGCCAGCAGTCGCGCCCGTCCATTCTCGACGTCACGACCGAAGACTTCGACGCGACGATGAAGACCAACATCTACGCGCCGTTCTGGATCATCAAGGCCGCCCTGCCGCATCTCAAGCCCGGCTCCGCCATCATCGGCACGACGTCGGAGCAAGCCTACGATCCCTCGCCCGATCTGTACGATTACGCGCAGACCAAAGCGGCGACCATGAACTACGTCAAGTCGCTCGCCAAGCAGCTCGGGCCGAAGGGCATCCGCGTCAACGGCGTGGCGCCGGGACCGGTCTGGACACCGTTGCAGGTGAGCGGCGGCGCGCCGCCGGAGAAATACGAGAAATTCGGCAGCGAGACCGTCTTCAAGCGGCCGGGCCAGCCGGCAGAGCTCGCCTCCATCTATGTGCAGCTCGCGGCCGCCGATGCGAGCTTCGCCACCGGCAACATCTACGGCTCGGGCGGCGGGAAGGGCCAGCCCTGACGCGCCTCGCGATCCCGGTCGCGTCGAGGACGATGCTCGGCGGCGTTGAACGTCACATCATGCCCGCGCCTTTCTTTAGCGTGTATGCGCGCATGCGGGCATCCACCTCCTTGCTCCCTTCAGCAAGAAAGACGTGGATGGCCGACCACGGGCAGGGGAAGCGACGCCGTCCTTCGATGGCTATGCCCCGGCCATGACGGGGGAATGACGTGGCCACGACGGGTGGATCAAACCGACCGAATGGTTTGCCTAAACCAGCTTCTCGCGCTCTTTAGATCGGCGGGACACCGCGGGCGCTCCCCCCAGCCTCATCGACCATCTCTTCTGCGCCTGAACGGGTTCTGCGGAATCGAGTGCCGTCGAGCCGCAGCGACTGACCCTTCCTCAAACGACGGCAGCCTGCAAAATCTAGAGTTGCATCAACATCGATAATGATCCAAGGTGCAGCGCTTCAACGTCGTCCGGGCCATTGCGGATTTCGTTCAGTGAAGCGTGGGGCCGTAAAGGCGGGGGATCACATGACGATCAGCGAAGGGGTGCGCGGGGCGCGCGCATCATGGCGATGGTTCGCGGCATTCGTTGTTGCCGCGGCACTGGGCGGCTGCGCCACGGACAGCGGAACTCCGATATCATCCCTGGCGACGGTGGGCGGCCTGCACGCCGGCATGGCGCGGATCGTCGTCGTGCGACAGGAGCCTCGTTCCTACGGGATGCGGAACGGCAATTTTCCAGTCAAGCTCGATGGACAGCCACTCGGCGAGCTGTCGCCTGGAACTTTCGCCTACGCGGACTGCCCGGCCGGCTCCCACCAGCTTTCCGCCGACTTTGCGGGCTATCCCGGCGTCACCCGCCGCGACTTCACGGCGGCGCCAGGACGGACGTATTACTTCAGGGCGAGCCTGAATGAGAAGGTGGATAACATAACCGCCGTTACGATGATCTCGCCCCTCGGCGGCCTGATCGCCGCCTCCGCCACCTACAACGATCGCCAAGGGCCGATCGACTTGACGCCGATAACCGCATCCGAAGCGAAGCAGGCAATGCCTGCTGTTGCGGCTGCGGCCCATTAGGCGCGGCACCGACCGATCGGCGAAGAATTGCCGCGTCACGCCCGCGAATGCGGCATCCACGTCTTTGGTTCAGCAGGCGAGACGTGGATGGCCGGGACATAGGCGAGCGAAGCGACGCCGTCCTTCGAACGCCATGCCCGGCCATGACGGGTGGATCATAGATCGGCGGGGCGCCGCACTGCCCCGCCGACCGCTTGATGCCTGCCTTACTGCGCGCTGAACAGGTTCTGCGGAATGTTCACGGCGTTGAACACGTAGTCGCGCGACGCCTCGAGCTGGCGGCGCAGCCCAGGCAGGTCGACGTCGAGCAATTGCCCCTTCCACTTGCGGATCTTGCCGGCGACGATGACGGTCTCGACGTTGGTGCGGTCCATCAGCGACACCACCGCGCCCGGCACCTGGTTGAGCGGCGCGACATTGATCCGGGTGGCGTCGAGGATGATGATGTCGGCCTCCTTGCCGGGCGTGAGCGAGCCGACCTTGTTGTCCAGGCGCAGCGCCTTGGCGCCGTTCATGGTGGCGAAGCGCAGCACGTCGCGGGTGGTCAGGAGCGGTGGCGTGCCGGGCGCCGGCGTCGGCCACTGGTTCGGCGGCGTGAAGTTTCCCTGCTCCAGGATCTGCTGGTTGACCACCATCCGCTGCATGTTCATGGCGACGCGCATCTGGGTGAAGAAGTCCGCCGTCATGGTGCACTCGACGTCGACCGACAGCGACGGCTCGAGGCCGAGGCTCTGCATCTTGAGGATCGGCGGCTGGCCGTGCCGCATGTTCATCTCGATCGGAAACGCGATCGAGACCTGGGCGCCGACGTCGTGGACACGCTGCCAGGCCATGTCCGACATCCCGGTCATGTGGATGAACAGATTGTCGGGCCCGATGCCGATGTTGCCCGGCGGATTGCCGTGCGAATCGACGCCGCCCTGCCCCAAGGCCAGCTTGTCCATGATTGGACGGATGCCGAAGGGCGAGAGGATGTGCGCCGCGACCTGCAGGCCGAGCTGGCGGCCGATGGTCCAGGATTTCTGCGTCGTCGCATCGCCGAGATAGACCTCGCCGCCCATGATCATGGTCACGAGCTGATCGGTGGACGAGAAGTACCTTGCCTTGATGCGGGTGGCGTCCTGCGGGTAGGCGTACCCCGGCGTGTTGACCGTGACGCCCTCGCCCGCGCCCTCGAAATAGCCGAAGGCGGCGCGCCGGCCGGTGTCGAACAGCGCCTGGATGGCCGCATCGGAGTGCTGCGGCGTGTGATGGATCTGCGAGACGTCGTGCACCGTGGTGACGCCGTCGTCGAGCTGGGAGAGCCCGCCGAACAGCTCGTTGATGTAGACGTCCTGCGGCCGGTACACGGTCGCGAACTTGAGAAGGATGTACTCGTAGTAGGTGGTGCTCCCGCTCGGCGAACCCGAGCCGTCGTTGATCAGCACGCCGTCGGCGAGCCAGCTGCGCAAGATCGTCTCGAACTGATGATGATGGGTATCGACGAAGCCCGGCATCACGATCCGCCCGGTGGCGTCGATCTCGGCGGCGCCGCCCGCCGACAGGTTCGGGCCCACCGCCAGGATGGTCTTGCCTTCGACCAGCACGTCGGCCTTGGCGAAGTCGCCGACATGCGGGTCCATCGACATCACCGAGCCGCCGCGAATGACGTAGCGCCGGCCATTGCGGCCGCTGTCCTGCGGCATGTCGCCGTCGGAGTCGGCGCGCGCCGGACGCGGCGCAAAGAGCGTGAGACCCGCGGTGGCCGCCGCACCGGCCGCCGCTGCGCCTTTGAGAAAGCTCCGGCGCGTACCGAAATGACTCTGAGGCTTACCGAGATTGCACAATATGCACATGGTAGTCGCTCCCTGATCGCAGGCCGTTCTCGAGGACGACCTCGCGCTACGATGATACGCGCAGATCAGAGCGACAGATCGGAAATCGCGCGGGTGCGCGCGGAATCCATCGATCCCAAGCTCGGCGCCCACGTGAGCGATATGTCCGCCGTTGGGAGTTTGCCCACGCAATCTTGACGCGGCGCCGCTGGATCAGCTTGCCGAAGCACTCGGGGCGAGTGACTTCTGGAGCTAAGCCCGCAGACCGGCGTGCCCATGGCGCCGCCGCCACAACAACCAGGTTGCAGCGAGGCTCGCCCCGATACCGATCTGCATCAAACACATGAATACCAGCACCCGCTCGAGCCATGCATCGATCGCCGCGCCGGCTCCGGCCAACGCCACAAAGAACCACAGGATGGCGAGCAAGCCGAGCCCGGCCGCCGCCGCGACGAACAGGCCCGCGAAGGTCAGAAGGAATATTCCCGCGGCCGCCGTCCCGGCTGCGCGATCGAACGTGCTCAGATTTCCGCGGGCCGCGATACGGGTCGCCGCCGCAACCGTCACGACGAGGCCCGCGACCATGATGATGCCGTGGAAGCGCTCGACTCCCGCGAACGGAAGCATGACGTTCAAGATGAACAACAGAAAGAATCCGACCGCGAGTGCGCCAACGAAGCGCAACGTCGCCACGGCGATGGCAGCGAGTGCAATTACACAGGATCTCAACAGCGCGGAACTGATGGATGCAACTCCGGTCATATCAGCGCGTCTGCGCGTTGGCCCGAATCGTCGCCGTCATGCGCAAAAAAATCAATGGTTGCCGCCGTGCACTCGCCGCTTCGGTTAACGGAGCGTAGACCTTCGCGCGATGCGTCTTCGCCAAATGTGCCGATCTCCACCGCTGGACGTCCCGGCGGGAACGGCGCACGACCTTCAGAAACGGCAGGCGGCTCGCGACAGATGACCCCCACGCAATCCTGCCGACGTTCCAACCGGACCGGAAGAACGGCGTTGCCGGCTCGGAGAATGGAGATGCGCGGGGTCAAGTCGTCCTGGAGCTATTGCTTCCAGAATGGCTTGTTCTGCTCGTTCAGCGTCACCGCGGTATCGAACGGCAGGTCGTGAAGCTGGTGGCGCGGGATCGACCGGAGCTCGGCGCGCGTGCGCGCCCGGTGACGCCAGAGCGCCAGCGTCCGGCAGAGCGACGCCCACATCTCGCCCAGCCAGCGGCGCACATCAGCGATCGCACGCCGTGCCGTCACTGCACCCGTCAGGGGCGTCGATGAGACGGTCGCCTGCCGGCTCATTGGCTATTCCTCGCTTGCCGAAATGCACGTCGGACTTGCAGCATGGCCTCGTTGCTCACGGGCCGACGATCCAGGCTCCATTGTCTTCGAATCCAGGAGGAGCGGCGCCGACCCCGACGTAGAGTTGCGCGAGCAGGATCAGTCCGACCACGACGGCAGCCACGGACGTCACGGCGAGAATGGCAGCAGCGGCGCCCCGTTTGCTCGAATGGGAGGTTGAGCGTGGAAGTGGCGCGAGACGATTTCCGGCAATCTGCAACGTCATGGAATTCACTCCTTGATTTGATGGCCGTTGAGGAGGTGAGCGTGTCGACGGATTTCGCGATCAGCCTGTTGCCGGCGTACCTCGTGCAATGCCCGAAACGTCACCGATGCGCCTCTCGCGAGCGACCGCGTCAACCAGGACAGCGACAGCGCCCTCGGGAACGGCACACAAAACCGCAGCACCGTTCTCCGACGAAACGTCGACCGGGGAGCAATCATTGCAGAGTTGGTCATGGCGCTGCTCCATCCAGGATGGAGGCAGCCTAGATCGGAAATGAAAGGCAGGCAGTGTGAAAACGCACTCCGCACGCAGGTGAGCGGGCGATCGCTGTCGGCTGACCGACTCGCCGCCAACGCAAGCCGCGGGATGCAACAAGCCGAATCCGGTCGATGCTGTTCAGAAATCCGACAGCGCAACGCAATCTCGACGGAGTCGAGATCAGCCCGGTTGTCGCGGCTCCCACCAGGCCGAAGCCCGAACCGCCACCGCGGCAGCGATGAAGCCTGCCGCCGCGCCGACGCCGAGCGCCCAGCGTGGCCCGTAATGGTTCGCCACCCAGCCGACGATCGGCGCGCCGATCGGCGTGCCGCCGAGCGCGATGCTCACGCGCAATGCCATCACGCGTCCGCGCATCGCCGGCGCGGTCGAGAGCAGCATCAGGCTGTTCGTCGTGTTGGTGAAGGTGAGCGCCGCGACGCCGATCACGACCAGCGCGCCGGCGAAGAACCAGTAGCCCGGCGCGATGGCGGCGAGCGTGCAGCCGAGCCCGAAGACGGCGGCGCCGATCAGCAGCAAGGTGAACTGGGGCCGCGCGCGGCGGGCATTGAGCAGCGCGCCCGCCACCGTGCCGACCGCCATGATCGACGACAGAAGCCCGTATCCGCGCGCGTCCGTGTGGAAGACCGTCACCGCCATGGTGGCGATGAAAATCGGGAAATTCAGGCCGAAGGTGCCGATCAGAAAGAGCATGATCAGGATCGTCTTCAGATCGGGAGGAGCCCACACGTAGCGGAACCCCTCGGTGAAGCTGCCTCGCCTGCGGTGTGCCCTGGCGTTCGCGCGAAGCTCGGCGACGCGCAGGGCCGCCAGCGAGATCAGCACCGCGACGAAGGAGCCGCCGTTGATCAGGAAGGCCCAGCCGGTGCCGATCGCGGCGATCACCACGCCGGCGACGGCCGGGCCGATCATCCGCGCGGCGTTGAACGAGGTGGAGTTGAGCGCGACCGCGTTGTGCACGTCCTCATCCGCGACCAGCTCGGCGACGAAGGTCTGGCGGACCGGCGCATCGAACGCCGCCGCACTGCCGAACAGGAACGCGAAGATGTACACGTGCCAGAGCTGGACGATACCGGTGACGGTCAGCACGCCGAGTGCGAGAGCGAGCACGCCCATCGTCGCCTGTGTGGCGATCAGCAGCTTGCGCTGATTGAAATGGTCGGCGGCGTAGCCTGTCCACGGCAGCAGCAGGAATTGCGGCCCGAACTGCAGCGCCATCACGAGCCCGACCGCCGCGGCGTCGTGATGGGTTAGCTCGGTGAGCACCAGCCAGTCCTGGGCGGTGCGCTGCACCCAGGTGCCGATATTGGAGACGAAGGCGCCGGCGACCCAGATTCGGTAGTTGAAGCTGCGCAGCGAGCGGAAGATGCGCGAACCGGGAGCGTTCATGAAATCGCCGGCATTGCCGCCATGTGATGATCGCTCGGCTCGTGCCGGTCTAGCCGAGCAGCGTCAAGGATTTTCTCGAGCCCCCACCTCGCGTCGTCCGCCGCCGTGCACAGCCCTGCCGGACGGGGGTTGAAGAATCGCGCAGCCCTCCGCCATATCCGAGGCCCCGGTGAGCGCGACGCCATCGTGGAACCCCTCCCTCGTGCAGGTGTCCGCATGACCACCCCGGCTCCCACTCCCGTCGAGCAGGCGCTCGCGCAAAAGATCGCTCAACAGATCTCCCAACGGATTGCGGATGAGCTCGGCGTGCGCGCCCAGCAGGTCGCGGCCGCCGTGCAGCTGCTCGACGATGGCGCCACGGTTCCGTTCATCGCCCGCTACCGCAAGGAGGCGACCGGCGCACTCGACGATGCGCAGCTGCGCACGCTCGACGACCGCCTGCGCTATCTGCGCGAGCTCGAGGCGCGCCGCGCCGCCATCCTCGAATCGATCCGCGAGCAGGGCAAGCTCGACGACGAGCTCGCGGCGGCGATCCGCGCCGCCGACAGCAAGAGCCGGCTCGAGGATATCTACCTGCCGTTCAAGCCGAAGCGCCGCACCAAGGCGGAGATCGCCAAGGAGGCGGGCCTCGAGCCCCTCGCCGATCTCCTGCTCGCGAACCCCGAAATCGACCCGCACACCGCGGCGGCGCGCTTCGTCGATGCCGAGAAGAACGTCGCCGATGCGGCTGCCGCCCTCGACGGCGCGCGCGCCATCCTCACCGAGCGGTTCGGCGAGGACGCCGACCTGATCGGCTCGCTGCGCGAGGAGATGTGGTCGGCCGGAAGGCTCGTCTCGAAGGTGAGAGAGGGCAAGCAGGCGGCCGGCGCCAAGTTCAGCGACTATTTCGACTTCTCGGAAAATCTCGCCAAGGTGCCGTCGCACCGCGCGCTGGCGCTGTTTCGCGCCGAGAAGGAGGAGATCCTCAGTATCGCGATCGAGCCGGAGGCGCAGCCGGCTGCGGCAGCGCCCGCCAATGCGGGGCCCAATGCGTACGAGCTGCGCATCATGCATCGCTTCGGCATCGCGGAGCGCGGCCGTCCCGCCGACAAATGGCTCATCGAGACCGCGCGCTGGGCGTGGCGCACGAAGATCCAGCTCCATCTCGGCATCGATCTGCGGGTGCGGTTATGGACGGCGGCCGAGGAGGAAGCGGTGCGCGTGTTCGCCGCCAACCTGCGCGACCTGCTGCTTGCGGCGCCCGCCGGTGCGCGCGCCACCATGGGGCTCGATCCCGGCTACCGCACCGGCGTCAAGGTCGCGGTGGTGGACAAGACCGGGAAAGTCGTAGCCACCGCGGTGATCCATCCGCACGAGCCGCAGCGCCAGTGGAACGAGGCGCTCGCCATTCTCGGCAAGCTCGCCAAGCAGCATCATGTCGAGCTGATCGCGATCGGCAACGGCACCGCCTCGCGCGAGACGGACAAGCTCGCAACCGAGCTGGTCAAGCTCCTGCCCGACCTAAAGATGGCGAAGATCGTCGTGTCGGAAGCCGGCGCCTCGGTCTACTCGGCCTCGGCCTACGCCTCGGAAGAGCTGCCCGAGCTCGACGTCACGCTGCGCGGCGCCGTCTCGATCGCGCGCCGCTTGCAGGATCCGCTCGCCGAGCTGGTCAAGATCGATCCGAAATCGATCGGCGTCGGCCAGTACCAGCATGATCTCAGCGAGCACAAGCTCTCGCGCGCCCTCGATGCGGTGGTCGAGGATTGCGTCAACGCGGTCGGCGTCGATGCCAACACGGCGTCGGCGCCGTTGCTCGCGCGCGTCTCCGGCATCGGCACCGGGCTCGCGCAGAACATCGTGCTGCATCGCGACGCCAACGGCCCGTTCGGGTCGCGCAAGGACTTGAAGAAGGTGCCGCGGCTCGGCCCGAAGGCGTTCGAGCAGTGCGCCGGCTTCCTGCGCATCCGCGGCGGCGACGATCCGCTCGACACCTCCGGGGTGCATCCGGAATCCTATCCGGTGGTGCGGCGCATCCTCGCGGCGGCGAAGACCGACATCGGCGGCCTGATCGGCAACGCCCCGGTGCTGCGCGCCCTCGCGCCGAAAGCGTTCGTCGACGAGACGTTCGGGCTGCCTACCGTCACCGATATCCTGCGCGAATTGGAAAAGCCCGGCCGTGACCCGCGGCCGACCTTCAAGGCGGTCGTGTTCAAGGAGGGCGTCGAGACGCTCGACGACCTGAAGCCCGGCATGGTGCTCGAAGGCGCGGTGACCAACGTGGCGGCGTTCGGCGCCTTCGTCGACATCGGCGTGCACCAGGACGGGCTGGTGCACATCTCGGCGATGGCGAAGACCTTCGTGAAGGACCCGCGTGACGTCGTGAAGCCGGGCGACATCGTCCGCGTCAAGGTCCTCGAGGTCGACAAGCCGCGCAAGCGCATCGCGCTCACGCTGCGCCTCGACGACGAGGCCGGCGCGCGCGCCGATCGCGCCGGAACGCCGGCGCCACGCGACGCCAGCGCCCGCCCGCGACGCGCCGGCGCGGGTGGCGCGCCGAAGCCGCGCCGCGACGAGAGCGGCGGCGGCGCGCTGGCCGAGGCCCTGCGGCGGGCGGGGTTTTCGGAAAAGCGGCAGTAGCGCAAATTCCGCCGGCTCGAACGGGTGCCGTCATGGCCCGCGAAGGCAGGCATCCACGTCTTCGCTGCGATCAAGCAAGCAAGACGTGGATGCCCGGCCCAAGGCCGGGCATGACGGCGAACAAATGCGCCCGACCAAGCCCAACAAGACCATGGGGTGCCCTTGCTGGAAATCCTGCGCTATAAACACATTACGAGCGGCTAAGGCAGCTTCACACCAGCGCCGCACCGTCGTAAGAACAAGATCCAGGATCCCTGCCATGCCCGCACGCATCCGCCACATTGCGCTCTCCGTCAAAGACATCGACGCGACGGCCGATTTCTACGAGAAGGCCTTCGGCCTCACGCGTTCGCCGAAATCGGAAGGGCCGACCGCCTATCGGATCTACATGAGTGACGGCGAGATCAATCTCGCGCTGCTGCAGTACAAGAGCGAGGTCGGCTCGGGCCTCGCGCATCCGAACGAGTTCGTCGGCATTCATCACTTCGGCTTCCAGTGCGACGACCTCGCGCAGCAGCAGAAGAAGATCGAGGCGGCGGGCGGCAAGTTCTTCTTCGATCTCGGCGACCCCGACGACGACGATTTCGAGCGCAAATTCCGCGACCCGAACGGCATCATCTTCGACGTCAATTGGAAGGGCTGGGCGCTGACCTCGTCGAAGGTGCAGGCCCGGACCGCGCGAGCCGCACGCGCGAAGGCGGCGATGAAGAAGTCCGCCGTGAAGCGCAGCAGGCCCGCAAAGATTGCTCGGCGCAAAAAGTGAGGCGCGACGGCATCTCCCCCGCCCTAACCCGGGGCGACAACCCGGGCACCGACTTCGGAACGTAACATCGGCCCGGTCGTTTCACCTCCATGGATGATCGCCTGGAAGCACCTTTCGCGCGCGCAGCCAGCCCGCCGCGTAAGCCGCAAGATCCGCCGCTGCGCGACGAGCCCGAGCCGCCGATCCACGATCCGCCCGCCGACCCGACCCACGAGCCGGAGCAGCCGTTCGGCGAACCGACCCCGTTGCCGGGAAACGATCCGCCTGACCCGCC
Organism: Xanthobacteraceae bacterium; assembly: GCA_035293985.1. Taxonomy (GTDB): domain Bacteria; phylum Pseudomonadota; class Alphaproteobacteria; order Rhizobiales; family Xanthobacteraceae; genus JAVDCA01. Next base: position 277,185 of record DATGLS010000045.1, read on the forward strand.
GATGAAGGTGTGAACGAAGCGGCCGGGGACATTTCGGGTTCATCCGCCCGTCTGCGGGACTCCTCCATCGAACAACCGGACTGCTTTTTCGAGTTCCGTCATGGCCGGGCTTGGCCCGGCCATCCACGTCTTGGCGGCCAGGACGAAAGACCTGGATGCCCGCCTTCGCGTCGCCTTCGCGGCCATGACGAGGCCCAATTCGATGCCGGCTAATTTCCGCCGGTCTACATGCTGGTGCTCGGCCTCGGGCTCGGCATGGTGATGCAGGTGCTGATCCTCGCCGTGCAGAACGCGGTCGAGGATCGCGATCTCGGCGTCGCGACGTCGGGAGCGACGCTGTTTCGCTCGGTCGGCGTCGCGGCGTTCGGCGCGCTGTTCGCCGCGCGGCTCACGCGCGGGCTCGCGGCGCTCATGCGCCCGGGCGCGCATCTGCCGGCCGCCGCGACGCCGGACGCGATCGCCGCCCTGCCGCCAGCGCTCAAGGCGGGTTATCTCGACGCCTTCATGGCGGCGCTGCACCCGGTGTTCCTGGCCGCTGCCGCGATCGCCGTGGTCGCGTTCGCGCTCACCTGGCTGGTCGAGGACCTGCCGCTGCGCGGGCCGATGCGCGAGCCGGTCGGCGAGAGCTCCGGGCCCGTCGCGGAGCGTTAACGAGTGTCTCGGCGAGCCGGGTCGGGTCGTTGCGCCGACGGGGCAAAACCACTATGTAGCGGCATCGACATTTGGCCGGATCTTCGGGCCGTATCGCCTTCGCCGCAAGCTGGGCAGACGTTCAGAATCTCTCCAAACATCGACCAACGAACCATAGGGCCGCGCTTGCGCGCGGCGCTATGCCCACGCACAACCACGCACAACGACGACGACGAAGGAAGTTACATGATCACCGGAACCGTGAAGTTCTACAACAGTCAGAAGGGTTTTGGCTTCATCCAGCCGGAGGGCGGCGGCAAGGACGTGTTCGTCCACGCGACCGCGCTCGAGCGCGCCGGCCTGCGCGGCCTGGTCGAGGGCCAGAAGGTCTCGTTCGACACCCAGGAAGATCGCCGCACCGGCAAGATCGCGGTCGGCACCATCCAGGCGGCGTGATCGCTCACGCGACCATATGGCCCGCGATCGCGCGGGCCGCGCAGGCCGCCCCCACGGGGGCGGCCTGTCGCTCGCCGGCGCCGACGCCAGTCGCGCGAATCGAGCCGCCAATCGAGGCGCAGGTCGAGGTGAAAGACGCGCTCGACTGCCGCACCTGCGGCGCATGCTGCTCCTATTCGGCCGAGTGGCCGCGGCTCTCGCTCGAAAGCGACGCCCACATCGCCCGCATTCCGCGCGAGCTCATGGATGACGGCGAGCGCGGCATGCGCTGCACCGGCAACCGCTGCGCCGCCCTCATCGGCGTCGTCGGCGAGGAGACCTCGTGCGCGATCTACGCGCTGCGGCCCGATGTCTGCCGCGCATGCGCGCCGGGCGATCCCGAGTGCCTGCAGGCGCGCCGCCACTTTGGCCTTTGAGGCCGCGCGCGGCCGTCGCCGCCCGCGTCCTCGCTGATCGAATCACCGAGTGCCGCGAAGGAGTGAGACATGTCCAACCAGTTCGAATCGGGCCAGACCGTGCGCCTCGTGCGCAGCCTGTCGCTGCGCGCGGCCGCCACGGGCGACTTCAAGATCGTGCGTGCGCTGCCGGGCGACGGAGGCGAGACGCAGTATCGCATCAAGAGCGCGCAGGAGCCGCACGATCGCGTGGTGAAGGAAAGCGATCTGCAGGCGGCGTGAGGGCTGCTTGGCTCGCGCCCGCCGGCGGGCGCCGAGCGGGGCGCTCACGGCTTCCGGAATGAGTTTCGCCGCCTTCTCGCGCACTGCGTCTCAAGATGTCTCAAGGGGATGTCATTCTTGTCGTCCGCGTGGGATGGGCCGCGGCGGCGGCACCGCCATGTTCGATCCCGGACTCAGCACCAGCACGTCGAGCATGCCGTCCTTGCGGTTCGTGTTGATCACGTAGTCGTAACCCTCGAGCACGCGCCGCACGACCTCGCGCAGCGATCCCTCGAACGTCGCGGTCTGCGGGCTGTTGTCGGTCGCGCCGCGGTAACGCAGCGCGAAGCGGCCGGCCAGAGCGGCGAGGATCTCGCCGCGGGTGGCGTCGTGCGCCTCGACCCGGACGGCATCCCGCGAACCCTGTACGCGAATGTCAGCACCGACGGCCTGGCCGTGAAGTGCCGCGACGAGCACTGCGACGATCGACCATGCGGCGGCGGACGCTACTCTTGCCACGGCTCTCACGCGGCGCACAATCTCGGAGCAAAGAGGTGGGTGTCAATGCGGCTTGCGCGCCGCCTGTGCCGATGGCGGGCGGCGCGAAGGAGATTCGCATAGGACTTCGGTTCGCGGCTGCCGCCAGCGTTGCGCGGCGGCCCCGCCAAGGAACGCGCGCCCCTCCGCCGGTTGCCTGACCCTGCCGATGGTTGTCGAAGCCCGCAAAAAAAGAGCCCCGGGATTGCCCGGGGCTCTCTGGACTCGGAGAGTGGCGGTCTCACCAGCGCGGCGGCGGGAAGAGATAGGCGATGCCGAAGGTCACCGTGTTCGACTTCACGTGGATATTGGCGAACTCTTCGATGCCGATGCCGGTGCCGACGAAGGCGTTCTGCTTCCAGGTGCCGTAGTCGGCATAGCGATACTCGCCGCGCAGCAGGATATGCTCCCAAACCTTCCACTCGAGGCCGGCGCCGACCGTGTATCCGACCATGTTCTTGGTCGCGGTCTGGGTGGTGGTGGGGAAGCAGCCAGCCGCACCCGTGACGCTGCAGGTCATGGTCGCCTGAACCCGTTCCACCGCAGGACCGCCGGCGACGTAGAGCTGCAGGTCGGGGATCACGAGGAAGCCGGCGCGAAGGCGGAAGCTGTAGTCATTCCCGATCCTGAGCGTCGAGCTGTCGCCGGTGAACGGACCAGCACCGAACGCTCCGCCCGTGCACGCCGCGGTGGCGCATCCCACGATGAAGGGGACCGATCCGGTCTGGTGGTGGAACGCGTAATCGCTCTCGGCGCCGAACACCCAGCGGTCGTTAGCCTGGTACATCCAGCCGTAATAGATGCCATACCGCCCAGTGGTGCCCGAGAACGACGCCGCCGAATCCGGCGCCCCTGGGAAGAAGATGAGGGCGTTCAGAGGATTGGCGCACGTGAAGGGGCCGCCGAACTGAATGCAGGTTGGTGTCCAGTCGGACTTGCTGCGCTGGGCGCCGAATTCAGCGCCTACGTACCAGCCGCTCCAGCCCAGTGTCGGAGCCACCATCGGCGGCGCCTTAAGGGGCATGTCGGCCGCGAAAGCCGGACCTGCGATCATCGCCAGGAGCGCAGCCGCTGCAAGCCAAAGTCTACTCATCGTCGTCCCCTCCCCAGAGTTCATTCCACAGTCACAGGTGTGTTAGCACATGCCCGTTCGGAAAGATGTGATAATTTGGCAACGCTCGACATAAATGCGACCAAGAGAAGTGCAAAAAAAGAGACGCGGTGCGCAAGTAGCGAAATCGCCGATGATCAAGTGTTTCCTTGTACTTACGTGCCCCCACAACGCGAGCCGGTGAGTGCTCTTCCCGACTTACGGCAGCCCGTTCGATCAGGTTCGATCGCGGCATGAAAAGGGGCTGATTTCGCCACCCGATTACGCCCGACATCAACTTTTTCGGCACGGTGCTGAATCGTTGAATCATGGCGACCGCACCAACAAAGGCGTCCTGTCACCTGTCACCAGCACAAGCGCGATACTCGCTGGGATGACTGGTGGCCGGACATCTTCGCGAGCACGACCGGCAACAACGATGCGGCGGCGCCTCATGGTCATCGGCCGCATCGCTGAGAATCCGAGTGACGGGCGCAACAGCGTCAGGTCTTGTCCGTCGCAAACGGAGTGCAGTTCGGAAGCGTGAACGCTCGTGGACAATTCTGCGGGGACGAGATGCGCTTCGACCCGGTCCATCGCGGCCGCGTCGTCAACTATGCCGCGCCCGGCCTTCATCAACCTTCGGCGAGATCCTGGCGGGCCCGCGTGATCGCCGACGTCGACGTGCCCCGGTCCGACAACTCTCGTCGACGACGGCACGGGCGGCGGGACGTCTGCCGGAGCACTTACAGCGAGGTTTATCGGCTGACGCTGCTCTGAAGCAGACGTAACAAGTCGAGGGCGCAGTACGGGGTCGCGCTCGTCGCCAGCGAGGCGAGTCCGTCGCGGGTCGGCAACCCGACACAGCCGATCCGATTCGATCACATCGTGAAACCCGAAGATCCTGCGGACCCTATTACCCCGTGCCCTATGGTCAATAAATCTTTCTTCGAGTGTCTTTCTGCCGATCGGAAGCTGGGTTAGCATGCTGTCCGCTGCCAGGGGGTACTTGCAACCTGACGGCGCACGGCTGGGCAGGGGGTGGGCAAATAACGATCTCCGCGACTCCTGCAAAATTCAGCGATGAGCACCGCTCTGGGCGATCCCGGAGTGGCAATCATGGTTGAGTTGGCCAGCCGTGAAGAGGACCCATGCCGAAACAAATGAACAGGAGATGGAGGCGACGACGATGAGAGTTGGCTCTGAAAGAATTCCTCGACCCGCCAGAATGGCGGCTTTCCTAGTGGGTACGCTGACGACGGCTGGGTTCATGATGGCCACGCCGGCGCCCGCCACCGAGACCCTCACGCTCAAGACGGTCGTCACCGTTCCGGGCAAGATCACGAGCTTCGACATCAGCTTCGTCGACACGGCCCTCAACTATTACATCCTGGGCGACCGCACCAACAAAGGCGTCCAGGTGATCAGCACGAGCTCGAACTCGCTGGTGATGACTGCTGGCCAGGGCATCTTCGCGGGCGCGACCGGCAACAACAACACGTCGGGCCCCGACGGCGTCCTGATCGTCAGCTCGCATCGCGAGATCTGGGCCGGAGACGGGCCGAGCACGCTGCGATTCTTGTCCGTCGCAACCGGAGGTCAGCTCGGAAGCGTCAACACCGGCGGACAATTCCGCGTGGACGAGATGTGCTTCGATCCTGTCCACCGCATCGGCTTCGTCGCCAACAACGCCGACGCCCCGGCCTTCATCACCGCGGTGAGCTATCCGGGCCATCAGATCCTCGGCCGGATCACCTTCGACGGCACCGTGCAGAACGGCGGCGGCATCGGCGTCAACGGCACCAACGGCATCGAGCAGTGCCAGTACAATCCGCGCGACGGAAAGATCTACGTGTCGGTGCCGGAAGTGAACGGCCCGGGCGACAACTCGGCCCCGGGCGCCATCGCCCGCATCAACCCGGTCACCATGCAGATCGAGGCGGCTCCGCTCATCCCGCTCGCGGCGTGCAGCGGACCGCAGGGCCTCGCGATCGGTCCGGTGGTGGGCACCTTCGGCGAGATGCTGGCGGGCTGCAACGGCGCGGTCGCCAACGCCGCATCCAACCGCCCGACCGCACTCGTCGACGACGGCACCTCGGGCGGGACCTTCGGCAGCGCCGTATCGCTGTCGTGGCAGGCCGGCAACGACATGGTCTACTACAACAGCGGGGACAATCACTATTACCTCGCCCGCTCGGGCAACAACTCGCCGGTCAACCCGAACCTGATGACCGACGGCTTCCGTCCGCATTGCCCGTCGGTGCCGGGCTCGACCTTGCCGAACGGCCAGTACGGCGGCGACATCTACAAGACCGCCAATACGCAGGGTGAGGCCTATGCGGCGGCAGGCTCGCAGACCTTCGCGGGCCCGCAAGCGCTCGGCATGGTCAATGCGCAGACCTTGGAGAACGATCCCGACACGATCACCGGGCTCGCCAACTGCGCGGCCACGGACTTCGGCGCCGGCGGCCAGGCCAATCCGCACGGCACCAATCACTCCGTCGCGGCGGACTCGGTCCACAACCAGGTCTACGTCCCGATCGCCAGCACGGCGTTCACGGGCCAGCAGGTACCGGGAATCTGCTCGACCGGCGGCGGCTCCGACACGACCGGCTGCATCGCCGTGTACCAGATCACCGGCAGCGATCCGTGATCGGCTGACGTCGATCTGAAACGACGCAACAAGACAGAGGGCGGCTGCACCGCGTGGTGCAGCCGCCCTTTTGCTTGAGGTGGATGCGTGTGAGCCGGCGCGGCCATCCTGCCGCCGCCAGTCACCTGCAGGCGCCGAGCAATATCCGCCCATTGCAGCGCCGGGGCCGTCTGCTAAGTGGTCGAGAGGTCATATGGGGAAGGCGCGACCGACCCAGGTCGGTCATTACGGCCACAAAGGTTGTCGTTGCGTGGAGGTTGGGAACATGTCGGCTCGCTTCATCACCCAGGCGATCGCGGCGCTGTTGCTGGTGGCATTGGGGGCGACATGGATCTCCCCCGCGATCGCGGAGCCTTTGACCACGGTCGATCTCAGCTCGCCGGCGATCCGCTGCGTCTTCTCCACCAGCCCGCACTGCAACCTGGACGGCACCACGACGGCCGGCGCCATCGCGATCCCGGGCATCACCGGCACCGCCGTCCTGCACACGCTGACCTTCCCGGCCTTCGCCGACTCGGATGCCGCCGGCACGTATGGATACGAATATCGCTTCGACCTGTCGCAGGCGACGGCCGGGCCCACCAAGGCCTGCATCGCGCGGCTCACCGTCGAGACCGGCCCGATCCGCAAACTGCCGTATACCGGCCGCCACGAGACCCTGTTCGACGTGTTCGTCCAGAACACCCACGTGGCCGGCATGGTCGGCGTCGCGTCGGCCGAGCGGTCCGGCAAATCGGTCACGTTCACGTTCGCGAAGCCGATCTGTCCCGGCGCTGGCGCCGACAAGGGCGAGACCAGCTATTTCTTCGGCTTTGCCGCCGCGGCGAAGCCGCGCGAGATCACCGCCAAGGTGGAGCTCGACAGCGGCGTGACGCTGGATGTGGCGGCGCGCGCGCCGGCGCCGTGAATGCGGTGGCAGGTAAAGTCCGCCTGATGCGAGCGTCAGACGCCGGCAACGACATAGTAGTCAACAACAGCGAGGATAATGATTACTACCTTGCACGATCGGGCAGCAACTCGCCGGTCAACCCGAACGTAATGACGGACGGCTTCCGTCCGCATTGCCCGTCAAACATTCTTGCTGATACGGTCGGCCATCCGGAGTGCGGTCGACCAGTAGATATATATATCTTTGCCCAGTCCTTCCGAGAGCGATCATGGCTTTACTGCAATCACCCAAACGGAATCGTTGGTAACGACAATAAACTTACCATCATAGTTTCCCCGAACCTCAACTATTCTGCTGGCTGATTGTCCATAGTAACGCGATTGACATAACACGTTCAAATCAATTGACTCAATATGAGATAAGCTCGCACTATTAATGTCGAATAAAAATATCTCTAAATTCTGTCTTGTCAATTTAGCAAAAGCCACTCTCTCACCAATTTCACTAATTGCTGAAAACCTCGGAATATCTTTGGATATTCTCTTGGTAGTTATTGAACAATTGCGAGGGTCCATCCTCCACAAATCGTCTGACGAATACATCAAAAACATGATCTCTCCGGACGTCTTTATGCAAGCAGCGGAAACTTCGATTGCAATGCCAGAATAGCTTACTTTTTCCAAGCAGCTTCTGAGTCCGCATATAGGCTGCCCATTCGAAGAGAACGCCACAAGAATCTCGGACTGAATCTCATCTGGTGAGGCGACAAGATTTTGATCTTCTCCATACCACACAAAAATGGCTCCTCTTCCGGCCAGTAAACCAGTCGGCTGCCCAATTGGCAGAATCTCTGAGGTCGTCGGGCTAAATGAGCGTACTGCATTAAACGACGGGTCTTTCGCAGGCGGGAAAGAGTATAGAGCGACCCTGTCCTTAGCTATCCAGCGGGCGTGACGAATATGAGGTAGCTCTACGGGATCCCATCGATTCCAATGTGCATCATTTACGGCTAGAACCATCGCGTCGGAATGGCCCTCGATTATTGCCACCTGTTCATTTGCGTCGATATCAGCATCGACAATATGAGATTTTTGGTCACATTGATGAAGAAGCCTAGGTATCAACATGACAGCACATTAATTCCAGGGTGGAAACTCTTTAGGGTCGATTCCATATTTAAGCATGTATGGAATGCTCGCGGGGAACATTGTCACGACCTGGCCCTTGTCGTCAACAACGACAGCCACCATGTTTGTCGGAGTATTTGGCATACCTCCATAGGTACCGGTAAAGCCAACGATATCTGGTATTTTTGCACCGGTCTGAATATTGAGAAAAACAACCGACCCAAACAGAATTTGATATCCAGGCCTGTTGCCAGGCGCTGTTGCTATTGGATTGTCAATGATCTGATCAGCTAACTTGTTCAGCTCGGAAGGGCTAGTATACTCACCGATAAACTGACCCGCGTTGGGATCTCGCAATTGTGCATCGTCCCCATGCCGATCGAGTATATGAGCTAAGGACCCCTTTCTGAACACCGCATTAAAGAGGTATCCAAATGCTGCGGTAACCGCACCGTTCTCGAACTTGCCACCGCCCGCGACCGACGCCACGCCACCAAGCACCGCATTGGCAGCAAGGCTCCCAAAGTTGAAACCACGCGGATCATTGATAATTGGGCCGGCAGCCGACGTCACGCCGGCAGCGAGCGCACCCGGCCCGCACTTCCCACCTGATGCGACCGACGAGGCACATCCGACCAGAGCATGGCCAGCAATATTTGCAAGGTGCCCTTCTGAGAACGGCACGAAAGTTCCGTGCGAACCGTCCAGTCCCGGTATGGCACCATCCATTTTTGCAGTGATATCGCCCACCGCGTTGAACGCGAGGGCAGTCAAGCCCGCGACTATGCCCGCTTTGAGCGCCACCCCAAGGTTTCCGCTTGTGACGCCCGAAACGAAGAATGCCGATGCCGCCGCCACTAACGGCGCGAACGGGGCGCACACAAGTGACGCCACGCAGATCGCGGTCGCGGCAATCTGAATGAGATTCCCCAAGATTGGGACAGAGCGGAAGAGGTTCTGCAGCCCGTGGAAAAAGCTGCTGATGGCGTTCCCGATCGCCTTGAAGAAGCTGCACAGACCGAGGAAGCAGTACCCGTTCGGATCCGTGATCGAGAGCGGATTGTTGATGACGTAGCTGTACCGGTTCCACGCCTGCGCGTTCATCGGGTCGGGCACGAACGGATCGGCGCTCATCATGCGGCCGACCAGCGGGTCGTAGACCCGCCCGTTGAGGTGGACCAACCCGACGTCGGCGAGCTCCTCCTGGCCCGTGAAGCCGCGCGAGGTCTGGCTGGTGATGCTGTCGGCGACGTCGTCGGTGCCGTTGGGGAAGCGCCGCTTGCCCCAGGCGTCGTAGGAGAGCCGCTCGACCACGTTGGCATTCTCGTCGGTGATCACTGCGATCGAGCCGAGGTGATCCGACGTGAAGTAGCGCGTCGATACCGTCGCGTCCGAGCGCTCGAAGCGCACGCCGACGAGCGCGCCGCCCACCATCAGGTACTCGTTCCACTGCGAGGTCGCGGCCTCGAACAGCTCGGCATGGATGCCGAACACGTCGAAGTAGAGGGTCGTCGTCCCCGCGGACGTGGTCTGCTTGAAGCGATCGTGGTTGGGATCGTGCGAGAAGAAGAGGGTCTGTGAGCCCTGCGTGATGCTCGCCGGCTTGTTGTAGGACGTATAGGTGATCGTGCGGCCGACGCCCGAGGTCTGGTTGCCGTTGGGGTCGTACGCGAAGGTGGTGCTGAGCGTGCCGCCCGAGATGCTCGACACCGCATGCGGCAGCGCGCTGCCGGCCGGCGGATAGAGGTAGTTGCCCACGTCCGACTTGGTGAGCAGGTTGCCGATCGGGTTGTAGCTGAAGGTCTTGACCAGCGCGGTCGGCGTCAGATTGACGGTCGACTGGGTCAGCCGGTTGAGGGTGTCGTAGACGAGGTTCTCGGACAGGCTCTCGTTGGCGTCGGCGCGGCTCGTGAGGTTGCCGAGCACATCGTAATTGTAGGAGAAGTTGGCGACGCTGTTGCTCGAGCCTGCCTGCGTCTGCAGCAGCCGCCCCGTGAGCGCACTGAAGGTCTGCGTGGTGACGAGCCCGTTGCCGGCCGTCTGCTGGGTGAGATGCATCTCGGCGTCGAACGTGTTCGGCGTCCAGTAGACCTGGCCGGTCGTCGGCGAGCTCAGCTGGCTCGCATAGCCGAGGGCCGTATAGGTGTAGCCGAGCGCAAAGCCGCTCGGGTAGTTGATCTGGCTCAAGCGGCTGTTGGCATCGTAGCTCGCCGTGAACGTATAGGTCGCGCCGTCCTCGAGGGTCGAGGCCGTCACGGGCCGGCCGAGGCTGTCATACGTGTAGCTGCGCTTGTAGCCGGCATCGGCGCCGGCCGTGATGCTCGCCGTGATCAGCTTGCCGATGGCGTTCGGGCCCGTGTCGTACACCCAGGCCGCCGTCATGTCGGGCTCGACCCGCCCGGTCATGCGGCCGATGAGGTCGTAGCTCCAGGTCGTCACCTGGCTCTTGGCGTCGGTCTGGCTCGTGACCTGGTCGAGCGTGTTGTAGGCGTAGGTCCACGCGCCGAGGTCGGGATCGTTGCTGGCGACCTTGCGGCCGCGCGTGTCGTAGGTCGCGGCGACCACGTTGCCGAGCGCGTCGGTGGTCTTGAGCATGTTGCCAAACGGGTCGTAGACGTAGGTCGTAGTGTTGTTGGCCGCGTCCTTGACCGACACCACCTGGCCCTGGCTGTTCTTGGTGACGGTGCGGGTCTGGCTCAGCCCATTGGTGTCGGTCGTGACGAGCCCGTGATAGGCGTGCTGGGTCGTGCTGTTGTCCGGGTTGGTCTCGGTCACCACCCGGCCGAGCGCGTCATACGCGAATGACGTCCACTGCGGTGTGCCGCCGGAGGCAAAATACGGCCGGCTCTGCTTCAAGACGCGTCCGAAGCTGTCGTACTGCTTGGCGACCCGGATCGTGCTAGCGTCGAAGCCTTGGGTGTCGCGCGCGATCTCGCGGTCGAGGCTGTCGAAGTAGACGATGCTGGTGGGCCCGTTCTGGGTCGTGCCATTCGACGCGTACGGCGTCGCCTGGATCAGGTAGGAGGCGCCGCTCACGCAGGTCGCGGTGCCGCCGTTGACGCCGCTGCAGAACAGATAGACCCACTTGGTCTGGGTGCCGTCCGGGCGGGTCTCCTGAGTCTTGCGGCCGAAGGTGTCGTACTGCCACGTGGTGGTCAGCCCGTTCGGGCCGGTGTGGCTCGTCGCCACGCCGAAACGCGCATCGTACTGGAAGGTCTCGCTCTGGTTCAGCGCATTGGTATTCTGGGTGACGAACTGACCCTTTGCGTCGTAGGTGACGCTGCTGGCGCGCGTGGTGATGTCAACGCCGCTGGCCGAGATCGAGGTTTTGTTGCCGAAGGTATCGTAGCCGTAGTCCTTCTCGAGGCGCAGCGCGGATGTGTTCGGCTCGATCACCTCCTGCGTCAGCAGGCCGGAGGCCGGGTCGTACTGGAAGGAGGAGCTGCGCGTCGCTGTGGTCTGCGCCAGACCCGCGCTCGACCACGCCAAGGCCACGCACGCGCCGAACACTGCCCCCGCGATCCGCCCCATCGACCCCTCCCGCCCTCTGCGCAACCTGTTACGGTGAAACCAGCCGCTCACTGCAGCACGTAGGTGATCACGATGATTCCGGACGCGCCGTTGCCGCCGTAATAGGATCCGCCGCCGCCCCCGCCGCCGTAGTTCCCGCCGGCGCCCGCCGGGTAATCGCTAAACATCCCTGCCCCTCCGCCACCTCCCGCCCCGTACGCCCAGTCAAAGGTCGTGCCGTTTCCCCCGGGAAATGCAGGGGCGTTGGTGGCTTGCAGCGCGCCACCGGAACCACCTCCAGTGTTGCCCCCTGCGCCGCCGACACCGTTCACGCCGTTGCCGCCTGCGCTCGCGTTGCCGCCAGCGCCACCTCCGCCTCCATAATAGCCGCGGCCGGCCGGACCTCCGTTGCCCCCGCTGAAAGTCACCGCACCGATCGAGGCTGCGGCTTGGCCGCCGGCACCACCGGACGTCCCGGCGCCGGGGCTGCCGCCTTTGGCCGCGACGATGACGGCCGAAGCCGTGATGGAGGCGCAGTTGGCACTCGCGTTGCAAAACCAGGTGTCACCGCCCGGTTGCGGGTTGACCTGCGATGTCGTGAATCCCCCTGCGGTTCCGCCCGCGCCGATCGCGTATGTGACGGTCGCGCCGGGCGTCAGCGACACATTGGCAATCCGTGCGTAGGCGCCGCCACCACCGCCGCCGCCGCGGGGGCCGGTGCCACCGCCGCCGCCACCGATGACCTCGATCGTGTTGTTGGCGCTGTTCCAGTCCTTCGGCACGGTCCAGCTCGTGCCGGAGGTCAGGAACACCTGCACGGTGGTTGGAGAGACGACCGTCGTCGCGTCGCTCGCCGTGTCGTTGGCGGTATTGGTCTCGCCGCCGCCCGATATGGTGGCGACGTTCGTCACCGGGCTCGCCGCATTCGATGCCACGTTCACGGTCAACGTGATGGCAGGGTAGGCGGCGCCCGCCGCCAGCGCGTCGCTGCGGGTGCAGGTGAGCGTCGAGAGCGTGCATGACCACCCTGCCCCCGACATCGTCGTTGCCGTCAGCCCCGCCGGCAGCGTGTCGACCACCGTGACCGTGCCGCTCGTCGGAGTGCCGCCACCGTTCGCCGCCGTGATCGTGTAGGTCCCGGCCTGGCCCTGCACGAAATGGCCGGCGTGGCTCTTGGTGATCGTGAGGTCGGGAGGCGACTGCCCGCCGCCGGAGGTGGACGGCACCTGCGACGTCACCGAGGCGGTGAGCAGCCGGCCGAGCAGCCAATTGGTGACGTCGTTGCTGTACGTGCTGGTCGTCGTCTTGCTGTAGCCGTCCGGCGTCGACGTCACGACCTGCGTGGCGTTGCCGTACGCATCGTACTGGAACGTCGTCGTCACCGGCGGAATGACCGAGCCGTCGAGGTCGAAGCTCGACGCTACCGTCTGTGCCACCGACACCCGGTAGGGCGCGCTGGTGTTGGTCGGCGAGCTGAGCGTCGCGCCGCCACTCACATTGCTGAACTGGAAGGTGCTCGTGGATAGATTGAGCGCCTGCGCCGCCAGCATCTTGGTCTCCGAGGCCGTCAGCCCGAGGAAGGGAAAGTCCTGCCGGTAGTTGGTGGTGTGGACGACGCCGGTCTGCAGGTCGGTGACCGTCATCTGGCGAAAGCCGAGAAAGCCGCGGCCCGAAACATCGAGCTTGGCGCCGGCGTACGTGTAGGTCGAGCTGTAGGTGCCGCCGATGCCGTTCTGCGTATCGAGGCGAGACACCACATACATCGGCGTCTTGACGTCCTGCAGCGGATAGACCGAGGTGCTGTCGCGCGAATACACCCCCGCATAGGTGAGCGGCGAGTAGGTGACGGTCGTCGTGGCCAAACTGTTGTTGATGGTCGCGATCAGCTCTGGCGTGAAGCTCGTAATGTATTGCTGGAATGCGCCCGCCGGCCCGTTGTTGACCATTACACTCGCCGCGCCCGAGCCGACCCAATCGCCGATGACGACTTGATTTCCACCCCAGTTTGGCTCGAAGCTGGTCGCGGCAAAGTTCGTGCCGGTGGAGACGTAACCGGGGCATGCACTGGCCGGCGCGCACGCCACGAGATCGGCCCTGCCATCGCCATTGAAGTCGAGCGCAAAGAGCTGAAAACCCCACCATGCCGGCGAGAAGCTTCCTTGCGTAAAGCCGGTGCCCGTCGAGTAGACGATGGTGCAGTTCTGCGGCCCGTCGGCGACGACGGGCGGACATGCGAACAGGTCGGTATTGCCGTCGCCGTTGAAATCCGCCGCCGCAAGAGCGTAGCCGCCCCAGCCAGGGCTGAACCCCGCCGACACGAAGCTCGTTCCCGTCGAATAGTATGTGACGCAGGGGCGGTAATTTCCCACGGAGCAGGCGAATAGATCGGCCATCCCGTCGCCGTTGAAATCGGCGGCGATGACGTTATATGCGCCCCATGTCGGCGCGAAAGCCGATTGCGAAAAGCCCGTTCCGGTCGAATACCAGATGGAGCAGGCGGCGTTGGCGGCTCTCAGACAAGCGAAAATGTCGGCCCGACCGTCGCCGTTGAAGTCCGCAACGAGGACTTGGTACTGATTTGTGTCCCAGCCGGGGCCGAAGTTCGCCGAGACAAAGCTCGTTCCGGTCGAATAATAGAGCGCGCAATAGCCGCTCGCCGGACACATGAACAGATCGGCCAACCCGTCGCCATTGAAGTCGGCTGCGAAAACCGAAGCTCCGCCCCATCCGGGCGCGAAAGTCGATGGCACAAGGCCGCTTGGGGTCGAATAGTAGATGGAGCAAACGGCGCCCGTCGTCGTCGGACACGCGATGAAGTCCGCCGTTCCGTCCCCGTTGAAGTCTCCGGTGGTGATTTGATCGCCGATCCAGCTCGGCGCGAACCCTGTCGTTCCCGGAAACGAGTACTGCCCCTGCCACGTGAACGTCGTCGCCGGCAGGCAGGACCCGTCGGCCGCGCACAGCGTGACCGATGTGAGCTCGCTTCGTTGCGATGCCGCGCCCTGTTGATATGCGAGCGAATAGTCCCCGACCAAGGCGGTCCCGGCATACGTCTTGATGTCCGTCAGCCGCACCGTCGTCTGTAGCTGCGTGCCCGCCTGATATCCCGGCGAGATGTCGGGCCGCGTCGCATAGACGAACTGCACCTTGTTGTAGGGCGCCAGCCCCGCAACCGCGTTTCCCGTGTAGTCGATCTCGATCGGGTAGGTCTGCCCGTTGGCGGTGTCGTTGGTATACGAGATCGTGTAGTAGTTGCCCTTGGTGTCGGACACCTTGTCGAGCGCCCAGGTTCGCGCCGTCGCGCTGCCCTGCACCAGTGCCTGCGAGTCGGCGGTATGGCCGAACTCCATGATGTGGCCGGATTTGGTGTGCACCTCGAACCAGGCGGGCCCGGTGCCGGCCGTCCCGTGCGAGATGACGCGGGTGTAGCCGTCGACCTCGGTGCGATATTCGGCACCGTCCGCCCCGTAGGTCCCGCTGATCGCGATCAGTCGCTGGCCGTCGAGGCAGAAGCGGTCCGTCGCCGTGAACGTGACCGCGCCGTGCACGCCGTCCTGCGCGATCGTCTGCGGGCATCGGCCGAGCGACACGATCCCCGCCAGCGACCAGCCGACGCCGAGCAGACCGTTGCCGCTCTGGCTGTTGTATTCGAGCGACAGCGACGGAACCATCCCGGCCGTGCCGGGCGGCGTGCTGATCGCAATCGTGTAGGTCGCGGCCCCGCTCGCCGCGACATCGAACTTGCCGGGCAGCGTCATCAGCTGGGCGGATGCCGCTTCTGGTGCAATAGCACTTGCCAATCCGACGAGTGCCGCGATTGCCACAACCCGCGCTTTACCTAACCCAGCGTCTGCAGCTTTCCAAAAATGCGAAAAGGTTGGAAAGCGAGCCAACCGCTGACGGATATAGCCCCGCACTCGACTCGTTGCACCACGCGACATCGTTTGAGCCCCCGCGCACCAGACTGCCCGCCATTCACTACCGACAGTCGCACATAATCACCGCGTGTGGTCAACCGCTTTACTCCCTCGACTCACAGGTTTTCGCCATAGAGTTGCGTCGCCCGCAGGTCTGGCAAATTTCTTTTGCGGGTCTCGCCGCGCGCATCGAACGGCGCGAGGAGCGAATTTCGGCGCCGATTCAAAACGCTTCGATGAACATCCGCAAAACCGAATATATCGAATTCCGCATATTTCGCTGACTGCTTTCGTCGCGCGCCTGTCATCGTATGTGCGCGGCGGCGCGTCCAGTGATCCTCTCGGCAACCTCGAGAGCTCCGCGTCAGGACACGCGGGAGCAAATTTCCGTCGCCCGGTCAGCTATTTCCTCGCAAAATTCATTTGTACTGCTCTAACGGCGGTTGCATACGGCTTTTACGAAGTCAATTGCGGCATCGATGGCAGTCCCCGACATTCACGGTTAGATTGCACATTCTGTTTTGCGTGGCGATTCGATGCGATAGGTTTTACGTAAAAGCATCGTTGCAGCTGTTTGATGTGCGGGGGCTCGGATTGGTTTGTTTGGCAAATGTCCGTGGCGGCGCCCTCGGCGGCATATTGTTGTTGCCGTTGCTGGGATGCGTCGTCTCGGGATGCCAGACGCTCGATGATGGCGCGCATCTGCCGGGCCCGTGGGAACAGATGCCGCGCGCGCAACATGTTCCCGATCGTCAGGCATCCCCCAATATCAACGGAACGCGGATGCAGACCGCCACACGCAGCGAGCCCGCCACCTATTTCAATGGCACGGGGAATTTCATCGGGCCCGATCGGCCGCCGCCCCTGACCGGCGCGGACCAGGCGCACGGCACCGTGACGCTCAATCTCGTCAACGTGAGCGTCCCGCAGGCCGCGAAGACGATTCTCAGCGACGTGCTCGCGGTCAAATACACCATCGATCCCGCGATCAAGGGCCAAGTCACGATCCAGACGCCGAACCCGGTGACGCGAAAGGAGGCGATCGACCTGTTCCAATCGGCCTTGCGCGCCAACGGCGCCGCCATCATCGATGCCGGCGACCTCTATCGCATCGTGCCGACCGAGCTCGCCGCGGTCGGCACCGGCCTTCGCCTCGACGGGGGCGCGCCGCCGAGCGACCAGCTCGGCTCGCGCGTCCAGGTGGTCCAGCTCAAATATGTCGCGGCGGCGGAGATCAGGCGCATCCTCGAGCCGATCGTGCCGCGATCGGCCATCGTGCAGACCGACCCGGCGCGCAACACCATCACGCTGTCGGGCAACGCGCGCGAGCTCGCCAACATGCTCGATACCATCGCGGTCTTCGATATCGACGTGATGAAGGGCATGTCGTTCGCGCTCGTGCCGGTGCAGACGTCGCAGCCGGACGTGATCGCCGACGACCTGCGCACCGTGTTCGCATCCGACAAGGAAGGCCCGATGGCCGGCATGGTGCGCTTCATCCCGAACAAGCAGCTCAACGCCGTGCTCGTCGTCTCGCCGCAGCGCGCCTATCTGGCCCGCGCCGAAACCTGGGTCCGCCGTTTCGACGCGCGCGCCGCCGGCACGGAGAAGCAGTTCTTCACCTACTCGGTGCAGAACCGCCGCGCCCAGGAGGTCGCCGACGTGCTCCAATCGATTTTTGCCAAGGAGACCGGCGGAAACCCGTCCGCCGCGACGCGCAACGTCGCGCCGCAATATCGCGAGGCCTCCGTCCAGCCGAGCACGCCCGGCTTCTCCTTCTCGCCGGGCGGCGCCACCAACATGGGCGTCGCCAACGCGGGCATCTCCAACATGGGCGCGAACATGAGCGCCAATATGGGCACTCAGAACGCAAGCTTCCCGCAGGCGCCCGGCGCAGGGCCCGGCTTCGGTGCGACAACCGCGGCCCAGCAGCCTGCCGCGGCGGCGGCCGCCCGGCCGCCCTCCCCGGCAGCCAACACCGACTCGGGGCAAGAGCCGCAAATCCGACTAGCTGTCGACGAGGGGAAGAACGCGATCCTGATCCAGGCCTCCCCGGCGGATTACCGGCGGGTCCTGCGCGTGCTCGGCACGCTCGACGTCATGCCGAATCAGGTGCTCATCGAGGTGACGATCGCCGAGGTGTCGCTCAACGACGAGCTCAAGTTCGGCCTGCGCTGGTTCCTGCAGCACCACCATTCGAGCTACAGCTTCACGGACGACGCCGGCGGCGTGGTCAGCTCGGTCTTTCCGGGATTCTCCTACGCGCTCACCCTCGCCAACGTGAGCGCGACGCTCAACGCGCTCAACCAGATCACCGACGTCAACGTCGTCTCCTCCCCGTCCTTGACCGTGATGGACAACAAGACCGCGGCGCTGCAGATCGGCGACGAGGTACCGATCACGACCCAGTCGGCCGTGAGCACGCTCACGGCGGGCGCGCCGATCGTCAATTCGGTGAGCTACAAGGACACCGGCGTGATCCTGTCGATGACGCCGCGCATCAACGCCAGCGGCCGCATCCTCCTCGACCTCGAGCAGGAGGTCTCGACCGTGGTGCCGACCACGTCCTCGGGAATCGATTCGCCGACCATCAGGCAGCGGCGCATCCGCACCAGCGTCGTCATCAACAATGGCGAGTCGCTCGCCCTCGGTGGGCTCATCCAGAACAGCACCACCCTCGCGCGGACCCAGCTTCCCGTCATCGGCGACATCCCGCTGATCGGCAATGCCTTCAAGAACAAGGACAACCAGCTCAACCGCACCGAGCTGATCATCGTCATCACGCCGCACCTCATGCGCAACGTCAACGAGGCGCGGCGGGTCACGGACGAATATCGCCAGGAGCTGCAGATGTACGATCCGCCGCCCGCTCTGCCGACGCGCAACCCGCGCGACGCCGCGCGCCGGGCACTCCAATGACGGGCCCGTAGACGCGGAAAAGAAGCCCGGGGGCGACCATGCCGACGTTCCAGTACTCCGCCTACGGCGCGCAGGGCGAGCTTGCCCGGGGCGACATCGAGGCGCCGTCGGCGGAAGCGGCGTCGGACCTTTTATTCGAGCGCGGGCTATCGGCGTTTCGCATGCAGCCGCGGCAAGCGGCGGAACGCTGGTGGAACCGGGAGCTGCTGGCGCAGCGAACCTCGCGGACCGCCCTGCTGGGCTTCGTGCGTGAGCTCGCCACCCTGATGACGGCCGAGATCCCGCTCGACGATGCGTTGCGCATGCTCGCCGATCCAACCGGTGCCGCCGTGTACGCGCGCCTCGCAGCCGACGTGCGCGCCGACGTCCTCAACGGCGCAACGCTGTCCGAGGCGATGCAAAGGCACGGCCACGTCTTTCCGACCGAATTCGTCAGCGTCGTGCGCGCCAGCGAGATCGGCGGGATGGTGCGTCAGGTGTTGAGCGATCTCGCCGATCTCCTCGAGCGGCGGACCGAGCTGCGCAACAAGGTCAGATCCGCGCTCGTCTACCCGGCGCTGCTGATATGCCTGGCCATCGGCTCGCTCACGGTGGTGATCGGGGCACTGATTCCGAGCGTGGCATCCATCTTTGCCGGCAGCGGCAAACAGCTGCCGGCGTTCGTCTCGCTGGCGCTGTGGATGCAATCGCATTGGTCGGAATTGCTGACCGCGACCGCCTTGCTGGTCGCTGGCGGCATCGGCGCCGGCTGGCTGGCACTACGGCGGCCTGCCGTCCGCTTCGCGCGCGACCGCCTCGCGCTGCGCCTGCCGATGATCGGTCAGTTCGTCCGCCAGCAGGAGACGGCACGATTCGCGCTCACGCTCGGCACCCTGCTCAAGGCCGGCGTGCCGCTGCTGCAGGCGGCCGCGTCCGCGCACGACGTCGTTCGCAACCAGCAGATCGCCGGCGACGTCGAGCGCGTCGTCGGCGCGGTCCGCGAGGGCGCCGCGCTGCACCATGCGCTCGCGCGGGAAACGAGCCTGCCGCAGCTCGCGCTACGCATGATCGCGATCGGCGAGGAGGCCGGAAAGCTCGACCGCATGCTGCTGCGCGTGGCGGCCATTTTCGAGGAGACGACCCGGCGCACCGTCGACCGCGGAATGACGCTGCTCGCGCCCCTTCTCACGATGGTGATCGCCGCGCTCGTGGGCGGCCTCATCATCACGGTGATGGATGCGATCATGACCATGAACGGGCTCGCCTTCTGATGCGCCCGCCGCGCGCCTCCCGTCGTCGGACCGCCGGCTTCACGCTGGTCGAGATGCTCGCCGTGCTGGCGATCCTGGCGCTGGTCGCGGGGATGGCGGTGCCCTACCTGCGCGGGTCGGCGAGCGACCGCGTGCGCCTCGAGGCGGCGAGCCGCCACCTTGCGGCGGCGCTGCGGCTCTCCCGCGCGGCCGCGGTCCTGCGGCAAACCGAGGTCGCGCTCGTGGTCGACACCGACCGCCATGAATTCGCATCCGCCGCCGTCCCGCGCGAGACGTTCGACCAGGATATCGCGGTGCAGCTCGAGATCGCCGAGCCGGAACGCGCGAACCCGTCGCGCGGCGGCGTGCGCTTCTTCGCCGACGGCTCGTCGACCGGCGGCGAGATCACATTGCGCCTGGGCAATCGCGAGGCGCGCATCTGCGTCAATTGGCTCGCCGGCGAGACGCGCCTTGGCGGGGGTTGCTGACCCATGCGCCGTCTCTTTGCGCGACCATCCAAGAAAACCCGGCGGCGAAACCGCAGGAGCTCGGGCGGATTTACGTTGGTCGAGGTCGTTGTCGCGCTCGCCATCCTCGCTCTGTCCGGAAGCGTCATCTTTGGCGCCATCGGCAACGCGCTGTGGAGCGTGCGCGAAGCGAACAGCACGGCGCGGGCCGGATTGCTGGCGCAGTCGCTGCTGGCGCGGATCGGCGCCGACCTGCCGTTGCGCACCGGCGAGACGGCGGGAGAGTTCCCGCAAGGGTTCAGCTGGCGCGTCAACCTGCAGCCGTACGGCGACGCCAACGATCGCGCCCAGTGGCCGATTGGGGCCTATGCGGTCACGGTCGAAATTCTCTGGCGCGACGGGGCTGGGACCCACTCGCTGGTGGTCAAGACCCTTCGCCTCGGCCGCAGGGAGCAGGGGTAAGCCGATGAAGGGCAGAGCCAGAGGCCGGCACGCGCGCGAGGGTGGATTTAACCTCGTCGAGCTCCTCGTCGCCCTCGCGTTATTCGGATTGCTGACGAGCCTTCTGTTCGCCAGCATTCGTTTCGGGATGAGCGCGTGGACGCGCGGCACCGCCACCATCGACCACGCCGACGAAACCCTCCACGCCCAGAACCTGTTGCGAAGCCTGGTCGGGAACACATACCCGCTGTTCATCCTTTCCGGCGTCGGCGGACATGTCGATTTCGCCGGCACCGCCACATCGATGCGCCTGCTGTCTCCGAACCCTGTCGCGCTCGGCATCGCCGGGCGATCGCGCTTCGTCGTCTCGGCCGAGCCCCATGGCGATCGCGTCGACTTGCGCCTGAGCGCGACGCCCGAGCTCGCTTGGGCCGGCGCTAGTGCGCGACCCGCCGCCACGACGCTGCTCGCCGGCGCAGAGAAAGTGGAGTTTTCCTATCTCGGCATGAGGAGCGGCGACCGCGCGCCGGTCTGGGTGTCCGCCTGGAACGGTCAAGCGGCCCTGCCGCAGCTCGTGCGTGTCGCCATCAAATTTCCGCAACGCGACGGCCGCAGCTGGCCGGAGCTGCTGGTCGTCCCGCGCATCACCGCGGACGTGAGCTGCGTCTACGATCCACTCACCGCCCGCTGTCGCGGGCGATAGCCGTCAACTGAGCGCATCAAGGAGCTGGAGAAAGCCACGTGCCGATCGTTTCAGTCCTCTGGGCCATGGCGCTGCTCGCAGCAGCCGCGCTCTCGCTCGTCGCCGCGGGCCGCGTCGAGTATGCGCTGGCGCACGATGCGCTCGCCACGGCGAGCGACGATGCGGTCGCCGAAGCCGTGACCAATCGCGCCGTCCTAGCGCTGCTCGATCCGCGTCCCGCCAGCCGCTGGCGGACCGACGGCGTGCCGCAGGACTTCAGCTTCGGCGATCGCCGCGTTCGGGTCGCCATCCAGGATGAGCTCGGCCGCATCGACCTCAATCAGGCGGACGGCTCGCTCCTCTTGCAATTGCTCCAATCCGTCGGGGTCGGCACCGGCGCCGCCCAATCGCTGGTGGACAAGATCCTCGACTGGCGCGACCCGGGCCCAATGCGGCGACTCAACGGCGCGAAGTCCGACGAATATCGCGCGGCCGGCTATTCGTATGGTCCGCGCAACGGCGCCTTTCAAAGCGTGGACGAGCTGCGGCTGGTGATCGGGATGACGCCGGAGATCTTCGCGCAGATCGAGCCGGCGCTCACGGTCTACTCCGGCCATCCGCGTTTCGACCCGCGCCTCGCGCCGCGGGAGGCGCTGCGCGCACTTCCTGGCATGGATGACGCGAAGATCGACGCCCTGGTGTCGGCGCGCACGCTGGCCAATGCCTATGCGGGTCCGGTTGGCGACCTGATCGGCGAGTTGAGGGGACGAGCCTTCGAGATCCGCAGCGAGCTCGCCCGCAACGATCGCACGGTCGAGCGTGACGTCACGATCCGCCTTTCCGGAAACCCCGATCAACCCTACTGGGTCTTGAACCGGCAACGGCGATGAGCGCGCAATCCTCTTCCGTCACGCCGTTCGCGCGGCCACGCGGGTCGGCGAGACGATCCATCCCGGCGCCGCCCGACCTGGAGCAGGGGCCGAGGACGCAGCCGCCGGAGCGCGTCGAGGAGTCTCCGTCGCCGGTCTGCCGCGATCCGCAAGCCGGCGCCTTTGCGGATTGCCTCGGCGCGTTCCTCCTCGCCCGCAACATCATCGACCGGCCCGCGCTCGATCGCGCGCAGCGCGCCGCGCAGGCGACCCGGGAGCGCTTCGACCACGTCCTGACCAAGCTCGGGCTGCTCTCCGAAGCCGACCTGGCGGGCGCCCTCTCGCAGTACCTGTCGCTGCCGATCGTCTCCGCCGCGGATCTGCCCGCCGAGCCCCTCCTCCTCGATCTCATCGAGCCGGATTTCGTGCGGCGCAACCGGATCCTGCCGCTCGCGCTCAGCGCCGAGACCGTGACGATCGGCGTCATCGATCCATTTGCCGACGAGCCGATGCGCGCAATCGGCTTTCTGACCGAGCGGAGCGTCGTGGTCCGCGTCTTTCCGCCGGCCGAGTTCGATAAGGCCCTGCGCATGCTGTACGCCACGAGCGGCCGCGACGGCCCCGCGTCGGCGGGGACACCGGACGGCGCTGACGCGAGCGAGATCGACGTCCAACGCCTGCGCGATCTTGCGAGCGAGGCGCCGGTCATCCGGCTCGTCAACCAGATCATCGCCAATGCGGTCGAGAGCCGCGCGTCCGATATCCACATCGAGCCGACGGTCGACGTCGTCACGGTGCGCTATCGGATCGACGGCGCGTTGCGCACGGTGCAGACCCTATCGCCCGCGCTCCGCGCGGCGGTCACATCGCGCATCAAGATCGTCGCCAAGCTCGACATCGCCGAGCGGCGGATGCCGCAGGATGGCCGCATCAAGATCGCGGTGCGCGGCACCGACATCGATTTCCGGGTATCGACCATTCCGACGGCCTTCGGCGAGAGCGTCGTCATGCGCATCCTCGATCGCTCGCGGGTGGCTCTCGATTTCGCCAAGCTCGGATTCGATCCGCAACATGTCGCCACCTTCATCGAA
Source organism: Xanthobacteraceae bacterium (assembly GCA_035293985.1). Classification (GTDB taxonomy): domain Bacteria; phylum Pseudomonadota; class Alphaproteobacteria; order Rhizobiales; family Xanthobacteraceae; genus JAVDCA01. The sequence goes on from DATGLS010000045.1 coordinate 300,348, forward strand.
CTGATCCGGCACCCCAACGGAATCGTGCTGGTGACCGGTCCGACCGGCAGCGGCAAGACGACGACGCTCTACACGGCGCTCCAGCTGCTCGACAATTCCGAGCGCAAGATATTCACGGTCGAGGATCCGATCGAGTACCAGCTGGCGGGGACCAATCAGGTGCAGGTCCATGCCGCGATCGGGCTCACGTTTCCGCACGCCTTGCGATCGATCCTGCGCCAGGACCCGGACATCATCATGATCGGCGAAATCCGCGATCTCGAGACGGCGCGGATCGCGATTCAGGCTTCGCTCACCGGACACCTCGTCCTCTCGACGCTGCACACCAACAGCGCCGCCGCGACGATCACGCGCCTGATCGACATGGGCGTCGAGCACTACCTGCTCGCCTCCACGGTCCGGGGCATCCTGGCGCAGAGACTCGTGCGTCGGCTGTGCACGCACTGCTCGGGGCCGCATGAACGCAGCGGATTCTGGGCCGATGAGCTGCGTGGCGTGGTGACGTCGACGCAGACGCTCGGCCCTGCCGATATCCGGCAAGCGCGTGGATGCGACCTTTGCGGCGGTACTGGCTATTCGGGGCGCACGACGATCGCCGAGATCCTGCCGCTCGATTCCGCGATCAATTCCCTCGTCGCATCGCAGGCGGGCGATGCCGAGGTCGAGCGTCTCGCGCGCGAACGCGGCATGGCGAGCATGTACGCGAACGGGATGGTCAAAGCCTGGCACGGGGTGACCACAGTCGAGGAGGTGCTGCGCGCGACCAAGGTCGTCTGACCGCGTGCGCCGCAATCGAGCCGGAAACCGCACATGAAAGTTTCGATCTCCTCATATCTGCGAAAGCTCGGGGCGGCCTCGCCGGACGAGCTGATGGGCCGCTTTTGCCGATGGTGGGTCGCGGAGTTCGTCGATCTGTTTCCACCCCGCGTAGCGGAGTGGCTGACCGGCAAGGATCGTCGGCGCCTGGTGCTTTCGCTCGAGCCCGAGCGCGTCGGTCTCGAGATTCAAGGCGGCGCCGGGCAGGGGCGGATTTGCGGCGAGATCGAACGCTCGCGCTATTCGCCTGACGCGATCGATCGGTTCCTTGTCAAGCATTCGCTCCGGCGCGCCGACGTTGATATTGCGATTCGCCTCCACCGCGAGCGGATTTTCCAGCGTCGCTTCCTGCTCCCCCTCGCGGCTGAATCCGCCATCGAGGAGGTCGCTCTACGCGACCTCACGCGCAGGACTCCGTTCAAGCCGGCCGATATCCACCATGATGTGCGCGCCGCAAGAGCGCCGGCAGACAAGATCGAGGTCGTGCAGTGGGTCGTCCGACGCTCGGTCGCCGACCAGATGATCGCGGCATTGCAGATGGCCCCGGGCGAGGTCGCCTGCCTGGTGGGCGATCCGCCGCTCGACGTCGGCCCTGCCCCGCTGATCCGACTTTCGCGCGGCGTGTCAGGCGGTGCTTCCTGGCTGCGTGCATGTCGGATTGCCCTTATCGCGACCGGAATCGCGCTCGCAGTGGCGCTCGTCGCGGGCAAGCTATGGCGGCAACAGATCGCCCTCGACGATCTGGCAAATCAGCTCGCGGACCTGCGGCCACGCGCGCAGCAAGTGCGTGCCCTCGTCAACGGCCTCGACCGTACCCAAGCGATCATCGAGCGCATCAGATCGCGCAAGCGCGACGACGTTCGCTTCCTCGACGCCTGGGAGGAAGCAACCCGCGTGGTGCCGCACGACACCTGGCTCACCGAGCTGCGGCTCGTCCCGGCGACCGAGCACGGCGGGGAGCAGGTGGTCATGACCGGCTTCTCCACGGCGGCGGCGCGTCTGGTGGGCTTGATCGATGCCTCACCGATGTTCTCCGATGCGTCGCTGACGGCGCCGATCTCCCGCGACAACACGGAGGAGCGCGAAAGGTTCTCGATCGAGGCGGCGCTGCGCCCCCATGGCGCACATAGGGGCGCGCAATGAGGACGGACCTGAGGTTGATGCCCGCCTTGCGGCGCGGATTGTTCGTCTTCCTCAACCTTGCCGCATGCTTGGGCATTCTCGCCGGCATCATGTGGCCGATCGAGGACCTGCTGGCCGATCGCGACCGGCGGATCGCCGAGCAGCGCACGCTGGTTGCGCGGCTCGCGGCCGTGGCGGCACAGGCCCCGGCGATCCGCGAACGCAGCGAGCAGACCAAATCGCTCGCCGACCGGCCGGAATTCCTGCATGGGCCGAATGACGGCGTGATCGCCGCGAACTTGCAGAGTCGGCTCACCGGCATGACGCAGAGCGCCGGCAGCCGAGTGCGGTCGATCCGGGCTCTGCAGCCCTCGACGCGCGACGGCGTTCCTTACCTTGGCGCGCATATCGACATGTCCGGGCCGCTGCTGGCGTTGCAACGGGCGATTTATGCAATCGAGAGTGCGACGCCGTACCTTTTCGTCGTCGGCGCGGTCATCAAGCCATCGACGCAGACGGCCCTGCAGCGGCCGGGCGCGCCCAACGCGACCGAGCAGCCTGTCTTCGATGCGGAGCTCGACATTGTAGGTGCCTTGCCGCCGGAGGCGCGACATTGATGGCAAGTCGTTTCACCCCACTGGCTGCAGTGGGCCTCGTTACCCTTGGCGTTGTCAACGCGTTCATGCTGGCCGGCTTCATCTGGTCGCTGACGGGAGAGCCGTCCGCGGTCGCGCCGACAGAGTGGAAGCCGGACCTGTCGGCGAGCGACGACGCTCCTGAGGCCAGCAAACCCATCGCAGCGTACACACTGGTGCTGGCGCATCCGATCTTCTTCAAGACGCGAGAACCGTTCGTGCCCCCGCCCCCTCCCCCGCCGCCGCCGCGACCAGCCGCCCCGCCCCCGCCGGTGATCGATCCGGGCATTTCGGTCGCCGGCGTGCTGATCAGCGGGCCGATCCGCAAGGCCTACCTGATGAGCAGGTCGGACACGCTCGGCACGTGGGTGCGCGAGGGCGAAAAGTACGATGGCTGGACGGTCCAATCCGTGACCGCGGGGAACGCGAAATTGCAGCGAGATGAGAGGTCGCTCGAATTGTCGCTCTACCCTGGACGGTAATCACCCCCGCAACCCCGGCGCCTCCTGCCCGGTGCGCGCCACATACTCCGTATACCCTCCGCCATACCGGCGTATCCCTTCTGGCGTGAGCTCCAGCACCCGGTTCGACAGCGCCGCCAGGAACCGCCTGTCGTGCGACACGAACAGCATCGCGCCCTCGTATTGCGACAGCGCCGCGATCAGCATCTCCTTGGTCGCCATGTCGAGGTGGTTGGTCGGCTCGTCGAGCACGAGAAAGTTCGGCGGGTCGTAGAGCATCTGCGCCATCACGAGGCGCGCCTTCTCGCCGCCGGAGAGCACCCGGCATTTCTTCTCGACGTCGTCGCCCGAGAAGCCGAAGCAGCCCGCCAGCGTGCGCAGCGAGCCCTGCCCGGCTTGCGGAAACGAATCCGCGAGCCACTCGAACACGGTGCGCTCGCCGTCGAGCAGGTCCATGGCGTGCTGGGCGAAGTAGCCCATCTTGACGCTCGCGCCGACGCTCACGCGGCCGTCATCGGGCGCGGTCTCGCCGGCGACCAGCTTGAGCAGGGTCGATTTGCCGGCGCCGTTGACGCCCATGACGCACCAGCGCTCGCGCCGGCGCACCTCGAAGTCGAGGCCTTGGTAGATGCTGCGGCTGCCGTAGCGCTTGTGCACGTTCTCGAGGCGCGCGACGTCCTCGCCCGAGCGCGGCGCCGGCGGAAACTCGAACGCGATCGTCTGCCGCCGCCGCGGCGGCTCGACCCGCTCGATCTTGTCGAGCTTCTTCACCCGGCTCTGCACCTGCGCGGCATGCGAGGCGCGCGCCTTGAAGCGCTCGATGAAGCGGATCTCCTTCGCCAGCATCGCCTGCTGGCGCTCGAACTGCGCCTGCTGCTGCGCCTCGCCGAGCGCGCGCTGCTGCTCGTAGAACGCGTAGTCGCCCGAATAGGTCGTGAGCGTGCCGCCGTCGATCTCGATCACCTTGCCGACGACCCGATTCATGAACTCGCGGTCGTGCGAGGTCATCAGCAGCGCGCCCTCGTAGCCTTTGAGAAACGCCTCGAGCCAGATCAGGCTCTCGATGTCGAGATGGTTGCTCGGCTCGTCGAGCAGCATGGCGTCGGGCCGCATCAGCAGGATGCGGGCGAGCGCGACCCGCATCTTCCAGCCGCCCGACAGCGCGCCGACGTCGCCGTCCATCATCTCGGCCGAGAAGCTCAAGCCCGCCAGCACCTCGCGCGCGCGGCCTTCCAGGGCGTAGCCGTCGAGCTCCTCGAAGCGCGCCTGCGCGTCCCCGTAGCGCGCGATGATGTCGTCCATCTCGTCCGCGCGGTCCGGATCCGCCATCGCGGCCTCGAGCGCGCGCAGCTCGGCCGCGACCTCGCTCACCGGGCCGGCGCCGTCCATCACCTCGGCGACGGCGCTGCGGCCCGCCATCTCGCCCACATCCTGGCTGAAGTAGCCGATGGTGACGCCGCGATCGACCGCGACCTGCCCCTCGTCGGGCTGCTCCTCGCCGGTGATCATGCGAAAGAGCGTCGTCTTGCCGGCCCCGTTGGGGCCGACCAGCCCGACCTTCTCGCCGCGCTGGATCGCGGCCGAGGCCTCGACGAAGAGCAGATGATGGCCGTTCTGCTTGCTGACGGAATCGATGCGGATCATACGGGCACGCGGCTGGATGAGATTGCGGGCCGGCCCTTAGCGTACCTCGCCGCGGATGCCAAATCGGCCGGCTTGTCGAACTAAATGCAAGCGTCATGGCCGGGCTTCTCCCGGCCATCCACGTCTTACTCGCACCGAAGCAAGACGTGGATGCGCGGGACAAGCCCGCGCATGACGTGGAGATTGTTTCGACTAGGCCCTCCCCGCCTCGAACACCGCCACATCGATCTCGAATGTCCCGTCCGGCTCGGTTGCGAAATAGCGCGTCACGCTCGCCGATACGCCGGTCTGCAGCGCGCGGATGGCGTCGACCTGGACCTTCGGCGTCGCCATGCGCTCGACCCAGGTCTTGAACACCAGCCGCACGCGCGAGCGCTTCGTCGTCGCAACCGTGAGCCCTGCCCGCGCCAGCGCCTCCTGCCACTCGGCGGCCGAGTAGCTGCGCACGTGCGAGCGGTCGCGCAGCAACTCGATCGCCTGGTAGAACGTGTCGAGCAGCGGGGTGCCGGGCGAGATCGAGTCGGCGATGCCGGCGACGCCGCCGGGCTTGAGCACGCGCGCGGCCTCGCGCAGGGCGGCATCGAGGTCGCGCCAGTGGTGCGCGCTGTAGCGCGTGAGCACCATGTCGAAGCTCGCGTCGGGAAACGGCAGGCTTTCGACCACGCCCTGCTGCGTCGTCACGTTGGCGAGCCCGCGCTCGCGCGCGGCGCCCGCGACGGTCGCGAGCATGTCGGCGGAGAGGTCGTAGGCCACGACCTCGCGCGCGTGCGGCGCCGCCGCGAACGTCACGTGGCCACCGCCGCACCCGAGGTCGAGCACGCGCGGCGCACGCTGCGCCCGCACCAGCGCCGTGAGCGCGTCGAGGTCCTCGCCGCGCGCATGCACGGCGCTGGTGAGATACGCGGCGGCGCGCGACCCGAACTGGTCGCCCACCAGGGTTTCGTGGCTCTTCGATTCCGGCATTGCGCGCGCTCCGGCTGATGTCATCCCGTAGCAGCAAGCCTACACTGGTTTCAGTTCCGATCTCATACTGGTATCAATTTCACCATGACGGCGGCGCACCAGCAGCAACGCGAGCTCGGCGAGTTCGTCCGCGCGCAGCGCGAACGGCTCGTGCCGACGGCCTTCGGCCTGCCCGCCGCGGCGCGCCGGCGCACGCCCGGGCTGCGGCGCGAAGAGGTGGCGCAGCTCTGCGGTCTGAGCGTGACCTGGTACACCTGGCTCGAGCAGGGGCGCGACGTGTCGCTCTCGCCGGCCGCCCTCGACCGGCTCGCCAAGGCGCTGCGGCTCGGCCGCGCCGAGCGCGCCTACCTGTTCGAGCTCGCCCGCAAGCGCGATCCGGACACGCGCGATGACGAGCGCGGCAGCGTGCCGGCCGCCCTGCTCGCCTGCGTCAGCACCATCGGCTCGCCGGCCTATATCCTCGATCGTGTCTGGACGGCACGCGGCTGGAACGCCAAGGCGGCGCGTCTCTTCGCCGGCTGGCTCGACGGCGACAACGATCGCAACCTGCTGCGCTACATCTTCCTGTCGCCCGCCGCCCGCACGCTGATCCATGACTACGACCAGCGCGCCCGCCGCGTCGTCGCCGAATTCCGCGCCGACGTGAGCAGCCACCTCGCCGATCCGGCGATCCGCGATCATATCGAGGACCTGCGCCGGCGCAGCGATGCCTTCGCGCGCATCTGGGACGCGCATGGCGTGCTCGGCCGCGAAGGCGGCGAGCGCACGTTCGATCATCCGCGCGACGGTCTCGTGCGCTTCGAGCAGGTCACCTTCAATCTGGCGAGCCAGCCCGATCTCAAGCTCACGATCCTCATCCCGGCGCGGTCGCGGCCGGGCCCGGCTCCGCGCGGGCGAACGCGTGCTAAGACGGCACCACGAACCTAGGGAGAAGCCGCATGAACGAGGACGCCTTCAACGCCAGCCTGCGCAAATTCCTCAAGACGCTCGGCGTCACCGCCCAGCGCGAGATCGAGAAGGCGGTGCGCGCCGCAATCGTCGACGGGCGCATCAAGGACAACGAGGCGCTACCCGCGAAGGCGATCGTCTCGATCCCGGGCGTCGGCCTGACCTGGCAGGTCGACGGCCAGATCGAGTTGCAATGAGGCGCCGGCAGTCGAGGCGCCGGGAGTTGCAGCCTGCAACCCGACAAAAGCGCCGCGCGAGGCTCGCGCGGCGCATGGTCGATACGGTTCGCTGAGGTCTGCTCCGCGGCTCGCTACTCGGCGTCGCAGAAAGACTGATTGATCTTGCAGAAGTCGCGCCGATCGGGGCCTGCGGTCACCTGGCAGTTCTTCAACGCGCGCTCCTCGGCGGTCTGCTTGTCGGCGGCGATCGCCCAGCCGACGCCGGGCGTGCCCGCCTTGGGATCGAAGCTCAGCGCGTAGCATTCGTGCGAGAAATGGAAGACCACCTTGCAGATCGCCGCCATCTTCGGCGCGCCTTCGTATTTCTTGCAGGTCGCGAGCGCCTGTTGGCCCGCCTCGTCGGCGCTCGATTTGTTGATGGCGGCGCCGAACGCAAAACCATCCTGGGCGAAATTGCCCGACGCGCCGATCGCGATCGCGCCTTCGGCCGAGGCCGCCTGCGGCATGCCCAGGTTCAATGCCATGGCGGCGGCCGACAAGGCCGCGCCCGCCAACCATCCACGTACAACGTTGCCCATTCCGGTGCTCCCCGTGCTGTCGTGAGCGTGCGCGCGTCTTGGAGCCGGCACAAAGCCGGCCCGCGCTGACCCCATGGTGCACGTTTCGCCCGCTCCCGACAAGCGCGCCGCGTCGTCGGCACGTCACGAAGGCATGAATTTCAGTGGCGTCGCACCGGGACCGGCACCGCGCAAAGCCGCGCCCCGACCGCGTCGAGCACGAGCCGGTAGGCCCGGTCGACGATGTCGTCGAGCGAGGGGGTTTTTGCCAGCGTCGCCGATGCCCTGGCAAAAATCTGCTCGCGCGTCGGCAGCTCGGGCAGATGCAGGCCCGCCAGCACCTCGGTCGCGCGCTCGCGCGCGGCGTGCAGCGTCTCCTGCAGGGCGGTGAGCTGCGAGCGCTCGAGCGCGGCCGCAACGGCGCCGGCGATCCAGTCGGAGTTGAAATTCGCGGCGAGCTGGGCGGCGGCGCGGTTGACCACGCGGGCGCCGAGCCGCTGCTCGTTGCGCAGGACCTCGCGCGGCGGCAGCTTCATCGCCCAGATCACCCGTGCCCATGCGAGCAGCCTGAGGAGATAATAGGTCGCGTCGTACTCCCACCAGCGGAAACCCTGGCGCACGCTGCTCTGATAGGCGTGGTGGTTGTTGTGCCAGCCCTCGCCCATGGTGAAGAACGCGAGCAGCCAGTTGTTGCGCGAGTCGTCGCCCGTCACGTAGCGGCGGCGTCCGTGCACGTGGGCAAGCGAGTTGATGCAGAAGGTCGCGTGATAGACCGCGACCGTGCTCCAGAAGAAGCCGACCACGAGGCCCGACCAGCCGCCGACCGCGAGGCAGATCAGCGCCAGCGCGAGCGCCGGCACGAGCTCGAAACGATGCAACCAGCGCAGCTCGGGATAGCGGGCGAAATCCTCGATCTTGACGAGGTCGGTCCCGTCGTTGCGCGGCGAGAAGATCCAGCCGACATGGCTGTAGAGGAAGCCGCGCTGGCGCGGCGAATGCACGTCCGCGGCGGTGTCGGAGTGCAAATGATGGTGGCGGTGCTTGGCGGCCCACCACAGCACGCTCTTCTGCGCGGTCGATTGCGACAGTAGCGCCAGCACGAATTGAAAGACGCGGCTCGTCGCGAAGGCGCGGTGCGAGAAGTAGCGATGGTAGCCGGCGCCGATGCCGAAGATGCGCAGCCAGTAGAGGCCGACCGCGAGCGCGACCGCCGTCCAGGTCACCCCGGTCCAGATCGCCGCAATGCAGACGAGATGGACCAGCACGAATGGGATCGCGGACGGATACATGAAGTCGTCATGTTCCGCGGCCTGCTGCGCGCCGTCGTCGCTGGCAGGGCTCGGAACGGAGTTCGAGTCTGAGTTGCTCAAGGTGCCGACGCCTCCGGGCGCGAATGAGATCAGTTGGGAGCCTTACGAGGTCACGCGGCCGACACACCCTGGAGCCGCGCTGGTGGCTTCCCACCGCCGCATTCTCGGCTCCTGCGACACGAATCATTCCCTCGCCGCGATACGTAGAGTGTCGCCAGCGCACCCACAAGTGCCGGCCGCCGCAGCGTGCCCTCGGCTAGCCGCGAGACCTTGCCGACGCGTTTCCGCAACGGCGAAAATTGCTCAGTTCCCTAAAGCGAATAGCCGCCGTCGACCACCAGGGTCTGCGCCGTGATCATCGTGTTGTCGGCGCACAGAAACACGATCGCGCCGGCGATGTCCTGGGCGGTGCAGTGACGGCGCAGCAGCGTGCGCTCGATCGCGGCCGCCTTGCGCTCGGCCGGCCAGGCCCGCGTCCACTCGGTGTCGACGTGGCCGGGCGCGACCGCATTGACCCGCGCCTGCGGCGCGAGCGCGCGGGCGAGATTCTTGGTGAGGCTGATCAGCGCCGCCTTGCTCGCCCCGTACGCCATGCTGGAACCCGGCATGTTGAGGCCGGCGACCGAGGCGGTGTTGCACACCGCCCCTTGGGCGGCACGCAGCGCCGCCGCGGCCGCATGCGTGCAGCGGAACGGCCCGAGCAAATTGGTCGAGAGAATCTTTGCCCAGAATTCCTCGGTCACCCGGTCGAGATCGGGCGGCGCGATCGGCTCGGAGGTCGCAGGCGTGCCGGCATTGTTGGCGAGATAGTCGAGCCGGCCGAGCTTCTCGATCGCGTCGCGCACCATGGCCTCGGCGGCGCCCGGCTTCGACACGTCGCCCGGCGCCGCGATCACGTCCAGGCCGTCGGCGCGCAGGCGGGCGACCGCCTGCGTGCCGCGCGCATCATCGGGCAGATGGTTGAGTGCGACCTTGGCGCCGCGCCGGGCAAAGAGCTCCACTGTCGCGTAGCCGATGCCGGAGGCACCGCCGGTGACGAGCGCGGTCTTGCCGTTGAGATCGCTCATGCGCGGCCCAGCCGTTCCGCGCTAGCGATGCGGCGCGGCCTCGCTGAACAGCACGCCGCCCTTCATCTTGTCCTGCTTCTCGGATTCGACCAGCGTCACGACGACCGCGCCGGGCTCGACCTTGTAATTCTTCACCACCGCGTCGGTGACATCTTTCATCAGACCGCGCTTCTGGTCGAGCGAGCGGCCGCCGAGCGCATAAATCACGACTTCAGGCATATTTGGTCTCCTTGGGTGCCGATGGCGAGGCGCAGTACGGCACGCCGGGGGCCGCAGTTCAAGGCCATCCCGATGTCATCGAATTCTCACACAGGTTCCGGCGGCGGTATGGGTCAGTGTGGCTGGCTTGATGTCGCCCAACACCTGAATAGAGTTGGCGTGGGGCTGGGGGTTTGAGTAGTGCTTCCGGGAGGGTTTCCGATGGAGCTGCGCCCCACCGCGACTGTGCCGACCATTCATCCACGACCGCTGATCACCTGCGCGCAGTGCGGGACGATGATCTATGCGGCCGAATGGTCCGAACCCGTGGATGAACGCCGCGTGCGGCACTTATGGGAATGCAATGCCTGCGGCTATACGTTCGAGACGATGGCGTGCTTCCCGGCCAACTAGCGCCGAATCCGTGAACGGCAATCGCGCCACCGATTGAGCCAGGCGGAAAACAAGCCGCCCGGGCAGGTCTATGACGCAGATGGATGTGGGGGCGGCGGCGGAGGCGGCGGGCTCACCCCGATCACGCGGCCGCCGGCCGAAATGGCCTTGCCGGGCAGATCGATCACCCAGTTGACGGTGTGCCCGGTGGCGTTCGCCGCATGGCCGACGAAGCCCGAGAGCGTCGAAAAGACCATCCCGACCGGGCCTTGATGCGTAGCTTCAACGGGCGGCGCGGCTGCCGTCGCAGCCGGCGCTGCGACCGGCGGCGCCGGGGCCGGCGTCTCGCTCGCGACGGAAGGCACGATGACGGTCGGCGCGTTCACGTCGCGCGCCGGGGCGGGCGGCAGGCCCGGCGGCGGCGCCGGCACGTAGACCTCGCCCTGCTCGCCTTGGGCCCCGCCTTGAGCATCGGCACTCGGCGGCGCGGCTGGCGGTGTGACCGATGGCGTTGTCGCGGCCGTGACGGCGGGACGGCTCGGTGCCGGCACGGGCCGTGCCGCCTGATCGCGCGGCGAGATCGAATCAAGTCCCACCGGGACCGCGGCGGTCGTCGTCTGCGCACGATGGGGTGCGGGCGGCGCGGCGCTAGTGGCGGGCGCCGACGTCGCGATCGGACGTACTTGCGGACGTACTTGCGCCGGCTGCTCGGGCGTCTCGCGACGGACTTTGAGCACCTCGCGCATGGTGGCGCGGTCCTGGCCGACGGTCGGCTGCTGCTCGGTCGTGGTCGCGGTGATCTGGGCGGGCAGGCTCGGCTCGGCCGGACGGCCGAAATGCAGCTGCGCCAAGAGGTAACCGCCGATCACCGTGGCGGCGACCGATGGTAGAATCTCCAGCACCAGCCTGGAGCCGACACGAAATAACTTCGGCAAGCGTCCCATTGCCCGCACCCGCACCCGTCTGTTCCCCTATAGGCCATCGGTTTTCGGCAACTTCGTGCTCATCCTGCGGCAATGCAGGGGAACTTTCGCCGCAAACCTTGCAGCCTCGTAAGTTTTGTGGCGCGGCGGCCTGCCCCGAGCCAAGCGCCGCCCCCGGGCTGCGCCCGCGACGGGGGCCTGCACCAACCCGCACGGCAATGCAATAATGACCGGAGCGAGGTGTTATCCGGCTGCAAACCGCCTCGCTCCCAGGGAGGATGTCGAATGACCGTACAACCGAAAATCTCCGATCTCACGTCCGATGCCATCGGCCTCATGAAGGCGCCCGACTTCTCGCGGCGCGGCTTCATGAGCGCGTCCGCGGCGGTCGCCGCCGGCTATACGCTCGCCGCGGGCCCGGTGCGGGCCGAAGCGATCAAGACCGACACGAACGGCCTCAAGGCCGGCGACGCCAAGGTCACGGTCACCGGCGGCGATATGCCAGTCTACTACGCGCGCCCGGCCAACGTGACGAACCCGCCAGTCATTCTCGTCGCCATGGAGATCTTCGGCCTGCACGAGTGGGTGAAGGACATCACGCGGCGCATGGCCCATCTCGGCGCCTTCGCGATCGCGCCCGACTACTACTTCCGCATGGGCGTCAACCTGCTCGAGATCACCGAGGTCCCGAAGCTCCTGCCGATCGTCAACAAGAAGCCGGACGCCGAGCTCTTTGCCGATCTCGACGCGACGGTTGCGTGGGCGAAGTCCCAGGGCGGCGACACCAGCCGGCTCGGCATCATGGGCTTCTGCCGCGGCGGACGCACGGTGTGGGAATATACGTCACACAATCCGAACCTGAAGGCATCGGTCGCGTTCTACGGCACGCTCACCGATCCGCCCAATCCGCTGTGGCCGAAGGAGCCGATGAAGCTCGTCCCCGAGATGAAGGCGCCCGTGCTCGGCCTTTATGGCGCCGAGGATACGGGCATTCCGGTCGCCCAGGTCGAGCAGATGAAAGCCGCGATGGCCGCCGCCAACAAGCCGGCCGAATTCCATATCTATCCGGGCGCGCCGCACGGCTTCGAAGCCGACTACCGCGGCAGCTACCGCAAGGAAGCGGCCGAGGACGCCTGGAAGCAGATGCAGGCGTGGTTCAAGAAGTACAACGTGCTCTGAACTCGCAAGCTCCGATCTCAGGTCGCAGGCTCTGATCATCCGAACGGCTCGACGCTTACTGCGCCGAGCCGTTCTACGTTAACCTCGAGCCGTTTCTACGTTAACCAAGCAGTCGTTAACGCCCTTGGGAGAGTTCAGAACAGGCCGCCGAAGAATCCATTCGACGAGGGCGGCGGCGGTGCACGCGGCGCTTCGTTGCGCCGGCTGGTGCGCGGCTCGCCGAAGGCGAGCGCCTGATGATGCGTGAAGTCGAACTGGTCGGGCCGCTCGAAATGCTGGAACATGCCGTACGCATCCGGGCGCGGCGTGGTCGCGACGCGGCGCTGGTCGACCGTATTCGTGTTGCGCGCGTAGGCTTTCGGCTTTGCCTTGATGCCCGTCCGGCCGAGCTGCGTCTTCGCTTCCATGACGACCTTGCCGTGCTTGACGGGGGCGCCATGCGCGATGGCCTGCCGCTGCGCATAGCCCTTGGCAAAGGTGAGATCGCTGTCGGCGATGGCCGCCGGCTGCGGTGCCTGAACGACCGCGAGCGGCCGCACTGGCGTGGGACGGGTAGCAGGCGCGACAGCGACGGTAGAGGGCGAGAGGGCGGGATGATCGGCGACCGCCGGGGTGCTGCTGGTGGTCACACCTGAGGGAGCACTATTGGTCGCGCGCTTCGGCGTCGCGACGACCGCGAGCACCTGCGTCACGGGGGGCGTGGGATGGACGGTGGCTCGGGGGGTGGTTTGGGAGGTGACTTGGTCGGTGGCATGGGCGGCCGCTTGGAGAGTGGCATGATGTAGCGGCGCCGACGCGGCAGCCGTCGTCGCGACCACGGGGGACGCCGACGATGCGAACAGGTCGAGCGTGACCACGACGCCGCTGATGGCCGAGACCGCCATCACGATCGCGAAAATCGTGATATTCGCCAGTGCTCCGCGCCAGCCCGTCGGCCGCGCCGGAGTAAGCGAATAGTCGTAACCGTAACTGGACACTCTATAACGGGACATGCGCACTCCCCGAAGTTCTCATCCCCCGTCTGTCAGGCTAAATGGGGGCGAAGTTCACTTCGCAGGACCCCAACACAACAATATGATCAAGGTTCCGTAACTGTCCGCGCCAGCACGTTAATCAACCCGAACGCCTCGCCGGCGCCGCCTACTCACACGTTTTACCTCGACTTTACGCGCCGCCGGCATTCACCGCTGTCGGCAGGCCGGCCGTCGCGCCGGCGAAAGCGACGAAGATTCGCTATGGTTTACGAACGTCATCCACCCGGTTTCGCGCCCTGCCCCGCGCGGGCTGAAACCGGCCAGCCAGCCGCTGCGTAGACGATCCGAGGGAATGACCCATCCGATGAGGTGCCCATGTGTTTCACCCGTCGACAGGCGCTCGCCTTGTTTGCCGGCGCGCTTGCCACGCCGGCTGCCGCGCAGACGCCCGCCATGAGCCATCTCACCGCCTACGCGTTCAGCTTCAGGGCGCTCGAGGATGGCGATGTCCGTCTCGCCGATTTCGCCGGCAAGCCGGTCCTCGTCGTCAACACCGCCTCGCAATGCGGGTTCACGCCGCAATATGCCGGCCTGCAGCAGCTGTGGACGCGCTACCACGATCGCGGGCTGATGCTGATCGCGGTGCCGTCGAACGATTTCGGCGCCCAGGAGCCCGGCGGCGCCTCCGATATCAAGGAGACGGCGAATCACGTCTACGGCGTCACCTTCCCGATCGCCGCGAAGGCCGTGGTGAAGGGCGCGAACGCGCATCCCTTCTACAAATGGGCCGCAAGCGAGCGACCGCATGACCTGCCGCGCTGGAATTTCCACAAATACCTGATCGGCCGCGACGGGCACATCGCGGCCGTGTTCGCGACCGAAGTAGAGCCGACGGATCCGCGCGTGATCGCGGCGATCGAGAAGGAATTGCCGCGGGTCGAATGACCCGCGGCGTCATTGCGGGCGAAGCGAAGCAATCTCGATTTGCACCCGCCGGGACCTGTTGGTCGAGACTGCTTCGTCGCGCTATGCGCTCCTCGCAATGACGGAGCAAATCAGCGCAGCTCCTTCGCGTCGACCCAGAACACCTCGTCCGCGCTTTCCTCCGTCTCGAGCCACAGGAAGCGCGTCGACGGGAAGGCGCGCTCGACGGCCTCTTTGCCGCGACCGACCTCGCACAGGAGGCCGCCCGCGGGCGCGAGATGGCGCGGCGCCTCGGCGATGATCCGGCGGACGAATTTCAGCCCGTCGGCGCCGCCCGCAAAGGCGCGCCGCGGCTCGTGCCGACATTCGGGCGGCAGCGCCGCCATGCCGGGCGCGTCGACATAGGGCGGATTGCTGATGATGAGGTCGTAGCGCTCGCCCTCGACCGGCGCGAAGAGGTCGCCGCGCAGCAGGCGGACCCGATGCTCTAGCGCATGGTCACGTACGTTGACGCGCGCGACCGCGAGCGCGTCGCGCGAGATGTCGACCGCATCGACGATCGCGTCCCGGAAATGCATCGCCGCGATGATCGCGAGGCAGCCCGAGCCCGTGCACAGGTCGAGCACGCGGCGCACGCCGGCGGGATCGATCAGGCCGTCGCCGGCGAAGAGGTCGCCGGCAAGAATCTCGCCGAGGTACGAGCGCGGCACGATCACGCGCTCGTCGACGTAGAACGGCACGCCCTGGACGTAGGTCTTGTTGACCAGATAGGCGGCGGGCTTGCGCGTGCGCACGCGCCGCTCGATCAGCGCCAAGACCACGTCGCGCTCCTTGGCAGTGACGTGCGCGCGCGAGAAGGCATCGAACCGCTCGGGCGGCAGGTGGAGCGCCTCGCCGACCAGGAACGCGGCCTCGGCGACCGGATCGCTCGTGCCATGGGCGATGACGAGCTTGGCGGCGCGAAAGCGCGACACCGCATAACGCACGAGATCGATGATGGTCGCGAGTTCGCGCCCCGCACGGCGATCCTTGGCCATAGCCCTCCTTGCTACGCCTCGACCGAGTGCCCCGCAACCACGCCGGCACCATCAGCCTGCTGCGACGGCCGCCACGATCGTCGTGCACAGGTTCGCGATGCCATGCAGGGCGATCGTCGTCAGCGTCGAGCCGGTGCGCGCGCGCAGCCAGCCGAACAACAGCCCGAGGCCGAAGATCTCGCCGATGGTGATCGCATCATATTGGATGTGGAGGCCGGCCCAAATGAGCGACGAGAGGATGACGGCACCCACGACGCCGATCCGCGAGGCGGCCCAGCCGCGAAAGAGAAAACCGCGAAACAGGAGCTCCTCGTAGATCGGCGCCGCAACCACCACCATCGCCAGCAAAGGCAGCAGCATGCCGGCATGGGCAGAGGCGTAGAGCTCTCGGGTGAACGACTGGGTGAGGCCGTGACCGGAGAGGTAGCCGAAGAGATGGATGGCAACCACCCAGGCGATCGTGCAAGCCAGCCCGAGCCGAAAACCAGCCGGATCGACCGGCTTCAGGGCGAGGTAGTCGATAAAGCGCGCGCGTGCGAGCCGGGTGGCGAATGCGATGCCGAGCACGATCGTCGGCAAGGCCGCAAGTGTGCACACCGACAGGACGATCGCGTTCGACAGCGCGGCGTGGGCGCTCGTCGGCACGCTCGCGGGATCGATCCGCCGCCACGCCAGGAGGAGGGCAACGATCGCGCCGAACTGCGCGGCCTGCAGGACGGCGAAGATCGCGATGCCCCAGGCCGTGGTGGCCCAGAATCCCCATCGCGGTCGCGGCGGCCGCAGCGCTTGCGGCACGCCCAGGGCGGTGGATTCGGTCATGATCGCCTCGGACATTTGCAGATGATCCTCGCGAGACTATTCGGATTGGTCATCGCCGAGGGGCGAAAGGTTCACGGCCGGCGGCGCGCCGCGGGATCGCATCGGCTTGGACTTGGCCACTCCCCCGCATACGCTTCGGACCGAGCGCGTTGCGCTATACTGCGGAACGGCGAAATCGAAGAGGAGAACCCACGATGGCGTTCACGATCACGAGCACTAGTTTCAAGGACGGCGATTATCTCGCCAAAGACCACGTGCTGTCGGAACGGTTCGGCTTCGGCTGCGCCGGCGGCAACAAGTCGCCGCAGCTCGCATGGTCGGGCGCGCCGTCCGGCACCAGGAGCTTCGCGGTCACCTGCTACGATCCCGATGCGCCGACCGGCTCCGGCTTCTGGCACTGGGTGGTGGTGAACATCCCCGCGAACGTGACCGAGCTGCCGCTCGATGCCGGCAATCCGATGAGCGGCAAGATGCCGGCCGGCGCTCTGATGACACGTACGGAGCTCGGCAACAGCGGGTATCTCGGCCCCTGCCCACCCGAGGGCGACCACCCGCACCGCTACCTGTTCACGGTGTTCGCGGTCAGCAAGGACAAGCTCGACGTGACCGCCGACACTTCGCCGGCCGTCGTCGGCTTCAACCTGCATTTCAGCACGCTCGCCAAGGCCGAGATCCTGGGGTTGTTCAAGCGCTGAGGCGGGCGAGGCGAGCGGATCGCGTGTGCTAGCATCGGCCCCAGGATCAGAATCGATGCCCGTGCTCGCCCTCACCGATGCTGCCCCATTCCTGCCTGCACGCGGCGCGCTGATCGGCCTCGATCTCGGCAGCAAGACCATCGGCGTCGCGACCAGCGACCCCGACCGGCGGCTCGCGACCGCGGTCGAGACCATCGCGCGCAAGACGTTCACGACGGATGCGGCGCGTATCCTGGCGCTCGCGGCCGAGCGCAAGGCCGCCGGGCTCGTCCTCGGCTTGCCCGTCAACATGGACGGCTCGGAGGGCCCGCGTGCGCAATCGACCCGCGCGTTCGCGCGCAATCTGGCGAAGCTGACCGAGATGCCGATCGCCCTGTGGGACGAGCGGCTTTCGACTGCCGCGGTGGAGCGCGAGCTGATCGCATCCGACGTCAGCCGCGCGCGGCGCAAGGCCGTGATCGATCAGCACGCCGCCGTGTTCATCCTGCAGGGCGCGCTCGACCGCCTGATGCGGCCGGCGCCATAGGGCATCGCACCACGCCGAGGTTCGGAACCGTGCCCGCCGGCGTTGGAATCATTCACTTTTCCCGGCTCGTGGTCAAACGATTTCCGGTGGCGTTCCGGCGCTGACAAAGTCGCTGGGGACGAAGCTTCGGGCGCCCTTGCGTAGTGCGAATCATGCGCATATAGGTGCCGCTTTAATGAACATCATGCAGAAATCCTCCTTCGTCCTCAGCCGCCGGCATCTGTTGGGGATCGATGGTCTGTCGCGCGACGACATCGTCGGCCTGCTCGATCTCTCCGAGGAGTTCGTCGAGCTCAACCGGCAAATCGAGAAGAAGCGCACCTCACTGCGCGGTCGCACGCAGATCAATCTCTTCTTCGAGGTCTCGACGCGCACCCAGGCGTCGTTCGAGATCGCCGGCAAGCGGCTCGGCGCCGACGTGATGAACATGTCGGTCTCCTCCTCGTCCATGCGCAAGGGCGAGACGCTGCTCGACACCGCCATCACGCTCAACGCCATGCATCCCGACATCATCATCGTGCGCCACCACGCGTCGGGCGCCGTGGAGCTGCTCGCCCGCAAGGTCGATTGCTCGGTGATCAACGCGGGCGACGGCGCACATGAGCATCCAACCCAGGCGCTGCTCGATGCGCTCACGATCCGCCGCAACAAGGGGCGCATCGAGGGGCTCACCGTCACGATCTGCGGCGACATTCTTCATTCGCGGGTCGCGCGCTCGAACATCATCCTCCTCAATACGCTCGGCGCGCGCGTGCGCGTGGTGGCGCCATCGACGCTTCTGCCGCCCGGCATCGAGCGCCTCGGCGTCGAGGTCTTCCGCGACATGCGCGAGGGTCTGCGCGATGCCGACATCGTCATGATGTTGCGCCTGCAACGCGAGCGCATGAACGGCTCGTTCGTGCCCTCGCTGCAGGAATATGCCGCCTATTTCGGCCTCGACGCCAAGAAGCTCGCTTACGCCAAGCCAGATGCCCTCGTCATGCATCCGGGCCCGATGAACCGCGGCGTCGAGATCGACTCCAGCGTGGCCGACGGCGCTCAGTCGGTGGTCCGCCAGCAGGTCGAGATGGGCGTCGCAGTGCGCATGGCGGTGCTCGAAGCGCTGTCGCGGAATCTGCCGAATGCGTGAGGTGGCATGATCGAGTGGGTGATCAGCGTCCTCGACATGGTATTCGGCCCCAAGGAATGGTGCAGCATGTCGGGGCCCGCCGTCGCATCCGGCGCGGTCCTTTTCGGGATGCTCGGGATCTCGTTCGCGGTCGGCGGCGGCTCCGCGCTTGCCGCCGCCCAAGACAACGCCGGGCGATTCGCCTCGGGCATCGTGCTTGTCCTCGGGTTGGCGCTGCTTTTGAGTGTCTTCGCCGGGGTCAGGGCATTCCACCGCGCGCAGAGCGAGAAACCCTGATGCTGTCCGAACGCCGACCTATCCTGCTCACCAACGCGCGGATCATCGATCCGTCGCGCGATCTCGATATGGCGGGCGATCTCCTGATCGCCGACGGCGTGATCCGCGACAGCAAGCGCGGCATCGGCGCCGCCGGCGTGCCGGAAGGCACCGAGATCATCGACTGCAAGGGCAAGGTGGTCGCACCCGGCCTCATCGACATGCGCGCTTTCGTCGGCGAGCCCGGCGCCGAGTATCGCGAGACGTTTGCGTCGGCGAGCCAGGCCGCGGCGGCGGGCGGCGTCACCACGATAGTGTGTCAGCCCGACACCAATCCGGCGATCGACGAGCCCGCGGTGGTCGACTTCGTGCTCCGCCGCGCGCGCGACACCGCGATCGTTCACGTGCACCCGATGGCGGCGCTCACCAAAGGCCTCAAGGGGGACGAGATGGCCGAGATCGGCCTGCTCAAGGCCGCCGGGGCGGTCGCGTTCACGGACGGCGCCAGAAGCGTGACCAACACGCAGGTGATGCGCCGCGCGCTGACTTACGCGAACGATTTCGACGCCCTCATCGTCCATCACACCGAGGACCCGGACCTCATCGGCGAAGGCGTGATGAACGAGGGCGAGTTCGCGGCCCGTCTCGGCCTGATCGGCACGCCCAAGGCCGCCGAGACCATCATGCTGGAGCGCGACATGCGCCTCGTCGGCCTCACGGGCGGGCACTATCATGCCGCGTCGGTGACGTGCCAGGAATCGCTCGACGTGCTGCGCCGCGCCAAGGACGCAGGGCTCGCCGTGACGGCTTCGGCCTCGATCAACCATCTCACCCTCAACGAGGTCGACGTCGGCAGCTACCGCACCTTCTGCAAGCTCACGCCGCCGCTGCGCTCCGAGAACGACCGCAATGCTCTCGTCGCCGCGGTGGCGAGCGGCCTGATCGACACCGTGATGTCTGACCACGATCCGCAGGACGTCGAGACCAAGCGCCTGCCCTTTGCCGAGGCGGCGCCCGGCGCGATCGGCATCGAGACAATGCTCACCGCCGGCCTGCGCCTGGTGCACGGCGGCGCGCTTAAGCTCAGCGTCCTGCTCAAGGCGATGTCGACCCGCCCGGCCGAGCTGCTCGGCCTGCCCGGCGGCACCCTCAAGCCCGGCGGCCCCGCCGACGTGATCGTGATCGACATCGACGCGCCCTGGATCCTCGATCCCGCCGAGCTCAAGTCGAAATGCAAGAACACGCCGTTCGACGAGGCCCGCCTCACGGGCCGCGCGACCCGCACCATCGTTGCGGGCCGCACCGTCTACGAATACGTTTGAGCGCCCTTCGCGCGGCACGATGCCAACGCGTGTTCGAAGGTTCGTTCGATGGCTCATCCCTTCTACCCCGCGGCCGCCTTCATCTTCGGCTATCTGCTCGGCTCGATCCCGTTCGGCCTCGTGCTGACGCGGCTCGCCGGCACTCAGGATCTGCGCACCATCGGCTCGGGCAATATCGGCGCCACAAATGTGCTGCGGACCGGGCGCAAGGGGCTCGCCGCCGCAACACTGATCCTCGACGCCCTGAAGGGCACCGTCGCGGTGCTCATCGCCGCTCATTTCTGCGGCCGCGAGGTTGCGCTCTTTGCCGCGCTCGGCGCGTTTCTCGGTCACCTATTTCCGGTCTGGCTCAAATTCCAGGGCGGCAAGGGCGTCGCCACCTTCATCGGCCTCTTGATTGCGCTCGTCTGGCAGGCGGCGCTGGTCTTCTGCCTCGTCTGGCTCGCGGTCGCGCTCATCACGCGCTACTCCTCGCTCGCCGCGCTGGTCGCGAGCCTGGTGACGATCGCGTTCCTGTGGTTCGGCAAATATCCGCACGAGGCCGAGCTGTTCGCTCTGCTGACCGTGCTGATGTGGGCGAAGCATCACGCCAACATCCGCCGCCTCGTCGCCGGCACCGAGGGTAAGATCGGCCGCCCATGATGTCCCACCCGGTGGGCTATGCGGGTGCTTGCATCTTCGGCTATCTGCTCGGCTCGATCCCGTTCGGCCTCGTACTGACGCGGCTCGCCGGCACGCAGGATCTGCGCACCATCGGCTCGGGCAATATCGGCGCCACCAATGTGTGGCGCACCGGCCGCAAGGGGCTCGCCGTTGCGACCGCCGTCCTCGACGCCCTCAAGGGCACGGTCGCGGTGCTCATCGTCGCGCACGTCGGCGGCCGCGACCTCGCGCTGCCCGCGGCGCTCGGCGCCTTTCTCGGCCATCTCTTTCCGGTCTGGCTCGAGTTTCACGGCGGCAAGGCCGTCGCGACCTTCATCGGCCTCTTGCTCGCGTTCGTCTGCCAGGCCGCCCTCGTCTTCTGCCTCGTCTGGCTCACGGTCGCGTTGCTGACGCGCTACTCATCGCTCGCCGGCCTCGTCGCGAGCCTGGTCACCACCGCGTTCCTTTGGTTCGGCAAATATCTGCCGGAAGCCGAGCTGTTCACGCTGCTGACCGTCCTGATGTGGGCGAAGCACCACGCCAACATCAAGCGCCTCATCACCGGGACCGAAAGCAAGATCGGCTTCTGACGTCGCGATTGATCGCGCCCCCTATTCGTCGAGCTCGCCCGCGTTCTCGACGATCCAGCCCATCGCCTCATCTTCGCTCGCGAACCCGTCGATGCGCCGCTCGTGGCCCTCGGGATGCAGCGCATGGCCCTTGGGATAGCGGATGATCACGTGCCATCCCGGTCCATCCTTGTTGGGGAACGGGAGCATGACGGGTTGCGGTTGCTGTTGATCGTCCGTGTCTGGCATCGCGGCAATATGCGTCGGATCGATCGGAAAGCCCAGTGGCTCGCGCCGGCGCGGCCCGCTTGACGCTAGGGCTGAGTCACCCTAGAACAAAAAGCGAACAATCAAGGTCGGCAGGTCTCATGGCGTTCAGCCACGACGATGAACAGGCGACGCGGCTCACCGACGCCGAGCGGCTCGATTGGCTGCGGCTGATCCGAAGCGACAATATTGGGCCGCGCACGTTCAAGAGCCTGCTGCAACACTACGGCAGCGCCCGCGCGGCGCTCGCCGCCCTTCCCGAGCTTGCACGCCGCGGCGGCGCAATGCAGGGCCCACGCATCTTTCCGCGCGAGGATGCCGAGCGCGAGCTTGCCGCCGCGTATGAGCTTGGCGTGACGCTGGTCGGCCTCGGCGAGCCGGACTACCCGATGCGGCTGCGCGAGATCGACGATGCGCCGCCGCTGCTGGCGGTGCGGGGCGCCGGCGCGGCGCTCGACCGGCCGATGCTCGCCGTCGTCGGCGCCCGCAACGCGTCGGCGGCGGGACTGAAGTTCGCAGAGCGGCTTGCCCGCGATCTCGGCGACGCCGGTTTCGTCATCGTCTCCGGGCTGGCGCGCGGGATCGATGCCAGCGCGCACCGCGCGAGCCTTGCGACCGGCAGCGTCGCGGTGCTCGCCGGCGGCCACGCCCGCATCTATCCGCCGGAGCATGTCGACCTGCTTGACGCGCTACTCGCGAATGGCGCTGCGGTCTCGGAAATGCCGGTCGCCTGGGAGCCGCGCAGCCGCGATTTTCCCCGCCGCAACCGCATCATCTCCGGCCTTGCGGTCGGCGTCATCGTGATCGAGGCGGCGGTGCGCTCAGGCTCGCTGATCACGGCGCGCATGGCCGCCGAGCAAGGCCGCGAGGTGTTTGCAGCGCCCGGCTCGCCGCTCGACCCGCGTGCGGAAGGCAGCAACGGCCTGCTCAAGCAGGGCGCGACGCTGGTGACGGCGGCAAGCGATGTGGTCGCGGCCATCGAGCCGATCCTTGGCCGGCCGCTGACCCTGGTGGAGGCAGCCGAACCTGATCCAGCCGCGCTGTCCGAGCCCGACGATGCGGAGCGCTCCCGCATCCTGTCGTTGCTCGGCCCAAGCGCGGTCGGGATCGATGACCTGATCCGCCTGTCCGGCGCCTCGCCTGCGATCGTCCGTACGACCCTTTTGGAGCTCGATGTTGCCGGCCGGCTGGACCGACGGCAGGGGCTGGTCGCGCTCCTCTAGGAACCGCGGTGCGATGGTGCAAAGAGAGCCGAGAGGACGAGCAAGGGAACTTTAGGACCGAGCGCGCAAGAGTGCTTTCCTACCGGCTGGTCGCCTTCCGGCTCCGGTTGGGCCGGAAAGTCGTTCACCGAAACAAAAAAGTCGAGGTCGCGTTTTAGCCCGTTGTTCCGTAACGGAATTTCGCCGATGCCCGGTACCGGAGCATACCCCCACCCGGAGCCATACATCTACCTAAATACCAGACGTGATTTGACAGCGCGGTGCGACTTACCCATTTTCCCCGCGACCTCGGCGCTCGATTCCGCTATGAGCCGGCTGCCGAATCCGTAAAAATCAGTGGTAGATCATGAACATAGTCGTCGTCGAATCGCCGGCTAAAGCGAAAACCATCAATAAATACCTCGGCCGGGGCTACGAGGTGCTGGCGTCGTTCGGCCACGTGCGCGACCTGCCGCCCAAGGATGGCTCGGTCGATCCCGACCACGACTTCAAGATGATCTGGGAGGTCGACGGCAAGGCGCAGAAGCGCCTTAGCGACATCGCCAATGCGGTCAAAGGCGCCGACAAGCTCATTCTCGCAACCGACCCGGACCGCGAGGGCGAGGCGATCTCCTGGCACGTGCTGGAGGTGCTCAAGCAGCGCAAGCTGCTCAAGGATGTCGACGTCGAGCGCGTGGTCTTCAACGCGATCACCAAGACCGCCGTCACGGAGGCGATGCGGAACCCGCGCCGGATCGACCAGGCGCTGGTCGACGCGTACCTTGCGCGTCGCGCGCTCGATTATCTGGTCGGCTTCAATCTTTCGCCGGTGCTGTGGCGCAAGCTGCCGGGCTCGCGCTCGGCCGGTCGCGTGCAGTCGGTGGCGCTGCGCCTCGTCTGCGACCGCGAGCTCGAGATCGAAAAATTCGTTCCGCGCGAGTACTGGTCGCTCGTCGCAACGCTCGCGACGCCACGTCGGGAAACCTTCGAGGCGCGCCTCGTCGGCGCCGACGGGCAGAAGATCACCCGGCTCGACATCGGTTCCGGCCAAGAGGCCGAGGATTTCAAGCAGGCGCTGGAGAGGGCCGCCTTCACGGTCGCGCTCGTCGAATCCAAACCCGCCAAGCGCAACCCCTACCCGCCGTTCACGACCTCGACCCTGCAGCAGGAGGCGAGCCGCAAGCTCGGCTTCGCGCCCGCCCACACGATGCGGGTGGCGCAGCGGCTTTACGAGGGCGTCGACATCGGCGGCGACACGGTCGGCCTCATCACTTATATGCGCACCGACGGCGTCGACATGGACGAGGGCGCGGTGCGCTCGATCCGCGACGCGATCGGCGCCGAGTACGGCGCCCGCTACGTTCCCGAGGCGCCCCGCCGCTACACCGCCAAGGCCAAGAACGCCCAAGAGGCGCACGAGGCGATCCGCCCGACCGATATTTCGCGTCGGCCGAAGGATGTCTCCCGCTACCTCGATGCCGATCAGGCCAAGCTGTACGACCTCATCTGGGTGCGCGCGATCGCGTGCCAGATGGAATCGGCCGAGCTCGAGCGCACCACCGTCGACATCACCGCCAAGGTCGCGGCCCGCACCCTCGACCTGCGCGCCAACGGCACCGTGATCAAGTTCGACGGCTTCCTCGCCGTCTACCAGGAAGGCCGCGACGACGAGCCGGAGGACGACGAGTCCCGCCGCCTCCCCGAGATGAGCCAGGGCGAGCGCCTGGAAAAGCGCAAGATCGACGCCACCCAGCACTTCACCGAGCCGCCGCCGCGCTACTCGGAAGCCTCGCTGGTCAAGCGCATGGAAGAACTCGGCATCGGCCGTCCCTCGACCTACGCGTCGATCCTGCAGGTGCTCAAGGACCGCAAATACGTGCGCCTCGACAAGCGCCGCCTCGTGCCCGAGGACCGCGGCCGCATCGTCGTGGCGTTCCTGGAGAACTTCTTTCAGCGCTACGTCGAGTACGATTTCACCGCCGGCCTCGAGGACGAGCTCGACCGCGTCTCCAACAACGAGATGGCGTGGCGCGACCTCTTGCGCGACTTCTGGCGCGACTTCACCGCGGCGATCGGTGAGATCAAGGATCTCAAGATCAGCCAGGTGATCGACTCGCTGAACGAGATGCTGGGGCAGCACATCTTCCCGCCGCGCGCCGACGGCGGCGATCCGCGCCAGTGCACCGTGTGCGGCACCGGGCAGCTCTCGATCAAGCTCGGCAAGTTCGGCGCCTTCGTCGGCTGCTCGAACTATCCGGAGTGCCGCAACACCCGCCCGCTCACCGCCGCGGGCGAAGGCGCGATGGAGCCGGCGAAGAAGCTCGGCGAGGATCCCGACACCGGGCTCGAGGTGTCGCTGCGCTCGGGCCGCTTCGGCCCCTACGTTCAGCTTGGCGAAGGCAAGGACGGGGAGAAGCCGAAACGCTCCGGCCTGCCCAAGGGCACCGAGCCGGCGTCAGTCGATCTCGAGCTCGCCCTCAAGCTGCTGTCGCTGCCGCGCGAGGTCGGCAAGCATCCGGAGGACGGTCAGCCGATCTTCGCCGGCATCGGCCGCTTCGGTCCCTACGTGCTGCACAATAAGGTTTATGCGAGCCTCGACAATGTCGAGGAGGTGTTCACCGTCGGTCCCAATCGGGCCATCACGCTCATCGCCGAGAAGATCGCCAAGGGCCCGCGCAAGGGCCGCTTCGGCCAGGACGCCGGCCGCGCGCTCGGCGATCATCCCGAGAAGG
The DNA here is from genome assembly GCA_035293985.1 of Xanthobacteraceae bacterium. Classification (GTDB taxonomy): domain Bacteria; phylum Pseudomonadota; class Alphaproteobacteria; order Rhizobiales; family Xanthobacteraceae; genus JAVDCA01. Next base: position 325,836 of record DATGLS010000045.1, read on the forward strand.
GCGGCCCCGTCGTGGTCAAGAAGGGCCGCTACGGCCCCTATGTGAGCCACGACGGCGTCAACGCGACCCTGCCCAACGACGTGGAGCCCGATCAGGTGACGCTGGCGCAGGCGGTCGAGCTCATCGACGCGCGCGCCGGGGGCGGCCCAAAACGCAAGGCCGCCAAGGCGGCCAAGACCGGTCCTAAAGCCACCCCCAAGGCCGCAGCCTCCGCGCCTACCACTGACGCATCGCGCGCGCGCCGCGCCAAGCCGACGCGATCTGCACTGGCCGCGACCAAGTCACCGAAGGTGGAGGCCAAGGCGGTTGCAAAGAAAAAGAAGGCGGCCAAATAGGCGTCTGGCAATCCGGCCAGGCGCTTCCCATATTTCTGCCAGCGCCTGATGGACAAATTCTTGGCCGCTCCCCACCGCCCGCGACGCGGGCTCCCCTCGAAGGACGAATTGCTCGCCTTCGTCTCCAACCAATCCGGCAAGGTCGGCACGCGCGAGATCGCGCGCGCCTTCGGGCTGAAAAACGCCGACCGCGCCGCTCTCAAGACAATGCTACGAGAACTCACCGATGACGGCCGCCTGGAGCGCCGTCGCAAGAAGCTGCATCCCGCCGGCACCCTGCCCGCCGTGGTGCTCGCCGATATCACGGGTCGCGACGCCGATGGCGAATTGATCGCGGTCCCCACCGAATGGGACGCGGAGGAGCACGGCGAAGCGCCGAAAATCCGCATCCATGTACCCCGCAAGGCCAAGCCCGCCGAAATCCCCGGCGTCGGCGACCGCGCCCTGCTCAAGACCGAGGCCGCCGACGACGATGACGCCATCCGCTATCTCGGCCGCGTGATCAAGCTGATCGAGCGCGCCAAGCAGCGCGTGCTCGGCATTTTCCGCGCGGTCGCCGACGGCGGCCGGCTCGTGCCGATCGACAAAAAGAACGCCGGCCGGGAGCTCACGATCGCGCCCCGCCAGACTGGCGGCGCGCAGGATGGCGACCTCGTCGCCGTCGAGATGCACAAGGTCGGCCGCTTCGGCTTGCCGATCGCCCACGTCAAGGAGCGGCTCGGCTCGCTCGCGAGCGAGAAGGCCGTGAGCCTGATCGCGATCCATGCGCACGGGATCCCGCAGGTGTTCAGCGACGCGGTGCTAGGCGAGGCCGAACGCGCCGAGCCGGCGACGCTCGCGGGCCGCGAGGACTGGCGCGAGGTGCCGCTGGTCACCATCGATCCGGTAGACGCCAAGGACCACGACGATGCGGTGTTCGCCCGGGTCGACACGGATGTGACCAATCCGGGCGGCTTCATCATCGACGTCGCGATCGCCGACGTCGCCCATTACGTGCGGCCCGGCTCGTCGCTCGACCGCGATGCGCTGGCGCGGGGAAATTCCACCTACTTCCCCGACCGCGTCGTGCCGATGCTGCCCGAGCGCATCTCCAACGATCTGTGCTCGCTGCGGCCGGGCGAAGATCGCGCCGCGATTGCCGTCCGCATGGTGATCGGCGCCGACGGGCGCAAGCGCTCGCACACCTTCCACCGCGTGCTGATGCGCTCGTTCGCGCGGCTCAGCTACGAGCAGGCGCAAGCCGCGATCGACGGCCGCCCCGATGGCGCCACCGAGCCGCTGCAGCCGATGGTGCTGCGCCCGCTCTATGCCGCATACGAGGCGCTCAAGCGCGCGCGCGCGGAGCGCAGCCCGCTCGACCTCGACCTGCCGGAACGGAAGATCCTGCTCAAGCCCGACGGCACCATCGACCGCGTGGTGACGCCGCAGCGCCTCGATGCCCATCGGCTGATCGAGGAGTTCATGATCCTCGCCAACGTCGCGGCGGCCGAGACGCTCGAGCGCGCCCGCACGCCCCTGATCTACCGCGTGCACGATGAGCCTTCCGTGGAGAAGCTCCACGCGCTGCGCGAGTTCCTCGCCACGCTCGACATTTCATTACCAAAGGCGGGCGCGCTGCGGCCCGAGCAGTTCAACCGCATCCTCGATCGCGTGAAAGGCCGCGACGTCGAGAAGCTCGTCAACGAGGTGGTGCTGCGCAGCCAAGCGCAGGCCGAGTACGCCGCCGAGAACTACGGCCATTTCGGCCTCAACCTGCGCCGCTATGCGCATTTCACCTCGCCGATCAGACGCTATGCCGATCTGATCGTGCACCGCGCGCTGATCCGCGCCCTCAAGCTCGGCAGCGACGGACTGCCGAGCGACATCGATGCAGCCGCACTCGCCGAGGTCGGGGCGCGCATCTCGGCGACCGAGCGGCGCTCCATGGTGGCGGAGCGCGAGACCGCCGATCGGCTGATCGCCCATTTTCTCGCCGACCGCGTCGGCGCCACGTTCGAAGGCCACATCAGCGGCGCGACCCGCGCCGGCTTGTTCGTCAAGCTCGACGAGACCGGCGCCGATGGCTTCATCCCGGCGCGCACCATCGGCGAGGAGTATTTCCGCTACCACGAGGACAAGCGCGCAATGATCGGCGAGCGCACCGGCGAGACCCATCGGCTCGGCGACCGCGTCTCGGTGCGCCTTGCGGAAGCCGCACCGGTCGCCGGCGCGCTGCGCTTCGAGCTTCTGTCTGGCGCCCGCACGCAGGCGCCGCGCCGGCGGCGCGAGCGCGACGATCGTGGCCGGCCGCGCCGCGTCGAGCGCCGCGCAGGACGACGGCGATGACCCCGCCGAATGCGCCGCTCGTCTTCGAGGGCCGCCCGGACCGCCCGCTCGCGCAATCGATGCGGCGCGGCTTTCGCTGCCGTTGCCCGAACTGCGGCCGCGGCTGGTTGTTTCGCCGCTTCCTGAAGGTGGTCGATCGCTGCGCGGTGTGCCGGGAGGAGTACTTCCACCAGCGCGCCGACGACGCGCCGCCCTATTTCGTCATTCTCATCACCGGCCACATCGTGGTGCCGCTCGCACTCGCGGTCGAAGTCGCGTTCTCGCCCCCCTATTGGCTGCATGCCGTGCTGTGGACGCCGTTGACGTTCGGGCTGGTGCTCGGTCTATTGCAGCCCGTCAAAGGCGCGATCGTCGGTTGGCAGTGGGCGAACCGCATGCATGGCTTCGATCCGATACATCGGGATGAAGAGAAGCTCGGCGGACTGCGCCAGGATAGCGAACCATGAACGACCTCGGCGGGAGGCTGCTCGAGCGCCTGCGCAAGCTGGACAATCTGCGCGAGGCCGCGACGGTACGGCCGCGCGACGCCGCGACCATGATCATCATCGACCGCTCCGGGCGCGCGCCGAAGGTCCTGCTCGGCCGCCGCCACGCCGGCCACAAGTTCATGCCGGGGAAATTCGTCTTCCCGGGCGGCCGCGTCGAGCCGCTCGACGGCCGCGTGCCGTCTGCGACGCCGCTCGAGCCGCGCGTCGAGGCGCGGCTGCTGCAGGCGATCCAGCGCCCGAGCGCCACCAGGGCGCGCGCCTTCGCGCTCGCCGCGATCCGCGAGACGTTCGAGGAGACCGGCATCATGCTCGGCACCAAGAGCGACACGCCGATGCGCTCGCCCGGCGGGCCATCCGGCAGCCCTTGGGACGCGTTCGTGCAGGAAGGCGTCGCGCCCGATCTTGCGCCGGTTCATTTCGTCGCCCGCGCCATCACGCCGCCCGGCCGCACAAAGCGCTTCGACGCCCGCTTCTTCGCGGTCGACGCCGACGCGATCGCGGCCCGCCGCGAGGGCGTCGTCGGTCCCGATACCGAGCTCACCGAGCTCGTGTGGCTGCCCATAACCGAAGCGGCGCGGCTCGAGATGTCGTCGATCACCATCGCGATGCTCGAGGAGCTCAACGCCCGCATCGAGGCCGGCTTCTCGCACGACCTGCCGGTGCCGTACTATCGCGTGCTCAACCGGCGTCGCACGCGCGAGCTGCTATAGGGGCGAGTGGCGAATAGCGAGTAGCGAATAGGGGCCGATTTTCCCGCTTCCCCATTTCGCTACTCGCCATTCGCTATTCGCCCCTTCCTTGACTTTCCCCCCGTCCCCGCTACTTTTCCGGCCAACTCGCGGCCTGCGGCCGCCCAATCCGAGGTTCAGCCATGGCCAAAGCCGCAATGATCAAGGTCAAGCTCGTGTCGAGCGCCGATACCGGCTTCTATTATGTGACCAAGAAGAATTCCCGCACCAAGACCGACAAGCTGGTGATGAGGAAGTACGATCCGGTCGCGAAGAAGCACGTCGAGTTCCGCGAGGGCAAGATCAAGTAACGATCCGCCACCATTGGACGATCGAGTTCGGAGGGCGCCTTAGGCGCCCTTTCGTTTTCCAGACGGCTCACACGCCGCCCACAGGGAACCGGACGAAGACCTTGGGTTTGCGGGAAAAAGGTGGCCGGCCGGAAGCGGTGGTATGAGGAGGCCACTCTCACCGCTTCCGAGCCGGCCGAACCCCACGGGACCCAGGAGATGCGGCGGACCTGAGCATTCCGCAGGGTTATCGATATCAGGGCGGTTCGGGCGATCCCGGCTACCGCGAGGCCTTGGGAGCCTTGCCGCGCTCGTGACGCTAAACGAAGCACCGATGAAATCAACGGCCAAGTCGTTGATCCGCGGGGGATTTCCCGATCAACCTAACTTCTTATGGTTGACGCCGGCGGGCAAATTTTACGCGTGAGCACGGAAGCCAGATTTGACGAAGGATTTGCGACGGCGCGTGTAGCCCGAAGCCATACGTGACTACGCCGCGTCAGCGACGACGCGATTGCGGCCGTCGCGCTTGGCCTTGTAGAGCGCCTGGTCGGCGCGCTTGAGAACGTTCGCGGCGTTGTCGTCGGCGCCCGAGAGTGCCGCGAGCCCGATCGAGATCGTGACCTCGACCTTGCGCTCGCCGCGCGCGATCGGAAATGCATCGGCCGCGATGCGGCGGCGCAGGCGCTCGGCCACCATGGTGGCAACCGCCATGTCGGTGTCGGGCATCACCACGACGAACTCCTCACCACCGAGCCGGCAGGCGAGGTCGATGCCGCGGATGGACTTCTTCAGCCGGACCGCGAACTCGCGTAGCACGTCGTCGCCGGCGTCGTGGCCGTGCGTGTCGTTGACGGCCTTGAAGAAGTCGATGTCGAGCACCAGCACGGTCAGCGCCTTGCCGCGCGCTTGCGCCTGCTCGACGAGCGTCGCGAGGTGGGTTTCCATGTAGCGGCGGTTGTGCAGCCCGGTGAGCGGGTCGGTGATCGCCGCCTCGATCGACATTTGCACGTTGTCGCGCAGCCGCTCCGTGTAGCGCTTCTTGCGAATCTGGGTGCGCACGCGCGCCAAGAGCTCGTTCTTGTCGATCGGCCGGATCAGGTAGTCGTTGATGCCGATCTCGAGGCCGCGCATCAGCCGCGCGCTATCCTCGGCCTCGGCGATCGCCAGGATCGGCATCGTGCGGGTGCGCTCGAGCGAGCGCACCTGGCTGCACAGCCGCAGCCCGTCGAAATTCTCCAGCCCGAGCGAGACCACCACCATGTCGTAGCCGCCATCGGCGACGCGGAACAGCGCGTCGGCCGGATCGGGCTCGACCTCGACCTCGTGCTCGTTGGCGAGCATCGACTGCAGCCGCTCGTAGGAGCCCTTGCGATCCTCGACCACCAGCACGCGGCCGCCCTTGCCGGTGTCGGCGATCGCCTCGCGCGCTGGGTTCTCGATGCCGATCTCGCGCGACGTCACGGCGCGCATGCGCAGCTCGTCGGTCATCATCTTGAGCCGCACCAGCGAGCGCACGCGGGCGATCAGCACCACGTCCGACACCGGCTTGGTGAGGAAATCGTCCGCCCCCGCCTCCAGCCCCTTGACCCGGTCGGACGCCTGGTCGAGTGCCGTCACCATGATCACCGGCAGGTGGTGGGTCGACGGATTGGCTTTGAGGCGGCGGCACACCTCGAAGCCATCCAGATCGGGCATCATCACGTCGAGCAGCACGATGTCGCACTGGGCGCGCTCGCACATGGCGAGCGCCTCTTGCCCGGACAGTGCCGTGATGACGTCGAAATATTCGGCCGACAGGCGTGCTTCCATCAGCTTGACGTTCGCCGGAACGTCATCGACCACCAGGATACGCGCGGTCATCGGGCGGTCACCTCAGGCATTGCCAAGAAAATTGCGGATCGTCTCGATGAACTTGCCGACCGAGATCGGCTTCGACAGGTAGGCTTCGCATCCACCCTCGCGGATGCGCTCCTCGTCGCCCTTCATCGCAAAGGCCGTGACGGCGACCACCGGGATCGACTTCAAATCGGGATCGTCCTTGAGCCATTTCGTAACTTCGAGGCCCGACACTTCCGGCAGTTGTATGTCCATCAGGATCAGGTCCGGATGGTGCTGGCGCGCGAGATCGAGCGCCTCGATGCCGTTGCGGGTGCCGACGGTGCCGTAGCCATGCGCTTCCAACAGGTCGTGGAAGAGCTTCATGTTGAGCTCGTTGTCTTCCACGATGAGGACGGTTTTCGCCATCCCTTCACGTCCCCCTTGCGGCCGGCGGCCGTAACCCCTGAGATGGCGAGGTGCGCCGCGCGCTGAAAATCCGCCCGCGAACGCCCATGTCCAAGATGGAACCGTAGCGCGGATTCGTTTCGGAAAGGCAAATAGTACGTCATGAACAAGGGGGCAAATGGGGCGCGGGAAGCGGCGGAAGCGCTTGCGATCCAAGCACTTAACTTCTTGGCAACCGAACCCGCGCGGCTCTCCCGGTTTCTCGGCGTGACCGGCCTCGATCCCGCCTCGATCCGCGCGGCGGCGGGCGAGTCGGGCTTTCTCGCCGGCGTGCTCGCCTACCTTGCCGAGGACGAGCAGATGCTGGTCGCGTTTGCGGCCGAGGCCGGGGTCAAGCCAGGCGCCGTTGATCGTGCCCGCCACCTGCTCGCCGGCGGCGAGTGGGAGCGCGATGTGCCTTGATCGCGACGGCTTGATCGAGAGGGCCTGCCGGCGCGACCATGCGGGCGGGGAGATTCGCCAACACGGGAGGGTTCTTGGCGGGCTTCTGCCGCGACTGCCTCGACGACCTACCGGAGCGCGCCGCGCGCTGCCCGGCCTGCGGCTCGCCGCGGCTGGTGCGCCATGCCGACCTCGACCAGCTCGCCATCGCGCATGTCGACTGCGACGCCTTCTATGCCGCCATCGAGAAGCGCGACGACCCAAGCCTGCGCGACAAGCCGCTGATCATCGGCGGCGGCAAGCGCGGCGTCGTCTCGACCGCCTGCTACATCGCCCGCACGTTTGGCGTGCGATCCGCCATGCCGATGTTCCAGGCGAAGAAGCTCTGCCCGCACGCGACCGTCATGCCGCCCGACATGGCGAAATACGCCCGCGTCGGCCGCGAGGTGCGCGCGCTGATGCTCGATCTCACGCCACTGGTCGAGCCGCTGTCGATCGACGAGGCTTTTCTCGATCTCTCCGGCACCGAGCGCCTGCACGGCCGCGTGCCGGCGAAGTCGCTCGCGGGCTTCGCCCGCAAAGTTGAAGACACGATCGGCATCACGGTCTCGGTCGGCCTGTCGGAGAACAAGTTTCTGGCCAAGCTCGCCTCCGACCTCGACAAGCCGCGCGGCTTCTCGGTGCTCAGCCGCCGCGAGGCGCCGGCTTTCCTCGCGCCCAAGCCCGTGACCTTCATCTGGGGCGTCGGCAAGGCGACCGGCGCCGCGCTCGCGCGCGAAGGTTTTCGCATCATCGCCGACCTGCAGCGCGCCGATGAGACCGACCTGATGCGCCGCTTCGGCACCGAGGGTCAGCGCCTCTGGCGCCTCGCGCGCGGCGAGGATTCGCGCGACGTGAGCCCCGACCGCGAGACCAAAAGCGTGTCGGCCGAGACCACGTTCGAGAGCGACATCGGCGCGTTCCGCGAGCTCGAGCGCACGCTGTGGTACCTGGCTGAAAAGGTCTCGGCGCGCCTCAAGGCGAAGGAGATCGCCGGCGCGACCATCAACCTGAAACTGAAGACCAGCGACTTCAAGATCCGCACCCGCGCCCAGTCACTGCCGGCGCCCACCCAGCTCGCCACGAAGATCTTCGCCATCGGCCGCGAGCTCCTGGGGCGCGAGACCGACGGCACCAAATTCCGCCTGCTCGGCATCGGCGTCTCCTCACTCGACTCGCCCGCGGATGCCGACCCAGCCGACCTCGTCGACCGCCGCGGCGCGCGCGACAAGGCCGCCGAGCACGCGGTCGACCGCTTGCGCGCCAAATTCGGCCGCGCCGCCGTCGTGAAGGGCCTCGCGCTCGACGAAGACTGAGTACCACAATGCCCCATGACATCCTGATCCGTAATGGCCTGCTCATCGATGGCAGCGGCAGCCCGGGCGTCGCCGCCGATCTCGCGATCGCGGGCGGCCGCATCGCCGCCATCGGCCAGAACCTCGGCGACGCCCGTCGCGTCATCGACGCGGGCGGGCTCGCGGTCACGCCGGGCTTCATCGACATCAAGACGCATTCGGACTTCACGCTGCCGATCAATCCAAAGGCCGAAAGCAAAGTGCGCCAGGGCGTCACCACCGAGATCATCGGCCATTGCGGCTTCTCGGTCGCACCGGTGCTGCCCGGCAAAGTCGAGCTGTTGCGCGATTACCTGAGCCCGAGCGCGCCGTGGCTGCCGTTCCGCGAGACGAGCTTTGCGAATTATCTCGCGACCTTCCCGCCGACCGCCGTCAACGCCGGCATGCTGGTCGGCCACAACACGCTGCGCCTGATGGTGATGGGCATGGCGGCGCGACCGCCCGACCCGGACGAATTGAACCAGATGATCGCGCTAACCGAGGACGCACTCGCGGCCGGCGCGTTGGGTCTCTCCTCCGGCCTGTTCACGGCACCCGGCTCGTACGCGCAGCCGGACGAGATGGTCGCCTTGTGCCGCGTCGTGAAGCGTCACAATGCCGGCTATTTCACCCACTTGCGAGATGAATCGAACAAAGTACTGGAAGCGGTCGACGAGGCGATCGCGATCGCCCGCACCTGCGGCGTGCATGTCGAGATCGTGCACTTCAAATGCTCCGGCCTCGACAATTGGGGCAAGACCGCGCACGTGCTCGCGATGCTGGCGCAGGCCCGCGCGCAGGGCCTCGACGTCGACTGCGACGCCTACCCATACACGGCCGGCAGCAACCCGCTGAAGAACGTGCTACCGCAATGGGTCCAGGCGGGCGGCGTCGATGCGATGCTGGCGCGCCTGGCCACGCCCGAGACCCGCGCGCGCATCCGCGCCGACATCGCGCGCGACGGGCTCAACAATTGGGGCCGCCTGCCCTCCTGGGACAACGTGCAGATCTCGATCTCGCCGCACCTTCCGCAGCATGCGGGCCGCACCATTGCGCAGCTCGCTGCGACGCGCGGCGCCGACCCGATCGATGCCCTGTGTGATTTTCTCATCGACGATAAGGGCGCCACCCGGGTGCTGGTCACCTCGATCGCCGAGGACGACGTGCGCGACCTCATCCGCTCGCCCGACGCGCTGGTCGGCTCCGACGGCAATTGCGTCGCGACCTACGGCACGGTCTCGCAAGGGATGCCGCATCCGCGCTTCTACGGCACGTTCCCGCGGGTGATCGGGCACTATGTCGGCGAGGAGAAGCTGCTGCCGCTCGAGGCCGCCATCCACAAGATGACGGGCGCGACAGCGCGGGCGCTGAAGCTCGCCGGTCGCGGCCTGCTGCGGGAGGGATTTGCGGCCGATATCGCGATCTTCGATCCGGCCGATTTCAAGGATCGCGCGACGTATGCGGACCCGCACCAGTATCCGAGCGGCGAGCGCACCACCGTGATCGTCAACGGAACGGTGGTGATTGATGCGGCGACCCACACCGGGGCGTTGCCCGGAGAGGTGTTGCGTCGCGCGCCAGACGGCTGTGTCTCGTAGGGTCGGCGGATCGGCCGCGGTGCATCCGCGTGGGAAGGCGCCTCGCCGATTTTGCCCGCGCGGATGGACCGTGCCGGCGCCGTGCCCCCCTACGGCTATGACTCGTTGCGCGAGAATGCTTCGACGCGCTACGCGCGGCTCGCAATGACCGGACTGGCCCGGTCATTTGCACTCCGGCACCTGCTTGATATCAAGCTGGCTCATAGCGCCCGCAACGACGAAATCGTCGTAGTCGAGCTCGAGGGCGCGCGAGATGCCGTTCTCGTAGAGCTCGAAGCTGATGGCGTAGACTGGGGTCTGCTCGCCGCGCTTGGGATCGTTCTTGTCGAAATAACTGATGGTCACGGGCCAGCGCTTGAGGCCGGCGAGCGCCGGCTGATTCGCGGCCGCATCGTTGACCTTCTGGTCGGGGCCGATCTCGTGGCCGATCACCACCAGCGTGCTGAAGACCTTCTCGCCGTTGTCGGAGCCGTCATAGACCGGCATCTGCAGGATGCTCTTGCCGGCGCGCGCCGCCTCGATGATGAGGCGCATCTGCTCGGTGGGAAACACCATGGCGTGGTCGAGATCGAACGACTTGTCGCTCGGCTTGGCTAGCTTCACCTCGACATGGCTGCTGTCGCGCTCGGCATTGCCCTCGACGGTGTCGACGTTGCGCTCGTTGACGAAGTTCTGCGAGCTGAAGCGGAAGCGCTTGGCACCGCCCTCCTCCCAGGTGGTGGAGCGCAGGTCGCTCATGACCGATTTGTTCTCCTCGGTGCTCTGCATCTCGGACACCTGGCGGAAGTTGAGCGCATAGCCGGCGCAGGCGCTGCCGGAGAAATCGTAGACGATGCGGCCGCGTACCGCCTCGATGTCCCCGCGCCCGCGCGTGCGCAGCAGGCGCAGGTCGTAGATCGCCCGGTGCGGCGTCAGCACCACCGGCGCGGCGGGCACCGGTGGCGCGGCCGGCACCGGTGCGGCCCATGCGAGCAGGACCGCGGACATCAGCGCACCGGCGAGCGGAAGACGGATGCGTGTCGACATCGGCGGATTGCCTCTTCGAGAAGTAGCCGTTGCTTCGCCCATCCGGGCAAAATAGGCGTCGGCCAAGGACGCCGCAACGGGCGCCGCGAACGTCGATAATCGCGGCTTGCGCGCGGCCGCCCGGATGGCGCACATTCCGCCGCGCTGCCGCCATCCTGATACTTTCTTGGGCAAGCTCGGACGTCTTGGCAGCGCAAACCCTTCATCCATCGGCTTTCAGTCAAACGGAGCGAATCATGGCCGGAATCGACAGCAAGCTTGCGGAGCTTGGCATTGCATTGCCGACGCCGGCGGCGCCCGTCGCCAATTATGTCGGATTTGTGCGCAGCGGGCCGATGCTGGTGGTGTCCGGCCAGCTCTGCTTCGGCCCCGACGGCAAGCTCGTCGCCAAGGGCAAGCTCGGCGCCGGCGTCTCGATGGAGGACGGCACCAGGGCCGCGCGCGCCTGCGCGATAAACGTGCTCGCCCAGGTGAAGGCCGCGCTCGGCAGCCTCGACCAGGTCAAGCGCGTGGTGCGGCTCGGCGGCTTCATCAATTCGGATCCCTCGTTCTTCGACGTGCCGAAGGTGATGAACGGCGCCTCCGACCTGATGGTGGCGCTGTTCGGCGAGGCCGGCCGGCATGCGCGCTCGACCATCGGCGTCGCGGTGCTGCCGATGGATGCGGCCGTCGAGGTCGAAGGCCTGTTCGAGGTCGGGTGAGCAGCCGGCATGGGAACTCTGGACTGGCTCACGGCGCGGCCGGTCGCGCACCGTGGCCTGCATGATGCGGCGCGCGGCGTCATCGAGAACACGCCGAGCGCGTTCGATGCCGCGATCGCGGGGAACTACGGCATCGAGACCGACGTGCAGCTGAGCCGCGACGGCGAAGCCATGGTGTATCACGACGATGCGCTCGGCCGGCTCACAGACGGCAGCGGCCGCCTCGCCGATTTGACCGTCACGGAGCTGCGCACCGTCCCGTTCCGCTCGACCGCCGACCGAATGATCACGCTCGCCGAGCTCACGGCGCGCGTCGCCGGACGCGTCGCCCTGGTGGTCGAGATCAAGAGCCGATTCGATGGAGAGGAGCGCCTGGCGACGCGGGTCGCGCAGGTGCTCGGCGACTATCCGGGACGAGCCGCCGCCATGTCGTTCGATCCTGACGTCGTGGCCCGGCTGCGACGTCTCGCCCCACAGCTCACGCGCGGCATCGTCGCTGAGCGCCATTACGGCGGCCCCAAGGAGCACTCGCTCACCGCGGAGCAGAGTTTCGATCTGGGCATTCTCGCGCACGCGTCGCAGACGCGCCCCGATTTCGTCGCTTACCGCGTGGACGATCTGCCGGTGCCAGCCACGCATATGTCCGGGCAGCCTGTGCTGACCTGGACCGTGCGCACCCCGGGGCAGCGTGAGCGAGCCCGCGAATACGCGCAGCAGATGATTTTCGAGGGCTTTCGGCCCTAAGATCCGCGCATCTTCCTCTCCGCGAACCGGAGTCCGTTTCGCCGCAACATGCGCTGGCCTTGAGAGACGACGTGAACGTGCTAAGTCGGATTCACATGCCGAGCTTCGGGAACCAGACACCATGAGCGACGGCCTGCGCATCAATGTGCTGCCGTCGATTGCCGACATCCCGGCCGGCACCTGGGATTCGTGCGCGAATCCGGGAGCCGCCGAAGGTGCCTGCGCGGTTCCCTACAATCCGTTCATCTCGCATGCGTTTCTATCGTCGCTCGAGCTTTCTGGCTCGGCGGTGACGCGCACCGGCTGGGCGCCGCAGCACCTCGCGGTGGAAGACGAGAACGGCCAGGTGATCGGGGTCACGCCCTGTTATCTCAAGTCGCATTCGCGCGGCGAATACGTGTTCGACCGCGGCTGGGCGGAGGCCTACGAGCGCGCCGGCGGCGACTACTATCCAAAGCTCCAGGTCTCGGTGCCGTTCACGCCGGCGACCGGCCGTCGCCTGCTCGCCGCGCCCGGCCAGCGCAGCCACGAGGCCGAGGTCGCGCTGGCGCAGGGACTCGTCGAGCTCACGAAGCTGCGCGAGGCCTCCTCGGCGCACGTGACCTTCATGCCGGAGCGCGAGTGGCATTTCCTCGGCGAGCGCGGTTTCCTCAAGCGCACCGACCAGCAATTCCACTGGGAGAACGCCGGCTACTCCACCTTCGACGATTTTCTCGACGCGCTCGCGGCCCGCAAACGCAAGGTGATGAAGCGCGAGCGGCGCGACGCGCTCGCGAACGGCATCGAGGTCCAATGGCTGACCGGCTCGGACTTGACCGAAGCCGTCTGGGACGCCTTTTTCGATTTCTACATGGAGACCGGCTCGCGCAAGTGGGGGCGGCCGTACCTCACACGCGAATTCTACTCGATCGTCGGCGAGAAGATGGCCGACCGCATCCTGCTGGTGATGGCCAGACGCGCCGGCCGCTACATCGCGGGCGCCATCAACTTCATCGGTTCGGAAACGCTATTCGGTCGCCACTGGGGCGCTATCGAGCACCACCCGTTCCTGCATTTCGAGCTGTGCTACTACCAGGCCGTCGAGTTCGCGATCGCCAAGAAGATGTCCCGCGTCGAGGCCGGCGCCCAGGGCGAGCACAAGATCGCGCGCGGCTACATGCCCACGACGACATATTCGGCGCACTACATCGAGAATCCGTCGCTGCGCCGTGCGATCGCCGACTACCTCGTGCGCGAGCGCGCCTACGTCGAGGCTGCCGGCCGCGAGCTCGGCGAGCTCGCGCCGTTCCGCAAGGATCTCGAGGACGCCGACGTGTAGGGCGGGCAAGCGCGCCTTCGCGCTTGCCCGCGCGGACAGGCATTGGCCGATGTGCTAGCTAGGTCTACCCGCGTGGCGATATTGCATGTCGCCCAGCCTGGGGGAGCTACGGAGCGCATCATGTCGGCTTACGATCCCAGCAACATTTTCGCCAAAATCCTGCGCGGCGAGCTGCCGTCGCACAAGGTGTACGAGGACGAGCGCGCCTTCGCGTTTCTCGACATCATGCCGCGCGCGCCCGGCCACACGCTGGTGATCCCGAAGGCGCCGGCGCGTAACATTCTCGATGTCAAGCCCGACGACCTCGCCCACGTGATGGCGGTGGCGCAGAAGATCGCGCAGGTCGCGATGAAGGTGTTCGGCGCCGACGGCATCACGGTGCAGCAGTTCAACGAGGCGGCCGGCGGCCAAGTGGTCTTTCATCTGCACGTGCATGTCATTCCGCGAAAAGACGGCGTGCCGCTCAAGCCGCCGGCGACCTTCAAGGAAGAAGCCTCCGTTCTCTCCGACCACGCGCTCAAGCTCGCGGCCGCGCTCAAGGGCGCGTGAGATTTCTTCGAGTGTTGCCGGAACGCATCGCGAGCAAGACTTTTTCATATGCGGCTCGCCGCCGGAAATTAAAGGAATTATCGCCGGCTGATTTTTTCAACTGATGCGTTTTATCGAAGATGAAGATGAAACCACGGGCGATCGCACAAATCCTTAAAACCTTTGGCATTGACGCGTGAGTGCAACTTCATTCTTGATTTTCTGCGCAAGGCTTGGCATATATGTTGACTACTGGCCGAATGTCGGCTGGCAAACGAGGAATCCGATGCGCCGCTTTGGCTCATATAGCTCTGCGCTCAGCGCCCCGAACGCATGGACGTGCCAACGTTCCTGCGAGCGGGCGGCCGTCTGCGCGCATGATGCGGGTTTCCTTTCATTGACCGAACCGTCCCCCAAGGGATCGATGCGACCGGAATAACCGGCGGCGGGCCACCACCCTCCGCCAAACAGGCAGGAGGGACCCGATGGGCCCGTAAAGTGACCGAAAGCACAGACCCGAGATAGATCGATTGCGTGCGACCGCATTCGCGGCCCCGTGCGCGTCGCATGAGCTGACGATCCGTGCATGTGCGCGGCGCGATTGCGCGCGCTTGGGCGGAGCCTTGAGACCTTTGCTGTTTGACATCGTGAACGTCCAGAATTGGACGGCGCTTCGTGCAACCGCCTCCCGCTTGCTCGGGATGCTCAGCGGAAGCGCCGTCCGTTTGTCCATTTAGCCGACGTTGTCGTCGGCACCCATTGCCCCTGAAGCATTGAGGCGATGCAGCCGCCCCGTAAGCGGCAGAGCCGGATTCGATTCCCGGCCGGGGCTCCATCTCTTTTGCTCTCTTAGCTCATTCGGTAGAGCACCGAATTGGTATGTCGGAGGTGGCTGGTTCGATTTCCGGCAGAGAGCTCCACGCGATTTTATTTCGCGTCATGCCCCCCGTTTGTCGCGAGCATCCGCGTCTTGCGCCGGTAGCCCAACGGAAGAGGCAGCACGTTCAGACCGTGCTCAGTGCGAGTTCAAATCTCGCTCGGCGTACCAACCTTGGCATTGTAGGCGCTTCGGCACTGCAAATGCGCGCTTAGCTCAGAGGCAGAGCGGGGCTCCTACAAAGCTCAGGTCGGGATTTCGAAATTCCCAGCGCGCTCCAATCAACCCACTCTTAGCTCAACAGCAAAGCCCCGCCAGATAAGCGAGCGGCCAAGGGGCAGCACCTCGAGGGTGGACCAGACACACAGGCTGTAGCTCAGCTGGAAGAGCGCCGGTTCCGGAAACCGAAGGCCGCTGGATCGTGACCAGCCAGCCTGACCAATCGATGCTCCTCAGCTTCGTGGCAAAGCGATCGGCTCTGACCCGGTCCACGTCGGTTCGATTCCGAGAGAGGCTGCCAATAAGCGAAGGGCATGTCATGGACGAGGTGGCCGAATTGCGAGGCACACGGTTGCAACCCGTGCAACGCAGGTTCGATTCCTGTCGTCGTCTTCATCCTTGGCGCCCTTCGGGCGCTTGCGCTCGGCACGCCCTGCTTTGGACCAGTTACCGTAGCGGCCGAACGGAGCGGACTCTTAACCCGCTGGCACTGCCCATCGCAGGTTCGAATCCTGCCTGGTCCACCACTTCCATTGCTCCGTTACGCATCTGGTGAAGCGGCCGCGCTGTCGACGCGGTGAGAGGGATTCGATTTCCCTACGGAGCGCCATTTCTGCCGCCACCGACCGGCTTGCCGGCGGCGCGAGCGAGCTCGTCGAGAAAGACGCGCAGCCCGCGGTCGATCACCTTGTCCTTGCGCAGCACGTAGGCGAGGTCGCGGGTGAGCGCCGGCCGCAGCGGATGCAGGAGCGTCGCGCGCGCGACCTCCTGGAGCGCGAGCTTGGGCAGGACCGATGCGCCGAGTCCGCTCGCGACCAGCACCTTGATCGCCTCGACGCTGCCGAGCTCCATGATCGGGCTCGCGGTGACGCCCGCCCGCTCGAACCAATCGTCGACGAGCCGGCGCGTGTTGCTGCCAGCCTCGTAGAGAATCAGGGGAAGCTTGCCGAGCTGCGCGGCGTCGACGCCGGCGCCAGCACGCGCAAGACCTTTCGCGACGAGCGCTTTCGGCAGGAGCGCGAGCAGCGGGTCCGGCGCAAGCTTCGTCGCCACCACGGCACGGCTCGTACGCATCGGCAAGGTCACGAGCGCGATATCGAGGGCGCCGGCCTCGAGCCGGTCGAGAATCTCGGGCGTGTTTCCGGTCGCGACCGTCACCTCGAGGGCCGGCATTCGCCGCTTCACGCGGGCGAGCATCGCCGGCAACAAGTAGATGCACGCGGTCGCACCGGTGCCGACGCGCACCCGACCGGCCGTGCCGTCGCGAAATACCGCAACCGCGGCGACGATGTCATCGGCCGCGCTTTGCGCGCGCCGGGCGGCCGCAACCACCGCCTCGCCGGCACGCGTTGGCATGATCCGCCCCTTGGCGCGATCGAGCAGGCGCACCCCGAGCGCGCGCTCGAGGTCGCGCAGCTGCTGACTCGCGGCAGGCTGTGTCAGGTGCAGCGACTTCGCGGCCGACGTGATGCTTCCACTGTCCACGGCCGCCAGGAAAGTCATGAGCTGGCGCAGGGTCGGATGGCCCATGGCCGCAGATTATGCGGCCGGCGAAGCCAGCACAACGCGCCGCCCCAAAGCTTTCCTGATGCCGCGCATCAGATAAATCGCCTTTGCGGCGCGCCGGCACGGGTCGATGCTGAAGGGCGACGCGTCGGTCGCCGCTGCGTCTCCGCCGCTGCCCGATCGCGTCCAAGGACCAACTGCCGGCGACCCAGGACGCCACCGCGATGCGACCAGCCACTCGATCGACCCGCCAATCAACCGGGCGCATGACCTTCTGGAACGCCGCGGCCGTCCGCGAGCCGCATTCCTCCCGAACGATCCGCCGGGCGACCGCGATACCCGCAAGCATCATGCTCGCCGCGATCATCGCGGCACCGGCCTTTGCTGAGCCCGGGTGGCCCCCGACGAGCGGCCAGGGCCCCTGTACAGTAACCAAAAAGGTCGATGTCCCGGCGACGATGCGGGACGGCACCGTTCTGTACGCCGACGTTTATCAGCCGGCGACCAGCGAGCCGGTTCCGGTCATTCTCATGCGCACGCAATACAACAAGGCGGGCGCGCAGGTGCAGCCGTCGCGCTTTCAGTCGCCGAGCTGGTTCGCCTCGCATTGTTACATCGTTGTGATCCAGGACATTCGCGGCCAGTACGCCTCGAAAGGCACCTTCTACGAGTACAGCCACGATCGCGATGACGGCTACGACAGCGTCGAATGGGCGGCGCATCTGCCGGGCTCGAACGGCGCAGTCGGCATGTATGGCTCCTCGTATGTGGGCGCAACCCAGTGGCTCGCCGCAACGGCCGCGCCTCCGTCGTTGAAGGCGATCGTGCCGTCGAACACCGCCTCCGACTATTACGACGGCTGGACCTACGAGGGCGGCGCGTTTCGCCTCGATTTCATCGAGGGGTGGATGATGAAGGACATCGTGGCGAGCGCGGCCGCCAATCGCGGCGATACCGCCTTGGCGCAAGCGCTCGAGCGTGACTACCGGGACATCGCGCGCTGGGAGCACTTTCGCCCCTACATCGAATTCCCGCCGTTCCGCCCCGATCGCGACGAGGTTGCTCCCTACTTCTTCGATGCGGTCCGCCATCCCGCCTACGACGCGTATTGGAGGCAATTCAGCATCAAGGAGCGCTATGCGAACGTTAAAGTGCCGGTGCTCGCGTTCGAGGGCTGGTACGATGCCTTCTTGCAGGGCGGCCTGGAAAACTTCGTCGGCATGACGCAGCGCGCCGCCAGCGACGCCGCGCGGAGAAACCAGCGCATCGTCATCGGCCCGTGGGAGCACATCGCATGGGGCCGGCCGGGGGCGACCTTCCACGGCTACAGCGTGGCGTCGCCGCGGCTTGCCGCCATCGGACCCGCCGCCGACAGCCCGGTGAACGAGCTCACGCTTGCGTGGTTCGACCATTTCCTCAAGGGGAAGGACAATGGCGTCGATACCGGCACGCGGGTCGACTACTTCACCATGGGCGAAAACCGCTGGCATACGGCGCGTGGCTGGCCCATTCCGGGCACTGAGTACCAAACGTGGTATCTCGCGAGCGATGGCCATGCCGCCTCCCTCTTGGGTGACGGGGCGCTCACCCGCGAGCCGGCAGGCGACAAATCTCCGGCCGATCATTTCGACTACGAACCGTGGAATCCGGTGCCGAGCGTCGGCGGCCATTCGTGTTGCGAATGGTACAGCGACTCGCAGGGACAGTTCGATCAGGCCGCCGTCGAGCAGCGCAGCGACGTGCTCGTCTATACGAGCCCGGTGCTGACGCAGCCGATGGAGGTTACGGGCCCGATCTCGGTCGTGCTGTATGCGGCATCATCAGCGCGCGACACGGACTTCACGGCCAAGCTGGTCGACGTCCATCCCGACGGCGAGGCGATCAATCTCAACAACGGCATCATCCGCGCGCGCTTCCGTGCGTCGCTGTCACAGCCGAGCCTGATCGTTCCCGGCGACGTCTACCGCTACACGATCGCGATCTGGCCGACGAGCAATCTGTTTGAGCCGGGCCATCGTATCCGGCTCGAAATATCGTCGAGCGATTTTCCTCAGTTCGATCCCAACCCGAATACCGGCGAGGCGTTCGGCATGAGCACGCATCAGCAGGCCGCGCGGCAGACCATATTGCACGACACCCTTCATCCATCCGCGCTCATCTTGCCCGTCATCCCGGCGGGTGCGCGCACGGTGGGCGCCGATGTGGCGCCACGGCTGTGAGCCGGGGCCCGCCCTCATCGGGCTGGCTGCGCGAGCTCGCGCGCTTTCTCGGCGGATCGCCGCAGTCGCGGCTGTGCCAGTTGGCCCATCTCCGCGAGCTCGACGACCACCTGCTGCACGATGTCGGCATCAGCCGCACGGAGGCCGCGTGCGGTCGCCCCCTCGGCCGGCCCGCCCCCTCGAGACGCGTTCCATGTCCCGCGACATTTTCCAAGCGACATCATGAGATGGACCCCATGACCTGCTTCATCCCTTGCCTGATCCGAGATTCGAAAGAGGCCGACGTCGCCGCCATCAGCTCGATCTACGGCCATCACGTTCGCCACGGCTCCGCCTCCTTCGAGGAGGAGCCGCCTTCACCCGAGGAGATTGGGCGCCGCCGCGCCGACGTGCTGGCGCGCGGGCTGCCCTATCTGGTCGCCGCAATCGACGACGAGGTCGTGGGCTATGCCTATGCGTCGCCCTACCGCGCCCGCTCGGCCTACCGCTTCTCGATCGAGAACTCGGTCTATGTCGACCATCGCCGCCACCGCGGCGGCGTCGGCCGGGCGCTTCTCACGGCGCTGATCGCGCGCTGCGAGGCCGGCATGTGGCGGCAGATGATCGCGGTGATCGGGGATAGCGCCAACATCTCATCGATCGCGCTGCACGAACGGCTCGGCTTTCGTATGGTCGGGACCTTGCACGCCGCGGGGTTCAAATTCGGCCGCTGGGTCGATACGGTGCTGATGCAGCGCGAGCTCGGTGCCGGGCAAAGCACCTTGCCGGTCGAGGCGACGCAGCAGGAAGGAGCCGGGGCCAGCAGTGTATGAGCCAGTCGATGCCGGCGCGGCGCCGTCGCGCACACGAGTGGTCGCGATGCTCGGCATCGCGCAGACGCTCGCCTGGGCATCGAGCTACTATCTGCCCGCCGTCCTCGCCGGCCCCATCGCGGCCGGGACCGGCGTTGCGCCGGCCTGGGTGTTCGGCGCGTTCTCGGTCTCGCTGCTGATCGCCGCCGTCGCGGGACCCTATGTCGGCCGCACCATCGACCGGCGCGGCGGCCGCGGGGTCCTGGCGCTGTCGAACATCGTGCTCGCGGTCGGGCTCTTTGCCCTTGCGGGCGCGAGCGGACCGGTCGTGCTGTTCGCGGCCTGGGCGATCCTCGGCCTCGGCATGGCGCTCGGCCTCTACGACGCGGCGTTCGCGGCGCTCGCCTGCTTCTACGGCACGCGCGCGCGCGGGCCGATCACCGGCATCACCCTGATGGCCGGCTTCGCCTCGACGGTGAGCTGGCCGCTGACGTCGCTCCTCAACGGCGCCGTCGGGTGGCGCGAGACCTGCCTGGTCTGGGGCGTGCTCAATTTGGGTGTCGGATTGCCGCTCAACGCTCTGCTGCCGCGCGCAACCATTCGCACGCCGGCGCGCGGCGCCGGCCGCCGCGTCGGCTGGCATCCGCGCCGCGAGATGTGGCTGCTCGCCTTCGTGTTCGCGGCGGCCTGGTTCGTCACCGGCGCCATGGCGGCTCACCTGCCCGACCTGCTCGAGCGCGCCGGCGCGACGCCGTTCGCGGCGATCGCGGCCGCCGCCATGGTCGGACCAGCGCAGGTCGCAGCGCGACTCCTCGAGTTCATCGCGCTGCGGCGGATTCATCCGCTGGTCTCCGCCCGGATCGCCGCCACGCTCCATCCCATCGGCGCCGCCGTTCTCGCCGGCGCCGGGCCGGTTGGGGCGGCGGCATTCGCGATCCTCTACGGCGCCGGCAACGGTCTTCTGACCATTGCGCGCGGCACCGTGCCGCTCGCGCTGTTCGGCCCCAATGACTACGGCGAGCGCACCGGCTTGCTCGGCGCGCCCGCGCGCGCCGCGCAGGCGCTGGCGCCGCTGCTGTTCGGGCTCATGCTCTCCGCCATGGGCCTCGGCGTGATCCTGGTCTCGGGCGGCCTCTGCCTCGCCGCATTCGCCGCCCTGCTCTGCCTGCACGCGAAGCCGAGCGCGGCCGACGGGACGCAGCCGGCGCGCAAAGAATCGTGACGGCGCTCGCGGCGGCACGACGGCGGCGCCATCTCCTGCCTTTCATTGGAGAGCTCCGCTGGAGTGGCCGGCAATCGGTCTCGAAAACCGAAGGGTCCGCAAGGACAGAGGTTCGAACCCTCAGCTCTCCGCCACTTATTCCCTCTCCTTGAGAGACATTTGATTTTCGGGAAGCGCCAATAAGGACGGCTGGTGCCGTCGCCGCGCCGTAAACGCGGTCCCTTTGCGGCAGGAAGTTCGATTCTCTCCGCTTCCCACCACACACGCGGATGTAGCTGGAAGGTCAAGCCTCGGAGCGCCACTCCGAAGACGCGGTTTCGATTACCGCCATCCGCACCAGCCTTCGCGGCGCTTCGCGCGCTACGGCTCGGCAAGCCGGAGCGAGCGCCGATTGCTCGGGAAGCTAATCTGGTGAAAGCGCCGTGCCGAAAACGCGGAGAGGTTGGCTCGAAACCAACCCCGAGCACCGAATTAGGGACACGCACAAGGGTGCAGACATGCCTTGCAAGCAGGTCGCGCGGGGAGCGTTACCCCGGTGTTCCACCAGCCTTCGCGGCGCTTCGCGCACGCTACGGCTCGGCGAGCCAGCCTCGCGAAGCCTTGCCGTACCGTAGCGCACGCCGCCGGCGACCGAACTTCTTCCCCTCAGGCGAGCAAGGTGCACGCGGCTGCCTGTTGAGCAGAGCTGAGGCAGGTTCGATTCCTGCGAGGGGAGCCAAAATCGCTGCCGTCGTCTAGCCGGGCAAGATAACGGGCCTTCAACCCGGAGATCGCGGGTTCAAATCCCGCCGGCAGCTTCAGCCTTCGCAGCGCTTCGCGTTATGCCACGTGCCTCACGCTGCCGTCGTCTAGCGGCCAAGACACCGGGCCCTCAACTCGGAGATCGCGGGTTCAAATCCCGCCGGCAGCCCCAACTTCTGCAAAGCAGACAACCCGGCGAACTGGCTCTCCTTGTCGGTGCGGCCCGGTGACGCGGATCGGAGAAATGATCCGTCGTCAACGTTGTCAAACCGACCGACGGTGCGCTTGTTTCGAAAAAGAGGATCAACCGGTTTCGTTGACCCCGCGCCGGATCGTCGGGAGGACGCCCATGGAATCCGGCCTGATCGGCGCTGAACCACTTTCCCCGGATGCACGCCGCGCACTGGTGGCCGGATGCATCGGCTTCGCGGTGGATTTCTTCGATATCTACCTGCCCGTTCTCGCGCTTGCATCGGTCACGCGCTACTTCGAGCCGCCGGGGCTGAGCTCGGCGGCGAGCACGACGATCTACTTCTTCGTCTTCGCCGTCACGCTCCTTGGGCGGCCATGCGGCGCGATCATCTTCGGCCATTTCGCCGATCGGATCGGACGCCGGCGCACCACCATCGTCACCATCGTCGGCTTCGGCGTCTTCACGCTGCTGATCGCCCTGCTGCCGGGCTACACCACCATCGGCATCTGGTCGCTGGCGCTGCTCATTCTCATTCGCTTCATCGGCGGCGTGTTCATGGGCGGCGAATACACGTCGAACAACACGCTCGCGATGGAGATGGTCCCGAAGGAGCGGCGCGGGCTCGTCGGCGGCGTGCTGCAGGGCGCCTATCCGATCGGCTTCTTCCTCGTCTCGGTCGTCACCAGCATCATGCTGGGCCTGACGACGCCGGTGCAATACCTGGCCTGGGGCTGGCGCATCCCGTTCGTCTGCGGCGCCATCATGGCATTCCTGTTCCTCGCTTATTACCTGCGGGTCGCCGAATCCCGGCTGTGGATGAGCTCTGAAAAAAGCGAGGCGCCGCTCAAGGAGGTGGTGTCCGGCCCGAACCTGCGCAATCTCGCCCAGATTCTCGTCATGATGCTCGGGTTCTGGTTCGCGGCCCAGTCGGTCATCGGCGTCATGCCCGGCCTGCTCATTCACGAGCTCCATATCCCCGGCAAGATCGTGACCAATGGCCTTCTGGTCACGAGCTTCGTCCAGTTCTTCTCCTTCGTGGCGTTCGGCCTGATCGGGCAGATGATCGGCCGGCGGCTCGCCATCGTTCTCAGCGGCGTTCTGGTTCTCATCGTCGGCTCCGGCCTCTATGCGGCCGCCGTGACGCACGCGCTCGGCGGCGGCGGGCTGATCGCCACGACCGCCATCGCGTGCCTCTGCTATCTCCTCGTCATATCGCCCTGGGGGATCGTCACGACCTATATCTGCGAGCGCTTCCCGACCCAGCTGCGCGCCTCCGGCTATGGCATCGGCTACAGTCTCGCCGTGGTCATTCCGGCGTTCGCCGGAGCCTACCTGCTGGCGTTGCGGGATTTCATGCCTTACGCCTACACGCCGGTGGTGCTGATCGCGCTTGCGGGCGTGCTGATGATCGTCGGCGCGCTGATGGGACCGGAGACGCGCGACGTCGAGCTCGGCGCGATCGGCCAGGCGCCGATGGCCGCAAAGGCCGTATAGATTAGATCAAGGCCGCGCGGCCGTTGCCGTCGTCCGACGGCGCCGAATTCCACAATCCCACCCATAGCTCAGCGGAGCAGAGCGCCGGTTTGCGGAGCCGGAGGCCGCAGGTTCGAATCCTGCTGGGTGGCCCATCCTTGCCTTTATCCATAAGGGTGTAGCTCAGTCAGGAAGAGCTCCGCACTTGGAATGCGGAGGCCGCGGGTTCGAATCCCCCCGCCCTGTTCAATCACGTCCACGTAGCTCAACCGGACCAGAGCAGAGGCCTCCGGTGCCTCAGGTTGCGCGTTCGAGTCGCGCCGTGGATTCCAGCCTTTGCGTCCTGACGGGCGCTACGGCTCGGCGAGCCAGCCCGGGCGCGATGGCTGTCGCGCCATTGCGCGCGAAGCGCCGCGACAGCCGGAGAAGTCGTCTCATTACGGAGAGTTGGCCGAGCGGCAAGGCATCGCGGTGCTAACGCGACGAGACCGAAAGGTCGCGCAGGTTCGATCCCTGCACTCTCCGCCAGCCTTCGCGGCGCTCCGCGCCCCGCTACGGCTCGGCAAGCCACCCATTACGCTCCGGGCTCTGTCAGAACACCATGCTCATAAGGAAGCCGACCATGCCTGGAGCGAATTGTCGCCTCACGCGCATATGTTACGGTGCGGGTCGGATGCGGAGCGACGCAGCGCCGACGAGAGGTCATGAACGACACGACCCTTCCGCGCCAGTTCAGCTTCAGCACCGACCCGCTGCCCGAGCGTGATCGTTTCCCGGCGTTTTGCGAGGAGGTCTTTCGGCACGTCATCGGCGCCGACATTGCGCGGCGCAGCCCCATGCCGTTTCGCGGCGGGCTCGATGTCCGTGCGGCGGGAGCCGTTGTCATTGCCGATCTGTCGCTGACCCCGACCGAGATGACGCGTCGCTCATTGCATCTCGGCGACGGCAATGACGCGATCGTCGTGCAACTGTGGCGGCACGGCGCCGCGGACGCGGTCCAGGGCGAGCACGAGACCCGGGTCAGGTCGCCGCAAGCGTTGATCATCGACAATGCCCGCCCGGCGCGGATCGCGCTCGCGGGGACATCCCGGTTCCTCGCCCTGACCATCCCGCGAAGCACGATCGTGGGGCGCGGCCCGGATATTGCCCGCGTCGCCGGCTTGGCACCGGCCGATAGCCCGGCATTTCGCCAGCTCCACGGATATCTCGAGCAGGCGCTCGCGGCCCCGTTTGCAGACCGCCGCTGCGCCGACGTGCTCGGCAACCACCTGATCGACCTCACCGCGTATGCGCTCGGCGCTGCGCGCGAGGCCCGGGACATCGGCGAGGAGCGCGGCGTGCGCACCGCCCGCCGCTCCGCCGTCCTGCGCGCGATCGCGGCGCGAAGCGGCGACCCCGACCTCACGGCCGCATCGGTCGCCAAGCTGCTCGGCGTCACACCCCGCTACGTGCACCTGCTGCTGGAGCAAACCGGCCGCAGCTTCACGCATCATCTACTGGAGCGGCGCCTCGAAAAGGCCGGCGCCCTGCTGCGCGATGCCGGCCAGCTCGCGCGCAAGATCGCCGACATCGCGGCCGAGGCTGGATTTTCCGACCTCTCCTATTTCAGCCGCACCTTCCGCCGCCACTACGGCGCGACGCCGTCCGATGTGCGCGAGACCGCGCGCCGCGCACGCATCGCACACAGTTGACACCTCGCCGACAGGCGGTCGCCGGCACGCCATTCCCCCTTCGTCCAACGGCAGGATATCGCGCCTTGAACGCGAGGATCGTGGTTCGAATCCATGAGGGGGAGCCAACGACGCCGGGAGCCCTCACTTCATCTGCCCCGCGACCTTTTCCATCCAGGCCTCCAGCGCACGCACCGGCGTCGCATCGGCGACGACCCGCCGCCGATTCGCCGCCATCCGGGCGCGGATCGCGGCGCGCCATGCCGGGTCGCGGCCGAGCCGTACCGCGATCTCCACATACTCGTCCTCCGAGTCCGCGACCGTCTCGGGCACGTCCAGCAGGCGCAGAATCGCGAGGCTGTGGCGGCCGCGCATCAGCGGGCCGGGCCAAGTCACGATCGGCAGCGCGCTCGCAAGGCTCTCGAACGCCGTGTTCATGCCGGACCAGCCGATGCTGTCGAGAAACACGTCGCAGACCTCCGCGACGGCGGCGAAATCGGACGTGGTGAGGCGCGGCAGGATGACGAGGTGCCGCGCCGCGTCGAGCCCCTCCGCCGCAAAGGCGCGAGCGAGCCGACGGCGAAAGCGCGCCGTCACCTCCTCGCCGCGTGGCGAGGCGATGAACACGAACTGCGCATCGTCGAGCCGCCGTGCGATGCGCGCGAACACGTGATCGTGCTGCGGCAGAAACTTCGGCAGGTGCTGGCAGCACCAGAACGCCACCGCGTCAGGCCTCAGACCGATGCTCTCGCGCCGCACCTCCGCCGCCTCGATCACCGGCGGCACGTAGGCAAAACCGAGATCAGGCAGGCGCACCAACTTCTCGACGTACTGGCGCTCGGCGCCCTCCGGCTCCATCAGCTCGCCCGACAAGTAGTAGTCGATGGTCGGAAAGCCGCTCGTCGCCGGATGGCCGAAGCTCACGCACTGGATCGGCGCGAGCCGCAGCGCGGCGAGGCGCGGCGTCATCATGTCCATGCCGAGCTCGGGAAAGATCACCACGTGCGGCGCGTCGGCGCGGATCGTCTCGCACCACTGCGCGAGCGAGAGCGGCCCCTGCACGAAGCGATCGCAGGCGCGCCGGATCGCCGCCGTCTCGCCGTCCTGCCGCGCGCTGACGTGATAGCCGAGGACACGAAAGCGCGTGCGGTCGATGAGCGCGATCCAGCCGCGGATCGGAGCCTTGAGCACCGAGTGCGCCCAGAAATGTCCCGACACGATGGCGACGCGGATCTTTTCGCCCGCCGTCGGCGGTGCGACCGCGGGTGGCCGCGCCCATTGCGGATAGGCGGCCTGCATCACGCCGGCGATCATCGCACCGTAACGCGCCGCGAGCGCACGGTCGTCGCGGCCCTGGTAGGCGAGAAAGAACGGCTGCTCGGTGCCGATCGCCTCGGCGTCCGCCACCGCCGTCGCGGCGCCGCGGCCGGCGAAAAACCGCGCCAGGGCCTCGAGGCTCGCCGCGTAGCTCGCACGGCAACGCTCGACCTGCGCCACATCATCGTAGATCATCGGCAGCTCGGCGATGGTCGCACCGAGGCGCAGCGTGGGATCGTCGGGAAAACGCGCCAGCGCGGCGCGGTAGGCCGCGAGCGCCGCGTCGCGGCGGCCGAGCCCGGTCAAGAGCGAGCCGAGCTTGATCTGCGCCGCCCGATGGCCCGGCGCGAGCGCGACCGCCTGCTCGAGCCAGTGCACGGCTTGCGCAAGGTCACCCGTGTCGGCCAGGCAGGCGCCGAGGTTGAAGCGGGCCTCGGCATCGCGCGGATGGCTGGCGATGGCGGCGCGCAGCGCCGTCCCCGCCTCGGCGATCCGGCCGGCGCCGCGCAGCATGACGCCGAGCGCGCCCTGCCCGGCCGGCAGCTGCGGATCGAGCCGGACCGCCCGCTCGGCGAGCGCGAGCGCCGGCGCCGAGTCCCCGCGGCGCCAGAACGCGAGGCCGAGCTGCAGGTGCGCGACCGCCTGGTCCGGATCGAGCGCGATCACGCGCCGGAAGCATTCCATCGCCGCATCGAGGCGGCCGGCGTCGCGGACGAGCGTGCTGCCGAGGCGCAGGTGCAGCGCCGCGTTGGTCGGATCGAGCGCGAGCGCCGCCCGATATGCCGCGACCGCCTCGTCCGCCCTGCCCTCGCGGCGATGCAGGTCGCCGAGTGCCGCCTGGGCCGTCGCGCGACGCGGATCGTGCGCGACGGCTGCCGCAAGATGCGCGCGGGCGCCCGCGAGGTCTGCGCGCGACATCAGCAAACGGCCGAGCGCCTCTTGCGCGGCCGCATCACCAGGGTTGAGCGCGATCGCTTGCCCAAGGCATGCCGCCGCGTCATCTAGGGCGCCCGCCTCGTAGAGCAGGCGGCCGAGCTCGCCGTGCAGCAGGGCATCGGTGGGCCGCGCGGAGGATGCGGCGCGATAGAGCGCGATCGCGCGATCGCGCTCGCCGGCTATCGCGGCAGCGCGCGCCCGATCGAAAAGGTCGCGATCCTGGTCCTGGTTGCCTGGTTCCTGCACGTCGCTGCCTCGACAAGCCGCCGCAGGACATCACAGCTCCGTCGGGCCGTGAAGGCCCGGCACATCGGCAGGATGGACATTCGATAGCCCGCGTAGCTCAGCGGCAGAGCAGCGCCCCCATACGGCGAAGGTCGGTTGTTCGGATCAACCCGCCGGCACCAGCTTTGGGCGCCCTCACGGGCGCTACGGCTTTAGCGAGCGAGCCACGGGCCCGAAGGCTGCCGCGCCGAAGCCCGGAGGGCGAAGACGGACGTGGCCACTATCGCACTATGCCCAGAGTGAATCGACCAGGACAGGAGTGAATTGCCACATATCACAAATATGTTAGCTTGAGCGCGGGCGGCGCAGCTCATTCGACGACGATGGAATAATAACAGGCATCGATCGCATTGCATGGACGCGACCGCCCCCAAGGTGCTGCGATTCTCGACGGACGATTTTCCGCCCGAGAAGCGGCTCGCGGCGTACCGCGAGATCTACGGCAGCACCATCATCAGGCATGACGTCACGCCGATCGGCGTGCAGCCATTTCGGTTCGAGGCGACGTTCTGCAACCTGCCTCGACTCGGGCTGATGTCGTCGCTGATTTCGGCCTGCCGACGCTGGCACGGCCCACAGCACCTGACCAGCGACGACTTCGTCCTCGGCGTAGGCCTCGGTGGCGCTCGCTGCATCGTCGAGCAATGCGGCCGCGACGCCATGCTCGGCGAAGGACGTGCCGTGCTCACGAACTGCGCCGAGCCGGCGCTCGTCGTCCTTCCGGATGCCGCACGGCCGCTGAGCATACGCATCCCCCGCGCGGTGCTCGCCGCCCGCATTCCCGGTCTCGACGATCGAACCTCGCAGACGATCCCGGCGAGCGCCGCCCTGAAGCTGCTCACCAGCTACGTTGCCACCATCTGGGATGCCGGCAGCATGGAGCCCCGGCTGCGCGACCTCGTCATCGCCCATGTCCATGATCTCGTCGCGCTCGTCCTCGGCGCCGAGGGCGACGCGCGCGAGCTCGCCGAACAGCACGGCCCGCGAGCGGCGCGGCTGTCCGCGATCCTGCAGGCGATCAAAACAAACAGCGCCGATCCGCGCCTGAGCGTCGGCGCCGTTGCGGCCGCGCTCGCCGTGTCGCCGCGCTACGTGCACCTCCTGCTCGAGGAGACCGGCAAGAGCTTCACCCATCACGTGCTGACCCGGCGTCTCGACAACGCGGCCGCCCTGCTGCGCGACCCGAATTGGCGCGATCGCAGGATCACCGATATCGCGACGACGGTGGGCTTTTCCGATCTGTCTTATTTCAACCGCGCGTTCCGCCGCCATTTCGGCGCGACGCCGTCGGACATCCGCAACGGCGGCGCGCCCGCGCGCCGGCCGAGTTAGAACCCTGTTTCATTTGAGCATGCTCTTCTCGACGAACCGGCCCCACTTTGCCGGAACATGCGCCCGAATCGACGTCCCCCCACGCGCCTGGAGTCCCGGGCAGGGACGTCTCACCTCCTTTGGTGGAATGGGCGGCGGGGCCGTGTCTCAGAAATCCGTGCACAGGTTGGTGAAGTGATCGATGTCGGCGAGTGCCGCGCTTTCGCTGCCGAGCAGCAAGCCGGCGACCAGGACGATGCGTTGTATGAGCTATTCTCCATGTGAGCGCGATCGGTCGTAATTATCGTTCGCCATGGCGGCGTCCTCCGGTTCACGCCCGGGCCGTTACAAATCGGCAACATCGCCCTGCGCTTTCCCTGCGGTAGTTCAGCCGGAAGAACGCCTGAATGTGGATCAGGAGGTCGGCGGTTCAAGTCCGTCCCCAGGGACCACCGCCTTCGCGGCGCTTCGGGCACGCTTCGGCGGCCGAGTTTTTCGCCGAGGTGCGCGGGATCGTGGCTAGATTCCACGAGGGGAGAGCCGATGCGAATCCGAGGTCCCGCCGCGCGAGTCCGATCGCAGCGGGACCCCCGGGCGGACCGATCAATAGTTCGAGCACTCGGATCCGGCGCCACCGAGAATGTAGTGGCAAGTGCCCGGCTCGTCCGGGTCAGTCCAAGCAACGCCAGGGACGATCCAGCGATGGTGGTAGTCGAAATAGGGATCCCTGCTCCGGACCGTGTACTCGAAGCGCCAGCCGCGGGCGCGCATGCAGCGCAAATAAGAGGGCAACATCGGCGAATAATTGTAGTTCTGCTGCCCGGTTTGGTCCCTACAATTCTGCCCGTCGGCGTTCAGCACATCGTCGCCGCGATGCAGCTTGGGCCGCAGATCGGTCCAATGGTCGTGGTCGGCGTATGCGGCAGATCCGGTGGCCATCAGCAGGGCTGCGGCAAAGACGATTCTTTTCATCACAATTTCTCCAAGGTGAGCATCATCCGTCATGTCCATTGGGTCCAACCGGAGGGCGCCGCGGTTCACGCGCCTCGATTACAAATCGGACAGGTGCGGACGGCATCGCGCCCCTGCGCGGCGGCAGGTCGATCGGCACAGCGACAACTACGGGGGAGTAGCTTAGCGGCAGAGCGGCGGCTTCCAACACCGCGTCGGCGCGGGTTCGAGTCCTGCCTCCCCTGCCATTCTGCTGGACGTTCACGATGTCAAATGGCGAGTAGCGAGTAGCGAATGGCGTGTAGAAACCGCCCCATTTGTTATTCGCCACCCACTATTCGCGTCACTACAATGCGGAACGGAGCGCACCATGCCCGAGATCAAGATCTTCGGCGAGCACGACGAGCGCACCAAGGCGCAGATGGCGCGCTGCATGGAATACGGCAGCGTCGCCGGCGGCGTGTTGTGCGCCGACGGCCACCTCGGCTATGCGCAGCCGGTCGGGGGCGTGATCGCGTATGAGGAGCACGTGTCGGTGTCCGGCGTCGGCTTCGACATCGCGTGCGGCAACATGGCCGTGCGGCTCGACGTGCCGAAGGCCGCGATCGCCGATCGCATCGGCCCGCTGGTTGCCGAGATCGCCGGCAGCATCAGCTTCGGCATCGGTCGCACCAACGCCGAGAAGGTCGAGCACGAGTTGTTCGACTCGAATCTGTGGACCGAGAGCGACGTCACGACGCCGCTCAAGTCGATGGCGCGCGACCAGCTCGGCACCGTCGGCTCGGGCAATCACTATGTCGACTTGTTCGCCGACGAGGACGGCCTCGTCTGGATCGGCGTGCATTTCGGCTCCCGCGGCCTCGGCCACAAGACCGCGATGGCGTTCATCAAGCGCGCCGGCGGCGCCGACGGGATCGACGTCGCGCCGACGCTGCTGCACCAGGACAGCGATCTCGGCCGCCAGTATCTCGCCGCCATGCGGCTCGCCGGTCTCTATGCCTATGCGGGCCGCGAGTGGGTGGTCGCGCGCGTGCGCGCGATCATCGGTGGCGAGGTGCTCGACACCGTGCACAACCATCACAACTACGCTTGGCGCGAGCGCCACGGCGAGCGCGATCTGTGGGTCGTGCGCAAGGGCGCGACGCCGGCCTTCCCGGGCCAGCGCGGTTTCGTCGGCGGCTCGATGGGCGACGATGCCGTGATCCTGCACGGCGTCGCCGGGGAGGCGTCGGCCGCGAGCCTGTACTCGACCGTGCACGGCGCCGGCCGCGTGATGTCGCGCACCGAGGCGCGCGGCCGCGTCCGCAAGGATCCGACGACCGGCAAGAAGATGCGCGAGCTCGGCCGCGTGCGCCACGACGAGATGCAGGCGTGGCTGCGCCAGAAGGGCGTACACCTGATCGGCGGCGACCTCGATGAGGCGCCGCAGGCCTATCGCCGCCTGCCCGACGTGCTCGCCCACCACGCCGGCACGGTTGCGATCGAGCACCGGCTCACCCCGTTCGCGGTCGTGATGGCGGGCGCCGACGTATTCGATCCATTCAAGGATTGAGAACGGCTTGCTCCGATGGCCGCACCAGGGAAATAGCAATATGTGAAGCTTGGCACTGCGGCTGCGCTCCCCCTCCCCGGTAAGAAGCGGCGAGCGAACAGGTGCCGGACGTCTTGTCCTGCCCCCTCGCGCCCACGAGTGGGTGCAGCTCGGCGCCCTTGATGTCGGGCGTGGCCGTGGTGGGAAATTGCTTTCGCCCGGCCGGATAGCAATCGGCCGCCAGCAGATAGGCGAGCACGTCGGCATATTGCGTCGGTGAGAGCGAGCCGGGATTGTCGCGCGGCATCGAGGTCACGACGAGGTTGCACATATCGGCCACCGACCAGCCGAGGAGTTTCGCCTTGTGAGAAACGCCGTCCCGCCCGCAGGCGGCGCCGAGGCGCCCTGCAGCATGTTGCCGTGGCAGGATGCGCAGTGCTGCGCATAGACCTGCTGGCCATCCTTGGCCTGCTGTTTGGTGTAGAGGCTCGCGGGCGCGGCATCATCCGTATGGTTGGCGACCAGCACGGGTTCCGCTGCTTGCGCGCGGGAGCAGATCGTTCCGATGAGATCCACCGCGGCCGTCCGCATAACCACGATGCCGCCTTGTGCCGACACGTCGCGGATGCCCAGCGCCTCGGCCGGATGGAAGATCACGGGAGCATGTCAGCTCTTCCAAAGCTTCCGGGTCGCCAAATCCGCGCCGTGCCGCATCGCCTTGAACTTCTCCCAGACCACGCTGACATGAACCTCGGTGCGGTAGAGCGCCTGCGATGAGAAGCCGCAATCGGCGGCGGCGACCACGTTGGCGCGCCCGACCCGATCGGCGAAGCGCACGATGCGCTCGGCGATCAGCTCGGGATGCTCGACGATGTTGCTCGCATGCGTGATCACGCCGGGACAGATCACCTTCCCGTCCGGAATCTTCACGCTCTCGAACAAATGGTATTCGTGCTCGTGGCGAGGGTTGGCCGCCTCGAAGCTGTAGGACCCGGCATTGATCTTCAGCGCATAGGGCAGCACCTGCTGCAGGTTCGCCTCGAACAGGCGCGGCCCTTCATTGATGCCGTAGCAGGTGTGGAAGCGCACCCATTCGGCCGGAATGCCGGCGAGCGCCGCATTGGCCGCCTCGACGTAGATCTCGGCGCGCCGCGCCTTGCCCGCATCGTCCAGGTCCGGCTCGACGAAGATGTCGGCCAGGAACGGATCGTCCATCTGCACGAGCAGGCCTGCCGCGACGATCGCCCGGTATTCGCGATTGAGCGCGTCGGCGACCGCGTGGAGATACTCCTCCTCGCTCTTGTAGTATTCGTTGACGCCGACGCCCGACGGCGCGGTCACCGGCAGGAAGACGTGATCGGGCGCGACGCCCGCGGCCGCGGCCGCCGCCTTCACATTGGCGATGTCGACCGCAACTGCCTTGTCGCCGCGATAGCGCACCGGCCCGACGCAGACCACCGGCGCGAGCGAAACGATCGCGCCGCCCATCATGGCGTGCTTGAAATACTCCGCATAATATTCCGGAAAGGCCGCGACCTCTTTGGCGAACAGCGCCATCTTACGGCCCGGCCGCGCCTCGAACCCTTCGAGCCGTTCCTGCACGTAGGTGAAGAATCCGGGCTTGGAGAACTCGCCGTCGGTGACGATGTCGACGCCGCAGTCCACCTGCTTGCGCACCACGTCCGCCACAGCCTGCGTGAGCGTCGCCGCGTACTGCTTCTGATCGAACGGCTGGCCGGCGAACTTCGCCTTCAACATGTCGAGTAGCGCGTGCGGCCGCGGCAGGCTGCCGATATGGGTCGTCTGGATGCGATTGGTGTTCTGCTGAAGCGCCACACGCTCCTCCCCTCATCGCGGCCGTTCGCACGGCAATGAGTGAAACCGTGGTCGTCCGCTCGCACGCCTGCTTTTGCGCAAAGCGTAACCGATCTCGCGCGACAGTCAAATAAAAAGTCTCTACGCTTTTATTTCATTGTTTGCCTGCGTCCGCCGACGCCGGCGCGTGCGGCCGCGTTCCGCTTTGCTCGTCGCTCTCGGCACGGACATCAATGGTGCGGATGCCTGCTGCAACTCGAGCACCGCGGGCGCGAGCGCCGCCCATGCTTTGATCACGGCGTGCGGCTTGGCATCGTACGGCAGCCAGCGCCTGACGACGAACACCCCGCGCAGCAAGTAGTGGGTGAGCAGAATGAACCGCTCGGCGTTGCGGCGCGAGAACCCGGCGGCCGCGAGCGCGTCGAGCCAGATCCGGTTGAGGCCGCGCCGCGCGCGCGCGACGATCGCGCGATGCGGCCGCGCGAACTGCGGGTCGGCGCTCGCCGCGATGGCGAGCTCGATCATGGCGCCGAACACCGGACTGAGAAAAAAGTGCCGGGAATCGAGCAGGAAGCGCCTGACCGGATCGGTTTCCGCGGAGGCACGCCTGGCCAGCGCGCGCGCGTGATCGAGCGCCGTGTCCATGGCGAACTGCGTCACCGCGACCAGGAGGTCGTTCTTGGTCGGAAAATACCGCTCCAGGGCCCCGCGCGAGACGCCCGCGCGTGCGGCCACTCGACCGGCGCTGAACTGCGCATAGCCGCGTGCCATCAGAAGCTGCAGCGCGGCTGCCAAGACCGCCGCTTGCGTGTCACGCCGCCGTTGCTCCTGTGTCTTGCGTACCTTCGCCATTCGTCCCCGCTAGGCTCCTCTATCGTCGAGCAGCTCCGCATACGGCCAGTCGCCGCACGCGATCCGCTCGGCGACGAACTGGCGCAGCGCCGCCGCCACGCGACGTACCGCGCTCGTGTGCGCCCGCGCTCGGTTGACGCAAAGATTCCAAGTCAGGAATAGGCCCTTGATCGGCGCCGCGCTGATGGTCGCCCGGCTGCCGAGCCGTCCGTGCACCACGCAGTACGGCATCGGCGTATGGCCGAGGTCGCGACGGCTGAGCTCGATGCACAGCGATAGGGTCTCGGCCTCGATCCGGCTGACAAGCTTCAGTCCTGCCCGCCGCAGCGAATTCTCCACATAGGCGCGCACCACGTTCGGCCGCCCCGGCATGATGATCTCGGCGTCGGCCAGCCTCGACAGCGGCACCGGCCGGTCCATGCTCAGCCCGGCGCTGCGGCCCGCCACCAGCATCATCCGCTCGCGCACCAGGGGCGTCACCTCGAAATGCGCCGGCGCGCGTTCGAGCGACACCAGCAGGGCGACATCGAGCAGTGCATCCTCCATCCACCGACGCAAAGCGTTGTTGATGCCTTCATAGACGCGCAGCGTGACCTTCGGCTGATCGGCCGCGCACGATTCGATGAATGGCGCCGTCACGACGCGCTGCATCGAGGGGGTGAGCCCGATCGCCACCTGCGTGCCGGTCTTCGCGCCGATCTCATGCCGCAGCAGATCGATCTGGTGCAGGATCGCGGGCGATCGCTCGACCAGGAGGGCGCCGGCATCGGTGAGCGCAATGCCGCGCGGCGAGCGGATCAACAGCGGTGTGCCGATATCGTGCTCGAGGAGCGAAAGCCAGCGTGACAGGGACGGCTGGGCAAGCCCGAGCTCGTCTGCCGCCCGGTTGATGCTGCCGTGCTCGACGGTGCGCAGGAAGTACTCGAGCAGCCTCGCGTCCACGTGCGCCTCCCGCGCCGGCACCGTCAGGCATGGCCGCGGCCGGGCCCAGTCATACAAAAATGTATAACGACTATAGCGGGATACTTCTTTTCCTCAAACGCCGGCCGCCGGAGGCTAGGGCGCCCTCGAGCCGTGTTATGCCCCCAGTGATCGAGCCGATGATCAAACCTTGGATCTTCGAATTCCTGCCCGAGCTGGGCAGCCCGAGCGTCGAGCCGGAGCCGCGCGATGTGACGGCGCTGTTCGCCCGCTACCTCGATCTGTGGGTGCGCGATGAGGCCCTCGGCTTCGAGGGCATTTTTTTCAGCGAGCACCATTTCGGCCGGTCCTACTCGCCCTCCCCCAATCTCCTGATCGCGGCCCTCGCAATGCGAACGAGGAAGCTCCGGCTCGGCGTGATGGGTGTCGTGCTGCCCTACTACCATCCGGCCCGGGTGGTGGAAGAGATCGGCATGCTCGATCACCTGACCGGCGGCCGGCTGGAGATCGGCACCGCGGTCGGCGTGCCGCAGGAGCTGCGGCGCCTGAACATGACCATGGCGGAGGCACGCGAACGCAACGACGAGATTCTCGCCGTTCTCGATGCGGCCCTCGCCGACCGCGTCGTGTCGCACCAAGGCAAGTATTTCGCCTTCTCCGATCTGCGCCTGTTGCCGCGGCCGCTGCAGCAGCCCTCGCCGCCGCGCTGGACGACGGTGGTGAGCGCCGACTCGGCGCGCCGGGCCGCGCGACGACGGATCAAGATCAGCACCGGGTTCAACTCGACACAGACCATCAAGGGCATCTTCGACGCCTATCGGACAGAAGCGGCTGCCGCCGGGTACGATGCGACACCCGAGTGCTTCGCGTTGCGGCGGCGCGTAACGGTCGGGCCGACGCGCGAGCAAGCGCGCCGCTCGGCGCAGGCCGTCACCGATCGATTGAAGAGCTTCGTCGCCGAGGACGAGCGGGTGAGCGCGCACGTGCCCGATGCGCCGGCGCCGACCGGCGGGTTCACGTTGAGCGACGAGGAGTTCATCACCGGCACCGCCGACGACGTCGCCGGGCAGATCATCGCCCAGTGCCACAGCGTCGGCGCCGGGCATTTCCTGACGGTGCTCAATTGGAGCGCGCCGGTCGACGAGGTCACGCAGGCGCACGAGCTGTTCGGCCGCGCGGCCATTCCCCTGCTGCGGGGGACGGGCTAATCAACCGGTCTTGTCCGGCGAGGACGCCGATCCGGGAGACGGTCGATGCCACGAAGCTTTCGCCAGGTCATCAACGCGGCAGTCGCCGAAAGGCGCTTTCTCGTCGTGCCGGGCGCACACGATGCGCTGAGCGCGAGGCTGATCGAGAAGATCGGATTCGAGGCCTATTTCATCGGCGGCTTTCCGGCGGTCGGCGCGCGCTACGGCGTGCCCGATATCGGGCTCAAGGGTTTTGGCGAAATCTCCGCTTGCGTGCGCGACATCGTGGCGGCGAGCAGCCTGCCGGTCTTCGTCGACGGCGACGACGGCTACGGCGACGTCAAGAACGTCGTGCAGACGGTGCGAAGCTACGAGCGCATGGGCGTGAGCGCGATCCTGATCGAGGATCAGCAGTGGCCCAAACGCTGCGGCCACATGGCCGGCAAGAAGGTCGTGCCGGTCGAGCTCGCCGAAGCCAAGATTCGCGCCGCCTGCGCCGAGCGTCTCAATCCCGAGACCTGGATCCTGGCGCGGACGGACGCGCGGGCCGTCCATGGTCTCGACGACGCGCTGCGCCGCGCCGAGCGTTTCCTCGCCGCGGGTGCCGACGGCATTTTCATCGAGGCGCCGCGCAGCGTCGAGGAGCTTCAGATCATCGGCCAGGCGTTCGACGTGCCGCAAATCTGCAACCCGCTCATGGGCGGCGACACGCCGATCCTCGGCATGGCGGAGCTCGCCGCGCTCGGCTTCCGTTGCGCGGTGCTCGGCCTCGATACGCTCATGCACGCCGCCAAGGCGGTCGAGGCGGTTTTGGTCGACATGAAGACGGGAAAATTCGCCCGCCGCAGCGACGGCATGGATTTCGAGGCCTACAAAAAGCTCGTGGGTTTCGACGAATGGGAGAGGATCGACGAGCAATTTGCGCCGCGATCATGAGGGTGGGCTATCCCCGCTCCTCTTCGGCGATCTCCCGTTCCGCCGCATGCAACGCTTGCGGCTCGACCAGCAGGCCCTGCCGCTCGTAACGGCCGCGCGTCTTGCTGAAGCGCACCACCACGGCATGGCGCGGACTTTTGGCCCTGGCGCGACGCGTGAGCAGCGCGTTGCCGCGTTCGAGAATTCGAGGTCGCCGAGCCCCGCGGAGGCGAGGCACGCGGGCCCCTCCTTCTCCATGATCAGCAGCCCTTCGCCGCTGCCGCACCGATGGCATCCCCCATCCCGATTTAACGGCGAGATGACCACGAGCTCGGCCGCTCGGGCTGCCGTCGCGTGCAGGCGCTCGCGTTGCTTCTCGGTGAGATCACCTGCGATGCAATGGAAGCGATAGCGACGCTCGGTAGTGTCGTCGCCGCTGCGGCTGAACCGCAGCGCCGGCCGCGCCGGCGTGCGGCCCACATACTCGGCCTCGGTCGCGACCAGTCCCTTGCCCTGCGCCCATGTCGCCAGCAGCCGCACGGCCTAGACGATACGGGCCGGATCGACCTGCATGACCTGCTCCAGGCACTCGACCTGCCCCAGCCGCCAGCGCTGAGCGGAGCTGGGATCGAGCCAGCCGATGCGAAGGAACACGTCGAATGGGCTCACGTCTCTTTGCGCCGCGAGTGCCGCGTCGGCGGGTCGCGCAACGCGCTCCTCCAGCGGCCGGTGATTGGCGCGACTCATCGTCGACCGTGGGCGCCTGCAGATTGGGCCCGAGCCGCCAAGCCAGGGGCGACCGCGGCGGTGGCGCGATGGATTCGCAGGAATGGCCTTACCGGCGGGTGAATTGCATTGCGCAATTTTCAAATGCATGAAGCCGTCATGCCCGGCACGAATGCCGGGCATGCCGTCGCGCATCAAAGAGAGTTAGAGCCGCTCTACACCTTCACCAGCGGCACCTTCGGCACCATGCCGCCGCGGCCGGACGGGCCGCCGGAGCTGCCCGGCCCGCCAGATCCGCCCGGCCCGCCTTTCGGCTTGGGCGAGCGGCGGCGCACGCGCTTCGGCTTCGGGGCGCCCGGAATCTCCTCCGGCTTCGGCGTGATCGGCCCATCGAGGAACTCGAACCCGAGCTTGTCGAGACCGGCCTCGTCCTTGGTGAGGATCACCTTGACGTGGCCGCCGCCCTTGAGCTTGCCGAACAGCACCTCGTCGGCGAGCGCCTTCTTGATGTGCTCCTGGATCACCCGCGCCATCGGGCGGGCGCCCATCTGCTCGTCGTAGCCGTGCGCAATAAGCCACTTCGAGGCGTCCTCGGAAAGCTCGATCGTCACGTCGCGGTCGGCGAGCTGCGCCTCGAGCTGGAGCACGAACTTCTCCACGACCTTGGCGATGATCTCCGGGGTGAGGTGATTGAACGTGATGATGGCGTCGAGCCGGTTGCGGAACTCAGGCGCGAACATTCGGTTGATCGCCTCGTGATCGTCGCCCTCGCGCTTCTGCCGGTGGAAGCCGTAGGCCGCCTTGGCGAGATCGGCCGCGCCCGCGTTCGTGGTCATGATCAGGATCACGTTGCGGAAGTCGACCTGCTTGCCGTTGTGGTCGGTGAGCTTGCCGTGGTCCATGATCTGCAAGAGCACGTTGAACAGATCCGGATGCGCCTTCTCGACCTCGTCGAGCAGCAGCACGCAGTGCGGGTGCTGGTCGACGCCGTCGGTCAAGAGACCGCCCTGGTCGAAGCCGACATAGCCGGGAGGCGCGCCGATCAGGCGCGACACCGTGTGGCGCTCCATGTACTCCGACATGTCGAAGCGCAGAAGCTCGACCCCGAGCGAGGCCGCGAGCTGCTTGGCAACTTCCGTCTTGCCGACGCCGGTCGGGCCGGAAAAGAGGTAGCAGCCGATCGGCTTCTCGGGCTCGCGCAGCCCGGCGCGGGCGAGCTTGATCGACGCGGAGAGTGCCTCGATCGGCTTGTCCTGGCCGTACACCACGCGCTTGAGCGTCGTCTCGAGATGGGCTAGCACCTCGGCATCGTCCTTCGACACGGTCTTCGGAGGGATGCGCGCCATCGTGGCGATCGTCGCCTCGACCTCTTTGAGGCCGATCGTCTTTTTGCGCCGGCTCTCCGGCAGCAGCATCTGGGCGGCGCCCGATTCGTCGATCACGTCGATCGCCTTGTCGGGCAGCTTGCGGTCATGGATGTAGCGGGCCGACAGCTCGACCGCAGCCTTGATGGCGTCGTTGGTGTATTTGAGCTTGTGGTAGTCCTCGAAGTACGGCTTGAGACCTTTCAGGATCTCGATCGCATCCGGGATCGACGGCTCATTGACGTCGATCTTCTGGAAGCGGCGCACCAGCGCGCGATCCTTCTCGAAGTACTGGCGGTACTCCTTGTACGTGGTCGACCCGATGCAGCGCACCGTGCCGGAGGCCAGCGCCGGCTTGAGCAGGTTCGAGGCATCCATCGCACCGCCCGAGGTCGCGCCGGCGCCGATCACGGTGTGGATCTCGTCGATGAACAGGATCGCGCCCGGATACGCCTCGAGCTCCTTGATCACCTGCTTCAACCGCTCCTCGAAATCGCCGCGGTAGCGCGTCCCGGCGAGCAGCGTGCCCATGTCGAGCGCGAAAACGGTGGCGTTGCGCAGAACGTCGGGCACCTCGTTGTTGATGATGCGACGGGCGAGGCCCTCGGCGATCGCGGTCTTGCCGACGCCGGCCTCGCCGACGAACAGCGGATTGTTCTTCTGCCGGCGGCACAGCACCTGGATGGTGCGGTTGATCTCGCTGTCGCGGCCGATCAGCGGGTCGATCTTGCCCTCGCGCGCCTTCTTGTTGAGGTTGACGCAGTAGGTATCGAGGGCGTCGCCCTTCTTCTTCGGCTCCTCGTTGCCCTTGCTCTCGGCCTCCTCGTCGACGCCGCGCGCCGGCCGCGCTTCCGTCAATCCAGGACGCTTGGCGATGCCGTGGCTGATGTAGTTGACCGCGTCGTAGCGGGTCATCTCCTGCTCCTGCAGGAAATAGGCCGCGTGGCTCTCGCGCTCGGCGAAAATCGCGACCAGCACGTTCGCGCCCGTCACCTCCTCGCGGCCGGACGACTGTACGTGGATGACGGCGCGCTGGATGACGCGCTGAAACCCGGCGGTGGGCTTCGAATCCTCCGTGCCTTCGGTCACCAGGTTGTCGAGCTCGGATTCGACGTAGGCGGTGAGATCGCGCTTGAGCTTGTCGAGATCGACGTTGCAGGCGCGCATGACGGCGGCCGCGTCCTGGTCGTCGATCAGGGCGAGGAGCAGATGCTCGAGCGTCGCATATTCGTGGTGCCGCTCATTGGCGAGCGCGAGCGCCCGGTGAAGCGACTGTTCGAGGCTGCGCGAGAATGTTGGCATCAGGTTCTCATGTCTTCCGGTTGGCTCCCGGGAGCCCTTCTGGCCCCGGTCGTCGGGCCGCGGCGTGCCGCGGCCGTCGTCTTGGCCATGGTCTTGGTTTTGGCCTTGGCCTTGATCATATATGTCGCTTCTACTTTTTCTCCATCACGCATTGCAGAGGGTGCTGGTGCTTGCGGGCGAAGTCCATGACCTGCGTCACCTTGGTCTCGGCGATCTCGTAGGTGAAGATGCCGCACTCCCCGATCCCGTGATGATGCACGTGAAGCATGATTCGCGTCGCCGCCTCCCGGTCCTTGTTGAAGAAGCGCTCCAGCACGTGCACCACGAATTCCATCGGGGTGTAGTCGTCGTTCAACAAGAGAACGCGGTAAAGGTTCGGTCGTTTCGTCTGCGGCTTGGTCTTGGTGATGACCGCCGTCCCAGGCCCTTGTGTTCCGCCCTCGCCGCTGCGCCGCTTGTCGTCGCCAGCGAGCCGCGGCGTGCCGTCGATCGGGGCGGCTCCCATTGCC
This sequence comes from Xanthobacteraceae bacterium, assembly GCA_035293985.1. Lineage (GTDB taxonomy): Bacteria > Pseudomonadota > Alphaproteobacteria > Rhizobiales > Xanthobacteraceae > JAVDCA01. The sequence continues at coordinate 366,790 of DATGLS010000045.1, forward strand.
CCTTGCGGGAACGGCAGCGCTGGGCGGGCGGATGGTCTCATGTCGGTCGCAAGTCTCAGTCGCAAGTCTCAGTCGCAAGTCTGGGTCGCAAGTCTGGGTCGCAAGTCCGGAACCTCGAAGCGCGGGCTGCCCCCTCGGTCGGTTTACCGAGAATGCCGCAAAGCCACGCGTCGGTGTAGTTAAATAATAGGCAACGCCCGCCTTCGCCACCAGACCAGTTCATTTCCTACCGCGGGTCAGCCTGCCCCCCTTCTGTCAGGCCCGACTCAAAGCACGGTCCGTGCCAACGGCCAACATCCCGGGCCATTGCGCCTCTTTCCGGCGAGGCTCCGGGCAGGCTTCCGACATCGCCGCGAAGCACCGCTAGTTACGAATCCATTGCGCGAAGGAGGCGAAAATTCGGCATTGGGACAACGGAAGTGCAAGGCAACACCGGCATATATCGCGGGTCAAAAGTGCCAACGTGGAGAGCCCTCGTCGTGTTCCGGCGTTTCCTGGAAGACCGCAACGGAAGCGTGATGCCGTTACTGGCCATCGCCGCCATCCCGCTGGTCGGGCTGATCGGCGCCTCCGTCGACTACAGCCGCGCCGCCGCGATCCAGACGACGCTGCAGGCGGCCGCTGATTCGACCTCGCTCGCGATGGCGCAAAATGCCGCGTCGCTGACCGCCGCCCAGCTGCAGACCCAGGGGCAGGCCTACTTCAACGCGCTGTTCGCCAACACGGGCGCCGCGACGCCCGCCGTGACCGTGACCTACACCAGCTCGGGTACCTCGCAGGTGGTGGTGAGCGCGACGAGCTCGGTCAACACCATGTTCATGGGCATCATGGGCTTCAGCCATCTGCCGATATCAGCCTCGTCGACCGCGGTCTGGGGCAATACCCGGCTGCGCGTCGCACTCGTGCTCGACAACACCGGCTCGATGAGCCAGGGCGGCTCCGGGACGCCCTCGTCGCCGACCAAGATCCAAGCGCTGCAGACCGCCGCCCACAACATGCTGAACCAGCTGCAGTCGGCGGCGCAGAACGATGGCGACGTCTACGTGTCGATCGTTCCGTTCGCCAAGGACGTCAACGTCGACCCGAGCAACTACAACGAATCATGGGTGGACTTCACCGCCTGGGAGGCCGCGAACGGCAGATGCAGCAACACGAAATACACCTCGCAGAGCAGCTGCACCGCGAACAAGGCGACGTGGACCCCGGCGGCCACCAGCACCTGGAACGGCTGCGTGACCGATCGCAACCAGAACTACGATACGAACAACACCGCCCCGACGAGCGGCGCCCTGTTCCCGGCCGAGCAGTACAATGCCTGCCCGGTGGCGATGATGCCGCTGAGCTATGACTGGACCAATCTCGGCAAGAAGATCGACGCGATGACGCCGAATGGCGGCACCAACCAGGCGATCGGCCTCGTCTGGGGCTGGCAGTCGCTCACGCCGACCTCCCCGCTCAACGCGCCGTCCGAGGACCCGAACTATACCTATCAGCACATCGTGGTCATCCTCAGCGACGGTCTCAACACGCAGGATCGCTGGTATGGCAACGGTTCGAACTGGTCGAGCCAGGTCGACGCGCGCCAGAAGATCACCTGCGACAACATGAAGAGCGCCGGGATCACGATCTACGCGGTGCAGGTCGACACCGACAACGAGGCGACCTCGAGCGTGCTGCAGTACTGCGCCGGCAACCAGGCCGGGATCGGCGACAAGAGCAAGTTCTTCCTGCTCACCACGCCGACGCAGATCGTCACTACGTTCAACACGATCGCCACCGGCCTCACCCGATTGCGCATCGCGAACTGACCGCGGCGGACCTGAGGGCGCCGGCCGCCCGGGCTCTTCGGTCCGGCGCGGCCGGCGCCGTTTTTCTGCGATCGAATTAATGGAGCATTTTATTTTCTTTGCGAATATTACGCGAGACTTACGCCGTCACCTGCGGACAGGTGTGCCATGACGATGAGCTCGATGATCGCGAGGCTGCGCAACGCGTGCCGCCGTTTCGCCGGCGATCAGCAAGGCAACACGCTCATTATCTTCGCGCTCGCCTTCATTCCGCTAATCGGCCTGACCGGGGCCGCGGTGGACTACAGCCGCGCCAACTCGGTCCACACCGCCATGCAGGCGGCGGCCGACACGACCGCACTCATGATCGCCCAGAGCGCGAACAGCGAGACCGCCACGGCGCTGCAGACCCAGGCGACCTCGTACTACAAGGCACTGTTCACGCGTGCCGACGCCTCCAACCTGAACGTCACCGCGACCTACACGACGACGGGCGGCTCGACCGTCGTGGTCAACGCGACCGCGACCTACAAGACGAGCTTCATGGGCATCATGGGCTTCTCGACGATCCCGCTCGCGGTGACATCGACGGCAAGCTTCGGCAACTCGCGGCTGCGCGTCGCGCTCGTGCTCGACAATACCGGGTCGATGGCCGATTCCGGCAAGCTCACGGCGCTTCAGACCGCCACCACCAACCTGCTCAACCAGCTCAAGAGCGCAGTCGTCAACAACGGCGACGTCTATGTGTCGATCATCCCGTTCGTCAAGGACGTGAACGTGGGCTCGAGCAGCTCCGGCGCCAGCTGGATCGACTGGACCGACTGGGATGCGCACAACGGCAGCTGCACCGGCGCCGGCGGCTTTGGCGGTTTCGGTGGTTTCGGCGGTTTCGGTGGGTTGGGCGGCATCATTTCGCAGAGCACCTGCCCGGGAACGTGGAAGCCGGCCAATCACAACACCTGGAACGGCTGCGTCATGGATCGCGGCGACGCGAACGGACCGGATCCCGGCAACTACGACACCAACGTGGTCGCGCCGACCACCGGCACCACCGCGACGCTGTTGCCCGCAGAGCAATACGGCAGCTGCCCGCAGGCCGCCATGGGGCTGAGCTACGACTGGACGTCGATGCAGCAGCTCGTCAACAACATGACGCCGAACGGCAGCACCAATCAGAACATCGGCCTCGCGCTCGGCTGGATGTCGCTGGTCGGCGGCGGGCCCTTCACGGCGCCGGCGCTCGATCCGCACTACACTTACAATCAGGTCATCATCCTGCTCACCGACGGCCTCAACACGCAGGATCGCTGGTATGGCGACGGCATGAACACGTCGACCCAGGTCGATGCGCGCCAGACGCTCACCTGCACCAACATCAAGAAGGCCGGGATCACGATCTACACGATCCAGGTCAACACCGACGGCTCGCCGACCTCGACCCTGCTGCAGAGCTGCGCGAGCGACTCGAGCAAGTTCTTCCTGCTCACCTCGTCGAGCCAGATCGTCACGACCTTCAGCGCGATCGGCACCAACCTGTCGAAGCTGCGCATCTCCAAATAGGCGCATGAGGCGGCCCGGCGCGGCCAGCGGGCCAGCGGGCCAGCGGGCCAGCAAAAAAGCCCGGCCGAGCGGCCGGGCTTCTATTCGCAGCGAAACGCTTCAGCCTACGTCGTCAACTTACTTCGCGGCGACGCCGTTGACCTTGCTGACGAAGCTCTCGAACGGCTTATAGGTCTCCTTCGTCAGATCGGCGTAGAGCTCGCCGATACGGGTCGCGCCGGCGACGAAGCCCTCGTAGGCGGTCTTCGCGTAGTCCGTCTGGATCTCGATCGCCTTCTCGAGCGACTTGGCGCCGAACAGCTTCTCGGCCGCCGCGCTGCCTTCCTCGAATGACTTCTTCGAATAGTCGGCGACCTCGACCGCAATCGCCTGCACGCCCTTCGACACCGCGCCGAATGACTTCATTGCGATGTCCATATTGTCCTTGCCGATCTTCTGCAGCTCATCGAAGTTCTTGAGCATCTTTGTCTCCCGGCTCGCCCACCCGGGCGACCCTTGTGTCTGGTTGTGGATAAATTCCGTTCGGCTTCCTCAAGCCTTGATCGTGACATATATCGCACTGCACAAAAAGTCAAGAAAAAATATTGCAACGCAATATTGGTAATCACTGTTTCCAATTCCTTAATGGGATTAACCGTTTAGCAACCCCATCCGCATACGCTGATTGACTGTGCTGTTGCGGTAACGCCGCAGCAAGGTACGCGCGATAAGTGCAGGGAGACCGAGCGCCGCCTTTTTTAAGTCAAGCCGCAGGGCTAGTCCGTAAAGATCATGGGGACGTCCGGCGCACGGGGCGCTCAAGCGAGCACGGACCAGGGGAGACCATGTTGCGCGTTCAGCGTTGTTCGAGGGGATTCGGCCATCCAGTCGCCAATCTGATCGCGGTCGCCGCGGCGCTTGCCGCCGCCACCGGCCCCGCCGATGCGCGCCACCACCGGCACTACATCCGCGTCAGCACCCACGCTGCCACCCACGTCAGCGCTCGTCACCATGTCAGCCACCATTCGGTGCGCGACAGCGACTACAGCCCGCCGCGCGCCTCGATCGTGGTCGATGCCAATTCCGGCAAGGTGCTGGAAGAGACCAACGCCGACAGCCTGCGCCATCCCGCCTCGCTCACCAAGGTCATGACGCTCTACTTGCTGTTCGAGCGTCTCGACGCCGGCAAGATGAAGCTCACGACCGAGATGCCGGTGTCGGAGCACGCCGCCGAGCAGGCGCCGACCAAGCTGGGCCTCAAGGAAGGCCAGCATCTCGCGGTCGAGGACGCGATCCGCGGCATCGTCACGCGCTCTGCCAATGACGCAGCGGTCGTGATCGCCGAGGCGATCGGCGGCGACGAGGAGAGCTTCGCCAAGATGATGACCGCCAAGGCGCATGCGCTCGGCATGAGCCACACGACCTACGTCAACGCATCCGGCCTGCCCGACGACGACCAGAACACCACGGCGCGCGACCAGGCGACGCTCGGCCGCGCCATCCAGGACCGCTTCCCGAAGTACTATCACTACTTCTCGACTCCCTCGTTCACGTTCCGCGGCGAGGAGATCCGCAACCACGACCACCTGCTCGGCCAATACGGCGTCGACGGCATCAAGACCGGCTACACGCGCGACTCCGGGTTCAATCTTCTCACCTCGCTGCATAAGGACGGGCGCCATGTCGTGGCCGTCGTCCTGGGCGGCACCTCGGCGCGCGCACGCGACGAGCACATGCGGGCGCTCCTCGAGGCGCATATGGACGAGGCTTCGACCCGCCGCACCGCGACGATGGTCGCGGAAGCCGCCGAGGAGCCGGTGCGGGTCGCGACGCGCGGTCTGCATCCCGCCGCCGCGCCCGCCCCGGGCTACTCGCTCGCGACCGTGTCGTCGGTCCCGGTGCACGCGCCGAATGCGGCACTGCAAGGGCCCATCCTGGTCGTGAAGCGCAACGTCGCCGCCGCCAACGAGCCGATCAAGCCGATCGCCGTGAAAACCATCAAGGTGCGGCTCGCGCCGATGCGCACCGCTTCGCTCCAGCCGCCGGCCGCCATGGTCCCGATCAATGACCAGACTGGCGCGACGCAAGCACCCGCTGCACCCGCTGCACCCGCTGCGGCCGCCGCCCCAGCGCCAGCAGCCGCGTCGGCGGCACCCGCGATCGCCGCGTTGGCGGCACACATGAGGGCGCACATGGCGGCCGCCGCACCACAACAGCCCGCGGTGCAGGCCGCACCGGCGCCGTCACCCCTCCCCCTTCCGCCCGCGCCCGCCTGGCAGACGCCAGCGGCCGCTGCCGCGCCGGTCGTCGTGGCGACCGCGACGCAGGCGCCGCCGAAGGCGGAGCCGGCCGCGCCCGCACCAACACGCAACCAGCAGGCTCACGCCCCCACGCACACCGGCTGGATCATCCAGATCGGCGCGTTCGGCAGCGAGGACGAAGCCAAGCAGCATCTCGACGAGGCGCAGAGCAAGGTGAGCTCGCTTCAGCACGCCGACCGTTTCACCGAGCCCGTGACCAAGGACGACAAGGTCTACTATCGGGCGCGCTTTGCCGGCCTCGACAAGAGCCAGGCCGAGGAGACCTGCAAAAAGCTGCGGCGCAACGACTTCGCCTGCATGACGGTCAAGAACTAGCGCCTGAGGCATGCGAAATCCCGCCCCGGATTTGATCCGGGGCGGACGCCGGTTCGTAGATTTGGACGAGCGAAGCGACGCCGTTCTTCGAACCGTGATGGACATGCGCCAAATAGACCAGCTGTCGCGCCGCCAGAACCACGCGCAGGTCACGAAGCAGTAAGAATTTCGCGGCAGAATTTCGCACAGCAGAAAAGGAAAAGAAGTCGGGGTTCGGCGTTATCGTTGGAGTCGGGTTCGTTCAGTAGCGTAACGCGTAACGGATGGGTTGCCGGACAGGAGGCCGCGCTCATCCGTGTGTGGAGTTAGCGATGGCGGCGGAGAAGAACATCTTTGGCCTCATTGATGCGGGCCGCGAGGTACGTCGGCCCCCCTTGATCGGGATGCAGTTTCTTCATGAGAGCCCGGTAGGCCTGTCCGATTTCCTCCGCACCAGCCCCCGGCTCAAGGCCAAGGAACTTATAGGCCTCCTCTTCGGTCATTTTGCCGGAACTCGCCGCACCGCGCTGCCGCGCGTCCGCACTGCCTTGCGCGTGTTCACGCCAGCCGGCCTGCCGGCGGTCACGATACGCCATCAATAGCTGCCGGCTCGCCGGGTCCATCTCCGCCATCAGCGCATCGAGGGTTGCATCGTCGAGCGCGTCGAGGTCGGCGCCCGCGCGCCGGCCGGCAATGACGCGACCGCGCATGGCGCCGGTCACATGATCGATCGCGACCTCGATGAAGGCGGTGCGCTGGCGCGACACCTGGCTCGCGCCGCCCATCCAGCTGGGCAGGAAAGAAACGCCGCGCATCCAGCCGAGCAGACTGAGCCCCAGGAGCCCGAGCGGCACGCCGAGCCCGATGAGGCCGCGCAGCGTGAGCAGCACCCCGGCGACGAGCGCCAGCAGGCCGCCCGCCCGTTGCGCGAGCCAGGCCGTGCCGGTGGGATTGGCCCGCACGTATTTGTGCATGAACCAAAGCACCACGAGCAGCGCCACGATGCCGGTGAGCACCGATCCCATCATCACCTCATGCCAGGCTGCGTCTGGCCCCGTCCGCCGGCCCGGTTGCGACACGCATCTAGCGCCGATTGGCCGGAACGCAAAGCGCGGTCAGGAATCCGGCCACAATGTCGTGGACGCGGCTGGACGGCCCCGCGGCGCGCATGATCTCGCCCATCACCGCAATGCCGGCCGCGCCGGCGGCGATGCACTCTTGCGCACGCTGCCGCGTGATGCCGCCCAGCGCAAGCAGCGGGAGCCCGTGACGCGCCGCGCGCGTGAGCGCCGCAAGGCCGAGCTCGGGTCCATAGTCGGGCTTGCTCGCCGTGGCAAAGATCGGGCTCAGCGTCGCATAATCGGCGCCGGCCGCTTGTGCGGCGGCGACATCGGCATCGCCATGGGCCGAGACGCCGATGATCGCATCGGCGCCGAGCCGCATGCGCGCCGCCGCGATGGCGCCCGGCGCGGCGGCTGCGGCGAGGTGCACGCCATCAGCGCCGACCGCGGCCGCAAGCTCGACGTCACCGCCGATCGTGAGCCTGGCCCGTACGGACCGCGTGATTGCCGTGAGCGCAACGGCGAGCGCGCGTCGCTCGCCCAGGGGCAGATCGCGGTCGCGCAGCCAGATCCAATTCGCGCCGGCGCGCACGGCCTCGGCCACGGTGTCGGGCAGCGGCGCCGTCGCCTGATGGCGGTCGGTCACGATCAGCAGCCGCGACGGCAGCCGCCCATTCATGATCCGACGAGGCCGAGCTGCGGGCTCGACGGCTCGGCGCGGCCGCGGCGGGGAATGCGGCCGGCGTGAAACGCGTGGCGTCCGGCGACCACGGCGTGGCGCATGGCGCGCGCCATGGCGACCGGATCGTCCGCCTTGGCAACCGCGGTGTTGAGCAGCACGCCGGCGGCGCCGAGCTCCATGGCGATCACCGCGTCCGATGCGGTGCCGATTCCGGCATCGACGAATACCGGCACGGGGGAGCGGCGGCAGATCACCTCGAGGTTCGCCGGATTGGCGATACCCATGCCGGAGCCGATCAGCGAGCCCATCGGCATCACGGCAACGCAGCCGATATCGGCGAGGCGCTGGCAGACCACCGGGTCGTCGTTGCAATAGGGCAGCACGATGAAATCGCGCGCGACCAGCGTGCGCGCCGCCTCGATCAGCTCGTTGACGTCGGGATAGAGCGTCTCGCGGTCGCCGATCACCTCGAGCTTGATCCAGTTGGTGTCGAGCGCCTCGCGCGCGAGCTCGGCGGTGAGCACCGCGTCGCGCGCGGTCTCGCACCCCGCCGTGTTGGGCAGAAACCGCTTGCCGGCGAGCAGCCCAATGGTGTCGGAGCCGTGGCCCTTGAGCGAGATGCGCCGGATCGACACCGTGACGATCTCGCAGCCGCTCGCCTCGACCGCGTCGCGCAGGATCTGCTGGCTCGGATAGCCGGCCGTGCCGAGCAGCAGGCGCGACCCGATCGGCGCGCCGGCGATCATCAGGGTGTCGTGGTTGGGATCGCGATTGGCCGTGTTCAAATCAGCTTCCATTTCAGCCACCTTGCATGGCGCGGATGATCTCGACCCGGTCGCCATCATTGAGCGCGGTCGCCGCCCAGGCATCGCGCCGCACCACGACGCCGTTGAGCGCGATCGCAAAACCTTTCGGGTTGGGCAGATCGAGCTCGGCCGTCTCGGCGCGCCACAGATCGGCGAGATCGCGGCAGCCGCACACGCGCTCCTCGCCATTAACGTTGAGCCGCATCGATTTTCTCCTGATGCTGCAAGAGGCCTTTGTCTGCGCGCTTGCCCCCAAAGCGCGCGAGCCCGAAGCGGACCGCCGCCCCCGCCATACTACCCTCCGTTACGAGATCGTGGATCGCCTGCGCGGTGGCGGGCGCGAGCAGGATGCCGTTGCGGTGATGGCCCGTCGCAAGCACTAGGCCGGCGATGTCGCAGGTGCCGAGGATCGGCGCGTCGTCGTCCGAGGTCGGCCGGAAGCCGGTCCACACCGCCTCGATCTCCATGTCCTCGATCGATGGCAGCGCGCGGCGCGCGCCCTCGAGCAGCGCAAAGACGGCGCCCGCCGTCACGGCGCGGTCGAAGCCGCATTCCTCGACGGTCGAGCCGACGACGACGCGCCCGCCGGCCTTCGGCGCAAGATGCACCTGCTCGCTCCACACCACGTGCGTCGGCAGGCCGGTGCGTGCATTGGCGCGCAGGCACAGCGCCTGGCCCTTGAGCGGCCGCACCGGGATCGACAGCGCCTCGCCGGTCAGCTCGCGCGTGCCGGCCCAGGCGCCGTTGGCGAGAATGACGGCGCCGGCGCGGCACAGGCCCTCCGGCGTCACAACGCCGTTGACCTTGCTGCCCTCGATGTCGAGCGAATAGACCGGGACCTGCTCGATCAGCTTGCCGCCGCGCGCCGCAAGAGCGTTGCGCAACGCCGGCACCAGGCGCCGCGGATCGACCTGATGATCGTCGGGGCAGAAGATGCCGGCGGTGACCGCCGGCCGCAGCCCCGGCTCGAGCGCGCGCGCCGCCGCGCCGTCGAGCCAGTTGGTGGCGAGCCCGGCGCGCTTCTGCAAGTCGTGCCGGAACCGCAGCCGCGCGACCTCCTCGCGGCCGAGCGCGACCGTAAGCGTGCCTTCGTCGCGGTAATCGAGATCGATGCCGGACTCGCCTTCGAGCTCGGCGCGGAATTGTGGCCACAGCCGCTGGCTCTCCAGCGCGAGCGCAAGCAGATCTTCGCCGCCCGGCTCGAGCTCGGTCGCGGCCGCGAGCATGCCGGTCGCGGCGCCAGTCGCGCCGGCGCCCGCCTCGTCGCGCTCGAACAGCGCGACGTTGAGGCCGGACGCCGCGAGCCGCCAGCCAACGCTGAGCCCGACCACGCCCGCGCCGACGATCGCGACGTCGACCGCGGCCGGCTGGCTCTCCACGGCCGGACCGCCCGCATGATCGGGCGCGTCGGCCATGCGCAGCCGCTCACCGATGATGGGACCTTTTTGGCGCCAGCTCAACGCCGCACTCCATCGCTTTTGCCATCGCTTTGGCTTGTCGGAGAGATTGAATTTTCGGGGTGAGCCGGAAATCCAATCCCTACGCCGGTATGAACCGGATCAGGTTCGAAGGATTTCCGCGCTGCGTGGGGTGTCTTGGCACCCGTCGGCCCAGCGGTTTCTCAGCCCCTTGTCGGGGATCTCCCTGGAATGACGAGACAATGGGACTGTGCGCCGACGGCGTCAAGGGGGACGGCCGATTACGGTATGGTCGCTTTCAGACGTGTCGATCAATCGTGAACGAGCATCGTTGCGTGAAAACGACCCGCTCTCCACATCGGCCGCGAGAACTTTGCCGGGTGCCGCGGTGAATCGCCTGGGCCGCCCCGCTAGGCGAGAATATCGTCCGTATCGAGCGGCGTGTCCGCGTTGGCGAACCATTCCTCGCGCATGGCGACGCGATGGCGCGAGCGCTCGTCGATCGGCAGGCGCAGGGCGGCGAGCAGGCCCCGCACCTCCTCGCGCGCCGTCACGTGCGACATGCTCGGGCGGGTGCCGAGAGTCGCCTCGTCGATCTGATCGAGCGCCGTGAGCCCGCGCGGAAAGAACTCGCGGTAGACGACGCGCTCGGCGAGGCCGTCGACGAAACGGAAGCCGAGCCGGGCGGATAGTTCGCTGAGCCCCTCGCCCACCAGGCGCTTGTTGCGCGAGCCCAGCACTGAGAGGCGGTTGCGCACCACGATCCAATCGGTGTGGCGGGCATCGACGATCCGCCGCTGCCGGCGCGCCTCGCGCACCATCTCGCCGTAGTGCGAGGTGCCGGTGAGCGCGAAGGTCTCGGGGTCGATGGTGCCGAGCACGTCGAAATCGACGAAGCTGTCGTTGAGCGGCGTGATCAGGGTGTCGGCCATCGAGTGGGCGAGCCGCGTCAGATAGCTGTCGGTGCCGGGCGTGTCGATCACGACGAAATCGTGACTGTGCTCGACGCTCGTGATGGCGTTGGCGAAGCCGGCGAATTCCTTCGCCTCGTTCTCGTCGACCTTGAGGCCCTCGCCGCGCGCGATGCGGAAATGCACCGGCAACTCGAGCGCGAGCTTGGCTCGCGTCGCCCAGGCGCGCCTGTTGGCGATGTAATGCGAGAAGCTGCCCTGGCGGGAATCGAGGTCGATGGTGGCGACGCGCTGGCCAGCCTTCATCAGCGCGACCGCGACGTGCATCGCGGTCGTCGACTTGCCCGAGCCGCCCTTCTCGTTGCCGAGCACGACCACGTGGGCGGATCGGGGCTGCTCCGTCCGCTCGCTGTGCGCGACCCGCATGGCTCCTCCGGCCGGATTTCTGTGATGCGTCCCCGGCCCGGTCAAGCTTCGCTCGCTCGAGTGCTGCGTTCATGATGAATCGGCGGCGTGGCATCACCGCCCCGCGTCTGTTATCTATCGCGCCCTGCCAGTCAGACGCGCGCCAAAATCGGGGTTAACGGCACGAATGGGACGCAAGATCCAGGTGGCGCGCTCGATCGTGGCGCTCGATCGCGCGCTGCGGCGGTTCAAGCGCGCCGGCAAGATCGCGCTCGTGCCCACCATGGGCGCGTTGCACAAGGGCCATCTCGCCCTGGTGCGCCAGGCGCGCCGGCGCGCCAACAAGGTGATCGTCTCGATCTTCGTCAACCCGACACAGTTCGGCCCGAGCGAAGACTTCGCCAACTACCCGCGCGGCATGGCGCAGGATCTCGCGGCCCTCGCCAAGCTCGACGTCGACGTCGATCTCGTCTGGGCGCCGAGCGTCGACGTGATGTACCCCGACGGCTTCGCGACCCGCGTGGTGCCGGAAGGCGCGGCGCTCGCCGGGCTCGAGGACAAGTTTCGCCCGCACTTCTTCACCGGCGTCGCGACCGTGGTGGCCAAGCTCTTCACCCAGTGCCGCCCGGACTTTGCGCTGTTCGGCGAGAAGGATTTCCAGCAGCTCAAGATCGTGACCCGCATGGCGCGCGATCTCGATCTGCCGGTGCGCGTCATCGGTGTCCCGACGGTGCGCGAGGCGGACGGTCTCGCGCTCTCGTCGCGCAACGCGTATCTCTCGCGCGAGGAGCGCAAGGTCGCGCCGACGCTCTACCGCGCGCTCGCCGCCTGTGCGGATCGCATTGCCTCGGGCGGCGCGCTCGCGGCAGCGCTCGCCGATGGGCGTCGCACCATCGAACAGGAAGGGTTCGTGGTCGACTACTTCGAGGCGCGCCACGCCGAGACCCTGGCGCCGGTTTCCGCCGCCGCCGCCGACGGGCCGATCCGCCTCTTGGTCGCGGCCAAGCTCGGCAAGACGCGGCTGATCGACAATCTGGGAGTCCCATCCGGGAAGCGATGACACCATGACCATCGTGAGATCTTTGGCCAACGAAACGCAAGTCGGACCAGGCTTCGTCCGCACCATGGCGGCCTACAACGCCGAGATGAACCGCCGCCTCTACGCGGCTGCCGCCCGCCTCTCCGACGCCGAGCGCCGCGTCCCGCGTGGCGCCTTTTGGGGCTCGATCCACGGCACGCTCTGCCATCTTTTGTGGGGCGACACGATCTGGATGTCGCGCTTCGACGGGTGGACGCCGCCGCACGTGAAGCAGAAAGAAAGCGCCGGCATGGTCGAGGACTTTGCCGAATTGCGCCGTCGCCGAATTGAGGCGGACGACAAGATTTCCAGTTGGGCTGCGCGTGTGGATGACGCATGGCTAGCCGGCGACATGGTCTGGTACAGCCAGTCGGCACAGAAGGAGCTGCACCAGCCCCGCATGATGCTGGTGACGCATTTCTTCAATCACCAGACCCACCACCGCGGGCAGGCGCACGCGCTGCTCACCGCGGCCGGCCAAAAGACCGGCGACACGGATTTGTTCCTGGTGATTTGATCCGATCACGTTCTCGACCTCATCCTGAGAGGCCTTTTGTTCGCGCAGCGAAGAAAGCGTCTCGAAGGATGGGCCGAGCACGCAGGCGGCTCGAACCCTCGCCGCCGCCCACGGTTCTAGACGCGGCCGCAAGGGCGCCCGCGCTCCTCATCATGAGGAGTCCTTCTCGGTCGGCTGCAGACCGCCTCGATTTCGCAACACTCGCAAGTCTCACCATGAGGTCGCGTTGCGTTGCAATGGCAGCCGCTATGTCCAAGCATCAGTGGCCGAAGCGCCGTTGAATTCTCCGGGCTCGTAGCTCTTGTTCTCCTGCGTGTCCGTGATGGTCACGCCGAGACTTTCCTTGCCGCCCGCTGCGACATGGAGCGCATCGACCGGCGTGTCGCGCTCGTACGAGAGCTTGCCGTCCAGCGTCTTCACGTCGATGCGGAATCTCATCTCGAATCTACGCCCGCTTCAGCCGCTCGATCTGCGGCCGCTCGCCCCTCGCCTTCGCGGTGATCGGCGGGCGCGGCATCTTCGCGATCCCCGGCTCGATCTCGAAGGTGTACTCGAGCGAATACCACGGCCCTTTCACGTCGGGCGCCGGCGCCGGCTCGTTCTCATGCAGCTGGTAGTGGCCGATCAGCCGCCGGGTCACGCCGAACTGCGAATCCGTCTCCAGGTGTGGATCATCATCCGAGTAGACCTGCGAGATGTGCGTCTTGAAGCCCGGCTTGTAGATCAGGAAATGCAGGTGCGCGGGCCGGAAATTGGCGCGGCCTTGCGCGCGCAAGAGGTCGCCGGTCGGCCCGTCCACGGGAATCGGATAGCCGGACGGCTTGATGCTGCGGAAATGGATGTGGCCGTCCTTGTCCGTGGTGAAGATGCCGCGCAGGTTCATGTCGGCCTGCACCGGATCCTGGTTCTCGTAGTAGCCCTCGGTCGAGGAATGCCAGATGTCGACGTCGGCACCTTCCACGGGGTTGCCCTTGTTGTCCTTGACCCAGGCCTTGACGAAGGTCGGCACGCCGGGCGTGGGTGAGCGGACCAGCGTCGCACCGTTCGGCATGCGCGGCGCGTCCGGCCGCCAGAACGGGCCGAGCAGGTTCGCGGTGGTCTCGGTCGCGCCACGGTTGCCGTTGTTGAGCAGACAAATCAGCGTCGAGAAGCCGAGCGAGCCCGACATCAGCACCGCCTCGTTGTGGCTGTCGGTCGTCTTCTGGCCGAGCTGGACGATGTAGCCGACCGCCTTCTGGAATTCTTCCTCGGTCAGCCGCACCTCGCGGGCGAAATCGTGCAGGTGGCGCACGAAGGCCGACATGATCTCGCGAAAGCGCGGATCGGGCGCGCGCGCGATCTCGGCGAGCACAGCTGGGGTGACATCTTCCTGCTTGTTGATGATCATGAGGCCTTCCTGCGCTTTCCCTGATTTGCCACATCATATCACGTTGACACCCTGCGAAAGAGCGGGTTTGCGGCTGGAAACGCCGGGCAATTCGGGGCAGACTCGCAACCGAAGACTCGGGCTCAAATTGAGTATCCGGAGGACAATAATGGCGACCGTCTCGCACAAGAAGTCGGATCAGAAGGCGCCCGCCAGGATCGACGCCCGCGCCGCCATGGAGGCGCTCAACGCCGAGGCCGGCCCGCTCAACATCTGGCTGCGCACCCAGGCGAACGCGCCGGCGCAGCGGCCCTGGTTTCGCGACACCGGCATCGAGGCCTCGGGCGAGCTCGCCGGCGGCCGCGTCGGCAAGGCGCAGGTGAAGGCCGCGGCGCACCGCTGGAAGTGGCAGGAGATCGGACCTTACCTCGACCGCATCGCCGAGATCGCCCGCACCGCCGACGTCTCGCCGATCGAGTTCGCCGAGCGCCAGCAGTTCCTGCTCACCAATCCGGGCTTCGGCGGGCGCCTGCAGGTGACCAGCACCATCCGCTGCGCCGTCTCGATCTACAATCCAGGCGACGTCGCGCCCGTTCACATCCATACGCCCAATGCCAGCCGCACCATCTTGTCGGAAAACGGCGGCTACACCACGGTCGAGGGGGAGCGCTGCGAGGCCGCGCGCGGCGACCTGATCCTGACGCCACACGGCACCTGGCACGACCACGGCAATGACGGCGCGACACCGGTGGTGTGGATCGACGTGCTCGATTTTCCGCTGATCGAGTATCTCGACTGCCTCTGGCTCGACGACGATTACGAGGGCGAGCAGCTCTCCAACAGCCGAGCCCAGTTGCCCAAGCACGGGAACGGCTACTCGCACCGGCTCTACGGCCAGGGTGGCCTGATGCCGGGATTTGTATCGCACCAGCGCGGCCTCGGCCGCGGCGCCAACCCGATGATCCACTACCGCGGCGCCGACGTGCTCGCGGCGCTCAAGAAGCTCGCCCGCGAAAAGGGCGATCCCTACGACGGCATCACGCTCGCGTTCGTCAATCCGGTGACCGGCGCGCCGGTCTTCCCCACCCTCGCGTACGGCGCGCAATTGTTACGTCCGGGCGAGGCGACGCAATGGAAGCGCGAGACCGCGAGCACCTTCTATGTCTGCATGGAAGGCACGGGCTATACCGAGATCGCCGGCAAGCGCTTCGACTGGACCCGCAACGACATGCTCGTTGCCCCGAACTTCCTTTGGCGGCGCCACGTCAACACCGGCAAGGAGGATGCGGTGCTCTATTCGGTCTCGGAGGCGCCGCTGTTGGAGAAGATCGGGCAGTACCGTGCGCAGGGACGGACCGCGGATGGGTCGGTGACGGAGCTGGTGGCGTGACGCGCAGGACGGGTCGCAGCTCAGCGAAAGTCATAGATGATGGGTTTCGCTTTTCGCTCAACCATCCAGCCCCTCACAGCAACCCGAGCTGCGTCAGCTCCCGCCGCAGCGTCTCCGGCATGTCGCGCGCCCCGGGCGCGGCGCGATCGAGGTCGCGCGGAGCGTCCTTCGGCTCGAGATAGCGCCAGCCCTGGAAGGCGCGGAACGGCCGCGGCTCGACGAGCACGACCTTGGGCACCATCACGACGCGACAGCGGCCGACGCCCTCCTTGTCGACGAACGGACGGATCGCCGCGATCCTCTCGCGGCACATGATCTGCCCGCGGATCACCCAGTAGAGCGAGCCGCCATCGATGAGCTCGTCGGCGCGCTTGGGCACCATGCGGGTGGTGTGGACGTGCTCGCGCGCCGAGCCCTTCTTGAGAGCCTTGAGCTTCTGCTTGATCCAGGCCTCGAGGTCCTGGACCGAGTCCGCGCCGACACACAGCTTGATGAGATGGAGGGGCATGCGGGTTTTCTAGCCGACCACGGCGACGGGGTCCATTTTCCGACAAGCATTTGCGGTGGATAGCGCGCCCGTTCCGGCTTACCGCTACGAGACCGTCGCTATCCCGCCATGCGCAACGCGCTCAGGTGCTGCTATCGATCGTCAGCACCACGGCGCCCTCTGCAACCTGATCGCCGGCGCTCGCCCGGACCTCGTTGACGGTGCCGTCCTTCGCCGCGGTCAGCGCGTGCTCCATCTTCATCGCTTCGATCACGGCGACCTTCTGGCCCTTGCGCACCGCGTCGCCGGCCGCGACCAGGATTTCGATCACCTTGCCGTGCATCGGCGCGGTGACGCGGCCACCCTCGCCCGCATGCGCGGCGTCGAACGGATCGATTGCGCGCCGGCGCACGATCGTCTGGCGCCCGTGACGCAGCACATAGGCCGCACCCTCGCCGTCGATCACGCGCGCGTCGCTCGCAGGCGCGATGCCGTCGACCGTGACCGCGGCCGCGCCGCCGCGATACGCGATGGCCGCGGTGAGCGCGCTTCCGTCCACATCGAGCGGCAGCGTGATCTCGCGCGGGCCCGACAACTGAAAGCCATCCTGCGCGTCCCACGGCGAAGCCCAGTCGCTCACATCCGGGTCGATCGGCGGGGCGGCATCGCCCGCCAGCAAATGCGCGGCGCCGGCCGCGACGGCGGCGCGGTCGAGCCCCGGCGTGGCGCTACGCTCGGCCAGCAGCCGCTCGACGAAACCCGTGTCGAATTGTCCGCTGCGAAAGCCGTCCGCCCGCGCGAGCGCGGCGAGCAGGCCGACATTGGTGCGGATGCCGGCGACCAGCGTGCGCTCGAGCGCCGCCGCGAGCCGATCGAGCGCGGCCACGCGCGTCGGCGCGTGCGCGATCATCTTGGCGATCAGCGGGTCGTAGAAGCGCGTCATCGCGTCGCCCGCCGCGAGGCCGGCGTCGACGCGGATGCCTGCGCCGCTCGGCAGCTCGATCGCCAGCAGCTTGCCGGTCGACGGCAGGAAGCCGCGGTCCGGGTCCTCGGCATAGAGCCGCGCCTCGACCGCGTGGCCGTCGAGTGGCACCTGCGCCTGCGCGATCGGCAGCCTCTCGCCGGACGCGACGCGGAACTGCCATTCGACGAGATCGAACCCCGTCGTCTCCTCGGTCACCGGATGCTCGACCTGCAGGCGCGTATTCATCTCCATGAACCAGAAGCCGTCCGCTCTAAGCCCGCGCGCGCCGTCGGCGATGAACTCCACCGTGCCGGCGCCCTCGTAGCCGACCGCGCGCGCCGCTTCGACGGCGGCGGCGCCCATCACGGCGCGCAGCTCCGCCGTCATGCCCGGCGCGGGCGCCTCCTCGATCACCTTCTGGTGTCGCCGCTGCAACGAGCAGTCGCGCTCGTTGAGGTGGATGACGTTGCCATGCCTATCGGCGAACACTTGAATCTCGATGTGGCGCGGCGAGGCGACGTATTTCTCGATCAGCACGCGCGGGTCGCCGAAGGCGGCGGCCGCCTCGCGCACCGCGCCGGCGAGCGCGGCCTCGAATTCCGAATGCTTGTCGACGCGCCGCATGCCCTTGCCGCCGCCGCCCGCGACCGCCTTGATCAGGACCGGATAGCCGGTCTCGTAAGCTTTGCGCTTGAGGAACTCGATATCCTGCCGCTCACCGTGATAGCCGGGCACGACCGGCACGCCCGCCTTCTGCATCAGCGCCTTGGCCCGGTCCTTCAGCCCCATGGCGCCGATCGCAGCCGGCGGTGGGCCGACGAAAACGATGCCAGCCGCCGCGCAGGCGCTCGCGAAAGCCGCGTTCTCGGCGAGAAAGCCGTATCCCGGATGGATGCAGTCGGCCTTGGCGCGCTGCGCAGCCGCGATCAGCTTGTCGATCGCGAGATAGCTCTCTGCGGCGGGCGCCGGCCCGATCGCGATCGCCTCGTCGCAGACGCGCGCATGCAGCGCGCCGGCATCGGCGTCGGAGTAGACCGCGATGGTGCGCAGGCCCATGCGACGCGCCGTACGGGCGATGCGCACCGCGATCTCGCCGCGGTTGGCGATCAGGACCGATGAGAACATGCGCGTGCGCCGGCTGCCATCTCGCAAACGTCGCCCGTTCGCGTATCAGGTTTCGCGCCGGACCGCACGCCCAGCTTTGGTTCTAACGGAACGACGGCCCGGGCGACGCGATCGTCGCCGCCGGCGCGATCTGCTGCGGCGGCGGTGCGATCTGCTGCGGGGCGGCGGTTGTGGCACGCGCCGGCGGATGCGCCGGGTGCAGCGGATGCGCCACGTGCCGTGGTGGCGTCGGTGGCAAGGGTGGAGCAGCGGCGGCGGCCGGTGCGACCGTCGCCGTCTTCGGTTCGGTCGGCGCGCCCGGTTCGGCCGTCATGATGCTGACCGCGGGGATCGAAGCGGCCGAGGGAAAGTCGAACTTCGACGGCGACGCCGGGGTCGGCGCTGCCGCCGCGGTCGGTGCCGAGGCCGTCGTATAGGTATTGCCCGGCGCCGCCTGGGCGACGCCCGGCTGCGTGCGCGTCGCCCATTCGGCCGCATAGCGCTCGACATAGTGGTCGAAGACGCCTTCGCGCAGATTGGCCTGCACCCGGTCCGGGTCGCGGAACAGCGCATAGCTGTCGCACAACAGCGGCGTGCAGCTGTCGCGCACCGACAGCACATGGGCGACGAGGCCGAAGCGGTCGGTCTCGAGCGCGAGCCGCATGGTCGCGATCTCGCTCTCGTAGCGCTCGCCGCCGCGACGCGCGAACGCGACTGCATCCGCGAGCAGCGACAGGCGCGCCGAGACATACGAAACCGCGGCCGCGACCGAATCGGGGCTGGCAAAAATCTGCTTCTCGCAGGCGGTCTCGACCGCCTCGCCGGCGAGCGCGTCGAGACACCCGAGCGACGAGCCGGGCGCGATCGCGCGCGTCGCAAGCTCGCTCAGGCGCTGCTCGAGCCCGCGACGCTCAGCGGACCGCTCGCCCTGGGCGCCCTGTTCGAGCAGCAGCCACGCGGCCGCAAAGCCGCCGATGACGACGACGACGCGCAGGATCGCGCCGGCAAAGCCGGCGCCGGCGCGCGTCAGGACCAGCACCCCGACGATGACGAACAATGTCACCGCCACGGCGAGCGCCCAGGCGGGCAGCGCCACCGGACTGGTCGCTAGCTCAAAGCTTGGCATCCCGAAGCTCTCCCCCGCTCTCACCCCCGAGCGGCTCGACGGAGTCGTCCGCGACTATGCCGCAGATACCGAATGATATCCAGCAGCGGTACCGTCGCGTCGGACACGCGTCACGTGCGATACGCACCGCGTCGGTATCTGGATCGGTTCTGCTTGACGCTCTCCACAGGGATTGCACGCGGTTCCGAGCTTGCCGTGGGGACGCCATCAGATCGGATGGCGGGCTGCCGGCATGACATCTTTCCCTTGGCAAGGGCTTTCGGGTAGGTTGGGCGAGGTCAAATATTCCCAACATCCCCTTGGAACAACGACATGAATGATCAAGCTGCCGGCGGCAAGGTGCCGGTATCGGCGCCGGCCTCGGGCGGAGCAGTCGATCGCTCGGTGCTCCAGGATCTCGTCTATGCCAACCACATTTGTGCCGACCAGGGCGTGCTTGACGGCTATGGCCATTGCAGCGTGCGGCACCCGGCAGCGCCCGACCGTTACTTCCTGTCGCGCTCGCTGTCGCCTGCGGTCATCACGGTCGACGACATCATGGAGTACGACCTCGATTCCAACCCGGTCGATCAGCGCGGGCGCCTCATGTACCTCGAGCGCTGCATCCACGGCGAGATCTACAAGGCGCGGCCCGACGTCAACGCGATTGTGCACAGCCACTCGCCGGCCGTGGTTCCGTTCAGCGTCGTGCGCGCGGTGCCGCTCAAGCCGATCTGCCACATGTCGGCATTCCTCGCCGAAGGCGTGCCCAATTTCGAGGTCCGTGACGAGTTCGGCATGACCGACCTCCTGATCCGCGACAATCGGCTCGGTCGCGCGCTCGCGCAGACATTGGGTAATAAGAGCGTCGCCCTGATGCGCGGGCACGGCAATGTGTGCGTCGGGCCCAACATCATGACGGCGGTCTACCGCGCGGTCTACACCGAGGTGAACGCGAGGCTGCAGGCACAGGCGATGGCGCTCGGCGGCGAGATCACGTTCATGGAGCCGCAGGAATGCGCGCTGATCACCGGGCGCAAGGACCTGAATTTCGACCGGCCCTGGCGGATGTGGAAGGAACGCATCGGCGCGGCCTGAGACGGCTAGTCCGGAAGCGCCGACGGCGCGTTGGCGGATCGCGCGGTCGGCGGATTGGATGGAGGCAACAATGACGATCACAGTCAATCGGATCGCGCTCGCGTGCAGCATCGTGCTTGCAGTGGGCTCTGCCGCAGCGCGCGCCGAGCCGCTGCTCACGCAAGGCATCGGCACATCGAGCTGTGCCCGGCTTGCCGGCGACCTCAAGCCGAGCGAGGGATTGAACAACCCCGTCAACCTGATGGCCTATTCGTGGGCGCAAGGCTACATCAGCGCCGCCAACATCTCGCTGGTCGAGGCCGACTCCAAGCATGTCGACATGGGCCAGCTCGACGAGGCCAAGATCCTCAATCTGATCCTCACCTTCTGCAAGGCCAATCCCGACAAGCAGCCGCTCGCTGCGCTCAACGAATATGTGCGCAAGAGCGCCAAGGTGCACATCAAGTGGGAAAAAGGCACCGTGGATTGGAATCAGTGACGCTTGTAGCTCGGATGGAGTTCGTAGCCCCGATGGAGGCGCGAAGCGGCGTCATCCGTGATCAGCCTATCAGCTGACAGGCTTTCCCCGCTTTCAGTTGCGCTCCCCCGCCGGAATCCACATAAGTTTTCCTTATCGCGACCGATAGACAATACGACTGGACGTGATGGTGGGCGGCGCCTAGAACCCCCGCCATCCCTACTGCCCTCAGCCGGGACGAAAAGGTGCGGCCGGTCGCCGACAACCGGCAATCGCGGATTTCTCAACATTCAAAAGTGCGCTCGGAGGCAAACATGGATGCAAAGACCGACAAGAAGGCGGGCCAGTGCCCGTTCGGCCACACGAACCGTGACTGGTGGCCCGATCAGCTGAGCCTCGACGGCCTGCACCGCAACTCGTCCTTGTCCGATCCGATGGGCAAGGACTTCGATTACGCCAAGGAGTTCAAGAGCCTCGACCTCAACGCCGTGATCAAGGACCTCACGGCGCTGATGACCAATTCGCAGGAATGGTGGCCGGCCGACTTCGGCCATTACGGCGGCCTGATGGTCCGCATGGCATGGCACAGCGCCGGCACCTACCGCATCACCGACGGCCGCGGCGGCGCCGGCGCCGGCCAGCAGCGCTTTGCGCCGCTCAACTCGTGGCCCGACAACGCGAACCTCGACAAGGCGCGCCGGCTCCTGTGGCCGATCAAGCAGAAATACGGCCGCAAGCTCTCGTGGGCCGACTTGATGGTGCTCGCGGGCAATGTCGCGCTCGAATCGATGGGCTTCAAGACCTTCGGCTTCGGCGGCGGCCGCGCCGACGTGTGGGAGCCGGAAGAGCTCTACTGGGGTCCGGAAGGCACCTGGCTCGGCGATGAGCGCTACAGCGGCGAGCGCCAGCTCGCGGAGCCGCTCGGCGCGGTGCAGATGGGCCTGATCTACGTCAATCCGGAAGGGCCGAACGGCAAGCCGGACCCGGTCGCGGCGGCGAAGGACATTCGCGAGACGTTCTTCCGCATGGCGATGAACGACGAGGAGACCGTCGCACTGATCGCCGGCGGCCACACGTTCGGCAAGACCCACGGCGCCGGCGATCCCTCGCTGCTCGGACCGGAGCCGGAAGGCGCCGCGATCGAGGACCAGGGCCTCGGGTGGAAGAGCCGGCACGGCACCGGCGTCGGCCCCGACACCATCACGGGCGGCCCGGAAGTCACCTGGTCGCAGACGCCCACCAAGTGGAGCGGGCATTTCTTCGACAACCTGTTCAAGTATGAGTGGGAGCTCACCAAAAGCCCGGCGGGCGCGCAGCAGTGGAAGGCGAAAGGCGCCGAGGCCACGATCCCGGATGCGCACGACAAGTCGAAGAAGCATGTGCCGACCATGCTCACCACCGACCTGTCGCTCCGCTTCGACCCGGCCTACGAGAAGATCTCGCGTCGTTTCCAGAAGAACCCGGCCGAGTTCGCCGACGCGTTCGCGCGCGCCTGGTTCAAGCTCACCCACCGCGACATGGGCCCGAAGGTGCGCTACCTCGGACCGCTGGTGCCGAAGGAAGATTTGATCTGGCAGGATCCGATCCCGGCCGGCGAGAAGATCAGTGATGCCGACGCCGCGGCGTTGAAGACGAAGATCCTGTCGTCCGGCCTCACGGTGTCGCAGCTCGTCTCGACCGCGTGGGCGTCGGCCTCGACGTTCCGCGGCTCCGACAAACGCGGCGGCGCCAACGGCGCGCGCATTCGTCTCGCCCCGCAGAAGGACTGGGAGGTCAACCAGCCGGCGCAGCTCAAGACGGTTCTGGCCAAGCTCGAAGAAATTCAGAAGGGCTTTGGCAAGAAGGTCTCTTTGGCCGATCTGATCGTCCTTGGCGGCTGCGCCGCGATCGAGAAGGCCGCGAAGGATGCGGGCGTCGACGTGAAGGTGCCGTTCACATCAGGCCGCGGGGACGCCTCGGCTGAGCAGACCGACGCCGACTCCTTCAAACCCCTCGAGCCGACTTCCGACGGCTTCCGCAACTATCGCCGCGGGCGGCAGTGGATGTCGCCCGAAGAGGCGCTCGTCGATCGCGCGCAGCTGCTCCGGCTCACGGCACCCGAGATGACGGTGCTGGTCGGCGGCCTGCGCGTGCTCGGCGCCAATGTCGGCGGGTCGAAGCACGGCGTCTTCACCAAGGAGCTTGGCAAGCTGACCAACGACTTCTTCCTCAACCTGCTCGACATGGGCACGGAATGGCAGCCCGCGGGTGACGGGGTGTACGAGGGGCGCGACCGCAAGACCAAGCAGGTCAAGTGGACGGCCACCCGCGTCGACCTGATCTTCGGCTCGCACTCGCAGCTGCGCGCGCTCGCCGAGGTCTATGGCTGTGCGGACTCGAAGGAGAAGTTCGTAAAGGACTTCGTGGCGGCGTGGCACAAGGTCATGAACGCCGACCGCTTCGACCTCGTGCAGGGCAAGGACTTGGCGGCCTGAGCTGACGCGAAGGCTGAAAACACCAGGGCGGCGTTGCAAGGGACGTGCGACGCCGTCCAACTCGTCATTGCGCGGCACGCAGCGACGAACCAATTTCGCTCGACGGAGTGTGTGGGTCGAGATTGCTTCGCTTCGGCCCAGCGGAATCCGGTCGCGACGCGCTCTACCGCCATGGTACCGGCGAAGGCCGGGAATCCGGCCGGACCGAAGGTGGGCTCCTTCGGTTTCACCATCGATTCCAGGTGCGGATCGGGATACTCCGAGCCGGGCAGCGGCCCCAAAGGCAATGGCCGCGTCGCCCCGAGCGGGACGCCGCTTTCGCCGAGCGGCGGTACGCTCGCGGCCGAGGCCGCTTTTACCCCCGCGGCGGTCGCGGCCGCCATCGTCGTCGACAAAAGCGTACGTCTATTCATCGCTTCCTCCGTGCTCTGATGGGAAGATCGTCCGGGGCCTCGGTCCCGGTCCCCATCGCAGCCACCCAGGCAACTCACTCAATGCTAGTTTTGAGCGAGAGGTTCCGCTCTGCCTGCTGCGCGCGAATGAGCAGGTGCCAACACACTGCTTGATGGACATCCGGGGCTTGCATCCGTCTTCGCGCACCGCCAATACGGCGCGCATGCTGATCATCGACGATCTCACGCTGCGCGTTGCCGGGCGCAGCCTGCTGGAAGGCGCGTCCGCGCAGGTGCCGGACGGCGCCCGCGTCGGCCTGATCGGTCGCAACGGCACCGGCAAGTCGACGCTGTTTCGCGCGATTGCAGGCGACATCGCGCCCGAGCACGGCACGATCGCGCTGCCGGCGCGCGCCCGTATCGGCCGCCTGCCGCAGGAGGCGCCGGATGGGCCCGAGAGCCTGATCGAGCTCGTGCTCGCGGCTGACCGCGAGCGCAGCGCACTCCTCGCCGAAGCCGAAGCGGCGCGCGATCCGCACCGCATCGCCGAAATCCAGACCCGGCTCGCCGACATCGGCGCCCACGCGGCCCCGGCACGCGCCGCCGGTATCCTGGCGGGTCTCGGCTTTTCGCACGACGACCAGCAGCGCGCGGTGCGCGAATTCTCCGGGGGCTGGCGCATGCGCGTCGCCCTCGCGGCCGTGCTGTTCGCCGAGCCCGATCTGCTGCTGCTCGACGAGCCCACCAACTATCTCGATCTCGAAGGCACGCTCTGGCTCGAGGACCACATCGCGCGCTACCCGCGCACGGTGATCGTGATCAGCCACGACCGCGACCTGATCGACAATGCGGTCGACTCGATTCTGAGCCTCGACCAGCGCCGCCTCACTTTTTACCGCGGCGGCTACACGGCGTTCGAGCGCCAGCGGCGCGAGCGTCAGCTGCTCGACCTCAAGCTCGCCAAAAAGCAGGAGGCGAGGCGCAAGCACATCATGGCGTTCGTTGACCGGTTCCGCGCCAAGGCGACCAAGGCGCGCCAGGCGCAGTCGCGCCTCAAGCTGCTGGCCAAGCTCGAACCGCCCGCCGCGGTCATCGCCGACGAGGTGCGCGAGATCACGATTCCCGATCCGGAGCGCCTGCTGTCGCCGCCGATCATCGCATTCGACGGGGTTGCCGCCGCCTACGAGCCTGGCAAGCCGGTGCTGCGCCGGGTGACGCTGCGCATCGACAACGACGACCGCATCGCGCTGCTCGGCGCCAACGGCAACGGCAAGTCGACGCTGACCAAGCTCATCTCCGGCCGCCTCGCGCCGAGCGAGGGCCGCATCACCCGCGCCGACCGGCTCGATGTCGCGTATTTCGCCCAACACCAGCTTGACGAGCTCGATCCCGCGGCGAGCGCCTACGATCACGTGCGCGAGCTGATGCCGGATGCGCCCGAGGCGAAGATCCGCGCCCGCGCCGGCGCGATCGGCTTTCCGGGCGACATGGCCAACACGGCGGTGCGCGACCTGTCGGGCGGAGAAAAATCGCGCCTGCTGTTCGGGCTCGCGTGCTTCACGGCGCCGCATCTGATCGTGCTCGACGAGCCGACCAACCATCTCGACATCGACAGCCGCGCCGCACTGATCGAGGCGATCAACGGTTTTGCGGGCGCCGTGATCCTGGTCTCGCACGACCGCTATCTGCTCGAGGCGTGCGCCGACCGGCTGTGGCTCGTCGCCAACGGGACCGTGACGCCGTTCGAGGGCGATCTCGATGACTATCGCGCGCAGGTGCTCGGCCGCGCGCGCGACGACGAGGGCGAACGCGCAAAGTCCGACGCGCGGCCTTCGCGCACCGCGACCCGCCGCGCCGCTGCCGAGCGCCGCGCCGAGCTCGCGCCGCTCAAGCGGAGAATTTCGGCGCTCGAAAGCGAGATGGGCAAGCACGGCGCGCGCATCGGCGAGATCGATCGCACGTTGGCCGATCCGAACCTCTATGAGCGTGATCCCGCGCGCGTCGCCACCCTCGCCAAGGAGCGCGCCGATGCGGCTGCCGCGCTCACCGCCGCGGAGGAGCAATGGCTCGCACTGAGCGAGGAATACGAAGCTGCATCGTAGTCCGACGCCGCCGGCCGGCATTATTGTATGGGGAGATCGGATCCACGCTCGCCGTCGTTCCTGACGCAATGGTACTCGGAGCCCGCGGGTAGACCACCATCCACCCGTGCGATTGCTCGTCGCTCCCGCGCCAATGCCGTCACTCGCCCTTTGACGTCGATCGCGACGCCGCCGCAACCAGCGCCGCGGCATCGTCGTGCAGCGCGCGGCGCGACCCGTCGCGGTCGTAGAACATGTGGCCGCCCGCATAGACCGACAGCTTGACGCGGTCGGCCGAACCGTAGATCGGCAGCTGCTCGAGCAGCAGCTGATCGGCGAAATAGGGCGCGACGAGGTCGTTCGCGCCGTGGGCGACGAGCACGCGCACCTGCGCGTCGTCGGCGAGATCGCCGCGCAGGTCGTCGACCACCTGCGGGCGCGTCTGCCGATTGCCCCAGTTCCAGTGCGAGCTGACATCCTCGTTGAGCAGCTCGTAGGGCCGATCCACCCGCCAGTTGAGCACGTGCTGATAGAGATCGGTCATCGCCGTCGTGATCGGCGCGCGCGTGCCGCCGAGCACCGGGTCGGAATAATGCGAGGTGGACGACGTCGGATAGGGATCGTAGGCCGTCACGTTCGGATCATAGATGCTGCCGACCAGGCCCTGCGCGCGATGCAGCTCGCGCTGGAACGTCGCGTTGTCGACACGGCCGGCGAGCTTCTCGACCAGCGCGGGATCGAGCCCCGTATAGGCGGCGACGCGCGCCGAGATGCGCGCGACCGCGGCGGCGTCGCGCTCGCCCTTGAGGAGATCGAGCAGATAGTCGCCCGCCGCATAGCGCTCGACCTCGCGCAGCGCCTCGCGGCTGTATTGCCCCTTGGCGTCGAGCGCCGCAGCCGCCATCGACGGCAGATGGTTGACCCAAGTCATCGGCATGTGGCGCGCCTCGCCGAGATTGGCGAAGTCGATGACGGGCGAGATCATCACCAGCCCGCGAATGCCGACGCCGTGGTCCTTGAGGTCATGCGCGACCTTGGGCGCGCGGAAGCCGCCATAGCTTTCGCCGGCGATGAGCTTGATCGATTGCTGGCGCCCGGCCTGCTCGATCCATTTGCGGATGAACACCGCGAGCGCGCCGGCGTCGCCGTCGACCGACCAGAAGTGCCGGCGCCCGTCATCGCCGCTCTCGGCGATCCGGCTGTAGCCGGTCCCGGGCGGATCGATGAACACGAGGTCGGTGAAGTCGAGCCAGGTCTCGGCGTTGGCGACCAGCTTCGGCGGCTCGGAGATGGAGAAGTGCGCGAGCGGCAGCCGCCACGGCCCGAGCGCGCCGAGATCGAGATAGGCCGAGGCGGCGCCCGGGCCGCCGTTGAAGACGAAGGTCACGGGGCGCGGCGTGTCGCTCGGGACCACATAGGCGACGTAGGCGACCTCGGCGAGCAGCGATCCATCATCGGCATTGTTGAGCGGGATCGAGCCGGCGGTCGCACGGAAATGAATGCTGTGGCCCGGCAGCTCGATCGTCTGATCGGTCGTGCTGTCGGCGGGCAGCTTGCGCTCGGCAGGCGCGCTCTGCGGATGGTTTGCGGCGCTGGCGCCGGCCGGTGGCGTGGCGTGGTCGCGATGCTGCGCGAGCGCGGACGGCGCCCGGGGGCCGAGACACGCGGCCATGAGCGCGAGCAGGAGCGCAGCGGCCCAGCATGTGCGACGCGAGCGGCGCGCGAGATTGGAGGGCGGACGCGACGAAAGATCGCGCGAAGCGGGACTGGACAACCGATCGGTCATCATATTGGCCTTAGGCTGAATGCGGGTACACGGTGCGGCGGCCGCCAGCCGCAGCGAATGTCACGGCCGAATATGGCGTCGCGGCGGCCGCTTCGCCACACGGGCGCGAGAACTCAGGTTGCCGGCGGTTGCTGCGGCGCCGGGGCCCGCTTCTTTTTCGCCACCGGCTTTTTCTTCTTCGGCTCCGGCGGCGGGGGCGGCTGCGGGCCGCGCTCGAGCGACGTCAGGCGGCCGCTCCTGAACACATAGGTCCCGGCGCGCTCGTTGCCCATGTAGATCATGGTTACCTGACGCTCGCCATGCTCGCCGGCGCTGATGTTGACCGATTGCGGCCGGCCGAGCGTGCGCACGACCTCACACTCGCTCATGTCGAGACCGACGTTGCCGATCACGGGCATCGCCGGCGCCGCGGGCGTGTCCTGAGGACCAAGCGGTTGAGGTCCAGGTTGAGGTCCAGGTTGAGGTCCGGGAGCCGGTGGCGGAGGCGGCTCGACGGGCGCTGCCACGGGGGTCGGCGCAGCGCCGGCGCACAGACCCTGCGCGTCGACCAGTTCATTCGCGCCCACCGGCCGGTCGGCGCGCGCCGAGGCGGGCGGCGTATAGGTGTCCATGTTTTCCGGCAGGAAGCTGCGGGTGGTCGGAACCTTGAACTGGGTGAAATCGGGCATGTAGCTGCTGCAGCCCGCGAGCGCACCGGCGCCGATCAACAGCGCGGCGCGCGTCAACCTCGAGAATGGTTCACGCATCAAACGACCCATGAATCCACCCATCGTCCCTGCCATCCATGCGGCTCGCGCAGACACATTTGCCAGGCGCCCTGGCAATGTCTCCGCACCATCCCCGTACCCATCCCTCGATCCGTGCGGTGTGGTCGGCACCCGTGATGCGCGTGCGTTGATGAATTGTCGCCTTTGCACCCCGGCAATGGTCGTGTAAGCACGTGCGTCCGATGCCGATCCGGACAATCGGGCGAGCATACGCGAAACCGGTGCCACGACGCGAATGTCATCACCACGAAATGGCGACGTCGCAAACGCGGCGAATTCGGCCGCGGACATGACCGTGCCGCCCGCTGCCTTGTTCGCATATCGCACGTCGTCCCGTTTCACGTCACGCGTTGCCCTGATGCTCATCCTGGCGACCGGTCTCCTGATCGCCCTCGCGTTCGGCCTCTATCCAAAGCTCGATTTGTCCATTTCGGCCGCCTTCTACGACCGGGTCCAGCATGACTGGCCAATCACCCGCAACGACCTTCTCATCCTTCATCGCAATGTCAGCGCCTATCTGGCCGCTATTCTTGTCATCTTTGCGATCGGCGCGATTGCTTTCGGCGCCATCCGCCGTGGCCGGCCCGCCCTCATATCATGGCGCGCTGCCTCCTTCCTAATCGGTTCCCTCCTGCTCGGTCCGGGCCTGATCGTCAACGTCCTGCTCAAGCCCGAATGGGCGCGGCCGCGACCCGCGGATGTGATCGATTTCGGCGGCAAGCTGCATTTCGTCCCCTGGTGGAACCCGCTCGGCGAGTGCGACGGCAACTGCTCCTTCGTCTCCGGCGAGACATCCCTCGCGTTCTGGATGCTGGCCTTCGCGATCATCCTGCCGCAGCGTTACCGTGCGGTGGCGATCGTAGCCGTGCTCGTCAACTGCCTCCTCCTCGGCGCCGGCCGCATCGCCATGGGCGGGCATTTCACCAGCGACGTGCTGCTCGCCGTCGTCCTGACCGCGCTCGCCATGTGGCTCGTACACCGCATCGCTTTCGCCGATCTCGCCGTCTTCCGCCGATCGCCGCCCCGCGGCGTTCAGCAGCCGGAGAACGGCGGGATCGGGCCGCGCGCGCCGCTGAGCAGGAACGCGTAGAAATCCCGCTCGCCGTTGGTCGCGACGCTGCCGATCGGCACCGTGAACCGGCCGAGCGGCTGGGCGACGGCATAGACTTTGCGCACGGCGTCGAGCCGATCACAGCCGTTGATGAAGAGAACGGGCTCGGCGCTGTTCTGCGTAAGCGCCTCCTTCAGGGAAAAGCTCGGCACCTCGATCCGCCGCCACCACAACACCTGCTCGGGCCGATCGCGCCAGTAATATTCGAGATCGGAAAAATCCGCCCGTGAATCGGTGACGATGGTCTTCGCTCCCACCTTGCGCGCGACCGCGCCGACCGCATCGGCGTACTGGCGCATGCCGATCGTGCGCTTGTACGGATTGTGGAACGACGCGGTCGACAGCCGGTCCGCGACCGCATCCGCGCCGATCAGTGCGACCTGGACCACGAGGCCGAACGCGACGGTCGCGGCCATCCACCATTTCGCTTGCCAGCGCGCCAACAACGCAGCGGTGAGGACGACGCCGGAGACGAAGGAGACCGCCGCCCAGTTGTCGTTCGCCTTGGCCACGAACGCAAAGCCGGCGACGACCGCGAGCGCCGGAATGAAAAACGCGACCAGGATGCGATCCTGCTCGGCCGTTGCCGGCGAGCCGAGGCGAACGAGCGCGTAAATCATCAGCGTGAACTCGATCGGGCCGAACACGCCGAACTGCCCGGCGAGGAATTGGAGCGTGCGCATGATGCTCAGGTGCGTCGGCTCGCCGAGCACGAGATCGCCGGTATGCTCGACGGTCGCGAATCCGTTCGACGCGTTCCAGATGATGTTCGGCGCGAGCACCACGACCGCGACCAGGAGAGCGAGCCAGACGTCGGAGCGCACCAGCATGCGGCGGGCGCGCTTGCTGAAGAGCGCGGCGAGCGCGACGCCGGGCAGGAAATAGATCATCGCGTATTTGGCCAGCATGCCGAGCCCGATCGACGCGCCGAGCACGACCGCCCACCGCCTGCTCGGCGCGTCCAGCAAGTTGACGTAGGCCAGCAACGCGAGCGACCAGAAGAACAGGAGCGGCACGTCGGTCGAGATGATCCGCGCCGAAAACACCGCGCCGGTCGCGAGCGCGGTCAAGAGTGCCGCCCAGAACCCGGCCCGCTCGTCATAAAGCCGGCGTCCAATCGCGTAGGTGAGAAGGCTGGTCGCCGCATAGAACAGCGGCGACGGCGCGCGCACGCACCACTCGGCGTCGCCGCACACGTGGCGGGCGGCCGCGATCACCCAGGCGAGCAGCGGCGGCTTGGTGTAGTAGCCGAGCGCAAGCTCGCGCGACCACGACCAGTACTGCGCCTCGTCGTAAAAGAGATCGGTCATCGAGAAGCGCAAGCCGATGATGCGCACGATCGTGAGCACCGCGAGGATCACGATCGTCGCCGCGAGGTAGGACCCCGTGCCAGCTTCGCGCCGCGGCTGCGGCGATGTGAGGACATCGTCGATCGCGGGCGATGCAGGCTGCGTCATGATGATTTGTCCCCTGAGCGAGTGCGATCGGCCGCAGCTTCAGCACGCTGCCGCGTTCTGCCAGCTCCTCGCGACTACCGCCCCCGCGGTCATGCCTTCTTCACCCAGCGGCCATTCTCATCAGCCTGCCAGTACGTCACGGTCAAGCCCTGCGCCTTGGCGGCGCTCCAGCGCGTGCGCGCATCGCCGACCGCCTCCTCGTCGGTTCCGTCGAACAGGAGCACGATGCGCTCGTAGCTCGTCGCGTCCGCCGGCACCGGGGCCCCATCGATCAAAAACCGCACCGTGGCGCCGTTCGGATTGCCGTCCTCGACAGTGAGCAGGACCGGCTGGTCGGCCGCGGTCGGCTCCTTGTGGGTGCCGTGCGGCAGAAAGCTGTCGTCGCGGAACGTCCACAGCTGCGCGTCGAGCGCCTCGATGCGCTCCTCCGAGGAAGACTGCACCACCGCGCGCCAGCCGCGCTCGAGCGAGCGCTCGAGCAGGGTCGGCAGCACGCGGTCGAGCGGCTGGCCATGCAGGTGATAGAACAGGAGCTCGGTCACGGTTCAGCCAAAGCTTTCACTCGCAACTTCAACAGCTTGCGATCATTTCTCGTAGTAGTCCTCGACGAGCCGGTCGAGCAGCTGCACGCCCCAGCCGGCGCTCCAGCTCTTGTTGGTCTCGCTCTGCGGCGAGCCGAGCGCGGTGCCGGCGATGTCGAGATGCGCCCATGGCGTCTTGCCGACGAAGCGGGCGAGCAGCTGCGCGGCCGTGATCGCGCCGCCCCAGCGGCTGCCGCCGGTGTTCTTCATGTCGGCGAATTTCGAGTCGATCATCTTGTCGTATTCGGGCCCGAGCGGCATGCGCCAGACGCGCTCGCCGGTCGCCTCGCCGGCCTTGACCAGCCGCTCGGCGAGCTTGTCGTCGTTGGCGAACAGGCCGGCATATTCCTGCCCCAGCGCGACCATGATGGCGCCGGTGAGGGTTGCGAGATCGACCATGAATTTCGGCTTGTACTTGCTGTTGACGTAGTGGAGCACGTCGGCGAGCACCAGGCGGCCCTCGGCGTCGGTATTGATGATCTCGATCGTCTGGCCCGACATGGTGGTGACGATGTCGCCCGGCCGCTGCGCATTGCCGTCCGGCATGTTCTCGACGAGCCCGATGGCGCCGACCGCATTGACGCGCGCCTTGCGCGCCGCGAGCGCATGCATCAGGCCGACCACGCAGGCCGCACCCGCCATGTCGCCCTTCATGTCTTCCATGCTGGCCGCCGGCTTGATCGAGATGCCACCGGTATCGAAGCACACGCCCTTGCCGATGAAGGCGACCGGCGCGGAGTCCTTCTTCGCTCCGTTCCAGCGCATGATCACCATGCGGCTGTCATGCTCGGAGCCCTGGCCGACCCCGAGCAGCGCGCCCATGCCGAGCCGCTTCATCGCCGCCACGTCGAACACGTCGACCGCGACGCCGAGCCGCTTGAGCGTGCCGGCACGGCGCGCGAACTCGACCGGATAGAGCACGTTCGCGGGCTCGTTGATGAGGTCACGGGCGAGCAGCACCGCGTCCGCGAGCCCGCCCCGCGCGCTCCAGGTGCTGCGGGTGCGCGCCACGTCGGCGACGCCGATCTCGAGCTTGACCGCCGCCGGCTTCTCGTCGTCGTCCTTGCGCTTGGTCTTGTAGCGATCGAACCGATAGGCGCGCAGCCGCATGCCGAGCGCGAGGTCGCTCGCCTGCTCAGGCGTCATCGCCTTGTTGGGCAGCTCAGCCACGATCGTGGCGGCCGCCGCGGTCGCCGGTATCTTGCCCATGGCGGCGCCACCGAGCCGCACGAGGGCGCGCCGCTTCAAATCACCGGCGTCGCCGCAACCGATCACCACCAGGCGCGCGACCTTGAGGTCGGCGGGCGCCACGATGTCGAGCGCACCGGCGAGCTTGCCCTTGAAGCGGTCGGCGGCGGCCGCGCGCGCGACGAGCGCGCCAGCGGCGCCGAGCAGGCGGCGGGTGACCGGACCGAGTCGCAGGGTTTCGTCACAGAACACCACCAGAACGCCGGTGGTCGGCGTCGCAAATGGGGCAAATCCAATCGTCGGGCCATCGGCCATGAACGAATCCTCTCCGAGCGGGCTTATAACGGGCGTTGATACGGGCGTTGACACGTGCTGGGGGCGAGCGCGAAATCGGGCGTGCTGCGGGCCCCTTTATGGCGCGGAAGGGGGGCGCCGCCTAGCCCTGGCCGGAGCGCGGCCGAGACGCAACACGCAAGCGGAAAAAGTCGTAACTGCTTAACCATTAGCTGTTGAATTTCAACGACTTTGCCTTGCCACGGCCACTTTGTGCAGCGAACTTGGTAAATGGGTTATGGTTCCGGTGCGGGGGTGCCGGCGCCTTGGCGATGGGGCTTCCGGCAACGCGGGTAGATCGCGCCGCCGGCGGCGGGGAAACGTGGCGCGATGGGGTCGATCGGCTGGTACATCTTCCGCGCCACGCTGAGCGCGTTCTGGCTGATTTGCGGCAGCCTCACGCTCATCGTCTGGCTCGATTCCGCGGTGCGCGATCTCGATCTGATGACGAGCCAGGGCCAGACCATCATGGCCTTCCTCGGCCTGATGTCGCTCGCCATTCCGCAGCTGATCCTCATCATCTCGCCGATCGCGTTCATGATTGCGGCCGCGCACACGCTCAATCGGCTCGCCACCGATTCCGAGCTGATCGTGCTCAACGCCGCCGGCATGTCGCCGTGGCGGCTGTTTCGCGCCTTCATGGCGGCGGCCGCCGTCGTGTCCGCGCTGGTGCTCCTGCTCAATGCATACATCTCCCCGCTCTGCCTGCACGAGCTGCGCAACCTCGCGACCCGCGTACGCGCCGATTTCGTCGCCAATATCGTCCAGCCCGGCCGCTTCATTCCGCTCGAGCGCGGCCTCACCTTCCACATCCGCGATCGCCAGCCGGACGGCCTCCTGCTCGGCGTGATCCTCGACGACCGCCGCGACCCAAAGGAGCAGAGCACGATCCTCGCCGAGCAGGGCAAGATCGTGCAGAGCCCCCAGGGCACCTATTTGTTCCTGCAGAACGGCAACATCCAGCGGCACGCGGTCGACCAGCGCGATCCGACCATCGTGCTGTTCGATCGGTATGCCTTCGATCTCTCGCGCCTCGCCGGCGCCAACGCGAACGCCGCCATCACCTATTCGGTGCGCGAGCGCTATACCTGGGACCTGATCCATCCCGATCCGCATGACAGCGAGGTCATGCGCGAGCCTGGCCAGTTCCGCGCCGAGCTGCATGATCGGATGATCGCGCCGATCTATCCAATCGCCTTCGTGATCATCGCCTTTGCGTATCTTGGCGCGCCGCGCACGACGCGGCAGAGCCGCACCTGGTCGCTCATCTCGGCGGTCGGCGCGGTCGCGACGCTGCGTCTGATCGGCTTCGCCAGCATGGTGCTGGGGATCAAGTATCCGGTCGCGCTGACCTTCCAGTACGTCGCGGTGTTCGCCGCCACCGCGCTCTGTCTGCTGGCGATCTCGCAGGCCACGATCATCGAGCCCCCCGCCTTCCTGGTGCGCGCCGTGCAGGCCGTGACCGACCGCCTGTCGCGCCGGTTCGCGACGACGTGAGGACCGGCGCCATGACCAGCACCATGGCGGATGCCGCCCTCGGACGCGCTCCGCCGCGACTCCTGCGCCGCCCGCTGGCCATCGGCACGCTCGGTCGCTACTTCGGCCTGCGCTTCCTCATCACCTCGATCCTCGTCTTCCTCGGGATCCTCTCGCTGATCGCGCTCATCGAGTACGTCGAGCTGATGCGCAAGACCTCCGACCTGCCCAACGTTCCGGCGCTGATCGTCGCCGAGACGGCGCTCTTTCGCGTGCCGCAGATCGCCGAGCGCATCATGCCGTTCTCGATCCTGGTCGCCAGCATGTCCTGCTATCTCAACCTGTCGCGCCGGCTCGAGCTCGTGGTCGCGCGCGCGGCCGGCATCTCGGCCTGGCAGTTCGTCACGCCGGCGGTCCTCGTCGCGCTCATCCTCGGCGTGCTCGCGACCCTCGTCTACAACCCGCTCGCCGCCGCGCTGCAGGAGCGATCCGCGCGGCTCGAGGTCCGCTACCTGGGCGGTCGCGCCGAGTCGGGGGTGCAGAGCAACGGCAACGGCTTCTGGGTGCGCCAGATCAACAATGACGGTCAATCCGTCATCAACGCCCAGTCGAGCACCGATCAGGGCGTTCAGCTCGGCGGCGTGACGGTATTTACGTACGATCCGGCCGGCCACTTCCTGCAACGAATCGAGGCGCGCACCGCCGTGCTGGGCCAGGGTGTCTGGCAACTGACCGAGGCGCGGATTTATTCGACCGACGCGCCGCCGCACGACGTCGCGGGATATTCTCTCAAGACGAGTCTCACGCCCGAGCAAGTGCGCGAAAGTTTTGCGACCCCCGAAACGGTGCCGTTCTGGGACTTGCCACTGTATATCCAGATCGCCGAGCATGCGGGTCTTGGTGCCGCTGCTTATCGGTTACAGTACCAGAAGCTGCTCGCCCGCCCCTTAGTACTGGCCGCCATGGTGTTGCTGGCGGCAGCGGTATCTTTGCGTTTCTTCCGTTTCGGTGGCGTGCAGAAGATGGTTTTGAGTGGCGTCGGGGCAGGCTTTCTGCTTTATGTTCTAACCAAGGTCACTGATGATCTCAGCAAGGCCGGGCTGATGCATCCGATCGCATCCGCCTGGTTGCCGGTCGTCGTCGGGGGGCTCACGGGGCTCGTGGCGTTATTGTACCAGGAGGACGGGTGATGGCCGGTTCGACCACCCCTCGTCCACCCCTATGGCGTCGCGTTGGCGCGGGCTTGACGGCCGCCGCCACGGTCGTCGCTGCTTGCCTTGCGCTTTGCCTCGTTGCCGCCGCGCCCGCACGGGCGCAGCAGAACTTTCTCAGCTGGCAGCAGCAGCTGCGTCCGACCGCGCCGGGCCATTCGCTCCGCGCGAACCACGGCGGCGACGGGCAGATGCTCGTGAAGGCGAACGAGGTCGACTACGATTACAACAACAATCGCGTGGCCGCCGTCGGCAATGTCCAGATCTACTACAACGGCGCCACCATCGAGGCCGACCGCGTGGTCTACGACCAGAAGACCAAACGGCTGCGCGCGGAAGGCAATGCCCGCCTCACCGAGGCCGACGGCAAGGTCACCTATGGACAGGTGATCGACCTCACCGACGACTATCGCGACGGGTTCGTCGATTCGCTGCGCGTCGAGACGATCGACGACACGCGTCTCGCGGCGAACCGCGCCAATCGCAGCTCGGGCAACTACTCGGTATTCGAGAACGCGGTCTACACAGCGTGCAAGCCCTGCGCCGACGACCCGAAGAAGCCGCCCCTGTGGCAGGTGAAGGCGGCGCGCATCATCCACAATCAAAGCGAGCGGATGATGTATTTCGAGGACGCCACCATCGAGTTCTTCGGCTATCCGGTCGGCTATTTCCCCTATCTCGCCGAGCCCGACCCGACGGTGAAGCGCAAGACCGGCCTGTTGATGCCGATCATCGGCAGCTCGAGCACCTATGGCTTCTCGGTCGAGACGCCCTACTACTTCGCGCTCGCGCCCAACTATGACCTCACCCTGTCGCCGCGCATCACCTCGAAGCAGGGCGTGCTGATGCAGGGCGAGTTCCGCCAGCGGCTGGAGGATGGCTTCTACACCATACACGCCGCCGGCATCGACCAGCTCGACAAGGAGTATTTCAGCAGCCCCAGCGTGACCCCCGGCTTCCGCAACTTCCGCGGCAGCTTCGAGACCGAAGGCAAGTTCAACCT
Source organism: Xanthobacteraceae bacterium (assembly GCA_035293985.1). Classification (GTDB taxonomy): domain Bacteria; phylum Pseudomonadota; class Alphaproteobacteria; order Rhizobiales; family Xanthobacteraceae; genus JAVDCA01. The sequence continues at coordinate 403,440 of DATGLS010000045.1, forward strand.
CACCTCCAACTGGACGTGGGGCTGGGACACGCTCCTGGTGACCGACCAGACTTTCTTCCAGGACTACCACATCCGGACGCTGCAGACGCACAATCCCGATCCGTTCGGGGTCGCGCTCACCGACGGCATTTCGCAGTTGTGGCTGACCGGACGCGGCAGCGACAGCTACTTCGAAGCCCGCAGCATGTATTTCTACGGCTTCTCGACCTCGGACGTGCAGGGCGAGCTGCCGATCATCGCGCCGGTGATCGACTACAACAAGGTGCTCGACCAGCATCCGCTCGGCGGCACCGTGACGTTCACCAGCAACTTCACCAGCCTGACGCGCCAGCAGGCGAGCTTCGACGCGATCAGCCTCACCGCCGTCAACGGCAACCTGTGCGCCCAGGCGAGCGCGGACCCCGCCGTCAAGATCCCGGCGAACTGCCTGCTGCGCGGCATCCCGGGCGAGTACACCCGCTTCACCGCCATGGCGGACTGGAAGCGCCAGTTCGTCGATTCGTACGGCCAGCAGTGGACCCCGTTCGCCTCGGTCCGCGCCGACGTCGCCACCGCCTCGATCGACAACCAGGTCGGCGTGTCGAACTACTATCAGACCGGCACCAACGACTTCGTGCGCGTGATGCCGACGGTCGGCGTCGATTACCGCTACCCCTTCATCAGCGTGCAATCGTGGGGCACTCAGACCGTCACGCCGATCGCCCAGATCATCGTCCGGCCGAACGAGCCGGACATCGGCCGCCTGCCGAACGAGGATGCGCAAAGCCTGGTGTTCGACGACACCAACCTGTTCAAGGTCGACAAGTTCTCGGGCTACGACCGCCTCGAGGGCGGCGGGCGCTCCAACGTCGGCATCCAGTACACGGCGCAGTTCAACGGCGCCGGCCATCTCGACGCCCTGTTCGGCCAGTCCTACCAGCTGTTCGGCACCAACTCGTTCGCGCAGACCACGGCGACCAACACGGGCATCGACAGCGGCCTCGACACCACCCGGTCGGACTACGTGGCGCGCGTCGCCTACCAGCCGAACTCGATCTACCAATTCACCACGCGCTACCGCTTCAGTGAGCAGGATTTCTCGCTGCAGCGGTTCGAAGCCGAGGCGCAGGGGAACTTCGATCGCTGGCGGGTCTCGTTGCTCTATGGCGATTACGCCGCGCAGCCGGCGCTCGGCTTCCTCACCCGGCGCGACGGCGTGCTGATGTCGACCTCCTACAAGGTCAATCCCAACTGGGTGGTCTCGACCGCCGTGCGCTACGACATCCAGGCCGGCAAGTTCGACCAGACCCAGCTCGGCATTGGCTATATCGACGATTGCTACATGCTGAGCCTCAACTACATCGGCGACTTCGAGTACAGCGGCAACGTCCAGGCCAACAACACCGTGATGCTGCAGATGAGCCTGCGCACGCTCGGCGGCACCAACCAGTGACGGCCCGGACGGCGTAGCGCCGAGGACCGGGGCCGCGATGGCGCACGATTGGTAATTGGATTGCCACCACCGGTCGACGGGCCGGACGATCAGGGCGGAGCGGCGATTACGTGCTCCCGATGAGCGATGGGCGATGCCACGCAACTCTCCCGCCTCGTCCTTGCGCTCGCCGCCGCCGTGGTCAATGCGGTCGCGCCCTACCCGGCCTTCGCCCAACACGTCGCCGTGATCGTCAACGGCGCGCCGATCACCACCTACGACATCGATCAGCGCACCAAAGAGGTGCGCGACAAGATGTTGGCCCAGGAATTCCAGACCCAGGCCAAGCGCTACCTCGAACAGTTGCGCCACCGCGCGATGATCGAGGTCAAGAGTAGCGCGCCGTGCCAGCCGCACCCACCCTGATCCTGCAGATGAGCCTGTGCACGCTCGGCGGCACCAACAGTGACGGCCCGACCGCGTGGCTCCCGGGGGTGGACCGGGGCGACGCGGTGACGCATGATGAGTAATAAAATTGCCACCATCCGGGCCTAAGCGATTCGACCCTCCGGGGCAGACCTGACGGCAGGGTTGAGTGGGCCCGAGGCCAGGAACAGACATCGAGGGCGTGACCCCGGCGCGAGCGCCGGACCACCAGGGGGGAGCGGGCGATCACGGGCTCCCGATGAGCGATGAGCGATGCCAGACAGCGTGTGATGAACGGACCGACACGACACTCGCCAAGGTGTCTGCCGAGATGGTCGCCAAGGTTCCGGCCGGGCGCCGCGGTGCGCCGCCTCGCGCTTGCGCTAGGCGCCGCCGTGGCCTGCGCCGCGCCGCATCCCGCCTGCGCCCAGCACGTCGCCGTGATCGTCAACGGCTCGCCGATCACCACCTATGACATCGACCAGCGCATCAAGTTCGATACGCTCGCGTCGCACAAGACACCCGCGCGCCAGGACGTGATCCAGGAGCTGATCGACGAGAAGCTCAAGGTGCAGAACGGCAAAAAGTACAATCTCGAGGTGACCGACAGCCAGGTCGACACCGCCTTCGGCAACATGGCGTCGCGCATGCACATGTCGGGCAAGCAGCTCACCGACGCGCTGGCCCACCAGGGCATCGATGCGATGACCCTGAAGGCGAAGATCCGCGCCGACATCGCCTGGCAGCAGATCGTGCGCGGCAAGTTCTCGGCGAGCCTGCAGCTCAACGAGAAGGAGGTTCACGACAAGCTCACCTCCGAGAAGAAGGACGACAACAAGGACGACGCCGGCTACGAGTATCAGCTGCGTCCGATCCTGTTCATGCTGCCGCCCAACCCCTCGCAGCAGGCCCTCGATTCGCGCAAGCGCGAGGCCGAGCAGTTGCGCGCGCGCTTCGAGAACTGTAACGATGGCCTCGCCTTCGCCCGTGCGTTGCGCGACGTCATCGTGCGAGACCTGATCGTGAAATCCTCGGCCGATCTCCAGCCCGAATATCGCAAGATGCTCGATGGTCTCCAGGTCGGCCACCTGACGAGCCCGGACGTGACGCCGCAGGGCGTGCAGATGTTCGCGCTGTGCGTCAAGAAGAGCAACAAGCTCGACAACGCCGCCACCAAAGAGGTGCGCGACCAGATTTTCGCCCAGGAATTCCAGACCCAGGCGAAGCGCTACCTCGAACAGCTGCGCCACGGGGCGATGATCGAGGTCAAATAGCGCGCCGTGCCTCGCTCCTCCGCGCCGCTTTCATCGGCGCCGCTCGCCCTCACCCTCGGCGAGCCGGCCGGTATCGGCCCCGACATCACGATCGACGTGTGGCGGCGCCGCGCGATGCTGATGCTGCCGCCGTTCTACCTCGTCGCCGATCCCACCTATGTGGCGGCGCGCGCGCGGCGGCTCGGCGTGGCGGTGCCGATCCGCGAGGTCGCGCCCGGCGAGGCGGCCGCTGCGTTTGCGCAGGCGCTGCCGGTCGTGCCGCTCGATCTCGAGGTAACCGCCGAGCCCGGTCACCCCGATGCAACGAGCGCACCGGCCGCCATCGGCGCCATCCGCCGCGCCGTCGCCGACGTGCTCGCCGGCACGGCGAGCGCCGTGGTCACCAATCCGGTCGCCAAGAACGTGCTGTACCGATCGGGGTTCGTCGAGCCTGGCCATACCGAGTTCCTCGCCCGCCTCGCCACCGAGGCGACCGGCAAGCCGCTGCATCCCGTGATGATGCTGTGGTCGCCCGAGCTTGCGGTCGTGCCGGTGACCATCCACCTGCCGCTCGCCGAGGTGCCGGCGCGGCTCGACCGCGACCTGATCGTGACCACCGGCCGCATCGTCGACCAAGACCTGCGCGAGCGTTTCGGCATTGCCCGGCCGCGGCTCGCGATCGCCGGCCTCAATCCGCATGCGGGCGAAGGCGGCGCGCTCGGCCCGGAGGATCTCGGCGTGGTCGAGCCCGCGATCGATGCGCTGCGCGCGGCCGGCATCGATGCGCGCGGGCCGCTTCCCGCCGACACCATGTTCCATGAAGCGGCGCGCGCCTCCTACGACGTCGCGCTCGCCATGTACCACGATCAGGCGCTGATCCCGATCAAGACGCTCGCGTTCGACCACGCAGTCAACGTCACCCTCGGCCTGCCGTTCGTGCGCACCTCGCCCGACCATGGTACCGCATTCGACATCGCCGGGACCGGCAAGGCCGATCCCTCCTCGCTGATCGCCGCGCTGCGCCTCGCGGCCCGGCTATCCGCGCGCACGCCTGCGCCGGCCGACGTCGGATGAGCGCGATCGACGACCTGCCGCCCTTGCGGGAGGTCATCCGCCGCCATGGTCTGCAGGCGCGCAAATCCCTCGGCCAGAATTTCCTGCTCGACCTCAACCTCACGGCGCGCATCGCCCGCGCCGGGGGCGGGCTCGCCGGCGTCACCGTGGTCGAGGTCGGCCCCGGCCCCGGCGGGCTCACGCGCGCCCTGCTCGCCGAGGGCGCCGCCCGCGTCATCGCGGTCGAGCGCGACGCGCGCGCCGTCGCGGCCCTCGCCGAGATCGTGGCGCGCTATCCCGAACGCCTCACAGTGGTCGCCGGCGATGCGCTCGACTTCGACGCCGCACCACATCTCGGCGACGGCCCCACCCGCGTCATTGCCAACCTGCCCTACAACATCGCGACCGCGCTCCTGGTGCGCTGGCTCACGGTCGAGCCGTGGCCGCCGTGGTACGATGGCCTCGTTCTCATGTTTCAGCGCGAGGTGGCCGAGCGCATCGTCGCGCCCCCGGGCTCCAAGTCGTACGGACGCCTGAGCGTGCTCGCCGGCTGGCGCACCGAGGCGAAGATTCTGTTCGACGTGTCGGCCGCCGCGTTCGTGCCGCCGCCGAAGGTGACTTCTTCGGTGGTGCGCCTCGTGCCGCGCGCGGCACCGCTCGCATGCGACCGCCTGGCCCTCGAGCGCGTGACCGAGGCGGCCTTCGGCCAGCGACGCAAGATGCTGCGCCAGAGCCTGCGCGCGCTCGACGGCGATCCGCGCCCGCTGCTCGCCGCCGCGGGCATTGCCGAGACCGCGCGCGCGGAAGATATTCCGGTGGAGGGGTTCGTGGCGCTGGCAAGGGCTGCGGTGTCGTAGCCAGATAGCCCGGACGACCGAAGCGGCATCCGGGAGAGGCTGTTCCCCAATATCGCGGCGCTCAGGCTACGCGTGCCACAACGATCGGATATAACTCCCCCATGACCCAGCTCATCCGTCAATCGCTCACCGCTTATGGCGCGCCGCTGTGCGAGACGATCGTCGACGCCCCCGAGCCCGCGGGCACCGAGGTGCTGGTGCGCATCGAGCGCTGCGGCGTGTGCCATTCCGACCTGCACGTGCAGGACGGCTATTTTCGGCTCGCCGGCGAAAACAAATTGGACATCTCGAAGGGCCGCACGCTTCCATTCACGCTCGGCCACGAGATCGCCGGCGTGGTCGAGCGCGTCGGGCCCGATGCGCAGCATGACGCGAAGCCGGGCGACCGCATCGCGGTCTATCCGTGGATCGGGTGCGGCGCCTGCAATGCCTGCCGCCATGGCGAGGAGAACAACTGCGCGGCCTCGCGTCACCTCGGCATCAATGTCGACGGCGGCTATGCGAGCCACGTGTTGGTGCCGCATCCGCGCTATCTCATCGATTATGCGCCGCTCGCGCCCGCCTTCGCCGCCACGCTGATGTGCTCGGGGCTGACTGCCTACGCGGCGCTGCAGCGCCTCGCGGAGCGGGCCGACCGCGGGCCGGTGCTCCTCATTGGCCTCGGCGGCGTCGGCTCCATGGGGTCTGCGCTCGCGCGGTCCCTGTTCGGCGCGGCGCCGCTCGTTGCCGACATCGATCCGCACAAGCGCGAGGCCGCGCTCGCGGCCGGCGCCGCCGCGGCCTTCGATCCGGCGGATCCGGGCGCCCGCAAGGCCGTGCTTTCCGCGACCGGCGGCGTCTACGCGGTGGCCGACTTCGTCGGCTCGGATTCCTCGCTCGCGTTTGCGACCGGCGTGCTCGCGCGCGGCGGCAAGGTCGTGGTCACCGGGCTGATCGGCGGCGGATTTTCCACCGCGGTCGCCATGTTCCCGATCAAGGCGATGACCATCGAGGGCACGCTCACCGGCACCCTCGCCCAGGCGCGCGAGCTGATCGCCATCGCGCGCGATGGCAAGCTCGCGCCCATTCCGATCCGCGAGCGCCCGCTCGCCGACGCGCAGGCCGCGCTCGACGATCTGCGCGCCGGCAAGGTCGCGGGCCGCGTGGTGCTGACGATGTGAGGCTCGTAGCATCTAAATTGGGAGGACGAATGCGCGCCTTCACTCGCATCGTGATTGCAGCAACCGTCGTCGCCACCGCGGCCGTCTGCCGCGCCGAGGACCCGCCCTATCCGGTCCGGCCCGTGCGCGTCATCGTGCCGTTCGGCGCCGGCGGACCGGGCGACGTGTTCGCGCGGCTGATCGCGCAAAAGCTCGGCGAGGACCTCGGCAAGACCTTCTATGTCGAGAACCATCCGGGCGCCGGCGGCACCATCGGCACGGCGCTCGCGGCGCGCGCGCCCGGCGACGGCTATACGCTCGTGGTGGTCAGCTCCACCTTCATGATCAATGCCTCGCTTTATCCCAAGCTGCCCTACGACTCGATCAAGGATTTCGCTCCCGTCACCATCGCGGCGACCACGCCCAACGTGCTGATCGTCCACCCATCGGTGCCGGCGCATTCCGTCAAGGAGCTGGTCGCGCTGATCCGCGCGCGGAAATACGACAACTTCGCCGCCGGCGGCATCGGCACGCCCTCGCACATCTCCGGCGAGATGTTTCGCCTCGCGCTCGACCTCGACCTCACCGCGATCCCGTTTCCGGGTGGCGGGCCGATGATCGCCTCGGTGGTCGGCGGCCACACGCCGATCGCCTTTTCGGCGCTCGCGCCCGTCGCCGGCGCCATCAAGCAAGGGCAGTTGCGCGCGCTCGCGGTCACGAGCAAGGCGCGCTCGAGCGTGCTGCCCGACGTTCCGACGCTCGCCGAGGCCGGATTTCCCGACCAGGAGAACGACACGCCGCAGGGCATTCTCGCTCCCGCCGGGACCCCGCGCCCGATCATCGAGCTCCTCTACCGCTCGATCGCCAAGGCGATGGCGACGCCCGACGTGAGGCAGAAGATGCTCGCGATCGGCTTCGAACGGGTGGCTGCGACGCCGGACGAATTCGCCGAGCGGATCAAGGCCGACATCCCGCGCCTCGCCAAGGTCATCCGCGCCGCCCACATCACGCCGGAATAGGCGCAGCTCTCCGTATCGGATCGGCGCGGCCGTTGCCTGGACTATACTAGGTCGGTGCGCCCATCCAGGGATGATGCTTCGCGAGCGCAGCCGCCACCCGCGGCACGCGATCATATTGATGCAGGATGGCGGGCACACGGCCGTCGGTGGTGCGCACCAGACCGTCCGCGCCGACCGCGTAGGTCGCGTCCGGCTCGAGGCCCATGGTGGCGACGTGCACGTTGTTCTCCATGATCACGCCCGGCAGGCCGCCGTCGAGGAAGACCAGACGGTTGTGCAGGCTCGTATCGGCCCCGCCGCGGCGGCGATCGCGCAGCGGCACCGCTCGCAGCTCCGCGGCCATCCGGGCAAGATAAGAATTCATCGCCGCCATGCCGCCGATCACGATGCCGCAGCAGCTCACCCGCTGGCGGCTCAGCGCTGCGGCCTCGTCGGGCGGCAGGAAGAGCTTCGCCCAGCGCAGATTTGTCGGCTCCTCGCCAACCGTCTTCGTCGGGTGCTCGACATAGTAGTGGCACGCCGGCGACGTGAGATCGGCGAAAGGATTGCGCTGAAAGATCACGTCGCGCGTGTCCGTCACCATCATCTCGTCGTAGCGATCGAGATTGTCGCGCGCGATTCGGGCGTAGAAGTCGTAGCGGTGGGTGGCCGCGGGTCCGTGAATGCGCCGCGTCGTCCACATCCGGTAGGGCGTCATCCCTGATTGCCGGACGTAAGCCTGCAGCGGCCAATTCCAGAAGTTCATGATGATGATGACGTCGCCCGCGTAGCCGGTGGCGCGCAGCGACTCGATGAAAGGACGCATCTGCTCCGGCGTGTACCGGCTGGCGGCGCCGACGATCAGGCGGCGGCGATCCCGGTCGAGGTTCGACCTGTCGGCCGCGCCGCCTGTGCGACCAGGTACGGGGTCTTGGCGAGCAGTGGGCCCGGCCATCGATAACGGCTCATCCGGTTGCGGGAATGCGCGGACTCTATAGGGGCCGACCGACGCAAACGCCAGCGCGTGCCATTGCCAAGGTCACCGCGCTCATTTTTTCGTTTTCGTCAGCGCATCCCGCTGCTTCATCAGTCGCTCGAGCTCTTCGTTCTGCTGCGCGATCCGATCCGCGTTGCGCTCCTCGTCCTGGCCGCCGGACATCGCGGCCGCCTGCTCGATCAGCTGACGGATATTGTCCTGCACGATCCTGATGCGGTTCTCGATCTCCTCGAGCGAAAGCGAATTGCCGTTGCTCATGGTGGTCTCCTGGACGATTTCGACGGGCTCGGAACCCATATTCGCGGGCTTGGCTCGCGGCCACAAGGGCGCTCTCGGCGCCCTCCCGGTGCGGACGAAATGCCGCGCGCCCCTTCCGAATCGGAAATCACGCGCTATAAAGGGGGTCCCTGCAACGAACTGAAAGGAGGTGATCCAGTGTCTCATTGTCCATCGCCGCGGTCGCCGGCATCCATGAGCTGGATCGCCACCTCCTCCGAGGTGCGCGCCGCGTGACGTTAGGCATGTCCCGGCGAAGTGGTCACCGGTTCGCTGAATATGGACATGCCAATGAATGTCACGGTCATGCTGCCGGTGCGCGCGAGCGCACTGGCGCCGGATCGCGGCTTGACAATGGAAGGGCTGCCCGCGAGGGCAGCCCTTCTTCTTGGTAGCCCGCCTTTCTTGTCGTCCGCGCGAGCGAAGCGACACGCGGAGAGAGCCTCCCGGACATCGGCGCTGACGCGCCTCATCCGGGCTACAGGCGCACTACAATCCCAGCGCCTGCGCGATCAAGATGCACCCCGAGGCCAGCAGCAAGCACAGCACGACGCGCTGAAAGGTCCGCGGCGAGACGCCCACATGGGCGCGCGCGCCGATCCAGGCGGCGACCACCGTGGCCGGCAGGCACACCAGCGCGATCCCGATCAGCGGCTCTCCGATCTGCCCGTCGATCGCCATGGCGGTGCTCGCGACGATGAGCACGATGAGATTGAACGGCTGGTAGATCGCGCGCTGGCTGCTCGTGTCGCCGCCGCGCAGCTGCAGCCAGACCAGCGGCGCCGGTGCCGAGAGGCCCGCGAATCCGCCGAGGAAGCCGCCAACGACGCCGACGATGGCATCGGCGAGCTTGCCGCCCCAGGCGCCGATCTCGCGCGGTCGCCGACCGATCAACTGATAGAGCGAATAGACGATCAGGAAGGCGCCGACCGAGGTCCGCAACAGCACCGGCGACACGGCCGAGAGCGCGCCGACGCCGACCGGGATGCCGACCACGCCGCCGACGAGAAACGGCATCATGCGCGGCCAGTCGAACGACTTGCGCACTGTGACGACGCCGACGAGCTGCCCCGCAACCGACGCGAGCGCGACCAGCGGCGGCACCATCGGGGCCGGCAATGCGTGAAACCAGAGGCCCGAGGCGACCAGCCCGGTGCCGAAGCCGGCGAAGCCGGTGGTGAAGCCCGCGATCAGAGCACCGAAGAAGACGATGGCAAGCGTCGCGAGATCGAGCGAGGTCCCCAGCATCAGGCTTGGCTAGCCGAGGCCTGTCCGACGCTCAAGCGCTTTTCACTGCGCTGCCACGTGCGCCTCAAGTCGGGCCTGTGACCCGCACCTCATCGCCGTCCCGCAGGAGCTTCGCGTTATACGCTGCGCTCCGCTCCGTCAGGTCTGCCAGCGCATCCACCTCGCGGTCCGGATCGCTCCAATATGTCTCGTTCTTCTCATCGTGCCGCACGAAGCGGAAGCGCACGTCCTCGATCCCGCTTTTCCCGACCGTGGCGCGCACCAGCATGCCGAGCCAGTCGCCGTGCGCGCGGCCGCCGTGGCCGGTGTGGAACGACAGGTTGCCGAGCCCATAGAAAATCGGCTTACCCTTGCGCATGCCGACGGGAAGCGAATAGTGCGGCCCGTGCCCCATCACGACGTCGGCGCCGGCATCGATCGCGGCCTCGCCGATTTCGGTCATGTACCCGAGCACGTCCTCCTTGAGGCCCCAGTGGCACGACGCCACGAGTACGTCGACGCGCGAGCGCAGCGCCGCTATGTCGTCCGCAAAGGCGCGCAGGTAGTGCTTGTCGGCCCAGGTGACGATCTCGGGCGGCACGCCCGGCCGGTTGGGCGGCGGCATGCCGGCGCGCAGCCGCTGGGTCGGCACGTGATAGGCCGTGTGGCCGCGGATCACCGCGATGCCGGGTGCGTCGGGCAGCGCCTCGTGATTGGTCGGCCAGTAGACCGAGCTGCGCTGCAGGAAGCCGACGCGCAGGCCGCCGCGCTCGATGATCACGGGCGCGCGCGCTGCCGCGAGATCCGCGCCGGCGCCGGTGTGCGGAATGCCGAGCGCGTCGAGCCGCGCGATGGAGCCGAGGATGTTTGCCTCGCCGTAATGCACGTTATTGGCGATGCCGACGGCGTGCAGGCCGGCGAATCGCAAGGCCTCGCCGCCGACCACCGGATCGGCGAAGAAGCCCTCGTTGCCGACCGAATGGCGGGCGGGCTTGGCGAGGCAGCACTCGAGGTTGCCGAACACGATGTCGGACGCGCGCAGCTCGGCGCCGACGCGGGCAAACGGCACCGCCGCATCAGTTACGGCCATCAGGTTGACGTCGCCGGTCAGGATCATCGTTACGGGCATTTCTGGCGTCCCCCCTGCGACATCGCGATCGTTGCTACTCGCGATCATGCTGGCACAAGGGCGACCGCTCAACTACATTCGCAACCCTGAATTCGAGCCGAACAAACCACGGGAAGGACGCCATGCCCAAGCTTTCACGCCGTAAATTCATGCAGAGCACCGCCGCTGCCGCGAGCGGCGTCGCGGCGTTCGGCATCCTCACGCGGCCGGCCGACGCCGCCGAGTTCACCTTCAAATACGCCAACAACGTCGTCGCCACGCACCCGGTGAACGTGCGGCTGAAGGAGGCGGTCGAGAAGATCAAGCAGGAGACGTCCGGGCGCATGGACCTGCAGATCTTCCCCAACAACCAGCTCGGCGGCGACACCGACGTGCTCTCCCAGCTGCGCACCGGAGCCGTGCAGATGTTCAACCTGTCGGGCCTGATCCTCGCGACCTACGTGCCGCTCGCCTCGATCAACGGCATCGGCTTCGCGTTCAAAGATTACAACCAGGTGTGGACCGCGATGGACGGCAGCCTCGGCGCGCTGGTGCGCGAGGCGATCGGCAAGGCGGGCCTCACCGCATTCGACAACATGTGGGACAATGGCTACCGCCAGATCACCTCGAGCACGCATCCGATCAACGCGCCCGAGGATCTCAAGGGCTTCAAGATCCGCGTGCCGATCAGCCCGTTGTGGACCTCGATGTTCAAGGCGCTTGGCGCCTCCCCGACCGGCATCAACTTCAACGAGGTCTACACGGCGCTGCAGACCAAGGTCGTCGAGGGCCAGGAAAATCCGCTCTCGCTGATCCAGATCGCCAAGCTCTACGAGGTGCAGAAGTACACCTCCCTCACCAACCACATGTGGGACGGCTTCTGGACGCTCGCCAATACCCAGGCGTGGAGCGCTTTGCCGAACAACATCCAGGAGATCGTGGCCAAGCACGTCAACGCGGCCGCGATCGCCGAGCGCGCCGACATCGCCAAGCTCAACGACACGGTTCAGGCCGACCTGACCAAGAAGGGTATGGTCTTCAACAAGACCGATGCGGAAAAATTCCGCGCGGCCCTGCGCACCGCCGGCTTCTACAAGGAATGGAAGGACAAGTACGGCGCGCAGGCCTGGGCCGTGCTGGAGAAACAAGTCGGCACCTTGAGCTGAGGGTTAGGTGAGCACAGCGCCAGCGCTCCCTCTCCCCGCGCTCTTGGCGCGGGAAGAGGGTTGGGGTGAGGGGCGTCGCTTGCTCCGAGTTCGCGGCGAGCGCCCCTCGCCCCGACCCTCTCCCCCTGAGTACCGGGAGAGGGAGCGCATGCGCCTTGCGCTGTGGCCATTGCGACGGCAAACGCCGTGACCACCGCACCCGACCACATCGTCTCGGCCTCCGAGCAAGCGGTCGTCGCCGGCGACGCCGGCCGGCCGCTGCGCTTCGGCCGCCTCGACGCCGTGCTGGCGATCGCGACCGAGGCCCCGGCCGCGATCCTGGTCGGCGTCGAGATCCTCGTGCTGCTGATGGGCGTGATCTCGCGCTACGTCTTCGACCGCCCGCTCACCTGGACCGACGAGCTCGCCTCCGGGCTCTTCCTCTGGCTCGCCATGCTCGGCTCGGTGATTGCGCTGCGCCGCGCCGAGCACATGCGGCTCGGCTTCGTGGTCGGCATCGTGCCATCGCGCTGGCGGGCGTTCCTCGATACCCTGGCCCTGATGGTCGTCGCCGTCTTCCTGCTGGCGATGATCACGCCGGCCTGGACTTACACCCAGCTGCAGTGGCTCATCATCACGCCGGCGTTGGAAATCCACGACAGCTTCCGCGTGGCCGCCGTCGCGGTGGGCATGGCGCTGATGCTGCTGATCGTGCTGGCGCGGCTGATCGAGCGCGCCCGCCTGATCGACGCCGCCGCCGCGCTGGCGCTGATCCTCGTCGTCGCCGCCGCCCTGTGGCACCTGCGATCCGTGCTCACCGAGCTTGGCAACGCAAATCTCGTGATCTTCTTCGTCGGCATGGTGGCGCTCTGCGTGGCCTTCGGCACGCCTATCGCGTTCGCATTCGGCATCGCGACCCTTTCCTATCTCGCGCTCACCACGTCGGTGCCGCTCACCATCATGGCGAGCCGCATGGACGAGGGCACCTCGAACCTGATCCTCCTCTCGGTGCCCCTGTTCGTCTTCCTCGGCCTGCTCATCGAAATGGCCGGGCTCGCCCGCGCGCTCGTCGATTTCCTCGCCGCCCTGGTCGGGCATGTGCGCGGCGGCCTCTCCTACGTGCTGCTCGGCGCCATGTATCTCGTCTCCGGCATCTCGGGCTCGAAGGCCGCCGACATGGCTGCGGTCGCGCCGGTGCTGTTTCCAGAAATGCGCCGGCGCGGCTCCAATCCGGGCGAGCTCGTCGCGCTCCTCTCCGCCTCCGGCGCCATGACGGAGACCATCCCGCCGAGCCTCGTGCTGATCACCATCGGCTCGGTCACCGGCGTCTCGATCGCGGGACTGTTCACCGGCGGGTTGCTCCCTGCCCTCGTCGCCGCCGTCGCGCTCGTCGTCGTCTGCCGCTTGCGCTCGCGCCGCGAGAACCTCGCCGGCGTCGTGCGCGCCCCCTGGCGCAAGGTTCTCTGGACCTTCGTGGTCGCGTTCCCGGCGCTTCTGCTGCCGGTGCTCATCCGCGCCGCCGTCGTCGAAGGCGTCGCGACCGCGACCGAGGTGTCGACGGTCGGCGTCGTCTACACGGCGGTGGTCGGCCTCGCCATCTACCGCTTCGTCTACGGCCGGTTCGACTGGCGCCGCCTCTATCCCGCGATGGTCGAGACCGCCTCGCTCTCAGGCGCGATCCTGCTCATCATCGGCACCGCCACCGCCATGGCCTGGGCGCTGACGCAGTCCGGCTTCTCGCGCGAGCTTGTGACGCTGATGCAGCAGGTGCCGGGCGGCCAGCTCGGCTTCCTCGCCGTCACCATCGTGGTGTTCATGATCCTCGGCAGCGTGCTCGAGGGCATCCCGGCGATCGTGCTGTTCGGCCCCCTGCTCTTCCCGGCCGCGCGTGCGCTGGGCGTACACGAGGTGCACTACGCCATGGTGGTGATCCTCGCGATGGGCATCGGCCTGTTCGCCCCGCCGTTCGGCGTCGGCTTCTACGCCGCCTGCGCGATCGGCCGCGTCTCGCCGGACGCCGCGATGGGCCGGGTGTGGCCCTATCTCGGCGCCGTGCTGGTCGCGCTCATCGTGGTCGCGCTGTTTCCCTGGCTGTCGATCGGATTTCTCGAGCGATGACGCGCGCGCCGTCCGATCAGGCGACGAGCTCGCCCTAGACGTTCACACCGCGTGCTGCAGCACGTTCCACTGCAGCGCGATCACCGCCGCATTGTAGAGCGCGTGGGTGATCATCGAGGCGGCGAGCATGCGGGTGCGTGCATAGACGACCGCGGTGCACAGCCCGAGGACGAACACCGGCACCACCGAGACGGGCGGATGCACGATGGCGAAGATCGCGGCACTGGCGAGCACCGCGCCGGCGGTGCCGAGCGTGCGTCGCATGCCGCCGAAGATCAGGCCGCGGAAGATGAACTCCTCGAAGATCGGCGCCGCGACCACGGCGAGCGCGCCGAGCCACAGCATGGTGGCGAGATCGGGCGTCGCAGTTGATTGACGAAATGCCGGAAACCACTCGAAGCTTCGCGCCGCCATCACGTAGGCAAACCCGAAGATCGCCGCCGCCAGCCCGCCGGCGACGCCCAGCAGCGCTGCGCGCGCAAGGCCTGGGCCGATGAGGCGCGGCAGGTCAGTCGTGCCGGCGCGCCAATAGGTGAGCCGCATCACGCCATAGGTGATGGCGCCGGCGCCGCTGTAGGCGATCCACACCATGGCGGGCGTCATGGTGTGGCCGTTGCCGAACGGCCGCTCGACGAGGCCGATCAGCGCCTGCAGCACGAAGAACATCAGCGCCGCGATCAGCCCGTCGGCGAGCGAGACACGCGCGGGCGGCGAGGCGGTGGGATCGAGCAGGTAGGGAAAGCGGTCGCGCGCCTTCTGCCACAGTGCGAGCGCGACCAGCCCGGTCAGCACCACCAGGGCGGCGCGCTGCCACATGCTGCTCGCATAGATCGCGTAGGCGTAGAACGAGGCGAGCAGCATGTAGATGTAGAGATAGGTCGGCCGTACCCGTTTCTGCACGTCCTGCTCGAGCGGATCGCAGCCGAATACGCCGAGCGCGGTGGCGATGACGGAGAAGATCGGCACGCCGGCCCCCACCACGACGGCGGCGCCGACGAAGGGGAGCGAGATGTCGCGCGCCAAGACAATGGCGATCGCGAAGATCGCCAGCGGGTAGGCGATCGCCAGGACGGCCCACAGCTTCGCCTTCGAGCGAAGCACCGACTCGAGCGGCTGCGGCACGCTGTAGAGGATCCACAGCGCCTGCCCCTCGGTATTGAGCGTCTGGAACGCGGAGTAGAGCAGCGTATAGGCCGCAAGCCCGAACGCGATCGCGGCGAGGTTCGCCGGCCTGTCGATCGCGGTCGCCAGGATGTTGGTGTGGACGTTGAGGAAGATCTGCACCCCGACGGTAATCAGCGGCAGCACCAGGGTCTGCGCCATGAAACTGTGGTCGCGGCTGAGCAGCCGCAGCTCGCGCCGCTGCACCGGCGAGAAGAGCCGCGCCGCGAGGCCGCCCGCCGCGGGCACGGCCGGATGCGCCGCCCCCGCGGGCCGGCGCACCGCCGCCTCGCGCACGCCGACCGCGACCACGCCACGCCGCATCTGCCGCTCGATGAGGAGAAAGCTGGCGGCGATCAGCCCCACGAGCTCGCCGGTCATCAGCCCGAACCACTGCGCGGCCGCGCCGACATCGGTGGCGGCAAGCGCCCTCACCGCGAGCCCGCCGGGCAGCCACGCGACCCAGTCGGGCGTGGCACCGGCCCAGCCGGCCACCAGCAGGTTGTCCGGCAGGCTCGCCGAGATCACGAGCAGCAGCGGCAACGGGCTTAAGATCGACACCACCGCGTGCAGGTTGCGCAGCCGCGAGGGCGCGAGCGCGAGCCGCAGGCCGGTGTCGACCAGCGTATGGACGCTTGCGACGAAGAGCAGCAGCGGAATGGTCAGCGCGATCGCGTAGAGCGGCGCCGTCCACGTGTGCCCGCAGCGCCATGCCATCACGCCCAGGATCGGAGTCATCGCGATCATCGCGCCGAAATTGGTGAAAGCCCGCTCGGCGATGCGGCAGGCGATCAGCGTCGTGGCTGCGAGCGGCATGGTCACCAGCCACTCCAGCTCCCATTCGGTGCGCACGATCTCGCGGCTTGCCAGGGTGAGAAACAGCGCCGCCAGGATTGCGAGGCTGGCGAGGAAAGTCGCTCCTCGGATGGCGCCGGTGGGCCAGGCATAGCCCGGCGCCGGCCCCGGGTAGCGGAGGGCGGGCGCGGCGCGCGCGCTGCGGCCGCCGATACGTTCCGGATTGCCGGACGCCGGCGCGCGGGTCGCGCGGCCGGCGTCGGGATCCGGATTGCGGGCGACGGTCGGATGCTGCAGCGATGCACGCGCCTCGGCGACCCGCATGGCCCGTTCCACATTCACGACGCTGTTGTAGGAAATCTGCCCGATCGCGATCACCATGCTCACCCCGACCCACAGGCCGATGAGCCAGCCGGCGCGCATCTTGCGGGCCGTGCCGGTGCGCGTCTTTCGTCCCCAGCGGTGCCGATAGACCGAGACGATCCGGTTCACCTGCTGGCGCAGGCGCAGGCGGACGAGCAGCCGTGCGGCCCGCAGGCCGCCGACGCCCGGCGGCGTGGTCTCGCTGGTCCCGATCACGGCACCGTACTCATGACGCCGTTCCCGACCTCGGCGTCGTCGTGCGTCACCTTGAGGAAGACCTCCTCGAGCGAGCCGCCGGGCACGAGCTTGTCCTGCAGCTCCTTGAGCGGGCCGACGGCGACCAGCGCGCCCTGGTCGATGATGCCGACCCGGCCGCACAGCCGCTCGGCCATGTCGAGGAGGTGGGTGGAGAGAAAGATCGTCTTGCCGTGCGCCGCGCTCAGGCGGATGCGCTCCTGCACGTGACGCGAGGCGCGGGGGTCGAGGCCGTTGGTCGGCTCGTCGAGGATGAGCACATCGGGGTCGTGAATGAGCGCGCAGGCGAGCCCGAGCTTCTTCTTCATGCCGGTCGAGTAGTTGACGGCGAACTCCTCCGCCGCGTCCTCGAGCGCGAGCTCGGCGAGCAGCGCGGCCGCGCGCTTCTGCGCCTCCTCGCGCGGCTGGCCATGCATCTCGCCGACGAAGGCGAGGATCTCACGGCCGCGCAGGTAATCGTAGAAGACCGGGTTGTCCGGCAGGTAACCGACCCGCTGCTTCACGGCGACGCGATCGAGTTGGCAGTCGAGCCCGTCGATGACGATCGATCCCGCGCTCGGCACCAGGATGCCCATCATCATGCGGATGGTCGTGGTCTTCCCGGCCCCGTTCGGGCCGAGAAAGCCGAACACCTCGCCTTTGTCGACCGTAAGCTCGAGCGCGCGCACGGCCGTGAACTCGCCGTAGACCTTGGTGACCTGGTGGAGCTCGATCATTGCACGGCCTCACGCACGCCGAGCCGGACGAGGCGCGGCAATACTTCGTCGCAGAAATAGGGTACCTCGTTCAGGTAATTCACGAACGACACCGCGATGCCGCGCATCCCCGCCTTGCTGACATTGGCGAGTTCCTCGGCGACGCGGTCGGGCGTGCCCACATAAGGGTAGCCGCCGATGGCGTTGCCGGCGAAATACCGCCGCTTCCTGTCGTACTCGTCGCCCGGCACCGAATAGGGCGTGATGTCCTTCAACGCCAGCATGCCGTCGACCGCCCCCCAGTCGGCGTTCTCGATGATCGCGTGGTGGTAATAATTCTCGGCTTCCTGCTGCGTCGGACGACACACCACCTGCCCGACCGTGAAGACCTCGATCTCGCGGCCGAGCGCGCGCGCCTGCCCCTTGATCTCCTCGACCTTGGCGACCGCGGCGTCGAGCGACACGCGCGAGGCCGCGTTGGCGGTGAAATAAGCGTCGCAGTTCCTGAGCGCGAAAGCCTGCCCGGTCGCCGACGAGCCCGCATTCATGATGATTGGCCGCGTGCCGCCGAACGGTTTTGGGAAGGCGCGCACCCCGTGCAGATCGAGATACTGGCCGGCGAAATCGAAGGTCCCCGGCTCGCTCCAGGCGCGCATCACCGCGTCGAGCCACTCCTGCGCAAACGCGTAACGCGCCTCGTGCTCGCGCTGATCGACCCCGAACATCTCGAACTCGCCGTCGTTCCAGCCGACCACCAGATTGAGCCCGAAGCGTCCCTCGCCGATATGATCGGCGGTGACGAACTCCTTGGCGGCGATCAGCGGATTGAATAGCGGCGCATGCACGGTGCCGAACACCGTGATGCGTTGGGTCGCCGCCAGCAGCCCCGCCGCCCAGGTCATGGTCTCGAGCGTCGTGCCGTGGAAATCGGTCGCGCCGCCATAGCCCTTCCAGCGCGCGATCGGCAGCATGAAATCGATGCCGCGCGCCTCCGCCAGGCGAGCGAGCGCGAGACACTCGGGCCAGCTCGCCGACCAGCGCTCGGGCACGCGCGTGGCCGAGCGGCCGGACGAGCAGTTGGCGCCGAACAGCCCGAGCTTGAGGCGATTATTGTTGAACATCGCGAGGCGGTCTTGCAGCGATGCGGTAGGCACGAATGCACTCCCCTCTGCGGTCATTGCGAGGCCTGCGCAGCAGGCAGACGCAATCTTGTCCCGCGAGCGCATGCATTCATGGGACGCGATTGCTTCGTCGATTTGCTCCCCGCAATGACGGGATTCACTTCCGGTACGGCCCCAGCTCCTTCACCACCGCGTCGGCGAAGCTCGCGTCGAGCACCTCGTCGAGATTGACGGCGTCCTTGATCAATCCCTGCGCGCGATAGAAGGCGAGATCATAGGCGAGGCTTTGCGCGTTGACGTGCCCGTCCGGATTGATGCCGGGCGGGGTGATCGCGCCATAGATCGCCGGCGACTTGATCGGCGTCGCCGCCGACAGGATGGCGATCACCTCGGCGGCGTTCGCTCCCGCGAGCCGGCCGTTCGCGAGCGCGCCGTTGTAGAAGCGCACCGCGCGGATATAGGCGCGCATGAAACGGGTGGCCTCGTCGCGGTGCTTGCGGGCGAAATCCTCGGAGTAGAGCAGCACCGCGATCTGATGATCGGGCAGGATTTCATCGTCGGATTTGATCACGACCGCATCGCCGTTGCGCACCGCAACCGCCGGACCCGGCTCGACCGACGCCGACGCCTCGACCGACTTGTTCTTCAGCGCCACCACGTGATCGGGGAACGGCAGGTCGATCGTCTGCACGTCGGAGTATGCGAGCCCCACCGAGCGCAGCAGCGTGTTGAGCGTCGACGTATTGCTGACCCCGGGCGCGTTCATGGCGAAGCGCAGGCCCTTGAGGTCCTTCGGCGCACGGTACCGCCCGCTGTCGATCAGGTCCTTGCGTACGAGAATTTTCGTCGCGCCGTAGCCGGGCGGCGAGGAGGCCTTGTCGGCGACGATCCTGATCCGGATGCCGCGTGCGACCGCATTGTAGAGCGCAGCGCCAGCGGAGCCCGCCCCGGCGTCGAGCTCGCCGGTGCCGAGCGGCGCCACCATGTCGGAGGCCGAGCGGAAGTTGACGACCGTGACGTCGATGCCTTCGGCGCGAAAGAAGCCCTTGCGCTCGGCGATGTAGATCGGCGCATCACTGATCGTGCTCGCCGCGCCTACCCTGACGGTCTGCGCCGCCGCTGTTCCCGCCCAGACGGCAACGGCTGCTGCCGCGAGCGCCCGCCAAAATCCGCGCTTCATCGCCATCCCCGATCCGCCGACACGCGGCGTCGGAGAATCATCCGCGACGTCCGCGACGAGGTCAACACGGGTGGCCGACGGCGTTCGTCTGTGAAGGATGATAGCGTTGCCCGCCGCATCGCGCCGCCTTTGCGACGCAATCCCGACTCGGCAACGTCGCTCAGCGCTTCGCCTTGCGGCCGGGCTTGGCGATCGCGAATTCTTCGAGCTTGTGCCCGGCCTTCATATATGCGCGCAGCCAGCGCGGGGTTGCGCCGCGGCCGGCCCAGGTTTCTTCGTGGTTCTTCGGATTGCGATACTTGGGGGGGACCTTGCGACCTTTGAGCTTGCTGCCGCGCGCTTTCCGTCCGCGTTTTGCGCCGCCGCCCGTCCCCAGGCCGAGGCCGTCGAGCGCCGCAAGCTTTGCCTCGAGCTCGCGCCGCGCCAACTCCGCTTTGCTCGAGATCATACGAACGACATTGTCGCGTAGCGCGACCAAATCATCGAATGACATTGAGGGTAGCTTCGCCATTATTCCTCTCCAACGCTGAATAGCGGGACTGAATAGCGCGCCGATACATACCCTATTTGACGCAGACGGCAAGCACCGTCGATGTGCTGTCGATATGCCGCCGACTCACGTCCCTCGCGTCCCACAACCGGCGCGCGGAACGTTCGATGAAATCCGCCCTCATGGTTGCGCGCAAAGGTCGCCGGATTGTGCTAGGGCAATTGTGAAAGGCGCGACTTTCAAGCCCGGGAACGAGATTGGAATGCGCGTAAAATCCTTGTTCATCCGGAGGTACGATTTTCATGGAGCAGGTGGGCTTTTCTCCCAAGCTCGTGCCGGACAACGATCGATCGGTCGAGACACGATCGCCGCAAGCCGTGCCATGGAAGGATCTGCGGGATTGGATCGATCTCGTCGAAAGCCACGGCCTGCTCAAGCGTATTGCGGCGCCGGTCGATGTCGACGAGGAGATTTCCGCCATCACGTTCATGGCGACGCGCACCGAGACGGCCCCAGCCCTGCTGTTCGAACATCCTTCCGGCGCGAGCGGTTCCGCGGTGCTTACCAACATGCTCGGCGCATCGGCGGCGCGCTACGCGCTCGCCATGGGTTTGGATGAAAAGCTATCGACTCGCGCGATGATTGCGGCGTCGCGGCAGATCATGCAGCGGCGGATCCCGCCGACGATGATCGACAAGAAGCACGCGCCCGTGAACGAGATCGTGGCGACCGGCGCCGACATCGACATCACCCGGTTTGCGGCGCTGAAATTCTGGCCGGGCGACGGTGGGCGTTATATCGGAACCGGCGACATAACCTTCACCCGCGATCCGGTGACGCGTCGCATCAATGTCGGCTGTTATCGCCAGATGGTCCAGTCGGCCGACCGGGTGAGCCTTTATTGCTCGCCCGGCAAGCATGGGCGGCTCGATCGCGAAGCATGGTGGCAGCGCGGCGAGCCATGTGAGGTCGTGGCGGCCTACGGCGTCGACCCCGTGCTGTTCATGGTCGCGGCGCAGGTTTTTGCCGCCGGCGAAAGCGAGCTCGACTGCGCCGGCGGGATTCTGGGCCGGCCCGTGGAGCTCACCCACGGAGAATTCGTCGACCTGCCGATTCCCGCCCATTGCGAGATCGCGATCGAAGGCATCCTGCGCCCCGGCGAGTTTGCGCCCGAAGGGCCGCTCGGCGAGTTCACCGGCTATTATGGCGGCACCCGCGGCCCCCAGCCGGTGATCGAGATCAAGGCGGTGCATCGTCGCCGCCATCCGATCGTCACCCATGCGCTGATGGCGCCCTATCCGTCATGCGAGATCGGCGCTTATTACGCCATCATGCGCTCCGCCCGCATCTGGGACGATCTCGAAAAGATCGGCGTGCCCGGCATCGCCGGCGTCTACGCGCATCCAGCGGCGGCGTCGGGGTGGGGCATGGTGGTGGTGTCGTTGCGCCAGCTCTATGCCGGCCACGTCGCGCAGGTGCTGGCGCTCGCGGCGCAATGTCCGGCCGCTGCGTACTACACCAAGTGGGTGATCGCGGTCGATGACGACGTCGATCCGACCGACTTCAATCAGGTGATGTGGGCGCTGTCCACCCGCTGCGATCCTCACGACGATATCGACCTGCTGCGCAAGACCTGGTCGACCGGCCTCGATCCGAGCAAGGTCGTGGTGGCCGAGCGGCCCTATGGCTCGAAAGCGCTGATCGACGCGTGCAAGCCGCACCGCTACCTGAACGAGTTTCCCAAGCGCACCTTGCTGCGCCAAAGCGTCTATGAAACCGTCGCGCGTCGCTGGCGCGAGCTCGGTCTCGAGGGCGAGCCGCCGACGTTCTCCGAATTCCATCAGGACTGACCACCCCGTGATCCCCGGGCATAGCGTTGACGCCTGTGAGGTCCGGCTTTCTTTGGCCTTGAAACGGACACACGAAACGTCTATATGCATTGCAGCGAATGGAGAAGTTCGAGACCGTTTCTCGTTAAGGCGTTCTTGATGAATGCCTCGTAGAGGTCTCCGCAGGGCCGCGTGAACGAATCCCCTTAAAGCGACTTTAAGGTTTTCGGCCCCGTTCCAACCGCTTCATCGACGGCAACCCAGACCACGCGGGATGCTTTTGCTCACCCGCGACATGCGTCGGCGCGCAGCCTGCGTTCCGTGCGTTCGCCCTAAGGAAAGTTTCGCTTTTGACCTCTTTCACTGAATTCGGCCTCGCAGAGCCGATCCTGCGCGCACTCGTCCAGGAAAACTACGCAACTCCCACCCCGATCCAGTCCCAGACCATTCCCTCCGCCCTCACGGGCCGCGACATCGTCGGCATCGCCCAGACCGGCACCGGCAAAACCGCCGCCTTTGCGCTGCCGATCCTGCATCGGCTGGCGACCGATCCCCGGTCGATTGAACGCAAGCCCGAGCGCAAGACCTGCCGCGTGCTGGTGCTCTCGCCGACCCGCGAATTGTCGAGCCAGATTCTCGACAGCTTCAATGCCTATGGCCGCCATCTCGGCCGCTCGACGGCGCTCGCCATCGGCGGCGTCCCGATGGGCCGTCAGGTGCGCGCGCTTTTGAACGGCGTCGACGTCCTCGTCGCGACGCCCGGCCGCCTCCTCGATCTCGTCCGCGGGAACGCGCTGCGCCTCAACCGCGTCGAGTATCTCGTGCTCGACGAGGCCGACCGCATGCTCGACATGGGTTTCATCCACGACATCCGGAAGATCGTCGCGCAGCTGCCGCGCGAGCGGCAGACGCTGTTCTTCTCCGCCACCATGCCGCAGCAGATCGCCCAGCTCGCCGGCGAGATGCTGCGCGATCCGGTGCGCGTCGCCGTGACGCCGGCCGCGACCACCGCCGAGCGGGTCGAGCAGCGCGTCGTCCACGTCGATCGTGCCCGCAAGGCCACGACGCTCGCCGAGCTGCTGCGCGATCCGGCGATCGACCGCGCCCTCGTCTTCACCCGCACCAAGCACGGCGCCGACAAGGTGGTGCGCGGCCTCATCAAGTCGGGCATCGCGGCGCATGCGATCCACGGCAACAAATCGCAGAACCAGCGCGAGCGGGTGCTGGGCGAGTTCCGCACCGGCAAGATCCGTACGCTCGTCGCGACCGACATCGCGGCGCGCGGCATCGACGTCGACGGCATCAGCCACGTGGTCAACTACGACCTGCCGAATGAGCCCGAGACCTACGTGCATCGCATAGGCCGCACGGCACGGGCCGGCGCCGACGGCATCGCGATCTCGCTTTGCTCGGCCGACGAGGCGTCCTATCTGCGTGCGATCGAGAAGCTGATCCGGCAGAGCATTCCGGCCCAGGGCGACCGTCCCGCCGCGCCGGCACCGCACCACGCGGCTGCCCGCTCGGCGCAGGCGAACGGCCACCGCGAGGGACGCCCCAACGGGCATCGCGCCGATCATGCGCGTGATCGCCGCCCGCAGAACGGCGCCCGGCAGGGCCAGCCGCACCACTCCGCGGCAAAACACGCAAACCATGCGACGCATGCCGTTCCTACCTACGGCCAACCGCATCGCCAGCACAACGGCCAGGTTAACCATCAAGTCAATAGACGGGCCAATTCCCAGGGCAATCAGCGCGACAATCACCGGGACTTGGCGCAATCGGGCGCGGCCCACCCGGGCCATGCGGGCATCGGCGCGGTCGGCTTCATGCAACGTCCGGTTCCGGCGCGACGCGATGACGGCGGCCGTCGGCCGCGGTAAGATAGGGTCAGGGAAAACGACCAAGGGAAACTCAAGGGAAACCCGATGGCAAAGGAAGAGCTGATCCAACTCGAAGGTCTCGTCACCGAGATCCTGCCGGATGCCCGCTATCGCGTGAAACTCGACGCTGGGCAGGAGATCATCGCGTACACGGCGGGAAAGATGAAAAAGAACCGCATCAAGACGCTCGCGGGCGACCGCGTCACCGTCGAGATGTCGCCGTACGACCTCGAGAAAGGCCGGCTGATCTTTCGCCACAAGGACGAGCGCGCGGCGGCGGCCGGAAGGCCACCGCAGCGTCAGCAGTTCCGCAGGCGGTGAGCGTCATAGCGAAGCCCGATACCGGTTTTCGCAAAAGGATACGCTCGGATGTCTGTGCCGTCTTGTCGTGCAACCGAACGCGGAGGGTTTGTTGCTCTCCGTGTCGAAAGGAAAGCGTGATGCATATTTTCATGTTCAAGTCGCAGGCGCGCACCGACTTGTGCGCCTTTGCGGGTGATTCCGCCGGCAGCAAGCTCCCCGCCCAGCATGGCCCGTGGCAGGCCACCGGCGTGATCCGCCCGGACCGGGCCCCGCCGCACAATCTGCCGCGCCGCGCGATCGAAAAGGCGATCAAGGGCCAGGGCTTCCAGCTCTGGCGCGTTAAGGAGCCCGCGAAGGCGAGCTGACAACGTGCGAGCTGACGATGGCGAGCCGAGAATGACGAGCCGGCAATTTCCGGTGATTGGCAATTTCGGTGATCGTATGTGAATCAAAAGAGCCCGCCGGACGGCGGGCTCTTTCTTTCTCGGTCGCGTGGTGCTGCGGTCAGAGCGACGCGAGGCGATCCGCCGAAGACTTGCCGGTGCGGCGATCCTGCGTCAGCTCGTAGGATATCTTCTGGCCTTCGCGCAGGGTCTGCATGCCGGCCCGCTCGACCGCGCTGATGTGGACGAACACGTCCTTGCCGCCCTCATCCGGCTGGATGAAGCCATAGCCTTTCTGCGCGTTGAACCACTTGACCGTTCCAGTGCTCATTCAGGATGCCCCTTGATTGACGAGCGTTTAGAAAACCCCGGCGCTGCGGCCGGGGCGGTTGGTCGATGTTTGGAAAGAGCTCGTCTATCAGGCACCGGGGCAAGACCCGGTCGTGGCGACAAGTATCCGGCCGAAACTTCGATGCAGCGAAATATACCCTTAGGTCGTCACATTTTCAACGTGTTTGCAGCCTGTGTGCCGCGAACCCGACATTCGCGTGCCCTCGCGGCGGCCGCATGGGCAACGTCGGGTTCAAAAGCAGCGCTGGAATCATAAAGTTGCCGGCGCCCTTTCGGCTCCGAAATTCACCAAATGCCGGGTCGCGGATACCTGCGAACGTCCGAACGGGGCTGTTGGCCGTCCCCGCCAGGTACGCGCGGCACGTTGCGGTTAGGGTCCGGCGGGCGCACACTGATGCGAAGCTTCCAGTGCCGGTGAGATGCCATGCCTAGATTGATCGCTGCTGCAGTCCTCCTCCTCGTGCTGGTCCCCGGCGCGGCCCTGGCCGAGGTCGACTGCGCCCCCAACTGCGATTTCACTCACTATTACGGCCCTTACGATTACACCTGGGTGCGACCCGGCCTTTTCCTTTATCCGCGCTGCGGTCCGGGCGGGTACTGCTCGCCGTATCTCATCTCGTCGTCGCACTACCGCTTCCGCGGACGCGTGATCATCCGGCGCTTCGCGCAGCCCATTCGGCGCGCGCCGCAATAGGCTCGGCCACCGACAAAATTTCGGCCCGATAGCGGTATCCAAGTTCCGCGCGCCTGCGGCTGCGTGCCGCTTGACCGGGGGCCAAACGGTCGGCGGAATGCAGCCATCGGCGACGGGCCGCGGGGCTCAACACGAGAGTGAGGGATGGGCAAACCGTCGATGAAGTCGTCGATCGAGCCGTCGATCGCATATTCGGGCGTGGGCCAAAGCCGCCACGGCGCGCCTAAGCTGCGAGCGCTGGGCGCCGCGCTTCTCGGTTTGGCGCTTGCGCATTGCTCCTCGTTCGACGCCGCGCCGCCCCCCGTCAATGCCAATCTCTATCCGGCGAGGTACAAGGCGACGGTCCTGACGTTCTTGCAGACCAACCCGTACGGGATGGTGGGGGCCATTTCGGCCGAACTGTCGCCGCCCGTGCTCAAGCCATTCGGGACGGACAGCCGCTACGTCGCCTGCATGCACGCTGCCGGGCCGAACTGGCGCAAGGAGAAGATGGTGGTGTTCTATGGCGGCGAGATCAATCAATTCGTGGATGCGACCGAGGAGGCCTGCAAGGATGCGGCCTATGCACCCTTCCCCGAGCTCATCGCAATGCTGGCGCAGCTGAAGGCAAAGCCGAAGTGACCTTGCCTAGCTCATCGGCTCATTGGTATCAAATTACCACTAAAGGTGCCGCGTCCATTTTTGGCAGAATGGCAGAAATGGCAGAGCATCCCAACTGGGATAACAGTAAGAATATCAATGCTCGGCGAGAGCCGGCTGCGGCGCGCGTTGAATGCCCTATAGGTCCGCCTGCAGGCCGCGCACGAACGCCGAGAGCCCCGTCTGCCGTTCACGCTTGAGCCGCTCCGCCGCAAGGATCGCGCGCACCTCCGCAAACGCATGGTCGAGATCGCGATTGACGATCACATAATCGTACTCGGGCCAGTGGCTCATCTCGTCGGCGGCCTTGGCCATGCGCGCGCGGATGACCTCCTCGGAATCCTGGGCGCGGGTGTGCAGCCGGCGCCCGAGCTCCTCCGCCGAGGGCGGCAGCACGAACACGCTCACGAGGTCGCTGCGCGCCTTTTCGCGCACCTGCTGTGTTCCCTGCCAGTCGATGTCGAACAGCACGTCGCGGCCGGCCGCGAGCGCGCGCTCGACCGGGGCGCGCGGGGTGCCGTAGCGATTGCTGTGGACCTCGGCCCATTCGAGCAGCTCGCCATTATTCACCATCGCGTCGAAGCGCGCGCGGTCGATGAAATGATAGTGCACGCCGTCCTCCTCGCCCGGCCGGCGCGGCCGCGTCGTCACCGAGATCGAGAGGTCGACGGCGGGATCATCGAGCAGCAGGCGCGAAAGCGTCGTTTTGCCGGCGCCCGAGGGCGAGGAGAGCACGAGCATGAGCCCGCGCCGCGCGATGGCGTCGCTCGTGCGCGCTTTCTCGCGTGCTGACTTGCGTACTCCCTGACGCTCGCCCAGCCCCCTACTCAAGGTTCTGCACCTGCTCGCGGAACTGCTCGACCAGGCTCTTGAGCTCGAGTCCGATATTGGTCAGCTCCATGTCGTTCGCCTTGGCGCACAGCGTGTTGGTCTCGCGGTTGAGCTCCTGCGCCAGGAAGTCGAGCCGGCGGCCGACGGCGCCGCCGCCGCGGATGGTCTTGGTCGCCTGGTCGATATGGGCAGTGAGCCGGTCGAGCTCCTCGCGCACGTCGGCCTTGCTGGCGATCAGGATCGCCTCCTGATGCAGCCGGTCGGGATCGAACCGCTCCGCGGCCTCGAGCAGCGTCGCGACCTGCTCGGCGAGACGCGCGCGGATCGCATCCGGTTTGCGCCCGGGCGACGCCTCGGCGCGCGCCACCAGCGCGGACATCTCCCCGAGCCGCGCGAGCAGGATGCGGCCGAGCGCTTCGCCCTCGTGCCGGCGCATCTTCGCGAGCTCAGCAAGCGTCGCCTCGAAGCCGTTGACGGCCGCAGCCTGCGCGGCCGTGCGCTCGTCATCGCTCTCCGCCGCGTCCGCGACCTCGATGACGCCCTTGATCGCGAGTATCCCGTCGAGCCGCGCCGGCTCCGCCTCGATGCGGTCCGCGAGCGAGTTCAGCGTGGCGATGACCGCCGCCAGCACCTCCTCGTTGACTTTCACGGTCGGCGCCGCGCCCTTGCGCTCGACATTGAGAGTCGCGTGCAACGTGCCGCGCGCCAAGACCTCGCCGGCGCGCCCTCGCACCGCCGCCTCGATCGCGTCCCAACCGGGCGGCAGGCGCAGGCGCAGGTCGAGGCCCTTGGCATTGACCGAGCGGATTTCCCAGGCCCAGCCATACGCGCCGGCGACCCCCTGGCCGCGCGCAAAGCCGGTCATGCTCGAAAGCGCCATGCCGTCAGGGTCTCCGCAGATGAGAATCGGCTGCGTGAAATGTGCACCGACCATATCCGAACCGGGACGGTTCGTCATTGGCGGCGCCGCCGGCGACGCCGCGGCCCAAGCACGCGCCGTGGCCCTGCCTAGGTCAGTCGCTTGCCGAGACTGACGCGCTCCTCGATCGCGTAGCCGAGGCCTTCGTAGAACGCGGCAACAACACGGTTCGTGGCGCGGACCTGCAGGTTGATCTTGCGGCAGCCGAGCGCGTGCAGCCGCTCCTCGGCGGCGCGTACCAGGGCGGCGCCGATGCCACGGCGCCGGTGCGAGATGCGCACCGCGACGGCGTAAAGCCAGCCGCGGTGGCCGTCATATCCGGCCATGATCGAGCCGATGACACGCCCGCCATGGAGCGCCACCAGGAGAAGCTCGGGCTGCACCGCGAGCTTCGCCGGAATTGCGACCTCGGCCGCGTTCCATGGCGGATCGTCCGGAAAGGCTTCCCGCCACAGGGCGGCGACGTCGGCGAAATGTGCGGCCCGATAGCGGTCGATGGAAAACGTCGTCATGCGGGCCGCGGGCCTCGGCGGTGCGCTACTGCGGCTGGGGCTGCGGCGCGGGCTTGCGCTTGACGCTGCGCCTGACCGAGGCGGGTCGCATCGGCGGGCCGGGGGGCGGCGCGGGTTGCGCAGCCGGCGCGGGTTGCGCCGCCGCTGCGGGCGGCGGGACGGCAGCGGCGGCATTCTCGCCGTGCTGCTGGTGCTCGATCCCGCGCAGGCGGTCGACGTTCCTCTGATGCTCGCCGTAGTTCTCGGAGAACATATGGCCGCCGTTGCCGTCGGCGACGAAGTACAATTCCTTGGTGCGCGCCGGGTTGGCGGCGGCCTCGAGCGAGGCGCGGCCCGGATTGGCGATCGGCCCGGGCGGGAGGCCCTCGATCACATAGGTGTTGTAGGGAGTCGGCTGGCGGATCTCGCTTTCCAGGATCGGCCGGCCGAGCGACCCCTTGCCGCCGACCAGGCCGTAGATGATCGTCGGATCGGACTGCAGCTTCATATGCTTGTTGAGTCGGTTGACGAAGACGGCGGCGACGCGGGTGCGCTCCTCCGCCTTGCTGGTCTCCTTCTCGATCAGCGACGCCAGCGTGACGAGGTCCTCGGGCGTCTTGATCGGCAGGTCGGGCACCCGGTGCTCCCACACGTATTGCACGAGCTTGCGCTGCTCGTCCTGCATGCGCTTGATCACCTGCTCGCGCGAGGTGCCGCGCGGAAATTTGTAAGTCTCGGGCAGCAGCGAGCCCTCGCGCGGGATCTCGGTGATCGGGCCGGTCAGCATGTCGTTGTCGAGCAGGCGCTGGACGATCTGCTGCGACGTGAGCCCCTCCGGGATAGAGATCGGGTGCTGCACGACCTTGCCTTCGGTCATCGTCGTGATGACGTCATGCAGGCTCGCGTGCTTGGTGAACTGATATTCGCCGAACTTGAGATCGCTGCGCACCTTCATCGCGAAGACGCCGGCGACGAACAGCCAGGGCTGATCGATGACCCCTTCGCGCTTGAGCTGATCGCCGATATCGCGGATGCCGCCGCGCGGGACGTTGACGATCTTGTCCTCCACGAGCGGTCCGGGCGCATCGAAGCGCTCCTTGCCGATGATCAGCGCGCCGCCGGCGACGATCATCGCCAGGATCAGGACGGTGAAGACCGCATTGCCGGCGATGACCAGCGGATGCCGCGCCCCCGCGGAGCGGCGGGTCGGCATGGGCACGCGCTCCGGCTCGAGCGCGGCGCGCGGGCTACGGGGCGAAATCCGTTGTTCCATCAATTCCGCAGTCGACCCGGCCGCGACGTCACATCCTGGCGTCTCGCTGCCACGATATGCCGCCTCGCTTCAGGCCCTCCCAACTCAACTTCATCATCACGCAACAAGGCCGGGCGCCGATTCGCGAGGGCCCCGATCGCGCAACCGTATACCAGGGTCGTCGATCCGAACACCAGCGTCGTGCAGTCTTTGCCGCCAAGGCTCCCCGCAACAGCTCGTTGCGCGCAAACAGCGGGATGACTTTGCGCAGAGTTTGCGGCGGGAGCGCGGCCGGAAGAGGGCGCGGAGGGCCGCGCCGCGGCGCCGGCAAAAAGGCGCGCCGCCCCTGACCGTCGCTCTCCGGCAGTCCCGACGCCATCGCGGCTTGCCCCACCCGAACACGACTTTGACGAACACGCTCTGACGACTGACTCTGACGACTGACTCTGACAACGACCTCGACTTGCCGCAGCCGATCCCGCGCCAAGCTTCGCCGAAGCTACATGGAATCGCGGCGAAAGAGTCGCGGCGAAAACGCCGCAGCCGTGCTCAATCCACAGCGCGGAAGATGAGCGACGCGTTGGTCCCGCCGAAGCCGAAGGAATTCGACAGCACCGTGTTGATTTCCTTCTTTCGCGCTTTGTTCGGGACGAGGTCGATGGCGGTCTCGACCGACGGATTGTCGAGATTGATGGTGGGCGGCGCGATATCGTCGCGAATGGCAAGCACCGAGAAGATCGCCTCGACTGCGCCCGCCGCCCCGAGCAGGTGGCCGATCGACGACTTGGTCGACGACATGGCGATCTTGCCAGCCGCATTGCCGACCACGCGCTGCACGGCGCCGAGCTCGATCTCGTCACCGAGGGGCGTCGAGGTGCCGTGGGCATTGATATAGTCGATCTCGGCCGGCGAGATGCCGGCGCGCTTGAGCGCCATCTGCATGCAGCGATAGGCGCCGTCGCCGTCCTCGGCCGGCGCCGTGATGTGGTGGGCATCGCCCGAGAGCCCGTAGCCGATCACCTCGGCGTAGATCTTGGCGCCGCGGCGCTTGGCGTGCTCGTATTCCTCGAGCACCACCACGCCGGCCCCCTCGCCGATCACGAAGCCGTCGCGCGCCTTGTCATAGGGGCGCGAGGCGCGCGTCGGCTCATCGTTGAAGCCGGTCGACAGCGCGCGGCAGGCCGCGAAGCCCGCGACGCCGATTCGGGTGATCGGCGACTCGGTGCCGCCCGCGACCATGACGTCGGCATCGTCGAAGATGATGAGCCGCGCCGCATCGCCGATCGCATGCGCCCCGGTCGAGCAAGCGGTGACGACCGCATGGTTCGGCCCTTTGAGCCCGTGGGTGATCGACACGTAGCCGGACGCGAGATTGATCAACCGCCCCGGAATGAAGAACGGCGAGACCCGGCGCGGTCCTTTCTCCTTGAGCACGATCGAGGTCTCGGCGATGCCCTCGAGGCCACCGATGCCGGAGCCGATCATCACGCCGGTGCGGGTGCGGTCCTCATAGGAGGTGGGCTTCCAACCCGAATCCGCGATCGCCTGGGTGGCGGCGCACATCGCATAGGTAATGAACTCGTCGACCTTGCGCTGCTCCTTCGGTTCCATCCACTGATCGGGATTGTAAGTGCCGTCCGCGCCGTCGCCGCGCGGGATCTGGCAGGCGATCCTCGACGGCAGATCCGCGACTTCGAACTTCTCGATTTTGCGCGCGCCGCTCTCGCCCTTGAGCAAGCGCGACCACGTCGCCTCTACGCCGCAGGCGAGCGGCGAGACCATTCCCAATCCGGTAATGACGACACGTCTCATCTAGGGTGTGCTCATAGTCTATTGGCTTGCATGGGCGCCGAGCCTTTCGCGCAAAGCGCGATCCCAGACGCGATCTCCGACCACAGATAGCCGGACCCAGGCGCGCGGGAAAGCGCCAGATGCGCCGGCCCGCGCGACTTCGCTGCAGTGCGAAGATTGGACGGATGTGAGGTGACGGACCGGCACCCGAAAGCGAGCGGCGCCGACCAGCGGCGCCGCGACGGATACCGACCTGTCAGCACTTGGGGAACGCCAAATCGGCGCCCGGCCAACGCGCTGTCAGCGCGCTCTCAGCTCTTGGCGTTCTTTTCCAGAAACTTGACCGCATCCCCGACGGTCAGAATGGTTTCCGCCGCATCGTCGGGAATTTCGCAGCCGAACTCCTCCTCGAAGGCCATGACCAGCTCGACCGTATCGAGCGAGTCGGCACCGAGGTCGTCGATGAAGCTCTTTTCGTCCGTGACCTTGTCGGGCTCGACACCGAGATGGTCCACGACAATCTTCTTCACCCGGTCGCCAATGTCACTCATCGTCCCAACCTCGTGCGCTTCCAAGCTGGCCTTGCCGTCGAAGCGACTCCCGGTCGCGGCGCGGCGCGTCGTGGTTCCGCGGCGGGGCAAAATCGCGTTCGAGGAAGATGCGAAAGCGCCTTCCCCCACTCAGCCGTGTCGCCCCAGCCGCGTCGGTCCGGTTATCACACTTCAAATCCGTTGACCAGCATGGGTGCCGGTACGGAAAACCGCAATATCATCGGGCGTTCCGATGGCAACGCCGGCTGCCCCATCGGCAATGCGCTTGACCAGGCCCGACAAGACTTTCCCGGTGCCGACCTCGTAGAAGGTGGTCACGCCGGCGCCCGCCATATTCGAGACGCTGTCGCGCCAGCGCACCGTACCGGTCACCTGCTCGATCAGGCGGCGCACGATCTCCGCCGGATCGGTGATCGGCTGCGCCGTGACATTGGCGACCAGAGGAACCGCGGGTTGCCGCACCGTCACCTTGCCGAGCGCCTCGGCCATGACGTCGGCGGCGGGCTGCATCAGCGCGCAATGGAAGGGGGCGGACACGGTCAGCATCATGGCGCGGCGCGCGCCCTTTTGCTTCGCGATCTCGACCGCCCGCTCGACCGCGGCCTTGTCGCCCGACACCACCACTTGTCCGCCGCCATTGTCATTCGCGGCTTGGCATATCTGTCCCTGCGCCGCCTCGGCGGCGGCGGCCACCGCCGCATCGAAGTCGAGGCCGAG
The DNA here is from genome assembly GCA_035293985.1 of Xanthobacteraceae bacterium. GTDB lineage: Bacteria > Pseudomonadota > Alphaproteobacteria > Rhizobiales > Xanthobacteraceae > JAVDCA01. The sequence continues at coordinate 436,139 of DATGLS010000045.1, forward strand.
CAAGGCCGCCATGGCGCCGACTCCCACCGGCACCGCCTTCTGCATCGCCAGCCCGCGGACGCGCACCAGCCGCGCGGCGTCGGCGAGCGCGAACGCGCCGGCAGCCGCCAGCGCCGAATACTCACCGAGCGAATGGCCGGCGACGAACGCTGCATCGCGCTTGAGATCGACCCCTGCTTCCATCTCCAGCACGCGCATCACGGCGAGCGAATGGGTGAGCAAGGCCGGCTGGGTGTTCTCCGTGAGGGTGAGCGTCTCGGCCGGGCCTTCCCACATGACCTTCGACAGCGGCTCGCCGAGCGCGGCATCGACCTCGTCGAACACCTGCCGGGCGGCCGGAAAGGCATCCGCCAGCGCCTTGCCCATGCCCACCGCCTGACTTCCCTGGCCGGGGAAAACGAACGCGACCGACATGATCCTCCCTCGCAATTTTCGGCCGTAAGACACTGCTGTGACGGTGATGTCAAGGATGGGGCCCCTTTCTTCACCCTCCCCTGCAGGGACCCTGCAGGGGGAGGGGCGGATCACGTTGAGCGAAGCGAAGCCGGTCGACCATCCCCCTGCAGGGGAGGGTAAGGCGCCAGCTGCTTGCAATCGCCTCGAAAACCCCTATAAGGCCGGCTTCCGCTCGATCCCGGCCGGGAGCTGAACGGACGGCCGTGCGCCAGGGGTTCGCCTCTGATGCCCGGCAGAGCCAGTCGGCCCGCCGTCCCGTGCTTCCGCCTTCTGAGCATTCGCGCCTTTCCGAAGGGCACGAAGGGCTAGGCGCCGGGACGAGCCGCAACCGAAGGGCACACAATGCCATTGTATGAACACGTCTACCTGGCGCGGCAGGACCTGTCCGCCCAGCAGGTCGAGGAGCTCACCGCCCAGTACAAGGGCGTGATCGAGCAGATGGGCGGCAAGGTCGCCAAGACCGAATACTGGGGCGTGAAATCGCTCACCTACCGGATGCGCAAGAACCGCAAGGCGCATTTCACCCTGATGAATCTCGATGGCCCGCCCGCCGCCATCGCCGAGATCGAGCGCCAGCAGCGCATCAACGAGGACGTGCTGCGCAACCTGACGATCCGGGTCGAGGAGCACGAGGCCGAGCCGTCCGCGATGATGCGCAAGGCCGATCGCGATCGCGACCGTGACGATCGCCGCGGCGGCTATGGCGACCGCGATCGCGGGTTCGGTGATCGCGACCGAGGTGATCGCGGCGAGCGCGGCGAGCGGCGTTTCGAGCGCCGCCCGCGTGACGACGCCGGCGGCGGGGCTCCCGTCGAAGCCGCGTCGGGCGACGAGGAGTAAGCGCCATGAATGGATCCTCCGGCGGTGCGCGCCGCCCCTTTTTCCGCCGCCGCAAGACGTGCCCGTTCTCCGGCGCCAATGCGCCGAAGATCGACTACAAGGACGTCAAGCTCCTGCAGCGCTACATCTCGGAGCGCGGCAAGATCGTACCGAGCCGCATCACGGCGGTGTCGGCGAAGAAGCAGCGCGAGCTCGCGATCGCGATCAAGCGGGCGCGCTTTCTCGGGCTGTTGCCCTACGTCATCCGCTGATCGGCGGGTGACCACCAGCGCATGTTCCGGCGAAGTGGACGCCGGTTCGCCGATGGGAACATGCGCCAAATGAAGCTCTAAGAGCGCGGGTGGTCCCGCGCTCGAGGTTGGGACGGCACCGTCTCTAACCGCCTCGAAACCGGGCGGGACAGCTGTGTGATGACGCGGTTCTGGTGGCATATCGGCCTGGTCGGGCTCGGCGCGGGGCTTTGCTCCGCGCTGATGGTCGCGTCACTGGCGTCCGGCCTTCCGATCGCGATTTTCCTGCTCTGCCTTGCTCCGCTGCCGATCTCGATCGTCTCCGTCGGCTGGAGCCACTGGGCGGGCCTCGTCGCCGTCGCGGCCGCGGCGATTTTGCTCGCGCTCGCCGATCCCTCCTGGCTGCTCGCCTTTCCGCTGATCGTCGGCCTGCCGGCATGGTGGCTCGGCTACTTGGCGCTGCTCGCGCGGCCGGCCGGGCGCGAGGGCGAGCTCGACTGGTACCCGGTCGGCCGTCTCGTGCTGTGGGCCGCCCTGTTGGCTGCGTTCGTCGGCCTGATTGCGATCGTGGAGATCGGCGACGCGACGGCGCAGCGGATGCTGCGCACCACCATCGAGCACATGCTGCGGGCGCGCCTGAACATCGCGGCCGATGCGCCCCTCGTCGTACCCGGCATCGACGATCCCAACAGTCTCATCGACTTGGTGATCGCCGGAGCCCCGGCTGCGGGCGCGTTGCTGTGCACGATCCTGCAGCTTTTCAGCCTGTGGCTTGCGGGGCGCGTCGTGAAAATCTCCGGGCGGCTGCGGCGACCGTGGCCCGATCTCGCCGCAGCCAGGCTTCCGCCCGTGACGATGCTGCTGCTCGTGCTCGCATTCGTCGGCACATTCCTGCCGGGCATTTCCGGCATGGCGGCCGCGCCACCGACCGCGAGCCTGCTCCTCGCCTATGCGGTCATGGGTTTTGCGGTGATGCACGGCGTCACCCGGTTCATGCATGGGCGCACCGTCGCGCTGTTCATCCTCTACGTCGGCTTTCTGCTGCTCGGTTGGTCCGGCTGGCCGCTGCTCATGATGGCCTTGCTCGGCATGATCGACGGCGCCTTCGACTTGCGCCGGCGCGTCGCCGCGAGGCGCCAGCCGCCGCCCGTTCCCCCGCTCGAACGCAACTAGCTGCACCACCTTCAACGAAACAGGAGAACAACCATGGAAGTGATCTTGCTCGAACGCGTCGGACGGCTCGGCCATATGGGCGACGTGGTGCGCGTCAAGGACGGCTTTGCTCGCAATTTCCTGCTGCCCAAAGGCAAGGCGCTGCGCGCCACCAAGGAGAACAGGGCCAAATACGAGGGCATGAAGGTCGAGCTCGAGGCGCGCAACACGCACATGCGCGGCGAAGCGCAGAAGCTCGGCGGCGGGCTCGACGGCAAGAGCTTCGTGGTGCTGCGTCAGGCCTCCGAGGTCGGCCAGCTCTACGGCTCGGTGTCTGGGCGTGACGTTGCCGCCCTCCTCAATGAGGCCGGCTTCACCGGCGTCACCCGCAGCCAGATCGCGCTCAACGCGCCGATCAAGACGATCGGCCTGCACAAGGTGCCGGTCGCGCTGCATCCCGAGGTCGAGGTGACCGTCACGGTCAATGTGGCACGCAGCGCCGACGAGGCCGAGCGCATCGCCCGCGGCGAGGACGTGATCGCCCGGCGCGACGAGGCCGACGAGGCCGAGACGGTCGCGGCCGGCGATTTCTTCGACAAGCCCGCGGAAGGCGAAGCCGCTGCCCCGGCCGCGGTTCCGGCCGACGACGCCAAGGAGGCTGCCCAACCGGCGAACGAGGAGAGCGACGCGAAGGCGGCGAAGCCCGCGCGCAAGCCCCGTAAGCCGCGCGCCGACGCCGAAGAATAGAAGAACAAGCGTGAGAAATGCTGACGGCGCGGCCGCTCTCGGCGGCCGCGCCGGTCAGACCTAGGCCTAAATTTCAGTTGTTGCCCGTCTGACGGGGCGGGATCGTGCGCGGCGGGTGGGGCGGACGCTCGGTTGCCGTCGCGTCGGTGTCTCTTTTCTTCTTCTTCTCCGACGTCTTGCGCTTGCTGGCCGGAGCCGCGTTGTCATGCGTGCCGGAATCGGCCGGGGAGCCGGAGGTCGCATAGGATTCGAGCCGCGCCTGCGGGTTGGCGGAGCGCATCGTGTCCTTCGGCTCCCCGCGGGCCGAGCCATAATAGTGGAGCCTGCTCAGCAGCGTTTCGGCCGGCCCCTTGGGCGCCTCACGCTCGTCGGACCGCGTGCGCTTGGCCGTCTCCTCGTGGGTGTCGTTCTGGTCGTCCCCGCGTGCCGCGGGCGGCTCGGCGCGCGGCCTCGGGCCGGGCTTTTGATCGGCCTTCTGATCGGTTTTGGGCTCGGCTTCGCGGTCGGCCTTGCGTTTTGCTTTTGGTCCGCCCGGCGCAGCGTCGGCTTTGTCCGACCTCGTGTCTCCGGGGCCGGCGCCAAGCAGATAGGCGGCGAGCAGCTCGGCTGACTCCTGCTTGCTGGTATAATGTTCCTTCAAGAAGCTCGTCAGCGCGCCCCTATCCCGACCCTTGGCCAAGCCGGCGGGCCCTTTGTGGCAAGCATTGCAGTCGGACGCGAAGAGCTGCGGTCCATTCTTGCCCGCATCGTAGTCCTGGGCGGCCGCAGACCCCGCAAAGCCCAGCGTCACGAGCGTCAAAGCACCAATGAAAAGCCGATGGAAGCGTTCGGACACCTAGCCATTCCCCATTTTCTTGCCGCCGCCGGCGCAAACCGTAACCGGTCCCGGGCGTTGTCCCCGGGGACAGGAACTCTATCAGGAACTCATTCAGCAACGCCGCCAGCCGACGCGAAGCTAAGGCTTAGCCTATTTACGGAAAGTGACCAATGTTCGGAGAGGCATTCCCGCACTTGTCCATAATTGCGGCATCGGCCATATTTTGGATTGGAAGGGACCGGAAAGGGGTCGACCCGCGAGATGTGGGTGGGGTCGACACGGGTCGTCGGGGCCGACGTCCGGACGACGGCGTTTCGCCGGAGAGTGTCGGCCGCAGACGATCTTGGCGTTGCGGGTTTGGCGCCATGGATTGGGTGCTGCGAATATTGATTGCGCGGTTGATCAAGCGCGGGAACTTGCGCCTGACGACCGCAGGCGGGACCAAGCTCACGTTCGGCGACGGGTCGGGTCCGCCGGTGGCGGCACGCTTCACGAGCCGCGCCGCGGAGCTCGGCGTCCTCATCGAGCCGGGGCTCAAGCTCGGCGAAGCCTACATGGACGGCACCTTCGTGATGGAACAGGGCTCGATCGCCGACCTGCTCGAGCTGGTCATGGGCGGCGACAACCGCGTCCATCATGCGCTGCGCTGGTCGCATCCGACCGAGGCGCTGCGGCTCGTCTGGCGGCGGCTCAAGCAGCTTAATCTGCGCGGCCGCGCGAGGCGCAATGTCGCGCACCACTACGATCTCGACGAGCAGCTCTATGCGCTCTTCCTCGATTCCGACCGGCAGTACAGCTGCGGCTATTTCGAGGAACCGACCGCGAGCCTCGACGACGCCCAGCTGGCCAAGAAGCGTCACCTCGCCGCGAAGCTGCGCGTGCCGGCAGGCGCTCGCGTGCTCGACATCGGCTGCGGCTGGGGCGGCCTCGCGCTTTACCTTGCGGAATATGCCGGCGCGAACGTCACCGGCATTACGCTTTCCAAGGAGCAGCTCGCGCTCGCCCGCACGCGCGCCGATGAGAAGGACCTCGCCGCTCAGGTCGAGTTCCGCCTGCAGGACTACCGCGACGTCGACGAGACCTTCGACCGCATCATCTCGGTCGGGATGTTCGAGCACGTGGGCGTCAATTTCTACGACCGCTATTTCCAGGCCTGCGCGAAGGCGCTTTCCGACGACGGCGTCATGGTGCTGCACTCGATCGGCCGCTCCGAGGGACCGGGCATCACCAATCCGTTCATCGCCAAGTACATTTTCCCGGGCGGCTACATCCCGGCGCTGTCGGAGGTGCTGCCCGCCGTCGAGCGCGCCGGCCTCCTGGTGACCGACATCGAGATCCTGCGCCTGCACTATGCCCACACGCTGCGGGCCTGGCGCGAGCGCTTCCTTGCCCACCGCGAGACGGTCGAGAAGCTCTACGACGAGCGCTTCGTGCGCATGTGGGAGTTCTACCTCGCGGCCTCCGAGATGGCATTCGCCAAGCAGAACATGATGGTCATGCAGCTGCAGCTGACCAAGCGTCAGGGTACCGTGCCGATCACCCGCGACTACATCGCGGCCGAGGAGGCGCGGTTGCGCGCGCTCGAAGGCGGGCGACGGCCGCAGATGCGCCTGGCGGGCGAATGACAACGAAGGGCCGGTCGCAAGGGCCGGCTCGCCACTGAGTTACCGGCGAGCCGCGGTCAAGATTTTTTTGCCCGATCGCGGCGAGCACAAATCCGCCACGCTAATAACGGGGATAGAGGGGATAGACTCGGGCCCCCCATCCGATTCGCAGAGCGTCGTGCTAATTGCCCCCTCGTGACTGCGTGCGCATGTCGTGTCAGCGAGTTGGGTGTGTGCCGTGTCCGAAGAAAACATAGCAACGACACTGGGACGTCATGGCCGTCGAATCGACTGCTCGCAGGCAGCCGGCGGAAAATCCGCCGCTCTTTCGCTCCGCGCCGCACAACATCGAGCTCGAGCAGGCGCTGCTCGGCGCGATCCTCGTCAATAACGAGGCGTTCTACCGCGTCTCCGATTTTCTCGAGCCGGACCACTTCTTCGAACCGCTGCACCAGAAGATCTTCAAGGACATCGGCTCGCTGGTGCGCAACGGCAAGAGCGCGACGCCGATCACGCTCAAGAACTTCCTGCCGCCCGATCTCGACGTCGCCGGCCTGACCGGGAGCCAATACCTGGCCCGCCTCGCCGCCGAGGCGACCACCGTGATCAACGCCGGCGACTACGGCCGCACCATCTACGACCTCTCGCTGCGCCGGGCGCTCATCGGCATCGGCGAGGTGATGGTCAACCTTGCTTATGACGCCCCGGTCGAGGTCGGACCGCAGGCGCAGATCGAGGATGCGGAGCGGCGGCTCTATGAGCTCGCCGAGACCGGCCGCTACGATGGCGGCTTCCAGCGCTTCGCCGACGCGGTCACCACCGCGGTCAAGATGGCGGCGCAGGCGTATGAGCGCGACGGCAAGCTGTCCGGCCTGGCGTCAGGCCTGCGCGACCTCGACCGCATGATGGGCGGGCTGCAACCGTCCGACCTGATCATCGTTGCGGGCCGTCCCGGCATGGGCAAATCCTCGCTCGCCACCAATATCGGCTACAACGTCGCCAAAGCCTGGCGCGGCGACGTGCGCCCCGACGGCCACATCACCTCGGTCGACGGCGGCATCGTCGGCCTGTTCTCGCTCGAAATGTCCGCCGAGCAGCTGGCCACCCGCATCATCGCCGAGCGCACCGGCATCCCGTCCTCGCGCATCCGCCGCGGCGAGATCGAGACCTCCGATTTCGATCGCATCGCCGAGGCGGCTCGTGAGATGGAAACGCTTCCCTTCTACATCGACGAGACGGGCGGCCTCTCGATCGCCCAGCTCGCCGCCCGCGCGCGCCGCCTCAAGCGGCAGAAGGGCCTCGACCTCCTGATCATCGACTACATCCAGCTGCTCCAGGGCTCCTCCAAGCGTGCCACGGAAGGCCGCGTGCAGGAGGTGACCGAGATCACGACCAGCCTCAAGGCGCTCGGCAAGGAGCTGCAAGTGCCGATCATCGCGCTGTCGCAGTTGTCGCGCCAGGTCGAGAGCCGCGACGACAAGCGCCCGCAGCTCTCCGACCTGCGCGAGTCGGGCTCGATCGAGCAGGACGCCGACGTGGTGCTGTTCGTCTATCGCGAGGAATACTACCTGCGCAATCGCGAGCCGCGCCCGGGCTCCGAAGAGCACTTCAAGTGGCAGACCGAGATGGACGCCGCGCACGGCAAGGCCGAGGTCATCATCGGCAAGCAGCGCCACGGTCCGACCGGCACCGTGCAGCTCCAGTTCGAGGCCGAGGTCACGCGCTTCTCTGATCTCGCCGTCGAGGACCACCTGCCGGCGCGGATGTAGGACGCGGTCATTGCGAGCGCGCGCGGCGCGGCGAAGCAATCTCGATCCGCGCGCTCATGCGCTTGTGGATCGAGGTTGCTTCGCTTCGCTCGCAGTGCCGGCGACATCAGCCCTTAGCGTGGCTGTGCGTCGTCCCGCCATGCGCGTGGCTGTGCACCACCCCGCCGTGCGAATGGGTGTGCTCCGCGTAGTGCTGGCGCAGCAGGTCCTTGCCGTAGTCGTTGCCGTTGGGCGTGCGCACCACCGTGTGGACGTGGTCGCGTGACGGCGTGTCGTTGTCGTAGACGATGCCGGACACGTGGTCGAACTCGATGAGGATCACCGGGCTGAAGACGCGATAGTAGAACGGGCTCGCGTCGTCGCACGGGCCGATCCAGGCGAAGTGCGTCGCGTCGAGATGGCGCTTGACCTCGCCGTAACGGACTTCGGCGTGGCCGGGCCGAATGCGGCCCGTGTAGGTCGCGAGCAGCGCCTCGAGGCGCTCGCGGCCCTCGGCCGGCAGCTCGCCATAGCGGATGCCGGCGGGCTCGATCCGCCGGTTGTCGGAGAACGCGGCGGTGAGCAGCTCGCCCGGCAGATCGTGCCCGATGGTCGCGTGCGCGCGCTCGTCAGTCGAGAGCGAGCGCATCAGGGCGAGGCCCTGCTCTTCCTCGATCGCGAAGACGCGCGTTCCGGCGTATTTGCCCGAGCGCGCCAGCACCGGCTCCGAGCCCATGAAGCCGGGCGTGAGCACGAGCTGGTCGCCGAGCACGAAGCAATTCAGGTTGAGATGATGACCGTCGATCTGCCAGCCCCAAGGACTTCCGGGCGATGGCTCGCCGAAGATGCTCACCCAGTAGAACCATTCACTGTACTCCTCGGCCCGGCCCGTCACCTCGAGCATGTGCTCGTTGAGCCGCATGATGTCGCGCGCCGTGCGATACCCCGTGGCGCTCATCGTCTCGCGCATCAGCGCCAGCGCATGCTCGCGCGCGTGACCATCGAGCTCGGCCATGCACACGCCGTGACGCATCATCCACGGGTGAATGTTCGACCAGCGGCGCCAGGCCTCGTCGTCGATCGGAAAGCACGCGGCGTTGCGCTGCGCCGGCGTCAGCGCCGCCAGGAAGGAGCGCGCGGCCTGCTCGAGCGACGCCAGCGAGTGTCCTGTGCGCTCGCGCGCGAACAGCCCCGGCACGATCCCGTGTGCGCCGGCGATCCCGCGGAAGGGCTCCGCCAGCGCCGCCTGCCCGCGATCAAGCATGGCCTTGAGCGGCGGAGGTAGATCGAACGGCCGCACCGCCGGCACGGGTCCGCGCGGGCGCAAGCCGAAGCGCGCTGTCTCGCCTGCCATCCGGGGCCTCCTCACCACATCGCGTGTGACCGATTCAGTCGGGGACATTCTGCCGGGATCGACGCAGGGGCCACAATCGACTTTCCGTGTGAATCTCGGACGCGGTCTAACAAGCACTCGGTTATCGCTGAAACCATTGGCGTTCTCCGCCTAGTTCGTTCTGCCATTTTGCCAATTCCCCCTCTATAACTACGATTATACCGAAGAGCAGACTTGATCTTTCCTGGCCGATAGCATAGCCCCCTACCCTATGTCCCATACGATCCGCGAAAAGCAGAAGCTGCTCGCGCGGGTGCGACGCATCCGCGGGCAGGTCGAGGCGCTCGAGCGCGCGCTCGACAGCGAGGCCGGCTGTGAGCCCGTGATGCACCAGATCGTCGGCATCCGCGGCGCCGTCGCCGGGCTGATGGCCGAGGTGGTCGAGGACCACGTGCGCAATCACCTGGTCGGGTCGCAGAAGGAGGGAGCCTCGCTCGACACCCGCGCGGCCGAGCAGCTCATCGATGTGATGCACTCCTACCTGAAGTAGACGCGCAACGGAGGACCGCAGGGGGACTGCATGAGCAACCTCGAAGAGGCGTCCGGCCTCACCCACAGCCACGTCTTTCTCGGGCGCGGCCACGCGCGCAATGAGCGGCGTACCTGGGGGGTGATCGCACTCTGCACCGTCATGATGGTGACGGAGATCGCCGGCGGGATCGTCTTCGGCTCGATCGCGCTCGTCGCCGACGGGCTGCACATGTCGACGCATGCGGCGGCCCTTCTGCTCGCGGCGGTCGCCTACACCTATGCGCGCCGCCATGCGGACGACCCGCGCTTCTGCTTCGGCACCGGCAAGCTCGGCGATCTCGCCGGCTTCACCAGCGCGGTGGTGCTGGCGATGGTCGCGCTGCTGATCGGGTACGAGGCCGTGATGCGCCTGATCGCGCCGGTCGCGGTGCATTTCAACGAGGCGATCGCGATCGCGGCATTGGGCCTGTGCATCAATGTCGTCAGCGTCTTCATGCTCGGCGGCGGGCACGAGCATGGCCACGATCATCACCACGGGGACGGACACGGGCATGCGCATGATCATCATCACGACGATGATGATGATCATGAGGACGATCACGACGGTGACCACGATCACGATCACGCCGCCCCCAATGCCGCCACCCACCGCGACCACAACCTGCGCGCAGCGCTCGTCCACGTGATGGCGGACGCTGCCGTCTCGGTGCTCGTCATCGCCGGCCTGCTGCTCGGCCGCTTTCTCGGCTGGGTGTGGATGGACCCGGCCGTCGGCCTCGTCGGCGCGATCGTGATCGCGAGCTGGGCCTATGGCCTCGTGCGCGACACCGGCAGCGTGCTGCTCGACATGACGGCCGATGCCGACATGGCGGAGGACATCCGCATGGCGATCGAGTGCGACGGCGACCGGCTTTGCGATCTCCACCTCTGGCGCCTCGGCCCCGGCCACATCGGCGTGATCGCCTCGATCGCCACCGCGGTGCCGCGTGCGCCGAGCTTCTACCGCCAGCGCCTCGCCGCCTTCAGCTCGCTCTCGCACGTCACCATCGAGGTGCATCCGCGCGCGTGGCAGCCCGCTGCATAGCCGCGCCCTTCCCTGCAATCATCCGCCTTGCCGCCGGCCAGGCAGATGTCGATATTGCGCCCCATTCGTCCGGCACAGCACCGGCCGGGGATCATCGGGGTTTGGCATTGATGGCGCTGCCGGAAAAAAAGAGTCCGCAACCCGCGGAGGCGGCGGAGCCCGAGATCACGACCGCGGGCCCGCCGGAGCTCGAGACCGGCGGCGTCGTCACCATCGACATCGGCGCGGTCCAGTCGAACTATCGCGCGCTGTGGGCGCGCGTCGCCCCGACCGAGTGTGCCGCCGTGGTCAAAGCCGATGCCTATGGCTGCGGGCTCGAGCCGGTCGTGCGCGCGCTGGCGAAATCCGCTTGCAAGACCTTTTTCGTCGCCCATCTCGCCGAGGCGCGCGTCGTGCGCGCGCTCGCGCCGGAAGCGACCGTCTACGCGCTGAGCGGCCTGCCACATGGCGCCGCGGCCGCGTTCGCGCAGGCGAACGTGCGTCCGGTGATCGGCTCGACCCACGAGCTCGCCGAATGGGACGCGTTCTGCACGACCAGCGGATGGCGCGGTGGCGCGGCGCTGCATTTCGACACCGGCATGAACCGGCTCGGCATTCCGGTCGCCGAGGCCGCGGCGCTTGCGCCGCGCGTAAAAGCGCCCGAGCACGGCATCGCGCTGATCATGAGCCACCTCGCCTGCGCCGAGACCCCCGCGCATCCGCTCAACAACCGCCAGATCCAGCTCTTTCGCGAGCTGCGCCTGATGTTCCGCGGCATCCCGGCCTCGCTCGCCAACTCGTCCGGCGTCTTCCTCGGCGGGCTCGCGCATTTCGACATGGTGCGGCCGGGCTATGCGCTCTTCGGCGGCAACCCGACGCCGGCCAACACCAATCCGATGCTGCCGGTGCTCGGCCTCAAGGCGCGCATCGTGCAGGTGCGCGCGGTTCCGCGCGGCGAGACGGTCGGCTACGGGGCCGCCTGGACGGCATCGCGGCCGGCGCGCATCGCCATCATCTCGGCCGGCTATGCGGACGGCTACCTGCGCGCCGCCAGCGGCCTCGACACCAAGAGCGCCGGCGCCGAGATGGTGATCGGCGAGACGCGTTGCCGCGTCGTCGGCCGCGTCTCGATGGATCTGCTCGCGGTCGACGTCACGGCCGTCCCCGAGCACGTCGCCCGGCGCGGCGAGTGGGCGACGCTGATCGGCCCCGGCATCGACATCGACACCGTGGCGGCGCAATGCGGCACCATCGGCTACGAGCTGATGTGCAACGTCGGGCGGCGCTTCAGCCGCACGTGGAAGCGTTGAGGCTAGAAGCGCGGCGCCTGTAAGCCTCGAGCCTGGAAGCGCCGGCCTGCCGGGCTATTGCACCGGTCGCGCGTTCCCGCCGAAGGTTCGTTGATTGCAGGCGTTGGCGATCGTCTGGATCGCCGCCATGCTCGACTGCACCTTGTTCGCATAGTCGCTGTTGATCTGGGCGTGATCGGGAAACTTCGTCTGCAGCGAATCCATCACGCAATGGCAGTAGGCTTCGCATTTGTCGTGGCCCGTCGGATTGTTCTTGTCGCACGGCGGGACGCAAGCCTCGTACTCACCATTGTACACCTGCGGCTCCCACTGCGCGTAGGCAGGCGTGGCCAGGATAAACGCGAGAAGCGCGTACCGTTTGAAAGTCATTTCTTAGCCCCTTGTTGCAGCACTGCGAGAATCGCGGCGGCGACTATAGCCACCGAAACGCACGCCGGCCCCCTCTGATTTAACCGTTCTGTCGCTTTCGTGATTGACATTTGTTCTCTATATGTTCTCATCAGTCGATGGAAGGCGACACCCTACTGACTTACCCCTATGTGGTCGTACGGCTCGCCTGCCGGTATTGCGCGCGCGTCGGCGCTTATCGGCTGGTGCGGCTGGCGGCGAAATTCGGCTGCGAGGCGCGCCTCGCCGACGTCGTGATCCGGCTCGCGGCCGATTGCCCGCACTGGAAGCCGAACAGGCGCTGGCCCGAGGGCTGCGGTGTCTATCTGCCGGATCTCGAGGCGCGACGGGCGGTGCCCGACGACCCGCGACAGCGGGTGATGCGGGTGATCGACGGTGGAAAGAATGAGGATCGCAAAGGTGAGCCGAAGCCCAGCTGATCGCCTCCATGATAGCCTCGGTGGCGCACGATTCTCGCAAAACTTCTCGCCGAAACGCTGAAACATCGACGCTGAAACATCATGGCCCGACGCGGACCGACCTTCGTGTGCCAGAACTGCGGCGCCGTCACCGGGCGCTGGCAGGGCAAGTGCGATGCTTGCGGCGAGTGGAACACGATCGTCGAGGAGAGCGCGGCCGCCGATGCGCGCCTCGCCGGGCCCGGCAGGCCGCCGCGCAAGGGCCGGCCGTTCGCGCTCGAGCCGCTTGCGGGCGAGGCGCACGACGCTCCGCGCCTGCCCGCCGGCATCGCCGAGCTCGATCGCGTCACCGGCGGCGGTTTCGTGCGCGGCTCGGTGCTGCTGGTCGGCGGCGATCCCGGCATCGGCAAGTCGACCTTGCTGATCCAGACCGCCGCCGCGCTCGCTCGCGCCGGCCATCGCGCGGTCTACATCTCAGGCGAGGAAGCGGTCGCGCAGGTGAGGCTGCGTGCCGAACGCCTCGGCCTCGCCTCGGCGCCGGTCGAGCTTGCGGCCGAGACCTCGGTCGAAGACATCATCGCAACCCTCTCGCAAGGCAAGACGCCGCGCCTCGTGGTGATCGACTCGATCCAGACCATGTGGACCGACGTGGTCGAATCCGCGCCCGGCACCGTGACGCAAGTGCGCGGCAGCGCGCAGGCGTTGATCCGCTTCGCCAAGCGCTCCGGCGCCGCCGTGATCCTGGTCGGCCACGTCACCAAGGACGGCCAGATCGCCGGCCCGCGCGTGGTCGAGCACATGGTCGATGCGGTGCTCTCCTTCGAGGGCGAAGGCACGCACCTCTTTCGAATCCTGCGCGCCGTGAAGAACCGGTTCGGCCCGACCGACGAGATCGGCGTGTTCGAGATGACCGGCGGCGGCCTGCGCGAGGTCGCCAACCCGTCCGAGCTCTTTCTCTCCGAGCGCGACCTCGGCAGCCCCGGAACCGCGGTCTTCGCCGGCGTCGAGGGCTCGCGCCCGCTGCTGGTCGAGATGCAGGCGCTGGTCGCGCCGACCACGCTCGGCACGCCGCGCCGCGCCGTCATCGGCTGGGACCAGAGCCGCCTCTCCATGGTGCTCGCCGTGCTCGAAGCGCATTGCGGCGTAAAGCTCTCGGGTTACGATGTCTATCTCAACGTCGCAGGCGGCCTGCGCATCCAGGAGCCCGCGGCCGATCTTGCCGCCGCGGCCGCGCTCGTCTCCTCGCTCGGCAATGCGCCGCTCCCGCCTGACGCGGTCTTCTTCGGCGAGGTGTCGCTGTCGGGCGCGATCCGCCCGGTCGCGCAATGCGCCGCCCGCCTCAAGGAGGCACAGAAGCTCGGCTTCGGCCGCGCCTTCCTGCCCGAGGCCGCGCGCGGCGAGGCCGGCGCCGATGCGGGCCTCACCCTCTCGGGCATCGGCGGCCTTGCAGACTTGGTCGCTGACATCGCCCAACGCGGCAAGCGACGGCCCGAGCTCAGGACCGCCGCCGGGGATCGCTGATCCGAGCAGCACTCTCCCTAAGGGCGCGGCCCGCACTTGCGGCCCGGTCTCGAACCATGGCCAATTGTCGCCGCCTCGGCTCGCGACTACTATCGCGAGGGCTACCGATCTCGGAAGGCGGTCGAGCCGCATCGCGCGACCACCGGGCGCATTGGGGGAGTCCGTGTCGTTATCTTCCGGTCCAGACACACCGCGTCCGCCGCCGCATCCGTTCGACGAGATGTGGTACGTGCTGGTCGACAATCGAACGCTCGGCCCCCATAGCGGCCGGGACGTCAAGGCGATGATCGAGCGCGGAACGATCGGCCCGCGGGCGAGCCTCGCCAAGGTCGGCTCACAACAATGGACGCCGATCGGCGATGTGCCGGCATTTGCGTCCCTGCTTGCACGTGAAGGCGTTGCGTCGGGCGCGGCCGGGCCTCCCCGCCAGCTGCCGATGGCCACATCGTATGCAAGCTCCCCGTACGGTGTGCATTTTGCGGGATTCTGGATCCGGGTGGCCGCCTATTTCATCGACGCGATCGTGCAATCCGTCATCTCCCTCGTCATCGGCATCATTGTCGGTCTGGCGGCCGGCCGGCCCGGCGGCGCCCAATCAGCTGCGGCGATCGCCCAGGGGCTGGCAATCGTCGTCCAGTTCGTGATCGTCTTCGCCTATCAGGCGATCTTCGTCAGCGGTTCCTGGCAGGCGACGCCGGGAAAGCGGCTGTGCGGGATTTACATCATACGCGTCGACGGAAGGAAGATCGGCGTCGGCCTCGCGGTCGGTCGGTATCTCGCGATTTGGGTATCGGCGCTGACGCTCTACATCGGCTTCATGATGGCCGGTTGGACCGCTCAGAAGAAGGCCCTTCACGATATGATCTGCAACACGCGCGTCATCTACGGCAGAGCCGAGGATGCTGTTCCGCTCGCTGAGATCTTCGACTGAGCATGCGCTACGGCGCGCGCGGATCGCTGATGCGGCCTTGAAACAGGATCGCCCCACTCCCCTCGTCGACGATGTAGAACAGGAACGGCCGGTCGACCACGAACGGCTCGATATGCGACGGCATGCTCGCCGCCACCATCGCGACCGCGGTCGCGGCGGCAGCTTCGGTGCCCTGCTCGGTCACGTCGATCACCGCGCGATGGATGACGCCGGTGATGGCGAGCGGCGCCACGGCGGGCGGCTCGCCGGTCATCCCGGAGAAATCGGCGAGCTGCGCATTGAAGGCGCGGCGCATCCCGGCCTGCTGAAACAGCTTGCCGACCTCGGCGCGAAAGCCGGTCTTGAAACGCGGCAGCGCGAGGTCGACGTTCTGCGCCTGCGCCTGGGTCAGGTCGGCGAACAACGCCGCGAGCGCGGGGCCATCGAGATCGCGGGCGAGCTTGTCGGTGCCGTCGATCGCGTCGGGCATCACCACCACCATCGCGAGCGAGCTCACGCTGTACGGCAGGCGGATCGCGCGAAAGCCGGGCCGCGCGATCGTCACGAAGTAGCCGAGCCGGTGCATGGTGGGCACTCTCACGCGGCTCGTCGGCGTGAGCTTGAAATCGTCGTCACGGGTCGCCCTTACGATGAAGGGCGTCGCCCAGATGGCCTTGAAGTAAACCGCATTGAGGATGACGGTCGGCGCATCGGGATCGATCTGGTCGAGGATCCGATGGATCTTGCCCGCTGTCTGGCGGTCGACCCAGCCATTGACCATGGCGAGATCGGCATCGCGAAATACCTGCGCGCCGTATTTGTCGGCGAGCCGTGCCATGTAGGCGGCCGAAATGAGGTTGCCGTTAGGCTTGAGCAGCATCAGCGCATTGGCGGCCTTGAGCGTCGCCGACGGCGGCAGGCGCCCGGGCGCAACGCAGCGCTCGTCGCGCGGGTAGCCCGCCGCGCACGTCCCGTTCGGCGGCGCCGGCGTCTCGCATTCGCTGCCGTTGAAATGCATCGCGGGCGCGGGGCACGCGGCCGGGACGCTGCTTTTGTCATAGCCGTTGAGGATGGCAAGCACGCGGGTATTGGCTGCATCGATCGCGGTGGGCGAGAGGCTGTGCCGCAGCACCGTCACCATCTCGCGCTCGGTGTCGCCGTGTGCCCCCGCCAGCACCATCGCCATCGCGGCGCCGATCGAATACGGGGAGAAGACGATGTTGCCGGGGGTCGCGACGAACTGCGTGAAGAGATCGTGGCCGGATGCGTTGTAGGCGGACGTAAGCGACCGGACATGTTCATGGGTGGGTTCCGGGGCGGGTTCGGCCGCACCCGCGGCCTGCGCGAGCAATAGCCCGGCAAATCCGGCGCAAAGGTAACGCATCGGCATGGTTGTCCCGACTCGGAAATGTGGCAGCCGCGCCCGCAGCCTTCCCTGCTGCGCTCGCGTCATGTGGATTAAGTCGCAGTCGGGCCCGGTCGCGTTCACGGCGACGCGATCAATCAGTCGATTTCGCGCCTGAATTTGCGCAAAAATTGCGCGATCGCGGCCAGCAATTCACAGGAGTTGCGCGCCGCTGCGCCGCGGCAGAAGACGGGTGACGCGGCAGCCGCCTCCCGCTATACACTGGGCGCGCAATCGACACCGCCCGAATCGGGGCGCCGGCCAGCCCGGCCCCGCCGCCCGTGCATCCGAAGGCAATGCATCCGCCGCCAACGCAGCCGCAGCACCTGTAAGCCTGTCTCCAGTTCAGTCCCTGGCCGATCGATGGCACTCGACATCACGCTGATCGTCATCATGCTGATATCCGCCTTCCTCGCCATGGTGCGCGGATTCATGCGCGAGGTTCTCTCGCTGGCGGGCTGGGCGGCCGCCGCCGGCGCCGCCGTCTTCGCCTATCTGCGGCTGACCGGGCCGGCGCTGCAGTTCTTCAACGGCGCGAACGAGATCGTGGTCAAGGCCGCCACCGTCTTCACGGTCGCGGTGGTGGCCCTGATCATCGTCACGGTCATCACCACCCGCATCTCCGACAAGATCCTCGACAGCAAGATCGGGGCGCTTGATCGCACCCTCGGGGTGCTGTTCGGGCTCGGCCGCGGCCTGATCATCGTCGCGGTGGCCTTCGCGTTCTACCACTGGTGGGCGCCGAACGACCCCTATACCCGGAATGCGAAGTCCCAGGGCGCTCTGATTGCGACCGCGGATTGGCTCGAGAGGCTTATGCCGGACAATCTCGATGTCTATATATCGGATATGCTGAATTCGTTTAAGAAACGGCAGAAGCCGCAGGACGAAGATACGCCCGATGCGCCGCCCCCCAACCAGCGCTCCGATCGCGGGAGCCCCGGTTTGATGGTGGCGCAGGTGGGCCCCCGAATCATGGCACTGTGAGCCGCCACACGCCGGGCGGCAGCGGAGACACGATGGCAGACCAAGCGCAGCTCAGCCTTCAGGCCAGCCTCAAAGCCCAATGCCTGACCGAGGTCGACGACCCCGAGCGCGCCTTGCTCGACCTCGATCTCAACGCCGATCGGCTGCGCGAGGAATGCGGCGTCTTCGGTATCTACGGTCATCCCGATGCGGCCGCGATCACGGCCCTCGGGCTGCACGCCCTGCAGCACCGCGGCCAGGAGGCGGCCGGCATCGTCAGCTATGACGGCAAGCGCTTCCACGCCGAGCGCCATCTCGGCCTCGTCGGCGACCACTTCTCCCGCCGCGAGGCGATCGACCGGCTGCCCGGCACGATGGCGGTCGGCCATGTGCGCTACTCGACGACCGGCGCCACCATCCTGCGCAACGTGCAGCCGCTGTTCGCCGAGCTCAACGCCGGCGGCTTCGCGGTCGGCCACAATGGCAATCTCACCAACGGGCTCACGCTGCGCCGTCACCTCGTCAGCGAAGGCGCCATGATGCAGTCGACCACCGACACCGAGGTCATCCTGCATCTCGTCGCCCGCGCGCGCGGCGGCCGCTTCGTCGACAAGTTCATCCAGGCGCTGCGCCAGCTCGAGGGCTCCTACTCGCTCGCGGCGCTGACCAACAAGAAGCTGATCGGCGCGCGTGATCCGCTCGGCATCCGTCCGCTGGTCCTCGGCGAGTTCGAGGGCTGCCCGGTGATCACGTCGGAAACCTGCGCGCTCGACATCATCGGCGCGCGCTATGTGCGCGACGTCGAGAACGGCGAGATCGTCGTGTTCTCGGACGAGGGCGCGCAGAGCCTCAAGCCGTTCCCCGCAATGCCGCCGCGGCCGTGCATCTTCGAGTACATCTATTTCGCCCGGCCTGACTCAGTGGTCGGCGGCCGCAGCGTCTATCAGATCCGCAAGAACCTCGGCCATGAGCTCGCGCGCGAGGCGCGCGCGGACGCCGACGTGGTGGTGCCGGTGCCCGACTCCGGGGTGCCGGCCGGCCTCGGCTATGCGCAGACCGCCGGTATCCCGTTCGAGCTCGGCATCATCCGCAACCATTATGTCGGCCGCACCTTCATCCAGCCGACCCAGCAGATCCGCGAATCCGGCGTCAAGCTCAAGCACAACGCCAATCGCGCGGTGGTCGAGGGCAAGCGCATCGTGCTGATCGACGACAGCCTGGTACGCGGCACCACGTCGAAGAAGATCGTGCGCATGATGCGCGAGGCCGGCGCCAAGGAGGTCCATTTCCGCATCGCCTCGCCGCCGATCACCCACCCGGACTACTATGGCATCGACACGCCCGAGCGCGAGGCGCTGCTCGCCGCCAATCACTCGGTGGAGGAGATGTGCGAGATCATCGGCGCCGACTCGCTCGCCTTCCTCTCGGTTCCGGGCATCTATCGCGCCATGGGCGAGAAGGCGCGCGACCCGCAGCGGCCGCAATTCACCGACCACTGCTTCACCGGCGAGTACCCGACCGGGCTCACCGACCAGACCACGCACGACGCCCCGCCGCGGCAGCTGTCGCTGCTGGCCGAGGCGAGCTGACGGCAAAATCGTCATTGCGAGGAGCACGTAGCGCGACGAAGCAATGTCGATCCGCGCACGCATGAGCGAGCCGTGCGAGATTGCTTCGCTTCGCCCGCAATGACGAATGAGCATTCGCCATGCCCCCTCCCCTCGCCGACCGCATCGCACTTGTCACCGGCGCCTCGCGCGGCATCGGCTACGCGGTCGCGCTTGCGCTGGCGCGCGCCGGCGCCCACGTCGTCGCGGTCGCCCGCACGGTCGGCGGGCTCGAGGAGCTCGACGATGAGATCCGCAAGCTCGGCGGCAGCGCCACCCTCGTGCCGCTCGACCTCAAGGATTACGACGGCATCGCGCGGCTCGCCGCCGCGCTCAACGAGCGCTACCACCGGCTCGACGTGCTGATCGGAAATGCCGGCATCGGCGGCCCGTCCTCGCCGCTCGGTCATGTCGAGCCGAAGGCATGGGACGACGTGATGGCGATCAACGTCACCGTCAACTGGCACCTCATCCGCCATTTCGAGCCGCTTCTGCGCGCCTCCGATGCGGGCCGCGCCGTGTTCGTCTCGTCCGGCGCCGCGCATCTGGCGCGCGCCTATCGCGGGCCGTATGGCGTCTCGAAGGCTGCCCTCGAGCTGCTCGCCCGCACCTTCGCGGCCGAGACGGCATCCACCAATATTCGCGTCAACATCTTCAATCCCGGCCCGACCCGCACCCGCATGCGCGCCGCCTTCATGCCCGGCGAGGATCCGATGACGCTGCCGCCGCTCGAGGATGTCGCCGAGAAGATCGTCGACCTCGCGCTGCCGAGCGTCACCGAGACCGGCAAGCTCTACAATTTCCCGACCAAGCGGATGATCACGTATCGGCTGCCGGCGGAGTGGTGACCGGTCGCGTTACGCGCCACGCCAGCGCGGCCGCCGCGACCAGCAACACCGCCGCCACCAGGAACGGCGCGCCCGGCAAATTCCAGCCGCGCCCAGCGCCGATCGCGTAGGCGAAGAGCTGCGCGAAGATCACCGGCGCCACGAGGTTGGCGATGCCCTGAATGCTCGCATTGGCGCCCTGCAGCTGCCCCTGCTCGGACGGCGAGACGCGCTTGCTCATCAGCCCGTTCGCGGCCGGCGATGCGAGGCCCCATAGGGCCATCAACGGCACGCCGACGACGAAGAGCCAGCCGCTCGGCGCGACGCCATAGACCGCGAAGCCGAGCGCGCCGAACAGAAGCCCGATCGCCAGCGCGCCGCGCTCGCCGAAGCGCTTGACGGCGCGGCCGACGAGCCCCGCCTGGACGCCGATGGCACAGACGCCGACCAGCGCCAGCGTGAAGCCGATCGCGCGCTCGCCCCAGCCGTAGCGATAGTCGGCGTACAGCACGAACACGACGGGGAGCGCGACGTGCGCCAATTGCGCGAGGAAGTTCGCGCCTGCGAGACCGTAGAGCTCACGGTGCGCGCGCAACAGCATCAGCGAGCCGAGCGGATTGGCGCGCCGCCAGGAGAACGGCGTGCGCCGCTCGGGCGGCAAGGACTCGGGCACCACCAGGAGGCCATAGAGCCCGTTGAGCAGGCTCGCGCCGGCCGCCGCCCAGAACGGCAGCCGCGGATCGAGCGCGCCGAGCACGCCACCCAGCGCCGGCCCGACCACGAAACCCACACCGAACGCCGCGCCGATCATGCCGAAGCGCGCCGCGCGCTGCTCGGCCGGGGTGACGTCCGCGATATAGGCGAACGCCGTCGAGACGCTCGCCGAGCAGATGCCCGAGACCACGCGCCCGCCGAACAGCCAGCCAAGATTGGGCGCGAGCGCCATCACGACATAGTCGAGCCCGAGGCCGAAGTTCGACACCAGGATCACAGGCCGGCGGCCGAACCGATCCGACGTCGCACCCTGAATCGGCGAGAACAGGAACTGCATCAGCGCCCAGACGGCGCCGAACAGGCCGACATATTCCGACGCACGCGCGGTGTCGCCGGCAACGAAGCTCTCGACCAGCTTGGGCAGCACCGGGATCACCATGCCGAGCGCCAGCATGTCGAGCAGCACGGTGACGAAGATGAAGGCGAACGCGGCTTGGCGGAATGGCCGTAGGGTGGGCAAAATCGTCTTGCTCCTTGATCTCTGCCTAGCACGGCTTTCGAACGATTTTTGCCCACGCGTGGTGCGGAGCCCGATCCGCGTCGGCAACCGCGAGGACGCGGTTGCCCACCCTGTACCATCCTGACGTTCGGCTCACCGCCTCTTCGCCCGTCCCGCAAATGGGTTTTCCTTCTCGCGCAGCGTGATGCGAATCGGCACGCCGGGCAGGTCGAAGGTCTCGCGCAGGCCGTTGGTGAGATAACGCAGATAGGCGTCGGGCACGGCGTCGGCGCGGGTGCAGAAGAGCACGAAGCTCGGCGGCCGCGTCTTCGGCTGGGTCATGTAGTTGAGCTTGAGCCGTCGGCCCGACACCGCGGGCGGCGGATGCGCCTGGATCGCGTGCTCGAGGAAACGGTTGAGCGGATTGGTCGCCACACGCTTGTTCCACACGGCGTGGATATCGATCACCGCCTGCATCAGCCGGTCGATCCCCTCGCCCGTGAAGCCCGACACCGCGACCACGGGCACGCCTTTCACCTGCTGCAGCTTGCGGTCGGCCTCGGCGCGCAGCTTGCCGATGGCGCCGGGCGCGCGCTCCTCGCGATCCCACATGCTGATCCCGATGACGAGCGCGCGGCCCTCGCGCTCGACGAGATCGGCGATGCGCAAATCCTGATCCTCGAATGCGGCGGCCGCATCCATCAGCACGATGACCACCTCGGCGAAGCGGATCGCCTCGAGCGCATCGCCGACCGAAAGCTTCTCGACCTTGTCGTCGATGCGCGAGCGCCGGCGCAGGCCGGCCGTGTCGTAGACGAGGAAATGCCGCCCGTGCCAATCGAGATCGACCGCGATCGCGTCGCGGGTGATGCCGGCCTCCGGGCCGGTGAGCAGGCGCTCCTCGCCGAGCAGCCGGTTGACGAGGGTCGACTTGCCCGCATTCGGCCGGCCGACAACCGCGACGCGGATGGGTCGCACCAGATCGGGCGCATCATCTGGCCCATCCGCGGCGGCGTCGTCGGTCGGCTCGGTCTCGGCGGTCTCGTCCGGGAGCGCGGCGCGCAGGGCGGCGTAGAGATCGGCGAGGCCCTCGCCATGCTCGGCCGAGATGGCGACCGGATCGCCGAGGCCGAGCCCATAAGCCTCGTAGACTCCAGCCTCGCTCTGCCGGCCTTCGCTCTTGTTGGCGATGAGGATCGCGGGCTTGCCGGACCGGCGCACGATCTGCGCGATCTCACGATCGCTCGGCACGATGCCGGCGCGCGCGTCGACCACGAACAGCACCGCATCGGCTTCGGCGATCGCGGCCTCGGTCTGCGCGCGCATGCGCGCGGTGAGCGTGTCGGGAGCCGCATCCTCGATGCCGGCCGTGTCGATTGCCGTGAAGGTGAGATCGCCGAGCGAGGCCTCGCCATATCGGCGGTCGCGGGTCACGCCCGGCTGGTCGTCGACCAGCGCGAGGCGCTTGCCGATCAGCCGGTTGAACAGCGTGCTCTTGCCGACATTGGCACGGCCGACGATCGCGACGGAAAAGCGCATGGAAGGTCGCTCATGCTAGGTCCGCCGCGCCAGCGCATGTTCCGGCGACGTGGTCGCCGATTCGCCGACATAGGCGAGCGAAGCGACGCCGTTCTTCGAACGGCTGTGAACATGCGCCAACTATAACACTTTCCTCAATGCGAGGTCGGCCACGGCGCCGTCTGCGCCCCCGGCTGCGGTTGCGCTTGCGGCTGGGCAGTCGGCCATGCCGCTTGCTGCGGCGCCGGCTGGGGCTGCGGTTGAGGTTGCGGCTGCTGCGACGGCCACGGCGCTTCCGCCTGCTGCGGTTGCTGCGGCGCCGCCTGTTGCGGGGCGGGGCGCGGACGCGGCTTCGGCCTGCTCGCGACCCTAGGCTTGGGTTTCGGCTTGGGCTTCTCTTCGGCCTTCTGGTCGACCTTCTCGGCAGTCTCCTGCGCGGCGGTGGTGACCTGATCGGGCGGCGGCTGCTGCGGCTGTTGGTAGCCCTTCACGAGCTCGGGCGGGATGCCTTGCTCGACGCCGGGCACGCCGCCCGGGAAGACCTCCTGGCGCACGCCCGGGAGCTTCTTCTTGGTGTCCCAGAACTGCAGCGTGTCGAGGCTGTCGCAGCCCGCAAGCAATCCCGCGAGCGGCAACACCAAAATGCCGAGCATCACGCCGCGGAAAACACGCATCGCGTCTTTCTCCCCAGTCCACTCCCCACGTCGATCCCCTCTTGGCCCGAACATATGCCTAGGTCTTCGGAGTTTCCGGCGTGATCGCCGTCAGGATGTCGACCCGCTGGCGCAGCGACGGTGGGGTCTCGGTGTCGTCGTTCACCATCTTGATCCACTTGCGCATTGCCGCAATGTCGCCGGCCTTCCAGGCCGCGACCGCGAGCGCCTCGCGCGCGCTATGGCGGAACGGACCCGTGCCGGTCGCGAGCGGCGCGAGTCGCCGGTCGACATCGGCCAGCGGCGCGCTGTCGACCAGCAGCAGGCCGGCTCGCAGTGCGGCGAAATCCTGCAACGGCTGGCCGACCGATGCGTTGTGGGCGACGTCGTCGTAGGCCGCAGCCGCCGCTTTGGGATCGCGCTTCTCGATCTCGGCCGCCTCGCGCAGCTTGGCGAGCGCACGGTAGCCGGTCGTGCCCTTGTCGGCGATCGTCGCAAACGCCTTCTCGGCCTCCTCGTGCTTGCCCTGATCGGCCAGAGCCACCGCCGCATCGAACTGGGCGCCGAACTGTTCGGCCTGTTTTCCTTGCCAGTACTCGTAGCCACGCCAGGCACCGACGCCGATGACGACCAGCACCGCGAGCGCGATGACCAGATTCCCGTAGCGCTCCCACAGCTTGGTGAACTGCTCTCGGCGTACTTCTTCGTCGACTTCGTCAAAGATATCGGACACGGACGGCCTTTCGCGCGGCCGGGCCGGCAACCGCCAAGCCCTTGATCATGTGGTGTTCAGGGTTTTCCCGGAAAGCCGCGACATCCCGCCCGCGACCCCGCAAGAACGCCCGCAAAGGCCTCATCAGAGGCCTCCCCTTCGATGGCGTTAAAATAGAGATATGGCGGCGGGATGGCAAAAGCCAGCCCGGATGATTGCGGCATCATGCTTAAACGCGCGAAATCACACGCTTTTCTTGAGCGGATAGACATGCTCCGGCCCCGGGAACACGCGTGAGCGCACCTCGCGGGCATAATCCGCCACCGCCTGGCCGATCGAGGGCCCGAGTTCCGTATAGCGCTTGACGAATTTGGGCACCCGCGGCGAGAGGCCGAGCATGTCCTCGAGCACCAGGATCTGGCCGTCGCAGGCGGCACTGGCACCGATCCCGATGGTCGGGATCGCGATCTCCTGGGTGAGGCGTGCGGCGAGCGGCTCCGCCATGGCCTCGAGCACCACCGAAAACGCCCCTGCCTCCGCGACTGCGCGGGCATCGTCCTCGTGGCGCGCCCAGTCGGCCGGATCGCGCCCTTGGGCGCGGAAGCTGCCGAGCGCGTTGATCGACTGCGGTGTGAGCCCCGTATGCGCCATCACGGGCACGCCGCGCTCGGCCAGGAACGCGATGGTCTCGGCCATCCGCCGCCCGCCCTCGAGCTTCACGGCGCCGCAGCCGGTCTCCTTGAGAATGCGCGCCGCCGACATGAAGGCCTGCTCCTTCGAGGCCTCGTAGGAGCCGAACGGCAGATCGACCACGACCAACGCGCGCTTCGATCCGCGCATCACGGCGTGGCCCTGCAGGATCATCATATCGAGCGTGACCGGCACGGTGCTCTCGAGCCCGTGCATCACCATGCCGAGCGAATCCCCGACCAGGATCACGTCGCAGTGCTGGTCGAGGATGCGCGCCGTGTGCGCGTGGTAGGAGGTGAGCGCGACGATCGGCTCGCCGCCCTTGCGGGCACGGATGTCAGGCGCTGTGAGGCGCCGGGTCTCAGCATTGGTTCCAGGATGGGTCGACATCTACGTCACCAGCCCGTGCGAGCCGAACACCGGAATGCCGATGAACAGCGGATGAAAGAGGAAGCCGAGCGCGAGATAGATCAGCGTGCCGGCGACGACCGCAAGGACGTCGTTGAGCCGGCCGCCGACCGGGATCGCGAGCGCGTGCACATCGGTGCGATGCTTGAGCGAGATGCGCACGTAAACCGCCCAGGCGAGGATCGAGCCGAACAGGATGATGCCGCCGAGATCGCCGTTCGACAAAAGATGCGCGAAAGCCCACAGCTTGAGGCCGGCGAGGAAGGGATATTTGAGTTTGCGGTAGATGTCGCCGCGGATCAGGGCGGCCGTCATCAGGATGATGGCCGGCCAAACGAGCGCGACCGTGACGTGGCGCATCCAGGCCGGCGGCGTCCACACCGGCTGGTACTCGGTGTGGAGATAGCGCCCGAAGCCCCAGACGATCAGCCCGAGCGCGACGATCGAGACCAGGGAGAACAGAGCGCGGTATGGGACGAGCCCGATGCGTTCGATGAGCACCGTGCGCGCCTTGCGCCGCGTGACGAACACGTGCGCGGCGATGAAAATCACGAGACCGAGGATGAGGACCACAAGACCCATTGGGCGGGCTCCCAGCGAAGTGGCCGGAGTAGAGGCCAAGGGCGGCCCCATAGCAAGCCGACCTGGGTCGAGGCCAGCGTTCCGGGATTGCCGGGATGCGGCCGACGAGAGCCTCGCCGGGGTAAAATATGCTAGACGCCACCAGGAAATTGCGGCGCATGGACGCAAAGGACACTTGACGGGATGACGCAGGTGAAGCTCGGCATCGTCGGTCTCGGACGATGGGCCAAGGTGCTGACGCGGGCCGCCAAGGCCTCGGATCGGTTCAAGATCGTCGCCGGCTACAGCCGTGGGCCGGAACGCCGCGACGCCTTCGCGCAGGAGTTCGGCGTGCCGGGCGTGCCCGATCTCGAGACCATGCTGGCGGACCCCCAGATCGAGGGCGTGATCCTCACGGTGCCGAACGAGCAGCACCTGCCGCTCGCACGCCGTGTCGCGATGGCGAAGAAGCACGTCTATACCGAGAAGCCGATCGCCGCGACGCTCGCGGACGGGCTCGCGATCGAGGCGCTGGAGAAGCAGCACGGCGTCACCGTCACGGTCGGCCACAGCGCCCGCCTGATGGCGGGCATCCGCACCATCCGCGCCGCGATCGACGCCGGCGAGCTCGGCCGGGTCGGCTTCATCGAAGCGAACTTCTCCAACGAGCGGGCGCTCGAGCTCACGCCCGCGACCTGGCGCTGGTACCGCGACCGCGCGCCGGGCGGCCCGCTGTCGCAGCTCGCCATCCACCAGTTCGACGTGCTGCATTATCTCGGCGGCGAGATCGTCGCCGCGAGCTCGATCGCCTCGAAGCTCTCCCCGGTCGGCGCCGAGGTGGACGACCAGTCGATGACGACGCTCAAATTCGCCGACGGAAAGATCGGCTATGTCGGCTCGTCGTGGACCTCGCCCGGCATCTTCGCGGTGCGCGTGTTCGGCTCGAAGGGCCTGATGCACTATGAGATCGACTTCGGCACCTGGGATACGCCAGCCGAGCTGCATAAGAAATCAGTGCTCTATATCCAGCGCGGCAAGGACGGCTACGCCCGGCGCGAGGAATTGAAGGTGCCCGAAAGCGACATGTTCCGCGCCGAGCTCGACATGTTCGCGGAGAGCTGCCGCACCGGCAAGGCGAACGAGCTCGACGCGCGCAACGCCAATGTCGCGGTCGCGATCGTCTACGCGGCGCTGCGCTCGATCGACCGGCAAGGCCAGCTGGTGGCGATCGCCGACGTGATCGCCGAGGCCCGCACGGGTGGGCGCCATGTTGCCTAGCCGGTATTTCGTCGACCTCACCCAGCCGGAGATCGCGGCGCAGCTCAAGGCGAACCCGCTGGTGATCCTGCCGGCCGGCAGCGTCGAGCAGCACGGGCCGCATCTGCCGACCGGCACCGACATCTTCGCCGCCAACGTGATCGGCCACGCCGTGGCCGAGCGCCTCGACGGCCTGGTGCTGCCCGGCACGCCGCTCGGCGTCACGCCGATGCACGCGCCGTTCGCGGGCACGATCACGCTGACGCCCGACACTTATATGCGGCTCGTAACCGAGACCTGCGTCTCGACCGCGCGGCACGGCGCCAAGTATCTCCTCATCCTCAACTGGCACGAGGGCAACATCGCGTCGCTCGCGATCGCGGCCGAGGCGCTGCACCGCGAGCACGGCATGACGGTCCTGACCGTGCAGGCCTGCTACGTCGCCGAGGAGCTCTACGGCCACTCTTGCAACGGCCTCACACACGGCGGCGAGATCGAGGCGCTCGCGGTCCTGGCCTATCGGCCCGAGCTGGTTCACCTCGAGCGCATCGATTACTCGTCCGATCACAGCCACGGCCACAAGATGGACAAGCTGCGCCGCACCCGCGCTTATCAGCCGGTGCTGTCCGATATCCGCTCGATCGCGCCGACCGGCTGGTTCGGCAGCCCGCAGCACGCCACCGCCGAAAAGGGCGCGCGCATGCTCGTCGATATCGCCGAGTCGATCGCCCAGGAGGCGACCGAGATCTTCCGCCAGATCGACGCCGTCCAGGGCAGCGGCACCGCCGAGCTGCGCCAGTTCCGGAGGGCGAAGTAATGGCTCGCCTGCTCACCGCTGCCGAGGCGAAGCTCCTCGACCTGCCCGGGCGCCGCTCGCGCGAGCTCGTGTCCGGCAAGATCGGCTCCAGGCTGAGCTTCCGCCTGGTCGAGATCGCGCCGCAGAAGCCCGGCGACAAGCCGCGCGGCCCGCACCTGCACTCAGGTTTCGAGGAATGCATCTACGTGCTGTCCGGACGCGGCATGATGCAGTCGGAAAGCGGCGCGCTCAGCGCCGGGCCCGGCGACGTGCTGCTGGTGCCTGCCGGCGAGAAGCACATGACCGTCAACATCGGCAACGAGACGCTGGTGCTGCTGTGCTTCTTCCCTGTGCCGGACGTCGGCGCCGGCACCACCGAATTCGCGAGCTTCTGACGCATGACCCGCGTTTTGTGCCTGCGCCCGCAGGCGGATTTCGTCCGCGTGAATGCGTTGCCTTCCGCCTCGCTGGCGGTCGATTACCGCGCGCCGGCCGACACCGACGTGCCCGAGCTGATGCGACAGGCCGACGCGCTCGTCATTCCGGCGGTCGGGCCGCCGCTCGCCGCCGCGATGTTCGAGGGCACGCGCCTCAAGCTGGTGCAGGTCACGGGCGCCGGCCTCGACCGGCTCGACATGCCGGCGCTGACGCGCCTCGGCATTCCGGTCGCGAATGTGCCTGGCGGCAGCAATGGCGCCGTCGCCGAGTATGCGGTGACCACCGCCTCGCTGTTGCTCCGGCGCTTGGCCTGGTCGAGCGACGAGATCAAGGGCGGCAACTATGTCGCGTTCCGCGCCGCAGTGGTCGGCGCGAACCTCGCCGGGCTCGACGGCCTGACGGTCGGCATCGTCGGCTTCGGCACCATCGGCGTCGCGGTGGCCAGAGCCTTCGCGGCGGCGAACTGCCGGCTCTGCTACCACGATCCCGCGCCGCCCGATCGCACGGCGGCCGCGGCGCTCGGCGCGCAGTCGCTCCCGCTGCCCGATCTGCTCGCGCAGTCCGACGTCGTGACGCTGCATGTGCCGCTGCTGCCGACAACGCGCGGCCTGATCGGCACCGGCGAGCTCGCTCGCATGAAGCCCGGCGCCGTGCTGATCCAGGCGTCGCGCGGCGGCGTGGTCGACGAGGCGGCGCTCGCGAATGCGCTGCGCACAAAGCATCTCGGCGGCGCCGCCGTCGATGTCTACTCGACGGAACCGCCGGGCGCGGACAATCCCCTGCTCGCCCTCGACGGCGAAGCGGCGCAGCGGCTGCTGCTCACGCCGCATATTGCGGGCGTGACGCGGCAGGCGTCCGCATTTCTGTTCGTCTCCGCCTGGGAGAACGTCGAGCGGGTCGTCATCAAGGGCGCGCCGCCGCTCAATCGGGCCAATCCGGTGTCGCCATGAATGCCGACGATCGCGACAAGGCCGCGCGCTACATCACGCCTGATCTCCTGCGCCAGACGCTCATCGACATGATCGACATCCGCAGCCCGACCGGTTCGGAAGCCGGGATGGCGGACTACATCGTCCGCCGCCTGCGCGCCGCCGGCATCGATGCGTCACATCAGCTCGTCGACGAAGGCCGACCCAACGCGATCGGGCACCTGCCGGGACGCGGCGACGGGCGCAATCTTCTCTTCACCGGCCACATGGACACCTCCTACAGCGGCGACGAGTCGCATCTGGTCGGCGAAGGCTTCCGCCCCAAAGGCATCTTTCGCGACGGTTGGATCTGGGGGCTCGGTGCCAGCAACATGAAGAGCGGCCTCGCCGGCTTGCTGGTCGCGTTCGAGGCGATCGCGAAGTCCGGCATCAAGCTGCACGGCGACCTTACGCTCGGCGGTGTCGTCGGCGAGATCGAGAAGGCGCCGATCGAGGAATTCCAGGGCGTCGAATATGCCGGCTACGGCGTCGGCACGAAACATCTCGTCACGCACGGGATCACGGCCGATTTTGCACTGCTCGGCGAGCCGACCGGCATGCGGCTATGCACCGCCAACATGGGCTGCGTCTGGGCGCGCATTTCCGTCGAGGGCACGGTCGCGCATTCGGCGCTGACCAACAAGCCCGACACGATCAATGCCATCGCGGTGGCGCGCTCGCTGTGCGACGAGATCGACGCGTGGGCCAAGTCGTTCAGCGAGCAGAACGCCTATCTGGGAGAGCGCGCGCACGTGACGATCGCAGCGATGCGCGGCGGCGCGCCATGGCGGCTGTCGCGCAACCCGTACGACTGCAGCGTCTATCTCGACATCCGTACGGTGCCGGGCCAGAACGCAGAGGACATCAAACGCGCGTTGCGTGTCCTGCTGCAGCGGTTCGCGCAAAAACATGGAGTCGCGGAGCCGACACTCGCGTTCCTGATCACCGATCCGCCGCTGGAGATCGGCCCGGACCTGCCGATCGTGACGGCGCTCGAGGCCGCGCAGCAGTCCGTGATGGGACAAAAAACCACAACCTTCCTGCGCCGTCCGGGCTCCGATGCGGTGCATCTCACGCGCTATGATGTGCCATGCATCCAGTTCGGGCCGGGCGGACGCCTGCACCCGAGCGCGGGCGGACGCTCGATGCATGCGATCGGCGACCACGTGCTGCTCGACGACGTGGTGCTGGCCTCGCGCATCTACCTCGAGACGGCGCTCAACCTGTGCGGTGCGCCGATCGGCAAGTGAATCGACGCGGCAAGAGGGGCGAAGAGGAAAAGCAAATGAAGTTGCGATGTGTCGGAGCCGCACTACTCGCGGGCCTCATCCTCGCGGGCACGGCGCGCGCGGAGGACTATCCCACCCGCCCCATCACCCTCGTGGTCTCGTTCGCGCCGGGTGGCCTCACCGACATCCCGGCGCGCATGATCGCGCCCGACCTGCAGGCGCGGCTCAAGCAGCCGGTGGTGGTCGAGAACAAGCCGGGCGCATCGGGCGTGATCGGCACGTCCTACGTCATCCACGCGCCGGCGGACGGCTATACGCTCCTGGTCAGCGGGATCTCCGAGGTGCAGAACCTGTTCTACATCAAGGTGCCGTACAACGTGCAGACCGACCTCGCGACGGTCGCGAAGATCGCCGACGGGCCGCCTCTCGTGCTCGCCGTGCCGGCGAGCTCGCCATTCAAGACCTTCGCGGACTTCATCGCCTACGCCAAGGCCAATCCGGCGAAAACCAACATGGCTACCACTGGTCCGGCGACGAGCCCCGCGATCGCGGTATCGCAGCTCAACTCCGTCGCCGGCACACAAATCGTCCCGGTGCCCTACAACGGCTCCGGCCCGGCCGCAGCCGCGGTGGCGGGCGCGCAGGTGCAGGCGGGCTTCGTGTGGCTGCCGAGCGTCTCCGGCATGGTGAGCTCCGGTCAGGTGCGCCTGCTGGCGATCGCGACCGCGCAGCGCCTGCCGGTGATCAAGGAGGTGCCGACCTTCGCGGAGCTCGGGTTCAAAAACTTCGAGCACAGCGCCTTCGTCGGCCTGCTCGCGCCGCGCGGCACGCCCGCCGCCGTGATCGCGACGCTGAACAAGGCCGTGAACGACGCGGTCACCGGCTCGGCGACGTTCGCCAAACGGCTCGAGCCGTTCGGCATGACGCTGCCGGCGCAGCCCAATACGCCCGAGTCGTACCACGAGTTCATGGCCGACCAGATCGACTACCAGCGCAAGCTCGCCGCCCTGTCGGGCGCCGCGCCAAAATAAGTGTAACGAATGCCGCCCGGCGACGCGTCTCGCCGGGCGGTTTGATCTTCGGTCCTACGTCTCACGCCGCCGCGGCGGCGGGCTGCGGCAGGGGCGACTCGGCGATCGTCTTCTGCCAGGCGGGCAGCGTCATCAGGCTTGCGTGCCAGCGCCGGATCTCGGGATAGTTCTCGAGCGGGAAGCGGCCTGCGGCCGTGTAGTTGAGCGGCGCGCCGAGCGCGAAATCAGCGAGCGTGAGCGCGGCGCCGGTGACGTATTTGCGCCCCTTGAGCTGACCGTCGAGCACCGCGGCGGCGCGATGAAATCGCTCGGTACCCTTCGCGACCTCGGCCGGATCGGGATCGCCGCCGCCCAGCAGCACCGGCTTGACGAAATTCTCGAGCAGCAGGGTCTCGACGGCCGGATCCCAGTGCGCGAGGTCCCAGAATTGCCAGCGCGTGACGTCGAGCCGGCCGCGCTCGTCGCTCGGCAACAGACCGCTCTGCGGCTTGCGGCCGGCGAGGTATTGCGCGATCGCGTTCGACTCCCACAGGACATAGCCGCCGTCGCGCAGCGTCGGCATCAGCTGGTTGGGATTGAGCGCCGTGTATTCGGGCGACTTGTGTTCGCCGCGGTGGAAATCGAGCGCGCGGACGGTGAAATCGAGGTCGAGGTGGTTCGCGACCGCGATCACCTTGAAGGCGCGCGGGCTCGGCGGAAAGGCGAAGATTTCGATGGTCATGACACACTCCTCTGGTTGGACGTTGAGAGTTGGATGAACCTGCGATTCGTGCGTTCAGGCGCTCTCGGCCTTCTCGCGGAAGATCTCGAGCAGCTTCGGCCAGCCGCCGTTGACGTCGCTGCGCATCTTCGCGCCGCCTTCGGCGCCCATCTGCTCGAACTTGCGATGCTCGAGCTCGACCCGCGTGGCATTCTCGCCTTCGGCGATGAAGCGCACCTCGACCTCGGAGCCGACCGTTGTGTCGGGCTTCCATTGGCTGTTGATGTCCCAGCTCATCACGAAGCGTCGTGGCGGCTCCCACGTGACGATCCGGCCGATATCGGTCTGCGTGCCGTCCTCGGCGAGCTCGTACCACCGCCCGCCCACGCGCGTCTCCATGTGGACCGCCTTGCGCGGCGTCTTGCCGATGCCGTGATCCTTCGGCCACCAGCGGTCGAGCCCGGCGGTGAACACCTCGAAGGCATGCGCGGCGCTTGCCTTCACGTGGATGGTCTTGCGCACCGGCGCGATCGTGATGGTCTGTGTCTGCGTCATCGTTCGTCCGTCCTTCCCTGTGTGTCCTTC
Source organism: Xanthobacteraceae bacterium (assembly GCA_035293985.1). Lineage (GTDB taxonomy): Bacteria > Pseudomonadota > Alphaproteobacteria > Rhizobiales > Xanthobacteraceae > JAVDCA01. The sequence continues at coordinate 468,771 of DATGLS010000045.1, forward strand.
GCGCTGCGCTCGGCTTCGGCCTGGAACGCCGCCAGCGCGTCGTCCCAGAACTGATCGAGCCACTTGCGTAATGCGCCGAGCCCTTGCGGATCGATGTAGTAGACGCGGCGCGTTCCCTCCGGCCGGTCCGCCACGAGACCCGCCTCCTTCAAGACCTTGAGATGCTGTGACACCGCCGGCCGGCTGACCGGCAGGCCGCGTGCGATCTCGGCGACCGCATGCGGCCCGTCCTTGAGCCGTTCGAACACCCGCCGCCGGGTCGGATCGGCCAGCGCCGACAAGGCATTTGCATGAGCTCTTGCGTAAGCCATGACTTACGGTAAGTCACGACTTACGAAATGTCAAGCGCGGATCTGGTTGTGCTAATGTCGGCGCGCAACGGAGCGGTCGCAGGTCGGTCGAATGGGTCGCGTGCGGGACAAGGTGGCGCTGATCACGGGCGGAGCCTCGGGGATCGGCTTGGCGACGGCCGAGTTGATGACCCAGGAAGGCGCGCGTGTGATCATCGGCGACATCAACCGCGCGGGCGCCGAGCGCGTCGCGGCGCGACTCGGCGCCGGCGCCTCGTTTCGCGCCCTCGACGTCACGCGCGAGGAGGACTGGATCGCGGCGACCGACGCGATCGTGCGCGATCACGGCCGGCTCGACATCCTGGTCAACAATGCGGGCGTCGCTCTCCTCAAGGACATCGAGGTGACGAGCCTCGAGGAGTGGCGCGGGCTGATGCAGATCAACCTCGACGGTGTCTTCCTCGGCTGCAAGCACGCGGTGCGCGTCATGAAGGAGCGCGGCGGCGGCGCGATCGTCAACCTGTCCTCGGTCGCCGGCATGATCGGGCATCCGCAGCTCACCGCCTATTGCGCCAGCAAGGGCGGCGTGCGGCTTCTCACCAAGTCGGTGGCGCTGCATTGCGCGCGACGCGGCTACAACATCCGCTGCAACTCGGTGCATCCGTCTTTCGCCGCGACCCCGATGCTCGAGGGGATGCTTGACATCGCGCGCGACCGCGAGAAGATGCGCGCGAGCCTCGCCAATGCGGCGCCGCTCGGCCGGGTCGCGCGGCCGGACGAGGTCGCGCGCACGATCCTGTTCCTGGCGAGCGACGAATCCTCCTTCACCACTGGAGCGGAGCTCGCCGTCGACGGCGGCCTCACCGCGATGTAAGCCGCAAGCGCGTAATCAACGCATCATGTCGGGACGTAGCCAGCCCAAACTGCCGAAGAAGACCGTCCGGATCGACGCCGGCGACTACTACATGCGCACCGTCACGGCTGCCGACGCCTCCGACCGCTGGGCGGCCTGGATGGCGGACCCGGAGGCGGTCGCGATGCTCAACGCCCCCGCACAGACTCTGACCAAGGTGCAGGTCGCCGACTACATCAAATCGTTCGACCAGCGCGCCCATATGCTGATCGGCATCTTCGCGACCGCGGGCGATACGCTGCTCGGCTTTCTGCGCGTCGATATCGATCCTGCGCTCGGCCGCTTTCTGGTGAGCATGCTGATCGGCGAGCCCGAATATCGCAACAAGGGCGTCACCAACGCAATCACCGTGCCGTTCCGCGATTACTTCTTCGAGACACTCGGGCTCAAGGTGATGCTCGCGACGGCGCTATCGCACAACAAGGCGATCATTCACTACCTGATCAGGTCCGGCTGGCACCTCGACAGGACGATTCCGCGTCACGTCAAGTCGCACGGCGACGGCGCGATGCTCGATCTATGCTTCTTCAGCCAGACCCGCGAGGCCTGGCGTGCTTGGAAACAGGCGAACCTGCCGGCGGGCGCGCAGCCACCACCGCCTTGAATGACTACCAGCGCGGGTCGAACCGATAGCTCAGCGTAAATTTGGCCGTCTCGATCGTCTGCTTGATGCTGATCGGCGCGGATTGCGAGATGCCTGCCACGACAAACACGTTCGGATCGGTCAATATGACGTTGGTTCGGCCGAAGTCGTAGTGATCGTATTCGAAGCCGGCCGCCCAATGGTCCGCGAACGCCCATTCGCCGCCCACGCCGACCGCGACGCCCGCACGGGTATTCGTGCCGGTGGGATTGCACGGAATGAGCGTCCCGCCCCCAAAGCAAATATTCCCCACCGGGGCGCCCCAGCCGACGTGGTTCTGCACGCCGTAGGTGTTGTGCGACCAAGCCACGCCGCCCTTGGCGTACACCAGGAAGCGGTCGAAGGCGTAGCCGAAGCGCGCCGTCGCGCTCGCGATCCAATCGGTCTTGGCCGTGATCGGCATGGGACTAGAAAAGGGAACGGGAGACTTGCCGCCGAAGAAGGGGTCGATCACCTGTCCTTCGAGGTTGGTCCAGGAGAAATCGCCGCCGACGCCGACGACCCAATGGGGCGCGAACTGATAATCGTAGCCGAGCTGTATGCCGCCAAGGACCCCGGTGTGCTCGAGATCATTGATCGTCCCGCCCGGCGGTGCGATCAGACCATTGGGGTCCTGGAATGATGCCCGCCCCCAATCGGCGCCAAGGTGCACGCCAGCCGAAAAGCCGGTCCACGAAAAGGCAAGCGGTGCCGGCGGAGCCTTGAGCGGCATATCCGCCGCCATCGACTGGCCCGCAAAGATGAGTGCTGTCGTCGATAGCAATAATGTCTTCATGCGTCGTCCCCGTCGAACGCCAGAGTAGCATGCCGACCACGAGCCCAGTGTGTCCCGGCCGCAACATGCGCTGAAATACACAATTATGCGGAATGCTATTGCGGCGCACGCCGGTGCGATCATGCCTCTCGGCAGGATGGAACTGCCGCCTCCGTATGATATGGCCAGCCATGACCGGAGCACGATCCGAGGTGACCAACTTCATCCGCGAACCCGAGCGCAATGTGCCGGTCCACGGCGACTACGAGGTCGTCGTGCTCGGCGGCGGGCCGGCCGGCATCACGGCTGCGGCGGCCGCGGCCGGCGCGGGCCGGCGCACGCTGCTGGTCGAGCGTTACGGCTTTCTCGGCGGCATGGGCACGGCCGCGGGCGTCACCAACTTCTGCGGCCTCTTCGCCAATGTGCACGGCGATATCCGCCAGGTCGTGCACGGCGTCGCGGATGATCTGATCGGCCGCATCGATCGCCTTGGCGGGCTCAACGCACCGCACCTGATCTTCGGCAAGACCAAGGCGCAGGCCTACGACACCGCCGCCTACAAGATCGCGGCGGACGATCTTCTGCTGTCGCGCGGCGTGGAGATTCTCTTCCACGCGCTCGCCTGCGGCGTCATTGCCGAGCGCGGCGAGATCGCGGCGCTTCTGGTGGAGACGAAGTCCGGCCGCTGCGCGGTGCGCGGCAAGATCTTCATCGATTGCTCGGGCGACGGCGATCTCGCGGCCTGGGTGGGCGCGCCCTTCGAGCTCGGCGACGCGAACGGTAACCTGCTCTTTCCCACCACCATGTTCCGCCTCAACGGCGTCGATCCGCAGATCGCGGGCGAGGCCTGGGCCGCGATCCCGCGCCTGATGGATGAGGCCGAGAAGCGCGGCACGCGCTTTCCCCGCAAGGGCGCGATCGTGCGGCCGATGGGCCATCCGCAGGAATGGCGCGTCAACGTCACCCAGCTCAAGAACGCGGCCGGCCAGGCGATCGACGGCACCGATGCCGACGAGCTCACGGCCGGCGAGATCGACGGCCGTCGCCAGGCGCTCGCCTTCTTCGACTTCCTCAAGCGCGAGGCACCGGGGTTCGCCAATAGCTACATCGTCGACATCCCGCCGCAGATCGGCATCCGTGAGACACGCCGCGTGCGTGGCGCCTATCAGCTCAGTGCCGACGACGTGATCCAATGCGCGAGCTTTGCCGACACCGTCGGCGTCAACGGCTGGCCGATCGAGGCGCATGTGGCGGGCGACGTGCAATGGCGCTGGCCCGACATCCCGGGCTCGCGCGGCTTCAACCACCTGCCCTACCGCATGCTGGTGCCGCTCGACACCCGCAACCTGCTGGTCGCCGGCCGCTGCGCCTCGATGACCCACGAGGGTCAGTCGGCCGCGCGCGTCTCCGGCGGCTGCTTCGTCATGGGCGAGGCAGCCGGCACGGCCGCGCACCTCTCGCTCGCCGGCAACGCCGCGCCCGCGGAGGTCGATATCGAGGCGCTGCAGACCCGGCTGGAAGATAACGGCGTGTATCTGGGACGGGATGTTTCCTAGCCCGTCATTGCGAGCGCAGCGAAGACTGTATGTCCCTTTCCTTGCGGAGGCGACTCGCCCTCGATGCGAGTGCGAGGGTTACCCGGATAGGCCGGGCAGAGCCTCACGCAAGGAGGGCGAGTCATGGACGAGCATATCGCAGCTTTTGTCGGGATTGA
>DATGLS010000046.1:0-63886 GCA_035293985.1 Xanthobacteraceae bacterium
CAAGAGCAGCACCGCGGCTCCCTCCCCTGCCTGACCGAACCGCGCCGGGCCGTCTACCGCTTCCGACCCGGCTGACCGACCTCACCCGAAGCGGACAAATGATGTGCTACCAAAACCGGACATCTTGATTAGCTAACGACACAGGGCACGGGACGAAATAGTGATGGAACACGAAGGAATTGCGACGGTCCGGTGAGGTCCTGGGGAGGTCCCGAGCCAAGTACGGAGCCAAGTACCGAGCAGTCCCCGCCGATCCGTCACCCGGCCGACGTTGCGACCTTGGCGAGCTCGACCTCGACCCGCAGGTCGATCTCGGCCAGCACCTGGTCGACGCGTGGATCGCCCGAGCCGTCCTTGAGCTCGGCGGCCGCCGATTGAAGGCGCAGCACCACGGCCGGATCGAGCCGGCCCGACAGCAGCGCCAGCTTCATCTCGTCGAGCAGGTCGAGCGCCTTGTGGCCACGCTTGACCGCGCGCCGGCGCCGCTCGTCGACCGCTTCGACCCCCTGCAAGGCCAGCAGCGCGTCTATCCCCGCAACCGAGCGCACCCCGCCCGAGGCGGCCGGCGCCGGGGCGGGCTCCTCCTGCGGCAGGCTGAAGGTTCCGGACGCGGAACGGCGCGCGGTCGACGACGACGTGGGCGCGGCCGGGCCATTGGGTCCCGTGATGCGCATGGCGAAGGCCTCATGGCGGCGACAGAAACGATTCGGCTCGCGTCTTGGTTCGCGATTTTGGCTCGCCGCCACGCGACCCTCGGCTCTCAATGGTTAAGAGCCGGTTAATCGCGGGCGCCGAGCCGGCAGGAATTGCCGCCATAGGGCAACGCGTTCCCGGCGCCTAGCCGCCAAGTCGAGCGGGGATTCGGCAGATCATCATTAAAGATCAATGCATTATCGGATTTTCCCGCGCTGGCACGCCGCTCGCATCAGATGGGGTCGGTCCGACCTCATCGGGGAGAAGTGGATGACGAGGACAGCAAAGCTCGCACGGATCGCATGCGCGGCCGTGTGGGTGCTGACGACGATGACGCCTCCGGCGCACGCAGCTTCGCGGATCAAGGATCTCGCGAACGTCGAGGGCGTTCGCCAGAACCAGCTCATCGGCTACGGCCTCGTGGTCGGCCTCAACGGCACCGGCGACACGATCAACAATTCGCCGTTCACCCGGCAGTCGCTCACCGCGATGCTGGAGCGGCTCGGCGTCAACATCCGCGGCCAGACGCTTCGCACCGGCAATGTCGCGGCCGTGATGGTGACCTCCAACCTCCCCGCCTTCTCGACCCAGGGCACGCGCATCGACGTGACGGTGTCGGCGCTCGGCGACGCCAAGAGCCTGCAGGGCGGCGTGCTGCTGGTGACGCCGCTGCTCGGCGCCGACGGTAACGTCTACGCGGTCGCACAGGGCTCGCTCGCAATCGGCGGCTTTCAGGCCGGCGGCGACGCCGCCTCGGTCACGCGCGGCGTGCCGACGGTCGGACGCATCGCCAACGGGGCGATCATCGAGCGCGAGATCGACTTCGCGCTCAACCGCATGAACCAGGTGCGCCTCGCGCTGCGCAACGCCGACTTCACCACCGCCAAGCGCATCGCCTCGGCGGTCAACGATTATCTCGGCGTGCCGACCGCCCAGCCGCTCGACCCGTCGACGGTCGAGCTCACGGTGCCGCAGCAGTACAAAGGCAACGTGGTGGCGCTGCTCACCGAAATCGAGCAGCTGCAGATCGAGCCCGACGAGCCGGCCAAGATCATCATCGATGAGCGCTCCGGCATCATCGTCATGGGCCGCGACGTGCGCGTCTCCACCGTCGCGGTCGCGCAGGGCAACCTCACGGTCACGATCTCCGAATCGCCGCAGGTGAGCCAGCCCAATCCGCTGTCGCGCGGACAGACCCGGACGGTCCCGCGCACCCGCGTCGGCGTGCAGGAGGACGGCCGCAAGCTCGCGATGGTCGACGAAGGCGTGTCGCTGCAGCAGCTCGTCGACGGCCTCAACGCGCTCGGCGTCGGCCCGCGCGACCTGATCGCCATCCTGCAGGCGATCAAGGCCGCCGGCGCGATCCAGGCCGACATCGAGGTGATGTGATGACGAGCCTGATGCCCACGCTCGCCGCTCCCGGCCTCGACCAGCTCACGCCGGTCGCGCTCGCCTCCCGCGCCAAGAACGCGAGCCCGAGCTCGCCGCAGGCGCGCATGCGCGCGCAGGCGCAGAGCTTCGAGGCCCAGTTCCTCAACTCGATGTTCCAGCAGATGTACGCGGGCGTCGGCGGCGACGGCCCGTTCGGCAACAGCCAGGGCGTCGGGCCGTGGCGGTCGCTGCTCACCGACGAATACGCCAAGAGCTTCGCCAAGAACGGCGGCATCGGCATCGCCGACGCGGTCTACAAGCAGATGCTGGCGCGCGCGCAGGGGCAGCAGGCGCCGCAGCCGCTGCGGCCGGCGCTGATGCCGAAAGCGCACACCATATAGGGAGCCCCCGCCATGCCGCAGCCGACACCACAGCAACCCACCAAGCCGATGCAGCCGACGCTCGCCCGCCCGCTCGCCGATCCCGCCGAGGCGCAGGCCATGATCGGGCATCTCAGCGATGTCATGGACGCGCTGCTCGGCGTGGTCGAGGAGGAGACCAGGCTGGTGCGGCTCGGCAAGCTCACCGAGGTGGCGCGGCTCGAGCCGAAGAAGACCAACCTCGCGCGGCTCTATCTCTCGGACACGGCGCGCCTGCAGGCGAGCCAGCCCTATCTCGCCAAGGCGGTGCCCGGCGTGCTGAAGGTCCTGCGCGAGCGCCACAACACCTTCCGTGCCATGCTGCAGATCAATCTGACGGTGCTTGCGACCGCGCACGCGGTCGCCGAAGGCATCATTCGCGGCGTGTCGGCCGAGATCAACCGCAACGCGGCGCCGCGCACGTATGGGGCAACCGGCCGCCAGGTCACGCCGCCGCCGCGCAATGCGCTCCCGCTCTCGGTGAGCCGATCGTTATAGATCCGCTGGCGCGGCACCGCGCCGCCCGCCCGGGGTTCTGTTGCGTGCTGAGGCAGTCCGTTGCGTCGATGTCGCGTTGACCCGTTGCGTCGGTGGAGTCCCAGTTGGTGGGGAGCAGCGCGGCCTCGAGCCGCGCTGCTCTTGCGTTCGCGATGCTCGGAACCGATCAAACGAGGGGCTTGTTCGTCGCCGTCCGCGCCAAATTGATCCCATTCGCGGTCAGGTTCCATCCGATCGCTGCGACCTCGATCGCGTCGTTGCCGCTCATCGGCTGGGTCGTGCCCGCAAAGGCGTAGCCGAACGGATCAGGCGCCATATTGCTGCTCCAGTCCGCGTAATCGACGCCGTCGTTTGATGGATTGTAGTCGCCGAGGTTCGTCGCCCCTCCGTCGATCGAGAAATAGTCCGTGTTGGGTCCTTGCTGCGTCAGCGCGCGCTCGGGCGTGCCCTGTGAAGGATTTCCGTTGTTGGTCGAGGTGTAACGGAAGAGGTCGAGCGGCGTATAGACGCCGGAGCCGAGCGCCGCGCCGACCGAGCCGATGCGTCCCATGACCTCGGTGAACTCGTGCTGCAAGGTGCCGATGGCATCATAGCCGCCCGATGCGGTCTGGTTGAACTCCAAGCCGATCGCGCTCGAGACGCCGACGTAGCCGTCGATGCTGGAGCTCGCACCGGCGAGGCCGAGCGCCTTTTGCTCCGCGGTCGTGAGCTCGAAGCTTCCTCCAGTCGGATCGGTCGCGCCGAGACTCGCGGCCGCCGATGCCTTGTAACCCGAGTTCAGCGCCTGCGATTGCAATGCCGATCTGATCGACGAATAACTGTCGCTGCCGAGGAAGCTGATGTTCTCCGCCGCGGCGCTCGGCGAGATGGGGCTGCCGTCGACTTCGCCATAGCCGACTTGAATGTTGATGACGACGTTGTTGCTGAAGACGGCCGATAGACCGGCCGCCGCGGCGACGACCGCGTTGCGGTAGCCGGTCGGCGCATTGCCGACGCTCGAATCCCAGCTGAGATTGAACTGGAGCCCGCCATTGGCGCCGACCAGCGTCGTCGAGCTGAGTTGCGCGGTGCTGAAGGTCGAGATTTGCGCAATCGACAAGGCGTCGGCGTGGTTGGCGAGCAGCGCCGCGGTCTGCGTCGACGAGAGCGTGCCGAGTTGCGCGGCCGTCAGCCCGCTGACTTGAGCCGAGGTGAGGCCGGCGATCGCCGACGGCGAGAGCGAGCCGACGTTGTTCAGCTGGGAGTCGATTTGCGGCGAATTGAGCTGATTGAGCGCGGCGACCTGGCTCGCCGTGAGCCTGTCGAGCGTGGCGATGGTGATGCCGCTGGCTTGATCCGACGTCAGATTCGCGATGTTCAGCGCCTGCAGGTTTGGCGTGCTCAAGCCGCTGATCTGCGCATTGCTCAGCGCCTGGTCCTGGCTCGGCGTGAACGCGCCGATCTGGGTCGGCGAGAAGTTGTTCAGCGTTGCGATCGGCAGCGCGCCGATCTGCTGCGCCGTAAAGCCTCCGAGCTGGGTCGGGGAGAGCGACTGCAATTGCGACGGCGACAGCGAGCCGATCCCGGGCACTGACAGGGCGCTGATCTCGACCGGCGTCAACCTACTGGTCTGGCTCGCGCTCAGGTTCGCAAGGGCCGTGGTCAGCCCGCCGAGCTGGCTGCTCGTGAGGTTGGTGATCGTGATGGCATTCAGGCTCGTCCGATTGAGGCCGTTGAGCTGCGTGGCCGTCAACGCCTGGACCTGGGGAGACGTGAGCTCACCGATCTGGGCCGACGTGAAGTTGTTGAGGGTCGCGGTCGGAAGCGCGCCGAGCTGTCCCGCCGTCAAGCCCCGGAGCTGCGTCGGCGACAGTCTCTGCAGCTGGCTGACCGAGAAATCATTCAGTCCGGGGATGGACAGGGCGCCGATCTCGCCCGCGGTGAGCGAATTGACCTGACCGGCGCTGAAGTTCGTCACCGCCGACGTGAGACCGCCGAGCTGGGCGATCGTCAGACGCGCGAGGTCGATCGCGTTGAAGCTCGCGGCGTTGAGGTTGTTGAGTTGCGCGGCGGTCAGCCCCTGATCCTGGGTGGCGGTGAACTCGCCCACCTGGGTGGGCGAGAAGCTGTTCAGCGTCGCGTTCGAGATCGTGCCGAGCTGCGCCGAGGTGATGCCGCCGAGCTGGGACGCCGTCAGGCTCTGCAGCTGCGGCGCCAGCTTGTTGAAGCCGGAGGTCGAGAGCGCGCCGATTTCGCCTGCGGTCAGCGCATTGACCTGTCCGGCGCTCAGGTTCGCGACGGCGCCCGCGAGGCCATTGAGCTGCGCGCTCGTCAGGTTCGCCAGGTTGAGCGCATTGAAGCTCGCCGCGTTGAGCCCGTTGAGCTGCGCGGCGGTGAGCGCCTGATCCTGGTTGGCGTTGAGCTCGCCGATCTGGCCCGGTGTGAAATTGTCGAGCGTCGCGGTCGAGATCGACCCGAGCTGCGCCGACGTCAGGCCGGCGAGCTGGGGCGCCGACAGCTCCTGCAGCTGCGTCGCCGACAGGTCGTTGAGCCCGGGCGCCGACAGCGCGCCGATCTCGCTGGTGGTGAGCGCGTTGATCTGGCTGGCGCTCAAGTTCGCGGTTGCGGCCGTGAGGCCGCCGAGTTGGGCTAACGTCAATTGCGCCAGGTTGAGCGCGTTGAAGCTCGCGGCATTGAGACCGTTGAGCTGCGACGCCGTCAGTCCCTGATCCTGGGCGGCGGCGAGCTCGCCCACCTGGGCCGCCGAGAAGTTGTTGAGGGTCGCGGTCGAGACCGCACCGAGCTGCGCGGCCGTGAGGCCGCCGACTTGCGGTGCCGAGAGCGTCTGCAGCTGCGTCGCCGACAACCTGTTGAGCCCGGGAGCCGACAGCGCTCCGATCTCGCTGGTCGTGAGTGAGTTGATCTGCCCGGTGCTGAGGTTTGCCGCCCCGGCCGTGAGGCCGCCGAGCTGAGCGCTCGTCAGGTTCGCGAGGCTGAGCGCGTTGAAGCTGGCCGCATTGAGGACGTTGAGCTGCGCTGCCGTCAGCCCCTGATCCTGGGTGGCACTGAGCTCGCCGACCTGGGCGGCGGAGAAGTTGTTCAGCGTGGCGGCCGAGATCGCGCCGAGCTGCGCCGCCGTGAGGCCACCGAGCTGGGGCGCCGACAATTCCTGCAGCTGCGTCGACGACAGGTGGTTCAGCCCCGGCGCCGAGAATGCACCGACCTCGCCGGCCGTGAGCGCGTTGATCTGGCCGTTGCTGAGGTTGGCGGCTGCCGCGCTCAGGCCCCCGAGCTGCGCCATCGTCAGATGCGCGAGGTTGAGCGCATCGAAGCTCGCGGCGTTGAGATTGTTGAGCTGGGCGGCCGAGAGGCCCTGATCCTGGCTGGCGCTGAGCTCGCCGATCTGGGTGGAGGAAAAATTGTTGAGCGTCGTGGTCGAGATCGCGCCGAGCTGCGCCGCCGTGAGGCCGCCGAGCTGAGGCGCCGACAATTCCTGCAGCTGCGTCGACGACAGGCTGTTGAGCCCGGGTGCCGACAGCGCGGCGATCTCGCCGGTGGTGAGCGAATTGATCTGGCCGGCGCTCAGGTTCGCGGCGGCCGCCTTGAGCCCCGCAAGCTGCGTGCTCGTCAGGTTCGCGAGATTGATCGCGTTGAAGCTCGCGGCGTTGAGGCCATTGAGCTGCTGGGCGGTGAGCCCCTGCACCTGCGCCGTGCTGAGCTCGCCGATCTGCGCCGTCGAGAAATTGTTGAGCGTCGCGGTCGAGATCGAGCCGAGCTGGGCTGCCGTGAGACCGCCGAGCTGTTGTGTCGACAACGCCTGCAGCTGGGTCACCGACAAATTGTTGAGGCCGGGCGCGGACAGGGCGCCGATCTCGCCCTCCGTCAACGCGTTGATCTGGCCGAGGCTGAGGTTCGCGGTCGCGCTCGTGAGGCCGCCGAGCTGGGCGCTTGTCAGGTTCGCGAGGTTGATCGCATTGAGGCTGCCCGCGTTGAGCCCATTGAGCTGTGCGGCGGCGAGCCCTTGCAGCTGCGCCGTGTTGAGCTCGCCGATCTGCGTCGCCGAGAAATTGTCGAGCGTCGCGGTCGAGATCGAGCCGAGCTGGCTCGCCGTGAGACCGCCGAGCTGTTGCGCCGACACCGCCTGCAGCCGCGTTGCCGACAGATTGTTGAGGCCGGGCACCGACAGCGCGCCGATCTCGCCCGGCGTGAGCGAATTGATCTGACCGGCGCTGAGGTTCGCGGCCGCGGCCGTGAGGCCGCCGAGCTGCCCGCTGGTCAGGTGCGCGAGATCGAGCGCGTTGAAGCTCGCGGTGTTGAGCCCGTTGAGCTGCGCAGCGGTGAGCCCCTGCACCTGCGTCGCAGTGAGCCCGCCGATCTGCGCCGGCGAGAGATTGTTCAGCGTCGCCGCCGAGATCGCGCCGAGCTGGCTCGCCGTAAGGCCACCGAGCTGTTGCGCCGACAATGATTGAAGCTGCGGCGACGACAGGTTGTTGAGCCCGGGCGCCGACAGCGCGCCGATCTCGCTGGCCGTGAGTGCGTTGATCTGGCCGGCGCTCAGGTTCCTGATCGCGGCCGTGAGGCCGCCGAGCTGCGCGCCGGTCAGGTTCGCGAGGTTGAGCGCGTCGAAGCCGGCGGCGTCGAGGTTGTTGAGCTGCGTGGCGGTGAGCGCCTGCACTTGCGTCGTGCCGAGCTCGCCGATCTGCGTGGCTGAGAAATCATTGAGCGTCGCCGTCGAGAGCGAGCCGAGCTGGGCCGGCGTGAGTCCGCCGAGCTGTTGCGTCGACATCGATTGCAGCTGCGTCGCCGACAGATCGTTGAGCCCGGGCACCGACAGGGCGCCGATCTCGCCGGCAGTAAGCGAGTTGATCTGGCCGGCGTCGAGGTCCGCGGTCGCCGCCGTGAGGCTGCCGAGCTGGCCACTCGTCAGATGTGCGAGGTTGATCGCATTGAGGCTCGTGGCGTTGAGCCCGTTGAGCTGCGGCGCGGTGAGCGCCTGCAGCTGAGGCGCGTTGAGCTCTCCTATCTGCGTCGCCGAGAAGTTGTTGAGTGTCGCGACCGAGATCGAGCCGAGCTGGCTCGCCGTGAGGCCGCCGAGCTGCGGCGCCGACAACGCTTGCAGCTGCATGGCCGACAGGTGGTTGAGCCCGGGCGCCGACAGCGCGCCGACCTCGCTTGCCGTCAACGCGTTGATCTGGCCGGCGCTGAGATTGGCGGTCGCGGCCGTGAGGCCGCCGAGCTGCGCGCCTGTGAGATTCGCGAGGTTGAGTGCGTTGAAGCTGGCGGCATTGAGCCCGTTGAGCTGCGGCGTCGTGAGCGCCTGCACCTGCGCCGAGCCGAGCTCGCCGATCTGCGTCGGCGAAAAATTGTTCAGCGTCGCGGCCGAGATCGCGCCGAGCTGGCCCGCCGTCAGACCGGCGAGCTGCGCGCTCGACAACCTCTGCAGCTGCGTCGCCGACAGATCGTTCAGCCCGGGCGCAGACAGCGCACCGATCTCGCTCGCCGTCAGGGCGTTGACCTGTCCGGCGCTCAGGTTGGCGGTCGCGGCCGTGAGGCCGCCGAGCTGCGCGCTCGTCAGGTTGGCGAGGTTGATGGCGTTGAAGCTGGCGGCGTTGAGGTTGTTGAGCTGCGCGGCCGTGAGCCCTTGCACCTGCGTGGCGTTGAGTTGGCCGATCTGGGCGGCGGAGAAATTGTTGAGCGTGGCGCTGGAGACCGCGCCGAGCTGCGCCGCCGTGAGCCCGCCGATCTGCAGCGCCGACAGGGCCTGCAGCTGTGTCGCCGACATCGCGTTGAGCCCCGCCGCCGACAGCGCGCCGACCTGGCCGGCCGTGAGCGCGTTGATCTGCGCGATGCTGAGATTGCCGGCCGCGGTCCGCAGGCTGCCCAGCTGCGTGCCGGTCAGCTGGGACAGATTGAGCGCGTTGAAATTGCCGGCGGCGAGACCGTTGAGCTGCGCGGACGTCAGCGCCTGCGCCTGCGGGGACGTGAGCTGGCCGATCTGGGTGGTGGACAGGTTGTCGAGCGTCGCGACCGAGACCGCGCCGACCTGCGTCGGCGACAGCGTCGTCACGTTCAGGGACTGGATCGTCGTCGGGTCGAGGTTGTTGAGCTGGGTCGGCGTGAGCGCCTGAATCTGCGCGGCCGCGAGGCTGCCGAGCTGGCTCGACACCAGCGTTTCGGCCTGCGTGTTGCTCAGGTTCGCGATGGTCGTGGGGCTCAGCGCGCTGACCTGCGAGCCGGTCAGATCCGCGACATTCAGGGCGTCGAGGTCGGCCCGACCGAGGCCGGCGATTTGCTGGCCCTGCAACGACTGGATCTGTTGCTGCGAGAGCGATCCGATTTGGACGGGCGTGAAGTTCGCCGTCTGCATCGCCGCGATGGCCGAAAAGGTGCTGTAGGAGATCGCGCCGACCTGGGCGATGCTGAACGAGCCGATATCGGCCGCGGAGAGCGCGTTGATCTGCGGCGCCGTGAATCCGCCGACCTGCGCCGGCGTCATCACCGCGATGTCCGCGGTCGTCAGTTGCGATACCGTGGAAATGGGCAGCGCCGCAATCTGGCTCGGCGACAGGCCCGCGACGATCGAAGTCATGGCGCGCTCTCGGTTGCTCCAAGAACGACGTAAGGAGGTTAAATCCCGAAGTAGGAATCCACGGCAATTGGATCCATCAAGGATCTCCGGCTCGCCACCGCAAGCTCGTTCCTCGGTCCGTTCCGCGCGGTGATAACAGATCGCGATTAATTCGAATCTTAGGTATTTTGCTTTTCGCCGGAATGCTTAATGTTTCATTCGTGTTCCGCCTACTTTTCGCGTACGGCTAAAGTCGGCGCAGCTGTTCATGACATCCGCCTCGCCTCGCGCGCTCACGCGGATATCGCAGCGAGCTTCCATGAGCGCGACGCAAGCGCACGCTCGACAGACGTCGCGACAAAGAGTGTCGCCGACGCGCGAAAAGACCATGCTTGCGCGATAGCAAAGGGAATCAAGGGCATTTCAATAAAACTCGGCGGACTCGCGCACGATCGGAATGGCGCTGCGCGGCACCGTTGCGCGACCGCATGCCCGACCGAAAGCGCGGCGAAATCATCGGCGAATCGCGTTGTTGCGCCGGAGGAATTGGGACGCGCACGGCGCGCCGAGCGGCCGCTCGCCATCTGCCGCCGCCCTTTCCGGTCGACTTTCACTCGAAATATCAGTCGCCAGACAGGCGCAACTTAACCATGTTCCCTTACGTCACCTTAATGACCGCAACCTATCCTGTCGCGAAGGGTGATATGGAGGTCCAGGAATCCTGAACGGGGTTCGGCGTCAAATGCAGCCAGGAGGCTGTAATGGACACGGGCGTTACAATCAAACCTAATCCGGGCGTGGTCGCGCAGACCTACGCGCCGTCGATTATTGCCTCGCCCGATCCCGTAGCCACCGATCTTCCGGCGCCGAAAGCCGTGGTGGCGCCGACCGCGACGACGGACGCGCGCAACGACGCGCCGGCGACCACGCACGAGACGATCATCGACCCGCAGACCCGCGAGCTGATCTATCGCGTCATCGACGTGCAGACGCGCCAGGTGGTGCGCCAGGTGCCCGACGAGGCGTTGCTGCGGGTGCGCGCCTACGCGCAGGCGATGGCCAACGGGGACACGCCGGTCCAGGCGCTCAATCAGGCCGACGTCCAGGTCTGACGCCACGATGGCCCCGGCCGGCGCGGCATTGCCGGCTTAAGCACCCATTAACCATGTCGGCCTAGCAATTTCAGGGGCGATCGGTGCCGCCGCCGCTATTGCGGCGCGCCCGCGAGGCCGGCGCACACCAGCGGAACAAGAACGACGATGAGCGCCCCCACGACCGAAGAGCTCACCCAGCAGGGCCTCGCCCACCACCGCGCCGGAGATCTCGCGCGTGCCGAGAAGCTCTACCGCGCAGTGCTCGAGCGCAATCCGGCCGATCTCAACGCGCTGCAGTTATTGGCAGCCCTTACTCACGCGACCGGCCGCACCCAGCAGGCGATCCTGCTGTTCGAGCGGGCCGTCGCGACGATCGAGGCCACGGGCGGCGGGGAGGCGAAGCACGCCGCGTTGTTCAACAATCTCGGCAATGCACTGCGCGATGCCCGCCGTGGCCACGATGCGGTAGCGGTCTTTCGGCGCGGCATCGCGCTCGATCCGCGATTGCCCGAGCTGCACGCCAATCTCGCCAACGAGCTGCATGCACAGAACGATTTCGCCGGCGCCGCCGCGAGCTTCGAGCAGGCGGTGGCGTTGGCGCCCGACAACCGCAATTTTGCGCTCAGCCTCGCCAATGCCCATGCGGCCGTGGGACGCCACGACGACGCGATCGCGCGGCTGCAGGCGCTGCTGCAGGTCGCGCCAGCCGATGTCGATGCCATCCGTGTCGACACGTTGGGCGCGCTCGGCCGCGTGCTCGCCTCCGCCGGCCGCCTCGACGAGGCGATCGCGAGTTTCCGCGCCGCCGTCGCGGCGGATCCCGCTTCGTGCCCGGCCCGGCTCAACCTCGCGGCCGCGCTGGTGCTCGCCGGCCAGATGGAGACGGCGGCCGAGATCCTCTCCGCGCTCGCGCGCGAGCGCCCGGACGATCCGGCGGTGCAATGGGACCTGGCGGTCGCGCTGCACGGGCTCAACCGGCCGGAGCCGGCGCTCGCGGCGCTCGCCCGTCTCCTCGCGCTGCGCCCGAACGACGCCAGTGCGCTCCTGCTGATGGCGATGATTCATCACGCCGCCGGCAACCTCAATGAGGCGCTGGCGAGCTGCACCGCGGCGCTGCGCGCAAACCCCGCGCTGAACGAGGCGCTGCTGCGGCTCGCCGTCATCCTCGCCGATCTCGGCCGGCACGAGCAGGCGATCGAGGCGAGCCGGCAGCTGCTGGCAGTCGATCCGGACAATGCGGCGGCGCTGTGCGTCCTCGGCGGCTCGCTCGCCCGCACCCACCAGGGGCCGGCCGCGCTCGACGCCTATACGCGCTGCCTGCGCGTCAAGCCCGACTATCTGCCGGCCCGCTACCTGCTCGGCCTCCTGCTCAAGGACATGGGCCAGCCCGCCCTCGCAGAGAGCGCGCTGCGCGCCGCGCTCGAGCTCGCGCCCGACCATGTCGGCGCCCATATCGAGCTCGGCAACGTGCTGCAGGCGCTCGGCCGTGCCGAGGAGTCGCGTCAGAGCTACGCGCGCGCCCAGGCGCTGCGCCCGCTCAACAAGCTGCCGACCACGACCGCGGAGCCGGACTTCGCCGTACTGGTGATCATGGCGCCCGGCGCCGGCAACACGCCGTACCGCTACCTGATCGGCAAGAACAGCTACGAGTGCAACCTTTACGCCCTGTTGCCGAACGTCGAGCCCGACCTCGAGCTCCTGCGGGCGAGCGGCGACATCGTGCTGAACCTCATCTCCGATGCCGATCAGGGCCGCGACATGCTGGCAACCGCGGCAGCGCTGGTCGACCGCATCGGTCGGCCGGTCATCAACCACCCGGGCCGGATCATGTGCACCAGTCGCGACGCCATCGCGCGGCTGCCGGCGATCGCGCGCTGCCGCATCCCACGCACGCTGCGCTGCCCGGCCGCCGCTCTCGGCGGCGTAGCCGGGCGCATCGGCCTTCCGCTGCTGCTGCGCACCCCCGGTACGCACGGCGGCGATGCGTTCGAGAAGATCGATACGCCGGCGGAGATCGATGCTTTCGTGAAGCAGTATCCGGCCGACGAATACTACGTCACCGAGTTCGTCGACTATCGCGCGACGGATGGGCTCTACCGCAAATACCGCATGATCCTGGTCGACGGCGTCCTCCTGCCCTATCACCTCGCGATCCACGATCATTGGAAAATCCACCACTTCCGCACCGTGATGGACCAGAACCGGTGGATGCAGGACGAGGAGGCGGCGTTCCTCGACAATCCGGGCGCCGTGTTCGCCGAGCCGCACCAGGCGGCGCTGCACGAGATCGCCCGCATCCTTGGCCTCGAATTCGTCGGCGTCGACTGCTCGATTGACCCCGCCGGCAACGTGCTGATCTTCGAGGTCAATGCCTCGATGCTGATCCACGACGACAACGCCGACTACGCCTACAAGGCGCCGCACGTGGCGCGCATCAAGGCGACCTTCGACGCCATGCTGGCGCGCCACGCGCTGGCCGCCCGCCTCGCCGCGGCGCACGGCACCGCAAATCCGCCACGCGCCGCAGCCGCCGGCTGATCGACCCCTCCGAAAGCGCCTCGACACGGCCCGGCTGAGCGCGCGTGACGCGCGTCCGCGCCTGATTTCTTCTCAAACACTCGCTTGCTCGCCGGGCGGTCGCGCACGATTCGCAGGCCGCCGAACGCACGTGCGCCGGAGAACTGGTTAGGGTTCTCTTGAGATTTATGGTTAAGCAAAAGCGAATGCATCGACCTGAACAGTATATAGAGTCGAGTTGTTAAGGAGACAGGAAATTAACCATGTTTTTTTACTTGGCATTACATCGCGGCGTGGGATGACGGCGGACCTCGATCCTGGAAGGGTCGAGAACAACCACGGCCCGCAGGGCCATCGACCAGAAAGGTTCGACCAATGTCTGACATCACTCTGTCCGCCGGCGTCCGGCAGAACCTCCTCTCGCTGCAGAGCACTGCGTCACTGCTGTCCACGACGCAGAACGACCTTGCCACGGGTAAGAAGGTCAACTCGGCAGCCGACAATCCGACCAACTTCTTCACCTCCCAGTCGCTGAACAACCGGGCCAACGACTTGAGCGCGCTGCTCGACTCGATCGGCCAGGCGCAGCAGACCGTGAACCAGGCCGAATCCGGCATCACCTCGCTCACCAACCTCGTGCAGTCGGCGAAGTCGCTGGCCACGCAGGCCCAGCAGGCGACCACCGGCACCGTGAACTACACGGCGATCACCGGCACGCAGGCGATCGCGGCCGACACGACCCGCGTCACCAGCACCGCGACCGTCGCCAGCGCCGTCGCCGGCGTCACTGCCTCGGTGCAATCGAGCGCCACCCTCGATTCGACCGGCCTCGGCAACCTCTCCAACGGCGACACGCTGACCTTCCAGCTCGGCTCGGGAACGACCTACACGGCGACGTTCACGACCTCCGGCGCGACCGGCAACTCGTTCACCACCGCCGCCAATCTGCGGACCATCCTCACCGCCGACTTCGGTTCGGCCGCGACGGTCAGCGGAACCACCGGCGCCACGGTGACGAGCAACGACGTGAGCAACGACTTCACGATCGGTGGAACGGGCGCCGCGCACGCGCGTAGCGGCAACGCGACCGACTTCCAGGCAGTCAACCACACGCTCGGCGACGCGCTGACGATCACGGACGCGGCTGGACATTCGGCCAACTTCTACTACGTGGCCAGCAATGCCAGCGCCGCCAACGGCACCTTCACGACGGCCACCGACGCGGTCAACGCGATCAACAACGCCGCGTCGAACGTCCATGCCAACATCACTGCCTCGGCGCCGGGCGGCAACCTCGAGCTTGATGCGAACAACAGCATCACGGTCGCGGGCAACATCGGCAGCGCGCTCGGCATCAACGGCACGGCCAGCGCCAACTACAACTCGACCCTTGCCGGCATCACCGGAAACCTGACCGTCCAGGTCGCCGGCAACTCGGCGCATACCCTCACGTTCGGCTCGGCCAACGGCCAGATCAGCACCAAGGCCCAGCTGACTACCGCGCTGAGTGGGCTTACGGATATCACCGGGGGATTCAATTCCACCAACGATATCCAGTTCACGCCATCGAGCAGCGCGGCAGTGACGATCGGCGGTACCCCGTCGACCGTGACGGCCCTCGGCCTCTCGCTCGGAACCTCGACGCCGGTCGGGACGGTCGTGACGGCGAACGCGACCCGCACGAGCCTGCAGAACCAGTACAACGATCTGCTCACGCAGATGGACCAGCTGGCGAGCGACTCGTCCTACAACGGCATCAACCTGCTCGCCGGCAACAACCTGAAGGTCACCTTCAACGAGACTGGCACCAGCTCGCTGACCATTCAGGGTGTGAACTTCAGCGCAACTGGCCTCGGCTTGACGGCGGTCAGCGGCAATGGGTTCCAGGACAACAACAACATTGCCAACACGATCACGTCCCTGAACACGGCGTTGACCACGCTGCGAACCCAGGCGGCGAGCTTCGGCTCCAACCTCTCGACCGTGCAGACCCGTCAGGACTTCACCAAGGACCTGATCAACACCCTGCAGACCGGCGCGAACAACCTCGTCCTGGCCGACACCAACCAGGAAGGTGCCAACCTGCTCGCACTGCAGACCCGTCAGCAGCTCGCGATCACCTCGCTGTCGCTGTCGTCGCAGTCCGACCAGGCGATCCTGAAGATCCTCTGATCGCTAAGGCGCGTTCCATCGACCGGCGGCGGGGCCTCGGCCCCGCCGCTTTTTTTATGGACGCGCGGTAGTACCGCCCCGGCATTAACCCCTCGTTGAGGTATCATTTACCGAACATTAGGGTTACCGAATCATTATCAGCTCACGTCGCGAAGGCGCATTTCGCCGTCGAAACCGAGGATGTGAGCCATGAGTGATATTACCCTGTCGGCTGGCGTCCGGCAGAATCTGCTCGCGCTGCAGAGCACGGCGTCCCTTCTGTCGACGACGCAGGAAGACCTGGCGACGGGCAAGAAGGTCAATTCTGCCCTGGACAACCCGAGCAACTTCTTCACCTCGCAGTCGCTCAACAACCGGGCCGGCGACCTGAGCGCGCTGCTCGACTCGATCGGCCAGGCGCAGCAGACCCTCACGTTGGCGGACCAGGGCATCACGTCGCTCACCAACTTGGTCCAGTCCGCGAAGTCGATCGCCAATCAGGCGCTGCAGGCGCCGGTCGGGACCGTGAACTACACCCAGATCACCGGCACCCAGGCGATCGCGGCCGACACCACCCGCGTGACCAGCACGGCGACCGTCGCCAGCGCCGTCAGTGGCGTTGTCGCCTCGGTGCAATCGAGCGCCACCCTCGATGCGGCGGGCCTCGGCAACTTGTCCAACGGCGACACGCTGACGTTCCAGCTCGGCTCGGGAACGACCTACACGGCGACGTTCACCACCTCGGGCGCGACCGGCAACTCGTTCACCACGGCCGCCAATCTGCGGGCCATCCTCGCGGCCGATTTCGGTTCGGCCGCGACGGTCAGCGGAACTACAGGGGCCACGGTCACCAGCAACGATGTGAGCAACGATTTCACGATCGGCGGAACGGGTGCAGCGCACGCGCGTAGCGGCAACGCGACCGACTACCAGGCAACTGCCCACACGCTCGGCGATGCGCTGACGATCACCGATGCCGCTGGACATACGGCCAACTTCTACTATGTGGCGAGCAATGCCCAGGCAGCCGACGGCACCTTCACGACGGCCGCCGACGCGATCGCCGCGATCAACAACGCCGCGTCCAACGTCCATGCCAACATCACGGCCACCGCTCCGGGCGGCAATCTCGAGCTGGACGCGACCAACAGCATCACCGTCGCGGGCAATATCGGCAGCGCGCTGGGCATCAACGGGACGACCAATGCCAATTATAACGCGACGCTCGCCGGCCTCACCGGCAACCTGACCGTCCAGGTCGCCGGCGACACGGCGCATACCCTCACGTTCGGCTCGGCCAACGGCCAGATCAGCACCAAGGCCCAGCTGACGACCGCGCTGAGCGCGCTTACGGATATCACCGGCGGGTTCAATGCCGGCAACGACATCCAGTTCACGCCCAGCACCAGCGCAGCCGTCACGATCGGCGGCACGCCCGCGACCGTGACGGCCCTCGGCCTGTCGCTCGGCACCACCACCCCGGTCGCGACCGTCGTGACGCCGAACGCGACCCGCACGAGCCTGCAGGCGCAGTACAACGATTTGCTCACGCAGATCGACCAGATGGCGTCCGATGCGTCCTA
Source organism: Xanthobacteraceae bacterium (assembly GCA_035293985.1). Classification (GTDB taxonomy): domain Bacteria; phylum Pseudomonadota; class Alphaproteobacteria; order Rhizobiales; family Xanthobacteraceae; genus JAVDCA01. The sequence continues at coordinate 16,874 of DATGLS010000046.1, forward strand.
CAACGGCATCAACCTCCTCAACGGCGACAATCTCAAGGTCGTGTTCAACGAGAGCACCACCAGCTCCCTGACGATCCAGGGCGTCAAGTTCAATTCGGCCGGCCTCGGGCTCACCGCCATCAGCGGCAACGGCTTCCAGGACAACAACAACGTCACCACCACGCTGACCACCATCCAGACCGCGCTCACCACCCTGCGCACCCAGGCGGCGAGCTTCGGCTCGAACGAGACCACCGTCGAGGCGCGGAAGGATTTCACCAAAGATTTGATCAACACGCTACAGACCGGTGCCGACAACCTCGTGCTCGCCGACACCAACCAGGAGGGCGCCAACCTGCTCGCCCTGCAGACCCGCCAGCAGCTCTCGATCACGTCGCTGTCGCTTGCGAGCCAAGCCGATCAGGCGATCCTCAAGGTGCTCTGATCTCGACCAAGCATGCGGCGGACGGCGGGGCTCGGCCCCGCCGTTTGCTTTTGGGCCCGCCTCGCGCGTCGAGCGTTCGCAGCAGAGCCGACTTGGCGTAGCATCGCCTTCATCGATTCGCGGCGCAGCCGCCGCCTCGCGAGGGACCGCCGTCATGGCCTTTCCCATCAACCGCAATCTTGCGCTGGAGAAGAAGACCGATGTCGCGCGCTGGTCGAATCAGGACGCGCTCGAGCCCGCGTGGGACGCGCGTGCCGCGATCGCCGCTGCCTTCATTCCCGCCGGCGCCCGCGTGCTCGACATCGGCTGCGGCCGCATGGCACTGCGCGAGCTGTTGCCGCCGGACTGCGTCTACCGGCCGTGCGACCTCGTCGCCCGTGACCAGGACACCGTCGTCTGCGATCTCAACGCCGGCGCCTTTCCGGCCGAAGTCGCGGCCCAGGTCGATATCGTCACCATGCTGGGCGTCCTCGAATACGTCGTCGATGCCGACGCCCTGTTCGCCAACCTGCGGCGCAGTCGCTGCGACGTCGTGCTGAGCTACTGCCCGACCGACTTCAGCGGCGCGGTCGACCGGCCCTCGCTCGGCTGGATCAGCCATTTCGGCCTTTCCGACCTCGCGGCACTGTTCGACCGTCACGGCTATGGCGTCGAGCGAAGCGAGCGCATCGACGACCTCCAGCTGATGATCAGGCTGCGGCCGAGGGATCGCGTCGCCCCGCTCGCGCCGTGCAGCGTCGCGGTGCTGTCCCACTTCGACGTCGGCAATTTCGGCGACCGGCTCGGCTATCACATGATCAACGCACTGCTGCCGCCGCAGGCCGAGGTGCACCACCTCGCCTTCAACGCGCTGCATCAGGCGCAGCCGCGCTACGACCTCGTCGTGCTCGGCATCGGCAATAGCATCTATCATCGCGTCCTCAACGAGAGCACCCTCGACGTGATGGGGCGCGGCAAGGCCGCGATCGGCATCTTCGGGACGCAATATCGCGAGCTGATTCAGCGCCCATTGCTCGACAAGGTGCTCGACCGTCTCGACACCTGGTTCGCACGCCACGAAGAGGATCTGCTGCATTACGGGCGCGGCCGCGCCAACGCGACGCATCTCGGCGACTGGCTGATCGACCAGTTTCCGATGACGCGGGGAACCGACGAGACGCTTCTCAGGGTAGGCGATGACGTGTGGGACGAGCTGCCGCTCGATCGCGTCATCCAGCAGATCCAACGGCACAAGAACGTGTTTTCGGAGCGGCTCCATCCGCTGCTGTGCGCCCTGACCTCCGCGGAGCTCGTCGCCTACCTCGAGCAGCGCGACGCCGGATCCCCGCTCATCGTCGCCGGCAAGTTCCGCGGCATGCTGATCGATATCTTCGGCCGCACCTTCCCGGAGCGGAAGTTCTTCGAGGTCGATCGCGCCGCGGTGATGCGCTACAAGGCGCGGGTGCGTTCCAACATGGCGCGCCTCCGCGAGCGGATCGACGCGGTTCTGCGCAACGTCGCGGCCGCGGCTTAACCGGGCATTAACCATAATTTGGAAACGATCCTGCCGGGATGCTCACACGGCAAGCCCGGGAGAGCGCCCGCGTTCCATCTTTACGTGAGTCCTGGTTGTCGGCGAGCGAGCCGACGGTCAGTCGATCTGGGTATGACCCAACGGCAGGAGACGATCATGGCGCTCAAAGTCGAGCTCAAGCCGGGCGAACGGCTCATCGTCGGCGAGTGCGTCATCACCAACGCGGATCAGCGCACGCGCCTGCTCATCGAGGGACACGCACCGATCCTGCGCGAGAAGGACATCCTCACGTCGAAGTCCGCCGACACACCGGCGAAACGCATTTATCTCGCGGTGCAGCTGATGTACCTCGCCAAGGACCCGCAAATTCATCACGAGATTTATTTCAAATTGGTGCGGGAAATCGTGCAAGTGGCGCCGAGCATGTGGCCCGTCATCGAAAGCATCAATAATCATATCTTAACAGGCGAAATGTATAAGGCGCTCAAAGATGCCAAGAAGCTCATCGCGTACGAGACGGAGCTGATCGACAATGCGAAACGCGGCGCAGGCGTACCAGGCGGTCGCCAAGCAAACATCAAGTCCGCGCGCGCTTGAAGCAGATCTGTTGTTAAAGGCCGCGGCCCGCCTCAAGGCGGTGCAGGACGGCTGGGATGCGAGCCGCAAGGACCTGCGCCATGCGCTCCTGTACAATCGCCGGCTCTGGACGATCTTCCTGACATCGGTGACGAACAAGGAAAATCCGCTGCCCACGGCGTTGCGGCAGAACATCGCCAATCTCGGCGTGTACGTGATGTACGAATCGATGGCCTGCTCGACGGATCCGCATGCGGACCGGCGCCTGACCACGCTGATCAACATCAATCGCGAGCTGGCCGCCGGTCTGCGCGGCGGCGGCACGTAACCACGCTCAATCTTCCGACAGCTTCGCTTGCGCTCGCGTCGCCAGCGCCTCGCGCACGCGCGCGATCACACTCGTCCAGTCGCCCGCCAGCGGCTGGCGAAACAGCCGCGCGGTCGGATACCACGGGCTGTCGTCGCGCCGGAGCAGCCAGCGGAAATCGGGATTGAACGGCAGCAGGATCCACACCGGCTTGCCCATGGCGCCGGCGAGATGCGCGACAGCCGTGTCGACGCTGATGACGAGATCGAGCTGCGCGATCGCCGCGGCCGTGTCGGCGAAATCCTCGAGCTCCGCGCCGAAATGGATGATCTCGGGATGCGCCCCCATCGGCGGCATATCCTCCTCGCGCAGCTCCGTGTGCAGGCTGACGTAGCGGATGCGCGCATTGCCCAGCAGCGGCCGCATCGCCGCGAGCCCGATCGTGCGCTGACGGTCACCGGCGAAGTCACGGCCGCCCGCCCACACCAGGCCGACATTGAGACGGCCGTCGCGCGGGAGGCGCGCCCGCCATCGCGCGGCGCGCTCGGGCGCCGGATGGATATAGGGCACACCGGCCGGAATGGTGGCGAGGTCGGTCTTGAAGATGCGCGGCAGGCTGAGCAGCGGGCACATGTAGTCGCAGCGCGGGCCGCTATCGCCCTCCACACCTACTTGAACGCCAGGCAGGCCGCTCAGCAGCTCCTTCAACGCCGGCCGCACGCAGAACAGCACGGTGGCGCCGCGCGCCGCCACCATCGGCGCATAGCGCGCGAACATGATGGCATCGCCGTAGCCCTGTTCGACGTAGAGGTAGATCGCCTTGCCGCCGAGCGGCTCGCCGTTCCAGTCGGGGATGGGGTAGCTCGGACGCGCCGCCTTGGACTTGGGCGATGCCCAGCGCCATTCGTAATCGTCCCATCCTTGCTTGAAGCGGCCCGTTACCAGGTAGGCGAGCGCGCGGTGGAAGCGTCCCTGCGCGTAGCCGGGATCGAGCTCGACCGCACGCGTGAAGGCCGCGATCGCCTCCTCGTAGCGACCCTGGGCGCATAACGCGAGGCCACGACCGTTCTGCGCTACCGGCAGGTTGGCGTTGAGCGAGAGCGCGCGCTCGTAGGTCGCCATCGCCTCGTCGAGCCGCCCCATGCGCTCGAGGATCACGCCCATGTCGGAGATGATTTCGCCGACGGTCGGCTTGGCGCGCACCGCCGCCTCGATCAGGCGCAGCGCCTCGGCAAGCTCGCCACGCTCGGCACACAGCACCGCACGGCGGTTGAGCGCGGCGAAATTCTGCGGATCGAGCTCGAGCACCGCGCGATAGAGCGCATCCGCCTCCGCGCTTCGACCCGCGGTATCGAGATCGAGCGCGCGCATGAGTTGCGCCCGCACGTCGGGCGGCGGCTGAGGGCTTTTTTCCTGAGGCTTCTGCATGTGAGGCTTCGTGCTGCGGCGAATCACCGCCTCAGTCCGAGGATATCACGCCGCAGCGGACACCATTCTGCGCAAATGCTTTCCACCGCGTTCATTTCGTGATTCAAAGTTGAATTGATTCGCTTCGCGTGATCCCGCGAGGCCATAGGCGGGGCCACATGAGCCGAGCAAGCCTCCGGGCGACGGTACCGCAGTCCGATGCGCCTCCGGACCTCGATCGCCTCGTGCGCAAGGCCGTCGCGGCGCATCAGAACGGCGCGCTCGGTCAGGCGGACCGGCTCTATCGCGCCGCGCTCGCTCACGATCCCGATCATTTCGACGCGCTGCATCTTCTCGGCAGCCTGAGCCTGCAGCGCGGGCGTCTCGCCGACGCCCAGCGCTTCCTTGCCGCCGCGGTGCGGTGCAATCCGCGCGCCGCCGACGCGCGCTCCGATCTCGGGGTCGCCTATCACGGCGCCGGCGACTACGCTGCCGCCCTCGCGAGCCACGATGCGGCGCTCGCGATCGAGCCCGGCAATGCGGGCTACATCAACCGGCGCGCCGCCGCCCTGGTCCGTCTCGGCCGCTCCGCGGAGGCGCTCGCGGCACTCGACCGCATTCTCAGCGTGCAGCCCGGCCACGCCGATGCGCTCGGGAACCGCGGCAACGTCCACATCAGCCTCAACCGCCCCGATGCCGCGATCGCGGACTACGACGCAGCGCGACGTGCGGCGGGCGACAGCGCGCAGATCCTGACCAATCGCGCGCACGCCCTGCGCCGGCTCGATCGCCTCGCCGAGGCGGTGGCCGACCTGCTGCGCGCGCTCAAGCTCAGGCCGGACCTCGCCGAGGCCCATTTCGAGCTCGCCCTGGCGCAGCTCGCGCTCGGCGATTTCGCCAGTGGCTGGAACGAGTACGAGTGGCGCTGGGCGACCGCGGCGTTCGCGCCGAGCCGGCGCGGCTTCACGTCGCCGCAATGGAACGGCACCCAGACGCTCGCCGGCCGCACCGTGCTGCTGCATGCCGAGCAGGGTCTCGGCGACACCATGCAGTTCGTGCGCTACGCCCCCCTGGTCGCGCAGCGCGGCGCAAACGTGATCCTCGAGGTGCAGCCCGAGCTCGTCGCGCTCCTCGCCGGTACGCCGGGCGTGGCGCGCGTGCTCGCTTATGGCGAGCGGCTGCCGCCATTCGACCTGCACTGCCCGCTGATGAGCTTGCCGCGCGCGTTCGCGACCAACGAGGCGACGATCCCCGCCGATATCCCTCACATCAGAGTGCCGCCGGAGACGGCGGCGCGGTGGGCCGACCGGCTTCCTGCGGGACCGCCCTCCATCGGCATGGTGTGGGCGGGGCGCCCCACGCATCACAACGATCTCAACCGCTCGCTCCCGCTCGCCTCGCTCGCGCCGCTGCTGCGCCGCGGCGACTTGCGTTTCGTCAGCCTGCAGCGCGACGCGCGTGCAGGCGATGCCGCGATCCTGCGCGATCTGCCGAACGTCATCGACGCCGGCCCCGACCTGCACGACTTCACCGAGACGGCCGCGCTGATATCGCGGCTCGACGCCGTGGTCGCGGTCGATACCGCGGTTGCGCACCTCGCCGGCGCGCTCGGCAAGCCGCTGCTGCTGCTGTTGCCCCATGCGGCGGACTTCCGCTGGCTGCGCGGTCGCGACGACAGCCCCTGGTACCCGTCGGCGCGTCTGCTGCGACAGGATAAATTCGGGGACTGGAGCGGCGTGCTCGCCCGGCTTGATGCGCATCTCGGCGAGTTCACAAGAGGTGCGACGGCCTAGTAAGACGAACGACCAGATCCTCGAAGCCTTTGCGTCTTCAGCCGCGACGAATCCTCCAATGACACATTCGTCACCGGGATCATCGCTCTCCGGCAACCTGTGGAACGTCAGGCAGCTGGTGCCGATGGCCTCGGCTAAAGCACCCTACACTATCCTTGCCGCACGAAGATCGAATCGTTCGCGCAGGTGGCGTTGCGGCCGAAGAAATCCGTGTAGCGGGTGTCGACCATGTATTGGCCGGGATGCGCGGCATCGAACGCGGCGAGCACGTCGCGCTTGACGTCGCTGTCCTCGACCACGAGGTAGTCGCCGCTCTGCAGCCGCTCGTGAAAGAAGGCGAGCACGCCCGCGACGTTCTGGTGCGCGTCCTCGATCACGAGCCAGGGATGCGGCGCCTGCGCGATCACCTCGGCGGGAAAGAGTCCGCCTGGCTCGCGGCAGTCGCCGCGATAGAAGCGCACGCGCGCATGCTCGGCGGCCGCGGGGCGGATATCGACCGAATGCACCATCGCGTCGAGGTCGAAGGTCTGCGTGAGGTCGGCGAGCCACAGCGCGCTCGCGCCCGAGCCCGAGCCGATCTCGAAGATGGTGCGCGGGCGCAGCTCCTGCATGAGTTGCGGGTAGATCGCGAAATCGAAAGCGGTCTTGAACAGCGGCAGGCCGCGCCAGCGCATCAGGTTGGGCGCACCCTGGCAGGCGAGCAGCACGTCGACGCCGAACTCGGTACCGAAGCGCGCATCGTAGTTGACGCGCGCCTCGTCGCGCTCCGCGAACGACACGAGGCGCCCGCGCGCCCAGCGGTCGAGGAACTGGCGCAGGCGCAGGAGCTCCCAGGCAAGGCCGGGCGCGCCCTGCTCGCCGACGCTCTCTTCCCACGATTTGCTCGGATCGAGTTGGGCAAAGCGCGCGGTGACGCGCGTGAACCACTTGTCGAAGACGCTGAAGGCGCCGCGCTGGGCCGTCGGGATATTTTCGTGCTGCCACTCGGTGAAGCGGGCGGCAGCGGCCTTGAGCTCGTTCCCGGAGATCAGCGCGGGCGCGGTCACGACGAACCCGGCGGCCTCAGGCCGCAGCCTCCTTCGCTGCCGGCTGTGGCGCGAACTGAGTCGCGACGTCGCCGCGGAAGACCGCCGGGCCGACATGGTCGAGGCGGCTCTGCGCATCCGCCCAGATCTCGCCGCCGATGTCGGTCCAACGCTTGCAGAAGCTGAAGTCCTCGCTGAGGTAGACGCCGGTCTCCGGCTCGATCAGGCATTCGAACAGCGCGAAACGGTTGGGGCTGCCGGCGAGCGGATCGTTGATCGAATGCTCGCGGCGGAATTTGAGAGACGCATAATGCGCGCACATCTTCTCGATCGCGCTGCGGCGGATCATCAAAAAGCCCGTGCCGGCGTAGCGCACCCGCACGAAGCCGCCGCGCATCGCGATATGCTGCGGGTCCTCGACCTCGAGCACGTATTCGAGGGAGGCCGCGCCCGGGTTCGGCCGACCGGCCTCGATGACGGTGCGCACCCGGTTCCAGTCGGTGCGCTTGATCGGATAGACGCCGCTGCACATCTCGGCGCGGCAGCCGAGGAGGCGGATCACCTGATCGGGCTCGAAGCCGATGTCGGCATCGACGAAGAGAAGATGCGTCGCGGCCGGATTGTCGAGAAACAATGTGACCAGGTCGGCGCGCGCTCGCGTGATCAGCGCATCGCCGTTGCGCAGCAGGATCGTCATCTCGATCTCCGGCGTCGAGCGCAGCACCTTCTGCAGCTTGAACAACGATTGCGCGAAGATGACCGAGAGCTGCCCGCCGAAGCAGGGTGTCGCGACGACGAGATGGATAGGATCGATCATGCGGGCTTTCCCGAAATTGAATCAGGCTGCGCGGCCGGGCAGCAGATGATCGCGGCCCTCGCTGTAACGCATCTCACCCTGGTGCAGATCCGCATTGTTTTCTTCGCGCAGCGCCGCATCCGCCTCACCGTACAGGAAGGCAAGGAACGCATAGCGCTTCCCGCGCGTCACTGGCGTCACCTCGTGCAGCGCGCCGCACGAGAAGACGACCGCGCCGCCATACGGAGTGCGGTATCGCTTGCGGCCGAACTCGGGGAAGATCAGATCGCCGCCCTCGAAGTCGCGGTTGAGATTGATCGACACCGCAAAGCGGCGATGCCGGGCCCCGGCGTTGATGTTGTCGCGATGGCGATAGAAGTGCGCGCCGACCGCGCTGTCGTAACAGGCGACGATGTAGCGGTCCATCCGCGTCGCCTGGTACTGGAAGTAGCACTCGAGCGCGGGGAGGAGCCGCCGCACGATCTGGTCGCGAATCGCCTCGCGCACCTCGGGCAGCGCGACGACGAGGTCGCCGCGCCGCTTGAGGCGGTGATCGACCGTGGTGAGCGTCTTGCCGGCGACGTCGAGCATAAAACCCGAATCCTCGCCGCCGACGCTGTCGTAGAGCTTGATCAGGAACTCGCACAGCGAGTAGTCGAGCACGCGCGGCACGATCAGCACCGGCGCGCTGAGCGGCACGCCGGCCGAGTCGTCGACCGACGGCAGCCCGCGCAACGTGTCATGTACCGCCTCGGCGTGGCCGGCCGCATAGTCCCACGGGATATTGGCGATCAACCGCAGCATCGGATCGAGGATGACGGTGCGCGGCATATCGCTCGCGCCGAATGCGGCCGTGATCGCGCCGTCGTAATCGGCGAGCGCCGCGAAGGCGTTGGTGTCGGGGTCGGCGTACGGGGTCGGATCGGCGGTCGGCTGCGTCAGCACGACGTAGCAGGCCATCCGATCGGGGTGAAACAGGTCGCGCGCCCGCATGAGGTCGGCGAGCTCCTGGATGGCGCGCGGCTCGTCCGGATTGCCGAGGAAGGACAGCACGATCCAGCGCCCCGCCGCGACCTGCAGGTCGAACGATCCGCCCGCAAGGGTGCGCGCGCTGAACCAGGGTACCGGATCGCCCAGGTTCAGACGAATGGCGCCGTCGGTCATCGGTAAGAGCGCTCGCTCGCGCGTTGGCATGCAGATTCATTGATCTAGAAGCGCGTCGGTAAACGGACGATTAAGGTATCGCTTGCGGTATTTACCAACTCCCGCCTACTGACCCGAGCGAGGCTGTTAACCATTCCTTAACCCCGACGGATGAAGCATCGAGACGTCGCCGACGCGACGTCATCCGGCTTTCCCAAAGGCAAGGCGGCCCACTCGATACGGAAGGCTTCCCGTTGCCCATTCCGACGCAGGACCGCCGGCTTCCCTCGCCGTCGACGGCGACCCAGCTTCCCAAGCACGTTGCGCGCCTGCAGCAGGCGCAGGCGCAGTTCGCCCGTGGCGAGCTCCGCGAGGCCGAGGCGCTGTGCGAGCGCATCTTGCGCAAGCGTCCATCCGATTTCGATGTACTTTATCTGCTCGCCGGCGTCAGGCATGCGCTCGGCAAGCTGCCGGAAGCGCTCGACGCACTCGCGCGGGCGCTGCGCGTCAACCAGCGCTCGCCGCAGATCCTCATCAATCATGGTCTTCTGCTCGCGGCGCTCGGCCGGCACGACGAGGCTGTCACGAGCTACGATCGAGCGACCGCAATCAGCCCCGATTTCGCCGAGGCGCATAAGGGGCGCGGCTGTGTCCTTCTCGACATGGACCGACCGGCCGAGGCGCTCGAATCCTTCGACAAGGCTTTGGCGGTCAAGCCGGCCGATGCCGAGGCGCTGAGCAACCGCGCCAGCGCGTTGATAAAGCTGCATCGATATGCGGAGGCGCTCTCGAGCTGCGACCGCGCGCTCGCGCTCCGCCCGAGCGACGTCCGGGCGCTGTCCTTCCGCGCGCACGCCTTGCACAGACTGGGCCGCCACGCCGACGCGCTCGCCGGCTATGAGATGGTCCTCGCCATCGACCCCGGTCACGTGGACGCGACCAACGGCCGCGAGGCCGCGCTCCTACAACTCTCACCTGGTCCAGGCGGCGGCTCCTTCGGTTCGGCCGAGCCGGAGCCACGGGCGCCGGACCGCGGACCGAGGCACGTCATTGCCTGGGTGGGCCGGGGCAATGCGGAGGTGACCGCAGGACGCTACCGCGAGGCTGTCGCACATTACGACGCCGCGCTCGCCATCGACAAAAATAACGTGGACGCCTGGACCAATCGCGGCGTGGCGCTGCAAAACGACGGGCGCCTCGCCGAAGCGCTCGCGAGTCATGACCGCGCCCTGTCGCTCCAGCCACGCTGCGCCAACGCGTGGGATAACCGCGCCGGCACGCTTTTTCTGCAAGGGCGCACCGCCGAGGCGATCGCCGACTACGGCCGCGCGCTCGCGCTCGAGCCCAACCGGGTCGGCACCCTGTACAACCGCAGCGGCGCGCTGCGGACGCTGGGCCGCTTCGACGAGGCGACGGCCGACCTGGACCGCGCGTTGGCGATCGATCCAAACTTTGCCGAGGCGCGCTTCGGCCGGTCGACGATTCAATTGCTGCGGGGAGATCTGAGCGGCGCCTGGGCGGGCTACGAGAGCCGTCTGAAGGTCAAGGACTTCGGCCATTGGCGACGCTCGTTCGACAAGCCGCGGTGGTACGGTGAGCCGATCGACGGACGAACGCTTCTGCTGCACGCCGAGCAGGGTTTGGGCGACACCATCCAATTCCTCCGCTATGCCCGATTGCTGGCCGCCAATGGAGCCGCAAAGGCGCGCGTGGTCCTCGAGGTGCAGCCCCCACTGTTGCGGCTCTCCGCGAGGCTCGGAGAATTCGCACAGGTGGTCGCCGCCGGCGAGCGCCTGCCCGACTTCGACTTGCATTGTCCGCTGCTGAGCCTGCCGCTCGCATTCGGCACCACGCTGGAGACTATTCCCTGCGCCGTGCCCTATCTCGACGCCGATGCCATGCAGGTCGCGCAATGGCGCCGCCGTCTGGCTGGGTTGCCCGGCCTGAAGGTCGGGCTCGCGTGGGCCGGTGGCTTCAGGCCGGGGCTGCCGATGGCGCATGAGATGGACCGGCGCCGGTCGATCACGCTCGCGCACTTCGCCGCCTTCGCCGCCATGACGGGCGTGAGCTTCGTGTCCTTGCAGAAGGACGCGCCCGCCGCGCAGACCAAATCGCCGCCCGCCGGGCTGGTCGTTCACGACTGGACGGACGAGCTCGGCGATTTCGCCGACACCGCCGGGCTGGTCGAGGCGCTCGACCTCGTCATCAGCGTCGACACCTCGGTCGCCCATCTGGCCGGCGCGCTCGGCAAGCCGGTGTGGCTGCTCAACCGGTTCGATTCCGAATGGCGCTGGCTGCTCGATCGCGAGGACAGCCCCTGGTACCCGACGCTGCGGCAGTTTCGCCAGCCCGCGCCCGGCGAATGGGAACCGGTGCTGTCGCGCGTGCGCGAAGCGCTCGCCGAGGTCGCGGCCGTCACGCCGTGATGTAGTTGACGATCGAGACCTTCGACAGCAGCGCCGTGGTCTGGAGCGACGCCTGCAGCTGCGTCTGCAGCGCCAGAATCTGCGTGCCGACCTGGGTGTCGTTGACGCCCTCGATGCTCTGCAGGAAATTGGTGAGCACCGTCGAGGTCTGCGCATGCCGCGTCTGCGCCGACGTCATCGCAGTCTGGGCGTTGGCGATCTGGCCCTCGATGTCGCTGATCGATTGCGTGCCCGGCGCGCCGTCGAGATTGCCGGCGATGCGCGATTTGACCGAATCATACTGCGCGGACGCGTTCGGATCGGTCGCCGAGTAGGTGGTGGCGGCGAAGATCGCCACGTTCTTGATCGCGGTGGTGAGCGCCGGCTCGTTCGCCCGCATGCCATAGGAGACCGTCTGACCGTGATCGATGGTCGCGGTGGCGGTCTGCAGCGCCGGCGTTGGGCCATTCTCGCCCGTGTACCACTCGACCGTATTGGCGGGGGTGCCGGCGATCTGCGTGCTCGCGGTGCTCGGCGGCGACCCGTTGACCCGCATCGGCGGATTGCTGTCGAAGAAGTCGTGGCCGGCCGCGAGTGCGGAGGCGCCGTAGAGCGACGTGTCGGCGATCTGCGAGACGCCGGACGACAGCGCGGCCTGGAAGTTGGTGGCGGTCTGTGCCGTGGTCGCCCCGATGGTGAACTGGCCGGCGGCGGGCGGCGAGGAATTGGTTGCCGTCAGCGTCATGTCCTGACTCGTGCCGTCCGGCAGCGTAAAGGTGAACTTCACCGTGTCCCCGGGGGCCGGATTGCCGCCGGTGAAATCGACCGTGATGCTGTTCGGGTTCACCGGCGGGCCGCTCGGGCCCGAGACCGTGCCGCCGCCCGTGAGCCCGGACGTGACGCTGGCGAGCTTCATCCCGAACGGCGAGCCGACCGCGTTTTCGGTGATCGACACCTGGCTCGCGGCCGGCGACGCGACCGTCAGGCGTCCCTGCGCGCCGACGCCGTCCGCCTGCTGTCGCTCGCTCAGCACCTGCTTGAAGCCGGCTTGCGTGCCGCTGCCGTTGAGGATCTGCGTCAGCGAGGCGACCGATGGCTTGTCCGGGCTCATGCCGGAGAAGATGTAGTTGCTGCCGACCTGGGTGTTGAGCGCGCCCAGCATCTGGTCGAGCTGCCCTTGCGCGTTTTCCTGATCACTCGTCTGCCCGGTCTGATCGATGACGAACTTGGAGTTGACCGCCGACTGCTTGACCGCGTCGGCCGAGGTGGCGACGCCCTGCAGCGCGGTCTGCGCCACGCTGAGCTGGGTGCCGACCGCCGTGATGGTGTCGTCGAAGCCGCTGAGCGCCGAGACCTGCTGCTGCAGGCCGACCGTGAGCCCACGCTGCACGCCGAGGCCCGCATAAGTCTGCGACGCCTTGCCGGTGCCGAGCTCCTGCTGCAGGTCGTCGAGCTGGTTGTTGAGATCAACCAGCGAGCTGATCATTTGCGACGAGATGCCGCTGACGCCCTGGATACTCATGGTCGCCTCACATCTGCAACAGGGTCTGATACATCGACTGGACCACGTTGAAGACCCGCGCGTTCGCCGCGTAGGTGTTCTGCAGGTTCAACAGATTGGTCATCTCGGTGTCGATATTGACGCCCGAGTCCGTATCCATGCGCTGCTGCAGCGCGTTGAGCACCACCTGCTGGCCCTGCTGCAGGTTGCTGGCGTTCTGCGCCGCCTGGCCCTGCTGGCCCATCACCTGGCTGATGAAGGACGACAGCGTCCCGCTGAACGGCGAATTGGTGCCGCCGATCCCGGTCGTGGGCGAGAACGTCGAAGAGGCGCCGGTCAGCTGATCGTAGAGGAAGGTCGGCCGCGTCGGGTCGCCCGACGCGGTCGAGGCCGTATAGGCGACGATGTTGGTCGGATTGGCGAGCAGCGTCGGATTGACGGCGATGCGCTGCGCGAAGCCGACCTCCTGCGGGCCGGTCGGGTTGATCGCGCCCGAATAGACGGTGTTGCCGTCGACGAACAGCGGCATCTGCGAGTTGCCGCTGGTGAGCGACGTCATGGTCGCGGTCGCGGACAGCGAATTGACCGTCGCGGTGCTGGCGAGCGCGTTGACGGCTTGCAGGACCGTGCCGGACGGGTTGGAGAACTGCAGCCCGGCACCGCCGAGCGCGCTGTTGAGCTGGCTCACCACCGAGGCCATGCCGCCGGAGAAGTTGATGCCGATCACCTGCGCGTTCGGCGCCGTCGGCGACGGGCTCTGCAGCGGCAGCACCGACGGGTCGTTGACGTCGACGAGGCTGACCGTGTGCTGGACGTTCGAGGTGTCCGTATAGGTGAGCTGCATCGCGTTGCCGGGCTGCATGCCGGCGGTGTCGACCGAGAAGCCGTTCTGCCCGGCGGAGGAGACCGCGCTGCCCTGCGTCGTCACGTCGGACAAGCTCGATGACATGTTGGCGGCGAGCTGGTCGAGCTGCGTCTGCGCCTGCGGCAGGATCGTGTCGCGCATCTTCAGATAGGCACCGATCTGGCCCGACTGGATCGCGCCGGTGGCGATCAGGTCCATCGGCTTGCCGCCCGGCGTCGTCAACGTGATGTCGCCGACGCCGTTCTTGGCCGAATTGGCGTTCCACAGCGTCGTCGCCGAGATCGCGCCCTGTGGGCTGAACGCGAGCCGCGCCGCCGCCTGCCCGGCGCCGACGAGCTGAGTGCCGGAGCTGGTGTAGACATAGACCTGGTTGTTCTGGCCCTGGACCACCTTGATGTCCATGAGCTGGGCGAGCTGGCTGATGTCCTTGTCGCGCTGGTCGAGCAGCGAGGAGGTCGCCGCATCGGCCGCATTGGTTGTCGTCACCTGCGCGTTGATGTTGGCGATATCCTGAATGGCGGCGTTCGCCGTCTGCACATCGGTCGAGATGCCCTGCTCCGCCGACTCGCGCAGCGCCTGGATGCCATTGCTCGCCTCGTTGAGCTGCTGCGCCAGCGTCTGCGCGGCGTTGATCGCGCTGCTCTGCAATGTCGACGAGGACGGGTTCGACTGCAGGCTCTGCAGCGCCGAGGTGAAGTTATTGAACAGCGTGTCGAGCCCGGTCGCCGAGCCGGGCGTGCCATAGACGTTCTGCAGCTGCTGATAGATCTGCGACAGCGTGGTCGCATAGGAAGCGCCTGACGTCTGCGTCTGCAGCTGGCTCTGCACCAGCGCGTTGATCTGGCGGCTGATGTCGCCGGTGACGACGCTGATCGCCGTGCCGGCCGCCGACTCCTGCTGCTCCAGCGTCTTGCGGGTGTAGCCGGCTGTCTGTGCGTTGGCGATGTTGCCGGCGGTGACGGACAGCGCCTGCTGCGTCACGTTCAGGCCGGCCGTCGCCGCGTTGAGTGCCTGGGTGAGACTCATACTTTATTCACCAGGTCCTTTATTCCTTGTCATTTATTCCTTGTCATCCGGTCGTCGCCGCGTAAGGGCGGCGCGGCGGCAATCAGCGGATGACGTTCAAGAGATCCTGCACCATCGAGTTCGCCGTCGTGATGATGCGCGTGTTGGCCGAGTAGGCCTGTTGGGTGACGATCAGCTTGCTGAACTCGTCGGCGATATCGACGTTCGAGGCTTCGAGCGAGCTGCCGACGATCGAGCCGGTGGCATTCAGCAGCGCCGGGCCGGAATCGGCCGTCGCCTCGTAGGCGCCGCCATCGAGCTGCTTCAGGTTGTTCTGACCGTTGAAGTTGGCGAGCGTCACCTCGGCGAGCGGCACGGTGCGGCCGTTCGAGTAGGTGCCGACGATGCGGCCCTGGCTGTCGACCGCGATCGACTGCAGTTGGCCCGCCGAGGCGCCGTTCTGGTTGAGCAGGTTCACCTGCACGGTGCCGTTGGTGTTGGCGAACTGGGTGAGGCCGCCGGCACCGAAGGCGAGTTGCACGTTGCCGAGCGACTGGCTGTCGACGATGACGTTGTTGAGCGTGAGGCTGCTGACCGGTGGCGTGAGCTGACCGCTCGAGTTGAAGGTGAAGTTGGTGCCGGCGTTGACCCACGCGGGCTGGGTGTTAGTGGCATTGGAGTTGGTCTGGTAGAACAGATTCCATTTGTCGGTGTGGCCGGCGCCGAGCGAGGAATCGTCGATCTTCGCCCAGCGGAACTGAACGTTCACGGGGGCACCAGTGCCGCTGTAGGCGGTGATCGACCCGCCCGCGATCGACTCGTTGAGGAAGGTGGGCTCGTCGACGCCGAACACGGTGCCGTTCGCCGGCAGCGCCAACGTGTTGTGGATGCCGAACGTGGTCGGCGAGAAGCTGTTCGTGCCGCCGACCTGGATCGCGTCGGTCGTGTTGGCCGCCGTGATCGTGATGTTGCCGCTCGCGCTGATTCCCGTGCTGGTCGGATTCACGCCGGCGAGCGCCTTCAGCTTGGCATCGAACTGAGCCATCGTCTGGACGTCGCCCGCTGCGGTGCCGAACGTGATGGTCTGCAGCGGATTGGGCGGATTGGAGCCGACCTGCACCGTCATGGTCTGGTTGGCCGCGACGGCATTCTGCGTGAGCAGGTTGACCGGATTGAAGGTTTGGTTGGCCGCCGCGAAGCCGAGGTTGGCGAGATTGTTGGTGGTGTCGGAAATCGTGAGCGTGTCGGTGTCGTTGGTCGACTGGATCTTCAGCGCGCCGCCGCTCAAGGTGACGGTGAAGTTGGCGCCGCTGAGAGCGGTCATCAGATTCTGGACGGTCGAGCCTGCGTTCACGGTGTAGGACAAGGGCGAGCCGCCGTTGTCGAGCGTGATGACGTCGCCGTTGGAAATCCCGAGCCCGACCAGGTTGGTGCCTGTCGTGAGCGTGTTGACCGTGCCGGTCCCGGTCGCCGGCGCGTCCGGCTGCAGCGTGGCGCCGGAGCCCGCAATCGTCGCCGGCGTCGGCGCGCCGGCCACAGGGCTTGCGGTGAAGTTCGACGGCTGGAGCAGGTTCGAGCCGCTGACCCCCGACTGGGTGGCCGGCGTCTGTGGCACGCTCGGGAGGTTGGCATTGTACTGGATCTGCGAGGTTTCCTGTGCCGGGATCAGATTGTTGGAGAACTGCAGCGTCTGCGGAATACTGCCAGTGGGGTTGCCGGTCGAGGGATCGACCGGAATGCCCATCAGGTAGTAGCCGGCGCCGTTGACCAGGAAACCGTTCTGATCGAGCTGGAAATCGCCGCGCCGGGTGTAGAGGTTGACGCCGCTGAACACCGGCTGGTTGTCCGTGAAGGTGGTCGGCTTCTCGACGATGAAATAGCCGTTGCCGTTGACCGCCATGTAGGTCGGCGTGTTCGAGTTCTGGATATCCCCCTGCACGTTGTTGGTGGGGACCGAGTTCACCGCCACGCTACCGGCGATTTGCTGGCTCGGCAGGTTGTCCGAGACCATGTCCTGGAAGCTGGTCTGGATGCCCTTGTAGGCGGTGGTCTGCGAGTTGGCGATGTTGCCGGAGATGTTCTGCAGAGCAAATGATTGGGCGCTCAGACCGGACACGGCGGTCGTAAGAGCGTCGAAGATACCCATGACTGTTTTCTCCACTCGGATCCGAGCGGCCGTCGGGCGGATCGAATACGCACACACAGGCCGCTGAACGCGTGCAGGGCTTCGCAAGCCGCGTGCCAGAAAAAATAACCATATAATTCAATTGGATAGATAGGCGGCGAGCGTTCCAATCAGGCGCGAAGCGGCAAGAATCGGCTACCCGGCGGCAGAAACTGCCGAGCTTCGTTGGCCGATTCCGCTCGGGGACAATCGACGGCCCCGGATCAGGTCCGGGGCCGTCGATCAAGTCTTGGAGCCGGGAAGCGCGCTCAGGCCGGCGCGTTGGCGGCCGGCGTGAATTTCAGGGAAAGCCCGTTCATGCAGTAGCGAAGGCCGGTCGGCGGCGGACCGTCATTGAAGACGTGGCCGAGGTGGCCGCCGCAGCGGCGGCAGTGCACCTCGGTGCGATGCATCAGGAAGGAGCGGTCGTCCGAGGTGCCGACCGCATTGGCGAGCGGCTGGTAAAAGCTCGGCCAGCCGGTGCCGCTGTCGAACTTGGTGTCGGAGGAGAAAAGCGGCAGGTCGCAGGCGGCGCAGGAAAACACGCCCTTGCGCTTCTCATGGTCGAGCGGGCTCGAGAACGGCGGCTCGGTGCCATGCTCGCGCAGCACCTCGTATTGCGCCGGGGTGAGGATCTTGCGCCATTCGGCGTCCGGCTTCTCGATCTCGAACGGGCCCGCGGCGGCGGCTTCTCCGCCGCCGAGCCAGCGCCAGCCGGCGATCACGGCAATGCCGGCCGTTGCGGTGAGCAGCCATCGACGATTGATCATGATCGGCTCCTTGGCGGCGTTGTGCTTCAACTTGCGTCCAATTGCCTCGAATCCTATTAGCGCATCCTGGCGCCGGCCGTCTGTCAATTGCGCTCACGTTCCCGCGAGCCGGGCGTGTTCCGTTGCCGCAGGCACGACCCCGAAAAGTGGATACCGTTTTCGCAAAAGCTTATGCACCAAAACGACGTCAATCGAAGCGCGGGATCTTGTTCAGATAGAACTGCCGCATGGCGGGCCGGTACTTCTCCATCTCGGCCCGGTTGAGGTCGATGTCCGGCTTCGCGTCAGGCGGCAGCAGCGAGAAATAGGGCGTCTTCTTCGATTCCACCGTGAACTCGGCCCGCGCCTTGGTGAGCAGGTCGGGCGAGGTCAGGAGATCGATGATCGAGGCCGCCAGCACCTTGGCTCCTACGATCTGGCCCTTGTGCGAAATCGAGCTCACCGGCGTCACGGCCGCGTGCCATTCGTGATAGGCGAAGCCCGGCACCGAGGCCGGGAAGTTCAACAGCCCCGCCGGCACCACCCACGACACATCGCCATTGTCGTTGGAGGAAGCCGACTGGCGCCGCTCGCCGAGCGCCTCGGGCCTCGTGCGCAGGCCGACCACCGGGTGATTGGCCGACTTCTGGAAGTCGCGGGCGAACGTCTGCTCCTGGTCGGTCCACGCCGGCACGCCGACCATGTCGATGTTCTTCTGGATGGCCTCCGCGATGCCGCGGTTGACGAGCTGCGGCCACGCTGAGGCGGCGTATTTCACGTCGTAGGTCGTGCCGGTCATCAGCGCGGCGCCTTGGGCGATGTGGACCAGCTTGTCATAGGTCGCCTTGGAGTCGGGCATGTTGGCGTCGCGCACGAACCACCAGATCTGGCCGGTGTCGGGAATGATGTTCGGCTGGATGCCGCCATTGGTGATGGTGCGGTGCGCCCGGTAGGTCGGGTGCAGGTGCTCGCGCAGCTTGTCGAAGCCGATGTCCATGAGCTCGACCGCGTCGACCGCATCGCGGGCGTCCCACGGGTCGATCGCGCCATGCGCGGTCTTGCCGTGGAACGTGAAAATCGAGCTGATCGCCGCGTAGTTGGTCAGGCCATAGCCAGTGGCGAGCCCGTCCCCGATGTGCAGGTAGATGATGGCGTCGACGTCCTTGAAGTAGCCAGCGCGCACGATGAAGGGACGGCTCGCGAGCTGCTCCTCGGCCGGGCCGAACGAGACCGCGACGGTGCCGGGCAGGTTGTAACGCTGCATTACTTGCTTGACCGCGAACGCTGCCGCCGACGCCACCCCGCCATGGGTGTTGTGGCCCTCCATGTGGCCGGGCGCGCCCGGCACGAGCGGCGCGTGGGCGAAATCGAGCGGCTTCTGCGAGCCGCCCGGCAGCGCGTCGACCTCGGTGACGATCGCGATCTTGGGATGGCCCGAGCCCCACTCGGCCCACAGGTTCGTCGGCATGCCGGCGCCGCCGAGGTCGACGCGGAAGCCGGCCGCCTCGAGGGTGCTCTTGAGCAGCTTGGTGGTTTCGACCTCCTGCATGCCGAGCTCGCCGAAATAAAAGATCGAGTCACTGATGTCGGCGATCTGCGTCGCATTGCGATCGATGGTGTCGAAGGCGAGCTGCTTGCGCTCGTCGGCGTGCCCGGCGGGCGCCAGGATTAACGCCACCAATGTCAGGATCAGGCTGAGCTTCGCGTTGCGCGGCATGATGTCCCCCGGATGCAGGTGCGGCAAAGAACGGCAAACGCTAGGCCGCGCCTCGGCTCTCGACAAGCGCGGGCCGAGCCTGTCAGATGGCGCAAAATCGCAATCCAAAATCCCGATCTGGACGGCAGACGCATGCGTTTCGAAGGCACCAAGGCCTATGTGGCGACCGATGACCTGAAGGTCGCGGTCAATGCCGCGATCACGCTCGAGCGGCCGCTGCTGGTGAAGGGCGAGCCCGGCACCGGCAAGACCGTGCTGGCAATCGAGATCGCCAAGGCGCTCGGCGCGCCGCTGATCGAGTGGCACGTCAAATCGACCACCAAGGCGCTGCAGGGCCTCTACGAGTACGATGCCGTCTCGCGCCTGCGCGACAGCCAACTCGGCGACGCGCGGGTGCAGGACATCCGCAATTACATAAAGCGCGGCAAGCTGTGGGACGCGTTCGTGTCCGACGAGCGGCCCGTGCTGCTGATCGACGAGATCGATAAGGCCGACATCGAGTTCCCGAACGATCTGCTGCAGGAGCTCGATCGCATGGAGTTCTTCGTCTACGAGACGAGCGAGACCGTCAAGGCGCGCCGCCGCCCGATCGTCGTCATCACGTCGAACAACGAGAAGGAGTTGCCCGACGCCTTCCTGCGCCGCTGCTTCTTCCATTACATCCGCTTTCCCGACCCTGACACCATGCAGGCGATCATCGACGTGCACTTCCCAGGCATCAAGCAGCGTCTGGTCGCGGAAGCGCTGCGGCTATTCTACGAGATCCGCGATGTGCCGGGTTTGAAGAAGAAGCCGTCGACCTCCGAGCTGCTCGATTGGCTCAAGCTCCTGATGGTCGAGGACATCGGCCCGGAGACGCTACGCGAGCGCGACCCGAAGAAGCTCGTGCCGCCGCTCGCCGGCGCACTGATCAAAAACGAGCAGGACGTGCACTTGTTCGAGCGGCTGGCGTTCATGGCGCGAAGAGAGGGGCGATAACTGCAGCACGAGTTGCGCGGCAGCTGAAACCCAAACGACATCTTCCGAGCGGACCGAGATCCTGCGGGGTTTGCGCACCATCCAGCGCCAACAGCAGATCCTCTGCCACGGCGAAATCCGAGCCGCGAAATTGGTTGGTCTTTCGCCTTCCCATACTTTGAGGCTTGCAGGATTGCGCCACGACCGGATCATGGCAAAAACATGCTAAGAGACGCGGTATGACGCAGGATCGCGCCTAATGCGCGTTGCCATCACAGCCGCGGCTACGGCCTTCCCCCTGCCCCTGCGGGCCACCGCCTGCCGGAATGATGCAGAACTGGACGCGGTCGGGGCCGGCGGTTGCTCGGCGGTCCCGCATGGCCTGCTCGTCGGCCGCCTGGTGCGTATCGGCGACCGCCCATCCGGCGCCGGGCTCGCCATCCTGTGGATCGAACGCTATCGCGAAGCACTTGTTGCTGAATCTGGCGACGACCTTGCACAGCTGCTTGAGGCTCTCGTCGGACGTGCTCCCTTTGCAGGATTCGATTGCGTCGGCGGAGGCGATCTTCGGCGATGGCGTATTGAGCGCGCTGCCGCTCGCAAAGGCGTTTCTCGGCCCGACCGCCATGCATGGATGAGACGACAACAGAAATGCAGCTGACGCCGCGAGCAAGATCAGCGGCCGCAATGTCTGCGATACAGCGCTCGACATACTCATTCGCCACCCGGCCGGCTTCTCACAGCCCGCGGAAAATAATGCCAACGGCCGTGAGAGCTCGCAACCCGCCGAAGTCCACCGAAGTCCGGCCCGCCACGAGAGAACGCGCATCCGTTCGAGGAATTGGCTTTCAAGGCGCGGCGTGAGGGGCGCTGACAGCGCAGAGGGGGCCTGCGGCGAGGCCCGTTCCCTTCGTCCAGCCGGACCGGTAATGTCGTCCCATGTCCATGAGTGTGCAAAACGCTTCCTCGGAAGCGCCCTCGGCCGCCCGCGATCCGCAGGGCTTCCGCGGCGGCATCGCGTCCCTCGCCGACGACCAGCTCTACGCGCTGCAGAACCCGTTCCCGCTCGACGGGCGGGTGAGCGCCTATGCGGCGAGCGCGCGCGGATTCTCGGTCGTGAACAGCTACCTGCTCACCCAGCCCGACGCCGCCCTGTTGATCGACACCGGCTTCGGCAAGGACGAGCCGGTGATCCGTGCCCAGATCGAATCCCTGACCGCCCCCGGCCTGCCGCTCTCGCTCTTTCCGCTGCGGCTCAACGAGTTCATGTCGATCAACAACGTCGAGAGCTTCGCGGCGCATTTCAACGTCGAGACATGCTACACCAGCAATCCCGACGCGGCGCTGTGGTTCGACTTCGGCGCGCGCGAGGACGGGCGCAACGTGCTCGACGCCATGAAGGTGACGGCGGTGACCCGCGCCGACACCATCGACCTCGGCAAGCTCGGCCGTACCATCGACGTGATGCAGGCGCCGATCCGGCTCATCGCGACGCGCTGGCTCTACGACCGCGCGACCCGCACGCTGTTTTCCTCCGACATGTTCACCCATCTGTGGCGCGAGGAGGCGACCGGCCCGTGGATCATCACCGATGCGGACAATGATCCTACCGCGTTGCGCGACGTGCGCTCGTTCATGCTCAATACGCGCTACTGGTGGCTCGAGGGCGCGCCGACCGACGCGATCCGCCGCGGCATCGACGCGATCTTCGACAAGTTCGACATCGAGACCATCGCGCCCGGCTACGGCTGCATCCTGTCCGGCCGCAATGTGGTCGAGCGGCACTATCGCATGCTTGACGCGTTTCTCGCCGCCTGCGACAAGAGTCGGATGGTCTCGCGCTACGTGACGCGCGACGAGGAAAGGTGAGGCGAGCGCCGCTTCGGTCAGCAGCTATCGGTAGAATATATACAACTTACAACTCTTTTCCAAAGTTGGCAGGACGAACTCGGAATTCTGCTGAAGATTCAAAGGCGCCTTCCAACAACGACTCCAACACACGCACTACGCCGCTTGGTGCCGCTGCAAAAATGCCCGCGCACGATCAATGGTGCGGGCCTTGAGCTCCGGCGGATCTTTCCACGGGAACACCGTGATCTCCGCATTCGGGCAGAGCGAGGCGATATCGATCGACACCCGTAACGGATGCGCCACCACGTCGTCGGGCAGCACCAGCATCGGTGTCGGGCAGGACTTCGCGAAATCGCGCGAGACGCTGTACACGAAGTCGGGTTGCACGCGGTAAAGGTTGTGCAGATATGTTTCGATGGTCTCCATCGAGACGTCCGGCCGCCGCGCGCGAAACGCCTTGGCCCAGACGTCACGGCCGGCGTCATACATATAGTCCGGGTGCTCAGGGTGATGTCCGACCGGCTGGCTCAGCAGGGCGGCGACGACGCGTTGCGGCGCACGCTGCATCAGCTTCATCGCGAACGGTCCGCCGATGCAATTGCCGAAGAAAAAGAACTTTTCGATGCCGAGATGATCCATGAGACCGAGCTGGTCGTCGGCGAAGGCGCCCCATGGATCCTCGACCGCGACCGGTCCGGTCGACTCCCCGCCGGTGGCGTTGCGCTGGTCCATGGTGATCACGCGGAAGTCGTTCTTGAACTCTTCCGGAATGTTGATCACCGCGGTCGGCCAGACCCCGATGCGCGAGTTCAAGCCGCCGCCGGGCGTCGCCAGCAGCGGGAAGCCGGAGCCGATCTCCGCGTAGCGGATGCGGACATTGTCCTTCTCGTAGAACCCGATCTTGGCGCCGGGCGGCAAGCCCTGCGGCGCTGCCGCCTGCGCCTCTTGGGCGAATACCTGCGGCGCCGCGCTCGCCGCCGCGGCAGCCGCGCCCGTTGTCAGAATGGTGCGTCGATTGGAGTCGATCATGCGCGCCCTGCCTATGTCGAAGCCGCTCAACCGCGCAGCATAGGGCGCCCAGGGGCTGAATGCACGGGATGTCCGGGCGGAGCCGCATCGAAGCCATGCCACGCCGCATAGCAAAGAGGTACTGACACCGCCGCAATTCGAAGGTAAAAAACGCAACGATCGAAAGACGCGATCCACGACCCGACAGAGCGGGCAGTTCGTAGCCGGATGAGGTGGGAGGTCTTCGATGTCCACGACAGTGAGATGCTTGACCGCGCTAGTGATCACCGCCTGCGCGCTTGGCTCGCCCGGGTCGCGCGCACAGACGAAACCCGCGCCCGCCTATTGGATCACCGAAACGATCGAGGTCATGGACCAAGCCGCCTTCCTCAAGGCCATCAAGGCTGTGCCGCCGATCGTGAAGGCGCACGGCGGACGCTACATCGTGCTGGGCGGAAAGATCGTGCCGGGCGTCGGATCGCCGCCGTCACGTATCACCATCATCGCCTTTGACAGCCTGGAGGCGGCGTCAGCGTGGTACAACGACCCTGCCGCCGTCGCGGCGCGCACCGAGGCGTTGAAATTCGCCAAGGTGCGCGACTCCACGGTCCAGGGCGTCGGCAATTGAGCTGATCAGGGAAGATTGGAAATGCTCGACAGGACATCAGGCAATCCCCACCCGCTCGCCATGAAGCCGGCTGACCGCATGCCGCGCGAGATCGCCCCCGGCGTGTTCTGGATCGGCGACTGCCTGCTGCAGCGCCACAAGGGCAAGGTCTATCACGGCTACAACGCCGCTTTCCTGGTCGCCGGCGAGGACGCCTCGATCCTGGTCGAGACCGGCCATCCGAAGGATTTCCCGGTCATCGAGCGGCACTTGAACGTACTTTTCGCGCGTGGCGTGGCGCCGCTGAAATATCTCTTCGTCACCCATCAGGAGACGCCGCATTGCGGCGGCCTCGGTCGGGTCCTGAAGATGTTTCCCGACTCGCTGCTGGTCGGCGACGTGAGCGACTACCATCTCGCCTTTCCGCAATACGAGCATCGCATGCGCGCGATGCTCGAGGGCGACGAGATCGACCTCGGCGGCCGCACCTTCATGGCGGTCGAGCCGGTGATCCGCGACCTGCGCACCACCTGGTGGGGCTTCGACACGCGCGAGCGCGTGCTGTTTCCCGGCGACGGCTTCGCCTACAGCCACTACCACGAGGACGGCCACTGCGGCCTCGTCGCCGAGGAGGCGGTCTCGCTCGACCTGCCCGACGTTTCCGCGACCTTCGCCGACCTTGCGCTGTTCTGGACCAAGTTCGCCGACATGAACGTCTACTGCGACCGGCTCGATCACCTGATCGCCCGGCTCGGCGTCAAGACCATCGCGCCGACCCACGGCCTGCCGATCACCGACGTCGCCGTGACGGTTCCGAAGGTGCAAGCCGGATTGAAGGCCGCCGCCCTGGTCCCGGAGAGCGGGACGACGAATGAGAAGGTGACGGCTACGTAGCCCGGATGAGGCGCGTAGCGCCGTAATGCGGGGACGGCGGTCCTGAATTGTGGCGCTACGCGCCTCCATCCGGGGCACACGACGTGACCGCCTGCCGCTCAGGCTTATTTGGTCGGAAACGGCTCCGTATAGAACGCGCCGTCGCGGCCGAAATACATGGCTTTGCGACCGAGGAAGAACACCTCGTAGTGCGAGCAGCCGGCGCGCATGATGCGGCGCAGGAACTCGGCATAGCCGACCTCGCCGCGCTGGATGGCTTTGACCGAGGCCGAGACGGCTTGCGCATCGAAGCCCGGCGCGACCGTCGGGCTGTCGCCGAGCGGCAGCGCCTCATCGAAGGTCTCGCGGTCGGGGCCGTAATAGGTGTTGCGCAGCGCCACCAGGTCGGCCGTGTAGGACGTAACGCCCGCGCCGGCGAGACGCGCGACGACCTGTGGAAATGGCGTATCGGCGAAACTCATCTGCATGCATTGCGCGATCGTGTCGATGTTCATCGCTCAATCTCCTAAGCTGTCTCTCACTTGGGGTTGACGGGATCGGTATCCTTGAGCGCCTCGACCAGGCGGCGCAGGCCGCGATGGATCGAGGCGATATCGGCGGGCGAAAGCTTGCGGGCGAGCCGGGCGTGATAGCCGCCCGCCGCTTTGCCGAGCTGGTCGAGCGCGGCGCGTCCGCGCCGGGTCAGGACCAGATAGGGCGAGGCGCGGTGGTCGGGGTTGTCCTCGTATTGCGCGGAGCCGTCGGCGACGAGGAGGTCGGCGATGCGCTGCACGTTCTGCCGGGTCACGCCGAGCACGCGCGCGATCTGCGGCACGGTATGCGGCTCGGCCGAGGCCGCGCTCATCACCTGCCAGCGCGCCTGGGTCTGACCGACGGTCTCGGCGATCGCCTCGCCGTTCTCCCGGAAACGGCCGGCGAGCCGGTAGACGTCGGCGACGATCAGCGGCAGCAGGGATTGTGGGGTTTCGATCGTCATGGTAATAATTTGTCATATTGACAATATGCTGTCAATAGTCGGCGCGAAAATGCGCCACGTGTTCCGGGGCCTTCCCCCGATTTCGCTTCCCCCCGATCCAGGCTAGTGTTTTCCCGCAATCGGACCGGGGAACCCCATGAAGAAGCTCACCATCGGCGACGTCACCATCACCAGCATCATCGAGCGCGATGGACCGTGGCGCAAACCCGAGGACATGTTCATCGGCTACGATCCGGCGGCCGGCAAGCGTCTGCTCGCCGAGATGGATCCGGTCGTGTTCGATCCGGCCTCGGGCAAGATGGTCATCACCTATCAGACGTTCGTGGTGCGCACGCCCAAGCACACGATTCTGGTCGACACCTGCACGGGCGAGGACAAGGGCTACCCGCCGCCGATGGACTTCCCGAAGAAGCCGTGGCTCGATGGCTTCGCGGCCGAGGGTCTGCGCTTCGAGGACATCGATTACGTCTTCTGCACTCACTTGCACATCGATCACACCGGCTGGAACACGATGCTGCGCAACGGCAAATGGGTGCCGACCTTCCCGAAGGCGAAATACGTCTTCCACAAGGGCGAGTACGCGGCCTGGGAGGAATCGTGCAGGCGCGGCGAGAACCGGCCGGGCGGCGGCGGCAACGTGTGGCCTTACAACTGCGAGCCGATCGTCGCGGCCGGCCAGGCGCTGCTGGTCGACGACGCTTTCGCCATCGACGACACCATCTCCCTCACGCCGACGCCCGGCCACTCGCCCTGCCACTGCTGCGTCAACATCCGCTCCAAGGGCCAGCAAGCCTCCGTCGTCGGCGACCTGATGCATCACCTGCTGCAGGTGCGTCAGCCGGACCTCTCGACCATCTTCGACTGGGATCCGAAGCAGGCGGCGCAGTCGCGCCGCAAGTTTCTGACCGATAGCGCCGGCACCGGCCGCTTCGTGCTGCCGATCCATTTCCCCAATCCGACCACCGGCCTGATCGAGGCGGACGGCGCCGGCTTCAAATACAACTTCGTGCGATGAGGTCGTTCGACCCGCAAATTGCCGCCCGCTACGTGTTCGACGCGCACCGCACGCGCGCAGACTACGTCAATCTGCCGAGCGGGATCGCGCCGACCACGCTCGCCGAGGCCTATGCGGCGCAGGCGGCGCTCGGCACCCTGCTCGAGCCGCAGCTCGGCCCGGTCGCCGGCCTCAAGATCGCGACCACCACCAAGGTGATGCAGGAGCTCATGGGCATCGACCATCCCTGCGGCGGGCTCATCTTCGCGCGCCGCATCCATGCCTCGCCCGCGCGCATCCGGCTCGCCGACCACATGCACCTGATGATCGAGTGCGAGCTCGCGCTGCGCCTCGGGCGCGACCTCGCCGGCGTCTCGTTCACGGCGGCGAGCGTCGCGCCCGCGGTCGCCGCCGCCATGCCGGCATTCGAGCTGATCGAGGATCGCAACGCCGACTACAAGGCGACCAGTGCGCTGTCGATGATCGCGGACAATTGCTGGAATGCGGGCATCGTGGTCGGGCCGGACGTCCCGTTCGATCCGGCGCGACCGCCGGTCGGCACCCTCGGCCGCCTGGCGATCAACGGCGGCGCACCGCGCGAGGGCCGCACCGAGGATCCGCTCGCGACGCTCGCCTGGATCGCCAACCTCGTCAACGGTTACGGCCCGCCGCTCACGGCCGGCATGGTCGTGATCACCGGCAGCGTCATCCCGACGCTGCCGATCGCGCCGGGCGACCGCTTCGTCTTCAGCCTCGACGGCCTCGGCAGCGTCGAGATGACCGCCGCGTAGCCCGCGTTACCGGGCGAAAAAGTTTGCGTACAGCTGCGTGCGCAGGTCTTGGAGAAAGGACCCCGCGGCGCAGCTACATCGAGATGTGGCTGTCGCGGATCACCCCGCTCCACATCTTGATCTCGCTCTTGAGCAGGGCGTCGGCGAACGCAGGCGTCTGGTCGGCGGGCGCGTAGATGTCCATGCCGCCGTCCGAGAAGGTCTTGTTGACGCGCGCATCGGCGAGCGCGGCGCGCAGCGCGGCATTGAGCTTGTCGATGATCGGCCGCGGCGTGCCGGCGGGCGCGTACAGGCAGTGCCAGAAATCGACGTCGAGCTTCTTATAGCCGAGCTCCCCCATGGTCGGCAGATCCGGCATGCCCGCGTAGCGCTTGCGCCCGATCACCGCATAGGCCTTGAGCTTGCCGGACTTGACCAGCGGACCGGATATGACGGCCGACTGCGCCTCGAGATCGATCTGACCGGACAGAAGATCGACCAGCGCCGGCCCGGCGCCGCGGTAGGCGATCTGCGTCGACTTGAGGCCGAGCTCCTGCGCGACCAGCACGCCGGCGAGGTGCGAGTAGGAGCCGACGCCCGCGTTACCGATCTTGAGGTTGTGGTCGCCCTCCTTCGCCCACTTGAGGAATTCGGCAAAGCTGCTCGGCGGCAGGCTCGCGGGCGCCGTCAGCGTCGAGGCGGCGGTGTTGATTGGACCGATGCCGGTGAAATCCCTCACGGCATCGAAGGCCAGGTCCTTGTACAGCGAGACGCCGGCCGCGAGCGCGACCTGGTGGATCAGGATGGTGTAGCCGTCGGGCGTCGCGCGCGCCGCGCGCGCGGCCGCGATCATGCCGCCGGCGCCGCCGACGTTCTCGATCACGATCGGCTGGCCGAGCGATTTCGCCATGGCGTCCTGGATGACGCGCGCGATCGTGTCGGTCGCGCCGCCGGGCGGGTATGGCACGATCATCGTGATCGGACGGTTGGGATAGGTCTGCGCCGTGGCGGCGCCGGCCGGCAAAATACATGCGGCAAGAAGCAATGCCGCGAGCGCGCGTGCGGGCCTCATGAGTCCTCCCTGTCCGTCCCTTATTCGCCGCGGGACCAATTATGTTTTTCGCCCCGCGGCGACCCAGCCAATTACCCAGGAATGAAGTGGAGGGATATTCGCCCGTTTCATGTGGCGGCCGCAAGGCGCCCCTGAGCCGCCCGGTATGCGCGGCTTCGCTGCAGCCGCGCGGCAGCCTCGGTTCACACAGCCAGCAGGGAGTTGGCCGCGCCCCTCACCACAGGGCGGGCATGTCGAACGAATAGGTGGTGCCGAAGCCGAACATGGCCTGGTCGGGCGAGCCGCGCTGGATGACGATCGGCGAGTTGCCAACGCCGTCGGTGAGCCGCGAATATTCGACGAAGGCATGGCTCGCCCAGCTCGGATTCCACTGGTAGCGCGCCTGCGTGCCGACGCCATAGGACCGCAAGCCCCCGCCGGCGTCGTAGACCGGCAGGCCCGAGGCCACCGACTGGGCGGGGGTCACGCCGAAATAGGGATTGTTGGCATCGCGCGTCGCCTCGGTCAGCCGCGGTCCGCCCGACAAGGTCCACTGCGAGGTCACCGGCACGACGAGATCGAGCGTCTGGTCCGACACGACCCCCGCATGTCCGCCGAAACCCTGGCGCACCTCGATCCGCGCGCGCAGCCAGCGCGTGGGCCAATAATCGACGAACCCGCCGATCTCGGCGGCAAGCCCGACATTGCCCAGCCCGGCGAGATCCGGGTTGTGCTTGACGCGGCGGCCGAGCTCGACCTGGAGGACCGGCCCGGCCTTGACGCTATCGGTGTCGAACACCGCATAGCCGATGCCGTCCCGCGGCGCATGGAAACGTGGCGGCGTGCCGGCGGTGCGCAGATCGAACAGCGGAAACGGGTAATAACCGTAGTCATCGGAACCCTGCCAATGCGGCAGCGAGCGCATCTCGGCGCCGAGCTCGATCGTCCACATGGCGGGGGGCGGCGCAGTCGGCGGCGCCGGAGGGGCCGGCGTCAAATCGGCGGCGTGCGTAAATGTTGCCGGCACCACGGCCAGCGCAAACACCACCACATGTGCGCGAACCGCGCGCCGCATGAACTTCCCCCGCCCCCGACTCCGCAAGAATTAGCCGATTGATCGTTAAAATGCTATCCGCAACCACACGTCCGGAGCGAGACGCCAGGCACGGCCTGCATTGCCGTCAGAAATCCTGTGAATTGCGGCCGAAGGGAGGACTCTGCGTCTCCAACGGCGCGCTTTGCTCCGGCGGCTCGACGTGTGGCTCGTCTGCCCCATGATGTGCACTTTTGGCACGCTCCGCCGCCTGCCGGAGCAGGGATTCGACCTCGGGAACGTCGACCTCGGCCACGCCGGCCACCGGAACAAGCGGAGAAACCCGAGCGGCCCGATCGGCTCCGGTTTCCGCCATCGGCGCGGGCGGGCCGGCTGATCGCGAGACGGACTCGGCCGTCTCCTGTTGCCCCCCCTGCCCATCTTGCGGCTCGACCGGCTCCAGCATCCCGTCCGCTCGCCGCACGGCCTCACGCCGTCGCGCAACGCTCGCGGTCCAGTCCTCACCACGCTCCAGCGACCACACACCGACGTGCCGCACCAGGCGGCCGAGCCGGCCACCTGCCCACACGAGCTCGTAGGGCAAAAAGAGCCGCCAGCGATCGTCGTGCTCGGTGATCGCGGCCGCGATCAGCTCTCCCGCCATGGCGGAGGTGTTGAGACCATGCCGGCCGAACCCATTGGCGACCCACAGGCCGGGGATCACCTCGCCGACCTGCGGCATGCCGTGCAGCGAGTATCCCATCACGCCAGACCAGGCGTGCTCGATCTCGACCGCGCCGAGCTGCGGATAGACGCGCGCGATCGCGCGCGTGAACGTTCGCGCGGCGCCACGCGGGGTGCGCGGCCACAGCCCCCCGGCACCCGACCACAGCAGCCGATCGCCACCGACGATGCGGTAGTGGTGGTTGGCGAGGCGCGTATCACTGACAGCGCCGCGGTACGCGATCGCCTCGCCGAGCCGATCGCCGAGCGGCGCCGTCACGGCGACGAACCCGGTCACCGGCAGCACCGTATCGGCGAGGCCCGGCACCAGCCCGCCGAGATGCGCATTGCCGGCCAGCACGATGTGCATGGCGCGCACGCGGCCCTTGGGGGTGGTGATGCGCTTGCGCACGCCGGCGGGATCGATCGCGAGCGCCGGCGTTTCCTCGAAGATGACCGCGCCGGCCGCGAGCGCCGCTCGCGCGAGGCCGCGCGCATAGGCGAGCGGATCGATGTGGAACGCGGCCGGATAGTGGATGGCGTGGAAATAGAAGTCGCTCTTGAGCGCGGCGCGCACTTGATCGGTCGGCCAGCCCTCGATGGTCGCGCCGAACTCCTGGCCGAGCAGGCTCGCGACCGCGAGCATCTCGTCGCCATCGTCGATCTTCGACACGTCGAGCCAGCCATCGACGGGCGCCACTCCGGGCATGCCGGTATCGCGGATGGCGGTGCGTACGTACTCGACGCCCGCTTCCGACAGCTTCCATAGTTCGCGCGCGCGGTCGATGCCGACGCGCTCCACCATCGCGCGCGGATCGGCGCCGAAACCCGGCAGCACGAAGCCGCAATTGCGGCCCGACGCGGACCACGCCACATGCCGCGCCTCGATCACCGCGACCGACCAGCCGCGCCGCGCCACCTCGCGCGCCGCCGTGAGGCCGGCGAGGCCGCCGCCGATCACGCAGACATCGACGTCGAGGTCGTAGGTCAGCCGTGCGCGCTCGAAGGCCGCATCCCCCCCGCTCGCCTCGGCAGCATACCAACTCGCGCCAAAATCGGCGCGTACCGTCACATTCATGTCGACTCACACGGTATTGCGGTGGCCTGTCGCGCCCCGCGCGGCCGCCGGAGCGCTATGCTAGCCTGTCGACACGGGTAAATCGAAGGCTAAATCGAAGACTGAACGGATCTGTGAAAATCAACGTGCCCGAACATGCGCCGCCTGCTTCTCCTACGTCACGCCAAATCCTCCTGGGCCGAGCCGGGCGCGAGCGATCATGACCGCCCGCTCAATCGCCGCGGTGAGGAGGCGGCGCCGCGCATCGGCGCCTATCTGCGCCGGCACCAGCTCATTCCCGACGGCGTGCTGTGCTCGACCGCGCAGCGGGCGCGCGCGACCTGGGATCTCGTCGCCGCCGAGGCGCCGGCGGCGCCGCCCGCGATATACGAGGCGCGGCTCTATGAGGCGACGCCGCGCACGCTCCTCGACGTGTTTCGCCACGCCCCACGCGACGCGCGATCCGTGCTGGTGGTGGGCCATAATCCGGGCCTGCAGGAAGTCGCGACACAGCTCATCGCCGCAGGCGATCTCGACGACCGCGAGCGCTTGCGCGAGAAGCTGCCGACCGGCGGGCTGGTGGTGATCGATTTTGCCATCGCCGACTGGACCAAGCTGCATGCGCGATCGGGCCGGCTCGAGCGCTTCGTCGTGCCGCGCATGCTGGAGACGGCGACGGACTGAAGAACACATGGGGGCGCCGCATGTTCAAGCAAATCCTCGTGCCTGTCGATCTCGCCGATCCCGAGCTCGCCAAGCCGTCGCTCGAAACCGCGGTCGCGCTGGCGCGCCCCACGGGTGGCCACCTGCGCCTGCTCAACGTGATGCCGGCGACGCCTGCGATGCTCGCCAAGTACGTGCCGGCCGATTTCAACGAGCAGCAGCGCAAATCAGCCGAGGAGGCGCTCGCGATCATCGCCAGGGAATCCGGCTTCGACGCCGCCCATGTGAGCGCGGCCGTGCGCCAGGGCGGCGTCTACCACGAGGTGTTGGAGGAAGCGAAGGAGATCAACGCCGACCTCATCGTCATGAGCTCGCATTTGGCGGCGGTGCGCACCCATTCGCTCGGCTCGAACGCCGCCCACGTCGTGCGCTACGCCAAATGCTCGGTGCTGGTGGTCCGGCAGTAGCGATGAATGACCGGATTTCGCGCTCGATTTCGTCCCGCCGTTGCGCTTCTGCACCACCGTCCGCCGTTGCGAACCCGTTATGTGCCTGTGGTACCAATGAGTTGTTCCGTCCAGGCATAGTTGGCACCGCATCGGTTGGAAAAATTCTGTGAACGGCTATTCCGCAGCGGAAACCGGCACACTAAATTTCCCGAGTTCCCGGTGATCAGCCGACGCGACGTCCGGGGGGCGAAATCGCGGTCCGTCGGGTTTTCCAGTGAGGACTCAATGCTCAGGTTGATTTTTGCGCTGCTCGTCGCCACCGCGGCGGTCCCTGCAGCTATTGCCGCCGCCGCGGCGCCGGTCACGCAGTTCGATGGTCGCTGGAGCGTCTCCATCGTGACCGACAAAGGCAGCTGCGACCGTGCCTATCGTTACGGCCTCGAAATCCGCAACGGCGTGGTGAGCTACGTGGGCGATAATGCCTTCGACATCAGCGGCCAGGTGAACCGCAGCGGTTATGTTCACGTGCGCGTCGCGCGCGGGTCGAGCTATGCGGACGGTCACGGCCGGTTGTCGCGCGACGGCGGCTCCGGCGTGTGGCGGGGCGTCGGCTCGGGCTCCTGCTCGGGTACCTGGACGGCCGAGCGGCGTCCGCAGGGCTAGACATAGGGTGGCCAACCGCACCCTCGCGGTTGCCCACGCGCACACACGCTGACGTGGGCACAACCTCTCGCACGCCTGTCGGCAATCGCGATATCCGCGCAAACGATCTTGACCACCCTACAAGGGAATCGCCAGCAGCGTATCGATCTGGCGGCTGTCGAGGATCACGGTGCGCTCGGCGAAGCGCGGCGCGTCGCCGGCCTCGACGATGCGGTCGCGATAGGTGCCGGTCGCGAACAGCGCCGTCTCGCCCGTGTGCATGATCCGCGCCACCATGAAGCCGGTGCGCGCATGCAGCATGCCGTCGGCGCCGAGCTCGATGCGCGCCGGCCCGAGGACGTGGCGGTAGCGCTGCGCCTCGTAAATGTTGGCCTCGCGCAGCGCCTTCACGCGGTCGCGCAGCATGGCGCGCGAGGTCGCATAGACGATCGGCAGCGGCAGGCCCTGCTCGACGTTCTCGGCGGTGGTGATGCGATAGCGGCCGTCGTCGGTGAAGAAGTCCGGCCACTCCTCGAGCCGGCCTTCGTCGATCGCCTCGGCATAGCGCGCATTGAGGTCGAGCACCGCGAGCCGGCGTTCGATGTCCATGATATTTTTCTCCCGTCATCGCGAGGGAGCTAAGCTCGCGACGCAATCTCGTCCCGCATGCACCTGCGGATCGAGATTGCTTCGGCATGCTGCGCATGCCTCGCAGTGACTGCCCTCACAACTTCATATGCCGGCGATAGCTCTTCCAGAACCCGCGCACGGCCGCTTCGCTGACCCGGCTCTCCTCCGACGCGGTGCCGTTGCCGCCCATCTCGACCACCGATTCCCAGTCGGTCGCACCACGGATGCCGCGCTGCACGAAGCCGGTCGCGGCGCCGTCCTCCATCGAGATCAGGCCGGACGGCCCGATCAGGTTCGACTGGCGCAGGCGCAGCTCGGTCATCTCCTCGTCGTCGCCCTCGAAGCCGAAGCAGGTCCAAGCGAGCTCGGTGCGATCGAGTCCTTGCGGCACCACCCGGCGCACCGCGAGGCAGTTCCTGATCTGCTGCAGCACGAATCCCGGGAAGACCGAGAGAATCTGCAGCCCGACGCCGTCGCCGAACTCGTCGACGCTCTCGAGCAGCTCCGGAGCCTCGAGCTTTCCGTAGTCCGCGTTCGCCGAGCGCATGCCGGCCTGCTCGTATTCCTTGCCGGCGACGTCGGCCGTGTACGAGTAGCTGATGTGGTGGTCGCCGTGCTCGCTGATGACGAGCCCGCCCTTCTGCGACAGGCGGTTGAGGCGGAAGGTGGTGAAGAACATGTGCAGCAGGCTCGCGTGGTAGCTGTCCTTCACGTTCTCCATGTAGAGCTTCCAGTTGCCCGGCAGCATCTGGCTGTAGCCGCCGAGGAGCTTGGCCGGCGCCTTCATGACGCGCCGCACCTTGGCGGCGATCTCGGGCCCGAGATACGGCTCGATCGGCGCGACCCGCTCACTCATGGTGCCGAACACCAGCCCGGCGAAGATCTCCACCCGCAGCCGGCGCGGCCCATGGCTGTCGGGCCGGCAGTCGGCTGGCATCCCGCCTTTGCCGGCGATGCCTCGGCGGAAGGCGACGCCGGTGAGCTTGCCTTCGAGGTCGTAGGTCCAGTTGTGATAGACGCAGACGATCTCGCGCGCCTCGCCGCGCTCCTTCAGGCAGAGCAGCGAGCCGCGATGGGCGCAGCGGTTCTCGAAGGCATGGATCGCGCCGTCCTTGTCGCGCGTCACCACGATGGGCATGTCGCCCAGATTGGCGGTGCGGAAGGTGTTGGGGCGCGGCAGCTCCGCCTCGAGGCAGAGGAAGGTCCAGGTATCGCCGCGGAAGATCTTCGCCTGCTCCTCCTCGTACAGGTCGCGATCGGAATAGATCCAGTACGGAATGCGCGTGAGGCCGTCGCTCGGCCAGCTGCGTTGGATGGTGCGTTCGTGGGTGGTGCGTTCGTGGATGTTCATCGCGCTTCTCGCGGTGCCTGCTTCCGTAGGGTGGGCGAAGGCGCGGAACGCGCCGTGCCCACGCGGCTGACGTCGCGGTGGGCAGGCTGCGCTTTGCCCACCTACTCCAATTTCACATTAGCCGCCTTGATCACCTTGTTCCAGCGCTCGACCTCCTCGCGCATGAAGGCCGTGGCCTCTGCGGGCGTGTCGCCGACCGGTTCGGCCGAGAGCTCGGCGAGGCGCGCTCGCACGCCCGGATCCTTGATCGCCGCCGCGATGTCGGCGCTGATCTTGTCGACGATCGGCGCCGGCGTGCCCGGCGGCGCCACCACCGCGAACCAGGCCGA
The DNA here is from genome assembly GCA_035293985.1 of Xanthobacteraceae bacterium. Taxonomy (GTDB): domain Bacteria; phylum Pseudomonadota; class Alphaproteobacteria; order Rhizobiales; family Xanthobacteraceae; genus JAVDCA01. The sequence goes on from DATGLS010000046.1 coordinate 52,249, forward strand.
GGCCGCAAAGCCCGGCAGCGTCTCGGCGATCGTCGGCACGTCGGGCAGCGAGGACATGCGCTTTTCGCTGCCGACCGCGATCAGCCTGAGCTGGCCGCTCTTCACCAGCGCGAGCGAGACCCCGAGGTTGTCGAACATGATGTCGACGTCGCCGGCGAGCAGGCCCTGCAGGGCCGGGGCCGACCCGCGATACGGCACGTGGGTGAATTTCACGCCGGCCATCATCTCGAACAGCTCGGAGGTGAGATGCGAGGTGGTGCCGTTGCCCTGCGTCGCCGCCGTGATCTTGCCGGGCTTCGCCTTGGCATAGGCGATGAAATCCGCAACCGTCGCGGCGGCGATCTTCTTCGGATTGACCACCAGCGCATTCGGCACGATGCCCATCACCGAGATCGGCACGAACCTCGTCGGGTCGAACGGCAGGCTCGGATAGAGGTTCTGGTTGATCACCAGCGGCGGCGGCGGCGAGGCGAGCAGCGTGTAGCCGTCCGGCGCCGACCTATAGGCCGCCTCGGCGCCGATATTGCCGGCCGCGCCGGTCTTGTTCTCGATCACCACCGGCTGTCCCCATTTGCGCGCCAGCCAGTCGGCGACGACGCGCGGCATCACGTCGGCCGTGCCGCCGGCCGGAAACGGCACGATGATCCGCACCGCGTGGGTCGGAAAAGTCTGCGCCGGCGCGTTCGTCGGGAGCAGCACCATGATCGCGAGGAGCGCGGGAGGCGCGATGCGGGCTCGAAAGATTCGGCAGAGGAAAGCGAGCATCGGCTTCAGTCCAAGGCGGCACGCTGGCGCTGCGTAGTGTAGGGTGGGTTGAGCGCGAGCGAAACCCACTCCGCTTTGCGCCGCCGTCGATGGGTTTCGCTGCAGTCGACCCATTCTACGCCGCTACGCCGCGGAGAGGAGGCCACCATGCTGACGCACGTCTCGATCGGTGTGAAGGACATTGCCGCGAGCAAACGCTTCTACGACCAAGCCTTGCATCCGCTCGGCTACCGATGCGTGCGCGCCGCGCGCTCGATCGAAGGCTATGGTTATGGGACCGACACCATCTTCTTCTGGATCACGTCGGCCCCGCGTCCAGTCGACCCGGACGACGGATCGGGCCTGCACTTCTGCTTCATGGCGCCCACGCGCGCGGCCGTCCATGCATTCCATGCCGCCGCGCTGCGCGCCGGCGGTCGCGACAACGGCGCGCCCGGCCTGCGCCCGATCTATGCGCCCGACTATTATGCGGCGTTCATCATCGATCCGGATGGGTACCGAATCGAGGCGTATTACGGCCCGGGCGAGAAATGAATCGTGGGATGGGTTGAGCGCAAGCGAAACCCATCGCTTTGACGGCATCTCATAGAGGGCGGGTCTCGCATTCGCTCAACCATATCCTATGATGCGTAGTCCGGCTCCTGGCGATCCAGGATACGCTTCAGCGCATTGAAGTGGCGCTGTGCCGGCGGCGGATCGCGGTAGAGGCTCGGGCCCCCGATGTCGCGCATGGTCTTCTCGACCACGGGCGCGGGAAGCTGCTTGAGCGGCTGACCGGTCCACATCGCGTAGATCTGCACCTGCGCGGCGCGCTCGATGTAGTAGAGCCGGTCGTAGGCATCCGCGATGGTGTCGCCCACCGTGGTGACGCCGTGATTGGCCATGAACAGAATGGTTTGGTTGCCGAGCACGCGCGCGAGGCGTGCGCCCTCCTCCGGGTCGAGCGCCGGGCCCGTGTACGTGTCGTCATACGCGATGCCGCCCATCATGCCGACCTCGGTCTGGCCGATCTCCTTGATGCGCGGATCCTCGAGCCGCGTGAGCGCGCTCGTGAACGGCATATGGGTGTGAAACACGGCCTTGGCCTGCGGCAGCGCCTTGTGCATCGGCGCGTGGATGCAATACGCCGAGCGCTCGACCTCGCCCTCCCCGCGCTTGACCTCGCCGTCGTCGATGCCGACCTCCATGATGCAAGAGGCCGTCACCTCCGACCAATGGGTGCCGAACGGAATCTGGTAGTAGCGATCGTCGTGCCCGGGAACCACGAATGTCAGGTGGTTGAAGATGCCCTCGCTGAAGCCGTGCATGTAGGCGATGCGATGCGCGGCCGCGAGATCGACCCGCGCCTGCCATTCGGCATCGGTGTATCCGTGGGCGGCCGCCGGTGATGTCCTGAGCTGCATCGCATGTCCTCCTTGGCGCCCGTGCACGGGGCTTGTCCGCTTGGGGCCTTCGGGCACGCGTAGATTACACCCAGCCGGCGGCCATTGGCCACCACGCGCGCCACGTCCTTTCTTTGCGGCCGCCATTCGAACCTCGCCCATTGATTTGCCGACCAACGCTGGGGCACGACGCACCGAGGGTCCCGTGATGCGATCCGCCCAGGCCGAACCGATCTCCACCGGAGAGGAACTCATCCGGATCGCGCAGGCAGGCGATGCCGAAGCGATCGGGCAGCTCATCCGTGCGTCCATCCGCGACACGATGGCGGCGCATTATTCTGCGGCTTTCATCGAGCGGCAGTGTGCGGTCTGGTCCGGTTCCCATGTCGGGCGGCTCATGCAGTGGCCGGACCGCGTCATGCTGGTGGCGACGCGCGGCCGCGAGATCGTCGGCACCGCCTGCCTCGCCGGCAATTCGGTGCGCAAGGTCTTCGTCGCCCCCCAGCGCCAGCGTGCAGGTGTCGGCCGGCGCCTGATCGAACGGTTGACGCGCACGGCCATCGGCTGCGGCGTCCACGTGCTGCACGTGCAGTCGACCATCAACGCCGCGGGCTTCTATGCCCGTATGGGCTTCTGGATCGCCGACACGGCGCTGGTCGAGGGCGAACCGTTCGTCGTCATGCAGAAGAACCTGTGAGCCGGCGGGCCGTTCGCGCGCGCCGTGGTTGATGAGCGAACGCCGCGTTCCTGCGCGCCGGGCTCTGGACGAGATCAGCCTGGCCATCTGGCCGGCGGTCAATGGCGCCAAAGGCGCGCCGAGCGTCTTCGACTCGGCCGAGGCCGAGGCCGGTCGGGCCGGCGCCGGTCAAATCGATGACGCTGGAGAGCAGCCTGACATTGGAAGGCGGAGCCGTTTGGCTGAGATATCGGCTGCACAACCGCTGACCGTCAGCCCGTCAGCCGATTCATCGGAATCGTGATGCGCACCGTGAGCCCGTCGGCGGACCAGTCGTGCTCGAGCTTGCCGCCGTAACCCAGAATGGTGCGCTCGACCAGCGTCGACCCGAAGCCTTTGCTCGACGGCGCCTCGCCGGCCGGGCCACCGGTTTCCCGCCAGACCAATTCCAGGTTGGCGTCCTCGACCTCCCACGCAATATCGACCGCGCCCTCGTCGACGCTGAGCGCGCCGTATTTCGCCGCATTGGTCGCGAGCTCGTGCAGGACGAGCGCGATGCTGTTGGTCGCGTGCTCGCCGAGACGGATTTCTCCGCCCGCGAGGCTGGGCATGCGGTAGGGCCGCAGGATCGTGCGGATCAACTCGTCGAGCTCGACCCGCTTGCTCACCGAGGCGAGGCCGAAGGACTCGCGCACCAGGCCATGTGCGTCGGCGAGCGCGTGAATGCGTCCGACCAGCGCGTCGGCCATCTCCTGCTTGGTCTGCGTTCCGCGCGCGGCCATGCGGATCATGCTGTCCGCGATGGCGAACAGGTTCTTGATCCGGTGGCCCATCTCCTTGGTGAGGGTCTCCTGCTCCTCCAACGCCCTCTTCAACCGGCCTTCCGACTGCATCATGCGCAGCGCGACGCTGGTGAAGGCGGCAAGCTCGGTCATCACCCGCTCATGCCCGGTGTGAAACTGCTGCCCTTCCCGGGCGACGACCCACAATGTCCCGATCGGCGCCTCGCCGCGCGCGAGCAGCGGCACCAGCAGGACCTCCGGGATCGTGAGGTTGGCGTCGGCGATCCAGCCGTAGACGCGCTCAGGCCGCGCCATCAGCACCGCGTCGCGGTTGTCGATGCACACGCCGCACGGGCTGAAATCGCGCGGGGTCGTCGTGCCTTCGAAAGCGGCGAGCGTGCCGGTGAGGCCGAGCCAGCGGAAGACATCGCCTTCCAGCACGCTGATGCCGGCCGCGGCCGCATCGCAGATGTCCATCGCCTGTGCGACGAGGTGGGGCAGCAGCTGCTCGGGATGATCCGCCATCTGCTGAGCGAGATCCTGCAGCGCCAGCTTTTCACGGAGATAATCCGGCGCCGGCGACGCGCGTCGCAGGAGCTCATGGGTGATCGATACCTCCGCGATCATCGCGGGCGTCTCGATGCGGTTTGCCAAGGCCCACCTGAAAATCAGGATTTGATCGGAAACGCTCCGATATTAGCCGTAAAACGACGGCGGCAAAAGAGCCGTCGCGCGGCGGCGTCGCGCGGTAGCGGCGTAGGTGCGTGCATTTTTGCATGCGCGCGTATCAGTTTGTTGCCGGCTCATGCGCGGGCGATGACACAAGGGAATTTCGACCACTTGTCGCAAAGCCGACTTAACCTTTTAATGAAGCATCAGTTCGATGCTCGGTGCAGGCACTCGTACACGCGGATCAACTCGCGGCTTGCCACAGGAATAGCAAGGTGGGCCTTCGCGTTTGCGCTCGCGAGCCGGCAGGTGAGCCAGAAATAGCCGGCGGTCGGATCGATCACGAGACGCGCCGGCCGGAAATCCGGCGCGAGCAGCACCGACAGATATGGCGTGGTGGTCTGCCACTTCAGGCGATTGAGATTGGGATCGATCCGATTGGACGATACGAAGCGCGGATCGCCCAGCGCCGGATCGGACGCCGTGCCCATGGCGAGCGCGCGCACCGCCCCCTTGTAGCCGGTCCACGCGGTGACGAACTTCGCGGTCTCGACCGCGTGCACGAGCGTAAGCGTGAGGATCGCGCCGACCGCGGCGTGCGCCGCTGCCCCGCGCGCGAGCGCCAGCAGGTGATCGGCCAGTTCGTCGGCGTAGTGAGCCAGGAAGGCGATCGGCACGTGGAGGCGGCCCTCGGCGCGCAGCGCGGCGAGCGCCGCCAGCGCGCCGGCGGGCGGCGTGAGGAGGAAGATCGCGGTGCGCACGTAGTAGCGGTTCTGGGTGTGCAGCGAATGATCGAAGTGCAGCCAGTAGACCGCGAGCGCAAGCGCGACGATGGCGAACGCCCAGAGGTGCGCCCACGCAGGCGCGATCAGCCGCATCACCAGAAATACGACCGCATAGGCTGCAAGCGCGCCGAACAGCAGCATGAAAAAGGTGCTGCCGAGCAGGTTGCCGACGTCGATGAAGTTGAATGCCGCGGCCGCGATGATGCTCGCATAATAACGGTCGGGCGGGAGCGCGAGCTTCACCGCCGCCCAGACGAGGATCACGGCGGCGAGCGCGCCGAGGGCGCGGATGAACATCGCATCGCGGAACCCGCGCAGCGCGACGGTCGCGACGATTGCGACCGCGCACACCGCCGCGCCCTCGTGGGTGAGCGCAAGCGCGAGCAGCGCGACGAAGACCGCGACGGTGCCGCGAACACCACGGCCGGCATAGTGGCAGAGCGCGAGCGCCGGCCAGAACAGCGAATGCGCGACCCACATCTCGGTCGGAAAGCCGAACACCAGCGGACTGAGACACGCGGTCGAGAGGCAGGCGCACGCGAAGATGATGCGCCGCGGCGACCGATCTGTCACGAAGGTCGCCGCGAGCCCGATCAGCGGCGCGGCGAAGAACAGGAGACCGTAGAGCGCGATGCCGCCGCGCGCGTCGCCGGTCAGGCCCACATAGGTCTCGGCCGGCAGATGGGCGTAGAGGTAGACGAACAGGCGATCGGAGATGTCGCGAAAGTGGAAATCCCAGCCGGCGCGCGCCGCAACCGAATACGCGAAGATCGAGCCATCGCCATAGAGCTGCAGCCGATACGCCACGCCCACCAGGATGAACAGGCACGACCAGGCGAGGCCGAACGCGATCGCGACCGCGCGCAGCGCCGAGAAGATCGTGCGGGCTCCCTCGCCCGTCACCAGCTCAGAAGCATCCGCCGTGCGCGATGCGTCAGCGTTCACGTCGCATTTCTCCACCCGGCCTGCGGCGCCGCATCAATGCCACAAGGCCGCCTAGCGCGTCCGACTCTAGCCGTTCGACGACGGCAATTGCCAGCAACATCGTCCGCGGCACGGCGACCCAGACGACAGGACTCCAGTGAGGTGAGCACGGCGTCTGCGCCCCTTCTCCCCCTTTAGGTCCCTCCTTAGGGGAAGAGGGCGCGCGAGCACTTGTGTGTGGCTGCCATTGATTCGCCAGTCGGTTCGATGATGTAGTCGTCGACTGCGAGAGAAACGCCATGCCCAACAACGTACAAACCGAGTCCTTCGACTACGTCATCGTCGGCGCCGGCAGCGCCGGCTGCGTGCTCGCCAATCGCCTCACCGCTGACGGGCGCCATCGCGTGCTGCTCATCGAGGCCGGCGGGCACGATCGTTACTTCTGGGTGCACGTGCCGCTCGGCTACGGCAAGCTGTTCAACGATGCCCGCGTCAACTGGCTCTACACCACAGAACCCGAACCCGAGCTCGACAATCGCCGCATCATCCAGCCGCGCGGCAAGCTCTTGGGCGGCTCGAGCTCGATCAATGGGCTTCTCTATATCCGCGGCCAGCACGAGGACTTCGACCGCTGGCGCCAGCTCGGCAATGCGGGCTGGAGCCACGACGACGTGCTGCCCTATTTCCGTCGCGCCGAGGACCAGGAGCGCGGCGCCGACGCGTTGCACGGGGTCGGCGGGCCGTTCGCGGTGTCCGACGTGTGCGAGCCGCATCCGCTGTGCGAGGCATTCATTGCGGCGGTGCAGCAGGCCGGCCACCCGCGCAACGACGATTTCAACGGCGCCACCCAGGAAGGCGCCGGCTACTTCCAATACACCGCCCGCAAGGGCCTGCGTCGCTCGACCGCGGCGGGCTATCTGCGCCAGGCGCGGCGGCGCGGCAACCTCGAGGTCGTCACCCATGCGCTCGCGACCCGCATTCTGCTCGACGGCCGGCGCGCCACCGGCATCGAGTATCGCCGCGGCGGCGAGACCCGTGTCGCGCGCGCCAACCGCGAGGTGATCCTCGCCGGCGGCGCCTTCAACTCGCCGCAGCTCATGCAGCTCTCCGGCCTCGGCCCGGCCGCGCTGCTGCGGCAGCACGGGATCGCGGTCGCGGCCGACATACCCGGCGTCGGTGCCGATCTGCAGGACCATCTGCAGGTCCGTTTCCAGTATCGCTGCACCGAGCCGATCACCATGAACGACGTGGTGCACAACTGGCGCCATCGCACGCTCGCGGGCTTGCGCTACTTCCTCACCCGCAGGGGCATGCTGGCGATCGGCGCCGGCTATGCGGGCGCCTTCCTGCGCACCAGCCCGAACCTCGCGACGCCCGACGTGCAGCTGCACTTCCTCATCTTCAGCACCGATACCGCCGGTGCGGCATTGCACACGTTTCCCGGCTTCATCGTCTCGGTGTGCCAGCTGCGGCCCGAAAGCCGCGGCTACGTGCGCATCAAGTCGGCGAACCCCGCCGAGCCTCCTGCGATCCAGCCGCGCTATCTCACGAGCCAGTTCGACCGCGACACGTTGCTCGCCGGCATGCGCCAGTTGCAAGGCATCATGCGCCAGCCCGCCATGCGCCGCTACGTCGCCGAGGAATACAAGCCGGCCGCGAGCGTGACGAGCGACGCCGATCTCATGGCCTACGCACGCGCCACCGCGACCACGGTCTTCCACCCGACCAGCACCTGCCGCATGGGCAGCGACCCCGCCGCCGTGGTCGACCAGCGCCTGCGCGTACGCGGCATCGCCGGTCTGCGCGTGGTCGACGCCTCGATCATGCCGGCGCTGGTGTCGGGCAACACCAACGCCGCGACCGTGATGATCGGCGAAAAGGGCGCGGACATGATCTTGCAGGATGCGCGCGCCGCGGCGGCGCCGTCGCCGGCGCTCGCGCCGGCGTAGGTGGGCAAAACCGCGTAGCTAACCTGTCCACGCGGGCAAGCCGAGCGAGGCGATTTTGCCCACGCGGCGTTTCGGACACACTTGCCCACCTACGGCACTCACGCGCTTCACGGCGGGGCCGCGAGAAAAAGCCGTCAAACCTCCTGTGGATGAAAGGGAGAGGCGGGCAGGCCCCTCCCCGCGATCAAAAATCCCTTCCGCCACAGGAGCTTGCCATGGACGCCTTCCCACCCGGGACAGCTGCCTTAGCAGGCCTCACTTGAAGCCGCTCGCCGACGGCTATCTGTTCGAGGCCCAGAGCCCCTGGGTCTTTGGCCGCTGCGGCCGCTACATCGTGACCGAGGAGCAGAAAGCCGCCCTGCTCGGCATCCTGCGGCCGGCCCGCTCGATGCTGCGCTTGATTCTGACGGCCACCATCATCACGGTGATCACCTGCGGGATCGCATTATTGTGGTGGTGTCGCATTGTGGTGGTGTCGCCCGAGGCTCCGGTTCATCCCTTCCGGCCTTGAATCTTGGCGATGGGCCCGCCCTCTACCACGGCTGGATCCTGCGCACTCGTCGCAACCGAGTGAAGGCGGAGGCGACCAGCGACGTAGCCCGGATGCGGCGCGAGTGGCCGACATCCGGACCATGCCGCGATGCAGTTCTCGTTCACGAGCGCGCCGTCGAGAGCCCGCCGACAGGCTCTCCACGTTCTGCCCGTACCGCATACCGGCGAGCGAGCGACGCGCACACCATCAGCTGAATCTGGTGAAACAGCATCATCGGCACGATCGCGAGCCCGACATGGCCGGCGAAGAGCACCGTGGCGATCGAGATGCCGGTGGCGAGGCTCTTCTTCGACCCGCAGAAAACGATCGTGATCTCGTCGGCGCGCGAGAAGCCGAGGCGACGGCTCGCGAACGTCAGGAGCGTCATCACGATGGCCAGCAGCGCAGCATCGATCAGCGCAAGCCGCAAGAGCTGCGCCGCATCGACCTGATGCCAGATGCCGTTGACGACGCCCTCGCTGAAGGCCGTGTACACGATCAGCAGGATCGAGCCGTAGTCGACGAATTTCAGCGCCAGCCGATGTCGGGTCAGGAAGGCGCCGATCCAGGGCCGCATGAGCTGACCGGCCAGGAACGGGACGAGCAGCTTCAGGCCGATGTCGAGCATGGAATGGGCCGACAGCGGCGCACTGCTCGCGAGCAGCAAGCCGGCAATCAGCGGCGCCAGCACCGTGCCGAGCAGGTTCGACGTGGAAGCGCTGCACAACGCCGCCGGCACGTTGCCGCCGGCGATCGACGTGAAGGCGATCGACGCCTGGATGGTCGACGGCAGCGCGCTCAGCAGGATCAATCCGGCCCACAACGGCGGTGACAGCAGCCCCGGCGCCGAGGCGTGCAAGCCGACGACCAGCAGCGGGAACAGCACGAACGTGCTGAGAAAGATCACGGCGTGCAGCCGCCAATGGCGCAGGCCGGCCACTGCAGCTTCGGGCGCGAGCCGCGCGCCATGCATGAAGAACAGCAGCATGATGGCGGCATTGGTCACGCAGGCGGCCACGTCACCCGCCTCGCCACGCGCGGGCGCGACGGAGGCGAGCGCCACCGTGAGCAGAATGGCGGCGAGAAAGGGGTCGATCCGCGAGAGCGCGCGCCTGGCCGACATGGGAAAAAGCCTCCGGTCGCAGGCTTCTGAGATAAATCGATCTGCGGTTATTGTGAATGTCGAATACATCTATTATGGTAATCGCGATTCGTGATAAGAATCCGATGTTCAACCCCGCCCTGCTACAGACGTTCCTGGCCGTGGCGCAGACCCGCAGCTTCACCCAGGCGGCCCAGCGCCTCGACCTGCGCCAGTCCACGGTCAGCCAGCACATTCGCAAGCTCGAGGAGCAGGCCGGCCGCCGGCTGTTGGTGCGCGACACCCACTCGGTCGCGACCACGCCCGACGGCGAGGCGATGATCGAGCTCGCGCGCGGCATCCTCTCCGCCAACGACCGCGCGCAGCGTTATTTTGCGGGCTCGCAGCTGCGCGGCCGGCTCCGGTTCGGCACCTCGGAGGATTTCGTCACCTCGCGACTGCCCGATGTGCTGCACGACTTCGTCCGCACCCACCCGTTGGTGGAGTTCGAGCTGACCGTCGGGCGCAGCGCCGAGCTCAACGAGCGCCTCGCCCGCGGCGAGCTCGATCTCATCTGCGGCAAGCGGCCGCCCGGCGACGATCGCGGCCGCGTGGTCTCGCGCGACCTGCTGACCTGGGTGTCGGCTGGCGGATATCAGCACGCCTCGGCCGCGCCGGTGCCGCTCATTCTGTTCTCGCCGCCCAGCATCATGCGCGAGATCGCGCTCGCCACGCTGGAGCGTAGCGCCCGCCCGTGGCGGATCGTGTGCACGAGCGACAGCCTGAGCGGCTTGCGGGCGGCGGCGTTGGCAGGACTCGGCGTCACCGTCGTCTCCGAGGGGCTCATCCCGGCGGGCTTGACCGAGATTCCCGGTGGCCACGACCTGCCCGATCTCGGCCTCGTCGAGTTCGTCGTCAAGGGCAAGGACAAGGTGATGCACGGCCCCGCGGCCGAGCTCGCCGATGCCATTCTGGAAAGTGGCATTCGGGTGTGAGGCCGCGCCGGCCTACAGCACCGTATCGGTCGGCGGATCGATCAGATGCATATGCTCCACATTTGCCGCGAGCCGCATCTGCTCGCCGGGGCCGCGCGCGGCGCCGGGATCGACGCGGGCGCAGACTTCCTGGCCGTTGACCGTGAAATACACCATCGTCTCCATGCCGAGCGGCTCGACCACGTCGAGGGTGACCGAGAACTCGCTGCCGTCGGTGGCGCCGTTGCGGCGCGGCTCGGTGAGGTGCTCGGGGCGCAGGCCGAGCAGCAGGTCGCGGCCGACCGCCGACTGGCAGCGCGGCGCCTGCGTGGCCGGCACCGGCAACACGATCTGATCGGTGACCCGCACCTTGAGGCCGGAGCCGTTCTTTTCGAGCCGGCACGGAATGAAGTTCATCGCCGGCGAGCCGATGAAACCGGCGACGAAGCGCGTCTTGGGATGATGGTAGAGCTCGTGCGGGGTGCCGACCTGGTCGATCTTGCCGTTGTTCATCACCACGACGCGATCGGCGAGCGTCATCGCCTCGACCTGGTCGTGGGTGACGTAGACCGTCGTGGTCTTCACCTTCTGATGCACCCGCTTGATCTCGGTGCGCATCTGCACGCGCAGCTTGGCGTCGAGGTTCGAGAGCGGCTCGTCCATCAGGAACGCGTGCGGCTCGCGGACGATCGCGCGGCCCATCGCGACCCGCTGCCGCTGACCTCCCGAGAGCGCGCGCGGCTTGCGCTCGAGCAGCTCGGTGATGTCGAGGATGCGCGCGGCGTTCTCGACCCGCGCCTTGATCTCGGCTTTCGGGAACTTCTTCAGGCGCAGCCCGAAGGACATGTTCTCGTAGACCGTCATGTGCGGGTAGAGCGCGTAGTTCTGGAACACCATCGCGATGTCGCGCTCTTTCGGCGACAGGTCGTTGACGACGCGATCGCCGATCCGGATCTCGCCGACGGAGATCTCCTCGAGGCCGGCGATCATGCGCAGCGTGGTGCTCTTGCCGCAGCCGGACGGGCCGACCAGAACGGCGAACTCGGAATCGGCGATGTCGAGATCGATGCCGCGTACCGCTTCGGTACGATCGAAGCGCTTGACGAGCTTGCGGAGGGT
>DATGLS010000047.1:0-2018 GCA_035293985.1 Xanthobacteraceae bacterium
CTCACGGCGATGTCCGGAAAGAGGAGGGAGAGGAGGCCGGCGCGGGTCTCCGCCAGCTCGTTGAGGACGAGCGATCCGCCCGCGATCTCGGCGAGGATGGCGAGCAGGCCGGTGCCGGCCGAGGGCTCGAGCACGCGGTCGCCGGGCGTAATGGCGGCGGCCGTCGCGACCGCGAGCCCGAGTGGCATCGGTGTCGAGAACTGCTGGAGGGTCTCGCTCTCGATCGAGCGGCGTGTGTGCGTCGGCAGGAGCCCGACGATCTTGTCCAGCATGGGGAGGGCCAGGGCCGGAGAACCGGCCTTGCGCAAAAGCGCCTTTCCGTATTTGCGGAGAAACAGGACGGTCGCGGCCTCGCAGGCGTCGTAGGCCGATTTCCAGTCCCAGGCGCCGGACGTGTCGGAGCCGCCGAAGGCCTGCTCCATCGCAGCGCGAAGGGTTGCCGCGTCGACCTGACGGCCCTGTTCGAGATGCGGAAGGAGATGGTGCGCGGCTGCGCCGATGCAGCGAGCGATATCGGAGGGAGACGCAAGCGGCGACGCCGCGACCGCGGGCGCGGCCGCGAGAGCGGTGGACGGGGTCATGTCGGTGAACCTCGGGAGAGCGGAGACGGGCGAGCCGGCCGGCGCTCTCTGGACCGCTCCGGCTCAAACCCGTCCCGGCCAGGCTCTCCCTCTCGTCACGCCGCCGCCTTCACCGCGCGCCGCCACGCACGCGAGGATCAGGGAGCCGGTTCGTCCGGCAGGGTTGCGGACGGGGCACGTAGGCGTCGAAGGGGTTGCCGTCGGCGAGATGGCCGAACGGCGTGAACACGAAGTCCGTGCCGTCGCGCCCCACGGCGCAGATGACGTAGCGCGGCTCGCCGGTAACGGCATCGGTGCATTCCATGAGCGCGAGGTTGCCGTCCGCCGCAGCACGGAGCAGCGTCGCGAAATTGGCGCGCGCGTGATCGGGGATGCTCATCGCGCACCTCGCTTTCCCGGCCGGGCGGACAAGGTGCGGTCGAGCCAGCCATTGGTCGCGATCCAGGCGACGGTCCTGCGGCGGCCGAGGTCGAGGACGTGCGCGCCGCCACCGAAGGCGTTCACGCGCGGGCGCGAGCAGGTATTCGCCCACTGAAAGCCCCACCGTCCGGTGAGGCCGAATTCCTCGGCGCAGCGGAGCACGAATTCGATGACAGCCTGAGGATCGCCGGTCGTGTCATCGCGAATCCAGAGCTGCGTTCCGCCATGCTCGGGCTGGATGGAAAGAAGAAACGCCTCGGATGGCGGGTCCTCGGCGGTGTTCTCCTCCATCATGCGATTGTAGAGATCGAGCGCACGCGCGGCGTTCTCCGGCGTGCGGACATCGAGAAGGCAGGAGAAGTGCGTGAAGAAGTCGGCCATGTCAGGCTCCTGAAACGACGAAGCCCGGCGCGATGGCCGGGCTGGTTGAAGGACGGGGTTGCGGTTGACGGCGTCAGAGCCGGAATTCAGCGACGAGGCGCTGCGCGTTGGCGTGATGCTCCAGCATCTCGCGGTAGAATTGCTTGCGGGCCTCCCGCTTCGCCGGATCGCGCCGTGCCGATCGCGTGAGTTTGCGCCGTGCCGCGCGGATCACCGTGCGGTCGCTGTCCCAGACGGTGACGCCGAGGCGGAGATAGGTGCCGTGCATCTCAGCCTCCGTCCGCCTGCTTCGCCGCTCGCAGGGCGGCGAGCGCCGCGCGGAATTCCGCTGCGCCCACTTCCTCCGACAAGTCGATGTTGGCGGCGACGGACACGCATGCGCTGTGAATATCAGCGTCCGACACGGCGCCCGGGCTGAGACTCGCAAACTCGGCATCGGTCTCGACGATCGCGGCGATCTGGTCGCGGACGCGGTCCTCCTGGAGCTGCGCGAGGACGTGACGTGGGCGTGGAGCCGTGACGGGTTCGTCGGGATCGCGCGCTCCAGCAAGGATCGCCTCGGCCTTCGCGACCGCGGCGCTCGCCCGTGCGAGCCAGTAGGCATCCGTGCGCCGCTGGGCGACCTCATCCGCAATG
>DATGLS010000048.1:0-634321 GCA_035293985.1 Xanthobacteraceae bacterium
AAGTCGACGACGGTCGCCTTAAACGGGATCTTTTCCAGATTGCCGCCTTTGCTCGCGAGCGCCTTAAGGTCGGCTGAATTTCCCGGCGCGATCTGGTCGATCCGCATGAGATGCGGCACCTCCTTGAAAATCGCCTGGCGCAGGGCAGCCAGCGAGTCGTAAGGCAGTTTCTTGCCCAGCACTTCGGACAAGGCGCGAATGATGGCCCAATCCTCGCGCGCCTCTCCGGGCGGAAAGCTCGCCCGATTGGCCATCTGCACCCGACCCTCGGTGTTGACGAAAAGACCGGACTTTTCGGTGTAGGCAGCGCCCGGCAGGATTACGTCGGCGCGATGCGCTCCGTTATCGCCATGGGTGCCGATATAGATCACGAAAGTATCGTTAGGGACCTTGACCTCGTCGGCGCCGAGCAGAAACAGGACATCGAGCGTGCCAAACGTCGTCATCTGCGCCGCGTTCAAACCGGCTGCGCCCGCCGCAAAGCCGACATCCAGCGCGCCGACACGTGAGGCCGTATTCTGCAACACCGCAAAACCGTTCCAGCCGTCCTTGACCGCGCCGACATCGATCGCAAGCTTGGCAGCGACTGAAAGAATGGCGGCGCCGTCGTGCCGCGACGTCGCATCCGCGCCAACCAGAACGATCGGGTTCTTCGCGTTTTTCAAGACATCCGCAAATGAATGCTTGCCGGCGGCAAGCTCATTCAGGGAATCGACGCCCGCGCCAAGGTAATCGTAAGCGTAGGTCAAGTCGGCCTTGACGCCGATCACGCCGATCTTGAGTTGCCCGGTGCGCCAGCGCTTGCGAATGCGCGCGTTGAGAACGGCGGCTTCTTTCCGCGGATTCGAGCCGACGATCAGTAGCGCGTCCGCCTGGTCGATGCCCGCAATGGTCGGGTTGAAGATATAGGAGGCCCGCCCGGCGCCGGGATCGAAAGCATCCCCGCCCTGCACCGCAAGATTGACCGAGCCGCATTTCGCAAGCAGCTCCTTCAGCGCAAACATTTCTTCAACCGCCGCAAGATCGCCGGCGATCGCGCCGATCCGCTTGCCGTCAGTGCGCCCCATCCTCGCGCCGATCGCCGCAAAGGCCTGTTGCCAGGATGCCGGCTGAAGCCTGCCGTTCGTCCGGATATAGGGATGATCGAGCCGCTGGGTGCGCAGGCCATCCACGATGTGGCGGGTCTTGTCGGAAATCCATTCCTCGTTCACCGCTTCGTTGATCCGCGGCAGGATCCGCATCACCTCACGGCCGCGCGTATCGACCCGGATCGCCGAGCCCACGCCGTCCATCACGTCGACGGATTGGGTTTTGCCCAACTCCCAAGGCCGTGCCGCAAACGCGTACGGCTTTGAGGTCAACGCGCCCACCGGGCAAATATCGACGAGATTGCCCTGCAGTTCGGAGGTCAGCGCGCCCTCCAGATAGGTCGTGATCTCCATGTCCTCGCCGCGGCCCATCGCTCCCATTTCCGGAACGCCGCAGACTTCGGCGGAGAAGCGAACGCACCGCGTGCATTGAATGCACCGATTCATCGACGTCTTGACCAGCGCTCCGAGATATTTGTCCTCCACCGCGCGCTTGTTCTCAGCGAAACGGGAGGTGTCGACGCCATACCCCATCGCCTGATCCTGCAGGTCGCACTCCCCGCCCTGATCGCAGATCGGGCAATCCAGCGGATGGTTGATCAAGAGAAATTCCATCACGCCTTCGCGCGCCTTCTTCACCATCGGCGTGCGGGTGTTCACCTCGGGCGGCTCGCCCTTCGGCCCCGGTCGGCAGTCGCGCACGCCCCAGGCGCACGACGCCACCGGCTTGGGCGAGCCCTTGAGCTCGACCAGGCACATGCGGCAGTTGCCGGCGATCGAGAGCCGCTCGTGGAAGCAGAAGCGCGGAATCTCGGCGCCGGCCGCCTCGCACGCCTGCAGCAGCGTGTACTCGGGCGGGACGTCGATCTCTTTGCCGTCGACGATGAGCTTGCTCATATCGTCATTCCACCGTCAGGCGCAGCGCGCCGATCTCCATAACTTCGCCGATTCCACGTCCTGCCAGCCGAACGCATGCTCGCTCGGCCCGTGCTTCTTCAGATGCTCGAGCCGCTCGACCGCCTCCTGCACGCTCGGCCGGTGGCCGGCGGGGACGTGCCAGAGCACGAAATAGGCGACGTCGAGCTTCTCGAACCAATCGTGCTTGCGCGCATAGAAGCGCTTGTGCACGGTCTGCCAGACGAACTTCTCCAGGGCCTCGATGCTCTCCCACACCGACAGATTGACCGCCATCAGCGGATCGCCGTCGTACGGCCGGGTGTCGGTCGCGTTGCCGGTGGCGTCGGTGTAGCGCCACACGAAGCCGGGCGAGGGCTCGGCGAGCGCGTTGACGCGCTCGAGGTTGTTCATGAAATCCGCCATGCGCGGATCGTCCGTCTCGTAGCGGAAGCGCCCGATATTGAGCTGGGCGACATGAATGGCCTCGGTCATGCCCGCCTCCCCTACTCCGCCGCGACCCGCACCGGCTCGGGATGCGGGTTTGCCGCATACTGGTCGATGCGCCGCTCGATCTCGGGACGGAAGTGGCGCAGCAGGCCCTGCACGGGCCACGCGGCGCCGTCGCCGAACGCGCAGATGGTGTGGCCCTCGATCTGCTTCGTCACCTCGAACAGCATGTCGATCTCTTTTTTGTGCGCCCGGCCCTCCGCCATGCGGGTGAGCACGCGCCACATCCAGCCCATGCCCTCGCGGCAGGGCGTGCACTGGCCGCAGCTCTCGTGCTTGTAGAAATACGAGATGCGCGCCATCGCGCGGATGATGTCGGTCGACTTGTCCATCACGATGATGGCGGCGGTGCCGAGCGCCGACTTGAC
This sequence comes from Xanthobacteraceae bacterium, assembly GCA_035293985.1. GTDB lineage: Bacteria > Pseudomonadota > Alphaproteobacteria > Rhizobiales > Xanthobacteraceae > JAVDCA01. Next base: position 2,861 of record DATGLS010000048.1, read on the forward strand.
GGCCGCGAGCCCATCGAAATCCATCTTGAGGTCGTCGCACATCGCGGCCGGCACCAGCGGCATCGAGGAGCCGCCCGGGATCACGGCGAGCAGGTTGTCCCAGCCGCCGCGCACGCCGCCGGCATGTTTTTCGAGGATCTCGCGCAGCGGCGTGCCCATCGCCTCCTCGACGTTGCACGGCCGCTCGACGTGGCCTGAGACGCAATAGAGCTTGGTGCCGGTATTGTTCTGCCGGCCGATGCCCGCGAACCAGGCGGCGCCGCGGCGCATGATGTCGGGCACCTGCGCGATGGTCTCGACGTTGTTGACCGTGGTGGGGCAGCCGTAGAGGCCCATGTTGGCCGGGAACGGCGGCTTGAGCCGCGGCTGGCCCTTCTTGCCCTCGAGGCTTTCGAGCAGCGCGGTCTCCTCGCCGCAGATATAGGCGCCGGCGCCGTGGTGCACGATGACGTCGAAGTCCCAGCCGTGCACGTTGTCCTTGCCGATCAGCTTCGCGTCATAGGCCTGATCCACGGCCGCCTGCAGGCGCTCGCGCTCGCGGATGAACTCGCCGCGCACATAGATGTAGGCGGCGTGCGCGCCCATCGCGAAGGACGCGATCAGGCAGCCCTCGACGAGAAGATGCGGATCGTGCCGCATGATCTCGCGGTCCTTGCACGTGCCGGGCTCGGATTCATCCGCATTGACGACCAGATAGTGCGGCCGCTCGCCGAGCTGCTTGGGCATGAACGACCATTTGAGCCCGGTCGGGAAGCCGGCGCCGCCGCGGCCGCGCTGGCCCGACGACTTCACCTCGTTGATGATGGCGTCGCGGCCCTTCTCCAGGATCGCCTTGGTGCCGTCCCAGGCGCCGCGCTTGCGCGCGCCATCGAGGCCGAAATCGCCCTGGCCGTAGAGGTTCTGGAAGATGCGGTCCTTGTCGTCGAGCATCGTTCAGGCCTTGACTGTCTTCAGCGTGGTCGCGCCGCCAACCGGCGCCGACATCTGCCGGTCGATCTGCGGGCCGGGCTTGACGGGCTTGCCGCTCGCGATGCCGTCGAGCACGCGGCCGAAGCTTTGCGCGGTCAGGTCCTCGTAGGTGTCGCGGCCGATCAGCACCATCGGCGCGTTGACGCAGGCGCCGAGGCACTCGACCTCCTCCCAGGAGAAATCGCCGTCCGCCGAGACGTGGAACGGCTCGTGGTGGATGCGCTCGCGGCACACTTTGAACAGCTCGTCCGAGCCGCGCAGCATGCACGGCGTCGTCCCGCACACCTGGATGTGCGCCTTCTTGCCGACCGGCGACAAGAGAAACATCGTGTAGAAGGTCGCGACCTCGAGCACCCGGATGTAAGCCATGCCGAGCAGATCGGCGACGTACTCGATCGCCTTCTGCGACGTCCAACCGCCCGCCTGCTCCTGCGCGCGCCACAAGAGTGGGATCACGGCCGACGCCTGCCGCCCCTCCGGATACTTGGCGATCTGCTGCTTCGCCCAGGCGAGATTTTCCGCCGTGAAGGCGAATTCCTTCGGCTGAAGCTCGGCGGGGGCGAGACGGCGGACGGACATTGCGCGTTCTCTTGTATGGTTACTGCACCGGTTTGCAGTAGCGCGTGGTGAGGGCCGGCGAGTTTGGCGTTTCGGTCACGAAGCAGAAGTAGAGTTTCTCCTTCTGCTGCAGATAGAGCGCTCCACCGCCGCTCGCAGGCGCGCTCACGCCGACGATCGTGAAGCCCTGTGCCAGCAGGCTCTGGACGGTGTCGGCCGCGAAAGCCGGCGTCGCGAAGGCGGTGAGCACCGCGATTGCAATTGCATACTTCATCGATCAACCTCCCCGAAAACGATGTCGATAGAACCCAGGATGGCCGCCACGTCCGCCAGCATGTGGTGCTGGCAGAGAAACTCCATGGCGGAGAGATGCGCGAAACCGGGCGCGCGGATCTTGCACTTGTATGGCTTGTTGCTGCCGTCGGCGACGAGGTAGACGCCGAACTCGCCCTTGGGCGCCTCGACGGCGGCATACACCTCGCCGGCCGGCACGTGGAAGCCCTCGGTGTAGAGCTTGAAATGATGGATCAGCGCCTCCATCGAGCGCTTCATCTCGCTGCGCTTGGGCGGCACGATCTTGTGGTCGATGGCGCTCACCGGCCCTTGCCCGTCGGCGCCGCGCAGCTTGGCGATGCACTGCTTCATGATGCGCAGCGACTGGCGCATCTCCTCCATGCGAATGACATAACGGTCGTAGCAGTCGCCGTGCTTGCCGACCGGGATGTCGAACTCGAGCTCGGAATAGCACTCGTAGGGCTGCGCGCGGCGCAGGTCCCAGGGCGCGCCCGAGCCGCGCACCATGACGCCCGAGAATCCGCGCGCCCAGGCCTCGTCGAGCGTGACGACGCCGATGTCGACGTTGCGCTGCTTGAAGATGCGATTTTCGGTGAGTAGCGTCTCGAGGTCGTCGCACACCTTCTGGCATGGATCGCAGAACGCCTCGATGTCGTCGATCAGCTTCGGCGGCAGATCCCAGTGCACGCCGCCGACGCGAAAATAGTTCGCGTGCATGCGGCTGCCGGAGGCGCGCTCGTAGAAGCCCATGAGCTTCTCGCGCTCCTCGAAGCCCCACAGCGGTGGGGTCAGCGCGCCGACGTCCATCGCCTGGGTGGTCACGTTGAGCAGATGCGAGAGCAGCCGGCCGATCTCGGCATAGAGCACGCGGATGATCTGGCCGCGCTTGGGCACCTCGAGGCCGAGCAGCTTCTCGGCCGCGAGGCAGAACGCGTGCTCCTGGTTCATCGGCGCGACGTAGTCGAGCCGGTCGAAATAGGGGATCGCCTGCGGATAGGTCTTGTACTCGATCAGCTTCTCGGTACCGCGGTGGAGCAGGCCGATATGCGGATCGACCCGCTCGACCACTTCGCCGTCGAGCTCGAGCACGAGGCGCAGCACGCCGTGCGCGGCCGGATGCTGCGGCCCAAAATTGATGGTGAAGTTGCGGAGGTTCTCCTCGGCCATCACACCTTCTCCGCCACGGGGGCTTTTGCCGCCTTGGCGGCCACATTGGCGTTGAACTTGTCCCAGGCGACCACGAAGCGCTCGTGACGACCCTTGCCTATCTGATCGACGCCATCGTGGGCGACGACCTCGAAAGAGATTTTACGTCCGGCGACGTCGGTGCATTTGACGTCGACTGTTACGGCAAAGCCCGGTGGCGTCGCGGCGGTGTGGTTCACGTCGATATGCACGCCGAGGCTGCCCTCGCCCGCATCGAGATGCGGCGCCATGAGCTGCATGCAGGCCCATTCCATCAGGCCGACCATGTAGCCGGTCGCGAACACGCGCGGCATCGTCTGGAAGTCGGCGACCTCCGGATAGAGGTGCGGGACCGTCTTGTTCTCCGGCACGCGGTAGACGAAGCGGTGCGTCAGGCCGGGCGTGAGGGTCGGTTTCATCGCCTCACGAGCCTTTGGCCTTCTCGTCGCCCGGCAGCACGTAATCGGTGCCTTCCCACGGCGAGAGGAAATCGAAATTGCGGAATTCCTGGGCGAGCCGCACCTTGTCGTAGACGACGCGCTTCTGCTCGTCGTCCCAGCGCACCTCGACGAAGCCGGTGAGCGGAAAGTCCTTGCGCAGCGGATGACCCTGGAAGCCGTAATCGGTGAGGATACGGCGCATGTCCGGATGGCCGGAAAAAAGCACGCCGTAGAGATCGTAGGTCTCGCGCTCGAACCAGTTGGCGCCCGGGAAGACGTCGATCAGCGACGGCACCGGCGTCCCCTCGTCGGTCTCGACCTTCACGCGCACGCGCGCATTCTTGGTGGGCGAGAGGAAATGATAGACCACGTCGAAGCGCTTCTCGCGCGACGGCCAGTCGACCGCGGTCACGTCGATGATGCAGACGAAGCGGCAGCGCTCGTCGTCGCGCAGGAACGTCGCGACCTCGACGATGTCGGCCGCCTTGGCGGTGAGCGTGAGCTCGCCGTGCGCGACCGTGTGGCCGGTGACGGCGCCCGCCAGCGCACCCGCGATCGTCTCTCCCAGCCGTTCCAGCGTCTCGTCCATCTCGTCAGCCCGAAAGTCTCAATCCACGATGAAAAGGCGCGCGCCCTTGTCGGTGTGCGAGCGGTGCGCGCCGTCGTCATCGGCCACCTGGTAGCTCTGCCCGGCGGTGAGGCGGAACGAGCGGCCGTCCTTGAGGTCGGTCGTCATCTCGCCGTCGACGCAGAAGATGATGTGGCCCTTGCTGCACCAATGATCGGCGACGTAGCCGGGCGAGTAGTCGACGAGCCGCACCCGGATGTCGCCGAACTGGCGCGTGCGCCACGTCGCCACCCCGGCGTCGCCACGGTGCGTCGTCGGCTCGACGCCCGCCCAGTCGGTGGTGCCGAACGGGATGTTGTCGATCCGCATGCCGCTCACCGCTCGATCGTGCCGGTGCGGCGGATCTTCTTCTGCAGCAGCAGCACGCCGTAGAGCAGCGCCTCGGCGGTCGGCGGGCAGCCCGGCACGTAGATGTCGACCGGCACGATGCGGTCGCAGCCGCGCACCACCGCATAAGAATAATGATAGTACCCGCCGCCGTTGGCGCACGAGCCCATCGAGATGACGTACCGCGGCTCCGGCATCTGGTCGTAGACCTTGCGCAGCGCCGGGGCCATCTTGTTGGTGAGCGTGCCGGCGACGATCATCACGTCGGACTGGCGCGGGCTTCCGCGCGGCGCGAAGCCGAAGCGCTCGACGTCGTAGCGCGGCATCGACACCTGCATCATCTCGACCGCACAGCAGGCCAAGCCAAATGTCATCCACATGAGCGAGCCGGTGCGCGCCCAGGTGATGAGGTCGTCGGCCGCAGTGACGAGAAAGCCCTTGTCGGACAGTTCCGTATTGAGGCCGGCGAAATAGGGATCATCGGCGCCGATCGGCTTGCCGGTGCGAGGATCGAGGATGCCGGTCGCGGCGGGCGCGACGGCCGGACGCTCGGTCACAGTCATGCGAGCGCTCCCATGTCAGGAACAACGTCAGGTACGGTGTTGCGGGCGATGTCGGGGCGAAGGGCGCCGCTCAATCCCATTCGAGCGCTCCCTTCTTCCACTCATAGATAAAGCCGATCGTGAGAACCGCAAGGAATACCATCATCGACCAGAAGCCGAGCGGGCCCAATTGCTTGAAGGCGACGGCCCAAGGAAAAAGAAAGGACACTTCGAGGTCGAAGATGATGAACAGGATGGCGACCAGGTAGAAACGCACATCGAAGCGCATGCGCGCGTCGTCGAAGGCATTGAAGCCGCACTCGTAGGCCGAGAGCTTCTCGGGATCGGGCTGCCGGTAGGCGACGATGAAGGGCGCGATCAGCAGGGCGAGACCGATCGCCAGGGCGATACCGATGAAGACCACGAGAGGAAGATAATCCTGCAGAATGGTGTTCATCGCCGCTCGCCGCCTCGCAGTTCATGTCCCGGAGAGTCGCATGCAAGGTCGCGCCAACGGATCGCACCAAGCGGCGGCTCGCATGTCGCAAATCTTCGGATCGCCAAGCCTTAGATTCGTTCCACGAACGGGAGCGCGCGAGGCTTAGCGCAGTGCACATAAGGTGGCAAGCCAGCCTGTGGGCGGCGGAAATGTCGTGAAAATGTGGGGGACACGGGCCGCGGCACCCGACCCTCGTGAGCGGCGGGTCATCGTGCGCATTTGCTCGAAATGTCGGCAGCCGACCTGTCGGCGGAATGCAAAAAGAGTAAGGAGAGCCCCGACGAAACCCCCGTGACGCCGGAGCTCTCCCCCACGCCTCCGACCGACGCCCACGCGCCGGCTGAAGGCTGTCCCGAACCATGAATGCAGTTCCTGGCGCGCTTGTCGCACGCGTCGAAATTTGCGTCGCCTCCGTATCGCTACGTAGCGTCAACCTACGTAGCGTCACCCGCGCCGGGCCCGCCCGGCGCGGGTACCCAGGCCATCCGCACTTGCGCTAAGCTTCCCGCAACAGCCTGCAGCGGGAGGAAACATGCAACGGAAAGTAATGATTGCCTGTGCGGTCACGGGCTCCGCCGACACGCCCGGCAAGAACCCGGCGGTGCCGGTGACGCCGGCGCAGATCGCGGCCTCGGCGATCGATGCCGCCAAGGCGGGCGCCGCGATCGTGCACATCCATGTGCGCGATCCGCAGACTACCAAGCCGAGCATGGACGGCGCGCACTACCGCGAGGTCGTCGAGCGCATCCGCGGCAGCGGCACCGACGTGCTGATCAATCTCACCACCGGCCCGGGCGCGCGCTTCGCGCCCGGCCTCGATGATCCGATGAATGTCGGCCCGGGGAACAACCTCAAGCCCGCGCCTGTGCGCATCAAGCACGTGGTCGAGCTCAAGCCGGAAATCTGCAGCCTCGACATGGGCAGCATGAACATGGGCCCCCATGTGTTCGTGAACACGCCGCAGACGCTCGAGGCGATGGCGGCCGGGATTCGCGATGCCGGCGTCATTCCCGAGCTCGAGGTGTTCGAGACCGGTCACCTGCTGCTCGCCAAGCGCATGATCGAGACCGGCCATATCAAGAAGCCGGGCATGTTCCAGATCTGCCTCGGGATCTCGTGGGGCCAGCCCGCGACGCCCGAGGCCATGACCTACATGCGCAACCTGCTGCCGCACGGCTCGCCCTGGTTCGCGTTCGGCATCTCGCTGCACCAGTTTCCCATGGCGGCGCAGGCGGTGCTGCTCGGCGGCCATATCCGGGTCGGGCTCGAGGACAACATCTATCTCGGTCGCGGCCAGCTCGCGCCCAGCAACGCGGCGCTGGTCGAGAAGGCGACGAAGATCGTCGAGGTGCTCGGCGACCACGTGGCGACGCCGGCGGACGCGCGGCAGATCCTCGGCATTCAGTGAGGATTCCCACTGTTCGCGCGAGGCCAGAAGTGCCTATGCGTCGCTGCCGCGCGTTGACACGTTTTCGCGCATCGGTCTACTGCGGCGCCGAACCGGAGACTGCCCGATGACGATGACCCGGCGCACCGCCGCGCTTGCCTTGGCTGGCACCTTCTCGAGCCTGCCGCTCGCCTTCATGCGGGCGGCGCGCGCGGAGGATTATCCGACCCGTCCGATTCATGTGATCATCCCCTTCGGCGCCGGCGGGCCGACCGACGTGTTCACCCGCGCGCTCGCCGAGGAGCTGCGCAAGGCGCTGGGCCAGCCGCTGGTGAGCGAGAACCGCCCGGGCGCCGGCACCGTGATCGGCACCGAGGTCGCCGCGAAAGCCGCGCCCGACGGCTACACGCTGCTGATGGTCTCGGCGACGCAGACCGTCAACGAGACGCTGATCCCGGACAAGACCTATCAGCTGATGCGCGACTTCGTGCCGGTCGCCCAGCTCTTCCATTCCGAGCTCGTGATGGTGGTGCCGCCGTCGCTCGGCGTGAAGAACCTCAAGGAGTTCATCGCGCTCGCCAAGGCCAAGCCGGGCACGCTCAACTATGCGTCATCGGGCATCGGCTCCAACTACCACATGGCGGGCGAGCTTCTCAAAAACCTCACCGGCATCGACATCGTCCACGTGCCCTATCGCGGCAGCACCGGCGCGCGCACCGACATCCTCGCTGGCAACGTGCAGATGATGTTCGATTCGGTGCCGACCATGGCGCCGTTCATCGAGGCCAAAAAGGTGATCGCGCTCGGCACCAGCGGCACGAAGCGCTCGGTCACGTTGCCCGACGTGCCGACGATGGCGGAAGCCGGCGTGCCGGGCTACGAGGCGACCATCTGGATCGGCATGATGGCGCCGAAGGGCACGCCGCAGCCGATCGTCGACCGGCTCAATGTCGAGATCAACAAGATCATCAGCCGCCCGGACATTCACGACTCGTGGGTCAAGCAGGACGCCTATCCGGATCCGATGACGCCGGCGCAATTCGGCGATCACATCAAGTCCGAGATCGCCAAATGGGCAAAGCTGATCAAGGCGAATAATATCAAGGCGAGATGAACGCGCGGCGGTCGCCGGCAACACAGGGATTTCTGCACATGAACGACGTCGCCAAATCACCCTCCCCGCACCGGCTCGCCGGAACGGAGCACTGGACCACCAAGGAGGGCAACGTGAAGCTCTTCCTGTGGAACAAGTGCGAAGCCGATCCGGCGCATGCCAAGGGCATCATCCTGTTCGTGCACGGCTCGTCGATGGCGAGCCAGCCGACGTTCGATCTCGACGTGCCGGGGCGGCCGGACTCCTCCGCGATGGAGCACTTCGCCTATCACGGCTACGACACCTGGTGCGTCGACATGGAGGGCTACGGCCGCTCGGAGAAGAGCCGCAACAACAATGCGCCGATCGCCTTCGGCGCCGACGACTGCTTCGCCGCCGCGACCTATATCCAGAAGTTGCGCGGCAAGAAGCCGATGCTGGTGTACGGCATCTCCTCGGGCGCGCTGCGCGCCGCCCTGTTTGCCCAGCGCCATCCCGAGATGGTCGCGCGCCTCGCCCTCGACGCCATGGTGTGGACCGGCGAAGGCTCGCCCACCCTGCACGAGCGGCGCAAGAAGCTGCCCGAATTCCAGGCGAAGAACCGCCGCCCGATCGACCGCGCCTTCGTGCACTCGATCTTCAACCGCGACCATCCGGGCACGGCCGACGAGAAGGTGATCGAAGCGTTCGCGGACCAGATCCTGAAACTCGACGATTCGGTGCCGACCGGCACCTATGTCGATATGTGCTCGAAGCTGCCCGTGGTCGATCCGGAGAAGATCACGGTCCCGACGCTGATCATGCGCGGCCAGTGGGACGGCATCGCGAGCTTCGAAGACCTCTCGGCATTCTTCGCCAAGCTGCCCAACCCGGACAAGCAGTTCACCGTCATGGCCGGCATCTCGCACGCGAGCTTCCAGCAGAAGAACTACATGATGGTCTATCACATCCTGCGCAGCTTCTTCGAGCAGCCCGCCCCGATCTATCGGGGCTGACCATGAACCGTCGTGGCCTGCTGCTCCTCGGCCTTGCGTACACCATCGCGTGGCCGGCGCTCGCCGATCAACCCTGCTGCGGACCGATCACCGCGGCCGGCCGGCGTCTCGCCGCCGTGCTCGACGGCATGAATGTGGAGAGCCTCTGGCTCGCCCATCAGCATGTCGACTGGAAGACCGGCGAGCCGGATCGCTCGGCCGACTATTCCGGCTCGAGCAAATCAACCCACTGCAGCGCCTTTGCGGCCGCCGTCGGGCTGCGGCTCGGCATCTACATGCTGCGGCCGCCGGAGCACGGCCAGCTGCTGCTGGCGAGCGCGCAGACCGAATGGTTCAACAGCGGCGGTGGCCAAGGGGCCGGGTGGCGACCGGTCGCGAGCATGCAGGCCGCACAGGAGCTCGCCAATCAGGGCAAGCTCGTGGTGATTTCGTACGCCAACCCGAATCCGCGGCGCCCCGGTCATATCGTGATCGTGCGGCCTTCGACCAAATCGGCTGCTCAGTTCGCAATCGAGGGACCGCAGGTGATCCAGGCCGCTACTTACAATCGGGCGAGCTCACCCGCGGCGACCTCATTTCATGCGCATCCAGGCGCCTGGCCCAACGAGGTGCGTGTCTTCGTCCACGACGTACCGTAGCCATAGCGCCCTCATCGTGCGCCGGCGCGTGGCCCACCTGGGCGACCAGTCAAAACGCATGTTCAGCACCCGCTCCGTGAGTCCTTGCTCGTGGGAACGCATTTCGAGTTGGGGCGAAATGATCCGATCCGGTCGCCTGCATCTCCCGGAACGGAATCATGCTCGTTCAGTTGGTCTCGCATAGTGCGCCGGTCGAACGACATAAGCGGAACCCGACGATGCGATCTTGGAATTATCTCATGATCATTACTGCTTCGGCCGTTGCGGCACAGATTGCGCCCGCGGCTGCGAAAGGGTGCATCAAAGGCGCCGTCGTGGGCGGGATCGCTGGACATTTCGCTGGCCACCACGGCACCGCGGGGGCCGCAGCGGGATGTGCGATCGGTCATCACCAAGCGAACAAAAACTCGAAAGCTCAGACGAACGGGCAATCGTCGAAATAGACGAGTTTCGCACGTTCAACGTCACTCCGGTGTTCGGGGCTGAGCCAGCAATTCTTTGACCGAGATGATCAGCAGCAATGTTGCTGCCGCTTCGGGAATACCTAGCACGAAGCTGGTGACGCCGAGCATGGTCAGGATCGTATAGACGATCATGGGGTCCATCCGCTGGATCCGATACCCCCTGGACCGTTGCCCCGAGCTTGCTGCCAGTTTGCCCATTCCAGGTCTGCGCGCAACACATAAAAGTCTCGACAGTCAAATCATGACGAGTACGGATTCCGACTCCCCAATCCAGTTCGGTCTCGCCCCAACCAACCAACGCATCTGCACGTGTCCCTTGCCTGACTAGCCACCTCGGAACCGTGACCCAGATTTCGGGTTGGGCGAATGGGCTGTCGAAGCATTGCGAAATTGGCGATGACGCTCGTCCTGACCTGGTGTCTTTCCGGCGCTGTCTACCTCCTCTTCGCCGGCCAAGTGAGCGCGGATGAAGTTGCGACCGCGGTCGTGCTGGCGACCCTGGCGACAGTCTGGTCGGTCGTGATCCGACGCTGTTCGCAAGTGCACTTCGGCCACGCGCCTCACCTGACCGCCGCACTCCTGCGAGCGATGCGCGACCTCATGCCGGCAGCCATGCGGGTCGGATTGATCCTTGTCAGGTCGGCCGGCCAGCGCGCGTCGCCGGGCCGCGCCGTCCGGGCTGCGTTCGCGCCCGGCCGCGCGGGCGATCCAGCGGCGCGCACCCGGCGCGCCGTCGCGCTCCTGGCCGCCTCGCTCGCGCCCGATCGGCTGGTGATCGCGACCGACGCGAACGAGGCGCACCTGCATGTGCTCGGCGAATTGTCGCATGCGCCCGACGCGCGGTGGCTCACGTGACCCAGATCTGGCTGACCGCAGCTCTGGGACTGTTGCCGCCCATGTTCATCGCCCTGTGGGCCGCGGGCCACGGCACGCTCGCGCATCGCCTGGTCGCGGTCGAGCTTGCCTCCTCGTTCGCGGTCCTTCTGCTGATTGCGCTCTCCTTCGCGTTCGATCAGGCGTCCTCGATCGACCTCGCTCTCACGTTGGCGTTGCTCACCCTGCCGGGCACGCTGCTGCTCGCCGTGTTCGCGGAGCGTTGGCTGTGAGCGCGATCACCGGCATCGTGCTCGGCCTCGGAGTCCTCGCCGCCTGGCTCGGCGCTCTCGCCTTCGTTCGCCTCGCGACCGCGCTCGAACGGCTGCATGCCGTCACATTCGTCAATGTCGCGGCCGGCGCCGCGATCGTCCTCGCCGCACTCCTCACCGACGGCGTGAGCTCCCGCTCCCTCAAATGCCTCCTGTTGCTCGTCGTGACGCTGCCGGTCGGCGCACTCCTCACCCACGTCACCGGACGGGCGCTGCATACCCGAAGTGGGGAGTGGCGATGAGCGCGCTCATCGTCGCGGCGCTCGCGCTGGCGGCCCTGACCGGGCTGCTGATCGTGCTGACGCGCGATCCCAAACGGCAGATTTTCGCGCTCGCCGCGAACGGCCTCGCGCTCGGCGCCCTGTTCTTCGTGCTGCAGGCGCCCGACGTCGCCCTTTCGGAGATCGCCGTGAACACCGCCGTGACGCCGCTCCTGTTCGTCGCCGCGATGGCGGCCGTCGCCATCAACGAGATGCGCCGATGACCGCCCCATGGCGCCTCGTGCTGCTCGCCGCGGCGCTGATCGTGCTCGTTCCTTCGGTCTGGCACGTGGCGGCGGCGCTGCCGCCATTCGGCCACCCGAGCGCTCAATACGGACCCGCCATCAACGCCATCCTGCCCGCCGCGCGGCACGTGACCAATATGGTGGCGGCCGTCAATTTCGACGTGCGCGGCTTCGATACGCTCGGCGAGGAATGCATGCTGGTCTGCGCCGTCACGGGCGCCGTCGTGCTGCTGCGCGGCGCACGCGGCGAGCGCGACGAAGCGCGTGCCGGCCATGTCCCGGGCCGCGCCGTGCTCGCGCGCTCCGATGCCACCGTGCTGGTGTGCCGGATCACCGCGACCCTGACGCTGCTGTTCGGGGTGTACATGGCGCTGCACGGGACCGTTACACCGGGCGGCGGCTTTCAGGGCGGCGTCGTCGCTGCCTCGAGCTTCATGCTGCTCTACCTCGGAGAAGGCTACCGGGCGTGGCGCCGTATCATCCGAGGTCGTGCCATGGACGCCCTCGAGGGCGGCGGCGCCTTCCTGTTTGCCGTCGCTGCCGCGGTGCCGCTCGTCATCGGACGGCCGGCGCTGACCAACGTGCTCCCGTTCGGACAGCTGAAGGATCTGTTTTCGGGCGGCCTGATGGTGGTGGTGAACTTCTGCATCTTCCTCTCGGTGACCGGAAGCTTCGGCCTGCTGCTGCTCGAGTTCATGGAGGAAACGCGCTCGCCCGCCGAAGACTCCGTGCCTGACGAGGCAGACCGATGAGCATTTTTCCCTGGCTGGTCCCCGCCTGGCTCTTCGCCATCGGCATCTACGGCATCGTCACGTCGCGCCACTATGTCCACCTGATCGGCTGCCTCACGGTGTGCCAGTCGGCGACCTACGTCCTGCTCCTGAGCATCGGCTACGCGTGGGGTGCGGGCCCGCCGATCTTCTATGACCATCCGCCGTCGACGCCCGCCGTCGATCCGGTCATGCAAGCGCTGGTGCTTACGGACATCGTCGTCGGCGCCGCCGTGACGGCGCTCCTCCTCGTCATCGCGATCCAGGTGCACAAGCGGCGCGGCACGCTCGATCCGCAAAGGCTGCGGCCACTGCGCCCGGACCAGTGATCGGCATGCTGCTGCCCGTTGCCGTCCTGCTCCCGCTCGGCGTCGCGACCCTGCTCCTCGTTTGCGCGCATCTACTTCCCTCGCGCGTCTCGACGATGGCCGCGATCGTGACGGCGCTTACGGTGGCCGCGATCTGCGTGCTGCTCGCCCGCGCCGCCCTCGCGGGGCCGCTCGTGCATTGGTTCGGCGGCTGGACGCCGGCGACGTCGGGCCGGCCCGACGTCGTGCTCGGCATCAGCCTGATGGCCGATCCGGCGAGCGCCGCCGTCGCGGCGTTCACCTGCCTTATGTTCGCGGCCTCGTTCGTGTTCGCCTGGGGCTATTTCGACGAGGTGCATTCGCATTTCGAGGTGCTGATGCTCCTCTTTCTCGCCGCCCTCGTCGGCTTCTGCCTCACCCACGACATGTTCAACCTGTTCGTCTGGTTCGAGCTCATGAGCGTCGCGGCCTTCGCGCTCACCGCCTACCCGCTCGGCAAGAGCTCGCTCGAAGGCGCGTTCAACTTCACGATCACCAACGCGCTCGGCAGCTTCATGATGCTCGCGGGCGTCGGGCTGCTCTATGCACGCACCGGCACGCTCGATTTCACCACCATGGCGCGCGTCGTGACGGCGCATGGCGCCGATCCGGTGCTGAGCGGCGGGTTCTGCCTGGTCGCGGCCGCCCTGCTGACCAAGGGTGCGATCGTTCCGTTCCATCTGTGGCTGTCGGATGCGCACGCGGTCGCGCCCAGTCCGGTATCGGTGATCTTCTCCGGCATCATGGTCAGTGCCGCGCTGTTCGTGCTGGCGAAGATCGCAATGCAGATATTCGCGCACGATCCGCCCGTCATGGCGCTGGTACGCAACCTGCTGCTCTGGCTCGGGCTCGCGACCGCCATCGTGGGCGGCGCCATGGCCTATGCGCAGCGCCACCTCAAGCGTCTGCTCGCTTTCTCCACCATCGCGCATCTCGGCATCATGCTGACGGCGGTCAGCGCGGCGAGCCCGCGTGGCATGGCGGCGCTGCTGCTCTACATGTTCGGGCACGGGCTCGTGAAGGGCACCCTGTTCATGCTTGCCGGCGTCCTGCTCGCGCTACGCGCGTCCGCCGACGAGATCGTGCTCTACCGCAAAGGCCGGGATCTCCTGCCGGCCGGCATCGCGATGACGTTTGCCGGGCTGATGCTCGGCGGCTTGCCGGTCGGCCTCATGCACCAGGCGACGGACATTCTCGATGAGCTCTCGCCTGCCATGATGACGGCCGCGATCGTCGCGAGCGCGCTCACGGGCGCCGCCGTGCTGCGGGCCGCCGCGCGCATCTTCTTCGGTGTCAGCGGCGCGCCGGGGCCTGAGATGACGGCGCCGACCGAGCGCGAACGGGAAAGAGACGAGCGCCCCCTTTGGCTGATGCTTCTGCCCTGCGCCGCATTGCTGGCGATGGCGCTCGCTCAGGGCGCCGCGATCGACCGCTTCATCGGTTTCGCGGCGCCGCGCCTGATCGATCCAGCAGCCGACGCGAGCGCTCCCGTGGCGGCGCATTCCTCGCCCACGTCCTATCTCCCGATCGCGCTGACGCTCGTGCTCGCGCTGCTTTCCGCTGTCCGCCGCCGGCCGGTTCGGCCGTTCCCGCGCAGCCTTGTCAGGCTCGAGCTCTTTCCGTTTCGTGCATTGCGCTTCCTGCACAGCGGTCTCGTCGCCGACTACGTAGCCTGGATGATCGTTGGTTTCGCGATCCTGGCCGGCATGCTCAGCTGGTCATGACGCCGCTGCGATCGCGCGGCCGCAGCAGCCAACGGCAAGCGCCGAATACAATCCTGGCTCGCTGCGCATTCGCGACCTGATGCGGCGGTCGGTCAGGGGCCCGGCGGCGATCATGGGGGAGCCCCGGCACGTGCCGGGGCTCCAGCCGCGCTTCGCAGGGAGGACTGAGCTCGCGCGGCAATCAATTGTCGAAAAGCCGATATGCGCCGTCGCCCATTCGGCCGAAACGTCATCGCTGGACGCCTCCGGAGCCGACGGTCGGTGCAGGCTGCTGACCTGGCTCATGATGCGTCTTCAAGGCCTGCTCGATCATCTGCGCGAGCTCCAGGTGCTGCTCCAGGATCGGCAGGCCGCCCAGCGCAACCGCGATGATCGTCGGGTTGTGCGCGATCGACTTCTCGTCGCGGAATTTCTGGATGGCCTCCTGATGATCCTTGATCTCGCTCGCGAGGAACGAGTCGTCGAACTGCGATCCATTCTTCGTTTGCAGCTGCGACATTTGCTGTTTTGCCGTGTCGCTCGGCCCGTTGGGCAATTGCACATTGACCTGCGCGGCCGCGGCTGCAAGCTGGCTCTCCAGCGCCATATGGTCCACCACCATGAGACGCGCGAAGGCCTTCACGGCCGGAGCTTGCGCCTTCTTCTCCGCCGCGAGCCCCGCCTGAATTTCGGATTGGTTGGCATGGGCTGCAAAATCGAGAAACTGCCTCGCGCCGCTGCTCGGCGGCACGTCCGCCGATTGCGCGAAAGCCGAGGGGGCGAGCAGCAGACCGGCAGCCAGCACCAGATAGGAACGCATCGTACGCTCCGAATTGGAGAGTTGTGTGCGGGAAACGCGGCTTTTGTGCTCGCCGTTCCTTTTTCTTCTCCTGCGCCCGCTGGCAAAACGCCGCGGCCGGCCCCGGCCTCTACGCGAGCGCCAATGTGAGCCTCTCCGACATCGACCGGGACGAAGACAACGATACGAAATACGACGGCAAGAAGGTCGACATGACCAACATCCTCGACGGGACGCTGACCAACGCAGCCGCCGGCAAGCTCAAGAGCAGAGCGCCCTTCCCGGCTAAGCCGCCGCCCGGCGGCGCGCCGCAGCCGTCGGCGTGCAACCGACGTTCAGAACGCGCCGCAGCTGCGCCGACACGAGGCGCTGCCGGGGGAACATCGCCGCGCTGTTTCGAGTTGGACCGAGGCGCCCAAACGCGCGTTGTGGAATCGAACCTGCAGGAGAATGAAGATGGCTTGGACGACGCCGGCCCTCGTCGAGATATGCGTCGGGCTCGAGATCAACGGCTACCTCCCGGCGGAAATCTGACGGGACGACACAGCGGTCGGGCTCGCGGCCGCCTTGGCCGCGAGCCGATCCTTCATCCCAGCTCGGAACGGAACCACTCGCGGCGGCGGCGGCCCTCCTCTAGCGCCTTCTGCAGGATCTCGCCTCCAGCGGGCAATCCATGGTCGGAAGCCGCGGCGTCGTAGGCGGATAGCGTCACTTCTTCATTCGACCGCATCGCCTTCAACACCGCCGTATCCCCGAACAGGCCGCCAAGCGCGACCCCGGACCACTCAGCAATGCCCGTCCTTCCACCGCCTCCCGGCGGCGCGCGGCCCATTGCTTCGAGCATCCTGCTGAAATCGTGCAGATGGCGCCGGTGATCCTCGGCAAACTGGCCGAGCGCGGAGCGATGGCCCTCCTCGGCGAGCCGATCGATGGCGGCTTCATAGGCCGCCACAACCGCCTGCTCGGCCCGGACGAGCCGCTCGAGCACCTCGCCCAGGGCATCGTTCGAGGCGTTCCTTCTCGCGCCTGCCGCTGCATCGGCCGTCGGCGCGGGAGCGTGCTCACCGTGCGGGATATGGGGAGCCGAACCCGTCTCGTCGCTTTCCTTTGCGGATTCGAACTCATGCTTCATGTGCTCGACGACGTGGTGCGGCAGCTCCTTTTTCGCCAATGGGAAGATGCCGCGTTCCTCCCCTTCGCTGTGGGCCTTGAAAGCCGCCTCCAGGCGTTCAGCGATCGCCGGGCGGCCGCTCCCGTCCGTAGCCGCGAGCTGATCCATCATGCCTCTCAGTGTGCGGTGCTCGGCGATAGCGGCGTCGATCAACTCGGCGAAGCCCGGAATGGCCCGCAGCGTCGGATAGACCGCCCCCTCCTCGCCTCTCATGTGCGCCGACAAGGTGTGCTTCAAATGCTGCACCAGCGGCTCGTCCTGCTCATCCCTGAGGTGCCGCAAGAGGTCTTCGATCTTGCGATGGTCCTGTTCGATGATGGTCCAGATCTCCATCGCGGAGTCCTCATTTGCTGGTTTGACGATGAGCGAGCATCAACGCAGCGTGTCGAGGTAGGCCGCCACATCCTGCGCATCCTTCTCGGTCAGGCCCATGTTCGGCATGGCGTTGCCCGAAACGATCGCCTGCGGATCGCGCAGCCACGCGCTCATGCTCTGCGGCGTGTTGCGAAGCACGCCCGCGATGTAGACCCGGCTGCCGATCCGGTGAAGCGGCGGCCCGACCAGCCCATCGGCATCGTCGATGCCGGGAATCTCGTGGCATGCGCCGCATCCGTAGTGGCGAATGAGCGATGCGCCGCGCTTCGGATCGCCGCCCGGCGCTGGTTGCGCCTGGCTGGGTCCGCACATGAGTCCGACGAGCGCGAGCGCGAACGCCAGCGCCGCCGCGGGCGCGCGGGTGCGGGACCGCGCGGATATGTGGGCTAGAACTCGCATAGCGGCAGGATCAAGACGGCGGGAACCCCGAACAACACGGCGGCGAAGAACAGCATGCCGAACGCCATGCCGATAATGGCGAGAAATCGGGTACGCCCCTCGCCTACATCGGTGAGATCCCCCCAATGCCCCGCGGATTCGGTGCCTACCGCCCGCCAGCTTCGCAGCGAGACGACGAACGCGGCGATGCAGATCGCGAGGCTGAGGAAGTAACAAGCCAGCACGAATGCCCACACCCAGCCGAAGCCATTCTGGGGTTGCTGAAACGGAAGGTCGCCCGGATAGCAGGCCTGGTTGCCGAGGGCGTATGTCAGCATCAGATTTCCGGACCATACGATCGGTCCCGCGAACAGGCCGAAGAACAATGCCGCGAGGCTGACGCGATCGCGGTGCTTGCCCGGGTGGGCGGCGGCGCTATATGCGATCATGTCGTCCGACATCGGCTCACCGGAAGAAATAGGGCGTGAGATCGAGGACGAAGAAGACCGCGAGCCAGAGTGCCGCGACGAAGTACCAGTAGAGCACGCCCACCGTGATCGGCAGATGCCGCACCGGACCGAAGTAACCGAGCAGGGTCCATACGAAGAGCATGATGAACATGAGCTCGCCGGCGACCACGTGCGCGAGATGCGTTCCGGAAACGACGTAGTACACGGAGCTGTAAGTGCTGGTGGCAAAACCGAACGGCTTGCCGAACCAGTCCAGGAACTGCAACGCGATGAATCCGGCGCCGAACAACGCGGTCAGCCCGAGGCCGAGCGACGCGAAGAGGGAGCCGCCGGGGCGACTGATCGCGCGCTCCGCATATGTTGCGCTGACGCAGCCGAGCAGCGCGACCACGACCTGCGGTATCGGATAGGCGAGGCTCGGAGGTCCGCCGGGGGGCCAGCCGGCGGAGGGCTGCACCGAAAAATAGAAATAGGTGAAGAACAGGTAGGCGAACAACGCGACTTCCGAAATGAGAAAGAACCACGCGCCCCACCAGCCCGAGGCGCGCGTGCCGATCGACCCGACCGGAAGTGGACCGCCGCGGACGAGGGCTTCGCTCATTCGATCAACTCCGTCTCTCCGGCCTCGGCGCGCGGCCACAGCCAAGCGATCGTCACCCCGGTGCCTGCCGCCGCAGCCGCGCCCGCGAGCCACCAAAGATGCACGAGCAGACCGGCGAACAGCGCGCTCAGGCAGAGCGTCAGCAGGAACGGCAGGTAGGACTCGCTCGGCATCTTGAGAATGGCGTCGGGCTCGCCGTCGATGGCGGTCACGCCGAGGGTCTCATGGTGATCGTCGAGCACGAGCCCATGCTCTACGACCGAGTGGCCGTCGCCTTCGCGGAGCCGGCTCTCCCACAGCGGATGACGGCTCGCGACGCTCGGGATGACGGTGAAGTTATAGGGCGGCGGCGGCGAGGATACCGACCACTCGAGCGTCGGTGCATCCCACGGATTGGGGCCGGCAGGCTCGCCGCGCCGGAGACTCACGACCACGTTGACGAGGAACACCAGGATTCCCACGGCCAGGATGAACGATCCGATCGTCGTGATGAGGTTCACGGTGCCGAACCCCCATGCGGCTTCATACGTGTAGACCCGTCGTGGCATCCCCATGAGGCCGGCGATGTGCATGGGGAAAAACCCGACATTGAAGCCGATGAACGTGAGCCAGAAGTTCAGCTTGCCGAGGCGCTCGCTCAGAAGCCGTCCGGTCATTTTCGGGAACCAATAATAGATCGCCGCCATCACGCCCATGAAATTGATGCCCAGCAGCACGTAATGGATGTGGGCGACGACGAAATAGGTGTCGGTGAGCTGCCAATCCACCGGCACGATGGCGGTCATCACACCGGAAACCCCGCCGATCACGAAGGTGAAAATGAACCCCGTCGCGTACAGCATCGAGGTTTTGAACACGGGCCGGCCGGTCCAGATCGTCGCCACCCAGGCGAACACCTGAATTCCGCTCGGGATCGTGATGACGAGGCTCGCGGCGCTGAAGAACGCGAGCGAGAGCGGCGTCAGCCCGGTCGCGAACATATGGTGCACCCAGACGCCGAAGCCGAGCATCATGGTCGCGACGGTCGCCAGCACGACCGCCGTATAGCCGACCAGCGGCCGGCGGCAGAACGTCGGCAGGATGTCCGACACCATGCCTTGGGCCGGCAGGACGATCGCGTAGACCCACGGATGGCCCCACATCCAGAACAAATGCTGCCACAGCAGCGGATGTCCGGAGAGGTCGCCGGCGGCTCCGCCGTAGAAATCGGTACCGAAGGTGCGATCGAGCCAGAGCAGGAGGAATGCGAGGCTGACGACCGGCTGTGCGAGGACCAGTCCCGCGTTGGCGGTGAGCGTGCCCCAAGCGACGATCGGAAAGCGGTTGACCGACATGCCGGGACAGCGCGTACGCAGGGTGGTGACGATGAAGTTCACCGCGCCGGCCGTGGTCGAAATTCCGAAGAAGATGTTGGCCAGAGCGTAGAAGTCGATGTTGAGACCCGGGTTGTAGGTATTGCTCGCATACGGAACATAGTTGAACCAGCCGGCGTTTGGCGCCGAGTCGGTGAAAAAGCTGACATAGAGAAAGATCGCGGAGGCGAGAAATACCCAATAGGAAAACATGTTGAGGCGAGGGAACGCCATGTCGCGCGAGCCGAAGATAAGCGGCCAAAGGTAATTGCTGAAGCCTGACAGCACCGGGAAGGCGTACCAGATGATCATCGTGGCGCCGTGCATCGTGTATAGCTCGTCGTATTGCTCCGGCGTGAGCAGGTGCTGGTTGGGGCCAGCGAGCTGCAGGCGCATGACGAGGGCCTGGATGCCGGCGGCGATCAGCAGCAGAAAAGCCGTGACGAGATAGCGCCGACCGACCTCCTTGTGGTCGACGCTGCACAGAAAGCCGCGCAGGCCGGGCGGCGTCTCCCACATTTCCTGCAGCTTGGCGGCAAGCCCGGGGTTGGAGCGCTCGGCGATTTCCGGGATGCGGGTGTATTCGGCAACGGTCACGGTCGAGCCCTCATCGCAATGCCTGCAGGAAGGAGCGCAACGAGGTGAGCTCGGCGGGCGTGACGTCGATGGTGGGCATCAGATTGCCGGGCTTGATCCGCTGTGGATCGGAGATCCAGGCCGAGAGGTAACCAATGTTGTTCGGCACCGACTCTGCCGCGATCCCGTGCCGCTCCATCAGGTGGCTGAGATCGGGACCCACCCGCCCCTGTGCTTGCGTTCCTCGCACCGTATGGCAGACCGCGCAGCGGCGCATGAAGACCTGCTCGCCCCGCTCGGCGGCGCTCGCCTGCGGTTGGGCATCACCGAAGGCCGGCGGCTGGAGCTGGCGGTCCCACCAGGCGCGGAACTGGTCGGGCGGATCGGCGACCACCATCAATCCCATATGCGCGTGCTGCTGGCCGCAATACTCCGTGCAGCTGCCGCGATAGAAGCCGGGCTTGTCCGCCTGGATCCAGGTCCGATTTTGCTGCCCCGGAATGGTGTCCGTCTTTCCCGACAGCGCCGGGACCCAGAACGAGTGGATCACGTCGGCCGTGAGCAGCTCGATGCGGACCGGCTGGCCGACCGGAATGTGCGCCTCGTTCGCGGTGGTGAAATTGCGCGAGACGTCGCCATCGTCATAGCGGTACTCCCACCACCATTGATGGCCAACAACCGTGATCGTGAACGCCGGCTTGCGCGGCGGCCCCGCCACATCGGCGAGAACGGCGAAATCCCAGATCGTAAGTCCCAGCAGGACGAAAAACGTGAGGGTCGTTCCGACGTAGATCAGCGACAACCCGCGACCGGGCCGATCGATCGGAACGTCGCCGACCTGGCCGCTGCGCGGCCGCATGCGCCGAAGCAGCGAACCGACGAGCACCATGATCCCGATGATCGCGACGACGGCGAGCGAGAGGACGATCGAGCCGTAAAGCAGGGAGACGACCGAATAGTTCTTCGGTCCGAACGCCGTCATGTAGGAGAGGCCACGCGAGAGAACCGGCTCGTCCTCCCCGCGCGCCACGGCAGCGAGCGCGAGGATGGCCAACCCGATCGCCGCTCCGACCCGCAAGCCCCGCTCGAGCCCGCGAGCGAGCCGCTTGGTGTCCATGGGAGCGGCTGTCTGCATGGCGGCGCCGTCACTCCCTTCCGGGAGCGCTCGGCGGGCGTGCGTTGCCGGGGCTGCTCGGGACATTTGCGCTGGTGGCCCGGTGGGCGGTCGGCTTTTGGCCGTTGCTGAACGGCTCCGTGTAGTTCCACGGATCCGCGCTCTCCTTGAACTCCGCTGGGATCTGCTCGAGCCCGGGCAGATGCTCAGCCGCCGACACGGTGTTGCCCCAAGCCGGACGCGGAAACTTGTTGATGCTTTCGAGATAGCTGACCAGATCCCAGATCACGTTGCGCGGCAAGACCGTTCCCCAGGCCGGCATGCCCAGGGGCGCTCCATGTGAGATGACGAGGAAAAGCGTTGCGGGATCGTTGCCGTACTTGTAGAGGTCGCTCAACGCCGGGCCCATTCCGCCGCCGCCATTCGGCGCATGACAGCCGACGCAATTGAAGCTGTTGAAATATTTCATGCCGCGCTGAGCGGACTTTGGATCGCCGGCGAACGGATTCTTGATGTCGACATCGGCCGGGACCTTGCCTGGCGTGATATTGACCATCGGGACCCGCATGAAGTCGGTGCTCGGCATCGCATTGACGAGATTGCCCGGATTTGCACTCCCGGCGCTTTGCTGACGCTCGGTCTGGAACGGCTGCAGCTGGTTGGGGCTGTTGCTCTGCGCGCAGACGTGATCGACGAACCCTGCTGCAGAGATCGCCAACGCTGCCGCAAGATGGGCGAGGACATGCCGGGACATTCGAACCACCTCTTCAGTCGTCGCTGTCGCCACGGTGCTGCGCCGTCTGCGGCAAGTCACGCCGCGGCGGCGGCGTCAGCAGCGGAACGCCATAACTCTCCAGCAGTGTTCTGATCTCGCCACCGCGACGCGCGATGATGTCATCAAGCTTCTCCCGGAGGACGCGATCGCCTTTGCGCACGCCCATGCCGATGCTGTACCGGAAGGGCAGAGGCGCGAACTGCGCCGTGTCGGTGATCGGGGTGATCGTGAGCGCTACCGGCGACTGCTTGACGAAATATCCGGCGAGTGGTCCCCAAACGGCCGCGATGTCGACGTCGCCCCGCGCGACCGCGGCGACGATCCGCGCCGGGGGGTTCGGCTCGCGGTAATCGCCGTAGACCTGGTAGTAGGCCACATTGTCGAAGATGCCCTGCTTCGCGAGGGCATTGGCGGGCGGGGGGTTGGCCTGCTCCTCGCCGACGATCTGGACGCCGACTTTGAGCGTGCGCAGCCGCCGATCGGTCATCGATGAAACGTCGAGACGCCGGTCGGCGCGCGTGACGAACACATAGCCGGAGGTGTAGTATGGCTTGGTGGTCTCGACGCCGGCGATGCCTTCCGGCAGCCCCATCACGACGTCGCATTGCTTCGCCTTGAGCGTCTCGCGAATGAACCCGCGACGCTGAGCGTGCCACGTATAGGCGACGGGCTCGGCAAGATCCCCTGCGACGAGATCGGCGAGCTTGTTCTCGAAACCCACCTGCGCCTGGTTGGAGAACGGCAGATTATTGGGATCGGCGCACACTCGGAACACTTTAGCATCGTCGCCCCGAGCGGCAGTCGGCGAGGCGCCGGCCGCCAACGCCAGGGCCGCTAGGCTGATGGCCCTGCCCAGTCCGGCACGCCGCGCCACTTCCACCCGGCGGCCCTTCCGCTCACTTCGGCGCATTGCCCTGCCCCGGGTTCGGCGGGCTCGGCGGCGGCCCACTCGCGCCGTTGGTCTGCGGTGCCGGTGCCGGCTGCGGGCTCTGGGCGCGCTCGGTCGCAGGCCCGAGCGCGAAAACGAGCAGTGTGCTGCCGCCGGCGGTCACTGCCGGCAAATCCTGCGTCGCGCCGGTGAAGCCGAGCGCGGCATTGCGCACATGCGGATCGATGTTGGCGTTGGCGACGGCGCCCGGCCAGCCGCCGACGCCGGAGAGGACCGCGATGTATTGCGTGCCGTTCACGGCGTAGCTGATCGGCTGCGCGATCATTCCGGACGGCGTGCGGAACTGCCAGAGCACCTTCCCGGTCTTGGCATCGACCGCCTTGAACAAGCGGTCGAGCGTTCCGTAGAAGACCACATCGCCGGCGGTCGCGAGTGCCCCCGTCCACACCGGAAACTTCTCGTGGATCGCCCATACCTTTTTGCGCGCAACCGGATCCCAAGCCATGAACTCACCGCGGTAGCCGCCCGGGCCCGCATACATGTCGACGGTAGCGCCCACGTAGGGCGTTCCGGCGATGTAGCCGACCTCGGAGGTCTTCCAGTTCATGCACAGGTGCTGGTGTGGCACGTAGATGAGCTTGGTGCGCGGCGAATAGGCGGACGGCTGCCAGTCCTTGGCACCGTCGGCAACCGGGCAGACATCGACCACCGTCTTGCCGAGGTGCGGCGTCAGCCCCTCGTTGCGGATGATCCGCCCCGTCTTCATGTCGACGCCTTTGCTGACGTTTATGTAGTCGTACGGGTCGGCGGACAGAAGCTCGCCGGTCTGGCGATCGAGGACATAGATGTAGCCGTTGCGTCCGATGTGGACGATGGTCTTGCGCGTCTGATTGTTGATCGGCAGATCGAGCAGCAGGCTCTCGTTGATCTCGTCATAGTCGAACAGATCGTGCGGGCTCATCTGGTAGGCCCATTTGGCCATGCCGCTATCGGGATCTCGCGCGAACAGCGTCGTGGTCCACAGGTTGTCGCCTGGCCGCTGCTCGTGATTCCACGGGCCCGGATTGCCGGTGCCGTAGTAGATCGTGTTGAGATCCGGATCGTACTGAATCCAGCCCCACATGGTGCCGCCGCCGATCTTCCACGCATCCGGCGGCCACGTCTTCACGCCGAGATCCTTGCCTTTCATCCAGTCGAACTGGGGCTTGAAATTCTCGCCGATCAGCACGTCCTTGTCGGGACCCGCCGTGTAGGCCCGCCAGGCGATTTGCCCGGAATTCTCGTCGACCGCCGTCACCCAGCCGCGCACGCCCAGCTCGCCGCCGCTGTTGCCGATCAGCACCTTGCCCTTGACCACCAGCGGCGCCATCGTGATCGTCTCGCCCTTGTTGATGTCGCCGAGCTTGGTGTGCCAGAGCTCCTTGCCGGTCTTGGCATCGATCGCCACCGAATAGTCGTCGAGCGTGTTGAGGAAGATCTTGCCGTTGTCGTAAGCGAGCCCGCGCGAAACGACATCGCAGCACGCGACCCCTGTCGCCGATAGATCTGGTTTGGGGCTGTACGACCATTTGAGCTCGCCGGTCGCCGCGTCGAGTGCGAACACCTGGTTGGGGTGCGGGCCCGCGTACGGAGCGACGATGTACATCGTGCCATCGATCACGAGCGGCGCCGCCTCCTGGCCCTTGTCGGCGCCGTCCGCAAAGGTCCACGCCAGATGCAACTGGCTCACATTGGAAGTATTGATCTGGTCAAGCGCGCTGAAGCGCGTATTGGCGTAATCGTGCGGCGCCATCGGCCATTGGTTCGGATCCCGACTGAGCGAAATGAGGTCAGACGAGGCGCCATTCGGCGACGGCTGGGATTGCCCGGTTCCTATGTTGGGAATTAGACTGACACCGATGGTAATCACGCTAAAAACGACAAACCTATTTCTCTTTATGGAATCAAGCATTGAAAACCCCTCAAAACCAGACGAACGCCGCAAGAAAAACTGGACCTTAACAAAATCGTTCCGCATAGCGGCGAAATGCCCAGCCATGATCCTCACAGGGCGAAGTCTCTCATTGGCGAGGAGCATTGCGCCGAATTGCCTTCGCGCCCCATGGCTCGCTCCTGATGCGGCGTGCGATTTCGTGCGCGCAGGCGGGGAACCGACAGCATCCTGGCTCGTTCGCCTCGCGAGTGCTCGACGCCTTTGCGCGCCAACGTCCCTCGCGCAAAATCCGTCGGCACGCCTGTGGTCGCCTCCGCGAGGGACGCCATGCAAATCATTCCTGACGTGATGCATCTCCGGTCGGCTCTGGGAGCCGGGGCCGCCTTGGCCGTCATCGGCGCCCTATGGACCGGGCCGATCAGGGCACAATCTCCGGCGCAACCGCAGCCGGCCCAGCTCAGGACCGGGTCCGAGGTCTACATGCAGGCGCGATGTTTCGCCTGTCATGGCGAATTCGGGTTCGGCGGCGCCGGTCCGCGGTTTCGCGGAGATCGCTTCCTCGGGCTGACCGATTATGTGATCGGCCAGATCCTGGTGGGCCGAGACATCATGCCGCCTTACGGCGAGACTCTGAGCGACGATCAGGTCGCCGCCGTCGCGACCTATGTGCGCAACAGCTGGGGCAATCGGTTCGGCCCGGTGCAGCCGCAGCAGGTCGCCGCCATTCGCAAGGACGTCAAGGCGCATCCACCCCAGGGCCAACCGCATCTGCCCGAATCGCCGCCGCCAGCCGCGACAGAGCAATCGCAGGGTGAAACGAAATAGCCGGCCTTCAGCCGGCACGCGGCGGGATTTTCCGGCGCGATCTTTGTTGGAGAACCGCATCAATGGCGAGAATGGCAAGAATGACAAGTCACTTCCATTTGCGTCCAATCGGTCCTGCCGTAGTGAGCGCCGCGGTACTTTCGCTTTGCTCGACCGGATTGTATGCGCAGACGGCCCCGCCGAACTGCCCGGTCGATCACGATCAGCTCGTCCAGGCGCTCAAGCAGAACGTGCATGCGAGCGGCGGCCCCGACAATGGCGGCATGCCGGTCAATGAATGGGCCGCGGTCGTCGACCGGTTCGGGAATGTGTGCGCCGTGGCGTTCAGCGGCGCGAAAGCGACCGATCAATGGCTCGGGAGCCGCGCGATCGCGATCGAGAAGGCGAATACGGTCGTTTCCTTCAGCCTCGATACTTTCGCGCTGTCGACTGCGAACTTGTGGGCGCAGTCACAGCCGGGCGGCTACCTCTTCGGCGCGGCTGCCAGCAACCCACCGGTGCCGCAGGAGCTTTATGCCGGCGAGCCCTCGCAATACGGCACCACTTCGGACCCCCTGGTCGGCAAGCATCCGGGCGGCGTGATCGCGTTCGGCGGCGGGCTCGCGCTCTACGATAAGGGTCACCTCGTCGGCGGGCTCGGCGCAAGCGGCAACACGCCGTGCGCCGACCACAACATCGCCTGGCGCGTGCGCCAGAAGCTCGGCCTCAACAAAGTGCCGGATGGGCCGACCTCCGAGCACAACGACGCGATCGTCTATGACGTGGCGGCGGACGGGAAGAGCAAGAGCGGTTGGGGCCATCCGACCTGCGGCCACAATGCGCCGGACGTCGCCAAGCAGATCGGCGCCGGCATCGTCATGTCCCAACTCAACCAGCCGCCCGCCCGCCCGGACGGGCAACTCGGGCAACCGATGCCGCCGCCCCACGCCCAGGCGCCGCGACAGAACGATCGGCACGGACGCCGAACGCTGCCACGCTGGCAACGCTAGATCGCCGATGAGATCGAGACCAGACAGGAGCCGCACATGAGCTCTCAGGCCTTTGTGCCGTACTGCGGACATCCTCCGGTCCCGGGCGCGCTGATCTGGAATACCGATCCCGTACTGATCACGGCCTTGCTCGGCATCGGCGCCGCCTACGCGTGGGGCTGCCGGGGCACAGGCGCGCCCTCGCCTTCCGAACGCGGCCTGTTCGGCGCCGGGCTTGCGATCACGGCCGCAGCGTTGATCTCGCCGCTGTGCAATCTGAGCGTGGCGCTGTTCTCCGCCCGCGTCACGCAGCACATCGTGCTGACGCTCGTCGCCGCTCCGCTGGTCGTCCTCGGACGACCCGACAAGGCGTGGGCAGGGATCGCCGGTACGCACATCCGCGCGGCTTGCGAGGGGCGGCACGCGATGACGCTTGCCGGGGTTGCGTTCGCCGCCGCCATGTGGACCTGGCATCTCCCCGGCCCGTACGACGCCACGCTCCAGAACAACTACGTCTATTGGACGATGCACGTCACCACGTTCGGCTCGGCACTGCTGCTGTGGCACCAGCTGTTCTTGCGCCAAGCCGAACGGCCCGCAGCCGCCCTGCTCGTCGGCTTCGGCACCGCGATGCAGATGAGCCTGCTCGGTGCGGTCCTGACGCTTGCGCCTCGCGCGCTGTTTGCGGTGCATTTCGGCACGACCTCGCCATGGGGACTGTCGCCGCTGCAGGACCAGCAACTCGGCGGGCTCATCATGTGGGTGCCGGGCGGCCTGCTGTTCACCGCGTATGCGCTCGTCACTTTGGCACTCTGGCTCGGCGACGCGCGCGAGCCGGTGCGGCCGCCCCAAGCGGCGCAATAGCGTGTCCCGCAGGCGCCAGCAGCTTTCTGGCGCGTTCCCGAACACCGCCTGTGAGCGTCGACGATGTCGCTGACGGTCCAGGATAACGCGCTCGCCAAGCCGGTCGAAGCGCACCGGAGCCGCGCAACGCTCTTATCCGACTATCTCGTGCTGGGAAAACCGCGCGTGATGACGCTCGTGATGTTCACGGCGACGGTCGGCCTCGCGGTCGCCCCGCGCCATCCGCATCCGCTGCGCGACGTGGTCGCGCTCCTCTGCATCGCGGCCGGCGCCGCTGCCGCCGGCGCCCTCAATATGTGGTACGATGCCGATATCGATGCCGTGATGGCACGCACCGATAAGCGGCCGATTCCCGCCGGCCGCGTCAGCCGGGCGGAAGCGCTCGCGGTCGGCCTCGCATCGGCGCTGGCCTCGGTCGGCGCGCTGGCGCTCCTGGTGAACGGCCTATCGGCGGTGCTGCTCGGATCGACGATCGCCTTCTATGTGATCGTCTACACGATGTGGCTCAAGCGCTCGACGCCGCAGAACATCGTCATCGGCGGCGCGGCTGGCGCACTTCCGCCGCTGATCGGCTGGACGGCAGCCACGGGCGATGTTGCGATCGAGCCGCTCGCGCTCGTGCTCATCATCTTCCTCTGGACGCCGCCGCACTTCTGGGCGCTCTCCTTGTGGCGCGCAGCCGATTACGCGCGTGCCGGCGTTCCTATGCTGCCGGTGGTCGCAGGTCCAGCGGCGACGCGGCGACAGATCCTGACCTATGCGTTGGTGCTCGCGCCCTGCGGCGCTCTGCCGTGGGTCTTGGGCAGCGCCAGCATGCTCTATGGGGTATTCGCACTTTGCGCCGGCGGAGCGCTCGCGGCGCTCGCATTCGAGCTATGGCGGTCGGCGAGCGAACGCACGGCCAAGAAACTGTTCGGGTGGTCGATCCTTTATCTTTTTTCGTTGTTCGCCGCGCTGCTGCTCGATGCGAGATTGAGCCTGCTGTTTGCCAGGTCTTGAGCGTTCGATCAGCACGAGACGACCGCCGTCGCGCTCCTCGATCTGCGCGGCCGGTTGTCGCGGCATCAAATCGCCCACCCCAAGGAACGCGGGTGCGCATGCGGGCTTGGTGTTTACAAAGGGTGCGAGGCGATCGGGTGACGGCGGGCAATCCGGCCGGGCGAGCGCCCGCACCTCCCGGGGCCGGAACAACATCCCGCAACCATGGAGCTGGCCATCATGCATTCGCCGAAACGCGGCACTGTTCGAAAGCTGGCGGAGGGTCTCGGCTGGTTCAGCATCGCGCTCGGCATCACCGAGCTCGCCGCCGGTGGCCCGCTGTCGCGGTGGCTCGGCATGCGCAGGCGTGGCGCGCTGATCCGATCCTACGGGGCCCGCGAGGTGGTGACGGGGGCCGGCATCATCGTGGATGGATCGCGCGGCTGGCTGTGGGGCCGCGTTGCGGGCGACATGGTCGACATTGCGACTCTCGCCCTATCGCTCAGGCGCGGCCGCGCGCGAACGAATGCGAGCGTGGCGCTCGCCGCGGTCGCTGGTGTCACCGCGCTCGACGTGTTTTGTGCGCTGATGCTCGGACGGCGCTCGCGCTCGCAAACCGCGCTGCTTACGGCGCGCGGGACCGTGCAGGGCCTGAGCGCCCTTCCCCAGCGCGTCACGGCCGCGGTCCGCCAGCCGATCCAGGCGCAACTGAGCCGGCTGCCGCAACGATTGACCCGGTGACAGGGCCCGCGCCGCAACCCGGAACGATCGCCATCATGGCGCATTGTTCGAGATCATCGGCGGACCTCGACAGAACGGCTCGGTCTTGGAGAATTGCTGATCGCGTTCGCGCGCGGCGCGCGGCCCGCCACTCGATTCCGGGATGTCAGCCAGGATCTCAGCCATGAGCACGATTGCGGAACCGCTACAGCCGGTACCTCGAAACAGGAGCTTGAGCCGGCGGCCGCGACGGCAATCCAATGACATCAACGTCGGCGACACGGAGCGGCTCGGCTCGGTGGCGGCCGGCGCCGCGCTCTTGGGTCTCGCCCTGATCCGCGGCCGCTCGTTGACCGGTATCGGCATGGCGCTGCTCGGCGGCGATCTCATCTATCGCGGCTTTACGGGTCATTGCGCGGTCTACGAGGCGATGGGCGTCGACCGGGCGCCGCTGGAAGACGGAGTGCCGGAAGTGTCGCGGTCGATCACGATCGGCAAGCCGCCCGACGAGCTCTATCGCGCCTGGCGCAACCCGGACACCCTCGCGAAGGTGATGTCGCACGTCGCCGACCTCGTCGAAAACGACGGGGGCCGCCAGCGCTGGCGCCTGGTGGTGCCCGGGCTCTCGCGCCTCGAATGGGAGTCACGCATCATCGAGGAGCGCGACGGATCATTGGTGCGATGGGCAAGCACCCCGGCAAGCCCGATCAGGAACGAAGGAAGCGTCGAGTTTCGCCCCGCCCCGGGTGACCGCGGCACCGAGGTGAAGCTGCACATCCGTTTCGACCCCCCGGGCGGCTCGCTCGGTCGTGCTGCGGCGCGCGCGCTGGCGATGCTGCCGAAAATGGCAGCCGAGAAGGCGCTGCGCGGGTTCAAGAGCCTGGTCGAGACGGGCGAAATCCCAACGCTCAAGCATAATCCCGCGGCACGCTGACGCGATCATCAGGAGGTTCGGCATGCGGGCCCTGTGCTGGAACGGCGTCAACGACCTGCGGGTCGAGACCGTGCCGGATCCCGATATCGTCAACCCGCACGATGTCATTCTGCGGGTGACCATGTCGACGACGTGCGGTTCGGATCTGCACTTCATCGACGGCTACATTCCGACCATGCGGGCGGGCGACGTGATCGGGCATGAGTTCATGGGCGCCGTGGTCGACGTCGGCCGCGAGGTCAAGAGCGTCAAGAAGGACGATCGCGTGGTCGTGCCGTCCTTCATCTGTTGCGGCACGTGCTGGTACTGCCAGCATGACCTGTGGTCGCTGTGCGACAACACCAATCCGAAGTCGGAAATGCAGGAGCCCCTGCTCGGATACCCGACCGCGGGCATCTACGGTTACACACATGCGTTCGGCGGCTATGCGGGCGCGCACGCACAGTATGTGCGGGTGCCGTTTGCGGACACGGACTGCTTCAAGGTGCCGGAGGGCCTCGCGGACGAGCAGGTGCTGTTTTTCTCCGACGCCGGTCCGACGGGCTACATGGGCGCCGAGTTCTGCAACATCCATCGCGGCGACACGGTCGCGGTGTGGGGCTGCGGCGGCGTCGGCTTGATGGCCCAGAAGAGCGCCTACCTGATGGGCGCCGAGCGCGTGATCGGGATCGACCGGTTCCCCGAGCGCCTCGCCCTGGCGCGCGAGAAGGTCGGCGCCGAGACGATCGACTACACGGCGGTCGACAGCGTGCCCGAGGCGCTCCGCGAGATGACGGGTGGACGCGGCCCGGATGCCTGCATCGATGCCGTCGGCATGGAAGCGCACGGGACCGGCATCGCGCACGCCTACGATCGCGTGAAGCAATCGCTCTACATGGAGACGGATCGCGGCCAGGCGCTGCGCGAGGCGATCCTCGCCTGCCGCAAGGGCGGAACGCTGGTGATCCTCGGCGTCTACGGGATGATGGACAAGTTCCCGGTCGGCGTGATCATGAACAAGGGCCTCACCGTGCGGACCGCCCAGCAGCATGGCCAGAAATACGTGCCGCGCCTGCTCGAGCACGCGGCTCGCGGCGAGCTCGATCCGTCCTATCTCGCGACCCATCGGTTCTCGCTCGAGGACGCGCCGCGCGGCTACCGGATGTTCAAGGAGAAGCAGGACGGCTGCGTGCGCGCCGTGTTCGTGCCCTGACGCCGCAGCGCGCGGAACGCGTGCGGGCCCGTCGCGATTGGTTCCGATGTCGGGCTGCTGCAGGCCCCCTTTGTCGGACATCGGACGATGAGCGAGCGTGTATCAGAAGAAGAAAACGAGCGGATCGTGCCGCTGCATGGCGTGTGGGCGCGGGGCGGGCCGGTGTTCGCCCATCTCACGGATAATGCGGTTCATGCGGTCGAGGGCCGCGCAATGGCGAGCTTCGGCGATGCCGCCGCTCTCGGCATGTGGGCGTTCGCGACAGGCGCCCTGATGAGCGGCCTCTTTCAGGCCAAGATTCTCCCCCTGGAACAGCTGGCGCTGCTGTTTCCGCAGCTGCTGGTCTATTCCGGTGCCGTGCTCTTCATCGCCGGGCTGTTTCTGTTTCGCCGCAACAACAGCTTTCTCGCCACGTCATTCTGCTCGTTCGGCGCATTCAACCTGACGCGCGGGCTGTTGATCCTATGCGAGAGCAAAGGCTGGATCCCGAATGGGGCGAGCGCCGACCTGCTGCAGGGGATATTGATCGAGGTGTTCGCCTATGTGGCGCTATCCCTCTTCGTCGGCGCGCTGGCCATGAACACGGTCGTGGCGCTGGTGATGATCTGGGCCTTCGTCGGTTTTGCGCTGTCCGGGCTCCCGTTTCTCACGAATGAGATCGGTCACGGCTTCTGGGGCGACGTCGGGTCCTACGGCGGCTATGCCCTGCTCGCCACCGCCGCATTCGCCTACTACGGCGGCACCGCGATGGTGGTGAACACGGCTTTCGAACGCGTGGTCCTGCCGATCGGCGGAAAGGCGTGAGCGGCCCTCATGGCGGTTGCGAGCGAAGCGAAGCCAGCTCGATCCGAAGGATCCCGCGGATCGAGATTGCTCCGGCGTGCTGCGTGCGCCTCGCAATGACGCGTGCTACTTCGGCGGCGCCGTCTGCGCCGGCGTCGGATGCAGGATCAGCTTCTGCACCCGCCAGTTCAGCAGCTCGGCGACGAAGATCACGTTCTCGGACGGGCACGCGATCTGGTGCACCCAGCCGAACTGCTTGAGCTGCCGGCCCGACTCGCCGAGCCAGCCGAGCACCTTGCCGTCGAGGGTCAGCTTGTAGACGCGGCCCGGATAGGCGTCGGCGACGTACATCACCTGGTGCGGCGGCGGCGTGATGCAGATCGTCCACGGCGCGCCCGGCGTGAAAGTGCCGCCCTTGGTCTTGTAGTCGGTGAGGTCGGGCTTGTTGCCGATCACCATGTGCGCCTTGGCCTCGTCGAACGGCACGTCGATCTGGATGATCTTCTTCAGGTTGCCGTCGCCGTCGAACACCTGGATGCGGCGGTTGAAGCGATCGGCGACGTAGAGGGTGCCCTGCGCGTCGTTGGCGATCGAATGCACCGTGTTGAACTGCCCGGGCGCGCTGCCGCGCTCGCCCCACGACTTCACCCAGGTGCCGTCCTTGTCGTACTTGGCGACGCGCGAGTTGACGTAGCCGTCGCTGATGAAGATGTCGCCCTTGAGATCCCAGGCGACGTCGGTCGGCTGGCGAAAGCGGCCGTCGATCTGCGGACGCGGCTTCTGCACCGGCTCATAGGGATGCGAGTCGTTGTCGGAGGCCTCCGGCTTGCGGCCGAACACCATCACGACGCGGCCCTGCGGGTTGAACTTGATGATCATGTCCGAGCCCTTGTCGACGGCCCAGATGTTGTCGTCCTTGTCGATCCGCACCATGTGGGCGAACGACCAGGCATAAAGGTTCTTGCCGATCTCGCGGATGAAACGGCCGTTCGGCGCGAACTCGAACAGCTGCGCCGCCGTGTTGCCGAACGCCGGCCCGTGGCTCGAGCCGCCGCGCGAGAACACGAAGATATGCCCCTTGGAGTTGACGGCGACCCCCGAGGCCTCGCCGAGATGGACGTCGTCCGGCAGCTTGAGGAAATCCGGCACCGAGTCGAAGGCGATCGGCGCCACGTCCTGCGCATTGTCCTGCGCCGGCGCGCGTTGCGTCAACATCGGCACGCTCGCGAGCGCGAGCAGGCCCATCATCCAGCGATGCATCGTTTCCTCCCTGACGAACTTTGGCGCAGCTCGGATCCGCGCCGCGCCGACCGGTGCCGGTGGCATCGGCCGTCGACATAAACTACCATGCCGGGCTGTACGCATCGCAAGGGGTGGTCATGTCGAACGACGCAAAGCCCGAAATTCCGGAAAACGTGCGTGTGCTCGCCGAGATACGCGGCCTTGCTCGTGCGTTGGCGCTCGCGCCCGCGAGCGTCATCGGGGCGGTCGAGCGCGGCCGGCGCATCGGCGCCTTCCCGGACAAGCACACGCCGGTGACCGAGCTCGCGAGCCGCTTCTCGGCCGATCCGGAGGGCGATGCATGAGCACGTACGACTACCTCACCATCGCGGAAGCGGCCCGCCTGATCCGCTTGCGCGAAATCTCGCCGGTCGACTACACCGAGGCGCTGCTCGCGCGCATCGCTGCGATCGATCCCGTCTACAACGCCTTCATCGTGGTCACCGCCGACATCGCCCGCGCCGACGCCAAGGCTGCCGAGGCCGAGATCGCCCGCGGCAATTATCGCGGTCCGATGCACGGCATACCGTACGCCGTGAAGGACATCTTCGACGTCACCGGGCTGCCGACGACCTGCCACTCGAAGCTGCGGATGAACCATCGCGCGACGAGCGACGCGAGCGTCGTGCGCCGGCTGAGCGACTCCGGCGCCGTCCTGCTCGGCAAGCTCGCGCTGCACGAGTTCGCCAATGGCGGCCCGACGCTCGACCTCCCGTGGCCGCCGGCGCGCAATCCGTGGAACCGGGATCTGCATCCGGGCGGCTCCTCGAGCGGCTGCGGCACCGCGGCGGCGTTGGGCTTGGCGCCGGCGACGCTCGGCACCGATACCGGCGGCTCGGTCCGCAATCCCGCTACCTGCTGCGGGGTCATCGGCATGAAGCCGACCTACGGGGCCGTGAGCCGCGTCGGCGTCTTTCCGCTCGCCTTCTCACTCGATCATGTCGGCCCGATCACCCGCACGGTCGAGGACAACGCGATCCTCTTCCAGGCGATCGCCGGGCACGATCCGGCCGATCCGGCGAGCGCGCGGCGCACGCACGCCGACTGCCTCGAGAACCTCAAGGCCGGCGTTAAAGGCTTGCGCATCGGCGTCATCGCGCATTTCTACGAAGAGGACATGGCGGCCGATGCCGAGCAGGTTGCCGGGATCACGGGTGCCATCGCGGAGCTGCGACGCCTCGGCGCCGAGGTCAAGCCCGTTCGCCTTTCGCCGCTGTCCCAATGGATGGATTGCGGCCGCGTCATCCACTATGCGGAAGCCTATGCGATCCACGAGCGCGACCTGCAGGAACGCCCGCAGGATTTTGCGCCGATCACGCTGCGCCGCCTGCTCGGCGGCGCCTTCGTGCCGGCTTCCGAATATGTCCGCGCGCAGCAGCTGCGCACACTGCTGTGCGAGGAATACCGCGCGGCGCTGCGCGACGTCGACGTGCTGATCACGCTGTCGAGCTTCGACCTGCCCTGCCGCATCGACGATGACGCCGCTGTCGCGCGCACTTACGAGCGGCAATGTCGCATGCCGTTCAACGTCGCGGGCGGCCCGTGCGTCTCGGTGCCGACCGGATTTTCCAAGAGCGGCATCCCACTCGCCATGCAGATCGCGGGACGTGCCTTCGACGAGGCGACGGTCTACCGCGTCGCGTGGGCCTATTGCGATGCCGCCGGATGGACCGAGCGGCACCCGAGGGTCGCGCAGGCCGCACGCGAGCCGGCGGTCGCCCAATAGCGCGGCTGAGTTCATCGCGGAGCTTGCGTGATGTCGCGGCTGGTGGCGGGAGTTGCGGTTCTGCTCGTGACGCTGGGCGCCTCCGCCGCGTGGGCGAGTGACGCCGACGTGATGCGCGCGTTCGACCTCCTGGGAACCTGGGCAATCGATTGCTCGGCGCCCTCGGCTCCGAGAAATCCCTACACCACGTTCGCCGATACGGGCACAGGCGTGACGCGCACGCTCGAGATGGGGTTGCCTGATCTCGATGGGACGTATGGGGTGCGCGCCGCGGTCCAGGTCGACCATCAGCACATCGCCCTGGAGCTCGACGATGCGACCCACGTGTTCAAGAAGGTCGTGATCGTCAAATTCGGCGACGGCTGGTACACCGAGCGCGCCGAGGACGCCGACGGCAGCGCGCTGATCCGCGATGGCCGCTTTGCCGGGAACGACGCGCCGGTGCCGCGCTTCCGGCGCTGCTCGGGCCCCTGAGCGCCTACACTGGCCCCGTCGAGCCGCGCACGATCAGCTCGATCGGGAGCATGGTGCGGGGCGGCGTGTCGCGCCCCTGCAGGCGCGCCAGCAGATATTGCGCGGCCTCTTCGCCGAGCTTCGAGGTCGGCAGATGCACGGTCGTGAGCGGCGGCGTCACGTGCAGCGAGATCTCCAGGTTGTCGATACCGACGACCGAGAGATCGCGCGGCACCCGCAGGCCGCGCGATTGCGCCTCGAACACGGCGCCCGCGGCGAGCAGATCGTTGCCGCCGATCACCGCGGTCGGCGGCTCGGCGGAGGCGAGAAGCTCGGCGAGGCCGGCGCGGCCGCCGCCGAACGTGAAGGCCTGCTCGCTCACGCGCCATTCGGGCAGCTCGCAGCCGCGCTCGCGCAGCGCGGCGCGCGCGCCCTCGATGCGCAGCCGCGCGCGATCGTTGGAGCGGCGCGGACCCGAGATCATGCCGAACACGCGATGACCAAGTCCGAGCAGGTGCTGCGCCGCGAGGCGCCCGGCGAGCTCGTTGTCGAATCCGATGCAGGGAAGCCGCGCGTCGAACGACCAGGTCAGCACCACCGGCATCTGCGCGACCGTGAGCAGCTCCCATGCCTCATCGGGCCGATCGGCGCCGACCAGCATCAGCCCGTCGACCCCGCGCGACACCATGGCGCGAATGGCGGCGATCTCGGAGGCGGGCGAATACTCATGTGCGGCGACGAGGAGCTGGTAGCCGGCTGCGTCGAGCGTGGTCTGCATCGCCTGGATGGCGCGGGCGAAGATCGCGTGATCGAGCGTCGGCACGATCGCGCCGACGATCCGGCTCTTGCCGGAGACGAGCGCGCGCGCCGGGCCGATCGGGATGTAGCCGAGCGCCGCTGCGCTCTCCTGCACGAGGCCACGCGTCTTGGCGTTGACCATGCCGGGACGCGACAGCGCCCGCGAGACGGTGGCGATCGATACGCCCGCCCGCCGCGCCACATCCTCCAGTCGAGGTCGCTCGGTGCTCACATTTGCATTGTCGGCAAGTTGCAAAGATTTGCAATAGCCTTTGCGCAGGTTTGCGTCGCTTTGTGCCCGTTTGAGCCGTTGCGCGTGCGGCGCACCGTCCGTTGACGGCCCAAGCGAAAGATGAAAGGGTCGCTGCAAACGTTTCCAAGGATCCCGAGATCCAGCGAATGAGCCGGCGTTCAGCCATCGGCCTTGCGACCATCGCGGCGCTCGCGCTCGTCTGGTATCTCGCGACGATGCCGCTGGAATGGATTTCGCCCGGCCGCTTCCCCTCCCCGCTCGACGTGTGGCTCGCACTGCAGCAGGTGACGCTCACGGGTTATGCCAACGGCCTCCTCTACCAGCACATTCTGCACAGCGTGAACCTGGTGGTGCTCGGCTTTCTCGTCGCCGCCGGCACCGGCGTGCCGCTCGGCCTGCTGATGGGCTGGAGCGCGCGCGCCGAGGCGCTGATCAATCCGGTGTTTCTGCTCATCCGCCCGATCCCGCCGCTCGCCTGGATCCCGCTCGCGATCCTGTGGCTCGGTCTCGGCGACGCGGCGAAGATCATGGTGATCTGGTTTGCAGCGTTCGTGCCCAGCGTGATCAACAGCTTCACCGGCGTGCGCAGCATCGAGCCCGCCGTGATCGAGGCCGCGCGCATGCTCGGCACTCCGCGCGGCCGCTTCGTGCGCGAGATCCTGATCCCCGCCGCCGGGCCGATGATCTTCACCGGCTTGCGCCTGTCGCTGCAGGCGAGCTGGACCACGCTGGTCGCCGCCGAGCTCGTCGGGGCAATTTACGGCCTCGGCAAGATCCTCAACGTGGCGCAGACCGATCTCTATCCCGGCATGATCTTCGTCGGCATGGCCTGCGTCGCCATCTTCGGCTGGGCGACCACGCGCGTGCTCGCGGGAATCGAGACGCGGTCGCTCTCGTGGATTCAGCTCGCCGAGGCGCGGCCGTGAACGCGCTGCGCCTGCAAACGCTTTCGCGCACCGAAACCGCCCTGCTCGGCGTCGCCGGCGTGCTCTTATTTTTTGGTATCTGGAGCTTCCTGTCGCTCTCCGGCCTCGTGCCGCATCAGTTCCTGCCCGCCCCCTACGAGGTCGCGGGCCGCTTCATCGAGCTGCTCGGCACCCCATTCGCCGGCGCGACGCTGCAGGAGCACCTCGCCTCGAGCGCGCTGCGTTTCGCCTACGGCTTCCTGCTCGGCGCCGCCATCGGCATCCCGCTCGGTCTGCTGATGGGCTGGTTCCGCGTGCTCGACGAGATCGTCTCGCCGATTTTCGATGGGCTGCGCTTCATCGCGCCGATCGCCTGGGTGCCGTTCGCGGCGCTGTGGTTCGGCACCGGCATCGGCGGGCCGATCCTGATCATCTTCGCGGGCGCGTTTCCGCCCTGCCTGATCAACGCGTATCGCGGCGCCCGCTTCGTGCCCCGGCCGCTGATCGAGGCCGCCCAGATGCTCGGCACCGGCAACCTGCGCATCATCGTCGAGGTCCTGCTGCCCGCCTCCACGGCCTCGATCGTCGCGGGCTTGCGCGTCTCCGCGGGCCTCGGCTGGCAGTCGCTGATCGGCGCCGAGCTGATCGTCGCCTCCACCGGTGTCGGCTTCATGATGGTGCAGGCGCAGCTCGATGCCTCGACCCCGACCGTGATGAGCGCGATGATCGCGATCGGCCTCGTCGGCCTTGCGATCGACGTCGCGCTGCGCGCGCTCGAAGCCGCCGTGCGACGTCGCGGACTGGCGTGAGGCGCCCGCAATGGCTGCGATCACGTTCGATGCCGTGCAGAAGACGTTCGCCCGCAACGGAACGGGCATCGTCGCGGTCGAACGCATCGACCTCGTCATCGCCGACGAGGAGTTCGTCGCGATCGTCGGCCCGTCCGGCTGCGGCAAGACCACGTGCCTGCGCATGGTCGCGGGCTTCGAGTTTCCGACCAGCGGCAGCGTCAGCGTCGACGGCCGCCGCGTCACCGGGCCCGGCCCCGATCGCGCCGTCGTCTTCCAGCAGTTCGCGCTGTTTCCCTGGAAGACCGTGCACGACAATATCGCGCTGGGCCTGCGCAACAAGGGTGTCGCGCGCGAGGAGCGTGAGAGCCGCATCGCCAAGGCGATCGCAATCATGAACCTGCAAGGCTACGAGACCGCCTTCCCGCATCAGCTCTCCGGCGGCATGCAGCAGCGCGTCGCCATCGCCCGCGCCTACGTGCTCGACCCCGACGTGCTGCTGATGGACGAGCCGTTCGGCGCCCTCGACGCGCAGACCCGCGTCGCCATGCAGGAGGAGCTGGTGCGGCTCGCCCGCATCAACCCGCGCACCGTGCTGTTCATCACCCATTCGGTCGAGGAGGCCGTCTACCTCGCTGACCGCGTGGTGGTCATGTCGCGCCGCCCCGGCCGCATCAAGGAAGTGATCGACGTGCGCGCCGTGCGGGTCGCCGAGAAATGGGACCGGATCGAGCGCATCGAGGACGTGATGGACCACGAGTCCTTCATCCACTGGCGCACGCATATCTGGCGCTCCCTGCGCGAGGAGAAGAGCGCACATGAATGACCCAAAGGGCGCAAAGCCCGAGATCAACGGAGGAAAGCCATGTGGAAACGATTGAGTGCCGCGCTCGCGGTAGCGGTCATGCTTGCGTTGCCGGTCGGCGCGCAGACGCAGACCAAGATCGGCGTGAGCTACCAGCCCGCCCTCTACTGGGCGCTGCCCTACTACATCGCGACGGAGAAAGGTTGGTGGAAGGACGTGGGTCTCGACCCGAACTTCTCGGTGTTTCCGGCCGGCGTGCCGCAGATGGCGGCCTCGCAGGCGAAATCGTGGGACGTCGGCGGCACCGGCTCGGTGCCGGCCGTGCTCGGCGCGGCGCGTTACGGCATCCTCACCATCGGCATCACGAATGACGAGTCGCAGGCGAACGTCATGATGGTGAGCAAGGCGAAATTCGACGCGTTCAAGGCCGATCCGAAGAAGCTCAAGGGCCAGCGCATCCTGCTCACCAGCAACTCGACCGGCGACTACTCGGTGCGCAACTGCCTGAAGAAATTCGGCGTTGCGGCGAGCGACGTGCAGTTCGTCAACCTCGGTCAGGCGCAGATCATCACGGCGATCAGCTCCAACAACGGCGACGTGGTCGGCGTATGGGCGCCCAACAACTACACGCTCGAGGAGAAGGCGGGCGCCAAGACGCTGTGCACCGGCGCCGACGCCGGCGCGATCGTGCCGGGCGCGCTGGTCGTGCGCGCCGATTACGCCAAGGAGCACGCCAAGGAGGTCGCGGCCTATCTCGCGGTCTACCTGCGCGGCTGGGGCTGGGCGCTGAAGAATCCGAAGGAAGCGCGCGCGATGATGAAGAACTTCTATGCCCAGGGCGGCGTCGAAATCTCCGACCATGCGATGGACGAGGAATTCGCCCAACGCCCGGTCTTCCTGCTCGACCAGCAGCTCGCGATCATGGACCGCAGCAAGGGCCCATCCCGGGTCGACGGCTGGCTCGCCGACATCGGCAAGTTCATGGCCGAGGTCGGCACTTTCCCGAAGGCTCCCGACGTGAAGAGCTTCGTCACCGACGACTACATGAAGATGGTCGCGGCCGATCCGAAGCTGAAGGCGTTCGCGACGGAATTCGACAAGAAGTGAGCGGTCTTCCGCACCGAGCACCGGCACCAGCCCCGCCTCATCCTGAGGAGCCTCGCGCGTCTGCGCGCGAGGCGTCTCGAAGGACGAGGCGGCCGGGGTGGTGCCGCTGGTGCCCGCGGACCGTGGTTCGAGGCGTAGGGGTCGGCCACGCCGGTGAGCAACTCACCATGAGGCGGAGTATTTTGCAGGGTCGAAAGAATGCCCATTGAATACCTCAAGCGCGCAGCCAAGACGGCGGAGACCGAGGCGGAGAATGCCCGCGCGGTCGTCAGCGACATGCTGGCGGCAATCGAGCGACATGGCGAGCAAGCGGTGCGCGACTATGCGCAGAAGCTCGATCGCTGGAGCGGGTCGATCGTGCTCGAGCCCGAGGAGATCGAGCGGCGCGCCGCTGAGGTCCCCGAATCCGTGCGGCGCGACATCGAGTTCGCCGCCGATCAGGTGCGCCGCTTCGCGCTGGCCCAGCGCAACAGCATTTCGGATTTCTCCGTCGAGATGTTGCCGGGCCTCACGGCTGGGCAGCGGCTGGTGCCCGTCAACGTCGCCGGCTGCTACGTGCCGACCGGGCGCTACGCGCATGTCGCGTCGGCCTACATGTCGATCGCCACCGCCAAGGCCGCCGGCGTGAAGACGGTGGTTGCCTGCTCGACGCCCTACCGAGCCGAGGGCATCCATCCCTACGTGCTCTACGCCATGAAGGTCGCCGGGGCCGACAGGATCATGACTCTCGGCGGCGTACAGGCGATCGCCGCGATGGCGTTCGGCCTGTTCGGCAACGAGCCCGCCGACGTGATCGTCGGGCCGGGCAACAAGTTCGTGGCAGAAGCCAAGCGCATGCTGTTCGGCACGGTCGGCATCGACGTGTTCGCCGGCCCCTCCGAGGTCGCGATCATCGCCGACGACACCGCCGACGCCGAGATCGTCGCGGCCGACCTCGTCGGCCAGGCCGAGCATGGCCACGAGAGCCCGGCCTGGCTGTTCACCACCTCGCGCGCGCTCGCCGAGGCCGTGCTGCGCCGCGTGCCGTCGCTCGTCGCGGCGCTGCCGCCGACCGCGCGCGAGGCCGCCGGCGCCGCCTGGCGCGACTATGGCGAGGTCGTGCTGTGCGATTCGCGCGACGAGCTCGTGCAGGTATCCGACCGCTATGCCTGCGAGCACCTCGAGGTGCACGCGCGCGACCTCGACTGGTGGCTCGGGCGCCTCACCAACTACGGCTCGCTCTTCCTCGGCGAGGAGACGACGGTCGCGTTCGGCGACAAGACGTCGGGGCCGAACCACATCCTGCCGACCAAGCTCGCGGCGCGCTATTCGGCCGGGCTGTCGGTGCACAAGTTCCTCAAACCCCTCACCTGGCAGCGCGCGACCCGCGAGGGCTGCAAGGCGATCGCGCCCGCGACCGCCCGCATCTCGCGGCTCGAGGGCATGGAGGCGCATGCCCGCACCGCCGAGAGCCGCATGCAGAAGTATTTTCCAGGGCACAATTTCGACCTCGGCGATCCGGTCGACGCCTGATGTCGCAGCTTGCGCATCTGTTCGAGCTCAAAGGCCGCACCGCGCTCGTCACCGGCGGCAATGCCGGCATCGGGCTGGCGCTTGCGCGCGCCCTCGGCCTTGCGGGCGCGCGCGTCGTCCTGGTGGCGCGGCGCGAGGCGCAACTCGCCGAGGCCGCGCGTACACTGTGCGCCGCGGGCATCGCGGCGCAGACGGTCGCGGCCGATCTCGCGACGCCCTACGGCCCCGATCGGGCCGCGGACGCCGCCCGTGCGGTCGCGCCGCAGGTCGACATCTTGGTCAACGCCGCCGGCATCAACCTGCGCCGTCCCTTCGAGGAGGTCACGACCGAGGAGTTCGACCGCCATCTCGCGATCCATCTGCGGGCGCCGTTCCGGCTGACCCAGCTGCTCGCGCCCGCCATGGCGGCGCGCGGCTGGGGCCGCATCGTCAACATCGCTTCTCTGCAGTCCGCGCGCGCCTTCGCGAACTCCGCGCCCTATGGCGCCGCCAAGGGCGGCGTCGTGCAGCTCACCCGCGCGATCGCCGAGCAATGGTCGCGCCACGGCATCACCTGCAACGCGATCGCGCCGGGCTTCTTCCCGACCGACCTCACAGCGCCCGTCTTCGACGACCCGGCGCGCAGCGCCGCGCTCGCGGCGCAGACCGCGATCGGCCGCAACGGCCGCTTGGAGGACCTCCATGGCGCCGTGGTCTTTCTCGCCTCCGACGCGTCGGGCTATATCACGGGGCAAACCCTGTTCGTCGATGGCGGCTTCACGGCCAAATAGGAGGCACCATGAAAGCTCTCCTCTACACCGGCCCGCATACGGTGGAATGGCGCGACCAGCCCGAGCCGACGCCCGGCAATGACGAGGTGGTGGTGCGGGTCGATGCGGTCGGCATCTGCGGCTCCGACATGCACGCCTATCACGGCCAGGATTCGCGCCGCCCGCCGCCGCTGGTGCTCGGCCACGAGGCGGCCGGCATCATCACCACCGGTCCGAATGCCGGTGCGCGCGTCGCCGTCAATCCGCTCACCACCTGCGGCACCTGCGACTTCTGCCTGGACGGTCGCGTGCATCTCTGCCCGACCCGCCAACTCATCTCCATGCCGCCGCGCCCCGGCGCCTTCGCCGAGCTGGTGCGCATCCCGGAGCGCCAAGCCGTCGCGATGCCGGACGGGCTCGCATTCACCAAGGCAGCGCTGACCGAGCCGCTCGCCGTCTGCCTGCACGCCGTCAACCACGGCGCCCGCCACCTTGCCGTCCCGGTCTCGGCCGCCCGCTGCGTCGTGCTCGGCGCCGGCGCGATCGGGCTCGGCTGCGCGCTGGTGCTCGCCATGCAGGGCGCGCGCGAGATCCATATCGGCGAGACCAACGAGGCGCGGCGCAAGACCGCCGAGCGCGCCGGCGATTTCCGCTGCTATGCGCCCGGAAGTGCGGCCGAGCCGGCCGAATCCTCGATCGATCTCGTCATCGACGCGGTCGGCGCCGTGCCGACGCGCGCCGCCGCGAGCCGGCTGATCAGGCCGGGCGGCGTGATCGTCCATGTCGGCCTGCTGCCGGGCTCGGACGGCCTCGACGTGCGCAAGGTCACGCTGCAGGAAGTCGTCTTCACCGGCACCTACTGCTACACGCCGCTCGAATTCCGCGACACCCTGCACGCCATCGCGGCCGGCCGCCTCGGCAGCCTCGACTGGTTCGAGGAGCGCCCGCTCGCCGCCGGCCCGCAGGCGTTCCGCGACATCGACGCCGGTGCGGTCGCGGCGGCGAAGATCGTGCTGCGGCCGTGAGCTTTAACGTCATGGCTGGGCTTGTCCCGGCCATCCACGTCTTGCTTTTATGCCTCCCTCGGAAGACCTGGATGCCCGGCATTCGCCGGGCACGACGGATGAGGAATCTTCAGCCCCCATGCCCACCTACCCGCGCGACCGTTTCGCCTACTCCTCCCCTTTCACCCGTCCGCCTCTGCGGCTGCCCAAGGGGCGCATGATCGTGTGGTCGGTGGTGAATATCGAGGAATGGGAGATCACCCGGCCGATGGCCCGCGCGCTGTCGCAGCCGCCGCAGGGCCAGTTCGCGATTCCCGATTTCCCCAACTGGACCTGGTACGAATACGGCATGCGGGTCGGCATCTGGCGCCTGATGCGCGCGCTCGAGGCCGCCGGCGTCACGCCCACCATGTCGCTCAATGCCAAAGTTTGCGAGACCTATCCGGAGGTCGCGGCCGCGGCGCGCGACGCCGGCTGGGAGTTCATGGCGCATTCCTACGTGCAGATGCCCATCCAGCAGATCGCCGATCAGCGCGCCGTGATGCGTCAATCGATCGAGATCATCGAGGCGTTCACCGGCAAGAAGCCCACCGGCTGGCTCGGCCCGGGCCGCGGGCAGACCTACGAGACGCTCGACTACGTCACCGAATGCGGCTTCACCTGGTTCGGCGACTGGGTGCTCGACGACCAGCCGTTCTGGGTCAAGACCGCGCACGGCCCGGTGCTCTCGGTGCCGTACAGCGCCGAGATCAACGACATCACGCTGATGGTCTCGCACCACCACGAGTCCGACGTGCTGCTCACCCGCACGCGCGACGCGTTCGACCGGCTCTACGCCGAGTCAGCCGAGTCGACCCGCATCCTGGCGATCGGCGTGCACCCCTACGTCACCGGCGCGGCGCACCGGATCAAGTATTTCGAGGAGCTCTACGCCTACATCAATCGGCACGACGTGGTGCACTGGACCGGCCAACAGATCCACGACTGGTATGC
Source organism: Xanthobacteraceae bacterium (assembly GCA_035293985.1). Lineage (GTDB taxonomy): Bacteria > Pseudomonadota > Alphaproteobacteria > Rhizobiales > Xanthobacteraceae > JAVDCA01. The sequence goes on from DATGLS010000048.1 coordinate 47,421, forward strand.
CGCGCAGGTGCCGCGGCCGGCGTGACGAGGTCGGCACGACCGGGCCGCGCGTCCGATCCGATCGAATCGGGATGCCCCCTCGCCCGCGGCCTAGTGGCTGGCCCAGCTTTTGACCGCCTGCATGGCGCTGTTCGCGTCGGCATTGTCCGCGCCGCCTTGGTCGAGCTGGACGCCTCGGCTCAAACTGGCAATCAGATTGCGGCACCGCTGCTCATCGGCGTTGAAGTTGCGGCCCGCGCCGGCCGATCCGTTCCGGCCGCTGTATTCGGCTTCCATTTCCTTCACGCAATCCTCAATTCCCTGCGCCTGGCCGATCTGCTGCTCGAGCGATCGGAAACAGCGCGACGTGGTGAAGCTGCCGCGCTGGCAATTCAAGGCCTGGCTCTGCATCGTCGTGCCGAGAAGGCAGAAGACCGCAGCCGCGACCACCAGCGCGAGCTTCAACTGACCTGTCATGGGTGTTTCCTTGTTTTCCTTCGTTGACCACGCGCCGATGTCGACGCCCAGCTGATAGCGTGAGCGCTCCGCAGGGCTCATGGGATTTATTGCAATGATCGTCGTGCCGCCGGCCCGAGCCGCGATATTACCAATGTTCCAGACTTGACATCGGCGATGGAACCGCTGCTGAGACGCGTGTGACGCCGTGCCACCGCATCACATATCGTTACCCGGCGGCCCATCCGCGACCTTGCGATGCTCCGGCGGCGCATAAGGTCCGAGCGCTGCAAACAGGGGGCCGAGGTGGCGCTCGTAGCGACGCCAGCGCGCGATCGAGCTGGAAAAGATCGGCTGGCGCACCTGGGCGACGCTCGCGGTGCGCACCGGCCGCTTGGTTTCGTGAAATTTCAAGCAGGCCTCGTCCCATTTGAGTCCGCACGCCTCCTCGACCAGCCAGCGAATCTTTCGCTCCGGGTCGGCAACCAGCTCCTCGTGGCTCACCGTGATCACGCGCCCGGGCAGCACCGCGTCCCAGTGCGCCATCATGCGGCGGTAGCGGACATAGAGCGCGCCGACGTCGGCGAGATCGTAGGTCAGCTCGTTGCCGGTGCGAAACAGCTTGCGAAAGCACGCAAAACAGGTGTCGACCGGATCGCGCACGCTGTTGAGGATGATCGCGTGCGGAAACATCAGCGCGATCATACCGATGTGCATGTAGTTGCCGAGCATCTTGTCGATGATGCGCGGCGCCTTGCGCCAACCGAGCCCACGCAGGCGCGCGAGGTAGTCATCCGCCATGCGGCGGAAATGCTCCCGGTCGTCGGCGGCATCCGGCGGATTGGGTTGATACGGAAACCGGCCCTGCACCGCGTTGTACAGCGCGGCGCATTCGCCCAGGCCTTCGACCTTGGGGTGGCTCGCGAGAATCTGCTCGATCAAGGTCGAGCCCGAGCGCGGCATGCCGAGGATGAAGATCGGCGCGCGGCTGTCATGGCCTTTGCCTCGGTGCATCTCGAACAGCTCGGGCGTGAACAGTGCCGCGTTGCGCGCGACCACGTTCGCGTGGCGCTCGGCGATCTTGTCCGGATTCTCGGCGCGCACGCGCGCGGCGGGCGGCTCGATGACCGGCTTCGGGTCCTCATCGATCGGCTCGGTCAGCTTCTCGCGCCGCATGCGGTTCGCTGTCGCGAAGGCCGCGAAGGCTTCGTCGTAGCGCTTTTGCCGCTCGTAGAGGTCGCCGAGCGCAAAATTGGCGCCGACACGCACGCCGAAATTCGCCTCCGGATCGGCCGCGTGTGCGGCGATCTCGTCCTGCTCGGAGGCGCTGATGTCGGCCGGCTTGATGCTCGCGATGTGCAACAGCGCGCGTGGCCGCGTGCGCGGGTCCCCGGTCAGCTTGCGAAACTCCGTGATCGCCTCGTCGAGGCGACCGAGCACCTCCAGCGCACCCGCGAGCTGGGCGCGCGACGCTGTACTGCCCGGACGGATCGCCAATGCGCGGCGATAGCCGTCGGCCGCCTGCTGCCACTGGCCGAGTTGCTCGAACACGTAGGCGAGGCTGTATTGCGCCTCGAACGCTTTGGGATCACGCCGGATCACATAGCGCAGTCGTTCGAGGGCTTGGTCGAGGTAGCCGACCTCGACGTCCATCAGAGCGTGAAAATATGGCGCCGCCACCGCCTCCGGGTTGCAATCCCTGACATGTTGATAGAATCGCGCGGCCTCATCGAAGCGGCCGGCGCTGTGCAGCTCCGTGCCCTTCTTGAGGAATTCTTCGAGAACATCCGGCGCCAATGGCGCCTTTTGCATCCGTCGGCCCGGCGAGGTGATGCGCGATTGCAACAGCGGAAGCCTCCCTGAATGGGTTTCGCTACTTTCTGGGGTTCGCTAGCTCGACATTGCATTCTGCCGCGAATTAAATGCCCCGGGAACCCGAAATTATCGGGCAGGCACTGGGGCTTACGTGTATCGATCGAGAAACACAATCGTGCGGCGCGCCGTGCTGCTGGGCTGTGCGTCGACGATGGTGCTGGCGGCGGGGCTCGTGCCCTCGCGTGCCGAGCAGCAGCGCATCAATTTCTTCGTCAACGGCGGCGGGTTCTACGACAAGACCGGCCACACGCCGGCTGGTGTCAGTGGCACCGGCTGCTGCGACAGCTATGTCGGGCCTGCGCAAAGCGGCACGCCTGGCCATCTCAGCCACCCTCACAATACCCATCCGGCCATCACCTTCTCGACCACCAGCTCGGGCAACGGCGCGATCAGCTCAGCTTCGAACAAGCACAATATCGGTACGCGGGGTGGCGTCGTCACCGGCATGCGGACCAACGATGCCTACGACGGCTTCGGCGGCGTCGGGCTCGTGGGGCAAAACAATTTCGGCGGCCTGACAGTAACGCGCGATACCGAGGTGACGATGGGGCCGAGTGGCTTGCCGACCGCCCTCACGCTGCCGTTCCAAAATGCGGGCGTGCCCAATGCGGCGCGCTTCGTCGAGACCATCACCAACACCACCGGCTCGACCATCAGCGGCCAGTTCGGCTTCTTCAACAACCTCGGCTCCGACAACGCCACTCTCTATGTCGCGTCCAACAAGGGCGTCCCGGTGGCGGGCACCGGCAACCTGTGGCTCACGTCGATCCAGAACAACAATGGTGGTGCCGACCCCGTCCTTACCGTCGTGCTTGGCAACAATAAGTACACGACGACGCAGGTCCAGGCGCAGTTCGCGAACGGGAGCGACAGGCCGCAATACCTTTATCCCATCGCAGTGGCGCCCGGGCAGACCATCCGCATCGTGCTGTTCAACGTGCTCACCGCCGACCTCAACTTCAACGCCAACGCCGTCCCCGGCAATCCCACCGCCTCGATGCAGCCCGACATCACGCTCGGCGGCCAGATGGCCAACCTCATCACCAACAACGGCAATCCACTGCCGGTGAACTCGCCATTCTTCGTCGGCCTGACCCTCGACGAGCTCAGGTCGATCATCAACTTCGACTTCATCTTCGCGTTCCAGCTCAATGGCGGCAACGTCAACCAGAACAACGTCGCGAATTCGCTCAACGCCTTCATGAACAACGGCGGCGACACCAACCTGATCTCGGGCCTGTTCGGCCTCACCGATGCCCAGCTCAACGCCGACATGTCGCTGCTCTCGGGCGAGAACAGCACCGGCGCGCAGAACACCGCCTTCAACTCGATGAACGCGTTCCTCGGGATGATCCTCAATCCCTACAATCAGGGGCGCTCCGACAATATCGGCATGAACCCGGGTGGCGGCGCGCTCGGCTACACGGACGACGACAGCAAGCGAACGAAGGTCGCGGCCCGGCACGCGATCGACAACGCCTACGCGTCGGCGACGCGTATGAGCGTCGACAGGCGCTGGACCGCCTGGGGCGGCGCCTATGGCGGCTACGCGTCGGCAAGCGGCAACGTCTTCACCGGCAGCACCAACGCGCAGACTCATGTGGGCGGCTTCTCGGCCGGCCTCGACTATCACGTCGACGCCAACACGGTGCTCGGCTTCGGGCTTGCGGGCGGCACCGGCAGCTGGGGCCTCGGCCAGGGCATGGGCGGCGGCCACATGAACGACTTCCAGGCCGGCGCGTATGGACGCCACACCTATGGCCAATGGTATTGGGCTCTCGCGGGCGCGTTTGCGACCCACGACGTGAACACCAATCGCAACGTGTCGATCGGCGGCCTGGGCGGCGCCTATACGGCGAGCTTCGAGGCCGCGAGCTTCGGCGCGCGCGCCGAGGGCGGCCGCCGGTTCGACCTGCGGGCGTTTGGCATCACGCCGTACGCGGCGTTGCAGAGCCAGGTCTTCCACCTGCCGGGCTATTCGGAGACGACGACGGGCAACACCAACTTCCTGCTCTCCTTCGCAAGCAAATCGGTGACCGACACTCGTACCGAGATCGGCTCGTGGTTCGACTATCGGCTCACCGGCGTCTCTCCCGTCACGCTGTTCAGCCGCGTCGCCTGGGCGCACGATTTCAACACCGACCGCGCCGCGACCGCGACCTTCCAGTCGCTGCCGGGCGCCTCGTTCATCGTCAATGGCGCCTCGCCGGCGCGCGACACGGCGCTCACCTCGATCGGCGCCCGCATGGATCTCGGGCGCGGTTGGACGCTGGTCAGTCAGCTCGACGGCGAGGAAGGCAGGAGCTGGCACAGCATTTCGGGCAACGCCACCGTCCGCAAGGCCTGGTGAGCCGTCGCCTGCGCCGACCGCGTCCAGGCCGCCTGATTGGCCACGATCGACGCAAACCGAATAACTGGGATAGATCGAATTCCGCTTGCATTCCCGCAACGGGCGGCGCATGGCACTAAGTGCAGAGTGATGTTCGCGCGTCCGAGCGGCCGCTTCGTACACGTTCTGCTTTTCAAGCGTGGGAACCCTCGACAGCCCCCTCGTATTGCTGCATCGCTTTCATTGTTGTTCGCGTTGTTTTTCATTGATATCCATTGTTCTTGCGCGGGCCGCTTTTCTCGTGTCCCCACAAGGCCTTGTATTGTATTCGGCATCGATTTCCGACTGTAAATCCATTGTATTTTGTTTCTGAATTTTTTGGACTGCACCCCTGTGGTGAGACAGGAAACTAGGGACTGGTTGCGATCGCAACAGCTTCCGGCCGCGCGCTGACGATCCGCCGCTTCCGCGCCACGGGTTTCGCTCGCCCGATCAGCAGGAATGCGAGCGAGGCGGCGAGCAGGATGATGCCCCCCACCTGATGCACGATCGAGAGCGGCGCCGGAATGCCGAGCAACAGCGTCGCAACTCCGCTCGCCGCCTGCGCGCTGATCAGCGCGAAGCGCGCCAGCGCACGCGACGCCCGGCGGCGGCGCAGCAACACGGCACCAAGCTGCCAAGCGGCCGTGATCCACAGTGCTGTCGAAACGGCGCGGTGCGCGAGCTGAATGCCGTAGGGATTGAAGGTCAGATTGAGCCACCACGGCGCGTACGACGTGAGCTGCGACAGCGGCGGCAGGACCTGGTGGTCGTAGCCGGGCCAGCTCGGCCATGAGGCGGCGGCGTTGCAGCTCGCAAACAACGCACCGAAGCAGATGTCGAGCACGATCGCGGCGATCCAAAACCACTCCGCGCGGTCGTTCGGCCGCGATGCCGCCGCGAGCGCGGGGCGCGGCGGCACGAGGGCCGAGGCAACGACAACCGCGATCGCAATGCTCGCGAAGGCGAGATCGACCGCATGCCGATATTGCCCGACGTTGAAGCTCGAGAGGTTCGGATTGATCTCGGTCGCAAGCTCGACCGCAAGCCTCGCCGGCCACCAGGCAGCCGCGAGCGCCGCAAGGCCGGCGAGGCGCGGGAGCGCGGCACGGAAGCGCTGCGATATGCCCGCGCCGTAGAGCCCGGCCGCCACGGCGAGCGTGAGCGCCAGCACGCTCGCGCGCCGCGCCCACTCCCACCAATAAAGCAGCTTGAACTGCGCCAGCGTCTCGGTGCCGCCGCAGGCCGCGAACGCCGGATCCTGCTGGTGGACCGCAAAGGCCCGCGACCACGCTTCGCCGGTCAGCGGCGGCAGGAAGTCGACCGGCGGCGGCAGCACGAACAGGCCCGTCGCCGTGAAGCGATTTTCCACACCGAGCACGAATGCCACGAGGGCAAGGAGCGAGAGCAGCGCGAAATAGGACCGCATCGCCGCAATGCCCGCCGGGGCGGCCACTGCGGGGGCCTCAGCTTCGAGGACCTTCAGCTTTTCGGCGACCGCCATCGGTTGACTCGGGGCCTCGCGCAGCGCTTGCCGCCGCATTGTGGCGCCGTGGCGAGGTCGATTCAAGGTTGCTCCGCGTCGCTGCGTGGCGCGCGTCGCGCGCCGAAGCAACCCCGATCCGCGTACGCATGAGCCCGCGGACCGAAATTGCTTCGCTGAGTTCATCCTTGGGCTCGCCGGAGGCGAGACTCGGGGGCTCGCAATGACGATAGGATCAATGCCCCACCATCCTGCGCGGATCGACGATGCGGTCGAAATCCGTCGCCGTCACGAAGCCGAGCTTGAGCGCCGCCTCCTTCAAGGTGAGATCGTGGTGCGACGCATAGTGGGCGATCTGGGCCGCCTTCTCGTAGCCGATGACCGGGGAGAGCGCCGTCACCAGCATCAGCGAGCGCTCCACGTCCGCGGCGATCTTCTTCAAGTTCGGCGTCGTGCCTTCGACCAGGAACTTGCGGAAGTTGACGCTGCCGTCCGCCATCAGCGTGATCGACTGCATGATGTTGTAGATCATCAGCGGCTTGTAGACGTTCATCTCCAGATAGCCGCCGGCGCCGCCGAGGCCGACCGCCACGTCGTTCGCCATCACCTGCACGGCGATCATGGTGAGCGCCTCGCACTGGGTCGGGTTGACCTTGCCGGGCATGATCGAGGAGCCGGGCTCGTTTTCCGGAATATTGAGCTCGGCGAAGCCGGCGCGCGGGCCGCACGCCATCAGGCGGATGTCGTTGGCGATCTTGTAGAGCGACACCGCGAGCGTGCGCAGCGTGCCGGAGAGCTGCACCAACCCATCATGCGCGCCCTGCACCGCAAACTTGTTCGGCGCCGTGACGAACGGTGCACCCGTGAGGCGCGCGATCTCGGCGGCGGCCGCCTGGGCGAATCCCGGCGCCGCATTGATGCCGGTGCCGACGGCCGTGCCGCCGAGCGCGAGCCGATAGACGCCCGCGAGCGCGCCCTCGAGCCGCGCGAGATCGTCGGTGATCATGCCGACGTAGCCGGACCACTCCTGGCCGAGAGTGAGCGGCGTTGCATCCTGCATATGGGTGCGGCCGATCTTGATGATGTCCTTCCATTCGAGGGCCTTGGCCGCGATCGCGTCGCGCAGCGCCGTCACCGCCGGCACGAGCCGCTGGCGCACGCCGAGCGCGGCCGCGATGTACATGGCGGCCGGGAAATTGTCGTTCGACGATTGGCTCATGTTGACGTGGTCGTTGGGATGCACCGGCTTGCGGCTGCCGAGCGGGGTGCCGGCGAGCTCGCAGCAGCGGTTGGAGATCACCTCGTTGACGTTCATGTTGAACTGGGTGCCGCTGCCAGTCATCCACACGTGCAGCGGAAACATGTCGTCGTGCTTGCCGGCGAGAATCTCGTCACATGCCTGGACGATCAGCCGGCAGCGCTCGGCGTCGAGGCCGGCCACCGCGCGGTTGGCGATCGCGCAGCCCTTCTTCAGGATCGCATAGGCGGTGATCATCTCGGGCGGCATGCGCTCGCGCCCGATGCTGAAATGCTCGAGCGAGCGCTGGGTCTGCGCACCCCAGAGCTTGTCGGCCGGGACCTCGACCACGCCCAGGCTGTCGGTCTCTTGTCGGGTACCGGACATCGCGGCCTCCATATTGGGATGTTGGGCGCCAGCCCCTCCTTAGTGGCGATCGGTCGCGACCGATTCAAGGATCGGCCGGCGACGGCGGTGGGGTCGCTGGACTATACCAACCCACGCCGATGTCCTGGCCTCTGGGAACCTGGGAGGCTCGGATGTCATCCAATCGATCCATCGTCGCGGCACGCCCCGTGGCCCCGGCGCATCAACGACCAAAGGCTGGAAGGAAACGCGAAATGGTGCGAACGCCGATTTGCGATCTCTTCGACATCGATCATCCGGTCGCATTGGGTGGCATGGGCTCGGCCACCAATCCGGAGCTGGTCGCGGCGGTGTCGCGCGCGGGCGGGCTCGGTGCGCTCGGCTGTCACTACCAGACCCCGGAGCAAATCCGCGAGCGCACCGACGCCATCCGGGCGCAGACCAATCGCCCCTTCGGCCTCAATTTCCTGCTGTTCGACACCCGCGAGGACAGCTTTGCGATGGCGCTGTCGCTGCGGCCGGCCGTGATGCAGTTCGCCTGGGCGCGGCCCGACCAGGACCTCGCCCCCTATTTCGGCCGTGCCCATGACGCCGGCTGCAAGGTCACCTACATGGCGGGCGCGGTGCCGGAAGCCGTGCGCGCCGCCAAGGCCGGCGCCGACGTGATCATCGCCCAGGGCACCGAGGGCGGCGGCCATGTCGGCTATATGGCGAGCATGCCGCTGATCCCGATGGTGGTCGATGCGGTCGGCGACCGGCCGGTGCTGGCGGCGGGCGGCTTCGCCGACGGCCGCGGCCTCGTCGCGGCACTCGCGCTCGGCGCCCAGGGCATCCTGCTCGGCACGCGCTTTCTCGCCACCGACGAATCCCCGCTGCATCCGAACTTCAAGCAATCCATCGTCGACAGCGATGGGCACGACACGCAGCTTTCCGAAATCCCCGACCTCGCCGCCGGCCTCGTGTGGCCGGGTGCGATGACGCGCTCGCGGCGCAACAAGTTCATCGAGCGCTGGGCGGGGCGCGAATGGTATCTGCGGCAGAACCGCGCCGAGGCCTATGCCCGGCTGCAGGCGGCGCGGAAGAATGGCGAGGTCGACGAAGGGCCACTGTCGATGGGCCAGGACGCCGGCCTCATTCACGATATCGTGCCGGCGGCCGACATCGTCACGCGCATCGTCCAGGAGGCGGACGAGATCCTGCGCAGGAGACTGCCGCAGTTCGTGAATTGATGTGGCGGGCGGGTCAGTTCGACTTCATGTGCGTCCTGGCGACGAGATCGGCCCATTTGGCCGTATCAGCCGCGATGAAAGCGGAAAATTCCTGCGGCGTGTTCTTCGCGGCAAGCTCGTAGCCCGCCGCGTTGAGCCGCTGACGCAGGATCGCATCGTCGAGGCCGGCCGCGAGCGCGACGTTGAGTCGCTGGACGACTGATGCCGGCGTGCCGTTCGGCGCCACGAACCCGTTCCAGCCGATCACGACAAAGCCGCGCAGCCCGGCCTCGGCGACCGACGGCAGGCCGGGCACCAGCGGCGACGGCTTTGCCGACGTGACGGCGATGCCGCGCACGGTGCCGCCGGCGATCTGTGCCTGCGCGACCGAGGCGATCGAGAACATCATCTGGGTCGCGCCGGAGACGACCGAGTTGAGCGCCGAGTTTGCCTCGCGGAACGGCACATGCACGATGTCGACGGCCGCCGTCGATTTGAACAGCTCGCCCGCGAGATGCGGCGGTGTGCCGACGCCGGAGGATGCGTAGTTGAGCTTGCCGGGATTGGCCTTGGCATAGGCGATCAGCTCGGCGAGGTTCTTGACGGGTAGGGACGGATTGACCACCAGCACGAACGGCGTCGTGCTGACGAGCTCGACCGGGGCGAAATCCTTGGCGAGATCGAGCGGCAGAGTGCCCATCGCAGTGTTGATCGTATAGGAGGCCGTGGCCTGCAGCAGCATGTAGCCGTCAGCGGGCGCATTGGCGACCGATTGCGCCGCGATCACGCCGCCGGCGCCCGGCCGCGGCTCGACGATCACCTGCTGCCCGAGCACCTCGCTCATCTTCGGCGCGAACAGCCGCGCCACGATGTCGGGCCCGGGCCCCACGAGCACGCGGATCGGGCGGGCGGGATAGGTCTGTGCGTGAGCTGCGATCGCGATGAGTAGGGTGAGCAAAGCGAAGCGTGCCCACCATCGTGCGGCGGCGAGAAAGCAGGCGTGGGCACGGCGCTGCGCGCTTTCGCCCACCCTACGGCGCATTACGATTCCGTCTTCGCACAATACAGCTCTCCGCCGGCGGTGGTGACGAACAGCGTATCACCCCCCGCCCCGCCGAAGCAGCATTTGTTGGGCTGGTCGGCCGGAAAAGGGTGGCTCGCGATCACGGCGCCTTGCGGCGAGAAGACGTAGACCAGCGGCCCGGGGCCGCTGCGCCGCCAGCCGGCGACCGCAACGATATCGCCGTTGGCATCGAGACACATGCCCTCGATCCCGCGGTGCGCGCCGCGATGATCGGCGCCGAACGTGTGCAGCACCACCGGATGGTCGACGATGAGATCATCGCGCAGCGGATAGGCGCGCAGCTCGCGCGTCTGACCGTCCTCTTTCGGTTCGCCGTCCGCGACGAAGAGGGTCTTCTCGTCGCGCGCGAGCAGCACGGCGCGCGGCGAGACCGTGTCGTAAGTCACCCGGCTCGCGACCCAGGCGCGGCGATCGTTGCGCTCCAGGCGCAGCACCGAGCAGTGGTCGAGAAACGGAAAGATCGCGGGGCCGAACGGAATGATCGCGTGGCGCGGATCGGTGAAATAGAGGCGATGGGCGCGGTCGACCACGAGGTCGCTCGGCTGGTTGTGGTAGGCGCCGTCGAGCAGCGCGTCGACCGGCATGACGCGACCGTCGGTCGTGAACTCGATCAGCCGCCGTCCGCCCTCCTGGGCGCCGTAGAGCTCGCCGTTCGGCCCGCGCGCGAGGCCGTTGACGCGGTTGGTGTAGCGGCGCAGCTCGGTCGTCGCCTTCGTCCTCGGATCGAAGCGCAGCAGCAGGCCGGCATCGATCGCACTGAAGATGACGCCCTCGCCGTCCGCGACGACGCCGCCGAGCGGCCCCTGATAGGGTCCCGCGACGCGCTCGAACTGCCAGGCCATCGCGCCCTCCTACCAAACCGCCACGCCGGGGATGTTCAGGCGCACGCGATGAACCCCGTGATAGGTGGTGAAATAGAGCGAGCGCCAATCGTCGTCGCCCCAGGCGAGGTTGGTGCAATGGCCGGGCACGCGCAGGCGCCCGATCAGGCGCCCGCCCGGGTCGATCACATGGATGCCGCCCGGACCGGTGCAATAGATATTGCCCTCGACGTCGCACTTCATGCCGTCGGCGACGCCCGGCTCGATGCCGGCAAGCTGGTGGAAGAGGCGACCATTGCGGACGCTGCCATCCGCATTCACGTCGAAGGCGCGGATATGCGCCATGCGGGTGTCGTTGACGTAGAGAGTCCTCTCGTCGGGCGAGAAGCACAGGCCGTTCGGGTAGACGGTGTCCTCGACCGTGAGCTTCACCTCACCCTGCGGCGTCAGGCGAAACACCGCCTGGATGTCGAGCTGGCGCTGCATGTCCTCGCCGACCATGCCGGGGATGACGAGGCCGCCGGCCGAGTCGGTCCAATAGACGCTGCCGTCGGAGCGCACGACGATGTCGTTCGGGCTGTTGAACTTCTTGCCCTCGTAGCGATCCGCGATGGTCGTGAAGGAGCCGTCGTGCTCGATGCGCCAGATGGTGCGCTGCGACCATCCCGCGATGTTGAGCCGGCCCTCGCGGTCGAACGTCATGCCGTTGGCGTGGCTCGACGGATGCACCAGCGCCTTGGTGCCGACGCCTTGTGTCCACTCGTAGATGGTATCACCGATGATATCGACCCACAGGAAGCGTTTCCGGCGGCGGTCCCAGACGGGCCCTTCGCCGAAATAGAGGCCATGGGCGATCTGGTCGAGCCGCGGATGACTGCCGGTGATGCGCTCGAAGCCAGGCGCCGCGAGATCGATGTCCATAGGCGCACTCCCTTTAGGCCGTCATTGCGAGGAGTGCGCGGCGTGCCGAAGCAATCTCGACCCGGAAGGCATGAGTGCGCGGATCGGGCTTGCTTCGTCGGGCTCCGCCCTCCCCGCAACGACGAGCATCTCTTCAATCCCATGCCGGCGCGCGGCCGGCCGGATTGGCTATGCGGCCGTCGGGCCGCTCGAGTGCCGCGATGCGGCGCATCTCGTCGTCGCTGAGCGTGAAATCGAACACCGCGAGATTCTCGGCGATGCGCTGGCGGTTGGACGAGCGGGGGATCGGCGCGACGCCCTGTTGGATCGACCAGCGCAGCGCGACCTGCGCAATGGTCTTTGCCTTCGCTCGCGCGATCTCGCCCACCACCGGATCGTTCACCAGCCGGCCGCGGCCGAGCGGGCAATAGCCGATGAAGAGCATTTCGCGCTGGCGCAATGCCGCGAGCAGCTTGCTCTGGTCGAGATAGGGATGGAACTCGGCCTGCAACGCGACCAGCGGCTCGGCGCAGAGGCGCGCCGCCTCGTCGACCATCGCGATGTTGAAGTTGGCGACGCCGACATGGCGCGTCAGGCCATCGCGTTTCGCCTTGGCCAGCGCCGTCATGGTCTCGGCGATCGGGATCGCGGCGTTCGGCCAGTGCACCAGCAGGAGATCGACATGGTCGACGCCGAGCGCGCGCAAGCTCTGCTCGACCGAGCGGGCGAAATCGGCGGCATGCAGGTTCTCGTGCGAGACCTTGGTGGTGATGAAGAGCTCGGCGCGAGGAACCTTGGCGGCGCGAATGCCCTCGCCCACGCCCTCCTCGGTGCCGTATTTGCGCGCCGCATCGAGATGGCGGAAGCCGCAGGTGAGCGCGTGCGCGACGATCTCGCCGACCGGGCCGGCGAGACCCGAGGTGCCGAAGCCGATCGAGGGCATCTCGGCGCCGCGCGCCGTGAGCGTTGGGATGTGTGTGTCGACCATGGATGATGCAAAGGCGGCGGGAGGCGATTGTTATCGCGCCCGGTGCCGCTCGCCAAGGCCACCGGAGCAGGTACCCGACGAGGGCCCTACTCCATCTTGATGCCGGCGGTCTTGATCACCTTCTCCCACTTGTCGGTGTCGGCCTTGATCAGCGCGCCGAATTTTTCCTTCGGCAGCGCCATCACGGTCAGCTGCTGGTCGGAAATCTGCTTGGCGATATCCGGATCCTGCAGCACCGCGACGGTCGCGGCGGCGAGCTTGTCGATGATCGGCTGCGGCGTTCCGGCTGGCGCCACGATGCCGACCCAGGGTGCCATCTCGAAGCCCGGCACCGTCTCGGCGACCGCCGGCCAGTTCGGGAATTGGGGAATGCGCTTGGGCTCGGCGACGCCCAGCACCTTGAGCTTGCCCTCGTTCACGAAGCCGAGCAGCGTCTGCACGTTGTTGAACCCGACCTGCACCTCGCCGGCGAGCAGCGCCTGGGCGGCGGGGCCCGTGCCCTTGTAGGGCACGTGCTGCAGCTTGACGCCGGTTGCGCCGGAGAAAAGCTCCATGGCGAGATGGCTGAAGTTGCCGACGCCGGCCGACGCGTAGTTGATGCTGCCGGGCTTGGCCTTGGCGAGCGCGATCAGCTCGGCGATGTCGTTTGCCGGAAATGACGGATGCGCCGCCAGCATGCCGGGCAGCCGCACCGCGGACGACACCGGGACGAAATCGCGCAGCGGCTGATAGCTCAGTTCCTTGTAGAGCCAGGGATTGACCGTCATCGGCGTGTCGGAGGTGAACGCGAACGTGTAGCCGTCCGCCGGCGCCTGCTTGACCACCTGCAGGCCGATCGCGCCGTTGGCGCCGCCGCGATTCTCCACGATGATGGTCTGGCCGAGCTTCGGCTGCAGATATTTCGCGACCAGCCGCGCGACGAAATCGGTGCCGCCGCCGGCCGGAAACGGCACGACGAAGTGGATCGGCTTCTTCGGCCAGTCCTGCGCCGAGCCTGGGTCAAGCATGAGGCCGGCAAATCCGACAGCAGCCAGGACAATTCGTAGCAGCGATTTCATCGACGTTCCTTCCCTCACGACACTTTTCTTGTGCCATGGTCTTATCAGACACGAACCGGGCGCTCTACGGCGTCCGGGTGGTGCGGATCGGGCGAGACAATTGTCGCTGCTCGCATCGTCTCGAGGAGGAAACATTGGCCGAGGAAGTGCCCCATTTTTCGCGCCGCACGCTCGTCGCCGGACTCGCGGCGGCCCCGGCACTTGGCTTGGTCACACCGGCTGCCGCACAGACCGCCACCACCTCGGCCGCCGACGCGGCAAAGGCCGCGCTCAAGGACGCCAAGGGCACCAAGCTGGTGCTGCTCGGCACCGCGGCGGGCCCGGTGCCGGGCCGCCCGCGCAAGATGACGTCGCACGTGATGCTGAGCAACGGCACGGCTTACGTGCTCGACTGCGGCCTCGGCGTCACCGACCGCTACGCGCAGACCGGCATTCCATTCAGCGCGCTGAAATCGATCTTCATCACCCACCATCACGCCGACCACAACATCGAGTACGGGCCCCTGCTGATCGTCGGCTGGATCCAAGGGATGGGGCTCGACGTGCATGCCTATGGTCCGCCGCCGCTCAGGCAGATGACCGAGGACTTCCTGCGCGCCTACAAGACGACGGTCGACTTCTGGGCCGAGGATCTCAAGATGAAGCCGCTCGCGGCGGTCGCCACGCAGGAGGTGGCGATCGACGGCCCGGTGACGCAGGACGACAACGTCAAGGTCACGGCCGCCATCGTGCAGCATCCGCCGGTGAAGCCGGCGCTGGCCTATCGATTCGATTTCAAGGACCGCTCGATCGCGTTCTCCGGCGACACGGCGCCGAGCGAGGCGGTCGCCCGGGTCGCCAAGGGCGCGGATGTGCTGGTGCACGAGACGATGTACGTGCCGGCCTTGGAAAAATACATCCGCGAGCAGATCGCCAAGGGCCGGCCGGTGAAGTTCGAGCCGTTCATGGCGCACATGCATGCCGATCACACGCCCGCCGAGGACGTCGGCCGCATCGCGCAGGAGGCGGGCGTCAAGACACTGGTGCTATCGCATCTCACGCCGGCGATCGACTCGATCAGCGACGACACCTGGCGTGCGCCCGCCGCCAAGTTCTTCAACGGGGAGATCATCGTCGCGAAGGATTTGATGGTGGTGTGAGCCTGTCGCTCGCCTGCGTCGATCGCTCAGAACGCGTACTTGAGCCTGTCTCCCGCCCACTTGGACCGGTAGCTCTTGCAGGCTCGTAGATCTTCCGGGAGCGAGGCGTCCTTGTTGGGATTCGTCAAGGTGCTCTGATAATCCAGTCGCTTGCGAATGTTGTCGAGAATTGCAAGCGTCTGCCGCACATCGTCGTGTGAATTTTTCAGCAGATCCGACGTATAGTGATATACGGCATCGATGTTTTCATAATTTTGCTTGTACGCCCAGGGCGCAACCACCGAGACGACCGAAAGCAAGTTGGCGCGGCCTTTGATTCCGATGTCCTTGAAATAGAGATGGTCGATTGGAACGCATACCGTCTGGTTGTCGATGACGTTGCCGAGCACGAGCAGAGCATTCAAGCGCGCATTTTCGTCATCCGACCGAGCCGCATAGGCCAGCGTGGAAACCGCGTCCAGCGTGGCAAATGTTCGAAAGGCCGTGATCGCCGGATTGATCGGCAGCCCCGCCTTGTCGTCCGCGCCGAGCAATTTGGCAGGGTCATTGTTCGCGATGATGATTCGGATGGCGCCGGCAGCCCGCACGACCTGCTTCCACGCTTCGGCCTGCGGCGCGTCCTCCACGGCCGGCTTGAGGCCATCGAGGATGCCCGCCAGGCATCGCAGAGCGCCCCGCCAATCGGCGAGGAGGAGCTTGTCGGGAATAACCTCGCCGCTGCGCACCGCGCCTTGGAAGAAGCCGCAACTGTCCTTTGCTTGCGCCCAGGCGGGGCCTCGCCCGGCCGCGCAGAGCAGCAAAACGGCGACGAAGGCCATCGCGGTGGCGTGACGCGGCCGCATGTCTACTGTTCCGTTGGAAACAATGGGGGGACGACGGGTTGCCCGGACGCCGGACGGGAGCGCTGGTTGTTGTCGGCCGTCTCGAGCTTCTTCGTCTCCGTTGCCTGAAGGCTGATCAAAAGGCTGCCGCTGCTACCGGTATAGGCGGGAAAGTCGAGGCCGCCGTTGCTGTCTCCTCGCACCTGATCGCTGAGCACGAGCGGGAATGTTTTCGACGCATGATCCACTTCGATCGAGCTGCGACTCTCCGGCGGTCCCATGAAGTAGAAATCGACGGACAGCGTCCCCGATCGCGTTCGGTTCAAATAATAATAGACCAAAGCCTCCACCGTATTGCCGCGACGCGCGACGGGCACGCTTTCTCCATCGAAGGAGATGTTGGCGACGTAGTTCGAAAATATGGTTTGACTGACGCCGTCCGAAACATCGGGTTGTATCACGACGCGCAGGTATTTCTTCTCGATCTGAAAGGCGTCTTTGATGTCGTTGGCCTTCCAGACGATGCCGATGCCGACGCAAAAGGCCAACACGCCGGCGCCACCCGCGAGCGCCACGCGGTAGGTCGCCGCGCCGACATGCGAATGGAATTGACCGATCCCTTGCGTGCCTGTCCCGTAGAGCAGGATCGCCACGCCGACGACCACGAGCACGAACGAGAACGACGAATGCGCGCTCCCCATCGTATAGTTGGCAACCGCCAGGAAGCCGGTGCCCACGATCATGAAGAAGAGGCCGCTCGACACCGCTTGCCAGAAGTGATCCCACAGCGTCTGCGGCGGCTCCGGCCTATTCGGGTTGGAATGACGCGCCTTGTGCTGTTTCCCATCGCTTGCCGCAGCGGTCGCAGGCGCGTCGCCCGCCGGATCAGACTCAACGCCGTTGGTCGTCGCTGTCACGGCATCCCTCCCCGCCCAAGCACGCGGTGCCGCATACCGCTCGGCGCGGAAACAATGGCGCGCCCCATCAAGCAAGCGCTGTGCCTGAAAAGCGGCCGCGCTCAATTCTGACGAACAGTAAAGCGCGGATACACGTTTGAGTCTAGCGGGGAGTCCGGCTCGCACCGGCTGGCGCGCACCCAGGGCTGCTCAGCGGACCGGGGCGGCCCTCATCGCCGACGCGAGCCTCGAGCGCGCCCTTTATCGCGTGCTTGCCAGCTCGGAACGCGTGATGACGCCGTAGACCGCCGCTTCGATCTCGGCCCGCTCGAGGCCGATGTCCTGCAACAAGTGGTCGTCGAAATCGCGAAGCCTCGCAACGGCGGCGCGACGAATGAAATGGCGTGCGATCCCAACCCAATAGGCGCCGAAAAGCTGAGCGAACGCGCCAGGCCTCTTCGCAATCTCCGGCCGAACGGTCGTCGCAAGGATGGCAGACATCTGTGGTCTCCAATGATTGCGCCGGGCAATGCGACGCCGTTCGGCGCAAGCTCGCATTCCGGCCGGCCCGCGCGCTCGTTGACCGCCGGAACGTCGCGTCCCGGTACAATCGGTTGACGTAGGCAAAATGCTCCGACATAAATCTCGGTTCAAGCGAAACATTGCTCTCGGTACAATAAAATGTCGAAGTCCGAATATCTGAAGCTCGCTGACACGATAGCGGCCGAAATAGCCGACGGCTCGCTCAAGCCCGGCGATCGCCTGCCGCCCCAGCGCGGCTTCGCGTACGAGCGCAAGATTGCGGTCTCGACCGCGAGCCGCGTCTATGCGGAGCTATTACGCCGTGGCCTCGTCGTCGGCGAGGTCGGACGAGGCACCTTCATCTCGGGCGATGCCAGGCGCGGCATGGCGGCGCCCAGCGAGCCGCGCGGCATCCGGATCGATCTCGAGTTCAACTACCCGATACTCCCCGAGCAGACGGCACTCATCGCCAGAAGCTTGCGCGGCTTGGAAACGCCGGCGGGGCTCGACGCCGCCCAGAGACAAGCGACCAGCGTCGGAACGCCGGCGGTCCGTAGCGTCGCGGCCGCCTACCTGTCACAGGGCGCATGGTCCCCCGCCCCCGAGCAGCTCGTCTTCACCGGCAACGGGCGGCAGAGCCTCGCGGCGGCGATCGCCGCCGTCGTTCCGACCGGCGGCCGCTGCGGCGTTGAAGCTTTGACCTACCCCTTCGTCAAAGGCTTCGCGGCCCGCCTGGGCATCTCGCTCGTGCCGCTGGCGATGGACGATGACGGCGTGCGGCCCGACTCGGTGCAAAAAGCGCACCGCCAGGCGCACCTCTCGGCCCTCTACCTTCAGCCGGTGATCCACAATCCGCTCGGGATGACGATGAGCGCGGCGCGCCGCGCCGATCTCGTGCGCGTCGTGGAAAAGCTCGACCTTCCGGTCATCGAGGACAACGTCTACGGCTTCCTCGAGGACGAGCCGCCGCTTGCCGCGCTCGCGCCGGACCGCTGCATCGTCGTCGACAGCCTTTCCAAGAAGGTCGCGCCGGGCCTTGCGCTGGGCTTCATCGTGCCGCCGCCGCGGCTGCATGAAAGCATGATGGCGTCGGTGCGCTCGGGCGGATGGACCGCCTCGGGATTTGCGTTTGCGGCCGCGCAGCGGATGATGGGGGACGGCACGGTAGCGGAGCTCAAGCGGCTAAAGCGCCTCGATGCGCGCGCGCGCCAGGAGCTGGCGGCCGATCGGCTTGCCGGTTTCGACATCCAGACCAACGGCAAATGCTATCACCTGTGGCTGACGCTGCCGCCGCACTGGCGCTCGCAGACCTTCGTTGCGGCCGCGGCGAGGCGCGACGTTGCGTTGACGCCCTCGACGACCTTCGCGGTCACGCCCGGCCACGCGCCGAACGCGGTGCGCCTTGCATTGGCGGCCCCCACCATGGATCAGCTCGATACCGGTCTGCGCACGCTGGCCGCGCTGCTCGCTGCCCGAGAGGACGATCTCGACGCCACGGAGTGAACGCAAGCAGGGACCCGTTCGGGGCTTTGACCCCTGCCCGCGACCCGTTAAGAATCCGTGTGGTAGGCGCGATGCGAGAGCGATCCCAAGCCATTGTGGCGGAGACGGCGCGTATGGGCGCATCGGTGCCCGCGGCGTGCGAATTGGCCCTCGGCGGGGACGTTGCCGGCGGCTTCTTCACGCGCGCCAGTATGGTCATCGAATGAGCGACGCACCGGAAACGATCCGCCGCGACAAGCGCGGGCGCGTGCGACGGCGCGATTTCCTCGGCATCGCCGCGGGCGCCGCGACGTGGCCGCGGCGCGCCCACGCGCAACAGCAGAAGGTGCGGACGATCGGGTTTCTCGCGGAAGGGGCGCCGGTCAGCCTCCAGGTCGGCGAGTTTCGCCAAGGTCTCGCCGAGATGGGATACGTCGAGGGTCGCAACGTCGCCATCGAGTTCCGCGCGGCGCACAACGACCTCTCCCGTCTGCGCGAGCTTGCGCGCGACCTCGTCCGCCGCGAGGTCGACGTCATCGTGGCGCCGGGCAGCGGGGCGGCGGTGCGGGCCGCGCGCGCAGAGACCGACACCATTCCCATCGTATTCGCGGATTCCGGCGATCCGGTCACATCGGGCCTGGTCGCGAGCCTCAGCCACCCGGGCGGCAACCTCACCGGCATCAGCGATTTCGGCGACGGCATGTCGGCCAAGCGCCTCGAGTTCATGAAGCTGCTCGTTCCGCGCATTTCCACGGTCGCGCTCGTGTTCCGGGCGAACAATCCGTCGATGGCACGCCTTGCTGCGGCGGCGCAAGGGCCGGCGCGTTCGCTCGGGATCGAGACATTCGACCTTCCGGTCGGCAATGCGGATGAGCTCGAGGCGGCCTTCGCGACGCTCGCAGCCAAGCGCGCCGACGGATTCTGCCTGCTTCCGAATGTCTTGTTCGTCAACCTCGGCCGGCAGGTCCTCGATCTAGCGTTGCGCCACCGGGTCCCGGGGGTCTATCCGGTCGTCTCGTTCGTCGAGTACGGCGGGCTCATGAGCTACGGGTCGGGCACGGGGGAGCGAAATTATCAAACCGGCATCTACGCCGGCCGGATCCTGAATGGCACCAAGCCGGCCGATCTTCCGGTCTATCGGCTCACCAGATTCCAGCTCGCGATCAACCTGACGACCGCCAAGGCGCTCCGCTTGGATGTGCCTGCGACGTTCCTCGCGCTCGCCGACCAGGTGATCGAATGAGCGGGGACGGTGGACGCGGGCGCGACGAGGCGCGGATGCGGATGCGGCGGCGCGATTTCCTGGCCGCCGTCGCGATTGCCGCAACGTGGTCGCCACGCGCACGTGCCGCGCAACGTCGCGATCCGGTCATCGGCTATCTCTATCACGGCACACTGTCCGAGGACCCCAAAGCGTTTTGGAAGGGTCTCGCCGACCAGGGTTACGTAAGGGGACGAAATCTCTGCCTGCGGTCTACCCGTACATCCAGGTCACGCGAATCGGTGGCCTGATGAGCTACGGTATCGATCTTGCGCAAAGGTCTTATGTCGCCGGCGTCTATACGGCCCGCATCCTGGACGGGGCGAATCCTGGCGACCTTCCGGTCCGTCGGCTCGGCAAATTCGAGCTGGCGGTCAACATGGCGACCGCAAAGACGCTCGGCCTGGCGGTGCCGCCGACCTTCCTCGCTCTCGCCGACAAGGTGATCGAATGAGCGACGAAGCGGGGCCTACCCATCGTGGCAAACACGCGCGCCCGCGCCGGCGCGATGTCCTTGCCGCCCTGGCGGCGCTCGGCGGCCTTGCGAGCTCGCCGCAACTCGCCCGGGCGCAGCAGCGCCGTTTGCCCGCCATCGGTTATCTCTATGCGGGTTCGCTTGCCGCGGGCCGTGGCGGTGTCGAGGCGTTTCGCGCGGGGCTTGCCGAAATGGGCTACGTCGAGGGGCGCAACGTCGCCATCGAGTTCCGCGAGGCCGACAACGACATTGCGTTGCTTCCGCAGCTCGCGCGCGACCTGGTCGCCCGCGGCGTCGACGTCATCGTGACGCCGGGGAGCGGGTGGGCAACACTGGCCGCCAAGGACGCGACGAGCACGATCCCGATCGTGTTTAGCAATGCAGGCAATCCGATACAGATGGGTGTCGTTCCGGGCCTCAGCCACCCGGGCGGCAACGTCACCGGCATCAGCGATTTCGGCAACGAGCTGTCGGGCAAGCGCGTGGAGCTCACCAAGCTGCTGGTTCCGGCTGCCGCGACCATTGGGCTTCTGGTTACGGCGAACCATCCGGACGCCGACCGCGAGGTGTCGATTGCGCAGGAGCACGCGCGTGCGATCGGCATCGAGGTATTTGTCCTTTCGGTGAGTTCCGTCGCGGACATCGACGCGGCTTTCGCGACGCTGGCCCGCAAGAACGCGGGCGGCTTTTGCCTGGTGCCCAACGCGCTGTTCGTGAATCGCCGCGCGCAGGTCATCGCCCTGGCGGCGCGGTATCGCATTCCGGCAATGTACCCGTTCATCCAGTTCACCGAAGCTGGCGGGCTCATGAGCTACGGCTCCAGCCTGACGGAACGAAACCGCCAGACCGGGATCTATGTCGGCCTTATTCTCAACGGGCGGAAGCCCGCCGATCTTCCAGTGTTCCGGCTGGAGAAATTCGAGCTCGCGATCAACATGACGACCGCGAAAACGCTCGGCCTGACGGTCCCGGCAACCTTCCTCGCGCTCGTGGACAAGGTGATCGAATGAGCGGGGCGACCGATACTCGCCCGAGCGGCCTGATGCGCGGCTCGCTTCTTCGGCTGCGCAAGAGCGCCGCATGGGAGCAGATCAGCGGGCCGTTCTTCCGTAAATACGTGGCGCTCTTTCTCGCCGCCATCTGCATCATCCTGCTGACCAGCGCTGCGCTCGACATCTGGTTCTCGTCGCGCGAGCTCAAAGGCGCGCTTGTGCGCCTGCAGCGCGAGCAGGCCGTCACGGCGAGCGGCACGATCGAGCACTTCATCGACGGCATCGAGAGCGAGCTGCGCTGGACGGTGCAGTTGCCGTGGTCGGCGGAGACGTTCGAGCAGCGACGTTTCGACGGCCTGCGGCTGGTCCAGCAGGCACCGGCGATCGGCGAGCTCATCGAGATCGACCCGGCCGGGCACGAGCGGCTGCGGCTCTCGCGCACCGCGGTCAGCATCGTCGACAGCGGCGCGGACCTTTCCCGGGACGAGGCCTACGTTCAGGCGCGGGCGCGCAGGATCTATTACGGCCCGGTCCATTTCCGCTACGACTCCGAGC
Organism: Xanthobacteraceae bacterium; assembly: GCA_035293985.1. Classification (GTDB taxonomy): domain Bacteria; phylum Pseudomonadota; class Alphaproteobacteria; order Rhizobiales; family Xanthobacteraceae; genus JAVDCA01. The sequence continues at coordinate 69,387 of DATGLS010000048.1, forward strand.
CATACATGACGATTGCGATCGCCGGACCGAGGCCCGACAGCGGCGTCACGGTCGCGGAGGTGGATCTCAAGCGGATCTGGGACGTCATCACCCAGATCAAGGTCGGCCAGCACGGCTATGCCTTCGTTATCGACGGGCGCGGTCGGCTCATCGCGCATCCCGATCTGAGCCTCGTGCTCAAGCACACCGACATGTCGGCGCTGCCGCATGTGCAGGCAGCGCTCGCGGCGGCGGGATCGAGCACGCAGGCAACGCAACAGTTCGCCGACAGCGTCGATCTCGCGGGCCTGCCGGTCCTCTCCGCTTACGCGCCGGTCGCGCCGGTCGGCTGGTTCGTGTTCATCGAGTCGCCGCGATCCGAGGCGTTCGCGACGCTGTACGGCTCGCTGGCGCGCTCGGCGGCGCTGCTGATCGCCGGGTTGGTCGCCGCCTTCGTCTGCGGCCTCATGCTGGCGCGCCGAATGATCGCGCCCATCCAGGCGCTGCACACCGGCGCGGTGCGCATCGGAGGCGGTGATCTCGGCCATCGCATTTCCATCAAGACCGGCGACGAGCTCGAGTCGCTCGGCGATCAGTTCAACGCCATGGCGGCGCGGCTCGAGGAATCCCACGCCACCCTCGAGCACAAGGTCGAGGAGCGCACGCACCAGCTCGAGGCCGCCAACATGGCCAAGTCACGGTTCCTCGCCGCCGCGAGCCACGATCTGCGCCAGCCGCTGCATGCCCTGGGCTTGCTGGTGGCCCAGTTGCGCGACACGGTGAGGCCGGGCGAGCGCCGGCGGCTGACTGAACGTATCGGCGCGGCTGTTACCGAGATGAATGAGCTGTTCAACGCCCTGCTCGACGTCTCGCGGCTCGATGCCGGCAGCCTCACGCCCGACCTCGAGCCCTTCCCGATCGGCGATCTGCTCGCGCGGATCGGGCGAACGTTCGCCCAGACCGCCCACGACAAGGGCCTGGCGCTGCGCATCGTCGCCAGCCGCGCCTGGGTGCGCAGCGACGCGATCCTGCTCGAGCGCATCCTGCTCAACCTGGTATCGAACGCGGTGCGCTACACCGCCAAGGGCGGCGTGCTCGTCGGCGCCCGACGGCGCGGCGCCAACCTGCGGATCGAGGTGTGGGATACCGGCCCCGGCATTCCGGAAACCCAGCAGCAGTACATCTTCGACGAGTTCTACCAGGTTCCCGATCCTGACCACGATCGACGGGGCGGGCTGGGCCTCGGGCTCGCCATCGTCGATCGCTTCCGCCGCCTGCTCGATCATCCGCTCGCCGTGACGTCACGCGTCGGCAAGGGCTCGCGCTTCAGTATCGACGTGCCGCTCTGCGCCGCGCCACCGGCCGCGGCCGAACCCGCGACTACCCCGGAGGTCCTCGCGGCGGGGCGCGCCACTGGGCTCGTGCTGATCGTCGACGACGACCCGCTGGTGCTCGGCGCCGTGAGTGGGCTGCTCACCAGCTGGGGCTACGACGTGATCGCGCGCGGATCGCACGACGACGTCGTGGCGACGCTCACTGCTGACGCGCGACGGCCGGACGTGATCATCGCCGACTTCCACCTCTCGGGCGGCAGAACCGGCATCGAGACCATCGGGCAGGTGCGCGCCGCGTTCGGCGCCGAGATCCCAGCATTCCTGGTGAGCGGCGACACCAGCCCGGAGCGGCTGCAGCAGTCGCGCGAGCACGGTTATGTGCTGCTGCACAAGCCAGTCAGCCCGATGACGCTGCGTTCCCTTCTCGTCAGCCTGAGCCGCGAGCACCAGGCGCCGCGACATCTCGGTGCCGACCAGGCGCCTCGGCCCTAGCCGCCGCGCTCGATGAATCACGAGGTGCGGCGCGCGTCCCGCGTCAGGCGGCCCACCGCGACCATCGCCTCGGTGCGGCTCGCCACGTTGAGCGCCTTGAAAATCGCGGTGACGTGGTTCTTGACCGTGTGCTCTGCGACGTCGAGCTCGCGGGAAATTGCCTTGTTGCTCTTGCCCTCCATGATGAGCGCGAGCACATCGAGCTGCCGTTCGGTCAGCGCAAGTCCGGGCGGCAGACCGCGGCGGAGGTCGGCGTGCGTCCTACCGCTCGCCGCAGGAGCGGCCGCCGGCCGGTCCAGGGCTTCGACCGGGACATAGATTCCGCCGGCGAACACCAGCCGGAGGGCGTTGAGCATCACGTCGCGCTCGGTGTTCTTGGGGATGAAGCCCAGCGCGCCGAGGCGCAACGCCTGTCGGATGGTCACCTGGTCCTGAAAAGCCGATAGCACAACGACGGACATCGCCGGGTACTGCGCGCGCAGGTCCCCCAGCAGCGCGAGCCCGTCGCGATCGGGCAAATTCAGGTCGAGCAGGACGAACTCGATATCCGGATGCCGCTCGATCAGCTCCAACGTGCGGGCGCCATCGGATGCCTCGATCACGCTTGCATCCGGCGCGAGCTCGCGCAGCACACCACGCACCGCCTCGCGAATGAGAGCGTGATCGTCACTCAACAGGATTTTCATTGGGAAGCACGCAAGAAAGGTAAGTTCCACAAGCGGAACCATCGTCCGATACCCGAGAATACATCACTCCCAGGACCAAAGCACTAGGCGTCCCCGCCTGCCTCGCCTGTTTTGACCGCAGATTCGCAGGGTTTTTCGCGTTATTCTTAACTTGCCGCAGCGTCACCCACCGGGACCTCTGGCTGATTTACCTCCGGTCAGCGCAATCGCATTTTGCCACGCGATACGGATTCCTGGTGGGCCGCACGACGTGCAAGCAACGAGCCATCATCGCGTGACATCGCGGATCGCGATCACGTCTCGCGCGGCGACCAGAGTCCGAATACTGCGTCGGGACATTGCTGCCGGCCGCACGCACGCGCGTCGGCCGTCACCATCAACCGTTCGATACGCCAAGAACTCAACTTGAGCAGGGGGACCTCCGTGAGCGACGTCACAATCGGGAATGGCAGCGGCACCTACGACGTGACTGGTGCCCAGGGCGGCACCATCACGGTCGGCAACGGCAGCGACACGGTCGTGGTCGCCGGCGGGAGTGACCAGACCATCACGGTCGGCAACGGCAGCGACACCCTCACCGTCGATGGGGCGACGGGCGACAGCATCAGGATCGGAAACGGATCGGACACCGTCACGGTGAGCGGCGGATCGGGCAATACCATCGTGGCCGGCAACGGCAACGACACGGTCGTCGCGAGCGCCGACCAGAACGACACGATCACGGTCGGCAATGGCCATGACACCGTCTACGCCGGCGCGAACGATACCATCACGGTGGGCAAAGGCAGCGATACGGTGGTCCTGCCGTCGTCGATCCCGACCCTGTCCGCGCCCGCATCGATCACGGTGCCTGAAGACAGCACCATCGGGATGGGACTCGTTGCAGCACTCTCGCCGGACGCGTTCGGCCAGGAAAAGATCTACGGCTTTGCGGCCGGCGACAAGATCGTGGTCAGCACGTCGCAATTCGCCAATTTCTCGGCCCTGCTCGCCGACGCCAGGCAGGTCGGCCAGAATACGGTGATCAGCGCCGATCCCTCCGACACGATCACGCTGGAGAACTTCCAGCTGTCGAGCCTCAAGTCCAACAACGTCGTGTTCGCAAGCGGCGGCTCCTCCGCAACCGTCTCGCTCACCATCGCCGGCTTGCCCTCCGATGCGACACTGAGCTCGGCCGCCGATCCGACCGGCGTCAGCTTCAATGCGGCGACGAGCACCTGGACGATCGCGGCGGGCGCGCTCGCCGACCTCACGCTGCATGCCGGAGACGCGACGAGCGCCACCCTGCAGGTTACCGCGACCGACAGCGCCACAGGCGACTCGATCTCCCGTACGATTGCGCTGACCGTCACGTCGGCGCCCACCATCGGCGTGGCGGTGAATGGAACCCCCGAGGAAGGCCAGGTCCTGACCGCGGCGGTCACCGGCGGTAACGGACAATCCCTCACCTATCAGTGGCAGAGATCGGCCGACGGCACGCATTGGAGCAACATCGCGAACGCCACGGGCGCGAGCTACACGGTGCAGGAGGGCGACGAGACGGACGAGATCCGTGTGCAGGTCACGCCGGCCGGTGGATCGCCCGCAACGAGCGCCGCGACCGCCGCGGTCAGCGACCAAGCGCCCGGCTTTGCGAGCGGCGCTGCGATCAGCGGCACCGCGCAGGAGGGCCAGACGCTCACGGCGAGCGCGAGCGGCACCGAGGCCGGCTGGGGCATCACCTACCAGTGGCAGCAGGACGGTCACAACATCGCCGGCGCGACCGGCGCCACCTACGTGGTGCAGGAAGGCGACGAGGGCCACACCATCGACGTGGTCGCGACCGTCACCAACGACGACGGCAAGAGCGCGAGCTCGACCAGCACGGCGACCGCCGCGGTCAGCGACCAGGCGCCCGGCTTTGCGAGCGGCGCTGCGATCACCGGCACCGCGCAGGAGGGCCAGACCCTCACGGCGAGCGCGGCCGGCACCGAGGCCGGCTGGGGCATCAGCTACCAGTGGCAGCAGGACGGTCACGACATCGCCGGCGCGACCGGCGCCACCTACGTGGTGCAAGAGGGCGACGAAGGCCACACCATCGACGTGGTCGCCACCGTCACCAACGACGACGGCAAGACCGCGAGCTCGACCAGCACGGCGACCGCCGCGGTCAGCGACCAGGCGCCCGGCTTTGCGAGCGGCGCTGCGATCAGCGGCACCGCGCAGGAGGGTCAGACCCTCACGGCGAGCGCGAGCGGCACCGAGGCCGGCTGGGGCATCACCTACCAGTGGCAGCAGGACGGTCACAACATCGCCGGCGCGACCGGCGCTACCTACGTGGTGCAAGAGGGCGACGAGGGCCACACCATCGACGTGGTCGCCACCGTCACCAACGACGACGGCAAGACCGCGAGCTCGACCAGCACGGCGACGTCGGCGGTGACCGACAATGCGAGCTTGTCGGTGACGCTGTCGATGCTCGGCAGCGGGGCCACCCAACAGGGGCAGGTCTTGTCCGCGAGCGCGACCATCACGGGCGATACGGACGACCTCGCGGCGCCGATCACCTATCAATGGCAGAAATCGAGCAACGGCGGCACGACCTGGACCAACGTGCCGGCGACGGCCAGCGGCCTCAGCAACAACATACTCACCTCGTTCTATCAGCTTGGCGAGGGCGACGAGGGAAGCATCTTCCGTGCCGTCGCGTCATTCACCGACGACACCGGACAGGTGATGAGCGCAATGAGCGCGCCGACGAGCACGGTCGCGGATGTCCCGCCCGTCCTCTCAACTCCATTCAGCTACGCGGCAGACGAATTCAAGATCGTCAGGGGCAGCGCGATCTTCGATGACACCTTCGCGGGCGGTCCGCCGCCCGTCGCCGGCGTGTTCGGCAACTCCCCGGTCGTATTCTCGACCAGCGTCGGCTCGAACGCGAGCACGTGGACGGAATCCGGCGGCAAGGCGATCATGTCGTCGAGTGGTGCAGTCTCGGGCGGCGTCGGAGCGGAGGTCCAGGCGCTGCTCGTCACCAATACCCAGCCGGAGGGAACCGGATCGGGGCAGAGCAATTCCGGGCTGAAGGAGAACGGCACCTTCACGGTGAGCGGCACGTTCGATCTCACGACGCCGGTTCCGGGCGGCGGCGGCTACGGCATCGGGCTGACCAATGCCACGACGGGCGTGGCGCAGTCGGAATCCGTGGAGCTGATGGTGCAGCGCTCGAACACCGGGGGCGACAATATCGTCCTCCTGCAATTCAACCCATCGACCAACGCGTTCCAGTCGATCGCAAACCAGGTCCTGACCGCGCAGCAGGTGAGCGGCAACACGCAGATCGAGCTCGACCTCAGCCACAACACGGTGAACACGTCGACGATCACCGCCTCGTTCGAGCTGATCGACAACGGCACGCAAACCGGGGCGACCACGTTCACCACCACCGGCCACGTCTTCGACAGCCAGACCTACACGCGCGCCCTCTTGTTCTCGACCGCCGCCAAGGCCGCGCAGATCAGCGGCACCGCGCAGGAAGGCCAGACGCTGACCGCCTCGGTCGGCGCCAATGACGGTGATCTCGCGCTTGCCTACCAGTGGCAGCGATCGACCGACAACGGCAATACCTGGAGCAGCATCGCGGGGGCGACGAACGCGACTTATGTGGTCCAGGAAGCCGATGAGAATGCCGTCCTGCGCGTCGCCATCTCGGCGACCGACCCGGACGATCCTGGCGCCGTCGCCGGCACGGTGTTCAGCAGCGCGACCGCCAAGGTCGTCGACGCGGCGCCGACCGTGAACACGCCGGTCATCACCGGCAATGCCCAGGAAGGGCAGATGCTGACCGTATCGGCAACCACCGGCGATCTCGACGATCCGGTGAACTACACCTGGTACTCCTCGCAGAGTGGCTACACGGTCCAGATCGGATCGGGTGCGAACTACACGGTCCAGGAAGCGGACGAAGGCTGGAATATCGAGGCGAAGGCGACCGTGACCAACGAGAACGGCGTCACTGCCTCGGCGACCAGCGCGCCGACCGCGACGGTGGTGGATGCGGCGCCGACGGTGACGATCCCGGTCATCAGCGGCGTCGCTCAGGAAGGCCAGACCCTCACGGCGTCGGCCAGCTCCGGTCAGCCCGATAATTTCGTCACCTATACGTGGTACTCATCGGCCGACAACTACACGAACCCGATCGGCTACGGTCCGACGCTCGTCGTCCCGGAGTCCGCCGATGCCCTGACCGCAACCTCGCAGGACGGCCTCATCAACGTCGTCGACCTGCACACCATCGAGGTCAAAGCCACGGTCACCAACCAAAACGGCGTGAGCGTCTCGGCAATGAGCGCGCCGACTGCCGGAATAGCCGATGCGCCACCCGCCTTCCTGGTTTCCCCGACCATCAGCGGCACCGCGCAGGAAGGCCAGGCGCTCTTTGCCTTCGCGGCCGGAGTGCAGCCCGACAACCCCGTGACCTACGCGTGGTACAGCCATGGCACGGAGGTCGGCACCGGCACCAAATACGTGGTTCAGGAGACCGACGAAGGGTCGACGATCACAGTGGTCGCGACGGTCACGAACGAGCAAGGCCAGGCGGTGTCGCAAACGAGCGCGCCCACCGCGGTGGTGACCGATGCGCCGCCGCAGTTCGCGCTCTTCCCGACGATCAGCGGCCTCGGTGAGGAGGGCCAAACGCTGGTGGCCTCGGCGACGGCGGCGCAGAACGACAACCCGGTGACTTATACGTGGTACAGTTCGGTCGACAACTTCACCAATCCAATCGGCTTCGGCGACAGCTATACGGCGCAGGAGAGCGACGAGACCCGTCAGCTCAAGGTCGTTGCGACCATCACCAACGATGACGGTGCCACGGTATCGTCGGCGAGCAACTCGATCGGCATCCTGGACGCGCCTCCGACCGTTGCCACTCCGACGATCAGCGGCACGCTCGCGGAAGGTCAGATCCTGTCCGCGAGCGACCCGGGCATGCCTGAAGCGGATGCCAGCGACATCGTCTATGAGTGGTTCAGCTCGGCGGACGGCTACACCAATCCGATCGCCCGAACGCCGTACTACATCGTCCAGGAAGCCGACGAGGGCTATTCGATCGGCGTCAGGGCGATCGCTCTCAACGACTACAATGCGATCACAAACGACGGTGTCGCCACCTCCGGCCTCGCCACCACCGGGCCGGTGGCCGACGACGGCGCCGACCACGACCCGCCCACCAACAACGGCAACATCATTCCGAGCGTCATCAACGGCGACGGACAGGATGTCGTGTTCAGCTACGCGAGCTTCGCGCTGGCCGGCAACGGCGATACGATCGCGGGCAGCTGGGACACCGTCAATGCGGCAGACAACACCACCGTGAACGTCGACGGCACGTCCAACATCGTCAACGGCAACGGCCTCGCCGTCAACGTCAGCGACGCCTTCGTGACGCTCACCGGCGCCGGCGACCATGTATCCGGTCAGCAGGACATCATATCGCTCCAGGGTGCGGATGCCGTCGTCGACGGCGCCGCCCAGGAAATCTTGCTCGGCTCGAACCTGAACGTGACCCTGACCGGGTCGAACGACATCGTCGGTTTTACGTTCGGCGCCAGCAACAATGTGATCAACCTCCAGGACGGCGCGAACCTGATCGGGGGGGCCATCGGATCGAATGTCACGATCAACGGCAATAACGTGACGTTCAACGGCCAGGTCAACGGGCTCGTGCTGACGGGTAGCAACGACACGGTCGAGGGATTCGCCAACATCATCGACTTGCCAGACGGCTCGGGCGTGACGCTCAAAAACGAGCAGGGCGCCACGGTCTACGGCAACAACGAGGTGATCAACGCCACGGATCCAACCAATTCGATCGTGCTGATGGGCGACGGCGACGTCGTCAACGGCGACAACGCGGTCATCCAGATGCCGAACGGAGGCACCGCGACGCTGAACGGCAACAATGACCAAGTATACGGCGCGAACGAGATCCTCTACGTCGCCAACAAGAACATCGCGCTCGGGGCACTCAATGGCGGTACCGATCAGTTGGTCGGGGCCACCATCATCGGCAGCAACGACCAGATCACCCTGCCGGTTCAGACGCCTTCGACCACGACGAGTCTCACGATCGAAGGCACCAATGACACGCTGTTCGGCAGCGGCCAGGCGATCACGATCGCGGACGGTGCGAGCATCCAATACGTACAGACCTCCGGCGTTACGGTGACCTTTGGCGGTGCGACCGGGACGCTGCAGCTCGCCGGCCCCGGCAGCTTCGATCCCAACCAGCAGAATGCGGTGGTCGGCTTCACCGGCCAAGACCAGATCGACATCGGCGGCCTCGTCTATGGCGTGACCACGACCGTGAACTTCACCGAGAACGCGGCCGGCACCGGCGGCACCCTGACGGTAACCAACGGCCCTGGCACGGCGACCTCCAACATCCTCCTCTACGGCGACTACACCACGGCGAACTTCGCCCTCGCGAGCGATGGTCACGGCGGCACGCTGGTGACCGATCCACCCGCGCCCACCCAGGCGCAGTTGGCGTCGTCCCACACGTGAGCCCGACGGGATGGGACAACCGATAATGCGTCAGATCAGCGGACGCGCCGACATGTACGGCATGCATCCGGTCGCCCCGGCCGCCGACGGCGCGAACGCGCTGTGCGGGCTGCTGGGGCTCCTGGGGACGGCCGCCATCCTGGTGGACGCCACCTGCGAAATCGTTGGGATGACTCCCGCGGCCGGAACGTGCATCGGCCAGGAGCTCCTGATCCGCAACCGGCGGCTCGCCGCCGAGGACCCATGCACCAGCCGGGCGCTGACGGACGCGATCGGCAAGGCCCTCAGGCGCGGCCGCCCATCGACGGCCGATCCGGTCGTGATCGCGCGGGACGCTTCGCAGCCGCTCATCCTGCGAGCGCTTCCGCTCGATCCGCGGGCCAGATCACTATTTCGGCCCGCGCATGCGATAATCGTCCTCCTGGACGCGGCGCGCGGGATGTTGCCGACGGAAGCACAGCTCGGCGACATGTTCGGATTGTCCGCGGGCGAGGCACGGCTAGCCCTCCGCCTGGCCGCCGGGGACCGGATCGAGGCGGCGGCGCGGGCCTGCGACGTCTCGTACGAGACCGCCCGCAAGCGGCTCAAAGCCGCGTTCGAAAAGACCGACACGCGACGCCAAGCCGAGCTTGTGGCCCTCCTCATTCGGATCGGCTCGATCTCGGCAGACGCGAGTCCCTCAGTGGGTCGGCAGCTCGCGGCGCGGCTCCCGATCACGGGACTTAATCGGGACGTCGCACCAGCGCTCGCCGGATCGCGCGCGGCTCTGACTCTCGCGTCCTAGTCCAGGAACGGCAGGTTGGCGCACACCATCTTGCCGGAGCGCGCATCGAGCGCGAGGTAGCCGTCGATCGGGCCATTGTCGCCCTTGGCCACCACGTGGAATTCCCACACCGTCGCCTTGCGACCGCATGCTTGGCTCTCCGCATTCTGCACGAGCCGCGCCTGCTTCATGTTCTTGGCGACGGCCGCATCGGTCTGGCCATAAGGGTCGCCCTTGAGGAGAGCAATCGCTTTGGCGCGAGCCTGTTGCTCGGTGAGCAGCCCGGCGGCATGCGCGGAGCCCAGTCCGAGCGCGAGAACGAAGGCCACGGCAACGGTGCGCTTCATGGAATGCCTTCCGGAATCGGAAAATCGGATCTTGATGAATGGCGGGAGCGACGGGGCTCGAACCCGCGACCTTCGGCGTGACAGGCCGTCCGATTTCGAGCGGAATCAAATACCGTTTCGACTCTCGGACGGTCCGACAGGCGAAATAAGCCCCGGAATTTCGACTCTTGCAAGGGCAGAGTCGAAACGGTCCGGAGGGGGTCACGGCCGCGATCGCGGCGGCGAGATTGCCACCCCCAGGATCACGGTCGGCGCCACCGATAAGCTGCTCGCAGCGTTGCGGGGTGGCGCGCGATGAGCCGCCCCAAGATCAATGCCATCACCGAGCGGACCGCCCGGGAATGGCCCGCTGACCACCCGCTCCGGGAGGTCAGCGTCCCCCTCACGCCGGCGCTCTTCGCCCGCGCCGAGTTCCTGATCTGCTCGAACGCGGATGAGGATCGTCTGCCGCCGGCGGCGGACGATTACGACGTGCCGTGCGAGTGCACCAGGTGCGGCGCCGCGCTGCTCCGCCGCGCCAGCGCGCCCAAGCTCAAGCCGATCTGCATGACGTGCTGGGGGCGCCTGTGATGGCGTACGCGGCATACACGACCACCCGCCGCAACCTCGCTGCTCTTGAGCGAGCTCGCTGGCGCATCATGCTCTCGCCGGCAACGGGCCTGAATTCGTACGGCCTGCCCTATGCGCTCGATAACGGCGCGTGGTCGGCGTTCGCGACCGGGGCGCCCTGGGACGAGGAAGCCTTTGTCCGCGCGCTGACGACGCACGGCGCCGGCGCCGACTTCGTCGCCGTGCCGGATATCGTCGAGGGCGGCGCCGAAAGCCTCGCCCGCTCGTGCGCCTGGTTGCCGCGCGTGCTCGACCGCGCTCCGCTGGCGCTCATCCCGGTCCAGGACGGGATGACCGAGACCGATATCGCCCCGCTGCTGGCCGAGCGGGTCGGCATCTTCGTCGGCGGATCGACCGGATGGAAAGAGCGCTCCATGTCGATGTGGGGCGCGCTCGCGCGAACCCATGGCACGCGCTGCCATGTGGGGCGGGTCAATACGATCCGGCGCATTCGCCTTTGCGCGGCCGCCGGCGCCACGAGCTTCGACGGCTCGTCAGTCAGTCGCTATGCGATCAACCTCCCAAAGCTCGAGCGGGCGCGCTGGCAACCTGATCTTTTCGCGGGGGTGCGCCCATGACGGACGCCTACCGCACCTTCCTCCAAGCCAAGATCAAGCTCGCCGAGTCGGCCGGCTTCGAGATCGACCCGGCCGAGCTCAATCCGGCGCTCAAGCCGCATATCCAGGTGGCGACCCAATGGGCTCTTGCCGGCGGCCGCCGCCTGCTCGCCTCCCGCTTCGGCACGCAAAAGACGACGTGGCACCTCGAAATCGGCCGCCTCACCATGCGCCACACCGGCGAGCCGCACCTGGTCGTGATGCCGCTCGGCGCGCGTCTGTCGTTTTACAACGACGCCGAGCGCTTCACCGGCGAGCACGCGATCAAGCTCAACTGGGTCACCCGCGATGCCGATATCGATCGCCGCGCGATCAACCTCACCAACGTCGAGCGTGTGCGCGAGGGCAATATCGACCCGCGGCGCTTCGGCTCAACCACGTTCGATGAGGGCGACATTCTCCGCAACATGTCGACCAAGACCTTCTGGACGTTCACCGAACGCGCCAAACAGGTCCGCTATCGGCATGTGGCGACCGCGACCCCAGATCCCCGGGAATACGCAGAGCTGCTCGCGTTCGCGGGCTATCTCGACATCATGGACATCGGCCAGGCGCGCACGCGCTTCTTCAGGCGCAACTCGGAGAAGGCGGACAAGCTCACGATCCATCCGCACAAAGAGGCGGAGTTCTGGCTGTGGGTCGCCTCCTGGGCGCTGTTCATCAACAAGCCGTCCGACGTCGACCCGTCCTTCTCCGATGACGGCTACGTGCTGCCGCCGCTCGACGTGCGCTGGCACGAGGTGCCGACGGATCATTCCGACGCCGGCGAGGACCCGAACGGGCAGAAGCGGCTGATCAAGGACAGCGCCGCCGGCGTCCAGGGCGCGGCAGCCGAGAAGCGGAAGAGCCTGCCGGCGCGGATCGCCAAGATGATGGAGCTGCGGGCGGAGTTGCCCGAGGCCCACCGCCTGATCTGGCACGACCTCGAGGACGAGCGCCGGGCGATCGAGAAGGCGGCGCCGGAGGTGGTGACCGTCTACGGCAGCCAGGAGGTCGACGATCGCGAAGCTGCGATGATGAAATTCCAGGCCGGCGAGACGCGCGAGCTGGCCGGAAAACCCGTGATGATCGGGTCGGGGCCGAACCTCCAGCATCACTGCTGGTGGTCGATCTATCTGGGCGTCGGCTGGAAGTTCAAGGACTTCATCCAATCGGTCCACCGCACGCATCGCTACGGTCAGGCCTTCGAGGGCTTCCCGGCCGATCGGCCGCGCGCGGTGCGGATCGATATCATCCATACCGAGGCCGAGCGCGAGATCGTGCGGACGCTGCAGGCGAACTGGAGGCGCTACGAGGAACAATCCGCGCGCATGTCGGGCCTGATCCGGGAATATGGGCTGACCCAGCTCGCGATCGGCTCGGCGCTCACCCGCACGATGGAGGTCGCGCGCGCGGAGGTGAAGGGCGAGCGCTTCACCGCGGTCAATAACGATTGCATCGACGAAGTCGGCCGCATGGCGCAGGACAGCGTCGACCTGATCGTGTCGTCGCTGCCGTTCTCGACGCAGTACGAGTACACGCCGAGCTATCGCGACTTCGGCCACACGGACGATGACGATCACTTCTTCCGGCAGATGGACTTCCTGACGCCGCAGCTCCTGCGCGTGCTCAAGCCCGGCCGCGTCTGCGCCATCCACGTCAAGGACCGCATCGTCGAGGGCTCGCGCTCGGGGCTCGGCTTCCAGACCGTCGAGCCGTTCGGGGCGAAGACCATGCTGCATTTCCGCGAGCATGGCTTTGCCTATCTCGGCACGAAGACGATCGTCACCGACGTCGTGCGCGAGAACAACCAGACCTATCGGCTGGGCTACACCGAGCAATGCAAGGACGGCAGCCGCATGGGGTTCGGCCTGCCGGAATACCTGCATCTCTTCCGCAAGCCGCAGACGGACCGGAGCCGCGGCTATGCGGACGTGCCGGTGGTGAAGGGCAAGCGCGAGTTCGATGAGACCGCGCAGGCCTGGGGCCGCGAGGACGGCTATTCGCGCTCGCGCTGGCAGCTCGATGCGGCGGGCTTCACGCGCTCGAGCGGCAACCGCCTGCTCCTGCCCTCCGAGCTCGCCGCGATGCAGCGCGGCATCTATCGCCGCTACAAGGAGCATTCGCTCGGCGAGGTCTACGACTTCGAGCACCACGTCGCCTGCGCTGAGGCGCTCGAGGCCGCCGGCAAGCTCCCGGTCGATTACGCGATCATCCCGGTGCATTCGTGGCACCCGGACGTGCTCACCGACGTCGTGCGCATGCGGTCGCTCAACACGCTGCAGGTCGCGCGCGGAATGGAGCGGCATCTTTGTCCGCTTCCGCTCGACATCGTCGACCGCGTCATTCGGCAATGCTCGATGCCGGGCGAGCTCGTGCTCGACATGTTCGGCGGGCTCGGCACCGTCGCCTATTGCGCGGTGCTGCAGAAGCGGCGGGGCTTCTCGATCGAGCTATCGCCCGCCTACCACCGCGACGCGGTGCGCCACCTGCAGGATGCCGAACGCCAGGCGTCGGCCGTCACCCTGTTTGATCTCTTGGAAGCGGAGTCGTCGACCGCGCAGGCGGCCGAATAGTTGCGTCACGCGTGACCATTTTCAAACCGCGAGGAACGCGATGAGCAAGCAACCGTTTCCCGACGCCGCCCTTGATGACCGCCTGTTCTTCGCGGGCACCGCCGGCGCCGGCAAGACCTATAACGCCTCGGGGCGCGTCGAGCGCCTGCTGGCCAAGAAAGCCCGCGTCGTCATCCCCGATCCGCTCGGCGTGTGGTGGGGGCTGCGGCTCGAGCCGGACGGCAAGACGCCATCCGGCTACGACGTCGTGATCTTCGGCGGCCCGCATGGCGACCTGCCGCTGTCCGAGCATGCCGGCGCCCTGATCGGCGAGACGGTCGCCGGCATGAAGGAAAGCTGCATCCTCGATCTCTCCGCGCTCGGCACCAAAGCAGCCGAGCGACGCTTCATGCTCGCGTTCCTGACCGCGCTCTACAAGCACGCCTCGGGCGAGCCGCTGCACGTCGTGTTCGACGAAGCCGACATGTGGGCGCCGCAGAAGATCATGGACAAGGAGGGCGACGCCGCCCGCCTCTACGGCATGATGGAGACGATCGTCCGCCGCGGGCGAGTGAAGGGCTTCATCCCGTGGCTGATCAGCCAGCGCCCCGCGGTGCTCGCCAAGGACGTCCTTTCCCAGGTCGACGGCCTGATCGCGTTCAAGCTCACGTCGAGCCAGGACCGCGACGCGATCGGCGACTGGGTCGAGGGGCAGGCCGATAAGCAGACCTGGCGCGAGACGTGGGGGATGTTGCCGACCATGGCGCGCGGGCAAGGCGTCGTGTGGATCCCGGGTCGCGGGATCCTGGAGGTGGTGCAGTTTCCGGCCAAGGGGACGTTCGATAGCTCGAAGACGCCGAGCCGGGGCGAGAAGGCGCACGCGGTCGAGCTGCGGCCGCTCGACCTCGCCAAGCTGCGCGACCGGCTCGGCAAGGTCGAGGCGGAGACTAAGGCGAACGATCCGAAGGCGCTGCGCGCAGAGATCTCCCGCCTGCAGCGCGAGCTCGCCGAGAAGCCGACGGCGGTCAAATTTGACCTTGAGGCGATCGATGAAGCCGAGAAGCGCGGCTTCGCCCAGGCCGAGCGCAAGCTGCGGGAGGCGGCCGAGAAGCAAGTCAAAGCCGCCCATCTCAACATCCTGGGCGTGCTGGCGGAACGGCTCGGTCCGATCCATGAGCTGTTCAAGGAGGAACTCGCCAAGGCGAAGGCGGAGAGCCGCCGGCTGGAGATCGCGTATGCGCCGGAGCGCACGGCGCCGGCGGCGCGCGCGGTGCCCCGCCCCGCGCCAAGCGCCCCGCCCCGATCGGCGCCTCGCGCCAAGCCGCCTGCCCCGGCCGGCGACGGCACGTACACCCGCCCGCAAATGAAGGTGCTGGAAAGCCTCGCTATGTGGTTCGCGCTCGGCCACGACGCATCCCGCCGCGGGGCGCCGACCCGCGAAATGGTCGCCGCCGTCGCCGGCTATAGCCCGACGTCGGGCGGCTTCAACAACCTGCTCGGCGGCCTCAACACCATGGGAGCGATCAGCTACCCGCAGCCGGGCTTCGTGCAGCTCGAGGCCTCCGGCATCCCGGTCATGTCCGCCGCGGAGGGTCGCGAGAAGCTGCTCTCCGTCTTGAGCAACCCGCAGAAGAAGATCATCGGCGCCCTGGTCGACCAGGGCGAGGTCTCGCGCGAGCAGCTCGGCGCCGACACGGACTATTCGCCTTCGTCCGGAGGCTTCAACAACTTGCTCGGCTCGCTGCGCACCTTGGGGCTGATCGACTATCCGCGGCCGGGGCTGGTGATGATGAGCGCGTGGGCGCAGGAGCTGTTGAGCGGATGGAGGGCGGCGGCGTGAGCTACGACTACGTCATGCGCGCCTACGGCGTGAACCCGCGCGTCGGCGAACGCGTGCGCCACAAGGTGACCGAACAGGAAGGCACCATCTCGCGCGAGAACCGCAGCCAAAGCCACTACGTCATGGTGCGGTTCGATGGCACGTCGCATCCGCTGCCGTGCCACCCGACCGAGCTGGAATATCTGCGGGTGCGCGCATGACCGACCTCGCCACCGTCCAATCGATCTACGCCGGCTCCAACGGCGAGGCCACCAAGGCTCTGTATGCCGAGCTGGAGAAGCTCGGCCCTGCAGGAATCGTCGCGGTCAATCTCTTCCGCGCCTGCAAGTGCTCGGAGCGCGCGAAGCTCTACCGCGGCCGCGGCTACAAGAGCGAGGCGTACGGCCGGAAAGACTGGAGCATCGGCAACCTCGCGGCCGAGCTCGAGAAGCACGGCGCCATTCTCGGGCATCGTTGGGGTTGGGGCATCGACGACTATCTCCTGCGCGAGGGCGATCCCCATCATCACGTCATCTACATCGACTTGCCGACCGGCCAGGTCTCTTTCCACAACGGCACGCGATACGCCGGGCCTGATTACGGCGCGCTATGGGATGGGGTAAAGGGCGCATCGGCGGATCGGATATGTCGCTGGGTCGCGCAAGTGGTTGAGCGCGCGGCGGCTAAGGCGGCCGGTCAAATGGAGCTGCTCTGATGCCCCTCTTCATGTGCACGAAGTGCGGCTGCGTCGATAACACGGCGCTCGCCGAATACTGGAACCAAGAAAGGGATTGGCTCGCCGCGACGGCGAACGCGGTCGCTCGGCCGCGCTTCGAGCCGCAGTGTTCGCAATGCCTCACGAGCCGCTGGCACGGACAATTTCCGCGCAAGCTCGCGGAGGGTTACGTCAGCGATCAGCGCGGCCGGTACATCTACACGCCAGAGCAGGCCGCGGGATCGGCGTCGCACATGGGACCGTTCAAGCCGGTGGTGCTGCCGGCGGGAGCATCAGTATGACCTCGCGCGATTACCGCGGAGCGCGCATCGATCTCACTTGCGCCGAGCGCAAGGCCTGGGACGCCCTCGCCCGCTACAAATTCCAGATGTTCGGCTATTGGGCCGCAATCTGGGTGCACCTCAATCGCGTCGGCGGGTTCAAGCGGCCGAACCCGTGGAAGAAGCTGGTACATGCCGCGCGCAAGGAGGCATCATGAGCGATGCACAGCTGATCGGCGCCCTGAAGGCGGCCTGTGTACGGATGTTCGAACATCGGCACGATCTGAAACGCGCGCAGACGCTGCTGCGCATCTGGCCGGAAGGGTTGGTGCTTGAGTGCAAAATCCCGGCGAGCAAGCCCGAGGACATTGCGGGATCGTCGATGCGAACGGTGACCTGGGACGAGCTTTCGGGCCTCACGCCCGCGCGGGCGATCGAGATTGTGGACGAGGTGTGCGGGCCGGCGCGGACGCTTCTTCTCGGGCAATGACGCAGGGCGGCTGATGCTCACCCGAGAGGACATCTTCGGCCGCAAGATGGTCAATGCCGTCCATATCGATTTCTCGCGGCGCGAGAGCGCCTGGATGGGCGGCGTCGAGGGCGTGCCGCGCCTCGGCGTCGCCCGCGGCCACGACAAGGCCGGCGCTTTCATGCGCTGGTACGTGGACGAGAAGCCTGTCCGCGACCTCGATGCCGCCCTCGCGGTCCTCAACGGGACAATGAGCCTGGAGGAAGCCTTGCCGCCGCCACCGGAAGAGCCGAAGCCCGAGCCCAAGCCGCGCATCTCGATCGACCAGCAGATCGAGGAAGTCGAGTACGAGCTGCAGCAGCGCGCGAGCGTCTATCCCCGCCTGGTGCGCAAGGGCAGCCTGGGCAAGGGCGTCGCCGACTATCATGTGCGGCGCATGGAGGCGGCGCTGGAGACGCTGCGGTGGTGCCGGGACAATCGCGAGACGATCGCGCAGGCGCACAAGCAGCTGAAGGGGAACGGCCATGAATGACGCGCTGCACCGCATCCTGACCGGGTCCGGCGTGACGCGCCGGCAGCTTTTCTGGGGCGCGTTCTTCATCGTGCAATGGTGGGTGATGGACGCCGTCGGCTTCTATCTCGATCATGTCGCGCCGGCGCTGGCGGCCAAGCCGACCGCGACGCTCCAGTTTTCGACGCCGACGCAAAAGAGCACCGCCGATGAGGACATTTGGCGCACTCCGAACCCCTTCCCCTTCTACACGCGCGGCCGGATGCTTTGGTGTGATGAGCATTTCCGCTGCAGCCGGATCGGATTTATCTGGGGTGACGGCACGGTTGTGCGCGATATTTGAGGCTGAGTAGATGGCTGAGGACATCGAAGATTTGGCCGTGTCGATCGCAGCCTATTCGGGCGTGCATTGGCACGATCTAAACGAAGGCGGCCGAGCGCATTATCGACGGAGCGCCGAATTGCAGATCGCGAGACGCAAAGCGTGGGAGAAAGAATCCCCGTGGGAACCTCCCAAGATGCCGTTCGCCATCCGGTGAACGCTTTTTAGAAACATGTCCCACTATCTCACCCGACGCGGTCGGCGCACCCTCATCCTGATGGCGGTCGCGATCTTGGTGGCGCTGGCGCTTTGGCTGGCTCGATCCTAAATTCAGCGGGTGAGTACGCGTATCGAGTTCCCGCGGCCGCCACCGCCGCCGCTGCAGAAAAAACCACCGGCGCCATCGCTCAAGTCCCGCCGGCGGAAGGCCCGGACGATTCCTGCAGCTCGGCCCAAGCAACCCAAGCCTGCCACGAGCTGACCAGGCGCTCCTGCGCGGCCGCGATCGAGGCCTCGGTGCCGTGCTTGACGCCCGGCGCCTCGGGCGTGTGCGGGCCGGTGAGCGACCACAGATAGAGGCCTGTCTGCGCGCCGCCGGCGCGGCAGACGCGGCCGATCAGCCAGCCGCCCGAGTAGAGCACCCAGTCCTCGTTGGGATCGGCCTTCGCCGAGAACATGTGTGGCGACTTGTCGATCGTGCGCAGCCACGTCAGCGCCACGCTCAGCCCGCCTTGTGATGCGGTACCACCGCGCCGGTGCGCAGGTCGACCACCTCGACGCTCGGGTTCTGCCGCTCGAGCTCGCGCGCCGCCTCGCACGCAACCGCCTCGCGGTCGCGCATGGTGCGAGGGATCCCGCCGACCCGGATCTCATAGCGCGCGCCCGGCGGCTTCGGCATCTCGCTTGCGGTCATCGGCTCCAGTCCTCCAAGGCCTCACGGCGCGCCGCCGGCGAGGACGGATTCTTCGCCTTGCGCCAGTCGTCGCAGCGCCCGCTACGATAGCGCGACGTCGCCCGCTTCGACACGATCCCCTCCAGGCCTTTTGCACAGGCGGCTGCGAACAGCGCCGGCCCGTCGCCCTCGTGGTGCTCGTTCATCGCGATGGCAGCCGGGGCTTTGCGCAGCAATCCCTCGAGCGCGAGCTTGCGCGCCGAAAGCGTCGCGCCGCGCAGGTCCTCGCCGCCGAGCATCAGCAGGTCGAACGCCCAGGCGAAGGCCTCCGGCCCATGCCGGCGACGGCGCAGGCGATCGAAATCGGCGACACCGTCGGCGCCGGCGCACACAACCTCGGCATCGATCAGGAACGCGCTCGCGCGCAGCGCCAGCGCGGCCGCCACCACCGCCGGGAAGCGCTCGGCCCAGTCGTGGCCGCGGCGGGTGAACAACCGCACGCGCTCCCGATCGCGCAGCACCAGGAGGCGAAAGCCGTCGTGCTTGACCTCGTGGAACCAACCGGGGCCCGCGGGAGGAATCGGATTGGCGATCGGCAGGCAGGGCGCGACGAAGCCGGCGGGGAGGATACGCGAACGCATGGGCCGGCCGCGTAGCAGCGACGGGGCAGGAGGATCAAGGCGGCGTCCATTCACACTAACAGTGTGCACACAAACATGACCGGGATGCACAAATGCATACTAATAGTGTTGACATGCACACCATAAGTGTGTATTCTCGTTTCTGTTGATGACGGGAGCGGGACCGATGGGTACGATCAAGACCTTCAAGAATGCCGACCTCAAGGAGCTGTTTGATACGGGCGCCGCGCGGCGGATCGATGCGCGCCTCGCCCGCCGCGTTCGCGCCCGCCTCGAAGCGCTCGACAACGCCAACGGCGACATTCGCACCCTCTACCGCCCCGGCTTCGAGCTGCACAAATGGAAGGGCTACGACACAAAGTGGTCGATATCGGTCAGCGGCCCTTGGCGCATCACCTTCGACTGGATTAAGAACGAGGCCCACAATGTCGATCTTGAGCAACCCCACTGAAGGCGAGGCGGCGCGGGCCGCCTCGATCATGCCCATGGCGAAGCCTAGGAGCCTGCCCGCCGGACCGCGCAAGGTCGCGCCGATGCATCCCGGCGAGGTGATCGCCGATATCCTCGATGAGCAGCGGGTGTCGATGCGCGCCGCCGCGATCGCGATCGGGGTGTCGCCCTCGGGACTGGAGAAGGTGCTCAAGGGCAAGGGTCCGGTCACGCCCGAAATGGCGCTGCGGATCGAGGCCCTGATGGGCGGGGAGACGCCGGAGCACTGGCTCACCATGCAGGCGAGCCATGATCTGTGGCACGCGCGGGCGAAGCTTGCGGATGCGCTCGCCAAGATCGAGCCGCTGCCGAACAGCCATCCGGCGCCGAAGCGCGCGAAGGCCTGAAACGCGAAAAAGCCCCTCTCCCTTTGCGGGGAGAGGGGCAAGTTCCAGGAGGTTCGATCCTCCGGCTGGGTAAGGGCCGGAGCCATGACGGCGGCAAGCCGGGCCGCCGAATTATCTACGGCGTGAAGTGATGCCCGACGACGGCCGCGAGCCCCGCGACCAGCGCGAGGCACACGAACGGCACCACCCAGGTGATGATCTGCCGCCGCACCGTGGCGCGATCATCCTCCACGCGCAGCCGCGCCGCCCGCAGGAAGGCATGATCGCGCTGCACCTCGATAAGCCCTTCATCCCCGTCGACCGCGAGGCCCATGCGGGCGAACTCGGTGCGGATCGCGCCCGCGATCTCGCCGCGCAGCTTTGAGGCCACGTGGTCGCCGATGACGGCGAGATCGTCTTGGGTGAGGCGCGAGCCGAGGGGGAGATGGCGGGGGGCGGGCATGGGGATTTCAAGCCTTCAGGCGCTCAGAACTTGTAGAGCACCTTCGCCCGCACCAGGTTCGACTGCTTGGCGCAGATCGCCCCGACGCAGACCGAATCGGTCTGCAGCACGTCCTCGAGCCGCGCCCCGATCGTGCCGCCGGTGGAGAGCTGCGCCTCGATGCCGAGCGCCACCATGGGCGAGAACTGCCATGCCGTATGGCTCGCCTGCTGGTAGGCGGCCGAGACATCGGAAATATCGACGCCGGCGGCGAGATAGAGATGCGGGTTGGTCTGCGTCGCGCCCGGGACCTGCGGCAGCGTCGGCGCGGTCAGTCCGAAGGTCGGCAGCATGTTGAGGACCTGCGAAGCGGGAGCGCCGGCGCCCACCAGGAGCTGCCCGGTGAACGGGCCGCCGAGCGCAAACCCCTGCGTGTTGCCGTTGAAATTGTTCCAGCCGAGATCGGCCTCCGCGAACCAATAGCGGGCGCCGTTCGACATGTCGGACGAATAGCCGACGATGCCGCCGATCAGGCCCTGCGTCGTCGTGAGGCTCGCGGAATTGACCCCAGGGATATTCCCGACATTGACCGAGCCGGTGCCGCCGCCGGCCTCGAGGCCGAGATACCAGCCGGAGCCGCTGTAGGGCGCCGCGAAGACGTTGGCGGGCGCGGTAATCCTGGGTGCGGGTATAGGCGCAGGCGCCGGCGCGGCGGTGCTCTGCGCGTACGCGGGCCCGATGGCGAGGGCGGCGAGCGCGAGGCTCGCCGCGAGGGCTACGATACGCATGGTGGCTCTCCTGGTGGCTGGCTGGTAATGGAGGGGTCAGGACGCCGCGGCCGCCGGCGCGACCTGCGGGGGCGGCGGAGCGGCTTCCGCGGCGGACGAATCCTGCCGGTGGTCGGCGACGGCAGCCGCGCCATTGCGGGCGAGTGCGGTCTTCTCCAGATGGTCGGCGATATAGGGCACCAGCCGCCCGGCGAGCCGGTCGGCAAGCGGTCCGATCAGCTCGATCGCCTTGGAGGCATCGAGCGGCGGCGGCGCGCCGGCGGCCGCGGCCGCGACCTGGTGCACGATCGCGTCGGACGTCTCGCCGTCCATGTTGGGGATGCGGGCGATGATGCGCTTGGCCAGATCCGCGGGCTGCAGGTCGAGCCGCTTTGCTTCGGCTCCCCCGGCATCGAGCACATAGCGCAGCGCGTGCGCCGCGACCTTGGAGCCGACGTCGATCGCGAGGGTGTGCCCCTTGAGCGCGCCGGGCACCATGTTGAAGCCGTAATTGACGCCGTTGAGGATCGCGGCTGAGAGCGTGTCGCGGGCCTGCTTGTCTTTGACGTTGCGCTGCACCAGGGCGAGTGCCGAGGCGCCGACGATCCAGATCAGCCATTGCGCCGTGACGCCGGCGACACCAGTGACGTCGACCGAGGATCCCGGGGCGGCGATGACCTCGGGCGGCGGGGTGGCAACGCCGCCATTGGCGAGCACCTGCGCGATCTGGTCGTGGTCAAGCCCGGTTCCCGCCGCGAGGGTCACGGTGGCGGCGCAGCACAACAGGGATGCGCCGAGCGCGGCGCGATAGATCTTCATCGGTTTTCTCCTGGATCAGGCCGGAATGGGCGCGGGCGTGAGCGCCGCAATGACGTTGTCGATGAAATGGCACTCGATCGGGTTGAGCCGCGCTTCGCCGATCGAGATGCGGGCCCGCGCCGGCAGAAGGAAGATCGGCGTATCCGGCACCGGGTCGTTGCCGCATTGCGTCTCGACGACGTCGATCGGCGCGAGGGTGAGCACGTAGCGCGCGCGCCCGACGCGCGGCGCCTCGAACGCGGCAATCTGCTGGACCGGCAGCCCGTCGGCGGCGAGCAGCGCGCCGGCGGCGAGCGCGAGAGCGCCTCCAAGGCTATGGCCGGTGAGCACCAGCGGCAGGCGGGCGGCGCTCGATCGGAGCTCTTCGGCGAGCGCCTTCAGCGGCGCATAGACCGCGAGCGCCCCGGCGAGGATGCCGGCATGCATCAGCCCGAGCTGCGCGTGCTCGGTCGTGTCATGCGCCTCGTCCGGGAGGGCGAAGAAATCGCGCAGCCAGTTCGCGAGCTCGTCCGAGCCACGGAAGCCGACCCGCGCCGGCGTCGTCGAGAGATCGACGATCGCATGGACATCCTGGTCGAGGCCGGCGCCGATCCAGGTTGGCGGCAAAAGGTAGGCATCGCGCGAGAAGCGCGCGAGCTCCAGGAGATCGGGCATGTCGGGCTATCAGCTGGCAGCCATCTGCAGGGCCTGCGCCCCGATCTCGGCCGAGCGGCGCTCCCAGTCCTTGCCGAAGTACTGGAAGCCGCGGAACGCGCGATAGACCGCCTCGCGACGCGTCGTGAAGGCGACGACGGCCGCATGCCGGTCATGAATGCCGGCGACCGCCGCCGCCGTCTGCGGTCCCCAGGTGCCATCGGCCGGGACGCCCAGCGCGAACTGCAGAATGCGGTTCGCCTCCATCGCGCCCTCGTTCACGGCGGCATCGAAATAGTCGAGGTCGAGACCGGGAGGCAGATCGTCCGCGTGCGGATGCCAGTAATTGGCATAGTAGATCGCATAGCCCTCGTCCTGGGCGAGCTTGCGCACGTCGCGCACCGGCAGGCCGTGCGCTTTGCGCCAGGCGTCGTACTCGCGCTGGATGATGCCGCACATGGTCTTGCCGCCCGGATCGTGGGCATCGTCGGAAAAGTTTCGCGGGTTCGACCAATCGGCCGGGTGCGGGCACTCCTGCGCGAGCGTGAAGGGCAGGCAGGCGAGAAAACGCGCGGAATAGGCCGGCGCGGGCGGCCCGGTCAGGGTCAGCATGGAGATCTTCTCTGGACTGTGGGTTGCGAGGGGCGCCGTCTAGACAGCCGACGGTTGAGCGAGTTAGGGTTGTGGTCTTCGTGGCAGGGTTCACAGCAATGAGCGTGCAGGCGTCTCCAGCCAGTCAGCGCGGGCCGCGCGCGATCATCTGGAAATCGCTCCCGCTGGCTTTGCGGCGGCGACTGGCGCCGGCAGTCCTGCGCGTTGCCTTTGCGTGCCTACCGCGCGAGGTCCAAGAGCTCGCCACGACGCAGAACCGGCTTGCTGCGACGGCCTCGCTCCGACGCTGGCTCGAGCGCCGGCCGCGGCGGCTGCGGCGGTTCTTCGCCGCCCGGACCATCGGCATGTTGAGCGGAGGCAAGCTCCTGCTTGCGCGGGAGGTCTTCGTTGCGGCCGAAATCCAGCTGCTATGGCAAGCCGGAAAGCGCGACGCGGCGCTGCGCCGGCTTAATGAGGAACCCGACGAGGTCCGCCTTGCCCGACTTCCCCGCCTGCTGCTTCGCGCGATCGAGATGGCGAAGAGCCGGCCGGACGTGCCGGGCTATATCGATCAGCTGCTCGGCGGCGAAGGCAACTATTTCGCCGGCCGCTTTTGCTCAAAGCCGTTCGGCGACTTCGAGATCGGCAGCGACGGTGGTGTTCACGTCTGCTGTCCGAACTATCTGCCGATGCCGATCGGGCGCGCCGATGGTGCCGATGCGACGCTCGCCGGCCTCGTCAATTCCGACATGGCGCGGCGGCTGCGCAAGTCCATCCTCGATCAGAGCTTCGCCTACTGCGACTGGACCCAATGCAACGCGATCCAGCTCGATACGTTGCCGCTGCGCAAGGACGTCGCCGAGCCCCGGCTCAAGCGTTTCATTGCTGCCGGCGATGGCGTGATCGACGGGCCGACTGACGTGCGGCTATCGCACGATCCGACCTGTAATCTCTGGTGCCCGTCATGCCGCACGCATCGCATCACGGCGAAAGGAGACGAGTTCGCCCGCATCATGACGATGACGGAGCGCGTCGTGGTGCCGGCCCTGCGCACCGCGAAGACCGTGATGATGAACGGCTATGGCGACGTGTTTTCCAGCCGCTCGTGCCGGCGAACGCTCGAGTCCATCAGCGATGCGCTCAACCCCGATCTCGAGCTGATCTTCATCACCAACGGCGTCCTGTTTTCCGAGGCGGAATGGGCGAAGTTCCCGAACATCCACCGCAGGGTCCGCACAGTACGCGTCTCGATCGACGCCAGCCGGCCTGAGACCTATAAACGGGTGCGCCTCGGGGGCGATTGGGACAAGCTCGTCGCCAATCTCGACTTTCTGGCTCGGCTACGCCGCGAGAACGTGATCCGCACGTTCCTGATCTCGTTCGTCGTGCAGCAGGCAAATTTTACCGAGATGGCGGAATTCTATCGCTGGGGCCGCACGCTCGGCTGCGACAACGTGATTTTCGAACACCTCATGGATTGGGGCACGCGGGATGAGCATGGCTATCGGCGCTGCGCAGTGCACCTGCCCGACAATCCCGATTATCCTGCGTATGTAGCTGCCGCTCGCGCCCTCAAAAAGGCTGCGGCCGGCGGCCGCGTCTCCTTTGATCGCGCCTTTCCGTAATGCACGCCGACCAAATCGTGCTGGTTCTGCTGCTGGCGGCGCTTCTCGGCTTCCTGATCCGCCGGCCGGGAGCCTAGGGTTTCGCTGGAGCTGCAGCCGGCTCTTTCGTGGCAGTCGGCTTCTTCGTCGCCTCGGCCTTAGCGGCGGCCTCGGCCGCATTGGCGCGCGCCACGACCTGGCCAAGCTCGTTGCAGATCGGCTCGGCCGTCATGCGCGAGCCATATGTGGCCGCCTGACACAACTGCCCAAGCTTCGGGATCCAGCTCTGATCGAGCTTGAGCTCGACGGCATGCGCGGATCCGGCGAAGACGAGCACTGAGAGCAGAAGAGCGCGTTTCATTTGGCCATCCTGTTGATGAGGTCCTGGTCGGCCTTGTCCTTCGCCGACCGGCTGGTTTGGCGCTCGCGCCACTTCTGGATGACGGCGGTGCAGTTTTCGAAGCCCTGGCCGTAATCGATCAGCGGCACGTGTTGCGGGCCCTGTGTCACGACGCGCGTCTGATGCTCGCCGCAGACCTGCGCCGCATGGTCGAGGTCATCGGCCCGGGCGGCTGCGGCGAGAGCGAGCATGAGGATCAAAGCAATATGGCGCATCGACCAGCTCCTTACCGCATCCGCCTTGCCCAAAGCTTACCGTAGGCGCTCATCGTGCTCGTCCCGAACGAGGACTGCGCGATCTGGAAGATCGTGGTCGTACCGGACAGGCTGAAGCGATCGCATACGAACAGGCCGACATCGGCCTGTGAGAAGGGCGTCGAGTTGAACGCGGGAATGATCACGAACCGGCCGGGCGTCGTGTCGAGCGTATTGGTTGTGGTCGAAAGACCCGCCTCGATATAGGTCGCGGTCGTGGTCGCGCCGCCCGTGTATGCGGCTCCCGCACAGACCTGCCAGTCGCCGGCCGTGAGGCTGATGGCCGACACGCTGTCCGGATTGCCTGCGGTAAGGATCGCGCCCGCCGTGCCGGTCTGGGTGCCGGATCCCGCCGAAGAGGTATTGATGCACGTGCCGGCGAGCGCATTGGCGGGGCTGGTCGCGACCGCGAAGCTGTTGGTCTGATAAGTCGAGCCGGAGCAGACATAGTAATTGGTCGATGGGCTCAAGCCGGTCGGCAGGGAGCCGGTCGTGGTGAAGCTCACCGACGACGCGACGCCGAGCCCGTGCGCGGTCCACGAGATGATGCCCGGCGACGCATTGCTGATCGTGACCGTCGCGCTCGTCTTTTGCGTGATGGTCGAGGTGAATTCACCGATGTTGCCGGCGGTCGCGTTGTCGTTGGTCGCCGTGCCCTGGTACTGGCCGGCGCCGATCGATGTCGCCGAGGTGGCCCCGATCGTGAAGCCGCCGATCTGGAACGTGCCGCTCGCGTTCGTGGTGCCGGAGAGCGTCGCACCACTGATCGTCGGCGAGGTCGCGAGCACGACCGATCCGGTGCCGGTGACGGCCGCGATCGAGGTGCCGTTGATCTTGAACGAATTGCCGGTGCCGGCGGTGTCGTAGGTCTTGTTGGTGAGCGTGTCGATCGTCGCGCGCGCGATGAGCGTATCGGTCGCGGCCGGCAGCGTGAGCGTGCCCGAGGCGATCGAGCTGGCATTGAGCGTGGTCGTGCCGGACGAAGACCCCGCCAGCAGGAGATCGTTATTGTTGAACGTCTGCGCCGCGGACCAAGTCTGGGCGAAGTTGACCTCAGCAACCGTGCCGCTGTTCGCCGGCAGCGTTGCGGTGCCCGATGCCGTCGCGCTCGCGTTGAGCGTGGTCGTGCCGGACGATGAGCCGGCAAGTAGCAGGTCGTTGTTGTTGAAGGTCTGCGGCGCCGACCAAGTCTGGGCAAGGTTCAGCTCGGCGATCGTGCCAGTGTTCGCCGGCAGCGTTGCGGTGCCCGAGGCGGTGCCGCTCGCGTTGAGCGTGGTCGTGCCCGACGTCGCGCCGCCGAGCAGGAGATCGCCCGACGCGATCGTGACATTGGTGCCGTTGCTGGTGACGCCCGTGATGCCACCGAACACGCCGGACGAATTGTATTGCAGCTGCGTATTCGATCCGCCCGGCGTCCCGCTGCCGCCCGAGCAGGCCGACCATCCGGGCACCCCGGATGAGGTCTCGCTGAGGCAGCTCGTCCCGGAATTGTTGCCGGCGAAATTTACCCAGTGCGTGCCATTCCAATAGATGATGTCGCCTGCCCGCGTGGGCGCCGGCGCCATGCCGTCGAAGGCAGCCTGCTTGGGCACGCCGATCGCAGGGCCGGTGCTGCCCGAGACGTTTCCGACGAACGAATTGTTGGCGAGCGCGCCGAGATTGTTCGTGCCCGAGCAGCTGACGAAACAGAACGGCGATACGGAAGAGACGATGATCTGCGGGTTCGCGCCGTTGGGCACGAGCTGCATCGCCGTGACCATCTGATTGGTCGACGTGTTGAGCGCGTCGAAATCGAGGTTACGTGCGGTCTGTGGCTGGTGTGGGTCCGCCCAGTTGGCGCCGATGTGCCAGTCGCGGTTGCCGTTGCCATAGATCGGATAGTTGAACCCGATGATGTGGTTGGCGGCGAGCGGCGTGTTCGTCGGCACGCGCATGACCCGCCAGAACTCGTCCTGGCAATCCTCGAGATTGGCCGGGAAGGTGGCCGTGAGCGGGTTGCAGGCCTCCCAGTCCTCGAAGTAGCAGGCATTGCCGTCGCAGATGAGACGCCACCAACCGTAGTCGATGCGGCCGAGCGCATAGACGCTGGTCGAGTCCGGCGCCGGCGAGAACGTGCCCGAGATCGTGAGAACCGGGCTGGTGCCCGGCGATACCGCCGAAACCTGGAACTTCTGCCCGAGCCCGGTGCCGCCCGTGATGGTGAGGACCGACGACACGTAGTCGCCGGCCCCGCAGCCCATGGCGGTGATGCCATTGACGGGCGTGCACGAGCGCGACGCGAGCGTGATCGTGGTGGACGTGCCGGCCTGCGCGGTCCCGGTCTCGTAGGGGTTTTGGTCGGTCTCGTGCCAGAAGGCGCCGGGGCCGGCGCTCTCCATCGCCAGCGGGCCGCAGCCATTGCAGCTCCCCGTGCCGAGATAGGGCACCGAGGAATTGAGATAGGCGCTGCCGCCGTTGATGATGATCCCGGAGCCGCCCGGCGAGAAGCCCTGTGCGCCGAACACCTGGTAATTGGCGCCATCCGAGATCACGATGGCATTGACGCCTTGCGTGATCGCGAGGCTCGCGGCGCCGTTGATGGTCGAGCCGTTCTGCGGCGTGATCGTCACCGTGCCGGCGCCGAGGTTCCTCACATAGAAGCTGAATGGGTAGAACGTGAACGTTCCCGCGACCGTCTGCGGCAAGGTGACCGCGACCGCGCCGGCATTGTTGAAGGTGATGAGCTGGCCGTAGTCGCTCGCCTGCACCGTGTAGCTGGTGCCGACCTGCGCGTTGACGCCGGCGTATTGCTGCGAGGAATTGACCGCGTTGGTGAGGAAGCCGCGCAGGATGGCGGGCGTGATCGCGCCGGCATTCTGGTCAGGGAAATCCTGCCCGATCTGCGACGTGAGCGCTGATTTGCTATAAGGCTGCTGCGCGATGGCGGCCGAGACGAGCAGCAGCAGCGCCGCGATGGCGCGAATGGCGCGTTCAATTCGCATTGACAGCATCCCGCCAGCCGAGCGCGCTCAGGGTGGCCGCCGAAGCCGATGTGTTGCCGGTGAAGAGGTTCGTGCTTTCGAGCACGAAGCTGCAGATCATCGTGTTGTCGGTAGCGATTGCGCCTGATGCACCATTGTTGAGCGATTGTGCACACGGCGCACTTGATGGGGCGGCGCCGTAGCCGCCATTCGGCGCGACCGCTGCTGCCTCCGTTGCGGTGCCTCCAAAGTTGGCCGAGAGGACGGCGCGGAACGCGGTATTGATCGCCGCCGCGGTCGGCGGCACGAAAGACGAGATCGGTTGTCCAGTCCAATAAGTGCCGAACGCATTGGTGATGAGCGGCAGCGTGCCGCCCCCGGTCACCTGATATTGCGCGACGTTGCCGTGCTGGAGCGTGCGCAGCAGATTTCCGCTGCCATCGACCCGCATCGCGCCCAAGCGGCACTTGTAGGTGTAGCCGCTCGGCAGCGTCGGATTGAGGCCGTTGCCCGATGCGGTGGACACGAGGCCGGCCGCGCCGCCGCCGTTGTCGATCGCCCAGATGTAGAGCCAGCCGCTCGTGCCGGGGGCCTCCCCATCCATGCCGTTCGCGGTCGCGACCGAGTTGCCGGTGGTGATGTTGATCAGCCCGAGCGTGACGTTCGAGCGATTGACCGTGATGCCGGCCGTCGTCTGCATCACCACCTGGTCGGCGAGGATGCTCAGAATGGAGTTCGGGTTGGCCCCGTTATTGCCGATGGTGAGATTGGTCGCGCCGCAGAGCGGCGCCGTCGTGCCGCTCGCCGAGGCGATGACGGTATTGAGCAGATGAAACGCATTGTCGGTCGCGCGGAAGATGGCCGAGATCGGATTGCTCTGGACGATCTCGCCGCCGGTCAGCGCGACCGGGCCGGCCGTCGTATCCTTGAGGATCGGGATCGCGCCGAAGCTCGACGGGTTGAGCGTCGCGGCCGACGTATTGGTCGCGAGCGCCGTGAAATTGACGATCGATCCGTCGGTCGCATTGAAGCCCGGGTCGACGACCGTGATGACGTTCGGCGTCCCGCCGGCGAGCCCCGCCCAAAATGTGCTGTTGGTGGCGCTCGTGTCGGTCGTGGTCTGATCCCAGACCGTGTTGCCGAGCTGATCCTTGAGGACCTGCCGATAGGTGCCGGTGCCGTAGATGACGGCGCAGCCGTTCTGATCGAGGATGACCGGATTCGGGTTGAGGACCGTCTGGGTCGCGTTCGACCAGGTCTGTTTGAACGTGGTCGTGTTCGGGATGTAGAAATAGACGGATCCGCCGGCGAGCGAGGAATTGATCGCGACCGAGGCGACCGGGACCGAGAAGCCGGTGACGTTGCCGATTGAGCCGGAGGCGGCCGAAAGCGTGTCGCCGACCACGTATTGCGTGCCGGGGGAGAGGATCGCGATCGCCGTGACGGCGCCGCCCGATACCGTGATATTGGCGGTCGCGCCGCTCCCGGACCCGCCGGTGAGCGCCACGCCCGAATAGGTGCCGTTGGTGCCGCCCGTGCCGCCCGTGATGGTGCCGAGCGTGCCGACCATGCCGTTGATGCCGGTGGTCGCCTGGAAGCAGTTTTCCCCCGGGGGGAGAAGGGTGGCGGCCGCATGGGCATGGCCAATGAGCGCGCAGGCGAATAGGATGGCGGTCGCGAGGACAGCCATGCAGTTCGTCCACCTCTTCGGCGTCGATTTCTGGATCGGCATCGGCATCTCGGTGATTTGCGGCGCGTATCGCGGGCTGCAGCGGCACTTCGGGCGAAGCGTGATCCGCGGCTATCTCGATTGGCGGCGCGAGCACGCCGCGTGGCTGCATTTCCAGGCGAGCGACCCGCAGTGGAATGAAGGGACGATCGGGGCGCGCTGCGCCGCCTGGCGCCGGTTTACGGGCCAGTGGGCGGCTGCAGAGGCTGCGCGAGCTCGTAGCGCCGACGGTACTCGGCCTGGCCCGGGCCGGCGATGGCGAACTGTGCCGGACGCGCCACATAGTTCCTGACGAGGCTAGACGTCTTCGCGAGACGATTGCCTTCCGACATGATCGCGTCGGCCACGTCGGGCACCTGCGCTTGCGGGGTGAGCAGGATCGGCACCAGCGATGGCGGCACACGGCCGGCGCGCGCCATCGCGAAATCCTGCGCCACCGTCCCGGGCCGCAGCGCCGACGGAACGACGTGCAGCGGGTTGGTCAGGTCGAGACCCGGCGTCCAGGACGAGAGCGCATTGGTCGGCGGCGCGAACATCTGCATGCGTTCCGCGCGCGTCTGCGCGCTCGCGCCCGTATTCCAGTTGGGGATCACGGCCGGCAGGCGGTCGGCGAAGTCCTTTTCCTGCTGCAGCGTGCCGATCAGCTCATCGGCTTTCTGGTCGCCGAACATGATGCGCATCTTCGCCTGGTTGTTCGGCGAGAGCAGCTTGCCGCGGGTGATGCTGGCTGCATTGCCGGGCTCGCCCATTGTCTCCGCAATCATCTTGCGCCAGCCCATGGTGCGGGCGATCTGCTCGGGACGGGAAAGGCCGTTCCACTCCTGCTCGAACTCGTCGACGCTCTGCGCCGAGCGGCCGCCAAGCGGGGTGTTGTAGCCGGCCTCGAGCTGATCGATGACGTTGCTGCGATCAGCGAAAGTTTGACGCGCCTTATTCCAGACCTGGCCGGCATTGGTTTGGCCGATCTCGTCGATGAGATCGTTTTTCAATGCCACGAGTTTCGAGCCGACCGTCTTGTCGCCATTGGCGTATGCCTGGTCGATCTTGCTATCGAGGCCCTGCTTGACGAGATCGTATTGCGCAGGCGTCATATTGGCGCGATCGATCTTCTGACCCGTGATGCCGGCGAGGTACTCGGCACGCTCGAACGCGCCAGCTTTCTCCAGTCGCGGAATGATATCCTGGGTCAGTTTTGGCGTCGGCTGCACGCTCATACTGCGGAACTGATCGTAGAGCGGTCCCGCGGCAGCCGAGCGCTGCTGATCGAGCCAATCGGCATATTGCACGACGTTGATACCGCCCGGGACGCCCGTCGCCTTGGTGAGCGCCGCATCGACGCGCTGGGGCGCCGCGGCGGCGCGCGCGCGATAGGCATTCTGGATCGCGGTGCGCTCCGCGATCGGCAGGTCGGAGATGGCACCGGCGATATCGGTGGTGCGCGGGTTGAGGTCGGCGAAGACGCCGGCCGGCCCCATGCGATCGACCGCGGCCGCGATCGAGGACGGCGTCTCGCCCGCGAGTGCATTGGTCAGCACGTTGATGCCGGAACGCGGAACGCCGGCGAGCGCGTTCGGGCGCGGCCAGGCGAGGCGTGCCGCCGCATTGGCGGCGCCCTCGCTGACCGCCCCCGCCGCCGGCGCAATGCCGCCGCTCACCGCGCCAATCGTCGCGGCAGGGATCGGATTCTCGCCGCGCAGGATGGCGTCGAGCGCGTTGAGGCCGCCGCCGCCCGCAATGCCTTGGTAGATGCGCGCGCCCGTCGTCGGGCCCGAGAGCCCGAGAAGCGCCGGCGCGGCTCGCGCGATGCCGCCATAACCGACGAGGCTGCCGGCGACATTCGCGCCGGTCGAAAGCGCCGGGTGCAGCGCCGCGTATGCACGATCCGCCGCCTGCTGATCATAGAAGCGCTGGCCGAACGTCGGCGCCCCGGGATTGATCTCGGCGGTGAGCGCATTGAAGGCCGGCCCGACGATCGGAATGCCATTGACGAACTGAGAGCCAATGCCGCGGTTGAGGCCGCTTTTGACCTCCTGCGGAGTGAAATACTCCCCCGCCTCGAACTTGAATTTGCTGCCCGGTTTGACCTTGGCGAGATCATCGTTGGTGCCAGGCACCACGAGCCCGCGCGCGGCGGCGTCGCTGTCCGCCGTCGGCGCAACGGGCGCCTTCGGATTGAGCGTGACGCCGTAGCGCTGCAGCACCTGCGCGGCGTCATCGCTCGAGGCCGGCGCCACCACGGTCGAGGGACCGGGCCCGACGCCATAGCGGGCGAGGACGTCGTTGATCTGATCCTGCGACGGCGGGGTCGGCGTGACCGTGTCAGCCATCTACTCGCCCTCGAACTTGATCCAGCCGCGCTTATGCGCGTCGGTGAGATTGGTCACGAATCGCTGCCGGTCGGCGGGATCCATGTGCTCGATGTACTGCTGACGCTCCGCCGGCTTGAGATACTTGAACTGGAAGGCGCGCGGATCGAAGTGCGAATTGAAGTCCTCGGAAAAGTCGGCGTAGCTGTCGGCGCCATTGCCGGCGCGCACCCATTGCCGCCACGCGCGGTTCTTGGCCTGGATCGCGTCCTCGTTGCCCTTGAGCAGGCGGATAATGCCTTGGTTGCCGAGCAGCGAAAGCAATTCGTTCGGGCTCGTGCTCATCGCGGAGTCGAGCTTTGCGTCCGTGCCGGTGCCACCGATCGCCTGGAACTGGGATTGCGCGAGCTGGTAGGCCTGCTTGGCGAATTCCTCCTGGCTCGCGATCGACTTCGGATCGAACTTCCAGCCCGGCGGCAACGGCACGTTGCGGTTGATGAAGGCCTTGGCGACTTTGGAGAAGTCGGCGCCGGGCCCGGGCTCAAACGCATGCGCGCCGGAGAGCGTGTTTTCGAGGTTGCCCAAGATCGCCTTGCGGGCCGGCGAGGTGTCATTCGCGGCCGTGAGCGCGCCTGCGAGGTTCGCGCCCTGCGTCGCATTGATGACGGCAGCCTCGGAAAGACCCGGGCGGTTGCCCACGATGGTGCCGGGCGCCGCCGGAGGCGCGCCAGGCGCTGCAGGTCCGCCGCCCGTATCATTGGCGGTGCCGAGCGGGATCGTCGTCGGCGCGCCCGTGCCGGGCTGCGGCGGCCCGGGAACGCGCTGCGCAAGCGCCGCCGGCCCGATCGCCCAATCGCGCAGCAGGTTCTTGCTCGCCTGCAAGTCCGCCTGCCCCTGCGGCGTTGTATCGTCGATCGTCGAGAACTTCTTGATCCAGCCGTTGATCATCGGCGCCGAGAGCGAGGGGATATTGCGCTTGAGCGCGACCAGGCCGTTGACGATGTCGCCGGCCCGCGCGTTCGGATTGGTCGCGGTCGAGCCGATGAAGTTCGTCACGTAATCCTGCTGCTTTGCCCCGAGCTCGGTCGCCGCAAGCGTATTGGCGATCATCTGGTGCGTGCGCGCGAGCGCGCCGGCCGAGGCCTCGCCCGCCAGAAACCCCGCATCGGGATTGTTCTTGATCCCGCGCGGGCCGTTCATCAGCACGTTCGTGTCGATATTGCCGTCGGGCCGGATCGCATCCTGATAGGCCTGCCCGATCGCCTTCCTCGCGGCAAATTCCTGCTGAAACAGCGCATTCTGGTTGAGCGCGCCGATCGTGCCGATGATCCGCGCCGGATCGGACAGCAGGCCGTTGTTCTGCGGGGGCGCCGGATAGAGTGCGGAGAGATCAGCCACGGCGGCCTCGGTAATTCGCCACGACGCCATCCATCGTCTTCATGTGAGCGTTGCGGTCATAGGGCGTGAAGCTTGCCTGATCAGCCTGCCAGTCGAGCGTCTGCGGTCCGCCGGCGGCGTGGTGCTCAAGCACGGTCACGGCCGCGCGCTCATTGCCGTCATAGAAATTCTGCAGCCATTTGCGCTGCTCGAGCGGGTCGGTCGGTACTTGGCTGAGAAGCATGACGGCGGAGGCCTGCGGCACGACGCGCTCGGCAACGAGATGGACCACGGCGTCGATGATGGAGGATTTCTGGTCGGTCTTGCCGAGATCGCGGTCCTGGAGGATCGGCGCGAAGGCGGCGTTGACCATGTGGAGATGGCGCAGCGTCGCGACCGTCTGGGCGTGCGTGGGCGGCGGCGGCATCGCGGCGGGGGCCGTAGCGCCTGGCGCGGGCGCGGAGGTCGCCTGCGGGGATGCGCCGGGCGAGGGCGCGAGTGGCGCATTCGGCAGTGGCGCGGCCGGCGGGCCCGAGGTCTGGAGCGGGTTCATGGTCCAACCACGCCATTGCTATACGTGCTGAGCGTGTTGCCCTCGCCGGCGCCGCCGGAATAGATGCCCGGGTTAGGGTTGGCATTCCCGCCCGGCAAGAGCTTGCTCAACAAGAGCCCATTGAGGCCGGCATTGCCGGCGTTCGTGAGCCCGCCGGCGAGCGCATTCGCCGATCCGAGCGTGCCTGCGGCCTGCGCGTTGCCGATGCCGGTGAGCGTGCTCGCCATGTTGGCGCCGGTCTGCGTCGCGTTGCCGAAGGCGCTCGATGCCGCATTGCCGCCGGTCTGGGTGAGCCCGAGCAGGAGCTGCGCCAGCGTGCCGAAGCCCTGCTGTGCCTGCCCGGTCGCGAAGTTCGCGCCCGCGGTCAGCGTATTGCCGCCGAGCCCATTGACGGTGCCGATGTTCTGCACCGCCTTCTGCCCCCAGTCCTGGGCGAAGGTGAAGCCCGGGATCTGCGAGAGCGTCGCCGTCTGGTTCGGGCCCGGCGTGAGCAGGCTCGAGAGCGTCGCGCCAGCTGTGTTGCCGCGGTCGATATAGGGCTGCACCATGCCGACGCCCTGCTGAAACAACGCGTTCTGCTGCGCGAGCGCCGCCTCGCCCTGCTGTACCTGTGCATTGGATGCGTTTTTTGCAGCCTGCGACGTCAGATAGGCGCCACCGAGCCCGGCGGCGGCGGATCCCGCGATGGCGACCGCTACGAAAGACATTTTGGTGCCTGCTGGGCCAGAAGGAAGGCCTGATAATCGTCTTCCGACTCGGCGATGAGCTCCGCCTCGAGTTTGTCGAGGTCGGTCTCGGTGCTCGGATGGATCGTGGTCCACACCGTATCGGCATGGGCGAGCGCGATGCGCTTGGTGCCGGGCGGAGAGACGAGCGTGAACGGCGCCTTGACCCGGACGATTCCGCCCTCGGTCAGCACCTCCATGTCGCCGGCCGACATGATGCAAAGGTGCGCAGCTTTGTGGATTTTGCCGGTCAGCAGCGTCCCGGCCGGGATCATGAGTTCACGCGCATAGATGCCGGGCGCAAACCAATGGCGGACCGTGAGCGTGAGCTGCGGATAGCCGCGCAATTGCGCCTCGAAGGCCGCGACCGCATCGCGCGCGGTGAGCGCTTCCGGCGGCGTGAGCTGCGGGGCGGCGGCGGTCTCGTCCATCTCGATCATCCGAGCTGCAGCGAGCGCAGTTGGGTGGGCGACCAGGCGCTGAATATCTGGGTCTTGCCGGCAGCGAGCGGGTAGCCGGCGCCGACCGCGAGTGCGTCGATCCGCGATCCGGGCTGCGGCAGCACCGAAAGCGCGTTGGCGCCGCCGTTGAAGATCACGGCACTCGCGCCGACCTTGAGCCCAGGAATGATCACCGAACCGCCGTTGGGCACCGTGTCGAACTCGCTCCAATCATTGACGATCGGAAACGACGTGCCTGCCTGCACCACAAGTCCGACGCCGACCGAAGGCGCGCCCGATGCGCCGCCGGTCCTGTTCCACAGCGCCAGCAGGAGATAGCGGCCGTCCGTCGTGAACGTGCCATTCGGCCCGATGATCGACGTCTGCGGCGCCGGGAAATTCTGCTGAAACGCCTGCAGGCCGGGGAAACCCATCTATGCGTTCCCGACCACGGGATCGATGAAAGCGCCGTTGAGCGCATTCGACATTTCGGCGGTGGACGAAAGCTCGAACACCGCGTCGCGCGCGATCCCATTGTTGCGCCAGCGCAGGAGCGAGCGATATCGGCCGGCGCTCAGCCGGCCCTTGGCGCGGGCATTGCCGAAT
Organism: Xanthobacteraceae bacterium; assembly: GCA_035293985.1. Lineage (GTDB taxonomy): Bacteria > Pseudomonadota > Alphaproteobacteria > Rhizobiales > Xanthobacteraceae > JAVDCA01. The sequence goes on from DATGLS010000048.1 coordinate 105,965, forward strand.
GTGTTGCCGCCATCGCGCGACATGCGCATGTAGACGACGGGCGACGCGACCTGCGTCAGCGGGCCAAACCCCTGGCTGAAGCCCGCGTTCCAAGGCGTGCGAAACTGCACGACCTCGCCCGTGCCCGGATCGGTGCCAGTCTGCACATCGGCGACGAACGCCGCATGGCTCACCTGCTTGAGTTCCTCGAGCGCGTGCGGGAACGACCTGATCCACGGGATCGGCTGGCCGGCATCGGTCAACGCGTCCGCCGTCACCTCGTAGAGCTGTCCCGTCGCCCAATCGAGCCCGACGTTCTTGCCGTAGGCATAGGCCATGAACGTGTTGCGGGCGCGATGCAGGACGCCATTGTTGTCGATCCAGGCGTCCTCGTGCCACTGCTCGGTCGCCTGGTCGAAGCCCCAGGTCTTATCGGCGGTCGGGAAATGCAGCTTGTAAAACGAGTGTCCGGCGATCTGGTAGACCGAGCCGATCGCGTCATCGACGCGGGCATATTTCTTGAACTCGGCCTCGATCGCATGCGTCGAGATGCGCTGCGCGACGTTCTGGTTGTTGCCGCGCATCACCATGCGGGCGCCTTCCGGGCTCTGCGAGAGCCAGAAGACGTTGGTATCCATCTTCGCTGGCGAATAGGCGGCGACGCAGCCTTGCTCGATGATGACGCCGGGCAGGAGCTGGAACGGGAACGGCACGGCGCCGGCGTTGTACCAGGGCTCGTTCTTCTGCGAGCCGAACACCCAGGCTTCGCGCTCGATCGCGACCACACAGAGAATGTTGTCGGGCCACGCCGTCTTGACCCCGACATAGAGCCCGTTGAAGGCGATCTGGCCCTGCAGCGTGCAGTACCACTGGTTGGTGCCGGGCTTGTTGAGCAGAATGAACGTGTCGAGGAAGTCGGCGCGCGTCGAGCCGAGGAAGTTCGGATCGCCGATCTCGGTGAATGATGCCGCCGAATAGGCAGCACCCGCGGCCGCAATCACGATCTGGTTTCCCGAGGTGCTGCCGTCGACCACGATGATGGCCGTGCCGTTATCCGCCATGGATACCGGCGTGCGCAGCGGATTTCGCATCTGCCCCAGCAGATGGAAGTTCCAGTCCGGATCGATCGCGTAGACGTTGACGCCGACGACGGCGAAGAGATCGCCGTTGGGGTCGTATCCGCCACGGGTCGAGCGATAGAGGCAGCGGCCAGGCCCCGGCGCCGGGCACAGCGCGAGCGAGCGCAGGCCTGGGCGCGGATAGAGCGTGAACGGCGTGACCGGCTTCGTCTCCGGCGGGTTGCGCTCCGGATAGAGGTTCACGCAGCGCTGGGCATTGGCAATGTAGCCCTGCGCCGAATAGGCGCCGCTGGTAAGGGGGATGCCGACCATGGCTTACGCGGCCTCGAGCCGGGCTTTCTCGGCGAGCGCCGGCCCGCACCAGACGACGACGGCTTTACGCTTCATCGCCGCGCCCTCGGCCGCATCGATCGTTGGATGGACATCGCGCGGCAGCTGCGGCAGGTCGGGCGGGACCTTGGAGAGGCAATATCCGCCCGGGACCTGCCAGCCGAAGAGCGTGCGGCGCATGTCGAGGCGTCAGTTACCGTGGACGCAGGACCACGACCCGGGCTTCGCCACGAAACATTCGACGCTGTTCTGTGTCGAGAGCGTGTACGAGGTCGAATTGCTCGAGCCGTTGATCTGATCGGTCGAGCCGGTGACCAGGTTGGTGCCTGCCTGCGCGTAGATCGCGAGCGTGCTGGCGCCGGCATTGCGCAGGCTGAAGTTCATGCCGGCCTGCGCGTAGGGGATGCAGATGCTGTCATTGCCGCTCGCGACCGTGTCGACCTCGTAGAGGTAGGCGCCGGGCGTGATCGAGAGACAAGCGGCCTGCGTGCCGCCGGCATGCGCCGTGATGCCGTACTGGTAGGCATAGTTCTGGCCGCCGGCGAGGCCGTTGAGCCACACGCCGTCGACCAGGCCCATACCGCTGCCCGGCTGCGTGCCGACCGAGGCGTGAGCGATCATGCCGACGAGCACGAGCGCAAAGGCCGCGCCCGCGGCGCGGGCGGCGCGAAGAAGCTTCATCTCTCTCTCCTATGGCGTGTCGGATTTGTAGTTGTAGGCGGCATTGCCTTGCCGGCGGAGCGCCCGCGGCATGGTGAGCAGCGGCACCTGCACATTGCCCAATCGGATCGCGTTGCGCGTGCGCTTGGCGACCGAGCTGATCTTGGGATCCTCGGGGAGCTGGTTGGTCGCCCGGTAGCGCTCGGCCAGGTTCCATTGCAGGGCCGCGTGATAGAGCGGCGGCAGGTTGACCTTGTCCTGCAAGTTCACGAATTGCGGCAGCGTCTCCTTGAACGTCGCATGTATCTCGTAGATCGACGCCTGCGGGATCGGCCAGGGATAGAGCAGGCCGTTCGGCCAGCCGCTGTCATAGAAGATGCTGTTGGCGAAGGTGCCGAGCGTCTTCAGCACGATGCGGTTGTAGTCCTCGCGCGCGGGCAGGATCTCCAGCGGGTAATCGACCTGGCTTCCTGCCCCGCCGCTCGGCTGCAGCTGGCGCAGAAACGCGCTTTCCAGGCGATCCGGGCGCGGATTGACGTTGAAATTCCCGCCGACGCCGACCGTATAGCTCTGCGCGCCCGTCGACACGAAGGCATAGTCCACCAGGTGGTAGACCATGTAACGCTGCACCTGCCATTCGGCGAGCAGGTAATTCGCCTGTTTGAACGACCGGTTGAGGACCGGCTGCTCGATCATTTCGTCGACGCCCTCGACGCCGGCGTCGATCAGGGCATCGGTGATGATGTCCTGCACGGTCGGGACCGGCAGCGCTTGGGCGTTGATGGCCATGGTGCCGGTCCGATCTCAAAGGCGCGTGGCGATCACGCCACTTCGTCGAGCGCTTCCTTGATGCGATCGAGGCTCCACGCATCGTCAACCGGAATGTCGCGCTCGGCTGCGGCCTCGAGCAGGACCTCGCGCTCTTCCGCCTCGGTGAGCTTGTTCGGGTTGTCGGATGCGAGCTGCACCGCCGGCGCGACGTCCATGGTCGCAGCTGCAATTGGGGCGCGCTCGCCGTTCTTCCACGCCTTGAAGGCAAGGAATTCCGCATAGTCCGGATCGGCTGCGATTTGCGCGGCCGCGGTTGGTGCGGCGGCCGGCGCGTTCTTCATCTGCGCGATCACGGCGGCGACGACGGCGCCGATCAGCTCGGACTGGCCCTGCGCGCGCGTCTGCTGCGCCTCCATCAGGCTCTTGCCCGGGCCGTCATGCGCGGGCTTGGGCGCAACGACCGGCTTTGCCTTCCATTCGCCGGCGCAGTCGAAGCGATGCTCGCCCTTGTTCCAGGTGACGCCGAGCGCGGCCGCGGCCTCCGGCGTGCGCACCAGGCGCGGCTTCTCGGTCGCGTGATAGAAGATCGCCGGGAACGCCTTGTGCCGATAGGGCACGTTGGAGAACTGCGGGAAGAGGTGCTTGATCGACTTGATACCCTCATAGGTCGGGATATGCGGCTTCTCCACCATCGGCTGGAAGGCGCCGTCGTCGTCGACCACGCCCGGCATCATGTCGGCGCGCTGGCCCTCATTGGCGATCTCGGGATCGAGATATTCGATGGTCATGGGTGCTCCGTGGCGTTGGTGTCGGAAGGCGCGCGCGAGCGCGCTCAGTAGAAAATGTCGTCGTCCTCGGCGCCGGTCGGCTCCGGAGCTGGCGGCGTCTCGGGATTAATCGCCAGCACCTTGCCGTCGGGGTTCGGCAGCGCACCGGTCGCCGCGACCAGCGCGGGCGCCGCATGGCGATCGTGCTGGTGCTGATCGGTGACGAACTGCTCGACATTCTTGAGCGCCGCCGCGTGATTGGCCTCGATCGGGTCGATCTCGGCCGGCTCGGTCGCGGGTGCGGGCCAGAGCGGCGAGAGCGGCTTGCCGGCCGAGACATCCTCCGGCGCATCGGGCACGACGCGCAGCCGCGGCTTGTCGGACTTCTCTGCCAAGGCCTCGGCTTCCTCGCCGGCATCCTTGACCAGCACGGTCACCTTGCCGGCTCGATCGATATGGTGGGCGAAATCGGCAACCGAGATGTGGCCGCTCGTGTCGACCACATGGCTCGGGTGCGGAACCACCCATTTCGGGAATTCGACGTCGGTTTTGGACGCCTGCGCAGGCGCTTGCTCAATTCCGATGAGGTGATGGGTGAGCGGGTCGCGGAAAAGCGACATGGGCAGGCTCCTAGATTTTTTCTAGATTTCGGCGGGTCGCGGCGGCGCTGGTGCGGGCGCCGCCGCGATTGCGTCAGGCGTCAGCCGCTTACAGGCTGTCGCAGACCTGGTTCGCCCATTCCGGGCGGACGTAGTAGTAGCCGAAGAGGACATCGAGCCGGTCGACCGGCTGATCGGTGCCGGGCTCGTAGCAGACGAGCGAGCGCATCGAGACGTTGTCCATGGTATGGCGCGTCGCCTCGATGACGCCGCGGCCGCCGGGCGGCATCCACAGCGGGGCGACCACCATGGTGATCGCGTCGGGCGCATACGCGATCGACTTGCGATAGGTCACGCTCGCGTTGGCGAACGGCGTGATGGTCGCATTGTTCGCCGGGCTCGCCGTCACGGTCTGGTACTGCTGCGGGGTGTATGGCAGCGAGGCGTAGGGCACGGCGGACGCCGGCGGGATCAGCGCCGGATAGATCGGGATCTGCGTCGCGTTCGCGGCGACGTTGGCCGTGGCCACGAACTGGCGCAGCTGCCCGGTCGAGGCCTTGGTGACGCGGTTGACGGCGAAGACGCCGGCGATCGAGAAGACGTCGCCCTGGTTGATGGTGCCGCCGAGCGCGTTGACGTTGAGAAGCGTGCCGGTCTGGCCGGCGCCGTTCACGGTGCCGTTCACCAGCGAGCCCGTGGTGTGCTTGATCACGGTCTGGTCGCGGAACCACTTCTCGAAGCCGAGACCGTTGCGCATCCCGCCGGAGCGGAACTGGGCGCTGATCTCGGTCACGGGATTGAGCAGCCCGCGCAGCGCGACCATGGTCTTGGCGTCGGTGTGGGGGTCGTTGACGACCTTGCGGCCCGGCATCATCGGCGCCGAGTTGTCGTCGAGCACCGCGCCACCGATCACGAACGGCGTCTCGGTCACGGCGAGGATGTTGTTGTTGGCGTCCACATTCGCGGTCGCGTTGCACACGCCGCCTTCGGAGCCCAGCATGATGGTCTGCGCGACGTTGCCGGTGAGCACGTTGACGCGCGGGAGCATGATGCGCTCGGCGTAGTCGTCGAGGGAGAGGGTGCGCTCGGCGGTCGTGAAGGCGACGTCGACATGGCGCTGCGTCGCGACGGTCAGCACCACCTGCTGCTCGGAAGTGTCCTGCAGCGCGATGCCCGGGCCGTCGGTGACGGTGTAGTCGTTGGGCAGGCGAATGCGCAGCTGCGCGCCGATCTTCGCGCCTTCCTCACCGAATTGGTTGTCGTACTGGCGCGAGATGTTCTGGATGAAGTAGTTCGTATTGAGGAAGAGCTTGATCGCATAGCGCGTGATCATGCTCGGGGTGAGAAGCGAATTGCCCATAGGAGGGACCCGTCAGGTTCGCGCCACCTCGAAGGGCGCTGAATTTTGGGGAGGCGACCGAAGTCGCGGGTTCGCTCGGGTCCCGAGGCCGAGAGAGGCGGGATGCGATCAGGCGATCGCCACCGGGTGACCGTTCCGGGCGGGGCGCTTTGCCAGTCGACGCAGTCACGAGCTGCGGATACGTGATGCGGCTAATGCCGCCACCGGCTTGCGCCGGGACGAAATCAAAATGTGAAGATCAGGAAATCGAGACGATCAGGCGCGCTTCAGGAACTTGCGATCCCATGCCGCCGACCATTCCTCGTCGGAGCGATCGTCGCTGAAGTCCTCGCCTTCCGGGCGCTCCGCGACCGGCGCGAGCTTGGGCGGCGGCGGCGGCGCTTTGCTGGGTGCGGCAGGCTTCGGTGCGGGTGCGGGCTGCGGCGCAGGCTTCTCGGTCTCGGCCATCGACATCCTCGTGAATTCGGCGATTCGGCGCGCCGGGCTCATGGCCGCGATCGCGGCCGCCTTGTCCTGATCCTTGGCGAGCTTGTCGAGGATCGCGTGCGCATTGGCCTTGTCGACCGCGATCAGGTCCGCGACGACGTCGTCGCGGGTGAGCCCGATCGCGGTGAGGACATTGAGCGTTTCGTTGAAGTCGGGGAATTTCTCCAGGCCGGCATCGCGCACCGCGACCGTGTCCTCGAAGATGCGCTGGCGCTGCGCCTCCGCCTTCACCTCGCGCTGGAATTCCTCTTGCGACTGGCCGGGCTGGCGCTGCGGGGCCGGCGGCTGCGTCCCGGTCGGCTGCTCGCCGCGCTGCAGGCGGGCGAGCATTTCCTCCGCCGCATCGGCGCGGCGCTTCTCCGCCTCGCGCGCCTCGTTCGCCTGCCGCTTGGCGTGCTCGGCCTCGCTGATGCGGGTGAGATACCAGGGCTGGCGGCCCTTGTTGCCGTGCTCGCGCGGCGCGGCCGGATCGACCGCCGCGGGCGGCGCAGGCGGTTCGGGCGCGGGCGCAGGCGGGTCGGCGGCGACCGGTGCAGGCGGTGTCACCGCCGGCTCGACGGGCGGCTCCGGAGCATGTGTCACCTCAGGGACCAACGGCTCTTCTGCCATGCGACATTCTCCTAATTCAGCCGACGCCCGGCCGTGCGCAGCATGCGCGACTTGAGGCTGCCCGGCCCCTGGCCGACGCCGAAGCTTTCGTCGATGACCTTGTTCTCGGTCTTGTCGCCGACGAAATTCTCCGTGTTCGGCAGCGACTGGATCGGCGCCGGCGCGTTCGGTCCCGCGCCCATCATCGCCTGGACGCAGAGCGCCCGGAACATTGTCTCGGCCTCTTCGGGCCTGGTCTTCTGATCGGCGAGGCGCTCGGCGTACATCATCCGCACCGCGACCACGAAATTCTTCCAGTTCTGCTCGGCGAACACGTACTCGTTCGGCCACATCGCCCGGAACTTGGCCGAACGCTTCATGCCGTGGAATTCGCCGGCGACCTTCTTGGCGTCGTTTTCGACCAGCGCCATGAGCTTGCGGACTTCATCGTCCTGCAGGAGCTCGCCGTCGACCATCAGCGGCATGGGATGCTCCAGTTGCCGGCCGGCCACACGAACGTGCCGTGCCAATGCGCGAGGGCTGGCCGCCTTTGCTCGAGCAAGCGTTCCGCGGTCGCAAGCTGCTTCGCCTGCGCTTCCAGCATCGCGGCCTGCGTCTTGATCAGCAGCGCGCTCGTATGCTCGAGCTCGGCGGCGGCGCGCGCGATCAGCGCACAATCGCGTGGCGAGAGGCGCCCGCCGTCCTTGGCGATAATGGCCAGTTCATCGACGATATCGGTCATGCGGCGCCCTCGGGCGCGGAGTCGGCCGGCGGCGGCGCCTCGCGCATGTGCGCATCGAGATCGATCGCGCCCTGGATGGCGTGATCCTCGCCGGTCAGCGGATGGCCGAGCATTTCCGAGAGCACCTGCCGGATCGCCGGGGCGAGCACGTCGTAGCCCAGGTCCTTGGCGGTGACGCCGAGCTTGTGGATGCGGTTCGTCTCGGCGTTGTAGGCCTCGACGCCGCGCTTCTCGTCCTTGCCGCGTAGCGTCAACTGCATCTCGGCGAGCTTGTGCATGAGTTCGCCATTGAGGGCGCCGAGCTTCTGCACCTGCTGCTGCAGCGCGACCATGCCCGGGTCGGCATCCTTGGAGAAGAGGTAGGGCTTGGTCGCCTGGATCTCGCGCTTGAGGCGCTCCATGATCTCGTCCGCGCCCGGGAAGTCGCCGAACTTGAACAGGAGATCGCCGATGATGCCGGCGAGCTGGGCATTCTGCTGCAGGATGATGGTGATGGCGTTCCAGGCTTCCTGCCGCTGGGTGGCGTAGTTCGGGCCCACATCGGCCATGCAGTCGTATTCGCCGATCGACGGGTTGAACGCGAGCTCGGCCGCCTCTTCGGTCTCCTTTTTGAGCTCGGTGACGGCCTGCTTCGAGTCGGGGTCGATCTTGATCCAGCGCTTGGTCCCGTCCTCGCCGAGCACGTGCAGGGTGCGCTCGGTGTCGTAGATTTTCGGGATCAGGTCGAGCAGCTGCATGCCGGTGAACCGGTACATGTCGCCCTGATGCTCGATGAAGTGATAGGTCGCGACGTCCCCCTGCCGCTGGCGCGCGTTGATGGCGCGGCCCGAGGCCGCAGCCTGCTGATCCTCTTCCCCCATCTTGGTCTGGTACTGGCCCGACGCCATCATCATCTGGCGCTCGGCGTCGGCCATGCCTTCGGCATAGACCGGCGAGGTCTGCGGCGGCTGCTGGCGCTGCGGCGCCTGGATCGCGGTCCCGGGATTGTCTTCGTCGACGTCATTGTACTGCAGGAACGCGTAGTTCTTGCGATTGGCGTCTTTCCAGGCCTCCTGGCCCTCGAAGGCGCGCGCCGGCCCGACCCAGGGCGATTTCGACTGCAGGGCGCCGAATTCTACTTGGCCCGAGGCGTTGTAATTGAGCATGCGCTGCTGGTCGATCAGGTAGCGCGTCATGCCCTTGCGATCGAGCTTGCCGTCGATGATGACTTCCTCGCCGACTAGGCGGATGATCGGGATGTATTTGCCCGCCCACTTGCCGCGGTCGATGACCTTGTCGCCGGCGATCAGGAACCATTCGACCGACTGGCGCATCACGTCCTCGCGGATATAGCCGTCGAGCTCGCCGCCCTGAATTTGCGCAATGATCGGCTCGATCAGCTCCCGCTCCTGCTCGGACTTGAAGACGCTGACCTGCTGGCCGCTCTGCGGCTCGGTATAGACCACGAGCGTGTCGCTCTTGCCCGTGCGGCGGTAGTACATGCACGTCTTGATGTGCGTGTCGGAGAGCCAGGTCTGGTCGGCGCCGAGCGTTGTCGTGCCGATCTTGCCCTTCCATTTGCGGTACTTCGGGTTGCGGAAGAACCGCTTGCGCAGGTGGTTCTCGAAGATCAGCCCGAAATTCGCGTCCGATCCGTCCGGCTCGATCGCGTCGGGGTCGAGGCCGACGCAGAGCGGGTCGCGGACCTGGCAGATGTAGATATCCTGGTCGCGGCTCTTGTCGTTGACGTAGTCGGTGCGCAGCGTGATGTAGCCGAAGCCGCCCGTCACCTGATCCGTAATCGCCTTGCGGTACGCGATCGTCGCCTTCGAGATGTACTCGATGCGGCGGATGATCGCCTGCATCACCTGCGAGCCTTCGTAGCTCGCCTCCCCGCCGGTGGGCCTGATCTTGATGGAGGATTTGTTCTCCATCGCCTCATTGATGATGATGCGGTTGTGCGTGCGCGTCTTGTTGATCGTGAGACACGGGCGATCGTCGTTGTCGCGGTCCTGGTAGATTTTGTCCGGCCACTGGTGGCCGTTCCTCGCATCCGCATTCGCGAAGCGCGTGTCCTCGCGGAACCACTTATGGCAGTCGCTCTCCCAATCGAGCCAGCGCTTGAAGTCGTCGCGCGCCTCCTGGACGATGCGGTCATCGCCGGTCAGGCCGGCGAGATTGTCGTCATCGTCGGCCATGTTCGGGACTGCCAAAACCTATCTATCGGCCGAGCCAGCCGGCGCCGCGCTCGCCGACGGTCACCGGGGTCTGCGGGGGCGCCGCACCGCGCGCCGCCTTGCGCAGCTTCGCGACGATTGCGCGCTCGCCTTCCGCCCAGGCCTGCACAACCGCGTCGCCTTCGTCGGGCGAGCGGCCGAGCCGGTCGGCTTTCTTGATGATCTCTTTGTCCTCGACCTGGATGCCGCCGGAAGAGAGCTTCCAGCGCACCGCGGTGAGGTCCGCGAGCAATGTCGGGCTCGGCGGCAGCGCGATCTGCGAGCCGCCCTCCTGATCCGGATCGAGCGCCTCGCGAAAACCCCACCAAGCCGCTGCCCGGAGGTTGCGGAAGCCGAGCTGCTTGTCCTTGGTGCGCGCCTGCGACTCGGCGGCGCCATTGAAGGGGCGCACGTCGACGTTGTTCTCTTCCAGCCGCTCCTTGACGCCGCCGCCGTAGCCGCCGCCGACGTCGACGATCACGACGGCCTTGTGCCGACGCACCGTCACGACCAGGCCGGCCACATCGGACGGCCGCGGCGTCTCGATCCCGGGTCGCTTGACGAGCTCGGCGTACCAGGGGCCGTAGCGCGGCGCGATCGTGGTCGAGTCATCACCGCCCTGGGCGACGTCGACGCCGATCGCCGTCATCTGCGCGCCGATCGGCGGGGTCGCGGTCCAGCGTGCCTGCGCGGCCTTGACCCAGGCGGTCGGGATCACCTGCCATTCATGGTCCTTGCGCCCGACCACGAAATCGCCGTTGAGCAGCTGCGAGCGCAGCGGTTCCGGCAGGCTCTGGATCTGCGCCCGGTACCCCGTCTTGGCGAGGTAGGGATTGTTGTCGAGCAGCGACTGGATGAAAGTCCGCGTCAGCGGCTGCACCACCCGCGCATCGTTGCTCGCGATCTCTTCCGCCGTGGCGGGGCGGTAATCCTTGAGCCCCGTGAAGACGATCGGCGAGCCGTCCGGCAGCCAGATCGTGGTTCCCTCGCGGTCCGGCGCGGTCGCCGCCCAGCGCAGTTCCCCCTGCTTTGCCGGGTTCGGAAAGCGCTCATCGAGCCAGGGCGCGAACCATTCGATCAGCCACTCGCCCTCGCCGCCGGTCGGCGGGTTCGACGCGATGATCGCCCGCTTGCGCTGGCTGCCGTCGACCGAGCGAAGCCACCCCAGCACGAACTGCACCTTGGCGCGTGGGATCTGCGCGCCCTCGTCAAACCCGAAGAAATCGTGCGGCCGGCCCTGCCAGGAGAGCTCGGCGCCCGGCTTCTGCAGGTGGCCGAGCTCGAGCACGCAGGGCGGCCGGCGCAGGATCTTATCCGCCCCGTTCCAGCCCTCGCGGCCGGCAATTTCGATGATGCGGTCCTCGAGGCCGCGTAGATCGACCGCTTGGCGCCGGAAGATGACGGCCCGTCGGTGCTGGGTCAGCGCCGTGCCGGCGAGCAGATCGGTCTTGCCGCCGCCGGCGCCCCCGCCGAACAGCAGCAAGTCCGCGAGCGACCAGTAGGCCTCACACTGCGGCTTGTTGTCCGGCTCGGGGAGCCAGATCGAGGCGAGCTCCGGGGCGATCAGCTGGTCGAGCTGCGCCTTTTGCGTCTCGTCCAGCGACGCGACATAGGCCTCGAGGTCATCGAGCGCGCCCACATCAGGCCCGCTTCCGAGTTTTGGCGATGAAGGCAGCGAGCGCCCGGGCCCGCGTCTTGTCGTCGGTCACGTCCTTGGTCTCGATCGGGCCGCCGTTCTTGCCGACGTGCTCATTGACCAGGCGATCTCCGTACTTCTTCGGCGCCATCTTGCCCGCCATCCATTTGCGGGTGTCGATGCGCAGGCGCGCGCGGGCGATGTTCTCCTTGTCGACGATCTCGACCGCGATCCCCTCGTCCCCGAGCGGCTCGACGCGATAGTCACCCCGTGCGTCGTCGGCGATGTCCAGGCACTCATCGAACATCTGATCGGCGCGCAGCTCCATGGCGCGGCCATAGAGCTCGGCGAAATCCTTGTGCACCAGAAGCCAGCCATAGACCGTGTCGCGGTGCGGCATGTCCTCGCGCTGGCAGATCGAGCGCACCGATTGTGGGCGGCCCGTCGTAGGATCAGGGGTGACGATCAGGCGGCAGATCGTCTCCGCAAGGTCGTGGCTGTAGAGCGACGGGCGGCCCGCTTTGCCCGGAGAGGCGCCGGCGGCTGCCGGCGCCTCACTGGGTGTCGACATAGAGCGTGTCGCTCGTCGTCGTGCAGGTGGCCTGGATCGCGTCGGAGGGCACGTAGGGCCAATCGCGGCGATAGGTCTGCCCCGCGGTGAGCAGGATCGACGCGCCCTTACTCGCGCTGCCGCTGCCGATGAAAATCCAGCAGCTGTCGGTCGCGTTGTTGTTGTTGATGGTCAGCGAGCGGCGCGCCGGCGTCCCGGGATAGGCCGTCGAGGTCAGCGCCGGCAGCACCGTCTGGAAGGTGTTCCCGGTGGCGATGACGGCCGAGCTATTGAGCGTGCCGGCTGCCTGGGATTGACCTTGGAAAGAGGTCGCCTCCTGGCCGTGGGCAGGCGCGCCCGCGAGCCCAGCAAGCGACCACGCGAGCGCTGCCGCGGCAAGCGCTCGGACGACATGGCGCGCCAGCATGACGATCCCTCGCATTGCTACGTCCGCGTCACGCGCGCCGCAGGTAGGGCCGCGGCGCCGTCAAAGCCGGGCGTCCCCGGCCGCGGAGCTTGTCCGAATCGGATTACTGGAACCGATACCAAGTCGTGTTCGACGCCTGATAGCGCCAGGCGTAGCCGACGCCGGCGACGCAAGCCGCGGCCGGGTTATTCTTGATCGATTGGTTGGCGTTCGCCGCGACCGTGAGGACGCCGACGGTCGCGGCCGCGCAGGTGATGCGCTGGATGTAGCCCTCGATCGGGGCCGCCGGCATCGTGATCGTGAAGGCGGAGGCCTGCGCGCCATCGAGGAAATAGAACGGCGTGTTCGCCGGGATGGTCGCGGTCACGGGCGAGGTCACGTCCACCATCGGCCCCTGCCCGAGCTGTACGATATTCGCGAGCGCCGTGGTCGGAGGGGCCGATGCCTGCGGACCGGGCGTATAGATGTCCAGCGGCACCATCTCGGTGCCGGCGAAGACGGAGGGGCCCGCCGGAACCGTCTGGGCGCAATAGGTCGAGCCGCCGACAGAGCCGGCGCCCTGCCCGGTGACGCCGGCCTGCGAGGGGCCCGCGCCGACAACTGCAGCGCAATAGGAAGCGCCCCCGATGATCGGCAGCGTCGACCAAAGGCCGGCCGCGTTCGCCGCGTAGATGCCGAAGGCCACAACACACGTGGCCGCGAGCGCCGAGAGACGCTTGAGCTTCATGGGAATTCTCCTGAGTGAGATACCGGCGCGGCCGGCGCTGTGACGGTGGAACTGCGGCGACCGTCGCGCCGATTGCCCGCGCTGGACGCGCGTAGTGGTCGGAAAATCTAGATTTTGGCCGGAGTTTGCGGCCTGCGCCCCGCCGTCCAATTCCAGAACAGGCGCGCTTCAGCGTTCGGAATGACCCAACACGAGCCGTCGGAGTCGAGGAACACGACCCATTCGAGGCTGCTCTCGGGGCCGTAATCGATCACGAATAGTGCACGTCCCGGCCCCTTCGGGGTGACCATATGCAGCGGCTGGCGCAACTCGGTGATCATTACGGGTGCCATCCGGCAAACAGCAGGATCAACAGGACCTCGAGCACGAGGGTCGCGACGATGGCTCGCGCAAGATCAGAGCGCCTCATCGCCGCAGCTCATCCGCAATCGCCGCGATCTCGCGTGCGACCTCGGACTTCTCTTCGTGGAACCGGCTCGGATCAGAGCCGAGCGGGATGTTGCGGCGGATGCGGGAAGCGAGCTCATCGAGCCGCACCGCGAGGCGATGCTCGGTCTCCCGCTGAGGCGCCCGGGCGACGCGCCCGACGCGATCGGCATCGCGCGGCGTATCCAGCAGGCAGCGCGCCAAGGAGGCCTCGGCTCTCCGGTTCATGCAGCTTCACACCACTTCGGCGGATCGTTTCCGTTGCACAGCGCCGGAATGCCGGCGAGCACCAGGAGATGGCGCTCATAGATCGCATCCGGCCGTTCATTGCTGGCGACCGTCACGGCCGCGCACCAGCCGGGCTTTTCTTCAGCGATGCCGCGCAGGAAGGCGCGAATCAGGTAAAGGCAGTGGTCGCTCGACTTGCCGAGCACCACCATGTGGTCGGTCTTGGTCACCAGCACGCCGATGCCGTGGCGGCCAGGCGCCGTGAACGGCGCGATCGATCCCGGCAACACGAAACAGAAACCGACCTGCAGCTCTTCGCCCGCCGGCTTCATATGCTCGGCGAGCAGCGCGCGGCGGCGCTCTTGCGGCGTGCGGCGAGCGTTACGGCGTAACGTCTTCCTGTAGCCGACGACGTGCCGGCCGTCCGCGAGCGTGACTGATACGCGACCGCTCATCTTGCATCCCCGCGAGGGGGAATGCGCCGCAAAGATTCACAGCGCGTTAATAAGGCGGCCCGGCGCAACCTTTGGGAGGCGCAATCGCCGAGCCGCTGGCGCGGGCCTGGTGGCGCGTCACGCCGGCCGAGCGCGCACGGTCTGTCGGCGGGCGCGGACGGATTTCTCAATCCTTTATGTCGATCCGGACCCATTGGCGCAGACAGCGCTCACATTCGACGCGCACCGCCGGGCGGTTGCCGCTCGTGCTATAGGTCAAAGGCCTGCTCATCGGCGCGTTCTTCTCGAACTGCCGCGGACAGATGCAGGGCGTGCGCTTGCCGCCAATAATCGCGGCCGCGACGTCTACTCGCGCTTGCGCTCGCATGAATTTTTAGGATTGGCCTCGCTGCCTGCGCCCACGCGCACGACTTCCGAGATTGCCCGAAGACTGCTCCGTCAATGTCACGTTGGTCAAGGGCCTTTTCGCCTCGCGCGTCACGTCGCCGAATTTTCCGACCTGGATTTCGAATGCCGGTCCCGTGTAAGTCATTGGCCCGCTTGCGCGGATATCGTCGTTAACCACGACCGCAACTCCGTTGCGCGTGTAGTGCGCTTCCTGCAGCTGCTCGCGGCCGGTTCCAACCAGGCGCCACGTCCGGACCAGCTCGTCGATTGCATCGATCAGCGTGCCGGTGATGTAGCCCTCGGCGGCCTGGCGTCCCTTGACGATGCCGCCGGCGCCGGCCCAGCGGCGCGCCACATCGCGGATCAGCGCGCCTTCCCCGACGATCGAGATCAACAATTGCGAGTAGCGCGGTCCGACGGCGCGGATCGCGCCGGCGAGCAATTGCCCGGCGCGGATCAGCTCATCGCTGATCGGGTCGGCGACCCCGCTGCCGCCGCCACCGCCGCCCGACGTGATGTCGATTCCGCGCTGTCGCCCGACGGCGGCAAGCTCCCACATCTTACGGAAGCGCTCGCATGCGGCCTGCTGCGCGGTATTGAGGCGCCCGCGCGAGACCATGTGTTCGATCGCGCTCTCGCGCACATTGACGGCGGCGGCATAGCGCTTGCCGGGCTCATAGGGATCATCGACGATGCGCGTGCCGACCTGAAAGCGCCCATCATGGCCGGGACGCTTTTCGTCCGACGCGCGGGCCTTCTCGCGGTTCTTCTTTCCCACGAGCCCCTTCCCCATTCCCGCGACCGCCCCCGCGGCCGACTCCCCGAGCGCGAGCACGCTCACGCCCTCTGCATCAAAGCGAGTTTGGTCAGCGTGTCTTCTTTCGGCTCTTCGCCTTCGAGCCGCCACTTCAACCAGGTCGCGCGGCGGGCCACCTCGCGATCGACATCGGGCGAGGCGATCAGCCGCGCGCATAGCCGCAAGGCAGCTTCGCGCTCGCGATCGGTGATGCCGAGATTGGTGGACATGACGCCTCCCGAAAAACGTCAGGGAGGATTGAGCGCGCAGGTGAGGTTTTCGGCAACGGATTAAGGGTCGAAGGATTAACGGACCGTCTTGGGTAGACCGTAGCGCCGCGCCGCCTGCTGCCACTCATCGATCTCGGCGGACGTGACGTTGTGCGTCGCCTGCAGCTCGTCCCGCGTCACCACCCCGCCGGCGAGCGCCATGACGGCATCGGCCTTGCGGTGAGCCGTCCAGCGGCCGCCCGGGGTCAGCACCACGGCGCGTAACCGGGCGTAGCGCTTCGCCCGACGATTCGTCTCAATGTCGACCGAGAACCTCACGCCGCCGCTGCGGCCCGGGCCGCAGCCCACATTTGCATGCGCCCATGCGGGCACAACGGGTTGAGGCAGGTGGCCGTGACCGCGCGCAGGTCATCGAGCGCGATCGGCAGGACGACGCCGCCCAAGCCGCCCAGGGCCTCGACGATGTTGATGCGCACCCGGGCGATCTCGCCAGACCTCCCGACGATGACGCCGGCCACCAGGACGGCGCCGCCCTCGCGCACCCAGGGGCGGAATAGCGCCCCTTCCCTGGCTTGGTCGTCGGCCATCGGATTGGTCCCCGTGCGCCGGTAATCTATAGAAAAACTATCCCTCAATCAACGGCTTAGGCCGGCTGCACCCGAGAACTAAGGGTGACCACGTAGAAGGATGTTTCACGTGAAGGCAAAGTGAATGCTGAAGTTCAAGGCGGTGGCGCAACTGCCTGAAGGGGCTTGGGCATTCGCGCCTCGCCGACGCACTCCGGGCAGAGGATGTCCCGTGCCGCCCGTGGCGTGCCGATCATCCAGCCGGCCTTCTTCGCCGCGATGAGGAACCGGTCGTATTCGAGGGCGAAGCGCTCGACGACACCGCAGCCGGTGCAGGATATATCGAAGCCACGCTGGCCGCGCAGGGGCTCGATCATGGGCGGCAATGCCGGCCGCCCTGCTTCGGTCGCCATGGGCCAAGCGTGCCGGCGACGGCGGCGAGCTCCGGGACGGTCCAGGGGCGCTTCGGCGCGGCCGGCATCAGGCGCCCTCGCGATCGATCCGTCGACACTGCCGCCGATGCCACCACAGCTCAATGTGATCGGACGCGCGCTCGAACGGCTTGACCCAGCCGCGCCCGCGGGTCGCCCATTCGATCCCGCGCGCCGTTGCCTGCAGGGCGCTGCAGATCGCCATCAGGATCGCGATCGGGGCGAGCACGAGCAGCTGCAGGAGGCAGAGCCACCACGGTGCCGGCTTGAGCCGATGGCCCTTGTAGGTCGCGCCCATCAGTCCGGCTCGCCCTCTTCCGCCGACAGCTGCTCGGCCGGCGCCGCCATCGCCCGCGCGGCCGCGATCGCCGCGGCGATGCCGCCATACCTCACCTCGCCATCTCGCCCCGACCAGGTGCCGGTGCAGGGCATCGCCTCGATGCCGGAGGCGACCAGCAGGATCCGCCGCCGATCGACGATCTTGAACTCGAGCCCGGAGCGCTCGACGTCCGGGAGCGCTGCCCGCACGGCCGCATCGGCCTCGATCTGCGGATCCTCGTTCTCCTGCGCCCATTCGAGCAGCGTGCGCGGCAGCGGGATCGTGCTGCCGTCCCGCAAGGTCACGTGCACATAGGTGCAGTTGAAGTCGGCGATCGCGCCGAGCTGGCGTTCTTCGCCGACCATGAAGGCGACGCGGCGGCCGACGTCGGTGGATTTGGGCTCGATCAAGCCGTCAGCTCCTTGATGATCCACATCACCGATTGCTCGAGCGACGTGACGGCGAGCGAGTTGTAGCGGCCGGGCTTCACCTTGGCGTAGAGCGCATCGAGCTCGTCCGCCTTCGACTTGATGGCGTCATGGAGCGCCTTTTCATCCTCGGTGAGCGCGCGATAGCGCGGCCGGAAGCGCGTGGTCGGCATGGCGACGTCGTCGCTCTGCCGGGCGTCGGGCTCGCCTTCGTAGGTGTTAGCCATTCGGCTCCTCCTTGGCTGATGCGCCCCGCGTCGCCGAGCTACCGATATCGGCGACGCGGGGCGGCTTCATCCCGGCGATCTGATCCGCCCTCAGGCGTGGGCGGTGTGTACGCCGGGAATTTCATGCGGCGCTGCCTCCACGCACGCCGCCGAGCAGCTTGGGCAGCATCGGGCCGTTGCGGCCTTCGTCGGCCGCTTTCTCGATCCCCTGCTGCAGAAGGTTCTTGAACGTCGCGCGGTCGAGCCGCCGCAGATGCAGCGTGCTGATCAGGGTCGCGAGCGACACATAGTCGACACGCTGCGCCCATTGGCCGATCTGCCAGACGGCGGAGAGCGGCTTCGTGCCGAAGTTCTCCGAAATGATCGCGCTCGCCATGCCGAAGTCGGAGACGCTGCCATCACCGAACAGCCACTGCTTGGCAGCCGCGGCATTTGCCTGATCAGTGAGCTCGGCATTGCCGACCGAGGCGATCGTCTCGAACGGCACGACCTGCCGCACCGGTTTCGGTCCGGCGGAGCGCACGGCCGTCACGCGTGACAGCTCGGCGAGCTGCTCGAGCGCGGCGACCTCTTCGGTCGATGCAAGACCCATGGCGGCGCGCTCGGCCGCCTTGTCGCGCGCGCGCTTGTTGCGCTGGCGATCGGCCGCGCTCGCGTCCGGCTTGAACGGCTGATGCTCCGCCCAGTCGACGATATAGTCGTCGATGATCCAGCCGATGACGCGCAGCGCGCGGCACACCTTTGCGACGTCGTCGGACGGAATGTCGGTCGCGGCCGCGCAATCTTCGCTATTGAAATTGCCGATCCAGCCGTCCTTCTTCGCCTTGGCAGCGGCCTGAAAGTGCGCCTGCACGATCGTGTGTACGAAGGCGAGGTGCACGCCGCTCATGTTGGCGACGCGGCGCCACTTCGGATGCCCGACGAAGTCGTTGTAGACGCAATGCCACGGTCCCGGCATGCGCTTCCGCGGCGGCGATGGCGATTTCTCGCTCATGGCCGCACCCTTGATGCTGTCACGTGTGACTGTGCAGGGGCTCGGAGCCGGGGACCTCTTCCCTCGCTAAGCCCCTTTGGGCCGCGCCGCAAGCGCGATCTGCGCGAAGAAAAAAAAGGTCTCGTATACGTATAGTATGGGCGTGACGTCACGCCTGTCACGGCGTGAGTCACGCTGTCACGCGTGACATTGCAAGAGTCACGCGTGACATGCGATGCGGGCAACGCTCCGCAGCATTTCGGATTTCCAGCATGCGCTGCGATCATGGCGGCGAAAGTGGCCGCGCCTTCGCACGGCGCCGGCCGCCGGATCGCGAGCCGTGGTCGAGCTGCTCTCACTCAGAAGAGCCCGGCCGACTGCGCCGCGATCGTGCCGCCGTCGATGAGGATCATCGCGGCGAGCGCAAACCCGAGAATTCGGTAGACCGCGATCAGATCGTCGCGCGTGAGCATGGCTTTCCCCGACATTTGAAGGGCTTGAGCAGCACGCGGTGACTTGGACGAACGCGACGACGAACGCGGGCAGAGTTATCCACAGGCGCCGCTTATCCACAGGCGCGGCGGGTTCCGACTCGACTCCTGCTTGACAGGCACCCCGAATCCCGCCCGCGCGCATGAGGCGCGAACGTTGAGCGGTGCGATGTTGGTGAAACGTCAGCGAGACTGCCGAATTTTGCGCGGGCTGGGCATGCACGGCGAGATCGGCTCCGCGTGTCGCATAACGAACAGTTGTAGCGCGCATCCGCTGCACTGTGAGATACTACCGGCCGCAAGACCAAAAGTGTGCGTGGGAGTGCGGAATGGGAAGGGCGTCGCCAGAACGCCCGCCTCTCGTGGAGGTCGGGCCGGTACCGGAAGCTTGGGTGGATGGAGTAGAAGTCCTGGACTTGGGGGGCGGAAGTGTACGGCTCTTCTTTTTCAAGGATCGACGTCTGCCAGGGGACGAGAGCGCCAACGAGCGCGAGATCAAATTCGAAGCCGTGACCAACCTGGGGCGTCTTGGTCCTATCGCGGCAGTTCTGCAGGCGCTCGTCTCGGGAGCGGTCGAGCACCTCACGTCCTTGCTGCAATAAAGTCACGACAGCAGCTCGACGAGGTCCGGGCGAAGCCGCTCCTTCGGGATCCCGGTCTTCTTCGCGACCTTCGGCACCAGATCGCCTTGGACCTTGCGGCGCCCCGCCTCCCACCGCGACCACGCGGCGCGCGAGACGCCGATTCGCCGCGCTGCCTGCGACTGCGTCAGCGGCGGATTTTGCTGTTCGCGCCAGTCCTTAAGCGCCGTAAGCGGAGCTAGGGTCATGGACGCCTCTGTTACCAAATCGGCAACAGCCACGTCAAGAACCTTGTTGCCGAGCCGGCAAACGACCCGGCCGGCGGCGCGGACTAGCATTACCAACATGGCAACACGTCCGCGCGGCTACCTCTACATTCAGGAGCACATGCAGGCTCGCGGGCTCTCCGACGAAAAGGTCGGGGAAATCCTAGGTGTAGCCCGCGAGACCATCTGGCGCCGGCGCACCGAGCAGCATCGGCTTAATCCCAAAAAGATCGCCGAGCTTGCCCACGCGATCGGCGTCGAACCCGAGGATTTGTACCGCCCGCCCGATCGGCCGAGCGTCGATGCCATGCTGAAGGACGTCGACCAGGCCACCTTCGAGACCTCCGTCGACATCGTGCGACGGCTGATCAAAAAGCCATGAACTATCCGGCATTTACGATCTGCGCAGTCATTCTCATCGCGATCGTCGCCGCCGTTTCCAATCGCGCGAACACCCGCGACCGCGGCGCCTATGGCGAGATTTCGGACGAGGACGCGCGCGTGGCGCTGCTGCAGGCCCGGCAAGATATCCGCCTCATTGCCTATCTGCTGATGGCCGCAATCCTGATGCTGGGCATCCTTGCCGATCGACTGCACTGACACCGATTCGCGCGAGCGCTGTGCATCCGGCGCTTTCTCCCCCGCCCCAATGCACCGAGCAACCGGCTGATTGCATTGGCACAACTCGGATGTTGCCGGATCGGTAACAAATAGCTTGACGCGCTTGTTACCGATCCGGTAACGTGACCCTCGATACCACTTCGGGGGTCGCCAATGTCCGTCACCATCTCCCAGTTCCGCCATGCTCCGCCCTGGGCTCTCCGCGGTCTCGACGCGGTGGCCCGCCTCACCTCGCCCGAGGCGTTGGCGCAGGTCGCCGCCCAGCGCGCCGAGCACCTCGACCGCCTCGAAGCCTGCCTCCCGGCGGCGCGTGCCGCCGTCGCGGACGAGCTGGCGCGGATCATCGCCGCCGGCCGCCCGCGCACCATCACCTCCGACACCGTCGTGACGATCGACATGGGCGACGCCCCGCCCTCCACCGCCCCACTCGGCGAGTGCTTCCCGGATGGCGGGGACGATCTCGCCGACGCGATCGCCGATCTCGCGAAGACCGGCGAGCACACGGGCGGCGGCGGAGCGGCGCCGCACTACGTGCTGCGGCTGCCGGCGGAGTGAACCACGATGCCCGCCCCCTACATCGCCCGTATCGTCGCCGTCATCCCCGACATGAACCCCCGCCACGTTCTGGCGTGGATGCACTCAAACACCGGCTTCACGCTGCACCAGCTCTCCGATGACGATTTTGCCTCGCATGCCCGCTACGCGCGGGCGTGTGCGGCCGGCGCCGGAGCGCAGGTGAGCGAGCGGCTCGCCAGCATCATGGGGATTTGAGTGATGGCCCGCGGCGAAGCCACTGCCATCGCCTTCGCGGCCGGCGCCGTGAAGCTCCCGGACATCCTGGTCGCGCTCACGCGCGCCAATGACCGGCAGGCGCGCCTTCGCGTCCTCGAACTCTACGAGGCCAAGCGCGATCTGCGCGAGCTCCTGAAGAAGATCGACCTCGCCATTCAGGAAGAGGCCGCTGCGCTCGATCCTGCGCAGCGCGGCATGCTGATGCTTGTGGAGGGAACACGGTCATGAGCCGCGCCACGATCCGCACCTCGTTCGTCCGTCCCCCGATCCCGCAGCGCTCCTTCGACTGGATCGCGGTCTATGACGACTACGATGGCGCCCCCGACAGCCATTGCCCGATCGGTTTCGGCGCCACCAAGGAAGCCGCGATCGAGGACCTGCTCTGCATCGACCCCGATGACGCGGTGACGCGCGTGAGCGACGCGCTCGCGCTCGGCCACATGGCGCCCGAGGAAGCCGACCAGCAGCTCCGCCGCGCCGGCGTCGACCCCTCCGAGATCGACGATCTCATTGTGACGGCGCTCAACCCGTCCGGGCGCCCGATCCAACCCGCGTCGTAACCAGGGAGAGTGAAATGCCCAAGCGTTCCCCGAACTCGACCGATGTCCTTGTCGGCCAGAACATCCGCATCGCCCGCCTGCAGAAGAACATGAGCCAGACCGAGCTCGGCCGCCATCTCAGCGTCTCGTTCCAGCAAATCCAGAAGTACGAGAAGGGCACGAACCGCGTCGGCGCGAGCCGCATGACGCAGATCGCGACCGCGCTCGGCGTCTCGATCCCGGTGCTGTTCGATGGCGCCCCGACGGCGCCGCATGCGGCCGCGATGCCGACCGCGCGGGCGCTGCTGGCGGAGCCGCACGCGCTGCGGCTCCTGCAGGCCTTCGAGCGGATCGACAACGACACCGCGAAGCTCGCGGTGCTGCACCTGGTCGAGAGCCTGGTGCCGGCGGCGGGCGCGAAGAAGCGGGCGGCCTGAGCCATGATCGCGCTCGGCGCCTCCTGCCTTTTGTGCGGCTTCTTCGCGGGCTCGCTCGCGGGCGCCATCGCGAGCCGCGCGTGGGGGCCGGCCCCGGAGGGGGCGATCAAGGGCTTCATGCTCGCCGCGGCCTGCGGGCTCGTCATGGTGGCCGCGACCCTCATCCAAACGGGAGCACTGACGCCATGACCCGCCGCGATCACCCCGAGCTCAAATGCACCCGCTGCGGCGTGTCGGTGAAGGAAGAGCACATCCCGGCCCCGAACCGCTGCCCGTCCGGCGATCGCTGCCCGCTCAACCGGATGGTCGCCGAGAAGGCGGCGCAGGCCGCATCGATCGGGAAGGACCGCGCCGCATGAGCATGTCGGAGACGATCGAACGCGATTGGTTCGTCACCCGCATCTTCGGGTCGACCAAATGCTTCCTGCGGGTCACGCCCGAAGGAACGGAATGCTGGACGCCCTCGCAGAAGCGAGCGCGCCGGTATGGATCGCAAGCCTTAGCCGCCGCGGCCGCGGCAGAGCACAACCAGCACGCCTCGACGCCGGCCGTCGTCGAGCAGGAGTGAGTATCATGAGCGGCATTTTCCAGCCGGCGGCATCGACCTCGGCACACCTCAAGATGGGCCTGCTCGGCTTCCAGGGCGGCGGCAAGACGTTCACCGCCGGCATGGTCGCGATCGGCCTGTTCAACTATCTCAAGGACAAGGGCGTGCCCTATGCGGGCAAGCCGGTCGCATTCTTCGACACCGAGACTGGCTCCGACTGGCTGATCCCGCATTTCAAGGCCGCGAACGTCCCGTTTTTCACCGCCAAGAAGCGCAACTTCGCCGATCTGCTCTCCGCCGTGAAGGAGGCCGAGCAGCACGCCTCGATCCTGATCATCGACTCCATCACGCACCCGTGGCGCGAGCTGTGCGACGCGTACATGAAGCGCAAGGAGCGCACCTTCCTGCAGATGGACGATTGGAGCTATCTCAAGGGCCAATACGGCTGGGCGCAGTTCACCGACCTCTTCATCAACTCGAAGCTGCACATCATCATGTGCGGCCGCGCGGGTCACGAGTTCTCCGAGTACCGCGACGACAACGGCAAGCGGCAGCTGGAGAAGACCGGCACCAAGATGAAGACCGAGGGCGAGACGGGCTTCGAGCCCTCGCTCCTGGTGCTGATGGAGCAGGACGAGAACCTGCGCACCGGCAAGGTCGGGCACAAGGCCATCGTGCAGAAGGATCGCTCGACGATCATCGACGGGCGGGAATTCAGGTTCTCGGCCGAGGACGATAACGGCAACCGGTTGAGCCTCAAGCAGCTGGTGGCGCAGACCTTCGGCGCCTTCCTGCCGCACATCGAGAACCTCGCGATCGGCAGCGACCATGTCGGCGTCGATGCGAGCGGCGATAGCCGCCACATCCTCAAGACCGAGCGCAAGGACTGGCAGCCGGTGCAGCGCGAGATCTGCATCGAGGAAATCCAGAACCTGCTGGCGCTGCATTTCCCGACGCAGAGCGCCGAAGACAAGAAGGCCAAGCTCAAGGCGGTCCTGGAGCACTTCGACGCGACCTGGACCGAGATCGAGAAGGTCATGCCGCTGCCGGACCTGCGGGCCGGCTACGACAGCCTGCACCGCAAGCTCGCCGGCAAGCCGTCGCGCTATGCCGCCGAGGTCGAGAAGATGCGGCAGCCGATCGACGACGAAATCCCGGAGCACCCGGCGCCGCCGACGGCCGCGGACGCATCTTCGGCGCCGGCGAGCGCCGCGATGGCGGAAGCCCAGGCCGACATCCCGCTCGACTGCATCCGCGACCCGGCCCTGCTGGAGAAGAAGCTGCTCGACGGCATCCCCAAGCTCATGAGCATGGGCGACTGCGCCCATTACACGATCGAGATCGCCAAGCTCGGCAACCTGCCCTTCGAGCACCGCAACCGCGTGAACACTGCCCTGCTCAAGCGTCAGGGCGAGATCATCAAGGCCGAGAACCCGGCGCTCGCCGAAGCCGCCGAGTGAAGAGGACCTTAACCATGCCGAGCACTATATCCATGGCATGGACATGCTCATGGTCCGGGAGAAAGGGCGCCTCGCCCTTCTCCCGGCGACCGATATCGACCGCGAGCGTCTGCGCAGCATCCGGTGCTTCGAGCCCATGCAGGTGCAGACGATCTTCGCGCGCACGTCGAAGCTCAACCGCTGGTACCGAGGACTGCTCGGCAAGGTCGCCGAGGCAATCGACGTGCACCCGGACCTTCTCCACGCCGAGCTCAAGTGGAAGGCGGGGCTGGTGCTGCAGATCATGGCCTTCCCCTCCGGCGAAGTTGCCGCGATTGCGGTGCGCCTCAAGTCGACCGCGTTCCCGCTCATGGATGACGCCGAGTTCTCGCGGTATGTCGACGTCGCCGTCGAATTGCTTTTCCGCGACTACCTCCCGCACGTTCGCTCGCGCCAGCGCAAAGCGCTCATCGCCGAGTGGGCGGGTCGGCGCCCGCGCCTCGATCCGCCGGGCAAGCCGTTCCTCTATTGATCGCCGCGGCCGGAGTTCGGCCGCATGACCGACGCCTGGTCGCCGCAGCAGCTCGCCGCCCTCGCCCGTGTCGAGGAATGGTTCGCGGCCGAGAACGCCCCGCAGACCTTCCGCCTGTTCGGCTACGCCGGCACCGGCAAGACCACGCTGGCGATCGAGATCGCCAAACGCGTGCGCGCGATCGTCAAGGAGCGCAAGGGCGAGCACGTCACCAAGCCCGTCATCTTCGCCGCCTTCACCGGCAAGGCCGCGCTTGTGATGCGCTCCAAGGGCTGCATCGGCGCCTCCACCATCCACAGCCTGATCTACCGGGTGGACGAGGACGGCCCCACCGGCGAGGCGCCCAAGTTCGTCCTCAAGGAAGACAGCGACCTCACCGATGCCGCGCTCTGCATCATCGACGAATGCTCGATGGTCGGCGCCGAGCTCGCGAACGACCTGCTCTCGTTCGGCGTCAAGGTGCTCGTCCTGGGCGACCCGGCGCAGCTGCCGCCGGTGCAGGACGCGGGTTATTTCACCAATGCCGAGCCCGACGCGATGCTGACCGAGGTGCACCGCCAGGCGGAAGGCAACCCCATCATCCGCCTGTCGATGGATGTGCGCGAGGGCCGCCAGCTCGAGCCCGGCGACCACGGCGCCTGCCGCATCCTGCGCCGCGGCGCCGACCAGGCGATCGTGCGCGCCCTCATCCTCGAGGCCGAGCAGGTCCTGGTCGGCAAGAACGACACCCGCGTCTCCTACAATAACCGCATCCGCGACCTGCTCGGCTTCCGCGGCGATCCCAAGGCGGGCGAGCGCCTGGTCTGCCTGCGCAACGATCACACCAAGGGCATCTTCAACGGTGGCCTCTTCCGGGTCGAGAAGGTGCGCAAGGCCAATGCCGCCATGGTGCGCATGGTGGTCAAGCCGGACGATTCCGAGAGCGATCGGCGCATCGAGGTGAAGGTGCACCCGCACTTCTTCGTCGGGCGGGAGAACGAGCTTCCCTGGCAGGACCTCAAGAAGACCCAGCGCATGACCTACGGCTATGCGCTGACCGTGCACAAGTCGCAGGGCTCGCAGTGGAACAACGTCGTGCTGTTCGATGAGAGCGCGGTGTTTCGCGACGATGCGCGGCGCTGGCTTTACACGGGCATCACGCGCGCGGCCGAGCGCCTGACGGTGGTGATGTAGATGGACACGCCCCGCCGCAAGCGCGCCCGCAAGTACATATCGCTCCGCGAGAAGCTCGCGGCTGCATTGTCGCTTCTGTTGCCGCAGGAGCTCCGGGACGAGCTGCGCGCCGCCAAGGTGCCGGCGAAGTCCGTGATCTCGATGTTTCACCAGGATCACAACATCCTTTTCGCGCTCGATGGCGCCGACAAATGGTGGAACCTGACCCCGCTGCTCAAGGACCCGCACCGGCAGAAGTCGCGCCGCGACACCTCGATCGTCGCCAAGGTGCGACGCCTCACGCCGGAGCAGGAAGAATTCCAGCGCAAGGTTCTGGCGCGGCCGTGCGGCCAGCACCGCGAGCCCACCGGTAACTGGCCGCGCGGCCGCAGGCTGCAATCACGAGGTTTCGAGCGGAGGAAGAAGCCATGAAGAAATCGCCAGTCGTGAAGCGTTCGATCGTCATCGCCGGACAAAAGACCTCGGTCAGCCTCGAGGATTGCTTCTGGAAGGGGCTCAAGGAGATCGCCGCGGAGGCGAATACGAGCCTTTCGGAGACCGTCGGCGCGATCGATGCGCACCGCCGGCACGGCAATCTGTCGTCGGCGATCCGGGTGTTCGTATTCGCGCACTATCGCGAGCGGGCCGAGCTGCTACAGCCGGCACCGGCGCCCGCCTCGAACCACCAGGAAGCCGCCTGATGTCAATCTGGCGCCAATCGAACCGCGCCGATCCGCGAGCGGTCGCCCTCGCCGATCGGCACTACAGCCGGCAAAAGCCCGGCTCGCCGCAGTTCATGCCGCCCGGTTCGTGCCGCGTCCTGGTCGCAAGCAACAGCAAAGCGGTCTTCGGGCTCTCATTCCCGAAGGCCGAGTACGTCAAGCACGCCTGGGCCGGCGCCTGGGTGGTGTCGATCTTCCGCAATGAGGAAGCGGGGCCGCTCGCCTCCGACATGATCCGGCAGGCGATGGCGCATATGCGCACCGAGTACGAGGTGCCGGCGCTCGGCTGCGTCACCTTCGTCGATCCCAAGATGGTTGATGGCGTGCTGGTCCGCGGCGAGCGGATGAAGGGCTTTTGCTTCTGGAAAGCGGGCTTCCGCCTGGTCGGCGAAACGAAGAGCGGGAAGCTCGCTTGGCAGATGCTGCCGGCGGACATGCCGACGGCCGCGGCCGCGGCTTAGGGGAGGGGATGGCTTGACGACAATCACCAAAGAAATTCTTCACTTCCATATGGCCTGCGGCATCGGCGGCGGCGCCATCGGCTTCAACAACGCGAGCGCGCGCGTCGGCAACCTGGTCGCAAAGTTTCGCTGCCTAGGCGGCATCGATGTCGACCCGGCCGCATGCCGGGACTTCACGCGGCTGGTCGGCGTGCCGGCGTCCTGCATCGATCTTTTCAGCCGCGAACAGTACGCGGCCTTCCATGGCCGCGAACCGCCTGAAGGCTGGCGCGAGGCGACGCCGGCTGACATTCACCGCGCATGCGGCGGCGAGCGCCCGCACATCGTCTTCGCGTCCTATCCGTGCAAGGGCTTCAGCGGCCTCCTGTCGGAGAAGACGTCCGGCACGGCCAAATACCAGGCGCTCAACGGGCTTCTGCTGCGCGGGATGATGCTCGTCCTGGAGGCGTTCAAGGACGATCCGGTTGAGCTGATCATCTTCGAGAACGTGCCGCGGATCGCGACGCGGGGCCGTTGGCTGCTCGACCAGTACAGCGCGCTTCTGCGCGCGCACTGCTACGCGATCGCCGAGACGACGCACGACTGCGGCGAGCTCGGCAATCTTGCGCAGAGCCGCAAACGGTTCCTCATGGTGGCCCGCCATACCGCGAAGGTGCCGAACTTTCTCTATGAGCCGGTCAAGCGTCGTCTGCGCGGCGTCGGCGAGGTGCTCGACAAGCTGCCGCTCCCGCTGTCGGGCATCGGCGGCCCGATGCACCGCATGCCGGCGCTGCAATGGAAGACGTGGGTGCGCCTCGCCTTCGTCAAGGCGGGCTCCGATTGGCGCTCGCTCAATGACCTCTCGGTCGAGAACGGCGTGCTCAAGGACTTCGGCATCGCGCCCGACCACTATCTCAATCACGGCGTCCTGGGCGTGCGCCGCTGGGATCAGCCGGCGCCGACGGTGACCGGCCGCAGTGCTCCCCTCACCGGCGCGCACGCGGTCGCCGATCCGCGCATCGACAATCAGCCGCACGCCGGATCCTTGGGCGTGCGCCAATGGCACGAGCCGTCCTGTACGGTTGCGGGCCGCTCCTGGCCGCACAACAACGCCTTCGCGGTGTCCGACCCGCGCATCGAGGGTCATCCGAAATCGGTGCAGCTCGGCGTGCGGCCCTGGGCCGAGCCCGCCGGCGTCGTGACCGGCAAGATGTACGTCGGCGGGGGACCGCACTCGGTTGCCGATCCGCGCATCGAAGGCAAGCCACGCTTCAACAACGTGTTCCGGATCGTCCCGTGGGACGCAGCCTCGCCGGCGGTGGCGGGGCCGGGTGGCCCGGCCGGAGGCCTTGCGGTCGCCGACCCGCGCGCTGGCGAGGGTCGGCACGTCAACGGGAAGTACCGCGTCACGGCCTTCGATGAGCCGGCCGGCGCCGTGATCGCGGCGAGCACCACCGGTAATGGCGCATTCGTGGTCGCCGATCCGCGCGTCGACGGCCGCGCGCGCTCGACGCAGCTCGGCGTGCACGAATGGACCGAGGCGACCGGCGTGGTCGCCGGCGAGAGCTATCCGACCAACGGTGCATTCGCCGTGGCGGACCCGCGCACCGACAACGAGTTCGGCGGCATGCGCATCGTGCCGTGGGAGAAGCACGCCGGCGCGGTTACCGGCCAACGGAGCCCCGGCTCGAGCGCGATGTCGGTCGCAGATCCGCGCACGGGCTACGGGCCCAACTCCCACCGCAACAAGCTGGTGGTGGTCGATTGGGACGAGCACGCCCGCACGGTCACCGGCGCCAACCAGGTCCAGGGTGGCGCGCTCTCCGTCGCTGATCCCAGGCCTGACTTCGCCCGTGACGGCCGCGACAAGTACCTCACCGCCGGCCACTACGGCGTGGTGCCCTATGATGCCGCGATGCGCGCGGTGACCGCCGCGGGACAGCACGACAACGGCTTCAATTCGGTCGCCGATCCGAGAATGCCGCTCACGAATTTGAACGGAGAAAGTGACGTCGCGCTGCCCGGGCCGAACGATCGCCTCGTGTGCCTGATCCTCGCGCTCGATGGCACATGGCACCGGCCCTTCACCACGCTCGAGCTCGCCGCCATCCAGAGCCTGATCGATCCGGAAGAATTCCTGATCCTTGACGGCCTGTCGGATTCCGCGTGGCGCGAGCGCATCGGAAACATGGTCCCGCCCGAGGCCTCCAAGGCGATGGGCGGCGTGCTCGGGCGCTGCCTGCTCGGCGCCTGGAGCGGGCAGACCTTCATGCTGTCGAGCGAGCCGATCTGGGTGCAGCCGGTCGCGATCGCGCTGATGGCGGCGCAGTGAGACGGTCATGACCGAGCCCGACAAGATCACCGCGCCGTTCACCCACGCCCAGGTGGACGCGCTCAACCACTGGCAACGGCGCGGCTTCGTGCACCCGTTCACCTGCGCGAATGATCACGGTCAATTCTCGCGCGACCTGGTCGCGACGGTCGACGGCTGGATTTGCCCTCATTGCGACTATCGGCAGAAGTGGGCTTTTGCCGCGATGCTGCATGCGCCGCACGATCCAAGCATTGAGTTGCGGCGCGATGCCGTCAACGCGCGGATCGCGCACATCCTTGGTCCCGCGATCGACGTGCGGGCACCGTATGCGAGGCAAATGATCGGCGCGCTCGTCGCCGTGGCGATGGGAGAGGACGGCGCGCCATGAGAATGCGCTTCCATCTCCCGCCCGGAGGCGACGTCCCGCCATTGGTCGCCGCGCGACGTCTCGGGCTCGAGCTGGACGCTTTCCAGAAGGCCCTTCCGTTGCTGATCGGCCGCGGCTTCCCCAAGCCCGATGAAACGACGGGTAATTTCGATATCGACGCCATCGACGCCTGGCGCAAGCGGCGTCATCCACAGTTGTTCGGCCAACCCTCGTTGACAGCCGCACTCGACGCCCGAAGCGTCGTCGCGGACCGAGTCGCGAGGATGAAACGTGGGCAAGGTTAAGGTGCGCTACTACGTCACCCGCAAAGGCGGCAGGCTGGGATATTGGAGCCCGTGTCTCGCGCGCCCGAACCCGAAGACCGGAAAGTTCGAGCCGACGCTGATGGCGAAGCTCGGCTTCAAGGAGATCGCCTGCGGGGCGGACGGTCCGGCGGCATGGGCGATCGCCGAGAGCTGGAACGCCAAATGGGATGCTGCACGCGCCCAGTTTAAGGCCGGCACCTCGGTCGAGAACATCGACACCCGCGAGCGGGTGTTTCCGCCCAACAGCGTCGGCGAGGCCTTCGGCCGCTATCGCGCGACCTATCCCTGGCGCGCGAAGAAGCCGCGCACCCAGGAGGATTGGTGGCGGGCATGGGAGTACATCGAGCCGGTGTTCGGCGACACCGATCCTCGCTCCGTCGATCTCGCCGCCATCGGCGTTTGGTACGGCGGCGACCCCAAGCGCGAGGATGTGAAGGGCATGCTGATCGAGCTGGGCGTGCGCGAAGCGCACCGCGCGGTGAAGATCTGGCGCGCGCTCTGGGTCGCCATGGGCGCGATCAAGCGCGACGACGGCGAGTATTACGTCACCGGGAAAGACCCCTCCCTGGGAATGACGGTCATCAACCCGAAGGGCCGCACCGCCATCTGGGTCGAGGGCGAGGCCGTGCGCCTCATCAAGAACGCGATCCGGATGCGCTTCATTGGCCTTGCCGCGGCGCTCGCGGTCGCCTGGGATAGCCAGTTCTCGCCGGTCGACGTCCGCACGCTCACCAAGGCGCAGCTGCTCGGCGATGCGGAGGGGCCGTTCTTCTCCAAGGACCGGACCAAGACCGGATCGCCGGGCATCGGCACCCTCTCGAAGCGCACCCAGCGCCTCCTGGCGGCCTATATGGCCACGCTGCCGCCGAACCTGCTGCCTTCGGCCCCGATCTTCTACACGCGTGGTGGCGCGCCTGTGAGCCGCCCAGGGCGCAAGGGCGAGTGGGGCGGCAACCACGGCGGCGGCCGGCCGCGGCCACCTGTGCCCTACACCGCGGACACGTTCGGCGACGACTTCCGCGAGGTGCGCGAGGCGACCTTCCCGGGCGACACGCGCAAGCTCATGGATTTCCGCCGCTCGGGCGCCGTCGAGGCGCTCGCCGGCGAGGTCGATCCCGGCGCGCTCGCCGGCAAGATGGCGAACACCATCGATCAGAGCCGCGAGCTCCAGCGCACGTATCTCCCGCACCAGGCGGCGGTGGTGCGCATGGCAGATGCAGCTCGTCTGAAAGGCCGCGCGCGCCTGCGCGGGGGGAACGGATCGGGCTCAAAAGCCTAGCCAAGAGTCGAAACGCAGAGTCGAAACGCGATGATCTCGGGAGAGCTAAATGCTTGAAAAGAATGGCGGGAGCGACGGGGCTCGAACCCGCGACCTTCGGCGTGACAGGCCGACGCTCTAACCAACTGAGCTACGCCCCCACGCTGGGCCGCGTGAGTACGCCCGCGCGCGGGAGATACGGGAGCCCCCCTGGCAAGTCAAGCGCACGCGCCGCGCGGGCAGATAAGCACCCGATGCGAGAGCCGTAACGAGCGCTTTGGCTCCCGCCAGAGCCGGCATTTCAGGGGAAAAATCGGCTTTCCGGCACCGCACCGCGTGAGAATCCGCGGAAAATCGCATATTTTCACACTTGTCCACGCAGAATCGCCACAAAAATCGGCCTTTTCTGCAATTGCACATGGCCAACAAGCGCAAGAATCGCTTATCTCATCGGTCATTCGCGTGTCGCCGGTTGACTCGATCAGGAGGGACCCCATGGCCGAGGCTGCTCAGCCCACCGTGCCGCTGAAGCATCTCGCCGCCGGCTTGGCCGCCGCGAGCAGGAAGGCCGCGTTCTGCACGACGCAAGAATTCATGGCATCCGTCTAAGCGCCGTTGGTCGTCAGGTCCTGGGCGCGACGTCGCATATGGTGTCGCTCCTGCTTCGACCTGCCGGCCGCGGCGAATAGCGTACGAACCCAATCCACTCACAACGGAAAAGTTCGGACGAATTTCGCCCTCTCTTCAACCAACCATCAACAAGGGACACACAATAAAATGCCTGCCTATCTCACGAAATCGCAGCTGGTCGAGAAGATCAGCGAGCAGCATTCCGAGATCTCCAAGCGGGACATCAAGGGCATCATCGAGACGCTGGGGACCGTCGGCCACAAGGAGCTGAAGAAAGCCGGCGTCTTCGTCGTGCCCGGCTTCGCGAAATTCGTCGTCGTCAAGAAGCCGGCCACCAAGGCGCGCGAAGGCACCAACCCGTTCACCGGCGAGAAGATGATGTTCAAGGCCAAGCCGGCGCGCAAGATCGTGCGCGCGCGCCCCGTCAAGGCGATCAAGGACGCGGTCTAAGCGCCGCCGCCAGTCGATCTGGCGCACGATCCCGATGCGACGCCCGGCTCGAGCCGGGTGTCGTGTCGGGATTTTCATTTGGTGCTCGCGGTCGACCGCCTCACGAGCTCGGCGGGTTGCACCGCATGTAGAACTTGCGCTCGTCCTCGTTCGTCGTGCGGAAGCCGAGGCGCTCGTAAAGGCGCCGCGCCGGATTGGTCTCGACGACGCCGAGCATCACAGGACGGCCGGCATCGGCGGCTTCGGCGATCTGCCGGCGCATCACCGCCGTGCCGACGCCCGATCGAGATTGAGATCGCGGATGACCGCTGGCTTGCCGAGCCGGAGGCCCCGAAAGGGCGGAGAGCTGGTGGGCGGTGACGGGCTCGAACCGCCGACATCCTGCGTGTAAAGCAGGCGCTCTACCAACTGAGCTAACCGCCCTGCCGCCTGTATCGCGCCGCGCCGGACCTTACGCAAGCGGCCGGCCATGCCCGGCCGCTGCCAAAATCACTGCACGCGGTGAAACAGGCGCGAGACGCGCAGATCGATCGGGTCGGTGACGACGTCGAGCCAGTTCGAGAACGGGGTGATCGAGAACAGCACGCGGCTGACGCGGCCGATCAGGTTGTCGGCCGGAACGAAGCCGACGCCGCCCTCGTCGGGGCTCACCCGGCTGTCGAGCGAGTTGTCGCGATTGTCGCCCATCATGAAGTAGTTGTTGGCCGGCACCGTGAACACCCCGGTGTCGTCGAGCGGGCCTTCCGAGACCTTGATGATGTCGTGGGTGCGGCCGTTCGGCAGCGTCTCCACGTATTTCATCGCCGGCACCATGACGCCGCCGAGCGCGACCCGCACCGGACCGACCGGCGTGCGCGGCACCTGCGTGCCGTTGATGTAGAGCTGGCCGCCGCGCATCTGGATCTTGTCGCCCGGCAGGCCGATCACGCGCTTGACGTAGGTCTGGCGCGGATCGCGCGGCAGCGCGAACACGACGATGTCGCCGCGCTCGGGCGGATGGTCGAGCAGGCGGCCGTGGATCGGGATCACGCCGATCGGCGCCGAATAGCGGCCGTAGCCGTAGGAATATTTCGCCGCCGCGATCTCGTCGCCGATCATCAGCGTCGGCTCCATCGAGCCGGACGGCACGATGAATGGCTGGCCGATCGCGGTGCCGGCGAACAGCATGATGGCACCGGTGAGCACGAGACCCTTGATCTCGTCGAAGATGCGCCGGAGGCGCGAGGGAGCGGGTTTCGCCGTCGTTTGCTCAGGCATCTCTCGCTCGGACATCTTCCCACCCTGCCGGTTGCGGTCCGCCCCATCACGTGAGATGTCGCCCCGCCGTCGCGATTACGATGCGGCACGCCGCCACATCAACGCGATGTATGTTTTACAAGCCACCTGTTTTACAAGCGAAACGGCGGCGCGCAAGCGCCGCCGTTCCTGTCGTCATACCTGGCGCCAGCCTCAGTGCGCCGTGAGCCCGGGCTCCTCGTCGACCGCCGCCTCGACCGGGGTCTCGATCGGCTTCGCAGCCGTCTCCTCCCACTCGATCGGCTCGGGCTTGCGGGTGAGCGCGCGCGCCAGCACCTCGTCCATGCGCGAGACCGGGATGATCTCCAGGCCCTTCTTCACGCTCTCGGAGATTTCCACCAGGTCCTTGGCGTTCTCCTCCGGGATCAGCACCGTCTTGATGCCGCCGCGCAGCGCCGCCAGCAGCTTCTCCTTGAGGCCGCCGATCGGCAGCACGCGGCCGCGCAGCGTGATCTCGCCGG
This sequence comes from Xanthobacteraceae bacterium, assembly GCA_035293985.1. Taxonomy (GTDB): domain Bacteria; phylum Pseudomonadota; class Alphaproteobacteria; order Rhizobiales; family Xanthobacteraceae; genus JAVDCA01. The sequence goes on from DATGLS010000048.1 coordinate 139,988, forward strand.
TCATCGCCACGTCGCGGCGCACCGGAATTCCAGTGACGACCGAGACGATCGCGGTCACCATGGCGACGCCCGCCGAGGGGCCGTCCTTCGGGGTCGCGCCCTCGGGAACGTGCACGTGGATATCGCGCTTGTCGAACAGCGGCGGCTCGATGCCGAAGGCGATCGCACGCGAGCGCACATAGGACGCAGCCGCCGAGATCGACTCCTTCATCACGTCGCGCAGGTTGCCGGTGACCGTCATGCGGCCCTTGCCGGGCATCATGGCGGCCTCGATGGTGAGCAGCTCGCCGCCGACGTCGGTCCATGCGAGACCCGTGACGACGCCGACCTGATCCTCGTCCTCGACCTCGCCGTAGCGGTACTTCGGAACGCTCAGGTAGTCGGGGAGATTCTCCACCGTCACCTTCACGCTCTTCTTCTTCGAGGTCATCAGCTCCTTGACGGCCTTGCGCGCGAGGTTGGAGATCTCGCGCTCGAGGTTGCGCACGCCGGCTTCCCGCGTGTAGCGGCGGATCAGCATCAGCAGCGCGTCGTCATCGATCGCCCACTCGCCGGAGGCGAGGCCGTGCTTGCTCACCGCGTTCGGGATCAGGTGCTTGCGCGCGATCTCGACCTTCTCGTCCTCGGTGTAGCCCGCGATGCGGATGATCTCCATGCGGTCCATCAGCGGCGGCGGGATGTTGAGCGTGTTCGCCGTGGTGATGAACATCACGTTGGAGAGATCGTAGTCGACCTCGAGGTAGTGGTCGTTGAAGGAATGGTTCTGCTCGGGGTCGAGCACCTCGAGCAGCGCGGAGGACGGATCGCCGCGGAAGTCCGAGCCCATCTTGTCCACCTCGTCGAGGAGGAACAGCGGGTTCGACGTCTTCGCCTTGCGCATCGACTGGATGATCTTGCCTGGCATCGAGCCGATGTAGGTGCGGCGGTGGCCGCGGATCTCGGCCTCGTCGCGCACGCCGCCGAGCGACACGCGCACGAACTCGCGGCCGGTCGCCTTGGCGATCGACTTGCCGAGCGAGGTCTTGCCGACGCCGGGCGGGCCGACGAGGCACAGGATCGGGCCGGTGAGCTTGTTGGCGCGGGTCTGCACCGCGAGGTACTCGACGATGCGCTCCTTGACCTTCTCGAGGCCGTAGTGATCGTTGTCGAGGATCGACTGGGCGTTGACCAGGTCCTTCTTGATCTTCGACTTCTTGTTCCACGGGATCGACAGCAGCCAGTCGAGGTAGTTGCGCACGACGGTCGCTTCCGCCGACATCGGCGACATCTGGCGCAGCTTCTTGAGCTCGTGGGTAGCCTTGTCGCGCGCCTCCTTCGACAGGCGCGTCTTCTTGATCTTCTCCTCGAGCTCGGCGAGCTCGTCCTTGCCTTCCTCGTCCCCGAGCTCCTTCTGGATCGCCTTCATCTGCTCGTTGAGGTAATACTCGCGCTGGGTCTTCTCCATCTGCCGCTTGACGCGGGTGCGGATGCGCTTCTCGACCTGCAGCACCGAGATCTCGCTCTCCATCAGGCCGAGCACCTTCTCGAGCCGCTCGGTGACGGTCGGCGTCTCCAGGATCGCCTGCTTGTCGGGGATCTTGACGGCGAGGTGCGAGGCCACCGTGTCGGCGAGCTTGGCATAGTCCTCGATCTGCTGGACCACGCCGACGACCTCGGGCGAGACCTTCTTGTTGAGCTTGACGTAGCTCTCGAACTCGGTGACCACCGAGCGCGCCAGCGCCTCGGCCTCGACGCGCTCGCCGGAATCGTCCGCGAGCGCGACCGCCTCGGCCTCGTAGTAATCGGTGCGCGTGCCGTAGCCGAGCACGCGCGCGCGCTCGGCGCCCTCGACCAGCACCTTCACGGTGCCGTCTGGCAGTTTCAGAAGCTGCAGCACGCTTGCGAGCGTGCCGACCTCGAAGATCGCGTCGGTCGTCGGATCGTCGTCGGAGGCGTTCTTCTGCGTCGCCAGCAGAATGAACGTGTCGTTCTTCATCACCTCCTCGAGCGCGCGGATCGACTTCTCGCGGCCGACGAAGAGGGGAACGATCATGTGCGGGAAGACGACGATATCGCGCAGGGGGAGAACCGGATAGGTCCGCTTCTCACCAGGCTGCGGCAGAGCGCGAGGCTTCGATTGAGTCGTCATGGCTGTCATTCCAGTCCTGTGTTGTGCCCCTCCTCGCGGCTCGCCGTCATGGCGCCGCCGCAGCGGAGTGCATGGCTACCGGGCAGGAACGCGTCACAAGGAGCGTCCGATTGTGCGGGGCAAGACCCTGCCCGGAGACGTGCTCGGAGCCCTTCGATTCGATCATCGCGGCTCCGCCGATATTAGGTGGCGATGCCCCCGGGACGAGTCAAGTAAGCCCGGAATATCAAGCAAATACGCGAATCGGCCGCCGTCGGGCGTTCGCGTATCGTCAAATCGACCGGACACCGGCGAGGGCGTCAGGACGCGGTGGCGCCCGCGTCGCCCACCCGGTCGGCGTAGATGTACAGCGGCCGGGCCGTGCCCTCGACCACTTCCTTGGAGATGACGACCTTCTCGACGCCTTCGAGGCTCGGCAGGTCGAACATCGTGTCGAGCAGGATGCTTTCCATGATCGAGCGCAAGCCGCGCGCGCCGGTCTTGCGCTCGATGGCCTTGCGCGAGATCGCGCCGAGCGCCTCCTCGGCGAGGGTGAGATCGACGCTCTCCATCTCGAACAGGCGCTGGTACTGCTTGACGAGCGCGTTCTTCGGCTCGGTGAGGATGCGCTTGAGCGCGGGCTCGTCGAGATCCTCGAGCGTCGCGACCACCGGCAGGCGGCCGACGAACTCGGGAATGAGGCCGTACTTGAGGAGATCCTCGGGCTCGACCTCGCGGAAGATCTCGCCTTGCTTGCGGTCCTCCGGCGCGTGGACTTTCGCCGAGAAGCCGATGGAGGTCGACCGGCCGCGCGCCGAGATGATCTTCTCCAGGCCCGCGAACGCGCCGCCGCACACGAACAGGATATTGGTCGTGTCGACCTGGAGGAATTCCTGCTGCGGATGCTTGCGGCCGCCCTGCGGCGGCACCGACGCGATCGTGCCTTCCATGATCTTGAGCAGCGCCTGCTGCACGCCCTCGCCCGACACGTCGCGGGTGATCGAGGGGTTGTCCGACTTGCGGCTGATCTTGTCGATCTCGTCGATGTAGACGATGCCGCGCTGCGCGCGCTCGACATTGTAGTCGGCCGACTGCAGCAGCTTGAGGATGATGTTCTCGACGTCCTCGCCGACGTAGCCGGCCTCGGTCAGCGTCGTCGCATCCGCCATCGTGAACGGCACGTCGAGGATGCGCGCGAGCGTCTGCGCGAGCAGCGTCTTGCCCGAGCCGGTCGGCCCGATCAGCAGGATGTTCGACTTGGCGAGCTCGACGTCCTGGTGCTTGGTCTGGTGGTTGAGCCGCTTGTAGTGATTGTGGACCGCGACCGAGAGCACCTTCTTGGCGTGATCCTGGCCGATGACGTAGTCGTCGAGGACCTTGCGGATCTCCTTCGGCGTCGGGATGCCGTCGCGCGACTTCACCAGCGAGGACTTGTTCTCCTCGCGAATGATGTCCATGCACAGCTCGACGCACTCGTCGCAGATGAACACCGTCGGCCCGGCGATGAGCTTGCGCACCTCGTGCTGGCTCTTGCCGCAGAACGAGCAGTAGAGAGTGTTCTTCGAGTCGCCGACCTTGCTACTCATTCCATCTTCTCCGCCAGTGCGCCGTCCGGCACCGGACTCAACTCCGCGACCTGAGATGCTACTCGCCCCGGCCCTAAGAATCCGTAGCGCCGAAGCCACACCGGCCGCCTTTTCACCTCATACGACCGTCTGACCCATAACGAAACACGGTAGGGCACGCATAATCAAGATTTCATTAATGGTGAAAATCCCGTCCGCGGCCCTTGTTCCGGCTCGTTTTTCATCCCCGTCCCCGCCGATTCGCCGATCTTTATGGCAAAAATCGACACGAGACGGGTGACCTGCCCCATCCGGCCGGGCGTTTTCCACGGACGCAACGTGCAGCGCCTGCTTCGCCCGCCGATGCCGCAACGTCAGGGCTTGTTCGCCTCCTCGGGCCGCTTGGCGATCACCTTGTCGACGATTCCAAACTCCTGTGCGCCCTCGGCGGTGAGGAACTTGTCGCGCTCGAGCGCGTCCTCCACGGTCTTCAGCGACTGGCCGGAGTGCTTCACGTAGATCTCGTTGAGCCGCTTCTTCAGGTTCAGGATTTCCTGCGCGTGCAGCATGATGTCGGTCGCCTGCCCCTGAAAACCGCCCGAAGGCTGATGCAGCATGATGCGCGCGTTCGGCAGCGCGAAACGCATGTCCTTCTCGCCGGCGGCGAGCAGCAGGGATCCCATCGAGGCGGCCTGCCCGGTGCACAGCGTCGACACCGGCGGGCGGATGAACTGCATGGTGTCGTAGATCGCGAGCCCGGACGTGACGACGCCGCCCGGCGAGTTGATGTACATCGCGATCTCTTTCTTCGGATTCTCGGCCTCGAGGAAGAGGAGCTGGGCGACGATCAGCGTCGACATCCCGTCCTCGACCGGACCGGTGATGAAGATGATGCGCTCCTTGAGCAGGCGCGAATAGATGTCGTAAGCGCGCTCGCCCCGGTTCGTCTGCTCGACGACCATCGGCACGAGGTGCTGCATGTAGTATTCGGCGGGATCGCGCATCGTGAAATCCTCTCCAGTCGCGGACGCGTCGGCAGGCCTTCTAGTACCCCCGGCGGACGGGCGCAAAGCCGGCCGAAAGAGCTGGTCGACGCCCACGCATTCGGCAACGCAGGCGTCACAGATATAGGCGGGCGGTCGGGAAACAAGCCCGGAGCCCACCCTGCGGCTTATGCCACGATTCGCCGGGCGCCCGCGGTCTTGTAGCCCGCATGGAGCGAAGCCGAATGCGGGAAAGCCACCCGGATTAGGGCGCCTTCGCGCCTCCTTCCGGGCCACGCACCTATGCGGCCTGGGCGTCGTCGTCCTTGAACAGCTCCTCGCGCGAGACCTGCTTGTCGGTGACCTTGGCGAGCTCGACCACGAAGTCGACGACCTTCTCCTCGAAGATCGGCGCCCGCAGCGTCGCGACCGCCTGCGGGTTCTTGCGGTAGTGCTCCCAGACCTCCTGCTCGCGCCCGGGATATTGCCGCGCCTGCTCGACGATCGCGCGGGTGATCTCGTCGTCGGTCACCTTGATGTTGTTCTTGTCGCCGATCTCCGCCAGCACCAGTCCGAGGCGGACGCGGCGGTCGGCGATAGCCCGATACTCCTCGCGCGCCTTCTCCTCGGTCGTGCCCTCGTCCGCGAAGGTCTTGTTCTGCGACTGCAGGTCGGAATTGATCGTCCCCCACACGTTGTTGAACTCCTGCTCGACCAGCGTCGGCGGGGGCGCGAACTTGTGCAGCTTGTCGAGCTCGTCGAGCAGCTGCCGCTTGAGCTTCTGCCGGCTCGCCGAGGCGTGCTCGCGGACCAGCCGTTCGCGTAGCGCGCTCTTGAGCTTGTCGAGCGACTCCATGCCGAGCGATTTGGCGAACGCGTCATCGACCGTCAGGGTTCCGGGTGTCTCGATCGACTTCGCGGTCACCTCGAACACCGCATTCTTGCCGGCAAGATTCGGCGCCAGGTAGTTCTTGGGAAAGGTGACATTGACGGTGCGCGTCTCGCCCGCCGCCATCCCGACGAGCTGCTCCTCGAAGCCCGGAATGAAGGTGTTGGAGCCGACCTGCACGTTGATGTCGTCGCCGGAGCCGCCCTCGAACGGCTGACCGTCCATGGTGCCGGTGAACTTGACGTTGACGCGGTCGCCGGTCTCGACCTTGCCGCCCTCGGGCTTCGGCCCGAACGGACGGCCCTGGTCGGCGATCCGGCCGAGCGCCTCGTCGACCTCGGCGTCGCTCACCTCCGCGGTGACGCGGGTCAGCGCGATCTGCTTGAAATCGGCGAGCGTGATCGGCGGCACCACCTCGAGCGCGATCGTGTAGGCGAGGTCGGACTTGCCGTTGATGATCCCTTCGATCTCGCTTTGGCTCTCCGGCATCGTGATCTTCGGGTCCATGGCGAGCTTGAGGCCGCGATCGGTGACGATCTTGGCGTTGGTCTCGCGCACGACCTCGTCGATCGTCTCGGCCATCACGGCGCGGCCGTAGACCTTCTTGAGGTGAGTGACCGGGACCTTGCCGGGCCGAAAGCCGCGCAGCTGGACGCGGTCCTTGAGCGCCACCAGGCGGTCGTTGAGGCGCGCATCGAGATCGGCCGCCGGGACGACCACCTTGAATTCGCGCTTGAGGCCGTCGGTGTTGGTTTCGGTTACCTGCATGGTTCAAATGCTCGTCGCTTCGTGTTGAAGTCGTTATACTTGTCCGCGCCGCCATAGCGAGCAAGCCGCACGTCGGAGGAAGGTGCGCCTGCCGCGATCCATCCTGGGTGGTGCGGGCGGAGGGATTTGAACCCCCACGACTTGCGTCACTGGAACCTAAATCCAGCGCGTCTACCAGTTCCGCCACGCCCGCCGAGGGCTTGCCGCCGCGCGGCGCGGCTTATAGCACGCCGCCCGCGCCGCGCACCATAGAGGAAACGGGCGGAAATCGAGGCGCCCGCAGGGCCGTGCCCGGCCCGAGACGGGCGTCGTGCGGGTGTCACTCAATAGTAGTGCGGTCGACAAGTACGACCGGTAGCGTGCGGTTCCAAAGTAGCGTAGTACACTCGACGTCTCCCGGCTTCTGCGGGGGCGATATCGACAGCGCTCATCGACATTCCATATCGACATCTCATATCGACAGCTCATGGAGGGAAGCCTTGGCCAACCGCTACCTGTTCTCTGCCTGCGCGCTCGCCGCGCTCGTCGGCACGCCGGCATTCGCGGACAACTCCTATCAGAACACCTGCTCGGAGATCCGCTTCGCCTATTCGGGCAAAAACGCCACCCTGCAGGCCGTCTGCCTGAAGCAGGACGGCACGCCGAACGCGACGTCGCTCGTCCTGCAGGGCATCAGCAATCAGAACGGCAAGCTCACCCAAGGTAGTGGCCCGAGCACCTTCCAGATGAGCTGCGGCAATATCCAGATCATCACGGACAACGGCCCGAACACCACCTTGAGCGCGGTCTGCCGCATGACCAACGGCTCTTTCTTGGCGACTGCCCTGCCGCTCAACAACATCGCCAACAACAACGGCACGCTCGTCCAGCACTAGCCGCGGCGACCGAAACAGGACCGGAGGCCGCACGGCCTCCGGTCCGCCGGCCCCTAGGGCTCCTCGGCCAGCAGCCGCCGCAAGACGGGCGGCAGGGCATCGGATAGGTCTTCCGAGATCATCCCGACGCCGACTTGCGCGGCGGCTTCCCCGTGCAGCCAGACGGCGGCGCACGCCGCCTCGAATGCCGGCATGTGTTGCGCCAGCAGGCCGGCGACGAACCCGCCGAGCACATCGCCGGTCCCGGCGCTCGCGAGCCATGGCGGCGCGTTAGCGTTGATCGCCGCCCGCCCGCTCGGTTCGGCAATCACCGTGTCGGCCCCCTTGAGGATGACGACGGCGCCGGAGGCCACGGCGGCCGCCCGGGCCCGATCCAATTTCGATTTTGCCCCAGTTGCCTGGGCAATGGATTTGAACAACCGTGCGAATTCGCCCTCATGGGGCGTGAGAACCGTCGACTGATCGCGGCGCGCAATCGCGGCGAACAGCGCAGCGGGCGCATCCGCAAAGCTCGTCAGCGCGTCGGCATCGAGCACGACCGCACGCGGACCTGCGAGCGCGGCGCGCACCTGCTCGCACAGCGCCGGCCCGGCCCCGCCCCCAGGCCCGAGCACCACCGTGTTGAGGCGCGGATCGCACAGGAAGGTCGCGAGCTCTCCCGCCCCATCGACCGGCCGCACCATGACGGCCGTATTCGTGGCGGCGTGGGTCGCGAACGCCTCGCGCGGCGACGCGATCGTCACGAGGCCCGCCCCCGCCCGCAGCGCTGCCCGCGCCGCAAGCCTCGCCGCGCCCGTCGTGATGGCGCCGCCCGACACCACCACCGCATGTCCGCGTGCGTATTTGTGGCTATCCAGCCGCGGCCACGGGAGCTCGGCGCGCCAGAGCGCCGGATCGTCGAGGAAGACCTGCGGCCGGATGCGCGTGAGCACGTCGGGCCTGATGCCGATGTCGGCGACCTCGACCGGCCCGCAATGGAGGCGGCCGGGCAGCAGCAGGTGTCCGGGCTTGCGGCGGAAGAAAGTGACCGTGCGGCTTGCGCGCACCGCGCATCCCATCACGGCACCGCTCGTCCCGTTGATGCCGCTCGGCAGATCGACCGCAAGGATCGCGGCGCCGCTGCCGTTCATCACCTCGATCAGCGCGCGCGACGCGCCCTCGACCGCGCGATCGAGCCCGGCGCCGAACAGGGCATCGATGATCACGTCCGCGTCGGCCAGGACGTCCGGCTGCGCTGCCTCGACCGTTCCTTGCCAGCGCTGCGCGGCTTGCGCCGCATCCCCCTTGAGGCGGCCGCGACCGCCCTGCAGCAGCATGCGCACCCGATAGCCGCGATCCGCCAGCAGGCGCGCGGCGACAAAGCCATCGCCGCCGTTGTTGCCCGGCCCCGCCACGACCACGACCCGGCTGCCCGGCGGATGCCGTTGCGTCACGGAATCGGCGACCGCGCGGCCGGCGGCTTCCATCAAGTCGATGCCGGCGGTGCCGGATGCGATCGTGAGCCGATCGGCGTCGGCCATCTCGGCCGTGGTCAGGAGCTCGATCATGCCGCCAAACAGTAGAGGACGCTGGGGATCCCGGACAACACGGCCCATCGCCGCCTCTCCGCTGGGCGCGACGCCCAGATTGCCGAGGAGGTCATCGATCGTGCCGGCGCGGACTTGACGTTTTTTCGTGCAGATCGCCTAATATTTAATCAGACACGCGGCGCCCGGTCTCCGCAAAACATCTTCGGAAACCGACACAACTCCCTGGTGCGCCACAGCTTTCACGGCCCTTCCAGGCTTGGCATGGACCCTGCTAACCAGTTCCCGGTTCGGTGCGCGGTGCCCCCGCGGGCCGGGCTGGAGACGGAGACGCAATGAAAAAAATCGAGGCGATCATCAAGCCCTTCAAGCTCGACGAGGTGAAGGAGGCGCTGCAGGAAGTGGGGCTGCAAGGCATCACTGTGACCGAGGCCAAGGGCTTCGGTCGGCAGAAGGGTCACACAGAACTCTACCGCGGGGCCGAATACGTGGTCGATTTTCTCCCCAAGGTGAAAATCGAGATTGTGCTCGCCGATGAGATGGTCGAAAAAGCGATCGAGGCGATCCGCCGTGCCGCCCAGACCGGGCGGATCGGGGACGGCAAGATCTTCCTCTCCAACATCGAGGAAGCCATCCGGATCCGTACGGGGGAATCCGGCGTGGACGCCATTTGACCCTCAAGTCCCGACCGGCCTCCTGACCAAAATTCGAGCCCGTTGCTGAGAAAGGGAATGCACGCATGACGACCGCCAAAGAAGTCATGAAATTGATCAAGGACAACGACGTCAAATACGCCGACTTCCGCTTCACGGATCCGCGCGGCAAGTGGCAGCACGTCACCTTCGACATCGGCATGATCGAGGAAGAGACGTTCGCCGAGGGCCAGATGTTCGACGGCTCCTCGATCGCCGGCTGGAAGGCGATCAATGAATCCGACATGTGCCTGATGCCCGATCCGGCGTCTGCCTGCATCGACCCGTTCTTCGCCGAAACCACCCTGGTGCTCGTCTGCGACGTGCTCGAGCCGACCACCGGCGAGCCGTACAACCGCGATCCGCGCGGCATGGCCAAGAAGGCCGAGGCGATGGTCAAGTCGATGGGGGTCGGCGACACCGTGTTCTTCGGCCCGGAGGCCGAGTTCTTCGTTTTCGACGACGTGAAGTACGCGGCCAACCCGTACAACACCGGATTCAAGCTCGACCAGGTCGAGCTGCCGTCGAATTCCGATACCGACTACGAGGGCGGCAATCTCGGCCACCGGATCGGCACCAAAAAGGGCTACTTCCCGGTGCCGCCGCAGGACTCGGTGCAGGACATGCGCTCCGAGATGCTCGCCGCCATGGCCAAGATGGGCGTCAAGGTCGAGAAGCACCACCACGAGGTGGCTTCGGCCCAGCACGAGCTCGGCATGAAGTTCTCGCCGCTGACTATCATGGCCGACCAGATGCAGATCTATAAGTACTGCATCCAGCAGGTCGCCCACATCTACGGTAAGACCGCGACCTTCATGCCGAAGCCGGTCTACGGCGACAACGGCTCGGGCATGCACTGCCACCAGTCGATCTGGAAGGACGGCAAGCCGGTGTTCGCCGGCAACAAGTACTCCGACTTGTCGGAGACCTGTCTCTCCTACATCGCGGGCATCATCAAGCACGCCAAGGCGATCAACGCCTTCACGAACCCGACGACGAACTCGTACAAGCGTCTCGTCCCGGGCTTCGAGGCGCCGGTGCTGCTCGCCTACTCGGCGCGCAATCGCTCGGCCTCGTGCCGTATCCCGTGGACCAGCAATCCGAAGGCGAAGCGCGTCGAGGTGCGCTTCCCGGATCCGCTCGCGAACCCCTATCTCGGCTTCGCCGCGATGCTGATGGCCGGTCTCGACGGCGTCAAGAACAGGCTCGACCCGGGCCCGGCCATGGACAAGGACCTCTACGACCTGCCGCCGGCCGAGCTCAAGCAGATCCCGACGGTGTGCGGATCGCTGCGCCAGGCGCTCAGCGAGCTCGACGCCGACCGCGCCTTCCTCAAGGCGGGCGGCGTGTTCGATGACGACTTCATCGACAGCTACATCGATCTCAAGATGTCGGAAGTGATCCGCTTCGAGCACACGCCGCACCCGGTGGAGTTCGACATGTATTACTCTGCATAGCCGCATGTCCTGGCGAAATGGACATCGGTTCGCCGATCAGGACATGCGCCAGATGTAAGCGCGTACGTTTCCTCCCAGGATCGCGGAAGCGATCTTACCTTGCGGGCGCCTGCGGGCGCCCGCCTTTTTTTGGTCAAAGCTTCCGTTGGGATCAGATCGTGATCAGCGCTATGCCGGCGAGCGCCGCGAGCGCAATCAGCGCCGCGACGATCGTCGCCGTGAGCACCAACAACAGCCCGTCGACCGTCTGCGGCTGCCACCACAGCGTGGCGCGCCGGGCATCGATCTGCGCGGCCTCGAATTCCTGGGATGACGAATAAAGGCAGGCCAGCGCGGTTCCGGCCCGCTCGGCACTCGCCTCGAGCGCGCCAAGCTCGGTCCGCATGCGGGAAACATTCCACCCCCGACGCCACATGCGATCAAAATAGCGCCTGGAGGGTAAACAGCCGGTTGCGTCGTCTCATTCGGTGTCATTTTGCCGTCACCAGCGCGTCATTGACGGCGCTTAGACACCTTTGGCGTCGAGCTCGAGGTGGTCCGGCTTCCGCCGAAATCAGACGGCAATGATTTACCCCGATCGTTGCAGGCCGATGCGCACGCGGACGACGCCGGGCAAGCGGTTGCGATCTCGGCGGGCGGCCCTGCTGCGCCAGCATGTGTGGCGATCGCAAAACTGGCGTGTAGCATTCTTCAGTAGCGTTTTGGCGTCGGTGCTCGTGCGTGGTGGCACGCGTCAAGTTGCGTCTGCGTCCCTTCGCCAAAGAGAAGGGCGGGCTTCGGGCCCGCCCTTCGTTTTTCTGCTCAACCGCGGCGTCGATCAGGCCGCCTCGCGCTGCGACGTCGTTCCGCGCGGACGCTGGTACGTGCTCCACTCGATCGTGTTCGCGGCCCGGATCAGGGCCGTGGCGGGCGACAGCGCCGGCGACGGCGCCGCTGCCGGCGCAGGCACGATTCGCGGGGCGTCGACGTGCGGCAGCTCCGCTTCCACCCGGTTGCGACCCGCGCGCTTGGCGACATAAAGCGCTTCGTCGGCGCGGGCGAGAAGTGCGTCGAAATTCGTCGCGGCCGCGTGCGCCGCGACGCCCACGCTGACGGTCGCGCCGAGATAGCGCCCCGCCACCGTGCGGGCGGCGCTCTCGAAGGCGACACGCACGCGCTCGGCGATCATGATGCCTTCATCGAGCGAGCCCGGAATGATGGCCGCGAACTCCTCGCCGCCGAGCCGGGAGACGAAGTCGGTGACGCGCAGGCTGGTGCTCGCGACCGATGCGAACAGCCGCAGCACCTCGTCCCCGACCGCGTGGCCGAACCGGTCGTTGATCGACTTGAAGTGATCGAGGTCGAACGCGAGCACCGTGAAGGGGCGCGGGTTCCGGTTGGCGGTCAGCTCGCGCGTCGCCTCGATCAGCCCGCGGCGGTTGAACAGGCCGGTGAGCGGATCGGTGAGCGCTGCGGTCTTGTGGGTGCGCAGCGTACGCTCCTTGGTGAGCACGAGCACGATGAAGGCCGCGCCGACCGCATAGAGCAGCATTTCAAGGACGAACACGCCGATCCACCCGGCCGCGAGCGTCACCAGACCAGACTGGTTCGGCATCAGGCTCGCGATCGGGATCGGGAAGAGAAAGACGGCGCCGTGCAGAACCGGGACGAAAAGCGCCGGCCAGCGCCGCATCAGGGCCTTGCGCCGCTCGCGCCACAGCTCGGCGGCGGTGAGGAACGTGTAGGCCGAGACGATCAGCGAGGCGAGAATGATGCGGTTGGTGCCCATCGGCGGAAATACCGTCGTCGTGCAAGCGAGCATCCACACGACGGCGCCCGCGGCCATGGCGGTCCACAGCATCTTGCGGGCATGGAAGAGCCGCGCCGCGTTCCAGATCATGCCGCAGGCGAGAAACAGAAGCGCGCTCGGCAGCGCCGCCGGCATGAACGGGATTGCGCGTTGCCCGCACAGCCACAGCGCCACCGAGAAGCCGCCGATCAGGTAGGCGGCGCCCCACCAGGCGAGCGCACGGATGCGATCCTGCGTCCAGGCGAACAGCATGAAGAGGCCGAGAAGCGCCGTGACGCAGGTCGCGACGATGAAGAGCGTCGTCACGTCGAGCGAGAACGGAATTGAGCCATGGTCGAGCATGAGATGCTCCCCTCGTGTTTTCAGACGCGACATTCATAACAGCGTCTAGGTAAAACTCCGAATGGAAGCTGCGAACAGACTTTCACTGGACTTTAACGCGCGCACGACTTTTGCCGCGAATACACTGCGAATACTGAAACAATGTCCGAGTAAACCCTCGACAAAACCTCGGCAAAACGCCGACGAAACGCGCGCGAAATGCTCATGAAACGCCGAGGAAACGCCGACGAAACGCCCGCGAAAAATCATCGCCGTCGCAACACATAAAAAAGGGGCGCCAAAGCGCCCCTTTTCGCAACGCGGTATATCGAAGCTCGCGAGCGCTTCGTCAGCGCTTCGAGAACTGGAACGACCGGCGGGCCTTGGCGCGGCCGTACTTCTTGCGCTCGACCACGCGCGGGTCGCGCGTGAGGAAGCCGCCGCGCTTGAGCACGCCGCGCAGATCCGGCTCGTAGGCGGTGAGCGCTTTGGAGATCGCGTGCCGCACCGCCCCCGCCTGGCCGGACAGTCCGCCGCCCGAGACCGTGCAGGTGATGTCGTATTGGCCATGGCGATTCGAGGCGACGAGCGGCTGCTGGATCAGCATGCGCAGCACCGGGCGCGCGAAGTAAACCTCGATGGTGCGCTCATTGATCTGAACCTTGCCGGGCCCCGGCTTGATCCACACGCGCGCGACCGCATCCTTGCGCTTGCCGGTCGCGTAGGCGCGGCCCTGCTTGTCGAGCTTCTGGACGTATTTCGGCGCTTCCGGCGCGGCCGGCTTCAGGGTCGCAAGCTGATCGAGCGACTGGATCGTCTCGGCCATGGTCAGGCGCTCCTCTGGTTCTTGCGATTCATGGCGCCGACATCGAGCTTTTCCGGGCTCTGCGCCGCATGCGGATGCTCGGGGCCTTTGTAGACGCGCAGATTGCCGAGCTGGACGCGGCCGAGCGGCCCGCGCGGCAGCATGCGCTCGACTGCCTTCTCGACGATCCGCTCCGGGAAGCGCCCCTCCATGATGGATTTGGCGCTGCGTTCCTTGATGCCGCCGATGAAGCCGGTGTGGTGACGGTAGATCTTCTGCTGCAGCTTGCGGCCGGTCAGCACCACCTTCTCGGCATTGATGACGATGACGTTGTCGCCGTCGTCGACATGGGGCGTGTAGGTCGCCTTGTGCTTGCCGCGCAGCCGTAGCGCGATGATCGAGGCGAGGCGCCCGACAACGAGGCCGGTGCCGTCGATCATCACCCACTTCTTCTCGACTTCGGCGGGCTTGGCCGAATAGGTCTTCATGAGATCGATTCCGGGTGGAGGGCGGCGCCCAAACGGCACCAGTACGGGTGCTTCTAGCCTGCGCCCCAATCCAGGTCAACGCATTTCGGCGATCTGAACTGTAATTGAATCAAAGATTTACGTTTTTGGTCTAATAATACCACTCGCTAATCACTTGCGGTGCGGAGGAATTGAGTAGGTCGAGGTGGCGTGGGCCACGGGCTCGTCGTCGCCCGGCGCACAAATCGTCACCGAACCCACCGCCAAGCGCTTGCCGAGCTTGAGGATTTGACAATCGGCGAGGAGCGCGCCCGGCACCGGCTTCTTGAGGAAGTTGATATTGAGGTTGGTGGTGACGGCGAGCGGCACCCATCCAATCGAGGCGAGCAGCGCGATGTACATCGTGACATCTGCCAGCATCATCAGGGTTGGGCCCGAAATGGTCCCGCCCGGCCGCGTGGATTTTTCCGCCGGCACGAGGCGGACCCTGGCCGTGCGCGGACCGGCCTCCACGATCGTGAGACCGCTGCCGGGATGGAACGCTTCCGGGAACTCCGCCGCGAGCCGCGCTTCGAGCTCCGCCGCCGTCAGACCCGCCCGCATGCCGTCGCCTCCCCCTCGCCGCGCGCTTTCGCTCGCGCGGCGTCGTGGATCGGATACAATGGGCGCCTCCTCACTGGAAGAGTCGAGCCACATGAAGAGTCGCGCCGCGATGCAAGCTCCCGTCTCTGCGCCGCAGACCGCGCCGATCGTGCTGCGCGAGCACAGCAACGGCATCACGCTGCTCACGCTCAACCGGCCGGACCAGCGCAATTGCCTGTCGGAAGCGATGCTGGCGGCGCTCGGCGAGACGTTCGTGGCCATCGCCAAGGATACGCGCGTGCGCGCCGTCGTGATCGCCGCCAATGGGCCCGCGTTCTGCGCCGGCCACGACCTCAAGGAGCTCACCGCGCGCCGCAACGATCCCGATCGCGGACGCGCCTATTTCAGCCACATCATGGCGACCTGCAACGCGCTGATGCAGTCGATCGTCCGCCTGCCGCAACCCGTGATCGCCGCCGTGCAGGGGGTCGCGACCGCGGCCGGCTGCGAGCTCGTCGCGAGTTGCGACCTTGCGGTCGCATCCTCGCTCGCGGGCTTCTGCACGCCCGGCGTCGACATCGGCCTGTTCTGCTCCACGCCCGCCGTGGCGCTCGCCCGCAATGTCGCGCGCAAGCACGCCATGGACATGCTGCTGACCGGCGAGACCATCTCGGCCGAGCACGCTGCGCGCATCGGCCTCGTCAATCGCGTGGTCGCGCCCGGCACCGAGCGCGAGCACGCGATCCGGCTTGCGCGCGAGATCGCGGCGAAGTCCGCCATGACGGTGCGGCTCGGCAAGGAGGCGTTCTATCGCCAGATCGAGATGAGCCTCACGGATGCGTACCGGCATGCCTCGCAGGTGATGGTCGAGAACATGCTGCGCCATGACGCCGCGGAAGGCATCGGCGCCTTCATCGAGAAGCGCCAGCCCAAGTGGGAAGACCGCTGACATTTCGGCCTCGCAAGGCGTCAGCCCCTGCCACGATGTGTTGCTGCCGCAACACAGCGCGTGCAAATCGAACGCGCGTTGTTCCGCCTGAGCATGATTCCCCAGCAATCGCGTGCCGGAGCCCGCGTCCCAACTTGCGCCGCCGCGCGAGTCTCGGTCATGCTGCTGGCGGACGGGAATGGTGGCCGGCGGACCGCGCAGCCGTCGCGCGTCGTGTGGGCAGGATCCGCCACGGGGAGACACTGATGCGGTTCCGGGATGGGCTTGCGGCACTAACGATCCTTGGTCTCTGCGGCTCGCCGGCGATCGGCGCTAGTCAAAAGTGCAATCCACCGAGGACACAGGCGGACGAGCAGGCCTGCACGCCTGACGTCCACGAGAAATGCGGCGAGTTCGGCATTGATGTTGACGCGATCATCAAATGCCTCACCGAGAAGAACAGGCAGGGCCTCCTCAGCGCCGCCTGCCACAGGGTGATGAGCCGGCCGTACAACAAGAACTGGCCGACCTGCGGCTAGCGGACACGGGCGAGCTCCAACGAGCGCGGCCGCCGGTCGCGGCCGCATCCGTCGGGCGCCGCGACGCCATCGCAGGACCGCCGAGTCCCGACTGCGGCCCGATGCAGCGCGGAACAGTGTTGCGGCCTCAACACAGCGATCGCAAATCGCGCGCTGATAAGTCGATCGATCACGTTTCGTGGTAACGCGCGGCTCTTTCGCACTTTGCCGACGTGGATGACTCGGCCAATCCGCTTGCGTGCCGTTGCCCGTTGAGGTCATCGTGCGTGCACGACGTTTTGCGTCCCGGTGGACCCGTGAGCGTCGCTGCGTTGCGTCGAGCGTCCACCATGGGGAGGCAACTGAATGAAGTTCCGGGCTGGAGTTGCGGCGCTTTTTCTGATCACCCTCTGCGGCGCGCCGGCGATGAGCGCCAATCCCAAGTGCGATCCTGGCCCGAGCCAGGCGGACATCGACGCGTGCACGCCCGACGTTCACGAGAAGTGCGGCCAGTTCATTCCCGACCGCGCGGCGATCACGAAATGCCTGGTCGAGAACAACAAGAAGAACCTGCTCAGCGTGGCCTGCCACAAGGTCATGAGCCGGCCGTTCCAGCATCTGCCGCCGTGCGAAACGCACGCGGGCAACAACTGAGGGCAAGATACGGCACGAGGCGCCCGTCGCGGCATCGGTCCGCGGCGGGGGTCGCCGTGGCGACTTTCACCGCCCTTTCGCTCGCGCCGCCGCGCGCCTATGTTCGCGGCGCGCAGGCAATGGCGGTGCGATGAACCACGACGGCTACGACGACGCATATATCCGCGGCATTCTCAACACCGTGAAGACGATCGCGATGGTCGGCGTCTCCAACAAGGAGAGCCGCCCGAGCTATTTCGCGTTCAAGTACCTGCTCGAGCGCGGCTATCACATGATCCCGATCAATCCCGGGCTCGCCGGCGGCGAGCTGCTCGGACAGAAGGTCCATGCCAGGCTCGGCGATATCGCCGAGCCGATCGACATGGTCGACATTTTCCGCGCCTCGCAATATGCGCTCGGAATCGTCGAGGAAGCGCTCAAGCTCGTCCCCCGTCCGCGCATCATGTGGATGCAGCTCGGTGTGCGCAACGACGATGCGGCGGCGCTCGCGGAGGCGAACGGCCTCAAGGTGGTGATGAACCGCTGCCCGAAGATCGAGTACGGGCGCCTCTCCTCTGAGATTTCCTGGATGGGCGTCAATTCACGCACGCTCACCTCGAAGAAGGCGCAGATTTCCGGCCGCGGGATCCAGCGCTTGTCGCTCAACCGAACCACCACGGCGGGCGGCGCGACGCTTGCGGCCGAGCGGGCGTTTCGGGAAGGGCATGAGTAGCCCGTCGGATGGGCACAGGCGGCCCGCTGTCGTCGAATTGATCGACGGTGCCGGCTCCGCCGCGCCCACGCGGTTCTCGCGTGGCGCGTGGCCATGGCGGCACGCGCGCCGGAGCAAAACAACGTTTGGCATTTCGGCCGCCTATGCCCGCCTACGGCACCATTGACGGTGCCGCCTTGACGGGCCGTCCGGCATCGGGAACATGCGCATCTAATTAGAAAAACAGCCCCGATTTCCCCGTCCAGAGGACCGGCTCCATGACCGACCGCACTCCCGGCTTTTCGACGCTGGCGATCCACGCCGGCGCCCAGCCCGATCCGACCACCGGCGCGCGCGCGACGCCGATCTACCAGACGACCTCGTTCGTGTTCGAGGACGTCGACCACGCCGCCTCGCTGTTCGGCCTGCAGACCTTCGGCAACATCTACACGCGCATCGGCAACCCGACCAATGCGGTGCTGGAGGAGCGGGTCGCCGCGCTCGAGGGCGGCACCGCCGGGCTCGCGGTCGCCTCCGGCCACGCCGCGCAGGTGCTGGTGATGCATGTGCTGATGAAGCCGGGCGACGAGCTCGTCGCATCGAAGAAGCTCTATGGCGGATCGATCAACCAGTTCAACCACTCGTTCAAGAACTTCGGCTGGAACGTCGTGTGGGCCGATCCCGACGACATCGGCACCTTCGAGCGCGCGATCAGCCCCAAGACCAAGGCGATCTTCGTCGAGTCCATCGCCAACCCGGGCGGCGTCATCACCGACATCGAGGCGGTCGCCAACATCGCGCGCCGCGCCGGCGTGCCGCTGATCGTCGACAACACGCTGGCGACCCCCTACCTGTGCAAGCCGATCGACTACGGCGCCGACGTGGTGGTGCACTCGCTCACCAAGTTCCTCGGCGGCCACGGCAACTCGATCGGCGGCATGATCGTCGACGGCGGCACCTTCAACTGGTCGCGCGAGGGCCGCTACCCGATGCTGTCCGAGCCGCGTCCCGAATATGCCGGCATCGTGCTGCACGAGACCTTCGGCAATTTTGCCTTCGCGATCGCGTGCCGGGTGCTGAGCCTGCGCGACATGGGCCCGGCGCTCTCCCCATTCAACGCCTTCCTGTTCATCAACGGCATCGAGACGCTGCCGCTGCGCATGCAGCGCCACTGCGACAACACGCAGGCGGTCGCCGAGTGGCTCGCCAAGCACGACAAGGTCGCCTGGGTGAGCTATCCGGGCCTGCCGGGCGACCGCTATCACAACCTCGCCAAGAAATACGTGCCCAAGGGCGCCGGCGCGGTCTTCACCTTCGGCCTCAAGGGCGGCTACGACGCCGGCGTCAAGCTCGTCTCCAACGTGAAGCTCTTCTCCCACCTCGCCAACATCGGCGACACGCGCTCGCTGATCATCCACCCGGCCTCGACCACGCACCGCCAGCTCTCCGATGCGCAGAAGGTGCAGGCCGGCGCCGGCCCCGACGTGGTGCGCTTGTCGATCGGCATCGAGGACAAGGACGACATCATCGCCGACCTCGAGCAGGCGCTCGCCAGCTGAGCGCGCGCGGCGGCGTCGATCAACGCGCAGTTCCGCCATGAGCGACGGCTTCTTCCCGGGCACCGAGATGCCCGATGCCGGTTGGTGGGAGGCGTTGTGGCCCGATCCGGCGCGGGTGCTCGCTGAGTCCGGCCTGCAGGCCGGCATGCGCGCCGTCGACCTGTGCGCCGGCACCGGCTGGTTCACCCTGCCGATGGCGCGGATCGCGCGCGATGTCGTCGCGGTCGACATCGATGACGCGTTGCTCGAGATCGCGCGCCGCCGTATCGCCGACGCTGGCCTCGGCAACTGCGCCTTCCTCGCGGCGGATGCCTACGCGCTCGCAACCGCCGTCGCTGCGCCCGTCGACTTCGTCTTTCTCGCCAATGCGTTCCACGGTGTTCCGGATCGGCCGCGCCTCTCCGCATCGGTCGCGAGCGTGCTGCGGCCGGGCGGGCAGTTCGCCATCGTGAATTGGCACCGGCGTCCGCGCGAGCGGACCACCGTGCTGGGCGCGCCGCGCGGTCCCAAGACTGAACTTAGAATGAGCCCGGATGCTACGATCGCCGACGTCGCGTCATCGGGGTTGCGGCCGGTGCAGGTCGTGGAAATTCCGCCGTATCACTACGCGGCGGTCTTCGCAAAGATTGACGCACCGACGGGCTGACCGCGCGTCGCAGTGAGCCGCACCGCATGCAGCGTCGCCAGCGTCAGCACGACCAGAGCCATGCCCTGATGGGTGAGCGCGAGGTCGAGCGGCACCACGTAAAGCAGCGTCAATATCCCGAGCGTCGCCTGCATCGTCACGGCGAGCGCAAGGAACACAGCCCCGGTCGCGGCCGGCCCCCTCGCCCGCAGCGCGTCGAAAGCGTGCAGCAGCGCGACGAGAAACACCGTGTAAGCCATCATGCGGTGGTCGAACTGCACCGTGAGGGTATTTTCGAAGAAGTTGCGCCACAGCGGCTGATTCAGGAACAGGTGCGCGGTCGTTGGAATGAAGCCGCCGTCGATCTGCGGCCACGTGTTGTAGATGTAGCCGGCGCGCAGGCCGGCCGTGAGCGCGCCGAGGTAGATCTGCGCGAGGACCAGGACGAGCAGCGCGACGGCAGTGATGCGCAGGCGTGGCGTGACGGTGGGCATGCGGCGCTCCACCAGGCGATCGGCGGTCCATAGCGTCGCGACATAGATCACGCAGGCGAGCGTGAGGTGGAACGCGAGGCGATATTGCGAGACCTCGGTGCGGCCCGCGAGGCCGGAGGCGACCATCCACCAGCCGACCGCGCCCTGGAAAGCGCCGAGGCCGAAGATGGTCCACAGCCGCCGGCGCAGGCCGGGCCCGACATAGCCACGCCACAGGAACCAGAGGAACGGCAGCAGGAACGCCGCGCCGATGACGCGGCCGAGCAGCCGGTGCGCCCATTCCCACCAGAAGATGGACTTGAACTCGGCGAGCGTCATGCCGCGGTTGATCTCGCGGTACTGCGGCGTCGCCTTGTATCCATCGAACTCGGCCTCCCAGGCGGCCTGCGACAGCGGCGGAACCACGCCGGTGACCGGCTTCCATTCGGTGATCGAGAGGCCGGACTCGGTGAGCCGCGTTGCGCCGCCGACCAGCACCATGGCGAAGATCAACGCCGCGACCGCGAGCAGCCACAGCCGGACGGCGCGGCGGCGCATGGCGTAGATCGAGGTCGGCTCTCGCATGTCGGATTCGGCGCCTTGCTTGCGGGGCGGCGGGCGGACCATATACATGTCCGGCGCCGCGCCGCAACGCGCGCGCGACATTGTGACTTGAATGGATCCAACATGCCCATCCGCCTGCGCAAGCTGATCGGCACCATCGCGCTGCTCACATTGGTGATCGGGTGGGCGCTCGTCGCCATGGCGTTGGCGCAGCCGGTGCTCGCCACCGGGAACCGGATCGCCGAGGCGCTCTACTACGTGCTCGCCGGGATCGGCTGGGTGCTGCCCGCGATGCCGGTGGTGAGCTGGATGTCGCGGCCGGAGAAGGAAAGCGAGTAGCGAGTGGGGAATAGCGAATACCGCTCTATTCGCCACTCGCCATTCCCTACTCGCCCCTTTTGCCAGCGGAACCCGCGCCTCACGACCCCGGTTGACCCAGCGGGAGGCGCGGAGCGCCCGCATGGATCTCACTGGTTCCTTCGCCAAGAACATCGAGGCCGTCGGCTACTGCGACCTCGATGAGCGGCCCGCGTTCAAGATGTCGATCCGCGAGGTCGATGGCCGCTGGTACCTCTACGCCGGCCATTTCTGGCATTCGGGCTGGAGCATCGTCGACGTGACCGACGCGGCGGCGCCGCGCATCGCGCGCTTCGTTCCCGGCCCGGACAACACCTTCACGCTGCAAATGACGCTCAGCGGCGACACGATGGTGACCGCGCTCGAGAAGATCTTCGCGACCTTCGGCGGCAACCCGAACGCGCCCTTCAGCGAGGGCGTGCTGATCTGGGATATTTCCGATCCCCTCGATCCCAAGCAGCTCGCCCACTGGCGCACCGGCGGAACGGGGACCCATCGCAACCTCTATGCGGGTGGGCGTTATGTCCATCTCGCGGCCGGGATGCCCGGCTTCAAAGGCAACATCTACGTGATCCTCGACATTTCCGATCGGGCAAAGCCGCGCGAGGCCGGCCGCTGGTGGGTCGAGGGCCAGAAGGAAGGCGAAGCCCGCGCGCCCGACGCAGACGCGCGGCCCATTCGCTCGAACAAATATCGGCTCACCTCGACCTGCCGTTGCGGTTGTCTCGGCTTTTGCGCGCGGGACGACATCGACGTGTCGCTGCACGGCCCGCCCTACGTTGTCGGCTCCCTCGCCTATCTGCCGTACGGCGCCGCCGGCATGATCGTGCTCGACATCAGCGATGTCGCGTCACCGCGCGAGATCGGGCGCCTGAGCTTCAGCCCGCCGTTCCACTCGCCCTTCGGCGTGCACAGCGTGCTGCCGATTCCGGAACGCAAAATCGCCTTCGTCAACTCCGAGGACGTCTCGTACGGCACCGGTCCCGCCCACCACGCCTCGATCGTCGACATCTCCGACCCGTCCGATCCCTGGCTGCTGTCGCTCTTTCCCGAGCCAGCCCCTCCGCCCGACGCACCCTACCGCGACTTCCATACGCGCGGCGGCTGGTGCGGACCGCACAACATCAACCATCACCAGTATCACCCCGACGTCGAGAAGCAGGGCGCCCTGTTCTACATCGCCCACTTCAATGCGGGCCTGCGCGTCTTCGATGTGTCGAACGCGCGGCTGCCGGTCGAGGTCGGCTATTTCCTGCCGCCCGAGCCGCGGCGCCGCTATGGCCCGATGCCGGAAGGCAAGCTGGTGCTGCAGAGCGAGGACGTGGTCGTCGATCGCCGCGGATTCATCTATGTGAGCGACAAGAACCAGGGGGTGTGGATACTTCGCCATACGGGAGAGACACGTAGCCCGCATGGAGCCTAGCGGAATGCGGGGACAGCCTTTCCCCGAATTGCGGCGCTTCGCCCCTCCACCGGGCTACGACGTAGCGCGGCTACGCCGCATCCACCTTCTTGAAGCCGTTCCATATCGCCGTCGCGGCGCCGGACATCAGCACCGGGATGTAGCGGGTGTCCTGGAACATGCCGTTGAGTGAGATGCGCGGCAGCGCCGTGAGATGGCCGGCGTGCTCGGCGAACAGCACGCCGGGCCGCGTCGTCACCGCGGTCTTGAAGCCGAGCTCGGCGGCGATGCGGAACTCGCGCGGGCCCGCGGTGGTCGGATCGCCGAACGGATAGGCGAGATGCTCGGGTGCCTTGCCGAGCGAGGCCGCGATCACGTCGCGGCTGATCTTGAGCTCGTTGCGTGCCTGCCCGTCCGTCACCTTCGCCAGCATCACGTGATTGACCGTGTGCGCCCCGATGGTGACCAGCGGGTCGCGCGCGAGCTCTGCGATCTCGTTCCAATCCATGCACAGGTCGGCGCAGATCTTCGCCAGATCGACGCCGCAGCGCGCCGCGAGATCGGAGACCTTGTCGATCACCATCTGCTCCGACGGCAGCCCGCGCAGCCACCAATAGATCGTCTCGAACACCTCGCGCTTGGCGGAAAGACCCGAACAGACGACGTGGCTCGCCCGCCCGTCCATGATCAGCGAAAAGCGATCGTTGCGCGCGATCACCTGCTCGAGCGCGAGCCACCATAGCTTTCCCAGCCGGTCCGCGAAGCTCGTCGCCACATAGATCGTGAACGGCACGCCTGCGGCCTTGAGGATCGGATATGCCCACTCCTTATTGTCGCGGTAGCCGTCGTCGAACGTGAAGCAGGCGAACCGCCGGCCGCAGTCGCGCGCGGTCAACCGCCGGTGCATCTCGTCGAGCGAGATCAGATCCACATTGGCGCGGCGCAGGCGGCGCACCACGCGGTCGAGGAACTCGGGCGTCACCTCGAGCTGGGCGTTTGGCTGGAAACGGCCGCGCCGCGCCGGCCGCACATGGTGCAGCATCAGGATCGCGCCGACGCCGCCGACGAACGGGCGCATCAGCATGTGGGCGCCGCTGAAATACAAAGTCTCCAGGCCGGCACGGACGATGGTGTGCCGCACGCTCATGGCCGCTCGCCTGCCTTATGCGGCGGCATCATGCGCATGCGTGGCCCGGCCCCCGGGTCGGTCGTTCGTGCCTTGCCCCGTCTCCTGAGGAACAACGGCACGCTGGTCGGCGTCCGCCACCGCGCGCGGTGAGCCGAGTTGCGGGCGGGGCGGATGCCAGCTTCGCCACTCGGCTTTGAGCGTGGTGACGAGCACGCGCGGGATCGCAAACAGCATCACCGTCTTCGCCATGCCGGCCCACGCGCGCCATTGCGTCGGCTCGAGATATTTGACCTGCAGCGCCAGGCGGTCGAGCAGCTGGCGCTGGCGCTTCGATACCGAGATGCCGCCGGTCGATATCCGGTAGTCGACCAGGATGTCGGGCACGTTGGCGACGACCGCATGCGTGATCGCGCGGCGCAGGAACTCGTAATCCTCGGCCGCCGGATACTCGAGCGAGTACGGCACGAGACTCGCCAGCGCCTCGCCGCGGATCATCCAGGTCGGATGGACGAAGCAGTTGTTGAAGAACAGCGCCTTGCGGATGTCTTCCTGCTCGAGCGGCGGCACGTAGTACATCACCATGGCGCCGCTGCGGTCGTCGATGAAGCGCGCGCCACTGCCGACCAGCGCGACCTCGGGATTGCGCTCGAGGAACGCGATCTGCGTCGCGAAGCGATGCGGATAGGACACGTCGTCGGCATCCATGCGCGCGAAGTATTTGTAGTTGCGCGGCAGGATGTGCTCGAGGCCGATGTTGAGCGCGGCCGCCAGCCCATGGTTCTTCGGCAGGCGGATGATGGTGACGTTGTCGCGCCGGCCGATCACCTGCTCGACCGGAATGCGGCTGCAGTCGTCGACCAGATAGAGGTCGCACGCAACCGTGCTCGCGAGGATGCTGTCCACCGCGACGCGCAGCGTCTTCTCCGCATTGTAGGCGGCCATCAGAACCGCGACGTCGGCCGACATCGTTAACCCTCGAAGCCCAGCGGCTGAGCGGGGCCGTTATAGCGAACTATTTGTTATTTTTTATTTGCGAACCTGCCGGTCCTCGCATAGCAATCTCCGCAACTGGATAACGTTTTTCCGGTCGGAAAAGCCACTTGACCAAGATTCACGGTTAACGTTCCGGTGACCACAATGCCGTCAGTCGACATTGCGCTGCGCCGGATCGACGCCGAGTCGCCCGGCGATTGCGCCATCGCCGACATCGACATCTTCGACGACATCGCGGCTGCGGCGCCTGACTGGGACCATCTCGCCGACGGCGCGGTCGCAACGCCGTTCGCCCGGCGCGACTGGATCGACCTGTGGCAGCGCCATGTCGGCGCGCGCTCCGGCGCCCGTCCGATGATCGCCGTCGCGCGCGATGCGCGCGGCGACCCGCTCTTCCTGCTCCCCCTAGCCCGCCGCGAGCGCCGCCTGTTCACGGTCGCACAATATTTCGGCGGCCGCCACTCGCAGCTCAACATGGGCCTTTGGCGGCCCGACGTCGCCACCGCGATCACGGCCGCGGACCTCAACGGCGCCTTCGCGACGATCGCGCGACGCGGCGGCGTCGACGTCTTTCTCCTGCTCAACCAGCCGATGACCTGGGACGGGCGGCCCAATCCGCTTGCGCAGCTCGCCCACCAGCCCTCGCCCGACAACGTCTTCAGCGTCGAGTTCGCCGGCATGCGCGGCGAGGAGGCGGTCAAGCTGCGGTTGAGCTCGGCGCTGCGCGGCATTCTCAAAGGCAAGGAAAAAAAGCTCGCCAAGCTCGCCGGCTATCACTATTTCCGCGCCGTGACCGCGGACGAGGCGGAGCGGCTGCTCGCCGCGTTCCTGGTGCAGAAGGCCGCCCACCTCAAGGCGCACGGCGTGCGCAACGCGTTCGCGGCGCCGGGCATCGAAGATTTTCTCCGCGCCGCCTGCGTCGCGCCGCTCGCCGGACGCGAGCCGGGCAAGCCGGCGATCGAGCTGCACGCGATCGAGGGCGACGGCGAGGTGCTCGCCGTCATGGGCGGCGTCGCGAGCCCGCAGCGCTTCTCCTGCATGTTCAACTCCTACACGCTCGGTGAGCACGCGCGCTGGAGCCCGGGCATGATCCTGATCCAGCACATGCTGCGCCACTGCGCCGACCGCGGCATCGCGAGCTACGATCTCGGCGCCGGCTTTGCGCAGTACAAGCATAATTTCTGCAAGACCACCGACGTGCTGTTCGACAGCGCGCTCGCCTTCTCGGAGCGCGGCCACGTCGCCGCCGCGATCTGCCGCATGGGCCTCTCCGGCAAGCGCTGGATCAAGTCGACCAAGCCGCTGTGGGCGATCGTGCGCACGATGCGGCGAATGACCTTGAGATAGATCGCGCCAGAATGGCGTTTCGTAAACCTTAACGCCAACCAATTGCCCATACTCCCCGCGAAATGCGGACTCTACGGCACTTAATTACTTAATTGGAGTCATGGAACTACTCATGAAAGAAGCCCGACGTGCGTGGACGATATCGGCCTGGAGCCGAGCATGAGTGAGTTGGAGCGCAACGCTCCGAACCTGCCGATGGGGGCCGCCTGGCCGGTCTGGGCGCCCGTGCGCGCGCTCGTGCCTTTGCTGCGACGCATCCGCGGCGTCCATGCGCTGGCGCTCGCCGATCAGGCGATCGTGAGCGCGGCGAGCTTCTTCACCACGGTGATTATCGGCCGCTGCACCGACCCGAGCCAGCTCGGCGCCTATGCGATCGCGATCTCCGTATTGGCGTCGCTGTTCACCATCCAGGGCGTGTTGATCACCTTACCCTACTCGATCCAGCGGCACCGCCCGCTCGGAACGCCACAGGAGCACGCCGGCAGCGCGCTCGCCCAGGCCGGCATGATGTCGGCGCTGGTGGTCGTCGGTCTCGCGGCGATCGCCGCCGGACTGCTCGCGCGCGGCGCCGCGCCGGGGCTCGTCGCCATAACGTGGGCCCTCGCCGCCGTCGCGCCGTTCGCGCTGCTGCGCGAATTCTCCCGGCGCTTCACGTTCGCCCACTTCCAGCTCGGCCATGCGTTCGCGCTCGATGCGGCGACGGCCGTGCTACAGCTTCTCGGCCTGGGGTGGCTCGCATGGACGGGCCGCATGTCGGCCATCGGCGCCTGCGTGGTCCTCGGCGTGTCGTGCGGCATCGCGGCGCTCGGCTGGCTTTGGGTCGCGCGGCGCGAGTTCGCCATCCGCCGTGCCGAGCTGTGGCGGACGCTCAAGCACGGCTGGGGACTCGGCAAGTGGCTCTTCGTCAACCAGATCATGGTGCAGGTCCAGCGCTACGTCACGCATTGGCTTTCGTTCGTGATCGCCGGCGCGGCGGTCACCGGCGTCTATGCGGCATGCCTCAGCATCGTCGCGTTCGCCAACCCGGTGACGTTCGGTCTCGGCAACATGCTGGCGCCGCGATCGGCGCTCGCATGGAAGGAGCGCGGCGGCGCCGGGCTGCGGCGCCAGGCGATCGGCGACGCGCTGCTGTTCGCGGCTCTCCTGACGCCGTTCTGCGTGCTGGTCCTGCTCGTCGGCGACTACTTGATGCATCTCCTCTATCACGGGGGCGAATACGATGGGCACGGCTCCGTTGTCGCGATCCTTGCATTCGCGAACTTCGCGACGGCCATCGGCATGCCCGCATCGAACGCGCTGGCCAGCATGGAGCGTCCGCGCGCGATCTTCGCGGTCGGGGCGGCGAGCGCGGTTCTCACCGTCGCGCTCGTCTGGTGGTGGATGGTCGAGTGGGGCCTCGCCGGCGCCGCATACGGACTGCTCGCCGGCAGCACCCTCGGAGCGGCGGGCCTGTGGTCCTCCTTTCTCGCGCTGGTGCCGCGCTCCGACGATGCTGCCGTGGCGCTTCGCGCGGTCGAAGCGTTGGTGCCGGGCTCGGACCCGGAGCAGTGGAACATCACCCGGCTGGGCGAGGGCGACTACTCCACGGTTTACACAGTCGCATCGAAAGGCGGTCAACCGATCTGGCAGGGGCATTCCCAGCTGGTGGTCAAGGCCTACAAGCCGTCCGCCGCGCTGAGCGTCGCGACCGCGCAGGCAGAATTCGATTCGCTGTCGCGGCTGCATGGCGCCCTGCACGGCCGGGTCGTCGAGGGGTGGACGATCGCAATGCCAACCCCGTTGCATTTGTGCACGTCGCCCCTCGCGCTCGTGATGACCGCGGTACCGGCGACCAACGATCTCAAGTCGCGCGCGCCCGCTGACGACGACCTGCCGCTCGACCGCCTCGAGCAGCTCGGCCGCGTCCTGGTCGCGGCAATGCGGCCGAGCTGGTCGCGCGGCGAGCTACACGGCGACCTCGGGCTGCAGAACATCCTCTACGATGTGGACAGCCGGACGCTGTCGCTCATCGATCCCGGCACGCCGGAATGCTGCCGCGTCTGCAATGAGGGCCGCCACAACTGGCGGCCGGCCGCGCTGGAGCTCGGCCACATCCTGCGCGACCTCGGCACCGACGTGCGCGACCTCATCGGCAATCCGACCGCGCGCCTGCGCCGGCAGGTCCTCGTCGAGAGCGCGTTGCGGGCCTTTCTCGAGCCGATCGGCCCCGCGGCGGAACGGCAGCGGGCATTGGGCGACATCAGGACCTGCGCCCACACCCATTTGTGGAAGGTGCTCGACGGATCGTCGTCGCTGCGCGGGATATGGCACGCCCTGCTCGGCCAAATCGTCGTCCGCCGCATGGACTCGATGCTCGGCCGGCTGCGGCGCGACCTCGCGCTGCCGGACGGGCGAGCCGACGATATCCTCCCGGTGACCCCGCCGCACACGCAGCGAGTGCGCACGTGACCCAAGAAGCGACCCAAGAAGCGACCCAAGAAGCGACCCAAGCAGCGACCCGAGAAGCGATCGGGGACGCGGCGAGCTCCCGTCTCGCCGATTGCGTGACCGCCGACGCGGTCGGCTTCGTCGAAACGCCACCGCTCGCCGATGACGGAGCGGGCGATCGCGGCGATCGGCCATCGCGGGGCGTGATGCGCGAGGAGTTGGACTTCTACGCGGCGTATGCCTGGACGCTCAATCCGCATTTGTCGGTGCGCGAGACGATCGATCGCCTGCACGGCGAGATCGTTCGGCTCGCGCAGGCCACGCGCGGCTGGCAGGCCGGCGAGGTCGCCGTTAACATTTTTCTGCTCGCGTGCGGCATCCTCAATACGATCGATGAAGACTTGCGCGAGCCGAGCTTGCGGCTGCCCTCGCGCGTGGCGGCCTTGCGCCTCGGGCGCGCCGCGCGCTGGGCGGCCGAGACGTCGCGCGGCATCCTGCGGCCGCGGCGGCGCGCGGAGTTGCGCGCCTGGCGCGACCGCTGGCTTGGCGGCATCGGCGATTTCGTTGCGCTCGTGGTCGCACCCGAAACGGCGAGTCCGCCCGCGCGTATCGCCGCTGCCGCAAAGCTCGCGGATCTGCTGCGCGCGCCGCTTCCCGCGGCGCTGCAGACGGCGCGCGTCAGCGTGCCGTCGCCGTTTCGCCGCCTCGATCTGACGCATCACGACGTCCTCGCGCTCGGCCGGCGCTACGTGGCGCAATTCCCGGATCGCGCGCGGCCCATCCTGCTGCTCGGCCTGCGCACCTCGGGCTCTTATTTCGCGCCGCTGTTGCGCGCCTATCTGGCGGCGCAGGGGTTTGCGACCGTCGCGGTGCTGACCATGGTGCCCGGCAAGGGTGCGGGCCGCCGGGAGCGACGCGCGCTCGAGCGCTACGCGCGCGAAGGCTACACGGCGCTGATCCTCGATGACTCGCCGCACACGGGCGGCACCATCTTCACGGCATTCGACATCGCCCGGCGCGCCGGCTTCGCGATCGACAAGCTCAAGGCGTTGATCCCGGCCCATCCGGCCCGACCGGATTGGTACAAGCCGCTGTCCAACGACGTCGTCGTGTCGCTCGCGCCCGCGCAGTGGTACAAGCGCTCGTTGCTGATGCCGACGGCGGCGCAGGCGCGGCTCACCGAGTATTTCCGCGCGCAAGGTTTTGCCGACGTCCGCGTGGTCGAGAGCAGCCGCATTATCACCCTCAACCGCGGCCTCGACGAGACGTCATCGGACACGCGCGGCGCGCGCATCAAGCGCGTTTTCGAGGTTCACCTCGCCTCGCCCGATGGCCGCCGCGAAGTGCGCTTGGTGCTGGCCAAGAGCGTGGGCTGGGGATGGCTCGGCTATCACGCCTTTCTCGCCGGGTATCGCCTGTCCGGCCATGTGCCGCCGATCCTCGGCCTGCGTGACGGCATTCTCTATATGGAATGGATTGCGCCGGACGAGCTTTCCGCAACGGCGCGCGAGCGCCGCTACCCGCCGCCCGAGCGGATCGCCGACTACGTCGCCACGAGGGCGCGCCATCTCGGCCTCGGGGGCGGATCGGCGGCTGGCGCCAACCTACAACGGCAGGACCACGGCGTCCGCGTCCTCGCCAAGACGCTCTCCCGCGCGCATGGCACGTTCGGTGCCGACATCCTGCTGCGCGCGCGCATCGAACGGCGGTTGCGCCAACGAGCGAGCCCGCTGCCGACCCTCATCGACGGCAAGATGCAGCGCGACGAATGGATCGCGGGGCCGGATGGGTGGCTCAAGACGGATTTCGAGCACCATGGCCTCGGCAAGGAGGAGCTCAACATCGCCGATCCGGCCTACGATCTCGCGGCCGCGATCCTCGACGGCGACATGTCGCGCGACGAGGAGCGCCGGCTGGTTCGCCGCTACGTGGAAGCGTCCCGCGATAGGGACGTCGAGGCGCGCCTCTTCATGCACAAGCTGCTCGCCGGCCTGTGGGCGATGAAGCAGGCGCGCGACCACCTGTTCGCCAAGCCGCACACGGCCGAGCAGCAACAGGCTTTTCACCAGCGCTTCATGGCGGCGTGGCATTTCCTGACCGTCGCGGCCGCGCGGTATTGCGGCAGCCTCGGCGTGCCCGCGGACAAGCGCCAGTGGCGCGCGCCGCTCGTCGCGCTCGACATCGACGGCGTCATCGATCGGCGCGTCTTCGGATTTCCCTGCACGACCGCGGCCGGCATCAAGGCGCTGTCGTTGTTGCGCCGTCACGATTTCTCCATCGCGCTCAATTCGGCACGCTCGGTCGCCGAAGTGCGGGCCTATTGCGACGCCTACGGCCTCGCGGGCGGCGTCGCCGAGCACGGCGGCTACATCTGGGACGCCGTGCGCGGATGCGGGCGCGGCCTCCTCGAAACGGAAACGCTGCGCCAGCTCGACGAGCTGCGCAAAGCGATGCGGCGGGTGCCCGGCGTCTTTCTCGACGAGCGTCACCGGTATTCGATCCGCGCCTTTATGTATCTCGACAAGCCGCGCGGCCTGCTCTCGACTGTGATCAAGACCCTGCGCTCCGCAGAGATTGGCGACAGCGCGCTCGCGCCGCTGCCGACGCTGCTGATCAATCATCTGATGAGCGACCTCGGCCTCGATCGCCTGTCGTTCCATCACACCTCGATCGACACGACCGTGGTGGCGAAGGAGGTCGATAAGGGAAGCGGCCTCGTGGCGCTTCGCGATTGGGTCCTCGGCGCCGAGGCCGGGACGGTTGCGGTCGGCGACCAGGAGCCGGATCTGGCGGCGTTCCGCGTCGCGACGGCGAGCTTCGCGCCGGCGAACATCGGCTGCGCGCGCGAGGCGCGGCTGCTCGGCTGCCGCATCGCGCGCGGCGCGAACCAGGCGGGCCTTCTCGAGATCGCCCGCGCGCTCGTTGGCACGTATCGCCGTGACGATCGCGCGGATGCAGGCGCGCTCCCGCTTCCGGTTGCGCGCGATGATGCCTTCATGGACGCCTTGCGCGCCGCTGATCGCGGCGTCATCGGGAATGTCGTGAAGCTCGGGTTCTCGCGCCGCTGATCCTCCGCCGTCACAAAATTCTCGTCATCCCGAGAAGCTCGTCGTCGCTTGGCGACGACGAGCTTCTTCGAAGGGCCGCGGGTGGAAGCGGTGCCGCATGCATGTACGGCCATGGTTCGAGACGTGCGGCCGCAACGGCGGCCGCGCTCCTCACCATGAGGGAGAGCGTGTGGCGAGCGCGTTGCGCGCTACGCCGCAACCGCCGCGGCGGCGCTCGCGGCGCCGTCGAGGATCGTGATTTCGCCGTACCCGGCCGCCGTGAGGCGATCGCGGGCGGAGCGGGTGACGGGCGCGGTCTCCTCGCTTGTGACCAGCACGGCGCGCGGGGTGAGCCGGGCGAGCCACTCGATCGGGGCCTCGGCGACGGTGCCGGCGTCGATCAGCACGTGATCATAGGTGCGCGCCAGCGCCTCGATGAACGTCGCGAGGCGCTGCGACGCGACGATCGCGGCGCCGGCCGCGCCGATGCGGCCGGCATTGACCAGATGCACCCGCGAAAGCTTGTCGCGCGTGATGACGTCGCCGAACGACGCCATGCCGCGGGCGATCTCGGCGACGCCCGGCGCGTGCGCGTCGGCGGCGATCGCCGCCAGGTTGGGCGCGCCGACCGCGAGATCGAGCAGGATCACCCGGGCGCTGCGCGAGAGCGCGCGCGCGAGCGTCACGGCGCTGAGCGTGGTGCCGACATTGCGCGCGGCGCCGAACACCGCGATGCGCCCGCCGGCCTCGCCGGCGGCGCGCAGGTTGGCGGCGAGATCGTCGATCGCCCGCAGCGGCACGCCGAGCGCCGGATGCGTCACCGCGAGGCTCACCCGCGACGGCGGAATCCCGAGGTCGGCCGCGACCGCCGCGGTGGCGGGCGCGAGCGGCGCCGGCGGCGCCGCGGGTTGGCGCATCAGCTCGCCGGTCGTCACGAAGCCGGCGCTGATCACCATGGTGGCGAGCATCGCGACCAGAATCGTCGGCAGCTTCTTGGGGAAATACGGCGTATTGCTCACCACCGCGCGCGAGATGATGCGGGTGTCGGGCGGCGCGCTGCCGATGGTGTCGCGCGCCGTCGCCTCGCGGTACTTGGCGAGATAGGATTCGAGCAGATCGCGCAGCGATTTGGCGTTGCGTTCGAGCGCGCGCAGCTGCACGTCCTGCTCGTTGGTGGTCGCGGCCTGGCGCTTGAGCTCGTCGAGGTTCTGGCTCAGCGCGGTGACCCGGCCGTCGGCGATCTTGGCGTCGTTCTCGAACGAGCGCGCGAGCTTCTCGGCCTCGGAACGGATCTGCCCGTCGAGATCCGCGATCTGCGCCTTCAACTCGCGGATACGCGGGTGGTTGTCGAGCAGCGTCGCGGACTGCTCGGCGAGCTGTGCGCGCAGCGTGATACGCTGCTCGGAGAGGCGCCGGATCAGGTCGGAGTTGAGCACGTCGGAGGCCTCGATCGGGCCACCGCCCTTCAGCATGTCGCGGATGATGCGCGCGCGCGTCTCGGCGTCGGCCTTCTGCGCCCGCGCCAGTGCGAGCTGCGAGTTGAACTCGCCGAGCTGCTGGCTCGACAGCGTGGTGTTGTTGGTTCCGAGGACCAGATTGGTGCGTGAGCGATATGCCTCGACCTGTGCCTCCGCGGCCTCGACGCGCGGCTGCAGCTTGTCGATCCGATTCTGCAACCACTGGCTCGCCTCCGTGGTCGACTGCTGGCGCGCCTGCTGCTGCAGCTCGAGATAGCCGTCGGCGACCGCATCGACGGCCCGCGCCGCGAGCTTCGGGTCCTCAGAGGTGAACTCGATCGTGATCACGCGCGAGCGGTCGATCGGAAACGCGGTGAGCCGCTCGTAATAGGATTCGAGCACGCGCTCCTCGGCGGTCTGCTTGAGCGGATCGCGCAGCAGGCCGGTCATGATCAGCGCATACTTCCACGGCGGGATGCCTTTGAGCACCGGATCGAACTCCGGCTTCTCGCCGAGCTTGAGCTTCTTGATCACCTGGAGCGCGAGCTCGCGCGAGAGGATGAGCTGCACCTGGCTGGTGAGCGCGAACTCGTCCGCCGGCCCGCGGTCGGCGGTCGCCTTGTCGGCGTCCGGCCGCAGGAAGATGTTCTCGCGTCCCTCGTAGAGAATCGCCGCCGAGGACTTGTACTTCGGCGTGATCACGTGCACCGCGATCGCGGCGAGCGCGGTCACGATGATGGTCGGGACGATGATCGAAAGCTTGCGCCGCCACAGCGCGCGGCCGAGCGCGCGAACGTCGAGCTCGCCTTCCGGCTCGACCGCCGGCCGGATGTCGGGCGCCACGCTGGGAGATCTGACGGGCTGCGGCTGGGGAGCCTGCATCGGCGCGGCCGGCGCCTTGACATAAGTCGCCTGCTCCGCTGCCGAACTCTTGCGCTTGAAGAACATCACCGCAAACTCCACTCGCCCTACGACTCAAAGTGGGCACGCCCGGACGCCATGGCCGCGATCACACTCCATTATGGTTTCCGCCCCGTTAATGGATCGATTTTCCTTGACGGCCGAAGGGCTTCCTTAACGGCGCCAGTGCTTGATTGAAGACAATTTTCGACACCCTGCGCCGGGACGGCGCGGCAGCCGTTTCGGGGTCATGCGTATGGCAGCCTCAAGGTTGGGAGGAAGTCCGGGACGACGTCTGCGGATCATCCATGTCGTGCGTGCGCCGATCGGCGGCATCTTCCGCCACATCGTCGATCTCGCGACCGCCCAGGCCGCGTCCGGCCACGAGGTCGGCATCGTCTGCAACTCGCTCGAGGGCGGCGCCTTCGAGGACGACTGGATCGCCCGCATCGCACCGAAGCTCGCCTTCGGCGTGACCCGCATCCCGATGCGCCGGCAGGTGTCGCCCTCCGACTGGGGCGCGATCCGCGCCCTGATGCGCCATCTCGGCGCGATCGCGCCCGACGTCGTGCACGCGCACGGGTCCAAGGGCGGCGTCTACGGCCGGCTGATCGGCACCTGGCTCAACCGCAAGCGCCCGGTCGCGCGCATCTATGCGCCGCACGGCGGCAGCCTGCACTATCCGGCGACATCGCTCGAGGGCCGCGTCTATTTCGCGGTCGAGCGGCGGCTCGAGCGCATCACCGACGCGCTCGTGCATGTGAGCGCCTACGAGGCCGAAACCTACCGCCGCAAGGTCGGCAAGCCGCGCTGCGCCGCGCACGTGATCCGCAACGGGCTGCGGCCGGACGAGTACGTGCCGGTGGTGGCCAACGCCGACGCGCGCGATTTCCTCTTTCTCGGCATGCTGCGCAGCCTCAAAGGCATCGATGTGTTTCTCGAGGCGCTGGCGCGGCTCGAGACGGAGCATGGCCGCAACGCGACAGCGCACGTGATCGGCCAGGCCGACGACCTGGCGAGCTTCGAGAAGATGGCGCGCGCGCTCGGCATCGCGGCGCGGGTCGCGTTCCACGATCCGATGCCGACGCGCGAAGCCTTCGCGATGGCGCACGCGCTGATCGTGCCGTCGCGCGCCGAGTCGATGCCCTATGTGGTGCTCGAGGCGGTCGCGGGCGCGATGCCGCTCATCGCCACGCGGGTCGGCGGCATTCCGGAGATCTTCGGCCCGCGCGCCGACGATCTCGTGGGGCCGGGCGACGCGGCGGCGCTCGCCGAGGCGATGCACCGCCTGCTCGCCGATCGCCCGCGCGCCGCGCGCGACGCGCTCGAGCGGCGCGAATGGCTGCTGCCGCGCTTCAACATCGACGTGATGCAGGACGAGGTCGCCGCGCTCTATCACGCGATCCTCGACCGCAAGGCCGCGAAGCGCGCCCCGCGCCGCCTGCCCGCGCGCGAAGCGCCGGCGACGGCGCCCGCGCAATGGCTGCCGATCGACGAGGACCGTCGGCGCGCGGCGCGAGGCACCGCGGCGCGCGTCCACACGCGCGTGGATTGATCCTCGTGGCCCGGCTCTCCCGGCTCTCCCTTGCTTGCCGACGCGACGCAAAGACGTGGATGCCCGGGACGAGCGCGGGCATGACGAAGAGAAAATTCGATTCAAATTTTAGCCAACGGTGTCTTTCGCTTGCGCCGCTTGCGGTTACTGGATGCCCGCCTTCGCGGGCCATGACGCCGTCGTCGTCGCGCGCGTCGAATTAACGAATGTGGCCGCCGCGCCCGCCCAATTCCCTCGAATGTTTACCCTGTTTTTACTCTTTCGAGACGAATTCCGACTAAATCACCATGTGTTGGGGGTTGATCGCGTGTGGCGGCGGTCGTTGCCGCGGAGTGTGTTTGGTTAACGATGATCAGGGGCATCGATACTCCTGCCATCCGAGCTGAGAGCGCGCAGAGCGCCGCCGCATCGGCGGTCGCATCGGTGCGTCGGCGGGCGCGCGAGCTCTCCCCGCTCGCGCGCGCGATCGCGGCCGAGCCGGTGTCGCAGGCGATCTCGCCGGTCGTGCTCGGCGGCATCGTGCGCGTGGTCGAGCTCGTGCTCATCGCCGCGATCGGCGGCGCGGTCTACCTCTACACGACGTTCCCGGTCGAAGGCTTCGAGTGGCGCTACGTCTTCGCCGATCTTGCGATCGCGATGGCCGCCGTCACCACGTTCCAGCTGTTCGACGTCTACTCGACGCAGGCGTTCCGCACCCATGTGCATCAGCTGAGCCGCCTCAGCATCGCCTGGACGCTCGTCTTTCTGATCGCGCTCGCGCTCGCTTTCTTCATCAAGTTCGAGGACACGTTCTCGCGCGCCTGGGCGGGCGGCTGGTACGGCATCGGCCTCATCGCCCTCTTCGCCGACCGGCTGATCCTCACCTCGATGGTGCGGCGCTGGGCGCGCAGCGGGCGGCTGGTGCGCCGCGTCATCATCGTCGGCGGCGGGCGCGAGGGCGAGTCGCTCGTGCGCGCGCTCGAGCACGAGGCGGACTCGGATCTGCGCATCTGCGGCGTGTTCGACGACCGCGGCGGCGAGCGCAGCCCGCAGGTGGTCGCCGGCATTCCCAAGCTCGGCACCGTCGACGATCTCGTCGAGTTCACCCGCCGCACCCGCGTCGATCTCATCCTCGTGTCGCTGCCGCTCACCGCCGAGGAGCGCGTGCTGCACATGGTGCGCAAGCTGTGGGTGCTGCCGGTCGACGTGCGGCTCGCGGCGCACATGAGCAAGCTGCGCTTCCGGCCGCGCGCCTACTCCTACATCGGCAACGTGCCGGTGCTCGACATCTTCGACAAGCCGATCGCCGACTGGAACATGGTGATGAAGACCGTGTTCGACCGCGTTGTCGGCACGCTCGCGCTGATCGGGCTCGCGCCCGTGATGGCGCTGACCGCCCTCGCCATCAAGCTCGACAGCCGCGGGCCGGTGTTCTTCCGCCAGCGCCGCCTCGGCTTCAACAACGAGGTGATCGAGGTCTACAAGTTCCGCTCGATGTACCACGACAAGGCCGATCCGCTCGCCCGCAGCGTCGTGACCAGGAACGACCCGCGCGTCACCCGTGTCGGACGCTTCATCCGCAAGACCTCGATCGACGAGCTGCCGCAGCTCCTCAACGTGCTGCGCGGCGAGCTCTCGCTGGTCGGCCCGCGCCCGCACGCCGTCGAGGCCAACACGGCGAACAAGCTGTGGGAAGAGGTGGTCGACGGCTACTTCGCGCGCCATCGCGTGCGCCCCGGCATCACGGGCTGGGCGCAGATCAACGGCTGGCGCGGCGAGGTCAACACGCCCGACAAGCTCCAGCACCGCGTCGAGCACGACCTCTACTACATCGAGAACTGGTCGCTCCTGTTCGACATGTACATCCTGATGCGCACGCCCTTTGCGCTCTTGAAGACCGAGAATGCGTATTGAGTGGTTACCCTCGCCTGCAGCGGGAGGGTCGACCGTCTGAGCGAAGCGAGGACCGTCGGGTGGGGTCTGGCGGCGAAGTCACCCCACCCCGTCGAACATTTCGCTTCGCTCAATGCTCCGTAGCCGATGCTTCGCATCGGCGTTCTTGAGGCACGGCGGCCGAAGGCCGCCTATGCCCTCCCCCTGCAGGGGAAAGTGAAGAGAGTCGACTGCGGCAATGACCTACGCCACCACTACCAGCTACCCCCTCCCCTACGCGGCGCCGCCGCGGGGCGGCGCGCTGGCGTTCATCGACAAGCTGCGGCTCGGCTCGTTCTGGCTCGTCGCGGCGATCAGCGGCTTCGTCATCATCGAGCCGGCGCCGTACGAGTTCATGATCATCATCTCGGCGCTGATCTTCATCGCCACCGGCGTGCGCATGCGCGAAGGCCACCTGCCGCTGCTGCTGATGCTGGTGTTCTATAATGTGGGCTTCGCGACCTCGCTGGTGCAGGTGATCGAGCAGGACGAGACCGCGCGCTGGACCGCGATCTCGTGCTTCCTCTCGCTCACCTCGCTGTTCTTCGCGGTCGCGCTCGCCGAGGACACCGAGCGGCGGCTGCGCGTCTACATGAGCGGATACATCCTCGCCGCCGTGATGACGTCGATCATCGGCGTGCTCGCCTATTTCCACCTCATGCCCAACTCGCAGATGTTCATCCGCGCGCTGCGCGCCGCCTCGACCTTCAAGGACCCGAACGTGTTCGGGCCGTTCCTGATCCTGCCCGGCCTGTTCGTGGTGCAGCGGATCATCTTCGGCAACGCCCGCGCCATCCTGCTCAACGGCGTGACCATGCTGATCATCGCGGCCGGGCTCTTCTTCGCCTTCTCGCGCGGCGCCTGGGGCAATTTCGCGGCCTCGTGCGCGCTGATGATGTTCTTCCTGTTCGTGACCGCGTCCTCGAACAACCGGCGCCTGCGCATCGTCGTGTTCGCGGTCGCGGGCGTCGCCGTGATCGCGATGTTCATCCTCGCTCTGCTCTCGATGAAGGGCGTCGACGCGTTGTTCAAGGAGCGCGCCGCTTTCGTCGAGAGCTACGACGCCGGCCATCTCGGCCGCTTCGGCCGCCACATCCTCGGCGCGCTGATGATGTTCGACTATCCGCTCGGCCTCGGGCCGCTGCAGTTCAACAAGTACTTTCCCGAGGATCCGCACAACTCCTTCCTCGACTCCTTCGTCGCGGGCGGCTGGCTCGGCGGCTTCGCCTTCGTGGCGCTCGTGCTGGTGACCCTCGTGATCGGCTTTCGCCACCTGTTCGCGCGCACGCCGTGGCAGCCGGCCTACATCGCGTGCTTCTCGGCCTTCATCGGCGAGGTCGGCGAGAGCTACATCATCGACGTGCAGCACTGGCGCCACTACTACCTGATCTTGGGGTTCGTGTGGGGCCTGATGGTCGCCGGGCGGGCGTGGCAACGCGAGCAGGTGCGGGCGAAGGTGAACGGCGGGGCGGCGCCGGCGCCTGGGTAGCGTCGGACTCCGTCATGGCGGGCCATGGCCGTCGATGGACGGCGTCGCTTCGCTCGCCTATGTGCCGGCCATCGACGTCTTGCTTCGCCGCAAAGACATGGATGCCCGGGGCAAGCCCCGGGCATGACGTGGTGATCGGGGCCGCTGGGCTCGTTCAGCTCGCGGCGGCCGTGAGCTTGGCTTGCAGCTTGTCCTGCGTCTTCGTCTCGAAGTCGCTCGCGTCGTGGCGCTCGTGCAGCTGATCGGCGGGATCGCCGCTCAATCGGTTGACCTTGCGGCCGCGCTTCACCGCCGGGCGCTGGCCGATCATCGTCGTCCAGCGTTGCACGTTCTTGTATTCATGGACCGACAGAAATTCGGCGCCGCCATACTGGTTGTTTTGGGCGAGGCCGCCGTACCAGGGCCAGATCGCGATGTCGGCGACCGTGTAGGTATCGCCGGCGACGTATTCGCTCTCGCCGAGGCGGCGGTCGAGCACGTCGAGCTGGCGTTTCGTCTCCATGGCGAAGCGGTTGATGGCGTATTCGATCTTGGTGGTCGCGTAGGCGTAGAAGTGGCCGAAACCGCCGCCGACATAGGGCGTGCTGCCCATCTGCCAGAAGAGCCAGGACAGGCATTCGGCGCGCGCGGCGCGCTCGGTCGGCAGCAACGCGCCGAATTTCTCGGCGAGATAGACCAGGATCGCGCCGGATTCGAAGACGCGCACGGGCTTGGGCTCGGAGCGGTCGAGCAAGGCTGGAATCTTCGAATTCGGATTGATGGCGACGAACCCGCTGCCGAACTGGTCGCCCTGGCCGATCCGGATCAGCCAGGCGTCGTACTCGGCGCCGCGATGGCCGAGCGCCAGGAGCTCCTCCAGCATGATGGTGACCTTCTGGCCGTTGGGCGTCCCCAGCGAGTAGAGCTGCAGCGGGTGGCGCCCGACCGGGAGCTCCTTCTCGTGAGTCGGCCCGGCGATCGGCCGGTTGGTGCTGGCGTAGCGAAAGCCGCTGCCGTCCTTGGCGTTGGCCCAGGTCCAGACCTTCGGCGGCGTATAAGGCGTATCGTTCATCGTCGTCCTCGTCGGGTGGCGCAAAATTGGCTCGCCGCCCAGCTTATTCCCCGCCGGGCGTGTCCGCCATACCGCGCAGCAATCGTGTCACGGGATGGCTGGGGCGGCGGCTTCGGCGCCGAAACCAAGCTGTCGGGCAACTCTCGGGCAACTGGAGCGCCAACTTCTCGTTCGCGCCCTCGATCGTGAGCCCGCAGGGCGCCCTCGCGGGCGGCCAGGCCGGCTACAAGTGGCAGATGGGACCACCTCATGCTCGGTTACGAGGCCGACGCCGGGTGGGGCCACATGAGCGACACGCGCGGCACCATCGGCGGGGTCGCCGACGCGCAGAGCATCGACTGGTTCGCGACGGCGCGCGGGCGCATCGGCTATGCCATGCCGTCCTACCTGCTCTACGCGACCGCCGGCGGCGCCTGGGCCGGCGCGCACGAGGGCATCTCGTTCACGGGTGGCCCCACGTCCCCCGACTTCACCCACACGCTCACCGGCTGGACCGCCGGCCTCGGCATCGAGGCGCGGCTGTTCGGGCCGCTGGACCGGCAAAGTCGAGTACCTCCACTCGACCTCGGCACCATGTCGAACAGTTTTGTGGTCGACGCCGGCACCGGCGAGGTGTTCTCGAGCCGCGCGTCCGTGCGCAGCGATCTCGTGCGGGTCGGCTTGAACATGCAGATCGGGCCCTGAGGCGGGGCGCGACGCCATTGGCGATGACGCGCAAGGCGTCATCGCGAGGAGGCCACGGGCCGACGAGGCGATCTCGCCGCCGCCAAATACGCCCATGAAATCGTTACTGTTATCCCAGTTGGGTCACGCTGCCAAAATTGGTCAGGCCACGACCTCGGCGCAGCCGGCCGCGACCACCGCCATGCCCAGGCTCGGGTGCGTGGGCACGTGGCCCAGGCGGATCCTCAGGCCGTCCATGCCGTGATGTTGGGAACTCGTCATCAAAGGGATTGAAACCATTGCTGCCATCCCGCTGGGTTCGTTCCGCCAAAATTGGCGACGATCTGCGGCCTCCCCACCGCTCAGGATACTGGGTTGAAATTGTTGATCTTTCCTCGAATGGCTTTGTTCTGCCGCTCTGCGACCTCGCTCCTCGACAATTCTGGTGCCGCCTCCCGCCGGCTTCCTCAGCCTCGACCGGACCGTCTGCGCCGACCGCCCATTGAAATCATTTGAATTTCTGGCTTCGTTTTGCTCAAGAGCATCCTCAGCCGGCGCGCTCGTCTCGACTGGTTGGAGGCCGCCGAAGCCCTGCATTGAAATCAATGCTGCATCTAGATTTGTTTTGTTCGGAGGCTCTCCGGCCTCTCGCCACTCGGCTCATCGGCCTCCGCGCCGCGCTCACGGCCGCGTACTCGTTTCTCGTTTCTCGTTTCTCGTTTCTCGCCTGACCCGCCGCAGATCAGCTCGCGCGCAATCCTGCAAGCTCCGTCCTCGTCTCGCGTCAGCATCGCGCCCGCGTGCAGAATTCGCAACAAGAGTCTCATCTATCCCCGCTATTCAGTTTTTTGCGCTCCGCGCGCCGGCGGCGAGGCCCGTCGGCCGCCGGCGCTCAATCCGCGCCGGGCGTTGCCTCACCCCCTGCCCGCCCCTATAGTCCGCCCATCTCGGAGCGTAGCGCAGCCCGGTTAGCGCACCAGTCTGGGGGACTGGGGGTCGCGAGTTCAAATCTCGCCGCTCCGACCAACAATATCAGGGCCTCGCCACCTACCCATTGGCCTTCTGGTATCCTCAGATACTAATTGGCAACCAGTTGGACTCGCGCGACTACGCGCTGCACCTGCATAGCTCGCCACCGGAGCGCCTGTCGGCACGGAGGACAGCACCTTCCAAGTTGCGAGGCTTCGCTCGGCTCAATCGACGAAAGGAAGTCAGCGCTTCTCGCTGTGCAGGCCGTCCTCTGATGTCCATGCAATTCGAACTGCTACGGCATCAACGTGCGGTAAAAGGCCGAGCCGCACACTTGGTGTCTGTCCGACCAGTGCGACAAAACGAGAGAAATCCTCTCGGTTCCGCAGATGTTTCTCGCCCCCGTCACCGGAAGGAAACGATTGCCCGACCATCCATGCGCGCGATACGCGGGGCTGCTTGGCCGTCAAGGCCGCGCACAGCGTCCTTTGAAGTAACTGATATCTGATTTCCAGCAATTGCTCCGGCTTCATGCCGAAGGCCTCTGCATAGCGCACAACCTGCCTTGTTCTATGGGGCGGCGACTTCGGATTCGCCTTCCCTTTCTTGAAAATCCAGACGGAGACGAGATCGTCGAAGGGCTCACTGACCTTGGCTTCGACAGCAATCACTCCATTCGGGATGAACGCCCGGCGCCCCACCTGTTCGCGAACGCAAGGAGACCTCCATTGCCGAATATTCGGCGGGCGATCTCGGCTGCGGACTGGCCGTCATGCTCATCGGCCGCAGGAGGCCGCGGACAGGCAACGCCGCTCCCATTTCGCGCGCTCTTTCTCGAAGGCCGCTTGACAGCTTTCGTTCGTGCCAAGGCATTGGGTGCCGGCCACCATACGCCGGGAGCGCTGGCGACACATCTCGCGCGTCGCGTCGTCGCACGCGACCGGTGTCGCGGGATGCGGCGGCGACGCGAACGCGGCGGGCGGCGGGATGCTCACGGGCGCGGCGGCGGCCGGCGTCATCGCCAGCCCGGCGCCGAGGAGACACAACGACAAGGCTCGTCCGGCATGGCGGAGAGCGCCATCCGCGCAGGCAGTCGACATCGATTGCATTTTCGTGTTCCCCGTTGCGCCGCAGGCGGGAGCGGACCTCAATGACCGGGATCCCTTGGCTTGCAGCCACACACCCCGTGATTATCGCTGTTCGTCCAATTTCCGTTCCAGTCCATGTCGAGTCGGTTGCACGCGGGCTCGCACGTTTGTCTGGCAAACGGGTAGCCGGCAATCCGCCCCCGGACACGGACATCGTCGGCAAGCGCGGCCGTAGGCCACGTCGCGCCGACGCACCACCCGATCAACGCGATCGCGATCGAGAAACGAGCTAGTCTTGCCATCTCTTCCTTCCTTTTCGGGCTCGGACCATATTGAGCGGTGTTTCTGGGTCGCGCGCCGGACCCGGCGAGC
This sequence comes from Xanthobacteraceae bacterium, assembly GCA_035293985.1. GTDB lineage: Bacteria > Pseudomonadota > Alphaproteobacteria > Rhizobiales > Xanthobacteraceae > JAVDCA01. Next base: position 182,983 of record DATGLS010000048.1, read on the forward strand.
TTCGAGGATGTGCGGCGCTTTCAGCTGCAACTTGCCGAGAACCGGGCCGATACGCCTACGCTCGTGCGCGCCCTGCAGAAGCCGGATGCGATCGCTACGGAGGTGGCCATCGGAGCCCTCTCTTCCTCATGCAGTCGAAGAGCTCAGGCGAGCATTGGCCATACTTGAGTGTGCGCTCGTGGGACGGGAGAATCTTCGCGTCCCTGTAACAGCCGTACGGCACCACGCTCAGGCATGCCTGCCGACCGCGAGCGCCGTCACCAGTGCGCCTGCGGCCAAAGCCTTGATCGTCCAGTGTCCCATCGGAGGGTTTCCTTGTGTGCTTCAACGGGAGTGGTGAAACAGCCGGGATTCGAAAACGAGCGGGGCGTCCCACAAATCGCAGCAGAGCCTATCACGGGTGCGCCCCGTTGGTTGGACAACTTTGCGCATATCCCCTGCTCACCGCCTTTGTTGCACTGGGATGCCGAACTCCGGGCGGCGTCCGCTTCGGGTCAGATTCGGTAATGCTCCGATTGAGCACAAGTTTTCCGGTTTCGCCAGGAGCGGACATGACGAACGGCACGTCCGCGGGCGGCCGCTCACCGCGGCGGTGGCGCTCACCTTCGCGGAGCCGGTGGCGAGGGTCCCCGGGTTCTCGCGCCGGCTGGTGTATCCGGATTTGGGATTGGCGTGACAGCACTTCGGGTCGGAAGTCCCGACTCTGATTGAATTAAATAGAGCATTATTTTCGTTGCTTGCATTCTTGAGGAAGACTAGAACGACATGTCGCATGAGATACTGAACAATCAGCTCCGCAATTCATAAAACCCTGAGTAAAAGTATAATGGTCGTAAGCTTTGCGGCAACGAGCGTTACAGTCGTCAAGTTGCTGCCAGCAGGAGTTGCAATCAACCCCCGGGGCACGGCGCGCCGCAGTTGCGGAGGAGGCGAGCGACGCAGCGAGTGTTAAGGCAGAGATAGTTATTGTGACGAAGTGAAGAGATGGGGTCCGCATGTGAGGCTCCGTTGATGAGGCGCACGCGATCATGATGAGTGCACCGGTAACACCGCCGCGAACCATATCAGGTGCGCGCCCATATCGTCGGACAACTTTGCGCATATCCGCTGCTCATCGTTTTTATTGCACTGCGATTCCGCACGGAGGACAATGACGGGTTCGGGTCAGACTCGGAAAGGCTCAGATCGAGCACAATGCGTCGCCTCTACCCCGACCGGTCGCCGGCAGCAGACATGACGGACGGCACGTCCGCGGGTGGCCGCTAACCGCCGAGAAGCACTCCAGCGGAACGCGACTGGCCATTAGCCCGCGCGGGCGCTGCCTCCCTCAACCCAGACCCGGAGCTTTCCCATGTCCCGCGCCTTCGAGCGCCGTACGCAGCGCGTGTTCACGGCATCGCCAACGATCTGCTGCGCAAGTCCAAATGGGTGATCTGGTGTTACGAGCCTGAGCTGATGCCGGCGATGATCGATCTCCTGATCGCCAAGGGCGCCCTCGGCGAAGCCGATCGGCCGCACTGCGTGCACTGGACGATCCTGCGAGCCGACGACGAGCTCACGCAGGACGACATCGGCAAGGTGGTGGATGCCGAAGAAATGCGAGTTCGGCATTGCGGAAGATCAAAACCGAGTTCGGATATCGACGAAGCCGACCTGCCGCATTGTGCGCATTGGATGGCCGGGTGCGAGGCGACGACGAGCTCGCAGGAGGACATGAGGCATGAGGCGGCGGGTCACAAACGAAAGAACTCTGTTGAGCATATCGAGTCCGCTTCGCCCCTCACAGCGGACATGGTGCGGACATCGCGGCGGGTCCGAGAAGTGCCAATAACGGTCTTGGCGGGATCTTCGAGGTGCCGAGCTCGTGCCATCAGATTCCGGGTTCTCTGGTAGCGCTTTTTAGTAGCGCTTCTGACGGCCTGTCTCGCGTTAGGCTTCGGCAGTCGTACGCTTCCGGTTAGGGCCGCCTTGCGGCTGATGCGAGATTGAGAGTCACGTGACTATTCCCAGGAGTAGTCACATGACGAATTCGCCTGTCGAAGTGATCACCTCGGTTGAGCGTCGTCGACGTTGGAGCACAGCCGAGAAGGAACGCCTCGTAGCAGCCTCGCTGGAGCCGGGCGCAGTCGTCTCTGCGCTGGCGCGCGAGGCCGGGATCCATCCGAGCCAGTTGTACGGTTGGCGCCGCCAATTGTGCGCGCGGGGCGGACCGCCGGCGGGTTTTGCGGCGGTCCGGATCGCGGACGATGCGGCGGGAACGGCGAGCTCGAGCCTGATCGAGATCGAGTTTGCGAGCGGCACGCGGATGCGGATCGCGGGGGCAGCCGACGCCGGGATGGTGGCTGCGCTGATCGACGCGCTGAGCGGCAGGCGGCGGCGATGATCCCGATCCCGAGTGGCGTGCGGGTTTGGCTCGCGACCGGGCACACCGACATGCGCAAGGGGTTCGATGGCCTGGCGCTGCTGGTGCAGGAGAAGCTGGAGCGTGATCCGCACGGCGGCCATCTGTTCGTCTTTCGTGGCCGGCGCGGCGGGCTGATCAAGGTGCTGTGGCACGACGGTCAGGGCATGTGCCTGTTCGCCAAGCGGCTGGAGCGAGGCCGCTTCATCTGGCCGTCGCCGGCGGACGGGCTGGTGACGATCACGCCGGCACAGCTGGGATTATCTACTCGAAGGGATCGACTGGCGGCTGCCGCAACGCACGTGGCGTCCCCAAGCGGCCGGGTGATCGCGTTGATTTGAATCGACACGCACGCGCGACCTCGGACAAGCACGGCCTGTTGTGATTCCATCATCGGCATGAGCACCGATGATTCGCTCCCCACTGATCTGGCCAGCGCGCACGCGATGATCCTCGCGCAGCGCGCCGCCTTGCTGGATCGCACGCTGCTGATCGAGAAGCTCAAGTTCATGATCGCCAAGCTGCGGCACGAACAGTTCGGGCAGTCCGCCGAGCGCGGCGCGATTCTCGATCAGCTCGAGCTGCAATTGGCCGATCTGGAGGAGAACGCCGCGCAGACGGAGACGGCCGCCGAGGTCGCGGCTGCCGAGGCCAAGACGGCGGTGAAGAGCTTCGAGCGACGCAAGCCGGTGCGCCGGCCGCTGCCCGAGAACTTGCCGCGCGAGCGGATCGTCTATCCAGCGCCGACAGCCTGTCCGTGCTGCGGCGGCGCCCTGCACAAGCTTGGCGAGGACGTGACCGAGACGCTGGAGCTTGTGCCGCGGCAGTGGAAGGTGATCCAGCACGTGCGCGAGAAGTTCTCCTGCCGCTCCTGCGAAAGCATCACGCAGCCGCCGGCGCCGTCGCACCCGATTGCGCGCGGCCGCGCCGGCCCGCAGTTGCTCGCCCATGTGTTGTTCGCCAAATACGGCCTGCACCTGCCGCTCAACCGCCAGAGCGCCACCTACGCGCGCGAGGGCATCGAGCTCGACGTCTCGACGCTTGCCGATTGGGTGGGTGCCTGCGCCGCCACCCTGATGCCACTGGTCCTGCGTATCCGCGCGCATGTCTTCGCGGCCGAGCGCATCCATGCCGACGAGACCACCGTACCGGTGCTGGCCAAGGGCAAGACCCGCATCGGACGCCTGTGGACCTACGTGCGCGACGACCGACCGTTCGGCGGCACGGATCCGCCCGCCGCGGCCTTCTTCTATTCGCCGGACCGCGGCGGCAAGCACGCCGAGGAGCACCTCGCCGGCTATGCGGGCCTGATGCCGGCGGACGCCTACTCCGGGTTCAACCGGCTCTACGAGCCTTCGCGCAAGCCCGGCCCTATCACCGAGGCAATGTGCTGGGCGCATGCGCGGCGCAAGCTCTTCGACCACGCACGTATCAACAAAGCGCCGATCGCCATCGAGGCGGTGAGGCGCATGGACGAGCTGTTCGCGATCGAGCGCGACATCAACGGCAAGCCGGCACACGAGCGAAAGCGCGTGCGCCAGGAGCAGAGCCGGCCAATCGTCACCGCACTGGAGGCTTGGCTGCGCGAGCAACGCGCCAAGCTCTCGGCGAGCAACGATGTCGCCAAGGCGATCTCCTACAGCCTCAACCGCTGGGCCGGCCTCATCCGCTTCCTCGATGACGGCCGGCTGTGCATGTCGAACAATGCCGCCGAGCGAGCGCTGCGCGGCGTCGCGGTCGGCCGCAAAAACTGGACCTTCGCGGGATCGGACGAGGGTGGCCGCAGAGCCGCTGCCATCTACACGCTGATCGAGACCGCCAAGCTGAACGACGTCGATCCACAGGCCTGGCTCGCCGATGTGCTCGCGCGCCTCCAGGATCATCCCGCCAGGCGCATCGACGAACTGTTACCCTGGCATTGGAAGCGCGAGCGCGAGCAAAAAGCGGCCGCGTAGCGCCCCAATCAGATTGATCCTAACGCGTCAACGACCGCGTCCGCGGCCTTCACCGGATGCGTACCGGCAGTCCGCGCAAAGCGCAGGAGCCTACACACTTCCGCCGTGTGGGTAGATAGCTCTTCCACATAGAAGGAAAAATTCTGCCCGCGATCAGCGTTGCCCCTGCCGCGAGGGCGTGCAATGTTCCTTTGTCTGTCGTTCGCCTCTTCGTTAGCGTGATCACTACTACACAGGAGCAACAATGCCGAAGCGTAGCACGCTTGCCGCCATCCTCGTATCCCTGTCCGCACTATTCGGACTGGCGGGCGCAAGTGCCGCGAAGGATACCCCCAAGCGCGATGCTTGTTTCAATAGTTGCCAAGCGACCCGTGAGGCATGCTGCAGGCAAGCGTGGGGGAAACGCGATTACGGCTCCTGCAACGAAACTTGTTACTGGGAAGTGGAGCGCTGCGACAATAAATGCCGGCAGATTTATGACTGAGTTCGCGGCGCGCGACCAACGCTTGCGATCCCCGTCTGGCGAATCGCCACCAGATGTACCTGCTGCGGGAGGGGAAGATGGCAATAGCGGCGGAATCGGCCCATCACCTCGATGCCGAGTATAGGTCCGCTCAGGGTCACGAGCGACGGATTTCACAGGCGCCTCACGTCTGATGACGTCAGGAAGGCCCCGAAAGCGACCGGATCGCTGCGGCGTGATCCGCCGCCGCTTAGGGCCACGGAACGAACCCGCTCCCGCGGGAGGGCGCTCGCGGCGGGGTGAGGTGACCAGGACCAAGGGAAGACGGGCTGGGAGGCTGTCTTGAGGATCGAGGGGTCAATGCACTCCAACCTCGAGACGGGAGACTCCCATGACCTCCACCAAGTCCGTAGAAGCCATCAGCCCGCCGCGTCGTCGCATGATCGAGGACATGCTACCTCGTCGCAACAGGACGAAACGATCACGGCGCTTGATTGATCGCGATGTTCCGCGGTGAAAAGCGCAAGTTCGGCAGGAAGGCCGTGAAGATCCCGAGCGCCGGCAGAAACGCGCAAACCTGAAACACGAAGCCGATCCCCTTCCAGTCCGCCAGCGTTCCCAGCATCGCGGCGCCGATGCCGCCGACGCCGAAAATGAAGCCGAAGAAGAGGCCCGACACCATGCCGACGCGGCCGGGCATGAGCTCCTGGCCGAACACGACGATGGCCGGGAAGGCGGAGGCGAGGATGAAGCCGATCATCACGGTCAGGGCTGTCGTGGCCGTGAGCCCGACATGGGGGAGGATGAGCGTGAACGGCAGGATGCCGAGGATCGACACCCAGATGACGGGCTTGCGCCCAAGCCGGTCGCCGATCGGCCCGCCCGCGATCGTGCCGGCCGCGGCGGCGGCGAGGAAGACGAATTGATGGATCTGCGCCTGCTGGGTGCCGATGCCGAACTTGTCCTTGAGGTAGAAGATAAAAGCTCGTGAAGCTCGCGATGTACACCCACTTGGAGAACAGCAGCACCAGCAGGATGGCCATCGACCAGCGCACGTGCCGGCGCGACAGCGCGGCATGGTACGCAGGGACAGCGGCGGCGCTCTTCCTCGCGCGGCTGTTGAGCTGATACCAGCGGCCGACCGCGCCGAGGATGATGATGCCGGCGAGCGCCGGCAGCGCGAACCAGGCGAGGCCGTTCTGCCCGCGCGGCAGGACGATGAACGCTGCGGCGAGCGGGCCCAAGGCCGAGCCGAAGTTGCCGCCGACCTGAAACAGCGACTGCGCGAGGCCGTGCGAGCCGCCGGCACCGGCTCGCGTTCCGTCAATTGCGCGCTTGCTCCCCGTCAACGGCGACGTGGCGAGCGGAATAGTTTTGGGCCGGCCAGACGCGCCATCTTCAAAGGGCCGCAAGCGCCGAGCGGCAAATCAAATCAGCTCGCGGCCTTGCGATTGACGCCCTTGCGCAGCGCGATCGTGGACAGCTTCCTGTCCGCCGCCTTCTCCTCGTTGAGGTTGGTCGTGAGCAGGCGGACGATGTCGTCGCGGCCGAGCTCCTCGGCCCAGGCGATCAGGGTGCCGTAGCGCGCCATCTCGTAGTGCTCGACCGCCTGCGCCGACCCGACCAGCGCCGCGTCGAGAACGCTCTTGTCGTCGGTCTCGCCCGCGACCTCGTTCGCCTCGTCGATCAAGCCATCGATCGCTGGGCACTTCACCGCCTTCGGATCCTGGCTCATCAGCTTGAACACCTGCTCGAGGCGGCCGATCTGCTTCTTCGTCTCCTCGAGATGGTCGCTCAGTCCCTTGGTGAGATCACGATTGGTCGCCTGCGCAATCATCTTGGGCAGCGCCTTGGTGATCTGGTGCTCGGCATAGTAGATGTCCTGCAGGCCGTGCAGCAGCAGGTCGTCCATCGTCTTGATGTCCTTGCTGAACAGTCCCATGGCGATGCTCCGAGTCTTCTTTTTGTCCGGCTTCGTCCGTGATCACTGGGCGCGGCGCTGCGCCGCGATGCCGATGGCGGCGGCGAGCGCCGCTGCCGCGAACCCGAGCAGGTAGGTGTCCTTGTCGCGTTGCGCCGCCGCGGCGAAATCGTGAGCGCGCTCGCGCGCCTGGGCCGCAGCCGCGGCCGCGGTCTCGCCCGCGCGCGCTCTCCAGGCGTCGGCGGCGCGGCCGAGGGTGTCGCTCGCCTGCCCTGCCGCTTCCTGTGCGCCACGCATGCCCTCGGTCGCAGCCTCGCTGGCACGCGTCGTCCATGCGCTCGCTCCGTCGGCGACGGTGTCGGCTGCCTTCCGCACCGTCTCCTGGACACTGCGCAGACCCTCGGCCGCCGCCGAGCGCGCCTCGCCAGCGAACTCGCTTGCCCGGCCGGCAGCGGCTTCGCCGGCCGCGATGGCCTGGCGCGCAAGGCCGCTCATCGCGCTTGGCCGGCGCGGATCGGTGCGTATCAGGCTGTAGAGACCGTATCCCACCAGCAGCGAGGCGATCGGCGGGCGGTGCACCAATTTCCAGGCGACGCCCGCGCCGATCGCCACGGTCGCGACCGGGTTTGCGGTCAGGCGGTCCTTGATCTCGGTGAGCACGCCGTCGGCTCGCTCGGTCAGGTCGCGCTTGAGACTGGCGGCCGCCGGCCCGCGCAGGTTGGCAAGATCGTCCTGCACCCGCCGCCGCGCCGCAACGACGTCGCGCTCGAGCAGATCAAGCTCCGTGCTCATCGTCCCGATCCTGCGCCCGTTGCTTCGGGCACGAGACCCGGCGCGATGTCGTCGTTCTGCTCGCCTTGCTTTTGCTCGGAACGCGTCTGATCGGATTGCCCGCGCGTGACGTGGTCGGCGAAGTTGCCCGCGACGTCACGCGCGAGGTCCTTCAGTCCCTCGGGATGCAGGCCGCGCTCGCGCGCTGCCTGCTTGAGCTGCTCGCCGGCCTCGCCGGCGGCGGCCCGGACATTGGTCGCGGCGCGGGCGGCGGCGTCGACGACTGCATCATGGGCTGGCCCGAGCACCCGGCTTTCCGCCGGGCTCGCCGGAAAGATCGCGGCGAGCGTCGCGCCGGCCGCCAGACCCAACGCGGCGATCGCCAGCGGTTGCTCGCGCAGCACGCGGGCGAAGCCGCTCTGCACCGTGGCGCGGGCCTGATCGGGAAACTGCGACACGCCGGAGACCACCGCGTCGCGTACGCCGCCCGCATACTCCGAAACATTGGCGGCGTAGCTGGCGGCTGTCGCGGAGACGCGGCTCGTCGTAGCGGCCGCATAATCCTGCACCTTGTCCTGCACTCTTGCGGCCGCGCTGCGCACGCTGTCTGCCGCACCGGCGGTCGTCCCGGAGCCCTGGCTGGCGTACTGCCATGCCGGATCGGCCGGCCGATAGGGGTGGCCTTCGTGGCGGGGCCCCTCGTTGTTGCTGGCCGCGCCTTTGCTGCGCATCAAGAGCGCGCATCCGGCCGCCAGGACCAGGAGTGCCTCGGGATTGCGCCGCACGGTTCCGACCAGCCAGTCGGCGCCTTGCTCGTAGCTGTCGCGCGCGTTCATGAGAGTTGCTCCTTCACGGTGCGGATGTCTTGGTTGATCTGGTGCAGGCTGCGTGTCGGCATCGGGCTCGTGCGCGCGGCCGACTTGCCGTACGCGAAGGCGGCGGCGGCCAGAATGGCGGCCGCCGCCGCGATGATGAGGCTCGCCCATCCCGGCGCGAGGCCGGCGGCAACCAGCCCGAAGACGGCTGCCTCCGCGACGAGCAGAAGCACGACGAAGCCGAGGATCCCGGCAACCGCGAACCATGCCACCGATTCGACGCGTTCGCTGATCTTGGCGGCGATCTCGGCGCGGGCGAGCGCGATCTCCTTCTGGATGAGCTCGGCGGCATCGCCGATCAGGTTGGCCACCGTCTGGACGAAGGCCGAGTTGAACGTCTCATGCGCCATGGGAAGATCCGCGTGGCTGGCCGCGATCGGCGGCGCCTATATTGGAATTGCTGCTGCCGTCGACCTTGAGGACACGGAACAGGAAAAATCCCGCCAGCGCGGCCGCGCCGAACACGGCAGCGGGCTGGCGACGGGTGAAGTCGGAAGCCGTCTGGAAGACATCCTCGACCGAGCTGGCGCGCATCGTGCCGGAGAAATCCTCGATCGTGTCGGCGCCGGTGCGCACGATGCCGGCGAGCTGCGGCGCATTCGCCCCGAGATGATCGGCCGCCGCCCGCACCGCCCCGGCGACGTGGCCGGCGAGATCGGCTCCCGACGCCAACTGATTATTGAGCAGCCCTTTGATGTTGAGATTGGCCTCGGCCGAGAGCTCCGACGCGGCCTCCTTGGCCTGACGACCCGCCGCCTGAGCGGCGTCGCCCAATCGCGCCGCGGCATCGCTCGCCGCTTCGGCCGCGCTCTTCAACAAGGTGGTCGATTCGACGCCGCGAGTCTGCTCGTCGCGCTGATGCGCGTCAGTGGCGATGGTCATCGGCTAGTCCTCCTACAGCGCTGACCCAACGCTACGAAAAAAGGAAGGTTCCCGACGACGCGATGGGCGCGAGGTGCAGCGTTTTTTGCTTCCTACGACCGCTTGCACGCGAGCGCGATCTTCGCCGCGCGGCGGCGGACGTCGCCGAGGCGAGGCCCCGCATTGTGCCAAAGAGCACCGTCGCGGCGAGACCCGCTATTGCGATGCGGCAAAGACCAAGCCCCTGCGCGCAAGTGCGCGCGCATGCTCACGCCTCGCTCGGTGAGGTCGCCGGCATCCGGCCGGGCGTGGTGCAAGCATCCGGATGCCAGCACGGTCGAGTGGCCGCGGTTCAGGCCGCTCTTCGCCGCGCCCCGGTCCGGCGCCGGTGCGCCATGTCGCGCAGCTTGAAGAGCACGAGCAATGCCAGCAAGCTCGTACTCACCGCGTTCGCCGCGACGATGACCGCGTCATGCCGGAGCAGCCCGTAGATCACCCACAGTGACACGCCGCCCATCAGCACGATCAGCATATATAGAGAGAGGTCGGCTGCCGAACGCGTCGTCCAGCATTTGTGGACCTGCGGAACATAGGCGGCGGTCGTGCATACCGCCGCGATCGTGCCGACCATCTCGGTTGCGCTGAACATCGCCCGGTCAATGCAGCGTGCGGCCGCTACGTTCCGCCCCAGGCTCCCGGCGGGCGTGCCGGCTGCCGGCCCGAGACAAGCGTGCGGCGCGCATGCGTGCAAAATGAACGATGCGCTTGGCATGAGCCGCCGCGCAGACCCCGACGGCGGACCCGAGGAAACCGAGCCCGTAAGACCCGTTCGGGTCTTACCGGCCGCCGGCGATGGTCGTACGGTTCGGCTCCCCCGGAACGCGCGCGTGGCGTCGCGCCGGGATCGAGAAAAGGCGACGGGCGTGTTCGACGTCCTCGAGCTCCTGTTCGACGTGCTTTTCTTCGGCGACTGGCTGGAGGGAATCGCGGCCGGCGATGCGACGGAGCAGGCGTCGCCCTCCTACGGCGCGCCGCAGATGCGGCGCTTGCGCTGGATGGCGTGGGCGGTCGTGCTGGTCTACATCGCGGCCGTTGCCGCGATACCGATCCTCGCGGCCGCCTCGCCAACCTCGGATCTCTGGCTTTCCGGCGCGAGCGGCGGCGTCGCGGTGACCCTGATCGTCCTCTACGTCGCCGCCGTGTGCGCCGGGTTCGTCCTGCTGGGGCGCCATTTCCGCGGCCAGCGGCGATTGATCGCCGCGCAGCTTGCGAACGAGCGCTCGCAATGATGTGACGACGGCGCCGTAATCATTCCCATCATCACCGCAGCACGGCGCCGTGCTGGTCCGCCACCGGACCAGTCGCGGCGGCTTCGCGCGGGGCGTCGAGCGTCAACGCCAGAACGACGATCAGGAGACCGATCGCGATCGCGGCGGAGAGCTCGGCGACGCAGCCGGCGTAGTCGACGATCACGCGCCACCGGCCGAAAGGAGCGGACAACACGGTCCGCCCCAACGTCATCCGACCCACGTCATCCGATCCACGTCATCACCCGCGTCATGGGCCGACCCTGTCGGCGAGGCGCTTGGCCTGCTCCTCGATCTCCTCCTCGATCTGCTGCTCGACCGCGCCCAAGCCAGGCGCGTCCTCGACTTCCGTGACCGGCTCGGGCTCGGCTTCGACCTCGGCCCTCACGTCGGTCCTCACTTCGGCTCTTTTCGGCTGGGGTGGCGCCTCCTCCTCGCGCCGCTCGACACTCTGGCGCATGGAGCGGGCAATGTCGGCACACTGGTTGGCCACGCGCACGAAGCGGGCGAGCCGCTCGTTGGCGAAGACGCCGTTCTCGCGAATGCGCCGCGCGAGATCGCGCAAGACAGCCGCCGTCTCCTCCGCGCCGTCGAGCACCTGCTCGGCCACGCGCTCGATCTCGTCGGCGGTCATCCCCGTCAATCGATCGACACCGGCGAGCGTCACGCTGCCGAGCTGGAGCTGCTCCGCCTCCGGATCGACTTTCCTGGCTATCGCCTGGCGCGGCGGATATGGCGGCGCCGCTGCCGGCCCGATGGGCTCGACATGCTTGCTGCCCTTCCCATTCCCATTCGAATTGCGATTCCCATTTCCACGACCGAGACTCATGATCGACATGGCTAATCTCCCCTGTCACCCACGCTTGCGCCCTGCCACAGCAATTTCACGACACCCTAAGTTTTTCATTTGATTGTTTGTGAGTAGAGCGAAACGTCCGTTACCAATGTGGCGAGAATTGGAATGTAGAGACAATGGTTTGTCGGGCGCCCGACCGAGGAACTTGACGGTGAGCAAGTATCGCCGTGTTTCGCTAGATTGAAATGTGCCCTGAAATGACGCATCGAACGCGCGTTTGCACGTCCCGTAATACCTATCTCGGTGTCATGGTGCCAATGCTCGTGATCGTCGCTTGAAAGCGCAACGCTCCGACATCTACATCTGATCCATGGCCAGCCGACCTTGCCGACCCGACCCGGACACGACAGCGCTGTGGCGGGTGCTCTTTCCAGGCACGCCATTCCCGGCGTGCGGAACCGAGGAGCCGCCAAGCCGCCTGCACGACACGACGCCCGCTCCGCGCTCTGGGACAGGAGCCCGCGTCCCGACCGGCGCATCGGTACGATCGCTGTGGATGGAGCGAATTGTCCTGCGCTGGCGGCGAACGAGATAACGCGTCGAGACCTACGGCGCCGTCGGGCACGATCGGGAATTGAATCCCTGGGCTCTCGACCAGGACGTACGTGCCCGTTTCCTGCCACGAGACTTGCCCGTCGAAGACATATCCCGGCATCGGATTGTGGACGACGAACTCAGGTCCATAACCCAAGAGCTGCTGGTGAGGCAGCGTCTCGAGCAAAACCATTCGGCGTGGCGCGATCCGTTTTGCCCATCCGCGCTTTTCCGCGCGTGACCCGATGCATGGTCCCGGATGGCGCCGCCACGCCATCCGGGCCACGCCGGGTCGGCGTCGTCGGCGCGCGGCGCCGACAACGCGGTTACCGGATGCAGATCCGCGTGCCGTTGGGCCCAGGAACGGACGGATGACCGGTATGTCGGATGCACCAGCCTTCGTTCTGGCCGCCCCAGATACATCGGCCCGTGATGCTGCTGCGATGGCCGTTCGCACCACAGCCGCCCAACGCGAACGCCGGTGTGACGGATGACAGGACGACGGAAAGAATGCCGAGCCCGGCGGCGGCGCCGAACGCCGACAAACGGGGGACGCGTAGAACTTTCATGACGATTTCTCCTTCTGACGACGCCGCGGGGTCAACTGCCTCGATGCGTAGGTCACGGAACCTAGGGAGGTCGTCGACGCCATGACAGAACAATCAGCCGTTCTGTGACGGCGGTCACATCAAGACGTGGTCACGCTAGCGGCGTAGCCCGGATCGAGCGGACCCAAGCGCTAGGCGCGCTTGTCCGCACGCGCGAGCGCGCGTCGCCCTTCGTCGGTCAGCCGCCACGCCGCCTTGCCCTTCTGGCCTTTGCCGCGCGACAAAAGGCGCATGCGCCCCAGGACGTCGAGCGTGAAGCTGTTGACGATGGCGAGCGCATCCGGCGAGCCGCTCACCACCGCCCGCAGCGCCGAAAGCTGGTAGGCGCCGAGGATCGGGGGCTCGTGCGGGAGCTCGGCGGCGCGCTGCTTTTGCGCCAGCACGGCGATCTCGCTGTCGGCGCGCTCGACCCGCGCCGGCTCGGGCGGCGGCGACGCGGGCCTCGATCGCTTTTTGACGCGCTTCTCGCGCAGGCCATAAAGCCGCCGGTCCAAGCTGCGCGCCGCGAACTCGAGCACGGCGTTGATCTGCACGCGCGTGATGGCGAGCTGCGCGATGATGTCGTCGATGCTCGCGCCGGCCGCGAGGTTCTCGAACACGGCCGATACCGGCAGCCGCGTGTTGCGAAAGACCCACGCGCCATCGAGCCGGCCGGGGACGCTTTCCACGGCGCGACATTGCGACCAATCGAGCGCGGCGATCTTTTTTCGCCCTTTCATGGCAAGCACTACAGCGGCCAAAATTGCGCGATCTGCGTGCCGCTCGCCCAGCAAGCGCGGCGGCATGAGCTTCTTTCCACTCAGCAGGCGTATTCCGACTTTCCTCGACCTCGCTGCTCTGCGCGAATGCAATATCGCACGCGTCGGCGTGCATCTTCCTTCATCAGCCCCCCTACCTCAACGGGGCCATGCTTCATGCTCGATCGCGTCTCGACCTGTCGCGCCGCCGCAGAAGCGACGCGGCTCAGGCGAGCTCCCGATCGTATCGCGCCTGCATCGAACGCGGCATGTCCGGCACCAGCGGCGGCGCGTCGCTACCGAGCCACTCGGCCGCGCGAGCAAAGAGGCTGCGCGGCTGGGGCTCGGTGCTCTGCGGCGCGAACGGATCCGTGTAGCATCTCGCCCCGACGGCACGCGCCATATCGGCCACCCGCTCGACCAGCGGCGGTGCGCCGGCGGTGTAGACCGCGTCGGATGCGGCGAGGCGCGGAAGGTAATCGAGCGGCCAGCCGACACGGATGGCCTGCGAAACGTCCTGCGGCTCCGCCACGACCGGAATGATGGTGACGCCGGGAAACCGCGCGAGCCGGCACAGGGCGCGCACCATATAAAGTGACTTGAGCGCACGGGCGCCGACGATCAGGACCAGCGCGCGGTCGCGCCGCTCGGCGAGCGCCGCGTTGGCGATCGACCAGATCGGCGCAAAACCGGTGCCGCTCGCAATGAGAACGAGGCGCCCGCGATGCTCGGGGCGGAAATAGGCGGTGCCGAGCGGACCGACCAGCTTCACGCGATGGCCGACCGCGATCTCGCGGCCGAGCGCCGGCGAGACCCGGCCGTGCGGGATCTGCTTGATGTGGAAGCGCAGGATAGCCGGGTCGTGCGGACCCTCGAGCGGGAACGTCGGGCTGTAATAGCGCGGCGGCAAGCCGCGGAATTGGACCTTGTAGTGCTGGCCCGCCAGATACTCGGCGCGCTGCGGCATCGCGATGCTCACCTCCATGATGTCGGCCGCGAGGCGCACGAGGGCGGCAACGCGGCCATGCTCGGTTGCGGTCTCGGGGACGTCGTCGATCTCGATCGCCACGTCCGTCAATACCCGGCACTGGCAGGCGCGCACGACGCCCGGCTCGTCATCGTCGCCGCCCAGCACGCGTCCGCTCACGAGGTTGACGCGGCAGGCGCCGCAAAATCCGGACCTGCAGTCGTGCGGAATGTCGACGCCGTTGAGCAATGCGGCGTCGAGCAGCAGATCGCCGCAATTGGCCGAGAACGCCTCGCCGTTGGCGAGCACCTTGCAGATCTTGCGCATTATCATTCCACCTCGAGCCGAATGGGCCGAACGTGCCGGGTATGACGGATCTGACTGTGATCGAAGGCCGCCACCCGCATGTAGATCCCGGTCCTGATCGCAACGTCGTATTTGCTGTGGGTATCGAGCCGCCGCGTGACCTCGAGCGCCCAGCGGCCGGCGGCCCAGCGGGCGGCGCAGCGCACATCGGCGCGATCGCCGGAAAAGCCGCCCGAGATGATGACTCCCGGGATGACGGTGCCGACCGGAATGCCGGCGTCGAGCTCGGGCGAATAGGGCACGGCCTCCGCGGGTGTCATGAACCAGCGCGCCTGCTCGCTTTCGCCGTGGTTCGGATCGAGGTCGATCGGCCCCATGGCGGCGCGGGTTGACGCCAGATCCCGCGGCAGCCAGCGCGGTGTGACCGGTTGGCCATAGGCGTCGGGCGAGCGTTGCAGGAAATTGTCCATATAGTTCGCGACGCCCGGATCCGGCGCGAAGCCGCCGTGATATGGCGCGAGCCCGAGGCGCTGCGGCTCGGTCGCGGCGAGCGGCGGGCCGAAATGATCGTCGTCCATGTATCCGGACGGGGCGGTGCTGGTCGCCTTCCACTCCCACACGTCGGCAAAGACATTTGCATCGGCGTCGTTGGCGAGCGTGTAGTGCAGCCCCCTGCCCGACAGCGTGCGCGGCTCGTCGGCGAGCGGCCGCGGGCCGGCATGAAAGGTGGCATCGCCGGCGAGAATGTTGCCCGACGTCGTCAACAGCACGGCGAACTTGTCCTCGCTATAGGCGTGCTCGTCGCCCGCCTCGTATCCGTCGTGCAGCAGACGCCAGCCGGTCTTGGTCTTGATGAGCGGGAGCTGCTTCAACGACCGCGTCGGATCATTCCAGGAGAAAAGAAAATAAACCCGCTGGTCGTCGTGAACGGCGCGGATCTCGATCGTCGTCTCGCCGGTGCCGTCGAAATTGCCACCCTGAACGGTGTCGACATAAAGCGGCGGCGCGGTCCGCCACACCGGATCGGACGTGTCGCCGTCGAGCGCCGGGGCCTCCGCGGCGGCAATGCGGCGCACATGCAGCGTATCGATATCCTCGCGATCGATCGCGACCAGAAAGAAGGCGCCCGTGATCGCGACCGCGACCGCCACCATCAAGGGGTTGACCTGCAGCACGGGCCCCGGGCGCCGGGGGCGACCGCTCGCGCCGCCCGCACCGGGATGCGGCGCCTGCGGCGGCCGGAAGGACGCCGGCTGCGGCGGGCGCGCGTCGGGCTGGCGTGCAGGATGCCGATCATCGCGCGTGACGTTGGCGCAGCCGTTGACGGCGCGCGCGGCCGCGGGCGCCACCGCCGGCGATGCCGCCCCGCGATCGGCGAGCTGCGCCAGCAGCTCGAGCGGATCGGGCGGCGGCGCCGGCGGCACGAGACGGCCCGGCCGAAAGATGCGCAAGAGTTGCGGCTTGCCGCCGATCGCCCAGTGCGCCAGCACGTGCAGCGCCGCGTAGGCGAGAATCGCCCACGCACCGAACCAATGCAGCGTGACGATGGTGTTGTCGGCGGCCAATCCGAAATAGAGCAGGCTTCCGGTCGCGATCTGCATCAACAGGGTGAGGAAGAACGCCCAATAGAGAAGGATGTTGATCGTGCCCCAGCGCGCCTCCCGCTTGCCGAGCAGCCCCATCATCCGCACGCGATCGAGACGGATGCGGCGGGCGAGGCCGGAGAGCGGCATATAGATGACGTAGCCGAGCGCGACCGTCGCGAGCACGAGCGCGGCCCGCATGTGCCCGGTCCACACGGCGGCATGCGGCAGGACCGCATCGAACCAGCTGAGCCAGGCGTGCCCCGGCGTTTCGGCCGCGATCTCGAGCCCGCTCAGCAGCGCGACCGACAGCGCGGCGACCAAGGACCAGTGGAGGATGACGGTGCCGTAGTCGGTCTTGCGGCTGCGCTGCAGCCGTCGGCGCGCGCGCAGCGCCCGGCCCACCGTGGCGGGGCCGCGCGCGGGGTTTCGGTCGATCTTTCGCTCGATGTTTCCGTCGGCCTTCCGGTCCGCATGACTCTCGTCACTGCGCTCCGCATTTCTGTTGGCATATCGGTCGAGCGGATGCGGCGGCCAACGGCGGCGCAGTTCATCTGCTCGCACGCTGCGCGCCACATCCGCTTCAGCCGCCGGTGGATTTACGCCTGTCGCCACCCAACACCCCCCTCGATTTCCAGCTGCGCTTCCTGAGCGAAGTACGCAGGCAGCCCGGCAAGCGATCATGATTTTCTCCGCAGAACGCCGTCGCTGCGCTGCCCCCGCCGTACCGCAAGCAACGCGTGGATGCCCGCATTCGCGGGCACGACGCGAAGAATCATGCAGCCCGCGCTGGGGCGTTCACGTATGGCCGGATTTGATCAATGCCGCGCCTCCCCTACTCGATGACTCCCCGACGCAGTCGCCGCGAACGCGGCGTCGGAAGGTCGCTAACTTTTTTGTCATCATTCCGGCGAGACCAAGATGAATGCGTCCACAACGGCGGCGCCGAGCGGCCGGATTGATGGCTCATGCCGTGCGTCACCGACAAAAGCGCAATTCGTGAATAAGCGCGCCAGGATCATACCTTTCATCAAATCGATAATACCGCCTGTCGTCAGCGCATACGTCGGTCCCACTCTGATTTTTCTTCAAACCATCGATCGACACCCTGCGTACACCCGCGACAACCGATCTCTCCGCATCGTCCCGATCGCGTCGCTCGACACGGCAAAAGGTAGATGCCTGCCTCAGAGGATCGCCGATCGGCTTCTCCATACCGTGACGACGCGAGATGCGAGTCCACGCATCGTCATGCGAGCTTGCGTCGCGGCAAGTGCGACCGTTGTCCCGTTCTGCAACACGCTCGATCACACTCTCGTCGAACTTCCGTCCGGATCGCCCACCACTGTTCGCGCAAGCGGGGAGCGCCGACATCGACGAGGCGAAATTCATCCGGCGTGTCGGCGAGCGTAAGTAATGTCCGAGGCGAGTACGGCTGCGAGCAGCGACGAGACCGATCCGGTGACGCGCGAGCTGCGTGCGAGCGCCCGGCGGCTGGCGGGCGTTGCGGCCTTCAGCGGCGTCATCAATCTGCTGACGCTGTCGGGCTCGCTCTACATGCTGCAAGTGTACGATCGGGTGATCCCGAGCCGCAGCCTCGCGACCCTGCTCGGCCTCTCCGTGATCGTCATGCTGGCCTACGCGATCCAGGGCTATTTCGACGCGCTGCGCACCCGCATGCTTGCGCGCATCGCGACGCTGTTCGACGCCGCGCTGCAGGCGCCGATCCATCTCGCGCTGGCGACGCTGCCGTTGCGCGGCGTCAAGCCGGTTCTGGCGCACCAGCCGCTGCGCGATCTCGACCAGGTGCGCGCCTTCCTGTCCGGAATCGGGCCAACGGCATTCCTCGACATGCCCTGGATACCGATCTTTCTCATCGCACTCTTTCTCTTTCACCCCGTGATCGGCCTGACCGCCACGATCGGCGCCGGCGCGATCATCGCGATGACCTTGGTGAGCGAACGGCAGTCGCGCGGCGCCGCCCAGATCGCAATGGAAGCGAGCGCGCAACGCCAGGTGCTGGCCGACGCCACGCGGCAGAATGCCGAGACCATCCGCGCGCTCGGGATGACGCGCCGGCTGACCGCACGCTGGCTGCGCGCGAGCGACCGCTTTCTGCAGGAGAATGTCCGCGCCACCGACGTCAACGCCAATCTGGGCGCCGGCGCCAAAATGCTGCGCTACGCGCTGCAGTCGGCCATGCTGGGGACCGGCGCCTATCTGGTCGTGGTCGGGCAGGCCTCGGGCGGCGTCATGATCGCCTCCTCGATCATGATGGGGCGCGCGCTGGCGCCGATCGAGGTCGCGCTCAGCACGTGGAAGCAGCTGGTCGCCGCGCGGCTCGGCATCGCTCGGCTACGCGACATCCTCAAGACGACCGCAGCGGCATCGGCGGTCTCGGTGGTGCTGCCGCGGCCGCACCGCGAGCTCGCGGTCCAGGATCTCACCGTCGTCGCTCCCGGCACCGACCGCACCATCGTGACCGAGCTGTCGTTCGGGCTCACCGCCGGCACCGGGTTGGCGCTGCTCGGTGCGAGCGCGTCGGGCAAGACGTCGCTGACCAAGGCGCTGGTCGGGGTGTGGCCGGCGGCCCGCGGCACGGTGCGCCTCGACGGTGCGGCGCTGCACCAGTGGCACCATGACGATCTCGGGCGCCATATCGGCTACCTGCCGCAGGACGTCGCCTTGTTCGACGGCACGGTTGCGGAGAACATCGCGCGCTTCGACGATGGGGCCGGATCCGACGCGATCCTCGCTGCGGCGCGGGCGGCCGGCGCGCACGAGATGATCGTGCGCCTGCCCGACGGATACGCGACGCGAATCGGCGAAGGCGGCATGTCGCTCTCGGCCGGCCAGCGCCAGCGCCTCGGCCTCGCGCGCGCGGTGTTCGGCAATCCGTTCCTGGTCGTGCTCGACGAGCCCAATGCCAATCTCGACGCCGACGGCGAGAATGCGTTGACGCGCGCGATCGAGATCCTGCGACGGCAGGGCTGCATCGTGATCGTCGTATCGCATCGTCCGAGCTCGCTATCGGCGCTGAACATGGCGATGGTGCTGTATGAGGGCCGCATGATCGCGTTCGGGCCGCGCGACGAGATCTTCGCGCGGGTCGCCCGGTCAGGACGGCAGGCGTCGGCCGCGATGGTGACGCCGATCAAGGGCGGCCTCGCGCGCGCCGATGCGGTGCCATGACGGGGGCGCGCGACGTGTGGCAAGAACGCGATGAACTGCACGGCGAGGTGCGGCGCCTGAGCGACCCGTCGCGACGCGCCGAGGCCCGCCGCGCCGAAGCCGTGGGCCCGCAGGGCGCGGCGCTGATCGCCGAGCTGCAGCGAATCCAGCGGGCGTTCGATCAGGAATATCGGCCGCCGGCGCCGGAGCCGCGTACGGAACGTCCATCGCATGCGAACGCGCGCGCCGGCGCCGCGCAGCCGCGGCATCGCCCGCACACGACGCGTGGGATCATCAGCCGCGCCTTCAACGCCTGCCTGAAGCGCTTCGGTTTCGCGGCCCAGGTCCCGATCGTTGCCCCAGCCGGAGCCTCGATCGCTGCGCCGGTCGGTCGAGCCGCCGCCGTCGCAGCGCGTGAGCGGCCGCCGACGGCCTCCCAGGCTTCGCCGCCTTCACCTCAGCCTCGGTCCCAGCCTCGGTTCAAGGCGCCCGCCGATCATGCCGTCGCGCCGCAGCGCGCACATGCAAGTAATGTGAGGCCTTTGCCGACACGACTGCGAGCCGCGAGAGCCGATCACGATCCCGTTCCAGGGCCCCAAGCGCCGCCCGTCCGACCTGCGGCGGAGATGACCGCCGGCATCCCCTCGCCGCTCGAGCTGCGCGACAGAATGGCCGAGCGCATGCGCGTGCCGGAAATCCCGCGCCGTGAAGATCAACACCAGCCCGGCCGGCGCGGGGACGCTGCGGCCGACGCCAAGACTGCGATCGGCCACGCCGTCGCGACCGGGATCGCACACGCCGGGGCCGTCTGCGCGTTCCTTCTCGGCCGCGGCGACGGCGCAGCAGCCGACGCGGAGGCCGAGCTCGTCACGCGCGTGCGGCGCTCGTACGAGCGCGAGCTGCGCACCGGCCTGCGGGTGCTGATCCTCGGCGTCGGCCTGATCGGCGGCTGGGCGACCCTCGTCCCGCTGGCGAGCGCCGTGGTGGCGGCGGGCAGCCTCGTGGTCCAGTCCAACGTCAAGAAAGTGCAGCACCCGACCGGTGGTATCGTGGCGCAGATCGCCGCGCACGACGGCATGCATGTGAACGCCGGCGACCTGCTGGTTCGTCTCGACGCGACGCAGGCGCGCGCCAATTACGAGATGGTCGCGAAGGAGCTCGACGAGGTCAGGATCCGCATCGCGCGGCTCACCGCCGAGCGCGACGGCCTCGACGCGCCGAAGCTGCCGGCGGAGCTCGCCGACCGATCGGCCGATGCCGACGTCGGCGCCCGCTTTGCGTCGGAGAAATCGCTGTTCGCCGCGCGCGCGAGCGCGCGCAAGAACCAGAAAGACCTGCTGACGAGCCGCGTGGTGCAGCTCGGGCAGCAGATCGACGGCCTGCAGGCGCAGATCAAGTCGAATGCGTCCCAGGTCGATCTGATCGCCGGCGAGCTGCAGGGGGCGCAGACCCTGTTCGCCAAGGGGCTCGCGCCGGTCACGCGGATCAACTCGCTGCAGCGCGAGCTCGCCCGCCTGCAGGGCGAGCGCGGGCAATTCCAGTCGTCGATCGCGGAGACGCAATCCAAGATCGGCGAAGCCAAGCTGCAGATCATCCGGGTCGATCAGGATTTTCGCGCCGACGTGCTCAAGGACCTGCGCGAGGCGGAAGGCAAGGAAGCCGAGCTCGCCGAGCGGCAGGTGGCGGCGCAGGACGTGCGCGACCGGATCGAGATCCGCGCGCCGACCGCGGGCATCGTGCACGACCTCGCGGTGCACACGATCGGCGGCGTGATCAAGGCGGGCGAGACCGTGATGGAGATCGTGCCGGATGCCGGCGACCTGCAGGTGGAAGCGCGGCTCTCGCCGAAGGACGTCGATCAGGTCAAGGTGGGGCAGAGCACGCTGGTGCGGTTCTCGGCACTGAGCCAGCGCACGACCCCGCAGCTCAGCGGGGTCGTCTCATACGTCTCCGCCGACACCACGCACGATCAGCAGAGCAACGTCTCCTACTATACGGTCAGGGTCACGCTGCCCGCAGAGGCGCATCGCCAGCTCGCCGGCCTGCAGCTCGTGTCGGGCATGCCGGCGGAAATATTCGTCGAGACCGGAAGCCGCACGATGATGAGCTACCTGCTCAAGCCGATCGCGGATCAGCTGCGGCGCGCCTTCAGCGAGCGCTGAATACCATTTGTTCGAAAAAAATAGATTGACGACTTTCTATCGCCGCCGTGCGGTCACACTACGGGGGTTTGATCGTCATCGACGTGGCATCGAATAAAGGTAATTGGAGCGCATTACCATTCCGACAAAATGGCTTTCGCTCTGATGCGCGCATCGATTTCGATCGACCGGAGCGCCGGTAGAAGATTGCCGGACGATCGGGATCGACGCGGAGAAAGCGAGTAACCGGTAAAGGGGAGATGTTCAACATGGCAATCGCTTCGGATCGTGCTACCGCGCTGGGTCAGACCACCAACGACCTCGAGCAAGCGGGCCTCATCTTCAATGATGCGGTCCGGTTGAGCGATGGCGGGCTATGGTCGCAGCCGGCCGACGACAACAACCAGCTCAACTACGCCAGCCAATACGAGGCGGACATCGGCATCCTCAACACCGACATCGCCGCCGCGATCGCCAACGGCGCGACCGTCAACGGCGTCGCGGTCACCCCGTCCGATGCCAACACGTTGACGGAGGTCCAGGGACTGCTCGCCCAGCTCGCCGCGACCGCGCCGCAGGCGGTCGGCAACGGCGCCGCGGCCGTGCAGGCCCAGGGAGTGCTGCACACCGACCAGCAATTGATCCTGAGCGACATTGCGGGCGACGCCAACCTGCAAAAGGCGCTCGCGGCGAACGGCGTGCCGAACGGCGGCACGGGCGCCGTCGACCAGGGCTTCCAGGCGCTGCCCGCGCAGGCCGCCGACGACGCGGCCGCGATCACGGCGGCGAGCAACGGCGCCAACCTGTCCGACATCGGGACGGTCTTCAACGCCGCGACCAACCTCGCCAATGGCGGGCTCAACGCGACCAATCTCGGCGAGTTCAACGCCGACATGAAGGCGATCGCCACCGGGCTGCAGAGCTTCATCAATGGCGGCGGGCTCGCGGCCGCCCAGGCCAATACGGCGGCCGAGCAGGCGCTGGCCGCGGCCGACGGCATCTCGCTCGGCGCCGCGCAGGCGCTCACGGCCGTTCACGCCCAGACCGCGCTCAACCAGATCGAGCTGCAGATCAACAAGTTCGACGGCGAGTACGCGCACAACCCGAACATCGCGGCGCGCTCGACCAACGACAACCTCCTCGACATCATCGACATCGTGCAGAACGATCCGGCGCTCGCGGCGAGCGCCGGCAATGCGACCGGCAACCCCGCTCATACGGGCGGCTTCGCCGAGCAGGCGGGATTCCTGAGCGGCACCATCCAGCACTACCAGGACAACCAGGCGCAGACGGATTTCTGGTCCGCCTTCATCGCGGGCGCGAACAATCTCAACAACGCGCTCACCGCGGAGGCGAACGGGGCCAATCTCGACACGTCCGGCCTCAACTCGCTCATTCACCAGGTGCAGGCCTACCAGCAGCTCGGCGCCTCGTTCGACGGGGCGCAGGGCGGCGTGTTCGGCGCCCGCTTCGACAACGAGCTGCTCGGCGGCACGCTCAAGGCGGACACATCGACCGCGCTGGCGGCACTGCATGACATCGCGAGCAATGGCGGCAAGGTGTCGGCAGCCGACGCGGACCAGCTGACGGCCGCCGGATTGGGCTATGTGGCCGACGCGAACGACGTCTCCGGCAATAATGTGCCGAACGGCGGCGGGACCTATGTCGGCACATCGACGACCGTGCAAGGGGCGACGACGACGCAGATTGCCGATGCCAACACGACCACGTCCGGCAATGTGAACGGCAATGAGCAGCCGACCAATCATCCGGTCAATGGGCTCAAGAACGACGGCTTCGGCGTGACCGATCCGGCCCCTGCGACGGGACATGGACATGGACATGGAGCCGGAGAAGGAGCGGGACAGGGAAGCGCACACGGCGTCCCGACGGCCGGAAACGGCTGCGGCGGGGGCGATGCGACGCCTTCGCCCGGCGATGGTCATGGCGTCCCGACGGCGGGCGCCGGCGGAAATGGCGGCGCGGCAGGCGCTGCAGCCGATGCAGGCGCCTCCACGATCGCCAGCGACATCGCGGCCCTCATTCAGGCGCTCCAGGGAGGAAACGCCGGGGCCATCAACACCGCGGTCACCGCCCTGGGAGCCGCGGTGCAAGGCAATGCCAGTGGAGCTGCCGCGATGGCGAGCTCGCTCTCCCATGACGCCGGCAACGGGGCCGGCGGCATCGGCGCCCCGGATGTTGCTGCCGCCCATCCGCAGCACTTCGAGCACATGTGGGGCTGATGCCGTCTGCCCCGGCTGGACGCTTCGACGTGCTCGAAGCGTCCAGTCCGGCGGCGGATCGTTGCGTGCTTGGGGGCGACCGGAAAGTCGGCGAGCCACACGGCGGCTGGGCGGCCGGCGGCAGCCGAATGGGTCTTGCCCAAGCGGTGAAGCGCCAAGCCCGAATACCTCACCCCCAACTCGAGCCGGGGCCGGCTGGCACGCCGCCCGCCGTCGCGATCTCATAAAGCCGCTCCGCGACGGCATCGTGCGGCCTGGGCCGGCGCGCGTCGGCGCCGTTTTCGATTGCAAAATCATGATGTTTCGCACGACACTTGCTGCATATTTTCCCGCCTGATCGATGAGATCGGAAATGCATTTGGCCTCACCTTTTCATCCGCAAAGTCGGCCTCCATCGGCAAATAAGTAAAGCAGTGCAGCGCACTATATTGCTTTATTAAATTGACTTATTTCCAAAAAGGTATAAAAGCTATAAGCTCAATCATCAAATCGACACGGGGTGAATGTCATGCTGCCGTCACAAGGGGTCGACGCATCATCTGGCGTCGGCGCATCGTCTGAATCGGAGATCATTCAGTCGCTCGGGACCATTCGGGACAGAGTTAAAGAGCGACTGGTGACGCGGGTGCCGGAATATCGCGCATTCCAGGCAATCGAAGCGTCGATCGCGGAAATCGCCCATCTTCAGGATCTCGTGGATCATCTGGAGGTCGGCAAGGCGAAGATCAAGGACCGTCTGATGACGGTTCGCGAATATCAGGCAATACTTGCGGTCGAGAAATCGATCACAGAGATTACTGAGGTGCTCGGCGTCCTCGCCGACGATGCGGCGTCCGAGGCCGCTCCGGCGCCGGTCATCGCTGCCGCGGAAGCGGCGACGGCTCCGGACATGGTGGCCGCTGCGGAAGCGGCGGCTCCGGCGACCGCCCCGGAAGCGGAGGCATCCGCGCCGATCGCGGTCGTCGCAGAAGTGGTCAAGCTCGCGCCGGTCGCCGCCGAGGTAGCGCAGGAAGCGGCGCAGGAGGCGGATCCTGCCGTGACAGCGTCAGAGGAGCCCTCGCCCGCCATCTCGACCGATGAACCAAAGCCGGCCGAATCCGCAATCATCCTCGAATTCGCTCCGATCACCAGCGAGATCGCGCCGGAGGGCCCACAAGAAGCGGCGCAACAAACGGCTCCGGAGGAAGTGGCTCCTGCCGTTGCGCCGATCGCGGTGTCCGAGGAGGCCCCTGCCGCTGTCTCGGCCGAAGAAACCGCGCCAGCCGAAACCGCAATCGTCGTCGAGCTCGCGCCGACCGCCACCGCGGTCGCGCCGGAAGCGGCTCAGGAAGCAGCTCGAGAGGTTGCTGTTGCCATGACGCCGCCCGCCACGTCCGAGGATGCCCCGGCCACGATCCCGAGCGAAGAGACGAGGCCGGCCGAAGCCGCGAACGTCATCGAGCTCGTTTCGACCACCGCGCAGCCGGCATCGGACATGGCAGCGGAAGCAGCGCAGGAGCTCGCTCCTGCGGTGACGCCGCCTATGGCATCTGATGAGGCCCCGGCCGCCGTCTCGGCCGAAGAGCCACGGCCGGCCGAAACCGCAACCGTGGTCGAACTGGCTCCGACCATCGTCGAGGCGGCACAAGAAAGGGCTCAGGACCCGGCTCCTGCCTTGGTCCCGCCGAGCCCGTCCGAGGAGCCTGCGGCCGCCATCGCGACCGAGGTCCCGGCAGCCGACACGACGCCCGCTCCGGCGCAAACCATGATTGAGCTCGTACATGATGCGGTCGGGATCGTCCCCGAGACCGAGCCTCCGACCGCCGCGGACGCCGATGCGGCCGGTCACGAACAGGCCAAGGTCGCGTAAACCGTATTGCGCTGCCGCCGCGACCCCATTCGAGCCGCCCGGCCGTCGTTCGACCGCGACGAGCGCGCCCGCCCTTCCGGCGGGCGCGTTTGTCTCAGGCTCGGCATGATGTGATCCCGGAGGAGACGCACCGTCCCGTCAACCTTCATCCGGGCCCGCGAGCGCACGTAGCTCGGCGCGCAACCGCTCCCGGTGCGCCTCGTGCTCGGCCTGCACCTCCTCGAAAGTGCGCAACAGACGTCGTGCCGCCTGCGTATCGTGTCCGTCCTTTTCGAGGTTGGCGACGATCTCGATCTGACGCTCGACATGCTCGCGCCCGAGCCGGGCGGCTTGCTCGGCCTGTGCCAGATGACTCTTGATGACAGCGCGTTCCAGTGACACGAGGTATGGGCCTCCCCCGCCCCAACGCCCGTCGCGGCTCGCGCGTTCCCGTGGCTTTGCGAGCCCGTGTCCGAATGGGCGGGCAGAGGACGCTCAGAAACGCACAAGGGTCCGTACGCCGAACACGAGCGCATCTTTCGCGGTCACCGGCACCACATCATCGAGCACATAGCCGCCGCCCGGATGCATCACGTATTGCACGTTGGGAATCAGCGCGAATCCCTCGCGCACTTGGATTTGATAGCTCGCGATCGCCAGCGCCTCGAAATCGCGCGGCGGACGCGGGCTCGTGCCGACGAGATTGAAATCCTGGTCCAGGGCCCGCGCACGGTTGGAAATGCGCGCATAGGCGAGGCCGAAGCCGAAGGTGTCGTCCGGCCGGGCCGCAAACGGCCCTTTGATGGCGAACCCGGAGTCTGCGTAAAGCGCGATCAGATTGCGGTCGTCGGGGCTCGCCGAGACGCGAGCGAACATGCCGATGTTGCGGTCGTCCTTGGTCGATAGGCGCAGGAGCATCTGCTCGGCCACGCCATAGACGCCGAAGTTGCCCCGGTGTTGCAGCGGCGCGCCGGCGCCCGGGACCGCCAGCGAGAGGCCACTCGCGGCGAAGCGCTGATCATCGAACAGGCCGTCGTGGAACCAGCCCCCGAGCTTCGCGGTGCCGGGCAGGCCGGGCGCGCCCTTCTGCTGATTCCAGGCATACTGGATTTGACCCAGGATCAGCGGCGGATCGTTGACGCGGAAATTCAGTCCGTAGCGGTCACGCAGCTGCGGGTCATCCGCTCCCGGCCCGGCCGCATTGCCGTCGAAGATTGCCGCCAGCACCGTGATGTGCCGATCGATCTCCGCCTTGAGACGCGCGCCCATGGCGGCGAGCGGCGGCGAGGGGCCGCCGCTCGGCAGATCGATGGCCGTGATGGCGGGCCAGCCGAACGTGGCACTCACCAGCGCGTCGGTGTATTTGGCGGTGATGAATTCCGCATCGGCGGCGAGCTGGCCGGCACGGATGGAGTAGCGGTCGCCGTCGAATTTCTGCTCGAACCACATCTCGTACAGGCGCGTCGTCGGCAGCGCCTCGAGGCTGCTCACCGGCATGAGATTGCCGATGTCATTGCGCGACAGGCCGCGACCGTGGATCTGAAACATGTTGGCGTGAAAGCTCAGGCCGGCGACCTGCGCGAGCTTGGCGAAGTCGGCGTCGATGGCCAGGTTCAGCCGGCCCTCATACGTCGCGCCAGGACGGAGCCCGCCGGTCGCGTTCGCCATGCTGTCGGAGATATAGGTCGCCGTGAACTTCAAACCGCGCGATTCGAACGGGTTCGGCAGAAGGCCCAGCGTCTTATTGGAAAGCGTCGTCTCGCCCGTGTCGGGATCGACGGGCTTGTGCTCCTCCTCCTTGTCGACCCCCGGCGAGCGCTGCTTCGCCGGCGTGGGCGCGTTCTCTTCGCTGCTGCCCTGATTGGGAAAGGATTGCCCGGCCGCGGGAGCGGCGGCCGTTCCGAGCAACACCGCAACGAGCGCGAGCCAACCAATGCCCCTCATGCGCCAAAACAATCAGACTCCGGCGATCAAGGCAATCAACGTATCGTCGAACGGTTTGCTTCGATCACGCAACCCGGGGTTCTCGCGATTTCCTCCTCACCGCGCTGTCGCGCAAGCCGCGCCTTGCTGCGGCGAAGCGCTACGCCGGCGATTGCACCGAATGGTGCGCGCCGGCGCGCAGCGGCTCGGCCCGCCGGCGCGGGCCGAGCCTCGTCTGCGGCAGACGCCGTCTTGTCCAGGCTGACGCCGACGGGGCTGTCCGCTCCCCTGCGGCGGCCGGCCGTGACCGCGAGCGGCTCTGACGCAACCCTCCCAGGAAAGAGCGTCAGGCCGCTTTCTGCTGCGCGATGACCGTGGGCTTGTTGCCGCCGATGGGAATGCGTCGCGGCTTCATGGCCTCGGGCACCTCGCGCACGAGGTCGATCATCAGGAGACCGTGCTCGAACGAGGCGCCCTGGACCTGGACATGGTCGGCCAGGTTGAAGACGCGCCGGAACGGGCGGTTCGCGATGCCGCGATAGAGATATTCGCGCTCGGTCTTCTCGGGCTTGCCGCCCTCGACGGTGAGCACGTTCTGCTCCGCCGTGATCGTCACCTCGTCGGGGGTGAAGCCCGCGAGCGCCAGCGCAATCCGGTACTGGTTTTCGCCGGTGCGCTCGATGTTGTAGGGCGGATAGCCGTCCTCGCCGGTGAGGCGGGACGACTGGTCGAGCAGATCGAACAGGCGGTCGAAGCCGATGGTGGAGCGCCAGAACGGGGTGGGGTCGAAGTTTCTCATGGCCATATCCTCAACGGAGCAACATGGATGATGAGCGCCGGAGCGTGCCCAGCGCCCGGTGGTCCCGGGCCCCCGCAGGGCGCCCGGCACCGCGCCAGCAGCGCGGCGATGAAGGAGTTAGAAAACGATCGCGCGGTTTCAAGAGAGACGCCGGCGAAAAAATGCATGCACGCGACGCGCCGTTCGCCGCATTGGTAAATGGGCGGTTGACGCCCGTGCGGCGCAGCGCAAAGCCGTGCACCTGTTGCCGCAGATCTCTTGAAACCCGACGGCGCGAAACTAAATTCGCTGGCCGACGGGTGCCCACTGTGGGCTCGTCGCGCGGGACGGCCTCCCGCGCCTTCACCGACCCACCTCGTAACCCATGTCGCTTGAAAAAGGATGTGGCCATGCGCGAAACAGCGGACCGAAAGGACTTCGACCTCACCAGCTTTCTTCATCCCGCCCAGGCGTTCCGGACCCCGCGGGACGTCGTCGCCGATCCAGATCTGACCCTCTATGAAAAGCGGGCCATTCTTGCCTCCTGGGCATCCGACGCCTGCGCGGTCGAGGCGGCGCCGGATTTGCGGCGGCCGCCTTCGGCGCCGCCCGTTCGCTTCGACGACATCATGGACGCGTTGAAGCAGCTGGACGGCGAGGCCGCCGACAAGCCGCAGTATCGCAAGCTCATCAATCGCGCCGAGCGGTGGAAGGCGCTCTACCGGCGCGATCGCGATCGCGGCGGAGGCGGCGCGATGTTCGCCTAGGCTCGCGCGATCACGCCGCCGTCGCGGTGCGGCACCAGTCGAGCAGCGCGGCTCCGTCGGATGCGCGAGGGGCGGCACGCGGTGCAAAAGCCTTCCCCCGCAGAGGCCGCGCCGCAGGTGCGGTCTCGATCGGCGTCTCGGCCAGCACGCCGACGACCACGGCGCCCGCGGCGCTCATCCGCGCGGCGCCGGCCGCCGCGGCGCCTCGGTCTCCGGGCGATTGGCGGTTGCGACGGCGCGATCGATTCATCCGCGGAAATCATCGCTCATCGGGCCCCGTCCGGTCGGGTGGATCTCGCCCGAGATAGCCGGTTGGATGCCGCTTGCCGACCGGTGCCAGTCCGCGGGCGGATCGCCGCGCGACGGCGCTGCCCCGATTTCGTATGCCGGATGACAGACAGGGCCCTGGGCCCGGACTATGGAGCGCACATGAGCGACTTCAGCGACATGAGCGACACCGATCAGTACCGCCGCCGGATGGAGTTCTGCCGCACGAACGCGGGCAAAGCGCCGTTCAGCGAGCTGCGCGAAGTCTGGCAGACCCTCGGCGACAGCTATGCTTTTCTTGCCGAGCTGGAAGCTTGGCCCGGTTTCGTGCGTGGCCAGGGACGAAATGGCAGCGAACCCCCCGAGGGGATTGGCAACGCGGATGTCACTCAGTCCCCCCCCCCGGCACCAATTCACGCGCCGCCCAATAAACGATCGTATTCTTCCTTGATGATCCCGTAACAAGGGCACGAGGCCGCTTCCAATCCGTCACGATTGATGATCGTCAGCCGGCCGCGCGCATAGTCGATCAGCCCGGCCTTCTGCAGCATGGCCGCCGCGACGCTCACGGTGGGGCGATGCACGCCGAGCATCTGCGCCAGGAACTCGTGCGTCATCGGAAAGGTGTCACCATCGACGCGGTCGTGGGTTTGCAGCAGCCAGCGCGCACATCGCTCCTGCACCTCGTGCAGCCGATTGCATGATACGCCTTGGGCGATCTGATTGAGCAGCGCCATGGCGTAACGCAGCAGAAGATTATGGAGCGTCGGCGTGCGCGCCAATACAGCCTCGAAATCGTCGGCCTTCATCCGCAACGCGTCGCCCGGAATCTGCATGATCGCCCGGCTCGGAACGGATTTGGCGCCGAGCAAGATCGGAAAGCCGACCATGCCTTCCGGCCCGATGGTTGCAAACTCGACGATGTCCCCGCTCTCGGGCTCGTTGACCATCGACGCCACCCCATGGGTGACGAAAAATACGTGCTCGATCGGCTCGAAAGGCGCATGCAGCACCTGTTTGAGATCGAGCTTCACGCTCTCGACGTCCGGGCTGAGGGCCTCGAGCTCATGACGTGGCAGCTTGGCGAGCAATCGGTTTGTGGCGACCATGACCTTCGCTGATCTGCGCTGTGTCGGCTGGAAAACACAGCGGACCGCGCCTATGTATGCTGGCATACGATGAGCCAGCTCCTATCCGTAACCAGCGAGGCGTCGCGCCGTTCCTCCGCGGCGCCCGGCGCGGTCGCGATCATCGCATCGGCGGGCGGAATACCGGCGTTGATGACCTTGCTCGGCTCGCTTCCCGACACTTTTCCGCTGCCGATCTTCGTGGCGCAGCATCTCGGGCGCTGGCCGAGCGCGCTCGACCGCATCCTCGGGTGGCGTTGCGCGTTGCGCGTCGGCTGGGCCGTCGACGGGGCCGAGCCGCGGGCCGGCCACGTGCACCTCGTACCGCCCGGGATGCGGCTCGGGATCGCGGCCGCGGGATTTGACCTGTCGCCGCTGCCACCCCGCTCGTCGAGCTGGCTCGCCTCCGGCGACCACCTCATCAAGACCGTGGCGACGCGCTACCGCGAGCGCAGCATCGGCATCGTCCTGAGCGGCATGATGCGCGCCGGCATCGACGGGCTGCGCGCCATCAAGGCTTGCGGCGGATTCGTGATCGCACAGGATCGCGCGAGCTCGCATTGCTTCGAGATGCCGGCAGCCGCCATCGACTTCGCCAAGGCCGAGATCGTGATGCCGCCGGAGCGAATTGCGAGCGTGCTCACGATCATCGCGCCTGGTGGGAGGACGGCGCCGCAGTGTAGGACGGTA
Source organism: Xanthobacteraceae bacterium (assembly GCA_035293985.1). Taxonomy (GTDB): domain Bacteria; phylum Pseudomonadota; class Alphaproteobacteria; order Rhizobiales; family Xanthobacteraceae; genus JAVDCA01. The sequence continues at coordinate 214,063 of DATGLS010000048.1, forward strand.
GCGACGTAGGATGGGCGAGCGCCGCGAAACCCTTGCCTATGAGCGGGCCGTAGGGCGGCGCAGGCTCTCGCGACGCGTCCAGCATCGGAAGCAAAACCGGTGCAGTTCCGGGAACAGACCTCGGAAGGTCCCGTTGTTTCCCACAAAGAGGCGCGATTGCGCGAGAGCCGCCGGGTGCAGCACGATCGGCGAGCGAGGCCTTCCCATGGAAACGAGCGAGCAGATGACCGCCGACGCCCCGACCCGCGGCCGGGACGAAACAGGGTCGGGCGCAACGCCTGAGTCGTCGACCACCGAGCAGGCGCAAGCGGCGGCGCGCTCGATCGGCGAGCAGGTCAAGGAACGCGCCCGCAACCTCGCCGAGGAGGAGAAATCCGCGGGCGCGGACCAGCTCGGCCGGGTCGCGGCGGCGATGGAGAAGGCCTCCGATGAGCTCGAGAAGACCATGCCCTCGGCCGCGCAGGCGATCGACGACATGGCGCACCGGCTTGGCGAGCTCGCCTCCTCGCTGCGGCAGCGCAGCGTCGACGACATGCTCAACGAGGCCTCGGCGTTCGGCCGTCGCCGGCCGGGCACCTTCTTCGTCGGGGCGGTGGCGGCGGGATTCGCGCTCTCGCGTTTCGTGAAAAGCTCCGCAGATCGATGAGGGCCGCGCCGATGCCGAACCGCTCCATCCCAGACATCCTCACCGACATCATCGCGCAGTTCACCGCGCTGCTGCGCACCGAAAGCCGGCTCGCCCGCACCGAGATGTCGGAGAAGATCAGCCAGGCCGCCGTCGCCATCGGCCTGATCGTCGCCGGCGCCGTGCTGCTGATGCCCGCGCTGGTGATCCTGCTGCAGGCCGCCGTCGCGGCACTCGTCACGTCCAACACGCTCCCGCAGCCCTTCGCCTCGCTCCTCGTCGGCGGCATCGCGCTGCTGATCGGCATCGTGCTGGCGCTGATCGGCGCGTCCCGCCTCAAGATGCGGGCGCTCGCGCCGGAACGAACGATCAATCAACTCCAGCGCGACGTCTCGGTCGCGCGACAGCAGGTAAGAGAGACCTATGAGCAGCAGCGCGCAGCTTGAGCAGGAAGCCGAGCGGACACGGGCCCAGCTGACGCAGAGCCTCGCGGAGCTGCGCGAGCGGATGACGCCCGGCCAGCTGCTCGACCAGGCGGTCGGCTATGCCAAGGACAGCGGCGGCGACGTCTTCGTGCGCAAGCTCGGCCGCCAGGTCGCGGAAAATCCGCTGCCGATCACGCTGATCGGCGCCGGCATGGCGTGGCTTATGCTCGCCCGCGGCGGGCCGGATGCGCCATCTCGCGATGGCGTGCAGCAAGCCCGCGAGCGCGCCGGTGCCGCGCTCGACCGCACCACCGAGCGCATGAGCGATGCAACCGCGGGCGCCCGCGACTTCGCGGACAGCACGCGCGATGCCGCCACTGGCGCGCTGGAGAACGCGGGAGCGAGCCTGAGCGAGACCGCATCGGCCGCGCGCGACGCCGCCAGCAACGCGATGGAGAATGCGGGGCAGAGTCTGAGCGAGACCGCCGCGGCCGCGGGCGACCGCGCCCGCTCATTCTATGACACGGCGCGGTCGAGCACCGCCGACGCCTTCGGGCGGGCGAGCGATACCGCCGCCCGGGCAGGCTCCAGCGCCGCGGATCCCATCGCCGGCATCGGCCCGCGAACGGCGGCGGCCGCAAACGACATCGCGGCGTTCTGCCGTGAGCAGCCACTCGTTACCGCCGCGCTCGGGCTGACGCTCGGCGCGATCCTCGGCGCATTCGTGCCGCAGACCGACGCCGAGGACGCGCTCATGGGCAACGCCAGAGATCGCCTCAAGCGCGAGGCGCAGGCGGCCGCCAAGGAGGAGTACGAGAAGGCCAAGTCCACCGCCCAGTCGGCCGTCAGAAGCGGTGTCGAGGCGGCGCGCACACAAGCACAGCGTCAGGAGCTTGGCGGCACGCTGGCGACCGAGCCCAACGAGGCGCCGCTCGTTCCGGCGGCTGACCAGGGCATGTCCGACCAGCCGGCAGAGTCAGGCGAGCATCGTTGAGGACGCGGGCGGCACGCGGGAGACCATGAGCGGCGGGCGCACCTACACGGCGCTGTGGATCGCGACGCTGGCGGCGGTGCTCATGGCAATCGGCCTCACGCCGCGCCGACAGCCGCGCCAACCTGCAAGCCCGAGCTCGGGCTCGCACGATCCTTCGGCCATCGCGGCTGAGGCCGACCGCGGCCGGGGCGCGGATCGTCCTGCCGAGATACCGCCGCGCGGGTGGAAGGACATCGCGCTGCGCATCTGGGGCAACATCGGCTCGCACCGCATCGTGCTGGTCGCGGCGGGCGTCACCTTTTACGCACTGCTCGCGATCTTTCCCGCCATCGCGGCCCTGGTGGCGCTCTATGGCCTGTTTGCCGATCCCTCGCGCATCGCCGCGCAGGTCGACGATCTCTCCGGCCTGTTGCCGGGCGGCGCGCTCGACGTGGTGCGCGACCAGATGACCCGCGTCGCGGCGCAAGGCCAGAGCAAGCTCGGTCTAGCGCTGGTGATCGGGCTTGCGGTGTCGCTCTGGAGCGCGAATGCGGGCGTGAAATCCCTGTTCGATGCCCTCAACCTCGTGCATGACGAGCCGGAGCGGCGCGGCCTGGTGCGGCTCAATCTCGTCTCGCTCGGCGTCACCAGCGCCGCCCTTCTATTTGTGCTCATCGCCATCGGCTGCATCGTGGCGCTGCCGGCAATCTTCGCGACGACGAATCCAACCGGCGCAACCCACCTGATCGTGCAGATCGCACGCTGGCCGGTGCTGTTCGTCGTGATCGCCTTCGGTCTTTCGTGCATCTATCGATTCGGCCCGAGCCGCGCGACACCGCGCTGGCGCTGGGTCACCTGGGGTAGCGCATTCGCGGCCGTCGCCTGGATCGCGGTCTCGCTCGCCTTCTCGTGGTACACGGCGAATTTCGGCACCTACAACAAGACCTATGGCTCGCTCGGCGCCGTCGTCGGCTTCATGATGTGGATCTGGCTGTCGACCTGCGTGATCCTGATCGGCGCCGAGCTCGACGCCGAGATGGAGCACCAGACGGCACGCGACACGACGAGCGGCGGCGACAAACCCATTGGCGCCCGCGGTGCCAAGATGGCCGATACGGTCGGCGCGGCTCAGGGCTGAGCGCGAGCGATCCGGGACTTGACCGAGGCAACGAATCCGCGCGCTTCCGGCTATGCTGACGCGGCATGCGACTCATCGAGACGCCGGACAATCCGATTCCTCCCGGGGCGAGCGTATCGTCGCTGACGACGCCTGACGGGATGCGGCTGCGGTCGGCGGCATGGCCCGCCCGCGGGCGGACCGCCGGCACCATCTGCCTGCTGCAGGGCCGCGCCGAGTTCATCGAAAAGTACTTCGAGACGATCGGCGAGCTCACCGCCCGCAGCTACGCCGTCATGACTTTCGATTGGCGCAGCCAGGGCGGCTCGCAGCGCACGCTCGCCGACCCGCGCAAGGGCTACGTGCGCAGCTTTGCGGATTACGAGACCGATCTGCGCACGTTCATGGCCGAGCGCGTGCTCGCGACCTGCGCACGACCGCTGATCGGCCTCGCCCATTCGATGGGGGCCGCGCTCCTTCTCGCCCATATGGCCAAGGTCGAGCGTCAATTCGATCGGGTCGTGCTGACGTCGCCGATGATCGCCCTGCCGGGTCTCGCCTCGAGCCGATTGGCCGAATGCGCGACCAGTGCGCTGCATGCGATCGGGTTGGGATCGGCGTTCATTCCGGAGGGCGGCAGCGCCATCATGGATGTGCGGCCGTTCGAGGGCAATCTGCGCACGTCGGATCCGGTTCGCTATCGCCGCAATGCCGGCATCGTGGCGGCCGAGCCGTCCCTCGGCCTCGCATCGCCGACGATCGGCTGGACGCATTCGGTGCTGGCGTTCATGCGCTACCTGCGCGGCCTTCCACCCGGGGCCCTCGCCGGCGACCGCGTCGCCGTGGTCGCGTCCGAGCACGACGGCATCGTCAGCTTCGATGCGACCCGGTCCTTCGTCGCCCGCCATCCCAATGCAACGCTTCATCCGATCGGCGATGGTGCCCGGCACGAGTTGCTGATGGAGACCGACCGCACCCGCCAGCAATTCTGGTCCGTGTTCGACGCGTCGACGAGGTGAGTACGGCGCGCGCTCCTCGAGTTGCTCCGCTCGCGCGCTCCCTCTCCCGGCAAAGAGCGGCGAGAGTGAGCGCAGGCAGCTTGCTCACCTCATGCGATCAGCGAGCCACTTCACCTCGGCGCCGCTTGCGCGGGTGTCGCCCCGAACAGATTGCTCGACGCCGCTTCCTGGATGATCACCGCCGCATCCTCGCGCAGCAGGAAACCCTGCTTCATCAGGTCGCGCGTGGCGGCGCGGACGCGGTTCACGTAATCGTCGCGGTCGCGATAGCGCTCCTCGAGCGAGGGCCTCGGGTCGCCCATGCGTTCGCGCTCGACTTTTGTCGCCGCGAACGGCATGAAGGAGCCGACCAGCATGCAGGTAAAGGTCTGCGGCGCGTTCTGCCCCGCGTTGGTGCCGAGCGGCACCGCGATGTCAGGCAGCCGCACGCCGCCGAGCGCATTGCGGTCGGCGTCGGTCTTGGGCACCTGGATCACGGCGGCGGGAAACTTGCTCGGGGCGCGCAGCGCGGGCGGCTCGCCGTTCGCCGGCTCGAGCGGCATCAGCGCGCTCGCGGGCGGCTCGGCGTTGTGGCTCACCCAGGCGTCGAGTCGCACCAGCAAGGCGCGCGACACCGGCGTCCAGTCGAGGCGGGCGGGCGGCAGCTTGCAGCTCGGCGCCTTGGGCACGCGCACGTGCGAGCCTCCGGCGATGTCATACATGCGCGCATTGGCAGGGAGCGGCTGGTCGGCGGTGCCGGTGCCGCCGGTGCGGCCGAGGGAGGCGCGCAGCGAGTAGTAGTCCGTGGTCGAGCTCACCAGCATCATCTTCGGCGGCACCTCGCCGCGCGCCTCGACCTTGGCGATGATCTCGCCGATCGTCAGCGGCCCGTCGTTCACGCCGGGAAAATCGGGATCGTCGAAGGTCGGCGCCCCGTCCGCGCTTGATTTCGGCCCGGTGCCGGTCTGCATGATCGGCAGCAGGCCGGCGGCGGAGACGAACACATGCATGCCGTCGAACACGCGCCGCTCGCCCACCCGGTTGAACCCGTTGAGCAGGAACGTCTTGAGGAAGCGGCCATCCTGGGACTTGCCGCTCGCGAGCACGCGGTTGATCGCGCCCGCGAGCGGGTTCGCGGTGCCGGCGCGGTCGGCGGCCGCGTGCGCCAGGAAGTCGGCGGCATCCCGCACGATCGCGAAGCCCACGCCCTCGACGTAGCGCGTCTTGCCGTCGCCATCGACGAACGTCGGCAGCTCAGCCCCCTGCCCGAGCTCCCAGTACACGTCTGCGATCGTGAAGCCGCGGTCCTCCAGGAAGCCGGTGCCCTGCTCGAGCGTGCCGGAGAGAAACGGCACGTCGCGCGGCGAGTTGTAGAGCGCCTCCGCGTAGGCGTGGCCGCGGTTGGGCACGTCGACCAGCAAGGCGCCGTTCCCGCCGCGATGGTTCTCCGGCATGATCAGGATGATCTTCGCCGCATAGGCGACGCGCCCGCGCTCGTTGCGGGCGGCCTTGTCGATGCCCGGAATGGTCTCTTGCGGCGAGAGATCACCGTGCAGCTGCCCCTGCCAGATCACGTAGTTGCCGGTGCGAAACGCGCCGAACGGCTGCTTCGAGGTCCACTCGATCCGGGTCACCTCGGCGCGCGCCGGCGCTGCCGCGAGGCTGACGAGAGCGACGACACCGAGCAGAAGAGCAACGAGCGAGCCGTTTGCACGGTGCGGCATGGGCATTCCTCCCAGGACAGCGGCGACGGTGTTGCGTTGGCAGGGGTCAGTTAGGCCGATAGACTGGCGCATGACAAGTGTCTGGTCCTGTCGTGCGCGCGGCGCGCCCAGTCGCGGGACGGCGCCGCGACCAATTCGACACATTGGCGAGGTGCATCCATGATATCGGCGATCTCCATGTCGGCACGCCATCTTTGGATATCGGCGCTGGTCGCGCTGGCGTTATCGGGGCTCGTGGCAACCTGCGCCGACGCACAGGTCGTCGCCATCGGCGCGAGCAACACGGCAGGCCGCGGCCACGGGCACCACACCGGCGGGGTCGACACGGCGGAGGCTTATCCGGCGCAGCTCGAACGGCTGCTGCACGCCCATGGCATGAACGTCACGGTGAAGAACGCCGGCATCGCGGGCGACACCAGCGTCGGAATGCTGGCGCGCCTCGACTCGGTCATCGAGCCGGGCACGCGCGTGGTCATCATCCAGCCGGGCGGCAACGACGCGCTGCGCGGCGGCAGCCTGCTCGACGCGAAGCGCAACGTGGACGAGATGACGCGGCGGCTCAAAAGCCGCGGCATCCGCGTGATCGTGCTCAACGGAATGCGGCGCTCGGTCCCGCCGAGCACCTGGGACCCGGACGGGCAACATGTGAACGCGCAGGCGCATGCGATGATCGCGGCGCGGCTGCTGCCGCAGGTGATGGCGGCGCTGCGGCGCTGAGCGGCGATCGACGCCATCCGATGTCAACAAGCGCGAGGGAGCACAAGAATGGCGCGGTTCGCCGGCAAGGTCGTTCTCATCAGCGGCGGCGCGCGCGGACAGGGCGCGGCCGAAGCGCGGCTTCTGGTCGCCGAAGGCGCCAAAGTGGTGATTGGCGACGTGCGCGACGATGAAGGTGCCAAGCTTGCGCATGAGCTCGGCCGCGCCGCGCGCTATCTGCATCACGACGTCACGAGCGAATCCGATTGGGCGGGCGCGGTCCTCGAGGCGGAAACGCTCGGCGGTTTGCACGGCCTCGTCAACAATGCCGGCATCTATCAGCCAAAACCGCTGCTCGAGACCGACACAGAGCTGTGGGAGCGCCACGTCCGCATCAACCAGTTCGGCTGCTTCCTCGGCATGAAGGCGGTGGTGCCGGCGATGGAGCGCGCCGGGGGCGGCGCGATCGTCAACATCTCGTCGTCGGCCGGCCTGCGCGGCTCACCGATGGCGTTTGCCTATAGCGCGACCAAGTGGGCATTGCGCGGCATGACCAAATCGGCGGCCATGGACCTCGCCAAGCGCAACATCCGGGTCAACTCGATCCATCCCGGCCCGATCGAGACCGACATGCTCAAGGCGTGGCAGCCCGGCTGGCGCGAGCAGCGCCTCAACGCCGTGCCGATGCGTCGCACCGGCACCGCCGAGGAGGTCGCGCGCCTGGTGCTCTTTCTGCTCTCCGACGACAGCGGCTACATCACCGGCGCCGAGGTTGCGATCGACGGGGGCACGACGGTGTGAATCGAGCGCCCGTCCTGCCTTCCGCGCGACGCCGAGGAACGATTCGCCGAATGCCACGTTGTCCACGTGTCCGCTGCGTCATTCCCCCCTCCCCCCGTGCTCGCAGCGGGCGACAGCCCCGGCTCACGCCGGGGCTTTTTTCTTGACCGCCCCCTCACCGCACCAGCTTGGGCGGCAGCATCGCCGAGATCACCGCCGCCATCAGGGTGAAGCCGGCAAGCACCAGCAGGCTGCCGGTGAAGCTGCCGGTGTGCTGGCGCACGAAGCCGACCAGGAACGGCCCGAGGAAGCCGCCGAGGGTGCCGAAGCTGTTGATCAGGGCAAAACCGCCGGCGGCGGCGGTGCCGCTGAGGAAATCGGCCGGTACCGCCCAGAAGACGCCGAACATGCTCCAGATGCCGGCGGCGGCGACGCACAGCGCGACGAAGGAGAGCACCGGGTTGCCCGGCAAGGCGCTCACGGCGAGCCCGGCAGCGCCGACCACGGCGGCGATCGCGAGATGCCACTTGCGGTCGCCCGTGCGATCGGAGCGGCGGCCCCACCATACCATCGCGACCACGGCGGCCGCATACGGGATCATGGTCAGCGCGCCGACCTGCATGATGCTGAGGTCGCCGAGCGCCTTGATGATTTGCGGCATCCAGAAGACGACGCCGAAATTGCCCGAGACGAGGAAGAAGCACAGCAGCGTGATCAGCAGGACGCGCGGATTGGTGAGACCCATCCGCAGCGTCATGCGGCCGGAGGCCTGCTCCTTCGCGGCGGTCTCGGCGGCGAGCTCGCGCTGCAGCCAGGCCTTCTCGTCGTCGGCGAGCCAGGCCGCCTGCTCGGGCCGGTCGACCAGGTAGAAGAGCGCCGCGATGCCGATCAGCACCGACGGGATGCCCTCGATGACGAACATCAGCTGCCAGCCGCGCAGGCCGAAGATGCCGTCGAAGCCGATGAGCCAGCTCGACAGCGGCGCGCCGACGATGTTGGAGATCGCGGTCGCGGTCATGAACAGCGCGAGTGCCTTGGCGCGCTCGCGCATCGGAAACCAGTAGCTGAAATAGAGCATGATGCCGGGCAGGAGCCCGGCCTCGGCGAAGCCGAGCAGGAAGCGCACCACATAGAAGCTTGTGGCGCCTTGGACGAATGCCATGGCGGCGGAGATGATGCCCCACGTGATGGCGATGCGAGCGAGCCAGACGCGCGCGCCGACCCGCTCGAGGATCAGGTTACTCGGGATCTCGAAGACGAAATAGCCGAAGAAGAAGATGCCGGCGCCGATGCCGTAGACGGTCGGGCCGAAGCCGAGATCCTTGTTCATCTGCAGCGCCGCGAAGCCGACATTGAGCCGGTCGACGTAGTTGAGGATGAACAGAAGCATGCAGAAATAGATCAGCCGCCGCTCGATCTTGCGCAGCGTGCGTGCCGAGATGTCGTCGGTCATGGTTGCCCCTGCTCCCCCGATTGTTGTTTCGTCATCGCCGGGCTTGTCCCGGCCATTCCACGTCTTCGCGCGGAAGGAAATACGTGGATGCCCGGCCTTCGCCGGGCATGACGTTGTAGCTAGATTTCCGATAACCGCTTCGACATCTCCCGCATGGTCAACAGCTCGCGCTTGTTCTCGTCGAGATAGTCGATGCCGATGCCGTAGTCGTACCAGCGGCGGCGGATCTTCTCCTCGAGCTCGCCCGGCAGCACGTTGATCGGCGGGTAGCGGCGGCCGCCCCAGGCCGGGTTGGGCTCGAACTCCCAGTTGCGGGTGGCGTCGATCAGCACGCGCGTCCAGCGCCCGGTGCCGTACTTGCGCGCGTCGGCCTGGTGGCGCGGCGTCGAGGGATCGAGCACCGAGCCGAACGTCGGGCCGAAGGTGACGAGCTGGCCCTCGCTCGCATTGACGCGAAACGCGAAGGCCCAGTCGAGCGCGACCGGATCGCGGATGTCGATGTCCTCCTCGACCACCATCACGTTCTTGAAGAACCACTGCCCGGCGCCGGAGCCCCACAGCGCGGTCGCGACCTGCTGGGCGTGGCCGCGGTAGCGCTTCTGGATCTGCACCACGATGTTGGTGCCCGTCGACACCGGCGGCAGCCACACGTCGGTGACGCCGCCCACGCCGATGTCCTCCAGCATGTTCCACGCGATCGCCGACCACGAATAGGCGCACAGCGTCGAGTCCTCGCTCGGAAAGCCAGGGCGCGCACCTTCGAGCGTGCCGCGCAGGATAGGATCGTCGCGATGCGTGATGCAGCTCACCTCGAGCACCGGCTTTGGCGACGGCACGCCGCCCGCGTAGCCGGGATACTCGGCGAACGGCCCCTCCTCGCGAAACGTCGCCGGATCGGACGAGATCGTGCCCTCGACCACGAGCTCGGCACTCGCGGGCACCATGAGATCCGACGTCTCGCAGCGCACGAGCTCGACCGGGCGCCCCAGGATGGCGCCCATCATATCGTACTCGTTGACTGCCTTGGGGAACGGGCTGCCGGCACAGAACGGCAGCACGTCGTGCCAGCCATGCACGATCGCGACCGGCATCGGCTGCATGACGCCGCGATGTTTGGCGAAATGGTTGCCCCAGTGCTGCGTGGGGACCAAAAGCTTGCCGATCTGGCGCGCGCCGATGAGCTGGCCGCGATAAAGCCCGATATTGGTCTGCCCGGTCTCGGGATCCTTGGTCACGACGCCGCAGAAGGTGTCGATGAAGCGCCCGCCGTCGAGATGATGCCACTTCGGCACCGGGAACTCGTAGAGGTCAATCGCGTCGCCGCGCAGGATGTTCTGCTTCACGGGCCCGCCCGCGACGGTCACGGGCGGGATGGCGCGGCGATAGGTGTCCTTGAAATGACGGACGATGCCTTTGTCCGAGGTGTCGGGCGAGATGCCGGCGAGCAGGCAGACCTGCGCCCGATTGCCGAGCGAGGTGGTGAGGAATTTGGTGCAACGGCCTTCGCGATAGCCCTTGATCGCCTCGAACAGAAGCCCGGGGCCGCCGAGCGCGAGATTGACCCGGGCGATGCCGGCGATCTCCTCGTCCCAATCGACCTCGGCCGTGATGTGCCGGAGCTGACCGTGCTGCTCGAGCAGGTCGAGCCAGCTGCGCAGGCTCGGACCTTCGGTGCCGTCCTGCGCTTGCTTCGCGGCAGGCCGCGCGCGGCTTTTCCCGCGGGCCGCCTTCGCGGCGCCCCTGGATCTGACGGATCCCTCCATGGTCAACTCCCGACGCTAAGTTTTGCTTTTGCCGATAATAGCAATCCGTTTGCCCAAGAATAGGAATTCGTGCCATCCCGTCGTCATGGCCGGGCTTGGCCGGGCTTGGCCGGGCTTGGCCCGGTCATCCACGTCTTTGTTCGCAACCAGCAGTAAGACGTGGATGCCCGGCATTCGCCGGGCATGACGCAGTGGGCGGCGCCGAAGGAGACACGATGAGCCACCCCGACATGCGCGGCTATCTCATGGCGCTCGAGCAGCACGGGCTGCTGCGCCGCATTTCGCAGCGCGTCGATCGCGGGCGCGACATCGGCTGCCTGGTCAAATGGATGTATCAGGCGCGGCCGATCGAGCAGCGGTTCGGGCTGCGATTCGATCAGGTTGCCGGCGCGACGATGCCGGTCGTGACCTCGGCGCTCGGCGCCAATACGGCGTCGGTCGCGCTGGCGCTGCAATGCGAGCCGGATGCGATCAACGCGACGCTGACGGCGGCGCTGCAGCAGCCGGTCAAGCCCAGGGTGGTCGACGCCGCACCGTGCCAGGAAATCTCACTCGCCGGCGACGAAGCCGACCTCGATCGCCTGCCGATCGTGACCTGGACACCCGGCAAGGACCGCGCGCCCTATCTCACGACCATCGTGGTGACGCGCGACCACGACAGCGGGCGGCAAAACATGGGCGTCTATCGCACCATGGTGCGCGACCGGCACAGCGTGGTGATCAACCTTGCGCCCGGCCGGCAGGGATTCCGCAACGTGAAGACCTGGACCGACAAGGGCAAGACGGCGCCGATCGCCTGGGTGATCGGCGCGCCGCCGGCGGTGCATCTGGCGACGGTCGCGAACCTGCCCTACGGCGACGACGAGATCGAGCTCGCGGGCGCGCTGATGGGGGCGCCGATCGAGATCGTGCGCTGCCGCACGCACGATCTCGTCGTGCCGGCGCGGGCGGAAATCATCGTCGAAGGCGAGATCCGACCCGGCGAGCTCGACGACGAGGGACCGTTCGGCGAGTTCGCGGGCTTCATGGGATTGGTCGAGCGGCGCCCGGTGGGGCGCATCAACGCCATCACGCACCGCCGGGACCCGGTGTTCTACGGGCTGTCGAGCCAGATGCCGCCGTCGGAAAGCACGACGATCCAGAGCCTGGTCAATGCGGGCGTGCTGCTGCACACCCTGCGCGACCGGTTGGGCGAGCACGCGGTGCGCGATCTCTTCATCGACGAGACCTATGGCGGCCTGCTCGCCCACGGCCTCGTCGCGATGACCCCGCAGCATCCCGGCCACGCCAAGCACATCGGACGGCTCGTCGCCGACATCTCGTCGCTCAAGCGCGTCACCGTGGTCGACCCCGATGTCGACATTCGCGACCCGAGCCATGTCGACTGGGCGCTCAACGCGCGCTTCAGCCCGCGCCGCGACACCATCTTCATCGACGACGTGCACGTGCCGGTGCAGATGGACCCGTCCGTGCGCGATGCGCGCGGCGAGGTCGCGCCGAGCTCGAAGATGATCCTCGATGCGACGCAGAAGTTCGATGCCGGCCCGTCGTCGCTGCCCGCCAGGGAGCACATGATGGCGGCGCTGCCACTGTGGAGCGAGGCCGGGCTGCCGGCGCTGGAGATTCCGCTGCGGTTGGCGCTGCGGCTCGAGCGCGCGTGAGGCGCGGCTCATCGACGTGACGGTGCGTTCACGACATTCACGCTCACGTCTGAAGATGTGCTAAAAAGGCCCTCCGCGAAGATTGCCGCGGTCGAGCGTTCTCCGGCAGCAGGCCGCATGGGCAAATTGGGCAAATCACGACAGGACCGCAGCGCGGTCCCGGCGGTCGCCGGAAACGGCCTGCTCGATCGCCGTGCGCCGCTCGGCCGCGGCATCATGGTGGCCGGCGCGATCGGCGCAGGCGGCACCGGTGTGGCGAGCGACGCGGCGGCGGAGCCCTTGGTCGAGGCGCCCTGGAGTCTCGCGCCGGGCGACGTCACCCCGCCCTATGGCCGTCCGTCGCGTTTCGAGAAAGGGCGTGGTGCGCACCGTCGACAAGCCGAACAACGAGCCGAACGGCTCGCGGCGTTCGCTCTCCGACCATGAGGTCTATGCGCTGGTCGCATATCCGTTGGCGGAGAACAAGCTGATCCATCCGAACGAGGTGATCGACGCCGCGACGCTCCCGCAGGTGCGCATGCCCAACCGCGACAATTTCGTCGTCCAGCTCCCCGATCGGATGTAAGCCTGTCGCGGGCTCGGCGCGAGAAGCGCTTTTGCCATTCATGAATTTTCCTCGAGATCCGGGATTTCGCGCCGCTCGGCGCCGCGGCTGAGAGGTGCCGCTTGCTCGGTGCTCGCGCCCCTTCTTCCCCTTCAGGGACCCTTTAGGAGGAGAGGGAGCGCCGGCACCGTGCTAGGTTGCCCGGCACGTCGCCGCCCGCTGCACTTTTCGGAGCTTCGATCTTGAAAACCGCCATCACCGAGCTGTTCGGCATTCGCCACCCGATCATCCAGGGGGGCATGCATTATGTCGGCTTCGCCGAGCTGGCCGCGGCGGTCGCCAATGCGGGCGGGCTCGGCATCATCACGGGGTTGACGCAGCGTACCCCGGAGCTGCTGGCCAGGGAGATCGCGCGCTGCCGCGACATGACGGATCAACCGTTCGGCGTTAACCTCACGTTCCTGCCCTCGCTCGCCTCGCCGCCCTACCCCGAATACATCGCCGCGATCGTCGAGGGCGGCATCAAGATCGTCGAGACCGCCGGGCGCAGCCCGGAGAAATACATGCCGGCGCTCAAGGCAGCCGGGATCAAGGTGATCCACAAGTGCACCTCGGTGCGCCACTCGCTGACCGCCCAGCGGATCGGCTGCGACGCGGTCAGCGTCGACGGCTTCGAATGCGGCGGCCATCCGGGCGAGGACGACGTGCCGAACATGATCCTGCTGCCGCGCGCCGCCGATGCGCTGAAGATTCCGTTCGTCGCCTCGGGCGGCATGGCGGATGCGCGCAGCCTGGTCGCGGCGCTGGCGCTGGGCGCGTCCGGCATGAACATGGGCACGCGCTTCATCGCGACCAAGGAGGCGCCGGTACATGATAATGTGAAGCAGGCGATCCTCGCCGCATCAGAGCTCGACACGCGGCTGATCATGCGGACGCTGCGCAACACCGAGCGCGTGCTCAACAACGCGGCGACCGAGCGGGTGATGGCGATCGAGCGGGCGAAGGGCTCGGCCGTGAAGTTCGACGACATCCGCGAGGAGGTCGCGGGCGTCTATCCGCGGATCATGACCGAGGGCGACATGGACGCAGGCGTGTGGAGCTGCGGGATGGTGGTCGGGCTGATCGAGGACATTCCGTCCGTCAAGGAGCTGATCGACCGCATCATGCACGCGGCGGAGCGACTGATCAGCAAGCGGCTCGTAGGGCTACTCGGCGACGCACAGCTCGCGTAGGGTGGCCCTTCAATAATCCCGCCTACCCCGCGGGGGTGAGCGCTCGTTGCGCGGGCCGTGGCCGTAGAAGGGGCTGCGTATGCAGGTGCCGCCGATGCCGCTCAGCGTCCGCAGGCACTGCTCGCGCGTCGCGTAGTAGCAGCTCGTGCTGCCGGGGCCATCGGAATCGCCGTAGACGGCGCACCAGGGGTAGTCATAGGCCGATTGCGCGTGGCTCGCGGTGCACGGGACGAGCAGCATGACCGCGGCGTATATAATGTGCGTCGGGCGCATGGATCTCTCCCGGTCGTCTTCGGCCTATTTGGATGAACACCGCGCGGGGGCTGCCTATTCGTGCCCACGCAAGGCCATCGTCAGATATATCCCATCCGCTCCCAGTGCTCGCGCCGGCCAAGGCCGATCCTGACGTTCTCGGCCATCCGCACCGCGATGTCGAGCAAGGCGGCAGCCTGCGGGGGCGAGCAGCGCTCGGCCAGCGTTTCCTCGAACAGCCTCAGCCAGCGCGGAATGTGCTCCGCCCGGATCGACCGGTGCTTGAGGTGCGCGCGCATGAACGTGCCGCCCTCGTAGCTGCGCTCGAGCCGGGTGGCGGTGAGCCAGAAGCGGTTGATGCGCTCCATATGCGCGTCCCAGTCCGCGCCGATCGCCGCCTCGAAGATCGGGCCGAGGATCTCGTCCTCGCGCACCTTGGCGTAAAAGCGCTGCACCACGTCGCGCAGCAGCGGCGCCGTCAGCCCCGCTTCGAGCGCGCGCGACTGGAAGGCGACAGGTGCGTTCATGGGTACACTCGACATGTTCAGTGCAGTCGTGCGCGGCCAGGGCGCCGTGGCCCCGAGCGCGCCGTCGGCGGCGTCAGGCGCGGCGCTGATTCCGAAATCCTTCAGGCTCCGAAGCCGTTGGCGAAGGGTCGTATCGCCTAAAGATGTGCGGCGAGTGATTCTTTTTCAACCCGCGACCGCTCGGATGCCGCCCTCGTCAAAACATATGTTTCGTGGGGGCGAAAATCGCCGCGCCCCCGCCGGCGCAGGCGGGAATTCATTCGGCGATTTGCCCCGGCCTACCGTGGCGGTGACTCGGATTGAATGCTGACGCTGGGGCTCGGCCAGCCGTGCCGGGTCGCGTAGTCCGTCATGCTCAATCCGTAGAGAAACAGCAGCCAGAAGAAGCCGCTGGCGGCGAATACCCATTTCAGCGTCGGCGGTCCCTTCAGCCGCATGAACAGAATGAACACGAGGGCGACCTGGATGGCGGCGATGCCGAACTGAATGACCGGCGCCCAGCGGCCGAGGCCGAGGAAGGCAGTCAGCAGGCTCACACCCGCAAGCACCAGCAGGAGCACCCAGGCGACGACGAAGGGCCGCGGCCTTGCGCTTCGCGGGTCGATATCGATGGTCATGAGCGCCCCACGAGATAGATGCAGGGATAGAGAAAGAGCCAGACGACGTCGACGAAGCTCCAGTAGATGCCGACGACCTCCAGCGGCGTGTAATAGGCCGACGTGATCTCGCGGCGCCGGATCCTCCACAGCAGCATGTAGAGGACGAGGCCGATGCCGGTGATGAGGTGGAAGGCGTGCAGGCCGGTCGCGACCCAGTAGAACACCCAGAACAGCTCGCCGGCCGATCCCTCCCCCGGTTTGACCTCATAATCGACGACCGGCACCGAATGGCTCATGAAGTCCAGGTAGTACTCGAAGCCCTTGACGCACAGGAACGCGAAGCCGAGCGCGCAAGTGATGACGAGCCAGCGCACCATGTCGCGCCGCGCATCCCGGGCGGCGGCATTGATACCGAGCACGATCGTCAGGCTGCTCGTCACCAGGATGACCAGATTGAGGGTGCCGCACCACAGGACCGTGTCCTTGGCGGCGGCCGCGAACTCATGCGGATAGGTGAGCCGGTAAAAATAGTAGGCGAAGATCAACGCGCCGAAGAAGATCGTCTCGTTGATCAGGAAGGCCCAGATGCCGAGCTCGGCGGTCTCGCCCTGGTGCGCGAGGTTCGCGTACTGGACCTCCGGCGCGGGCACCGAAGTGTCAGCAACGGATTCAGCCATGGATTCCACCATGGGTCGTGCCTTCCTGGGTCACGTAGGTGTCGTGCTCGGGATCATACGAATAGGGACCGAGGACGACGGTCGGCGTGCGGGGGAAGTTGTGCTCGGGCGGGGGCGACGGCGTCAGCCATTCGAGGCCGGTCGCGCCCCAGGGATTGCTCGGCGCCTTGCGGCCGTAGAACAGCGACCAGCCGAGATAAAGGAGCGGCAACGCGTACGCGATGGCGAGGATCGAGGCGCCGGCGGACGAGAGCACGTTCCACGACTGCCACTCGGCCGGATAGGTGTACGACCGCCGCGGCATGCCCAGATAGCCGAGGATGAACTGCGGAAAGAACGTGAGGTTGAACCCCACATAGGTGAGGATCGCGGAGAACCGCGCCCAGCCCTCCGGATACATCCGGCCGGTCATCTTCGGCCACCAATAGTGCAAGGCGGCGAAATAGGCGCTGACCGTCGCGCCCACCATGATGTAGTGGAAATGGGCGATGACGAAGTAAGTCCCGTGCACGTCGACGTCGACCGCGAGCGTTGCCAGCATCAGTCCCGTCACGCCGCCGACCGTGAAGAGAAGAACGAAGCCGAGCGCATAGAGCATCGGCGCGTCGAACACGATGCTCCCCTTGTGGAGGCTGACGGTCCAGTTGAACACCTTGATGGCGGACGGCACCGCGACGAAGAAGGTCGTCAGGGAAAAGAACACCCCGGAGTAGACCGAGATGCCGGCAACGAACATGTGGTGGGCCCACACGAAGAAGCTCAGGATGGCGATCGCCATCAGCGCCATGATCATGCCGGTGTAGCCGAAGATCGGCCGGCGCGCGTAGGCCGGGATGATCTCGCTGACGACGCCCATGGCGGGAAGAATCATGATGTAGACGGCCGGGTGCGAGTAGAACCAGAACATGTGCTGCCACAGGATCGGGTCGCCGCCATGGTTCGGATCGAACAGGCCGATGCCGATGAAACGTTCGACCGCCAGCAGGAAGGTGTCCATCGCCAGCACCGGCGTGGCGGTGAGCATGACCACGCTCACCGAGTAGATGCCCCAGACGAACAGCGGCAGGCGCAGCCAGGTCATGCCCGGCGCGCGCAGGCGATGGATCGTGACGATGAAATTGAGCGATGTCATGATCGACGAGAAGCCGTTGATGAAGACGGCGAGCGCTGCGGCGAATACGTAGCCGTTGGCGAACGTCGTCGACAGCGGCGTGTAGAAGGTCCAGCCCGTATCGGCGCCGCCCATGATCAGCGAGTAGAGCACCACGAGGCCGGACAGGTTGAACACGTACCAGCTCAAGAGATTGACCCGCGGAAAAGCGAGATCGCGCGCACCGATCATCAGTGGGATGAAGAAATTGCCGAAGGTGGTCGGGATCGAGGGAATGAGGAAGAACCACACCATGATGATGCCGTGCATGGTGAACATGCGGTTGTAGACCGCAGGCTGCAGCAGCCCCTCGGGCGTCGCGAGATTGAGCCGCATCATGGTCGCCGCGAAGCCGCCGACGAAGAAGAAGAAGGTGATGGAGAAGAAGAACAGAAGCGCAATGCGCTTGTGGTCGCGTGTGAGCAGCCAGCCGGCGACGGAGTTCTCCGCCGTCAGGTAGCTCGGCTCGGCCCCGGACGGCTCGCCGGCGGCCGCGCGCTCGACTGTGGTGGTGCTCATCTGGCGGACTCGCGTTTGCTGCCGATGGACTTGATGTAGGCGACGAGCTTCAAGACGTCGTCCTCGCCGAGCTGGCCGGCGAAGTCGGGCATCACCGGCGGATAGCCCGCGACCGTGAACGACCGCGGATTGAGGATGCAGTCGCGGATATAGGCCTCGTCGGCGAGCCGCACGGTGCCGTCCTGCATATGCACGTAAGTGCCGTAGAGCCCGGCGAGCGACGGAGCATGCACGGTGCTGCCCTGGTCATGACAGCCGCTGCAGCCGTGCGCGCGGAAGACCTCGGCGCCCTGCTGGGCGAGCGACTCGTTCGTGCCCTGCTCGGTGAGCCAGCGCGCATAGTCCGGTGCCGACATCACCACGACCTCGCCCTGCATGGTGGCGTGCTGGAGGCCGCAATACTGCGTGCACTCGAGGCGGAAGATGCCGGTCTTGTTGGCCTTGAACCAGATCGTCTCGAGGGTGCCGGGCACGACGTCGTGCTTGATGCGGAAGGCCGGGACGAAGAAGCTGTGAATGACATCCTCCGACGCCATCACGACCCTGATGGCCTTGTCGACCGGGACGTGCAACGCGTCGATCTCGCGCTGGCCGCCGGGATGCTCGACCTTCCACATCCAGCGCTTGCCGACGACGTAGACCTCCTCGTCGGCGCGCGGCGGCTGAAACAGCCAGATGTAGATCACGGCGCCCCAGACGAAGAGGACCAGGAACGCCACCAGCGTCGCCACCGTCCAGGCGACCTCGAAGTGCCAGGTCTTCTGCACCAGGTTGGCGCGGGAGGCGTCGCTGCCGCGGCGATAGCGGACGCCGAACGTCAAGATCATGATCACGACGGTCGCGGTGATCAGCCCCGCGACGACGAGCTCGGCGATGTAGAGCGCGTTGACCGACACCGCGTTCACGGCGGCTGTGTCGGGCCAGAATGGGATCCATCGGTACATGGCGTTACATCGGCATCAGCCGTGTCGGCGTCGCCAGATGGCGGCGAACAGCGCGACGAGGGCCGCCACCGCCGCAAGATTGGCGATGGTGAAGGCCGCGAGAACCGGAACCGTGAGCCGACCGATGCGGCCGAGCTGCTGGTGGCAGATGAGCAAGAGGCGCGTCAGCGGGCCGATCGACTTGTCCGCTTCGGAATCGCCTAGGGCGGCTACCAGCTCCTGCGGCGAGATCGCAACGCCCTCGACGTAGCGGCTGATCCGGCCCTTGGGCGAGACGAGGACGAAGCCGGCCGGGTGAATGTAGGCGTCGATCAGCTTGTCGTAGCGATAAGGGAAGCCGACCGCGTCGGCGACGGCGCGCGCAGCATCGGCTGATGGCGCGGTGAGGAAGTGCAGCCCCTGCCCGGCCGCGACTGCCGGTTCTCGGCGATCGAGCAGGTCGACATATTTCGCTTGCGCGGCCGCGGCATCGGCCGGCGTATCGCGTGGATCGATGCTGATCGTCACGAGCTGATAGTCGCGGCCCGGCACCAGCGGCAGGCGCGCGAGAGCATCCACGACGAGGTTGTGCAGGGTCAGGCCGCACAACGATGTGCAGCGCAGGTAATCGAGCACGAGGATCACGGGCGACTTGCCGAAAAAGTCGCCGAGCATGACGGCGCGGCCCTGCTGATCGACGAGCCGCGTGGCCAACGGCAAACGCTCCCCCGGGTGCGGCCGGAAGGCGAGATCAAGATCGTCATCCGCGGCGGCCGCCTGCAGCGACGCGGCCGATACCAGCATGCCGAGGCCGATGCTGCCGGCGAGCATCCCCATGCGCCCGATGTGGTTGCCAGCGGTCCGCGTCATGGGTTCGCTCTGGGAAAATCGGGGATACCGGTTGTCACGAGCTGTTTCATCGCCTGCTCGATCGGGACGTGGACGATGCCCTTCTGTTCGTCGATCCAGTAGTACGTATTGAGGCGCTTCTCCTCCGCGGCGCGGAATTGCTGCAGATTGCGCCCCTCGTCCGTCTGCAGGCGCGGACCGGGTGGGTTGATGGTGAGCTTGCGGGTGACGTCGGATGTGGTGTGCGGATAGGCGAGGATCAGCACGAAGGCCGAGATCACGAGCAGCGCCAGCAGGCCGAGGGCGATCGGGACGAGCGGCTTGAGCGGCCAGTCGGTCGGCTCGTAGGCGATCCCGGGATTCTCGCGCACCGGCTCAGCCATGATCCACGCTCCAGATCATGCGGCGGCCGGGCGCGAGGCGGCGCGCGTGGCGCAGCGCAAAGGCGAACAGCATCACCATGGCGCCGCCGAGCGCCAGCACGGCCGCGACGTCGAGCCAGAACGGCGTGCCGTCCTTGAATTCCGGCATGATCAGCCACCACGTGTTGGCGAGACGGCTCGCCACGATAGCGGCCGCGATCGCCGCGACGATCGCGCGACTTCGCTTGGGCGGCGCCCACAGCAGGACGACGAAGGGAATGACGAAGCCGAGCGCGACCGACACGTCGAGCGCGGGATGCCAAGGCGAGTGCAGGTGGGTGAGGTACCAGGGGATCTCGGTCTTGAGGTTTTCTTCCCAGATGATCAGGAACTGGATGAACTCGACATAGGCCCAGAAGATCGTGGTCGCGAGCAGGATGCGGGCGAGATCGGCCATATGATCCGCCGTGTGGTCGCGCCGTGCGCCGATCGGCCAGCCGACGAGCGCGACGCACATGACGACGAGCGCCATGCCGGTGTTGAACCAGCTCGCGGTCTGCGCATAGGGGAAGGCGGACGACCAGAAGGTCGGCGCGAGGGAGAGAATCCAGTCGATCGCGGCAAAGCTCGCCGACAACGCCAGGGCCGCGAGGCCGATGCCGCTGATCCAGGAGAGCGACGGTGCAATCGGCAGCGAGCCTGCGCGCGGGGCCCACAGCGCAAATGCGGCGAGCAGGTTCCATAGGACGAGGCAAATCGCATAGCGAATGAAGAAGAATCCGGGGTTGAGGTAGGCGAGATTGGGCAGACCGGATCCGGCATGCGTCCACGCGTAGAGTGAATGCAGCCCGACCCATGCGGGGATGCCGGCGAGCGTCGCGAGCGGCATGGTGGCGATGGCGGCGCCGAGCACCGGACGCGCCGTTTCCATCCACTCGCCCCCGCTGAGATCGTGCACGAGAACCAGCGTCACGCCGGCGAGCGGCACGCCCAGCCAGAAGACGTAGGCGCACAGCCAAGCGCGCTGAAACGCGGCGAGGTCGATGACCGCGCCGACGATGCAGCCGATGACGCCGACCACCGCGAGCACGACGGCCACCAGCGCCAAGCCATTGGCGCGGCGTCTCACGGCGAGCCCCCCGGCAAATCCCGCCGCTGGTCGGCCGACAGCGCGGAGACGGACACATTGGCGCTCGCCTGCAGGGCGCGGATATAGGCCGAGATCGCCCAGCGGTCGGCGGGCTCGACGCGATCGGCGTAGGAATACATGATCCCGTAGCCATGGGTGATCACGTCGTAGAAGTGCTGAGTCGGCACGTTGCGCAGGCGGTCGATGTAATACGACGGCGGCCGCGGGAAGCCGCGCTGGACGATCATGCCGTTGCCGTCCCCGGCGCGGCCGTGGCATGGCGAGCAGTTGATGTCGAAGCGCTGTCGGCCACGCTCGAGCAATGCCAGGGTGAGCGGCGGCGGCGAAGGCGGCTTGGCGGCATCATCGCGCGCGACCGTGTTCGCCACCGGCTGGGCCGGCCAGTTGTCGGCTTGCGCGCCATACGGCAATTCGTACGGATTGCGCTTGGGCTCATTGGCCATGTTGTCGCAAGCCGCCAGCGTCAGTGTCAGGCCCAGCGTCACGCCCAGGAGCGCGATGGTCGAGCTGCGCGTCACGCCGGCGCCCCCGCGATCTCTTGGATGTCTTGGGCGCCGAGCTCGTGGAGGACATCGCGGATCGACGCCGCGTCGAAACGCGGATCGCGCTTCTCGACGCAGATGAAGAAGCGGTCGCGCGAGGCGCGCTCGAACCCGCTGGCGGCGAAGATCGGATGGTAGAGCCGCGTCAGACGGGATTTGGCGATCAGCCCGAAAAACCCCGCGGTCACCGCCATCAGCACCATGATCTCGAAGGTCGAGACGATGAAGGCCGGCCAGCTATTATAGGGCCGCCCACCGACGATCAGCGGATAGTTCACCGCCTCATCCCAGTACTGGATCCAATAGCCGCCGGCCGCCCCGAGGATCGCGCCGGCGAAGATCAACAGCGGCAGGAAAAGCCTGCGCCCCGGATGAACGATCTCGTCCAAGCCTTCGACCGGATACGGCGTGTAGGCCTCGAACGCCCGAAATCCCCGCTCGCGCAGACGGACCGCCGCGTCCTTGACGGCCGCGGGCGTGTCGAACATTCCGATGACACCGAAGAGATCCGTCATCGCGGCTTCTCCTCGGCGACGATCTCGCGCACCTCGGCCAGCGAGACGATCGGGGCAAAGCGCAGAAAGAGGAAGAACATCGTGAGAAAAAGCCCGATCGTGCCGGCGAGCGCGGCCCAGTCCCACAGCGTCGGAAAGAACTGGCCCCAGTACGACGGCATGTAATTGTGCGCGAGGCTGGAGATCACGAAGACATAACGCTCTTGCCACATGCCGAGCACGATCCCGGCCGAGATCAGCACGAGCAGCAGCTTGCTGCGCCGGACCGCCGGGAACCAGAGAAGCTGGGGAACGACGACGGTCAGAATCTTCTCCGACCAGAACGCCGGTGACGTGAATCCGAAAATCCGCTGGTAGAGCTCGGTCTTCTCGGCGGCGTGCCCACTATAGAGCGGGCCGAACGATTCCCAGACGTAGGCGTAGGCGAGCAGCAGGCTGCCGACCAGCATGACCTTGGCGAGCGCATTGAGGTGATAGTCGGTGAGCACGCCATGCAGGCCGTAGCCCCACTGCACCAGGATCGTGAGCATCATGATCACGGCGGTGCCGGAGACGACGGCGCCGAAGAAGAAGTAGGGCGGAAACTGGGTATCGTGCCATCCGGGGGTGAGCCCGCCCGCGAAGTCGAGGCCGACGACGCTGTGCACCGAGATCACCATCGGCGCCATGATCGCCGACATGATCGCGTAGACGATGCGCTGGTTCTGCCATTCGGACGCGGAGCCGCGCCAGCCGAGCGCGAGAATGCCGTACGCGATGCGCTTGATCCTGGTCTGCGCGAGATCACGCACGGTCGCGAGGTCCGGCAGGATGCCGACGTAGTAATACATCAACGACATCAGGATGTAGCAGAGCAGGCAGATGAAATCCCACCACAGCGGGCTGCGCGCCTGCGGCCACACTCCCATCACGGTCGAGTACGGGAAAAGCCAGTAGAACAATCCCGGCCGGCCGAGGTGCATGATCGGCATCAGCCCGGCGCACGGTGCGGCCGACAGCAGCATGCTTTCGGCGATGCGGTTGGTGGCCGAGCGCCACGGCGAGCGGGTGAGGAAGAACAGCGCCGAGACGATGGTGCCCCCGCTCGCAATCGCGATCCACCAGACATATTCAACGAGAGCAAACCCCCACGCGACCGGGATTTCGACGCCCCATACGCCGATGCCGAAGACGAACAGCCACGCCATCTGGACGAGCAGCACGACCAGCAGCAGGAACGAGATCGAAAAGCCGACCCACCACCACAGCGGCGCGCGCGGGAGGAGCACGCGATCGCTCACCCTCTCGCTCAACGACGTCATGGTGACGTCGGGCGCGACAACCGGGGCGTCGGGTGCGAATTCGGTCGGCAGTGCCGTCACGTCAGCTGTTCCCTGGTCTGTCCCTGCCCCTCACGACTGATTGCTCTTGATCGCGGGGTTGGGGTTGCGCACGAGCGCGCCGTAGCTCGTGCGCGGACGCGTATTGAGCTCGTCGAGGAGCACGTAGTCGGTCGGCGTCGCCTTGCGCTTGGCGACCGCACTGTCGCGGTCGTTGCGGTCGCCGAAGATGATCGCTTGCGTGGGACAGCTCTGCTGGCAGGCGGTGACCACGTCGCCGTCGCGCAGCGGCCGCTCGTCCCGCTCGGCGGCGATCTGGGTCGTGCGGATGCGCTGGATGCAATAGGTGCATTTCTCCATGACGCCGCGGTCGCGCACCGTCACCTGCGGATTCCATGACTCGGCGGGTCGGTCGTTCTGCGACGTGTAGGAGAAGAAGTTGAAACGGCGGACCTTGTAGGGGCAATTGTTCGAGCAGAAGCGGGTGCCGACGCAGCGATTGTAGACCATCAGATTGAGGCCCTCGTGGTCGTGCACGGTCGCGTGTACCGGGCAGACGACCTCACAGGGCGCATTCTCGCAATGCATGCACGGCATCGGCTCGAAGGCGATGTCGGGCGCCTCGGCCGAGCCCGAGTAGTAACGGTCGATCCGCAGCCAGTGCATCACGCGGCCGGCGAGCACCTGGTCCTTGCCGACGACCGGGACATTGTTCTCCGCCTGGCACGCGATCGTGCAAGCCTGGCAGCCGATGCAGGAGTTGAGGTCGATCGCCATCGCCCAGGCACGACCCGAATAGTCGAACGGCGGATAAAGTGACGCCGGCTCCTCCTTCTTGGCGATCGAGCCCGGGTCCTTGTTGAACTGATCGAGCGTCGCCTCGCGGATGAGGTCGCGGCCGAGCACGCGATCCTGGGCCTGCGTGGTCGCCAGCCGTTGGACGTCGCCGGACTTGGCGACCGAGCTGATTTGCGCCACCCACGGCGCGGCGGCCTGACGAAGCCGATAGGCATCGAAGCCAACGCCGGTGCCGAGCCCGCCCGCGGAACGACCGAAACCGAGCGGCAAGGTGACGCAATCGGGCGCCTGGCCGGGCAGCACGAAGACCGGCGCCTTCACCTTCGCATTGTCGATGGCGATCTCGACGACGTCGTGCGTATCGACGCCGAGCCGCTTGGCAGTCGCGGGCGCCACGAGCGCCGCGTTGTCCCATGTCAGCCGCGTGAAGGTGCGGGGCATTTCCAGCAGCCACGGATTGTCGGCGTAACGGCCATCCCGGGCGCCCTCGTCGGGCCTGAACAGGGCCACGATCGCATTCGCGGCGCGATCGGTCGGTGCGGCCAAACCGGTGACGGCATTGCGGCGCGGCGCCAATGTCAAAGCCGCTTCGGCCGTGTTGGCGACGGTGCCGACGCGCACGGCCTCGTGCCAGAACGACTCGAAATCGCCGCGGTTCTCCTGCTGCGCCCGTTGTCGCCAATATTCGCGCAACAACGCGTAGTCGCTCGCCGCCGACTTCCCCTGCAGCACCGCCAGCACCTGCTGCGGCGAATGACCACCATAGAGCGGACGCACCTGCGGCTGCTGGATCGTGACCGTGCCGTCGAACGCGCGTACGTCTCCCCAGGCTTCGTACTCGTGCGTGGCCGGAAGGCGCCACGTGCACGCGCCCGCGGTCTCGTCGTCATAGAGCGCAAGGCAGGCCGAGAACGGCACGCGGCGCAGCGCCCCAGCGAAGTCGAGGTCGGCCGGCGCGTCATAGACGGGATTGCAGTCGAAGATCAGCAGCGTATCGACCTTGCCGGCCTTCATGTCGGAGGCGAGGTCGGACAGCGATTGGCCTTTGGCGTCGCGCGAGGCATCGATCGGAGCCGTCAGGCGCACCGTCTTGCCGAAGGCGCCGAGCGCATCATTGATCGCATCGGCGAGAACATGGATCTCGGCCGGCTGCTCCCGGCCGGCATGCACCAGCGCGCCGCCCTTGTGCTGCGCAAGGTCATCGGCCGCCGCCTTCAGCCACGTGCCGTGCGCATTTTGCGCTTGCGACCATTCCTGCGGTCCGGCGCCGAGCAGGCCGGCGAGGAAGCGCAAGGACGCCTGCAAATCGTCGGGCCGCATCGCCACACGATGATCGGCCTTGGCGCCGAGCAAGGTCGGGGTCGTCTCGATCGCATAGACGCGGCTCATCTTGCCGCCGGTCTCGGTCGGCCGGCGCGCGGCCGCGAAGGCGCGCGCATAGGCAAGCCAGCCAGGCGTCGCGGAGATCAGATCGCTTTCGATCGCAAAAATGCGGTCGGCGGCGCCGAGGTCGAAGGTTCGCTCCACCGGCCGTCCGAAGCTGCTCGTTGCGGCGGCGCGCTCGTTGTCGCGATGGAGCGGCTCCCACTGGTGCCAGCGCATCCCGGGAAATTGCTGTTGCAGGCTCGCGATCTGCGCCGTGAGTGAGGGCGACGTGGTGGCGCCGGTCAGGACACGCAGCCCCTCGCCCTTGCGCGCCGTCAGCGCATTGCGCCGGTCGTGCAGGGCGGCGACGAAGGCCTCCCAGGTCGAGATCTCACCGTTGCCGACGGCGACCTGAGCGCGGCGCGGATCGTAGAGCTCGAGAATGCTTGCCTGCATGATCGCGCTCGCGGCGCCGAGGCTCGCCGGATGGTCCGGATTTCCCTCGACCTTGATCGGTCGCGCCATCTGGTGGGCGACCAGGACGCCGGTCGCGTAGCCTTCCTCGGTGAGCGCGCTCGCGTAATAGCGATTGCGGCCCGGAATGATGTTGTCGGGCTCCTGCACATAGGGGAGTAGCTGGCGTGGATCAGGCTCCGGCCCGCACGCCGACAGGCCGCCGAGCGCCATCGAGGCGGCCATCAGCTGGAGAAACCGCCGGCGATCGAACGTTTCGACGATGTCGGCAAAGCGCGGGATCTCGCGGCGGACGATCGCGCCGAATTCGGCGCTCTCCGCCAATTCCTCGAGATTGCGCCAATATGCGCGCCCTGATGTCAGGCCTGCGGTCATCGGTGGCATATTCCGCAATCGGTCAGGTCTTTGGTGTGGACGTGATACTGCGCCATCAGGGTCTCGCCCGACGGGGTCGTGGGCGCACGATGCCAATGCGGATTGGTGACCTGATCGCGCGGGCGCAGGTGCGGTGCCGGATCACGGTGGCATGACAGGCACCAGCTCATGTAGAGCGTGCCGGCTTTCCAGGTCAGATCCATGTCGCCGATCGGGCCGTGGCATTCCGTGCAGCCGACACCCTTGGCGACATGGATGCTGTGATCGAAATAGACGTAATCGGGCAGGGTGTAGACGCGCGTCCAGCGCAGCGGGATGTCCTTGGCGAGGCTCTCGCGGTCGGGGGCGAGCATCGCGGCATTCGTCCACACTTGCGAGTGACACGTCATGCAGATCGCCGTCGAGGGCATGCCGGCGTCCGAGGACTTCTCCACCATCGTGTGGCAGTAGCGGCAGTCGATTCCGAGACCACTGACGTGGTGCTTATGGCTGAATGGAATCGGCTGCTGCGGAGCAAATCGCTCTTGCGTGTTGTAGCCAATCACCGGAACGACCCAGATTGCGAGCAGCAGACAGGCGCCGACGAATGCCGCACCGATGAGCGCGGCGTTCATGAACATGTTCGCGCGTGGCGTGAAGATAGCCACCCATGCGCCTCCTCGCCGCGTATTGATTTGGAACCCGGGTGTGAACCGTATTCGCTTAACTCGACCGCAATCGGGTTTGTTCCGACTGCGGTTCCGCCGGAAGGCACGAGCCACAGGAGTCACGTTTCTGACTTTGCGCGGCTTGCAGCACATGAGAAGCTGCAGCGCTTTCATCGCGGCGACACGAACAAATCATTGCGCTCCGGCACGTTGCGCGCCACGCCAGCCCCGCAGTTTGCCTTCGCTCGTCGCGGATCCGGCGCGCGCGTCGATGGCGGAACGGCGCCTGCGGCGAAACGTTGCCACGCAAATGTCAAAGCTGAGCGTCTCCGCGGATTCCTCCGGCGCGACGTTAGGTCGCGAGACCGCGCCGCGTACGCATCTCGAGGTCAAGGTCGGGCCCCCGCGCCTTGCGGTCCACCAGGGTCACACGGTGCTGGTGTGCGAGCCCGACGGGCAGATGATCTGGCCGAGTCCGGCCGGCCTCTATTTTCGTGACACGCGCGTCATCAGCAATTGGACCATTCATGCCAACGGCGAAACGTGGGACCTCCTCAACGGCGCCACGCCGACGACTTTCACGATCCGCTGTTACCTGACCAATCGGGCTTTCATGACCGAAGAGGGATGTGTGCCCGAGAAAGCGCTCGGCCTCGTTCTGACCCGTCATGTCGACGAGGGCATGCACGAGTCGATCGCGCTCGCCAACTACGGCAGCAACACGGTCCGTTTCAACCTGGAAATTTCGGTGCGTTGCGATTTCGCCGACATCTTCGAGGTCAAGGCGGCCCATATCGTTCGACGCGGCCGCATCGTGACCAACTGGTCGGCTTGCCGTCAACGCCTCGACACCACCTACCGCAATC
Source organism: Xanthobacteraceae bacterium (assembly GCA_035293985.1). Lineage (GTDB taxonomy): Bacteria > Pseudomonadota > Alphaproteobacteria > Rhizobiales > Xanthobacteraceae > JAVDCA01. The sequence goes on from DATGLS010000048.1 coordinate 241,963, forward strand.
GTCAGTTTCGCCGCGACGTGACGATCACCGTGTACAAGAGCGACTGTCCCGCCGTGTACGCCAATGGCAGGATCAGCTTCCAGCTCGAGATCGCGCCGCGCGGCGCCTGGCGCGCATGTCTCGCCTATGATCTCTCCGATGGCAACGAGCGGTGGCTCGCCCCGCGCGACGGCGACAATCCGCAAGACCACGACAGGGGCTTGTCGGCGGCGGGCAAGCGGCTTGCCGCATGGCGCGCCCAGGTTCTGCAGATCGACACCGGCAACGAATCGATCCGTCGTCTTTTCCGCCAGGGCATCGAGGACTTGGCGGCATTGCGGCTCCCGATGGCGTCCAAGCACATTGATGGACATGGCGACGAGCACGAGGACCTGATCCTTCCGGCGGGCGGGCTTCCCTGGTTCATTGCCCTGTTCGGCCGCGACAGCCTGATCACCTCGTTGCAGACCATTTACGTCCATTCGGGATTTGCACGTGCCGCGCTCGCGACCCTCGCGGCCTGGCAGGCGAGCGAGCCGGACGACTATCGCGATGCGCAGCCCGGCAAGATTCCGCACGAGCTCCGCCTCGGCGAGCTCGCGACCCTGGGGCTCATTCCGCACACGCCCTACTACGGCTCCGCCGACGCGACGCCGCTCTATTTGATCGCGCTGCATACGGCGTGGTGCTGGACGGGCGACGACGACCTCGTGCGCCGGCACCTCCCAGCGGCCGGGCGCTGCCTCGATTGGATCGACCGCTACGGCGACCTCGATGGTGACGGCTTTCAGGAATACATCACCCGTTCGTCCGCCGGCCTCGCCAACCAGGGATGGAAGGATGCGCACGACGCGCTCGTCCGTCCCGACGGCTCACCGGTCAAAGCGCCGATCGCGCTATGCGAGCTCCAGGGCTACGTCTACGACGCCTGGCGGCGCATGGCCGACATCTACGAATCTTTCGGCGACGCCAGGCGTGCGGTTTCGCTGCGCGACAAGGCGGCGCGCCTGTTCGTACGATTCAACGATGCATTCTGGGACGAGGATACGGCGTTCTATGCCTTTGCGCTCGATGCCGAGAAGAAGCAGGTCATGAGCATCGTCTCCAATCCCGGCCATTGCCTGTGGTCGGGCATCGTCCCCGCAGATCGCGCGCGACGCGTCGTCGATCGGCTGATGCGGCCCGACATGAACAGCGGCTGGGGCATCCGCACGCTGTCGTCCGAGCATCCGTCCTTCAATCCCAACTCCTATCACAATGGCTCGGTCTGGCCGCACGACAATGGCCTGATCGCGCTCGGCTTCAAGCGCTACGGTTACGCCGCGCAAGCTGCGCGGATCGCCCGCGACGTCGCCGCCGCGGGAGGCTTCTTCATGCTCAACCGCTTGCCCGAGCTTTATGCCGGTATGCAGCGCGAGGCGATCAGCTTTCCGGTGCAATATCTCGGCGCCAACGTGCCGCAGGCCTGGGCGGCGGGATCGATCTTCGCGCTGCTGCAATCGATGCTCGGGCTGCAGGCGGACGCACGTCACCGCATGCTCTACGTCGATCCGGCACTGCCCGACTGGCTTGCCGATCTCCGTCTCGTGGATTTGCACGTCGGCGACCAGACTTTCGATCTTCATTTCTGGCGCAGCGGCGAGGAGACGCGCTGTGACGTCCTGAAGGGCGATTCCGCGAGGGTCGCGCGGCGCGACTTCGGCGCGGCTCTCGGCCGAGCGTGACCGACTCGGCGTATTTTGCTTCCGATGTGCCGCCGGTTTGGAAACACTCGCCCTCGGCATGCGTTGGCCTTGCGACGACAGCAATAGTCACTCGAAACAGGAGTCATCCACATGCGATCATCTCTGTTGCGCGCGGCACTCGCCGCAACGTTGCTTTCATCGGCCGTCGGGCTCGGAATTGCGCAGGCCGCCGGCGGTGGCGGCGGTGGTGGTGCAGGCGGTGCCGGCGGCGCCGGCGGCACGGCTGGAACCAGCGGCGGCATGTCATCCGGGACGACGGGTGCCGCCCCGGGCACGACCGGCGCTGCGCCCAACAGCCCCACGTCGCCGGGCACGACGCCGGGTGCGACGCCCGGCGGATCGGGCGTGAACGGCGGCACCAGCACCAACGGCCTGAACAACAACACGCTCAATCGCCCATGTGGGCCAGGATCGGTCGGGACTACCGGCAGCGGCAGCGCCACGACGGGGCTCGGCGGGACGACGACGGGCAGCAACCCGACGGGCGGCACCACGCAAACGACGCCCTCGACGAGCGGCCAGGGCAGCGTGAGCGGTAGCGGCAACACGACGCTCGGCTCGGGCTGCTGATCGACACGGCCCGATTTCCGAGCAGAGCGGCCCGCCGCACCCGACGGGCCGCTCCTTTTTCGTTTGGGCTTTCGTTGGCGAAGGTATCTTACCCGCCGGAGTAGCCGCCGACGATCGGCAGTATCTCGCCCGTGATGTAGCTCGAGCAGCTCGGAGCCGCGAGAAACACGAAAGCCGGCGCGATCTCCTCGGGCTGCGCTGCGCGCTTCATCGGGGTGTGCGCGCCGAACTCGGCGACGTCTTCCGCGGGCCGATCCGCCGGGTTGAGCGGCGTCCATACCGGCCCAGGCGCAACCACGTTCACGCGGATGCCGCGCTCGATCAGGCTCGCGGCGAGCGAGCGCGCAAAAGCGTGAATGCCGCCCTTGGTCATCGAATAGTCGAGCAGGCTCTTGTTCCCGGCGATGCCGGTGACCGAGCCGGTCATCACGATGGCGCTGCCCGGACGCAGATGCGGGACTGCCGCCTTCGCCATGTGGAAATAGCCGTAGAGGTTGGTCTTGAGCGTGCGGTCGAAATGCTCCTCGGTGAGGTCCTCGAAAGCTTGCACGTGCTCCTGGAAGGCAGCATTGTTGACCAGAATGTCGATGCGGCCGAACTTGTCGATCGTCTCGCGCACGGCCGCCTCGCAGAACCGCGGATCGGCGACGTCGCCCGCAATGGTGACGCAGCGTCGGCCTTCGGCTTCGACGGCGCGCTTGGTCTGTGCGGCGTCGTCGTGCTCGTCGAGGTAAGCGACCACGACATCAGCGCCCTCGCGCGCATAGAGCACCGCGACGGCGCGGCCGATGCCGGAATCTCCGCCCGTGATCAGCGCCACCTTGTCGCGCAGCTTCTCCGAGCCGAGATAGGCGGGCGCCTCGTACATCGGCGCGCTCTCCAGCGCCGCCTCGTGGCCGGGCTTCTCCTGGTGCTGCGCCGGAAAGGACTCCGGGTAGCGCCGCGCGCCCACCTGCGTGGCGCCCGATTGCGATTGGCCGCCTCCCTTCTCGCGGTTCGCGTCGGCGCGCTCGACCTGCCGCTGAACGGCGCGCTCCTCCTCCGCGGTCCGTTCCGCCTCGCGCGCAAACGAACGCTTCGATCCCGACGATCTGCTCATGGTTCTCCTCTGGCCCTCCTCTTGCGCTCCTCGTCAGGCTGCCTCGGCGAATTTGTTCACCTGGGATTCGGCGATCTTGGTCAGCGTCTCGTCGGTCTCTTTTTCTTCCGCGAGGGTCTCGCCGAGCAGATCGGCCGCTTCGTCGAACCCGAGCTCCTCCGCCCAGGTCTTGAGCGTGCCGTAGCGCGAAATCTCGTAATGCTCGACCGCCTGGGCGGCGGCGAGTAGTCCGGCATCGAGCGCCGCCTTGCCCTTGTACTCCTTCATCACCTCCTGCCCTTCCTCGATGATGCCCATGATGGCCTGGCAGGTCTTGCCTTGCGGCTTGTGCCCGATCGCCTCGAACACCTGATCGAGTCGTTTGACATGCTCCTCGGTCTGGGCCTCGTGCTTTTCAAAGGCCTCCTTGAGCTCATCGGTTTGCGACGCCTTGGCCATCTTCGGCAGTGCGGTGAGTATCTTCTTCTCGGCGAAATAGATGTCCTTGAGCGTGTCGTGAAAGAGATCGCTCAGCGTCTTGTCCTTGGCCATGATTTCCTCCTGGGGGATCTGCCTGTCGTGTTGTCGTTTGATGGTATCACCTGGCCCCGAGCGCCGGCTCGTGACCCTCGCTCGCGGCCACCGTGATGGATACGGCGTAGCCGAGCTTGATCGCGTTCGAGGCCGGCAGCACGGCCGATTCGAACGCCGCTTCCTTGGTGTCGTACGGGCCGCTGAGCTGGCCGTCGTGCTCGACGCCCCACCCGTCGCCATGACGCTTGATGTCGAAAGCCGCGGATTTCATTGCATCTCAGCCTTTCACATCCGGGATGATGGCGACGATGCGCCGGTCTGCGGTCGCGATCACCATGCGACCTTCGACCAGCACGTACTGATCGCCTCGATAATTCGGCAAGATCGTCGCGAGCTCGTGGGGGAGTGGCCGCAGCTCGATCTGTTTCGGCACGGCCGCGCCGATCGCCACCGTGAACGCCGGCTTGTCCGCATTGCCGCTCGACGCGCCGGATTGGGCGAAATAGGCCTTGAGCCGGTTGCGCTGATCGGGCGTGAGCGACACCCTGTCGTTCGCCGCGTCGCTGTGCGAAGCAGCGGCGCCGCTCTGGCCCGCGGGCTCGACGGTGCGCTCGCGGCCGGGATCCTGCGTCTGCGCCGCGACCAGAGTCGCAGATGCAACCAATCCGGCAATCGGCACCAAGCCGCGCCACAGCCTGCGCATCGTACGCTCCGCATGCTTGCAGAAACAGTTGCTGGGTTAACCGGCCGATTTGACGGACGTTCCGCGTTCACCGCCGGTGACGAGGCCGGCATGCAACATCGCGTCGGCGCGGAAACTCTGGGGTTCCGGTTCGTTGTAGCGATACGGGTTCCGCTATCCCCGGGCCCCCCCGAATCCGAAGGAGCGGTCACCGATGCCCCTTCATCTCACCGTGGCGGACGTGCTCATCCGCTTCGCATGCGCGCTGATCGCGAGCGCCCTGATCGGCTACAACCGCGGCGAGCACGGCAAGGCCGCCGGCCTGCGCACCACGATGCTGGTGTGTCTCGCGGCAGCGGTCGCGATGCTGCAGGTCAACTACCTGCTGCCGCTCGCCGGTCGCTCGACCGATTCGTTCGTCATGAACGATCTGATGCGCTTTCCACTCGGCGTCCTGACCGGGGTCGGCTTCATCGGTGGAGGCGCCATTCTGCGCCGCGACAGCTTCGTCACCGGCGTCACCACGGCGGCAACGTTATGGTACGTGACCATGATCGGCCTCGCGTTCGGCGGCGGTCAGATCGTGCTCGGGTGGATCGCGACGCTGATCGGCGCCGCCATCCTGTGGGCCCTGGGCTGGCTCGAGCGCCGCGTCGTGCGCGAGTTCCGCGGGCGCCTCACGGTCGCGCTCGACGCTGCCGCCGCGGCCGAGCGCGATCTCGCCGGGCAGGTGCAAGCGAGCGGCCTCGTGATCGCGGCGACCACCGTCGACATCGAGCCGCAGTGCCGCACCCTCGTCTACGAGGTGCTGGAAAATCGCACCCAGATGGAAACCGACGTTCCTGCGCTGGTCACGCGCCTTGCGCGCGAGCCGGGCGTCCGCCGCGTATACTGGCAGCCGGTGAGCTGAGATCAAATCTCCCGCATCACCTGCGCGTAGGCGATCAGCGCGAACAACGCGGTCCCACCTACAATATTTCCGATCAGCACCGGCGCGAAGAAATCGGCGATCATCGGCCAGACTTCCATCCGGCCGTTGAGCACCAGCATGAAGGCCTCGATGCTGCCGGCCACCACATGGGCGAACCCGGCAATCGCGATCAGCCACGTCATCAGCACGATGACGTGGAACTGCGCCGACTCGGCACCCGGTATCAGCCAGACCATCGCGGCAATCAGGAAGCCGGCGCCGATGGCGTGAAAGAACGCCTCGGCCCAGCCGCTCTGTTGCAGCTGGCCGCTGACCGCCAGCATGCTCTCGCGCAGCTCGGGCGAGATCACGGGCGTGAACGTGCAGAACAAGGCGGCGAACAGCGTCCCGGCCATGTTGGCCAGAAACACGACGCTCCACATGCGCACCAGGCTCTTGACGTTGGCGCGGTTGAAATCGGCCATCACGGGCAGCACGACCGTGATGGTGTTCTCGGTGAACAGCTGCTGGCGCGCCAGCACGACCATGACGAAGCCGGCCGTATAGCCGAAGCTGGTGACGAGCGGGCGCCACGGGGTGTCCGGCAGATGCATCTGCAGGATCGCCTGCGCGAACAGCGAAAAGCTGATCGAGAGGCCGGCGGCCACGCCCGACCACCACAGCGAGGTGACGGGCCGTGCCATCTCCTCCTCGCCGAGGCGAGAGACGATCTCGTAGATCACCGGCGTGCGTGGGCTCGAGCGCTCCTCGACGTCCTCGATCTCGCGCTCGGTGAAACCGGTCGGGCCGCGCTCGTGCTCATCGCCCGGCGCCGGCTTGTCGCGCGAGGTGTCCTTCGCCCGGCGTTGCTGGGGGGCGACCATGGCCGGCTCCATCGCCGCAGTTAGGCGAACCGGCATCCCTCTTCGCCGGAAACGCGCGCGGTCATGAAGCAACGTTCCGTCGCCGGAACCGTTCCGGCGCACCGCTCAGGGTCCGCTGCGCTGAAGGACCTCCCCGCACAGGCCGATCGCGCTGTTCACGAGGGCCATATGGCTCAAGCCCTGCGGAAAATTCCCCGTCAGGCGCCGGCGGCGAAGGTCGTATTCCTCCGACAGCAGGCCGACGTCGTTGCGCACCGCCAGCATGCGCTCCAACGCGGCGCGGGCCGCCTCGTCACGGCCCTGCATCTTGCGGCAATCGGCGAGCCAGCCGCTGCACGGCAGGAATGCGCCCTGCGACGACTCGCGCGACTCGGCGGTGCGATAGACGAGGCCGTCCTCCACCAGCTCGCGCTCGATGCGCGCGATCGTCGCCGAGATGCGAGGATCGTCGATCGGCAGGAAGCCGACCACCGGCATGAGCAGCAATGCGGCGCCGACCTGCCGGCTGCCGTAGTACTCGACGAAGCTGTCGAGCCCGCTGTCGAAGCCCTCGCGGCAGATCTCCGCGTGCATCTCCGTGCGCAGTGCCGCCAGCCGCTTGAGCAGATGCGGGTCCGCGTCGGACGCTTTTCCATTGCGCTTGAGGAAGCGATCGAGCGCGACCCATGCCATCACCTGCCCGTAGACGTGACGGCGCGGCTCGCCGCGGCTCTCCCAGATGCCCTGCCCGGGCGTGCCCCAGACCTCGGCGACGCGCTCGACGATCGCGCGCTCGACCGCATTCCAGTGCGCGTTGCGCGCGATCCCGGCTTTTGTAGCGAGCTCCATCACGTCGATGAGCTCGCCGAACACGTCGATCTGGCGCTGCACCGCGGCCTTGTTGCCGACGCGAACCGGCGCCGACCAGCGATAGCCGCAAAGCCAGGAGGCGGTCCATTCGTTGAGCTCGCGGCCGCCATCGAGCCGGTACATCACCTGGATATGCTCGGGCGATCCGGCGATCGCACGCAGGATCCAGTCGCGCCAGGCCTCAGCCTCGGCGCGATAGCCGGCATTTAGCAGCGCCGATATGGCGAAGGCGGCATCGCGCAGCCAGCAGAAGCGGTAGTCCCAATTCGCATCGCCGCCCAGGATCTCGGGCAGCGACGTCGTGGGCGCCGCGATGATGCCGCCGGTCGTGCGGCTGATCATCGCCTTGAGCGTGATCAGCGAGCGGCGCACCGCCTCGGGCCAGTCGGTCGGCTTGGCGAAGCGGCCGATCCACTCGCGCCAGTACCGCTCGGTATCGGCCAGCGCCCGTTGCGGGTCGATCGCGGCGGGCGCCGGCTTGCGTGACGATCCGAGCTGGAGCACGAACGCATAGCGATCGCCTTGATGGACCGCGAACTCGGCGCCGACGTCGCGGCCCTCGCAGCGGAGGGGAACGTCGGCGCGCAGGACCGTGAGATCGGGGCCGACGCGGCCGATGACCTGGCGCTCCTCGGCCTCGTTCCAGGGGGGGATCAGCCCATAGCCCTGACGCAGCCGCAGCCGCATCTGCATCGCGGCAAAACCGCGCAATCCCGCGACGATGCGCACCAGCGCCGGCGCTCCCTCCCGCTCGGGCATGAAATCGGTGACGCGCACGACGCCAGTTTCCGTCACGAATTCGCTGTCGAGGATCAGGGTGTCGTCGCGATAGCGCCGACGCGCGCGCGGAGCATCACGCGGCGCGAGCGACCAGTGGCCATTGTCGTCGCGGCCGACCAACGCCGCAAAACACGCATCCGAATCGAACCGCGGCCAGCACAGCCAGTCGACCGAACCATTCGCAGCCACCAGCGCCGCCGAATGGCCGTCGCCGATCATGGCATAGTCTTCAAGCGGGGGAGCCATGTGGGTCGTCCAAGTGCGTCGTCCGAAGGAGCCGTTCAAGTGCGTCGTTCGACCGGATTGCGAGTTCCCGCGTCATTTGAGTGGGGAACGCTTCGACCGCCGCGTGGTTGCTCCGTTGAAACTCACGAGAGGTCAGCGTCGTGCGTGATTTCACCAACCGGACCGTCGTGGTCACCGGCGCATCAGCCGGCGTCGGGCGCGCGATCGCGCATCGTTTTGCACGCGCCGGCGCCCGTCTCGGGCTGATTGCGCGCGACGCCGAAGCGTTGCAATCGGTGCAGCATGAGGTCGAGGAGCTGGGCGGCACGGCCGTCGTGGCGCCGGCCGATGTCGCCGAAGCCAACGCTGTGTTTGCGGCCGCCGATCGCATCCGCGACGCCTTCGGGGCGATTGACGTATGGATCAACGACGCGATGGTGACCGTGTTCGCGCCGGTGTGGGAAATCGCGCCGGACGAATTCCGTCGCGTGACCGAGGTCACGTATCTCGGCTTCGTGCACGGCACGCTCGCGGCGCTGCGCGACATGCGGCCGCGCAATCGCGGGACGATCATCCAGATCGGATCGGCGCTGGCCTATCGCGGCATTCCGTTGCAGGCCGCCTATTGCGGCGCCAAGCACGCGATGCGCGGGTTCACGGATTCACTGCGCACCGAGCTCCTGCATGAAGGGAGCCGGATCAATCTCAGCGTGGTCGAGTTGCCGGCGGTCAACACGCCGCAATTCGACTGGGCGCGCACGCACATGGGGCAGCAGCCGCGGCCGGTGCCGCCGGTGGTCCAGCCCGAGGTGATCGCCGAGTGGGTTTTTCGCACCGCGCGCCATCCGCGCCGCGAGACGTGGATCGGCTGGAGCACGCTCAAGGCGATCCTCGGCAACATGTTCTTGCCCGAGGTGCTCGACCGCTACCTCGCCCGCAAGACCGTGGCGGCGCAGCAGTCCCGCGCGCCAGTGTCGCCGATGCGCGCCGACAATCTCGATGCGCCGGTCCACCACCTGCACCGCACCCACGGCCGATTCGATCGCGAGGCGAGCGGCGCGGCTATCGCGATTCCGGGGCCGGTGGCGCGCGCCGCGCCGATCGCAGCCGGGGTGATGGCCCTGGTTGCGGTTGCGATGCTCGCGCGGGGTGGGCGACGCTGACGCCGCTTCGTAGCCCGGATGGAGCGCAGCGTAATCCGGGGACGGCCTTTCCACTCTGAATCTTCTCTCGAGTCGCGCCACCGGCCCCGGATTACGCTTCGCTCCATCCGGGCTACAAGAAACTACGCCCCCGCCAGCTCCGGGCGGATGAGCGCGAGGCCGCTCTGCGGATCGATCGACTTGTGCAGATGCGCGGGCGGCTCGGTGAGGATCACCTCGAGGGTCGGGCGCACATGCGCCTCCGTGAGATGGCCCGCGAGCGCGGTGCCGTCGCGCCGCCCGAGCACGGCATGGACGTGCAGCGCCGCCTTGCCGTCCGGCGCGAGCGCGACGTCGCCGATCATGGAAGCGACCTCGACCTGCTCGCGCACCGGGATCGGTTGGTACTTCTTCGCCTCCCAATCGAAATAGTTGAGCTTGGCGTCGCTGAGGGCGCCGATCGCGGTAATCTGGGCCGCCGAGACGTTCTCCTTCTCGATGAACTTCTGCAGGCACGCCATGGCCTCGTCGCCAGTCTCCATGATGACCGCGAAGGTGCGTTGGCCCGCATTCTCGTGCAGCAGGGTGCTCCGCATGGCGCGCCTCGTTCCTGTTGGGATCCTTCACGTAATTGCCGCCGCCGCGCAAATGTTCCGGCCGCCCGGGTTCCCGCCTCGTGGCGCCATCCTGTCGTCGCCAGGACCTCGGAACTGACGCGTTCCATGCGCCGTTAGAGATCGTGCGGGGGGAGGCACATTTCCGCGGAGCAAAACAATGGCCAAGCCCACCGCCAGCGACGTGTTGGTCCAGACATTGATCGACTGGGGCGTGGACACGATCTTCGGCATCCCAGGTGACGGCATCAACGGCATCATCGAGGCGTTGCGCCTGAAGCAGGAGCAGATCCGCTTCATCCAGGTGCGGCATGAGGAGGCCGCGGCGTTCGCGGCCTGTGCCTATGCGAAATGGACCGGAAAGCTCGGGGTATGCCTCGCGACCTCGGGACCGGGCGGCATCCATCTGCTCAACGGTCTCTATGACGCGAAGCTCGACGGCCAACCGGTGCTCGCGATCACGGGACTCCAGTTCCACGACCTCGTCGAGACCTTCACGCAGCAGGATGTGGAGCTCGACAAGCTTTACATGGATGTATGCGTCTACAACGCGCGCATCATGGGGCCGACCCACGTCGAGAACGTGGTCGAGCTCGCCTGCCGCACCGCCCTCGCGTATCGCGGCGTCGCGCACGTCACGATGCCGGTCGACATGCAGTCGACACCGGTAGCGAAGAGCCCGCGCTCGGAGCGCAACATCGCGCATCACGTGTCGGAACTGATGGCGAACTCGAGCCGCCTGCCCGATGACGCGCAGCTCGCGCGCGCGGTCGATATCCTCAACGGCGGCAAGAAGACCGTGATCCTCGCCGGCCGCGGCGCGGTCGGCGCCGGGCACGAGCTGCTGGCGCTTGCCGAGCGCCTGTCGGCGCCGATCTGCAAGCCGCTGCTCGGCAAGGCGTGCGTGCCCGACGACAGCCCCTACTGCCTCGGCGGCGTGGGTCTGCTCGGCACCAAGCCGGCCCAGGAGGCGCTGGAGGAATGCGACACGCTGCTGATCGCGGGCAGCTCGTTTCCGTACATCGAGTACTATCCAAAGCCCGGCCAGGCGAAGGCGGTGCAGATCGAGCTCGACCCGAAGCGCATCGGCCTGCGCTATCCGGTCGAGGCCGGGCTGGTCGGCGATACCGCGCGCGTTCTCAAGGCGCTGTTGCCGCGCCTGCAGCCGCGGCGCGAGCGCAAGTTCCTCGACAAGGCGCAGGCCGCCATGAAGGAGTGGCGCGACCTGATGGTCGAGCGCGGCACCCGTCAAGACAAACCGATGAAGCCGCAAGTGGTCGCGCACGAGCTCGACAAGCTTCTGTCCGACGACGCAATCGTCGCGACCGATTCCGGCACGATCACGACCTGGATCGCACGGCACCTGACCATCCGCGGCAACATGATGTTCTCGTGCTCGGGCAATCTCGCCACCATGGCGTGCGGCCTGCCCTACGCGGTCGCGGCCGCGGTGGCGCATCCGGGCCGCCAAGTGGTCGCTTTCGTCGGCGACGGCGGGCTCACCATGCTGATGGGTGAGCTCGCGACGTGCGTGAAGTACAAGCTCGACGTCAAGATCGTGGTGATCAAGAACAACACGCTCGGCCAGATCAAGTGGGAGCAGATGGTGTTTCTCGGCAATCCCGAGTTCGTCTGCGACCTGCAGCCGATCGATTTCGCCACCGTCGCGCGCGGCTTCGGGGTGACCGGCTTCTCGGTCGATGATCCGGCCCGGTGCGGCGAGGTGCTGCGCCAAGCCCTGGCGACGCCTGGTCCGGTGCTGGTGGAGGCCGTGGTCGACCAGAACGAGCCGCCGATGCCGCCGAAGGTCACGGTCAAGCAGGCCGCCCATCTTGCCGAGTCGCTTGCGCGCGGCACGCCGGCCGGCGGCACGATCGCGCTCACGATCGCGTCGGACACGGTGCGCGAGCTGATCTGAGCGCGACCAAGCGGTCTGCAACGCCGCGTCGGCGCTCGAGCGGGTCAGCGCCGCCGCCTTCGCGCGCGCGGCCATCGGCTCGCCAACCAATCCCGGAGTGATCTTCAGCGGAACGCCCCCCGCGCATTGCGGTTTCACTGTCAGGAGGCGAACACGGCCGAGGGGATGCGGAGGCGAAGATGGCCCATACAATCGACGTCGATCATCGACGCATCGCGCAGCATCCACCCTACCGGACCGAGCGCACGGCGGCCGGCCGCATCACCAGCGCCTACGAGCCCTCTCGGCCCGAGCATCGAGCGCTCGAGCAGGGATTGCGCGAGGCGATCGACGGCGAGGTGCGCTTCGACGGCGGGACCCGCGCGGTCTACTCGACCGATGCCTCGAGCTATCGCCAGGTGCCGATCGGGGTCGTCATCCCGCGCACGATCGACGACGTGATCGCCACCGTCGACCTGTGCCGCCGCCACGGGGCGCCGATCGTGGCGCGCGGCGGCGGCACGAGCCTCGCGGGGCAAGGCTGCAATGTCGCGGTGCTGATCGACTTTTCCAAATATCTGAACCGCATCACCTCGCTCGAGCCGGCGCGGCGCCTCGCGACCGTGGAGCCCGGCGTCGTGCTCGACGATTTGCGCAAAGCCGCCGAGCAGCACCATCTCACCTTCGGCCCCGATCCCTCGACGCACGACCACAACACGCTCGGCGGCATGATCGGCAACAACTCCTGCGGCGTGCACTCCGTGATGGCGGGGCGCACCTCCGACAATGTCGAGGCGCTCGACATCCTCACTTATGACGGCCTGCGCATGACAGTGGGTCCGACCAGCGACGCGGAGCTGCGCACCATTCTGGCGGGCGGCGGCCGGCGCGCCGACATCTACCGGGCGATGATCGACCTGCGCAATCGATACGAGACGCTGATCAAGGAGCGCTTTCCAAAAATCCCCCGTCGCGTCTCGGGCTACGAGAACCTCGACCAGCTGATGCCGGAGAACGGCTTCAACGTCGCACGCGCGCTGGTCGGCACCGAGGGCACATGCGTCACCGTCCTCGGCGCGACGCTCAAGCTGATCCCGAGCCCGCAGAAGCGCGTGCTGGCGGTGCTCGCCTTCCCGGACATCTTCGCGGCCGCCGATGCGGTGCCGGACGTGCTCGAGTACGGGCCTATCGCGCTCGAGGCGATCGATGATCTGTTCGTGAAATTCGTCCGGCGCAAGCATATCGACACCGACAAGATCAAGGAGCTGCCGGAGGGCTCGAGCTGGCTGCTCGCCGAGTTCGCGGCCGACGACGATCGCGGAAACGAAGCGGCCGCTCGCCTCGCCCGCGCCTACGAGGAAAAGGGCCATCACGCCAAGCTGCTGACCGAGCCGGCCGAGCAGGCAAAGCTCTGGGCCGTGCGCAAGGACGGCTTGCCGGCGACCGCCAAGATCGAGGGCTGGCCGGAAACCTACGAGGGCTGGGAAGACGCCGCCGTGCCGCGGGAAAACCTCGGCGCCTATCTGCGCGACTTCAAGGCGCTGCTGCACCAGCACGGTTACGAATCGTCCGTCTACGGCCATTTCGGCGATGGGCTCGTGCACTGCCGCATCGATTGCGATCTGCGCACCGAGCCGGGCGTCGACAACTGGCGCGGCTTCCTCGACCAGGCGGCCGATCTCGTGGTGCGCTACGGCGGCTCGCTCTCGGGCGAGCACGGCGACGGCCAGTCGAAAGCGGAGTTGCTCGGCAAGATGTACGGGCCGGAGCTGCTCGCCGCCTTCCGCGAGTTCAAGGCGATCTGGGATCCGGACTGGAGGATGAACCCCGGCAAAGTGGTCGATCCCTTCCCGATCACCTCCAACCTGCGGGTCGGCCCGCTCTACCAGCCGCCCGAGGTGAAGGGCCATTTCGCCTACAAGGAGGATCACGGCAGCTTCACCCGCGCGACCCAGCGCTGCGTCGGCGTCGGCTCGTGCCGGCGCCGCAACAGCGAGCACGGCGTGATGTGCCCGAGCTACATGGCGACCGGCGAGGAGCGCTACAGCACGCGCGGCCGCGCCCGCCTGCTGTTCGAGATGCTGCATGGCGGCCCCATCGACAACCGCTGGCGCAGCGACGCCATCGAGGAGGCGCTCGACTTCTGCCTCGGCTGCAAGGGCTGCAAGAGCGATTGCCCGGTCAATGTCGACATGGCGACCTACAAGGCGGAATTCCGCGCGCACCATTACGCGGGCCGATTGCGGCCGCGCGCCGCCTACTCGATGGGGCTGATCCACCGCTGGGCGCGCGCCGCATCGGTCGCGCCGAACGTCGTCAATGCGCTGATGCAGGCGCCGGGCGTGGAGCAGATCGCCAAATGGATCGGCGGCATCGCCCCGCAGCGCAGGATTCCGCGCTTTGCCGGCCAATCATTCACCCACTGGTACGGAAAGCGAGCGGGCGGGCATGGACATCGGGCTCGCCGCAGCGGCCGGCGCGTGATGCTCTGGCCGGACACATTCAACAACTATTTCCGCCCGCGCACCGCGGTTGCGGCGGCGCATGTGCTCGGCGAGCTCGGGTTCGACGTCGCCATTCCGGACCGACCGCTCTGCTGCGGGCGCCCGCTCTACGACTGGGGCATGCTCGACCAGGCAAAGCACCTGTGGCGCGAGACGCTCGCGGCGCTGCGCCCCGCAATCGAGGACGGCACGCCCATCGTCGGGCTCGAGCCCGCCTGCGTCAGCGCCTTCGGCGACGAGCTGCCGGGCCTTTTTCCGAATGACGCGGCGGCGCACCGGCTGAGCGAGCAGACCCTGTTCTTCAGCGAGTTCATCACCCAGCACACCGACGAGGCGGCTTGGCCGCATATCACCCGGCGGGCGGTGGCCCAGTTTCACTGCCATCATCATGCGATCATCAAGACCCAGGCCGAGCAGGACCTGCTGCATCGTCTCGGCCTCGACTGCGAGGCGCTCCCGTCGGGCTGCTGCGGCATGGCGGGCTCGTTCGGCTTCGAGGCCGGCAAATACGACGTGTCGATCGCGGCCGCCGAGCGCGTGCTGCTGCCGCGCCTGCGCGCGACGCCGGAGGAGACGCTGGTGCTCGCCGACGGCTTCAGCTGCCGCGAGCAGATCGAGCAGTGCACCGGCCGGCGCACGCTGCATGTGGCGGAGATGATGGCAGGGCTGGGGTGAGCGAGCGCGAGGTCCACGATCCGTCGAGCAGCGGCGGATCGGCCATCACTGCTGTTTCGGAATCTTGGCGCTTTCGACGAGCGCCTCATTTGCGGCGACGTCGCGCCGGAAGAATTCCCGCATCTCGGTGCGGCTCATCGGCATGGGCTCGAAGCCGAGCGCCGCGGCGCGGTCATGCACCGTCGGCGCCGAAAGCGCTGTGCCGACCTCGGCATGGAGCTTGTCGAGAATTGCGGCTGGCGTCCTGGCTGGGGCAAAAAGCGGAATGTAGAAGGGATAGATCGCGTCATCCTTCAGTCCGGCTTCGAGCAGCGTCGGCACGTCCGGCAACGCGAACGACCGCTTGCTGGCGCTGACCGCGAGCGCGGCGAGCTTGCCGTCGCGGATCAGGCTGATCACCGTTCCGACCGGCGCCACACTGAAGTCGATTCGGCCGGCGACGACCTCGACGATGTAGTCACCGCGGAAGGGCACGTGCTGGGCGACGAAGCCGGCGCTCAGCATGATCTTGGTCGCCCCCAGATGGGCGGCCGAGCCCACGCCCGGCGTCGAAAAGTTCAGGGCGCCCGGTTTGGCCTTGGCCTGGGCAACGAGATCCGCCATGCTCTTGAACCGGCCGGCCGGCGCGACGATGACGAGCGGTTGCTGGCCGAGAGCAGCGACTGGCGTGATATCGGCAAGCGTGTCGTAAGGCAGCTTGGCGTAAATCGCGGCGGCCGACGCGGCCGCGCCATAGACGAGGAGCGTGTATCCGTCCGGCGCGGCCTTGGCGACGTAGCTCGTGCCCAGCGTGCCGCCGGCGCCCGGCCGATTCTCGATGATGAAGCTCTGTCGGACCTGCTGCCCGACCTGCTGCATGACCAGGCGCGCGATGCTGTCGACCGATGTCCCGGCCGCGAGCGGAACGACCACGGTCACGTTGCGGGCCGGCCAATCCTGCGCGCGTGCCGAATGAAAGGAGCCAAGGACGAGAGCAAGGCTGCCGACGATCAATCCCCACGATCTCATCGAGACCTCCGGTCCTGCGGGCGGATGCGGGCGCTTCGCTCGGACCCGCCAATACGCCTGAAACGCTACAGGACGCTTTCGACAGCGTCCATCGGGTGTCGGTGCGACTCGTCGATAAGATCATCTGCCGACAGGGGCTGCCTCAGTCGTACTTCTCAGGCTTCGTCTCGTTCAGGAACACCCACAGCAGGGCGACCGCGCCAGCCGCGAAGACCGCAATGGCGACATAGCTGGCGGTCGCACCGAACAGCTTGGCGATGTAGCCGGTCGCAAGCGTGCTCACCGCCGCCGCAAGGCCGCTGAGCGCGCCGACGGCGCCCTGGGCCAGGTTGAACCGGCCGGTCCCGGCGGTGAGATCGGCGACGACGATGATGGTCAATACGCCGATGACGGCGCCGCTGACGCCATTGAGCACCTGCACGAGAAAAAGCACCGGCATGGCGGCGGTCAGCGCGAGCAGGATGGCGCGGACCGGCTCGACGCCGAATCCGACCAGCAGCAAGGGGCGCCGCCCCTTGCGCTCGGAATGAAAACCGACCCATGGCGCGAACACGGCGACAATGATCTGCGGCAGCGCGATGAGCGCCGACGTCCACAGAATCGCGTGCGTCACGTTCGCGGTGCCGAGCGCCTCGGTGATGAGCGGCAGGAGCGAAGCGTCGGCGAGCTGGAAAAGCACCAGCACGCCCGCGAACAGCATGAGCCGACGGTTCTTGGCGAGATCGAGCACGCGGCCGATCTTGACGGCGTCCTTGTCGGTCGTGGCATTGCGAGCGCGGGCATAGTCGATCTCCTCGCCGCGGATGAACCATAACGCGATCAGCGCCGGAATGCATAAGGCCGCCGCGACGATGAAGATGCCGCCGCCCGGGACGTACTCCCCAGCCAGCCCCATGGCGGCCGCGGTGAGCACGTGGCCGGCGGCGGCAAAGCGATAGTTGCGGCCGGTGCGCACCGACATGGCGCGGCGGCCGACCAGGCCGAGGCTGATGGCGCCGATCGCCGGGGTGACGATGCCGGCGGTCACGCCCTGCAGCAGCAGTGCGGCGAGGACCGCGACAAAATTCGTCGTGACGGCGAGCATCAGCGCCGCCGCGCCGATCGCCAGGATGCCGACCGCGGTCAGCGCGCGCTTCCAGCGCACCGCGTCGGCGAGCGCGCCGCCCGGGACCTGGCTGACGACGCCCGCGATCGCGCCGACCGACAGCGCGATGCCGACCCGGTCCTGCGACCAGCCATGCGCCGCGAGATAGAACGCAACGAACGTGCCGAAGCCGGTCTGCACGTCGGCGAGGAAGAAATTCATCCAGTCGAGGCCGCGCCGGCTCTGCGCCGAGGCCGGCGTGTGCAAGGCGCGGCGGGCCGCACGGTAGCGCTTGACCGCGCCGCGCAGGCGGGTGTGGCGAAGGCTCCTCATTTGCGTCACGACGGCCAACACACCCGCGCATGTCCGGTTCCCGACCGCGATTCCCGGTCCGCTCCACTGAAAGACGGGTGCGACATCGACGGATCGTCGCGGAGGACGCCGGCCCGGAACTCGGCGGTTGCCGCCAGCGTTGGTCACACGCTTTCCGCAGCACGCAATGGGACTTGCCGTGTATTGCCCGAGCCGCCGCGAGCTTTTGACCACCACGGCCATTGCGTTGCTGATCGCACCGCACGCTGCGCGCGCCGCCATCGTGAAAGGCGGGATGCCGTGGATACCCACCGCAGTTGACCCGCCCAAGATCGTGCGGCCCGGCCCATGGTTGTTTTTCACGGCCGACGAAGCGGCCGCGGTCGAGGCGCTGGTGGACCGGTTGATCCCCGCCGATGATCTCACCGCGGGCGGCCGCGACCTCGGCCTCGCGGTCTTCATCGACCGTCAGCTCGCGGGACCGCAAGGGCGCTACGAGGGCCGCTACATGAGCGGCCCATTCGCGGACGGCACCAAGCAGCAGGGCGACCAATCCCCCGAGACGCCGGCGCAAAAATATCGCAAGGCGCTTGCGGCGATCGATCACTACTGCCGCGGCAAATACGACAAGCCGTTCGCGCAGCTCGCCGACGCCGACAAGGACACGGTGATCGGCGGGCTCGAGCATGGCTCGGTCAAGCTGGACGGCACCGATGGCGAAAAGTTCTTCAAGATCCTGCTCACCGATACGCAGAACGGCTTCTTCGCCGACCCGGTCTATGGCGGCAATCGCGACATGGCGTCGTGGCGCATGATCGGCTTCCCGGGCGCGCGCTACGACTATCGCGAATGGGTCGAGCGGCACAACGAGCGCTTCACGCTTCCGCCAGTCGGCATCAGCAGCCACCCGAGCTGGACGCAGTGATGGCCACCAAGCTTCCGCACAAGAACGTGGTGATCATCGGTCTCGGGTGGACCGGCTCGATCCTCGGCTACGAGCTTGCCGACGCCGGCCTCGACGTGGTCGCGATCGAGCGCGGCCCCTGGCGCGATCCGGCCATCTCGTTTCCGATCTCGTTCGCACAGGACGAGCTGCGCTACCGCATCCAGCACGAGCTGTTCCTGCGGCCCGCGCAGATGTCGGTGACGTTCCGCAACAAGGCGAGCGAGACCGCGTTGCCGGTGCGCCACTGGGGCGCCTTCATGCTCGGCAACGGCGTCGGGGGCGCCGGCGTGCACTGGAACGCGGAGACGTGGCGCTTCCTGCCGTCGGACTTCGTCCTGCGCACACATCTCACCCAGCGCTATGGCGAGAAATTCCTGCCCGACGACATGACCATCCAGGATTGGGGCGTGACCTTCGACGAGCTCGAGCCCCACTACGACAAGTTCGAATATCTCTGCGGCACGTCGGGCACCGCCGGCAACCTGAAGGGCGAGATCCAGGACGGCGGCAATCCGTTCGAAGGGCCGCGCTCCCGCCCCTACCCGACGCCGGCGCAGAAGCAGCCGTTCAGCCATGCGTTGTTCGCCAAGGCGGCGCGCGAGATGGGTTACAAGCCGTTTCCGCAGCCCTCGGGCAATCTGTCGCAGCCCTACACCAACCCGCTCGGCGTCAAGCTCGGGCAATGCACATATTGCGGCTTTTGCGAATGGTTCGGCTGCGCCAACTATTCGAAGGCGAGCCCGCAGACCACGATCCTGCCGGCGCTGCTGCGCAAGCCGACCTTCGAGGCGCGCACCGAGTGCGAGGTGACGCGGATCAATCTCGACAACACGAAGAAGCACGCGACCGGCGTCACCTATGTGGACACTTCGGGAAACGAGTGGGAGCAGCCGGCCGACATGGTGCTGCTGTGCGCGTTCCAGCTCTTCAACGTCCAGCTCCTGCTCCTGTCGGGGGTCGGCACGCCTTACGACCCGCAAAGCGGCAACGGCCAGATCGGGCGCAACTTCACCCATCAGACTGTGTCGGGCGCGATCGGCTTCTTCGACAAGGACAAGTACATCTTCAATCCGTTCATATCGTCGGGCGCGATCGGCATGTGCATCGACGAGTTCAACGGCGACAATTTCGATCACGGCCCGCTCGGCTTCGTCGGCGGCGGCTATTTGGGCCAGGTGCAGACGAACGGCCGGCCGATCGAGACCACACCGGTGCCGCCCGGCACGCCGAACTGGGGCTCGGCGTGGAAGCGCGCGATCCGCGACAACTATCAGAGCAACATCTACTCGGGTGCAGGCGTGCACGCCTCGATGTACAGCTACAAGAACAACCATCTCGATCTCGACCCGACCTACAAGGACCGGTTCGGCCGCCCGCTCGTGCGCATGACGATGGATTTCCACGACAACGAATTGAAGATGAGCGCCTACCTGACCGACAAGTTCGGCGAGATCATCCAGCACATGGGCGCGAAGCAGGTCGTCAAGCACGTGCGCAAGGGTCCCTATGACGTGACCCAGTACCAGACCTCGCATCTGTGCGGCGGCGCGATCATGGGCGCCGATCCGAAGTCGAGCGCGGTCAACCGCTATCTGCAGAGCTGGGACGTGCCCAACCTGTTCGTGGTCGGCGCCTCCGCGTTCCCGCAGAACGCCGGCTACAATCCGACCGGCACGGTCGGCGCGCTCGCCTACTGGGCGGCCGACGCTATCCGCTCGCAGTATCTCAAGAACCCGGGACCGCTGGTGCATGCCTAGCCGGCGCACGATCGCCGCAATCGCGCTCGCCGCGGCTGCCGCGGCGGCGGGTGCAGCGCTGGCGCAAGGCATCGACCTGCAGGATTACAAGTTCATCGAGCGCGGGCGCTATCTCGCGATCGCCGGCGATTGCGCCGGCTGTCACACGCTCCCCGGCAGCGGTCATGATTTCGCCGGCGGACGCTCGATCGAGACGCCGTTCGGCAATCTCCTCGCGCCCAACATCACGCCGGATGCCGCCACCGGCATCGGCGCCTGGAGCAACGACGAGTTCGTCAATGCGCTGACCAAGGGCACCGGCCGCAACGGCACCCATCTCTATCCGGCGATGCCCTACGTCTATTACACCAAGATCTCGCGCGACGACGCGCTCGCGATCCGTGCCTATCTGGCCACCGTGCCGGCGGTGCACAATCCGGTGAAGTCCAACCAGCTGCCCTTCCCCTTCAATATCCGCACCGGCCTGATCGGATGGGACGAGCTCTACTTCACGCCCGGCCCATTCAAGCCGGTCGCCGGCAAGAGCGCGGAATGGAATCGCGGCGCCTATCTGGCCGAAGGGCTCGCCCATTGCGGCCTCTGCCACACGCCGAAGACCGACCTCGGCGGCGACAAGACGAAGCAGAAGCTCACCGGCTACGCGTTGCAGGGCTGGTACGCCCCCAACATCACCAACGACTCGCAGCTCGGCCTCGGCAGCTGGTCGGTGGACGACATCGCCGAATATCTCAAGACCGGCCACAACCGCACGAGCTCGGCCGGCGGATTGATGGGCGAGATGATCACGGACTCGGCCTCGCAGATGACCGACGCCGACCTGCACGCGATCGCGGTCTATCTCAAGGACTTGCCCGGCGAGGAGCATAGCGCGCCGGCAAAACCCGACGCGGCGGCGATGAACATGGGCGGCAAGATCTATACGGATGAATGCTCCGGCTGCCACGGTCCGAAGGGCCAGGGCACGCCCGGCCTCTTCCCGACGCTCGCCGGCGCCCCGATCGTGCGGCAACCCGACGCGACCTCGCTGATGCACGTCGTGCTACGCGGTGTGCGCAGCATCGGCACCAACAAGGCGCCGACCGCGCCCGCGATGCCCTCGTTTGGGTGGATCCTCAACGACGACCAGGTCGCGGCCGTGCTTACCTATGTGCGCAACAGCTGGGGGAACGCAGCGGCGCCGGTGAGCGCGAGCACGGTGAGCAAGACGCGGCACGAGCTCGCGCAGCGCAGGGGGGATTGACGTCTCGGGACTTCGTCAAAAGCGCCTACTTTCGCTCCTGGCCCCTGGCGCGCATCATCCGCAACCGCTCCAGGCTCTCGGCCGGCCATACGGCGGTCACGTCATAGAATTCCGGCACGGCGCGGGCGCCCGGCGGCAGCGCCACCCAGGGGAGCTTGGTCGACGTATATATATGTATGTCGGGCGGGAACGCGTCCGGATCATCCGTGCTGCCGACGCGCACGAAGCGGACCGCCTCGCCGGCCTGCGGGTAGTTGCTCCACACGGCGACTTTGCAGGCTGGGCAGCGGGCGATGCGCTGGCCACGGCCGCTCGCCGAGGGCGTCACCACGATCTCGGGCTCGCCGGCGACGAGCTCGACCCGATCGGCCTCGTAGAGCGCATTGAGCGCGTGCACGGTGCCGGTCTCGCGTTGGCACCAGCGACAATGGCAGGCATGCACGATCAGCGGGTTCCCGCTCAGACGATACCGGATTTGCCGGCAGGTGCATCCGCCTTCCATGGGTTCACCTTGCTTCGAATGTGGTCGCCATGAGGTAGCCCACGCGAGCGAGGCGGCCAATGCACGATCGTTTTCATCCGCCTTATAGACTTGGTTAACCGAAATCAGGCCGCGACATCGCGCGATTGGCCGCACTTGAACGCGGGGCCATAGCCCACTGTCCGGCTTGATGAATCCGAAGTGGCCGCAAGCAATTAACAGACTATGAGGTTTCGCATGTTATGCACCATTTACAATGTGAGGGTTCCAGCGTGCATGCTTCATCGGGTTTGGCGCCAGCGCCGGTGACGGCGCCGGTCGCGGGTGAGCTCATCGGCCGTGTCACGTCGATCTCCGGCGCGCAGGCGAAAGTCGGCCTCGCTCCCTTGACCGGGCGCACGAGCGACCAGCACGCGACGGTCGGCCGCTTCCTCGGCATCCACAGCGGCGTCGCCGTGATCATCGGGCTGATCTCCGCCGTCGAGCAGGATGAAAGCCAGCCCGAGGGCGCGCCCGCGCGCAGCCATGCGCGGATCGAGCTGATCGGCGAGATCCGCAAGCATGACGGCGTGCTGCGCTTCCAGCGCGGCATCGAGAGCTATCCGAAGATCGGCGACGGCGCCGTGCTCGTGTCCGAGCAGGAGCTGCGCATCGTCTACGGCGCCGCCGACGCCGACCGCGCCCATATCGGCGACCTGCAGCAGAGCACCAGTATCGGCGTTCACGTCAACATCGACGACCTGGTCAGCCGGCATTTCGCCGTGCTCGGGACCACCGGCGTCGGCAAGTCGAGCGGCGTCGCCATCATCCTGCAGAAGGTGCTGAGCGTCCGGCCGAACCTGCGCATCTTCCTGATCGATCCCCACAACGAGTACAACCGTTGCTTCGGCGACAAGGCGCAGGTGCTCAACCCGCGCAATCTGCGGCTGCCGTTCTGGCTGTTCAATTTCGAGGAGATCGTCGACGTCATCTTCGGCGGCCGGCCCGGGCTCGAGGAGGAGGTCGAGATCCTCTCCGAGGTCATTCCGCTCGCCAAGGGCACCTATCTCCAATATCGCGGCGGCGGCGTCGATCGGGCGCTCGCCAAGAAGCGCGATCCGAACAACGCCGGCTTCACGGCCGATACGCCCGTCCCCTACCGGATCGAGGACCTGATCGACATCCTCGACCAGCGCATGGGCAAGCTGGAGAACCGCTCCTCGCGCGCGGTGCATCACAAGCTCCTGTCCCGCATCCAGACGGTGCGCAATCATCCGCGCTACGCCTTCATGTTCGAGAACGCCAATCTCGGTGGCGACACGATGGCGGACATCCTGGCGCAGCTCTTCCGCCTGCCGCCCGACGGCAAGCCGATGACGATCATGCAGCTCGCCGGCTTTCCGGCCGAGGTCATCGATGCGGTGGTGTCGGTGCTGTGCCGGATGGCGTTCGACTTCGGCCTGTGGAGCGACGGCGTCGCGCCGCTCTTGTTCGTGTGCGAGGAGGCGCATCGCTACGCGCCGGCCGATTCCAAGCTCGGCTTCGGCCCGACCCGGCGCGCGCTCTCGCGCATCGCCAAGGAAGGGCGCAAGTACGGCGTCTATCTCGGCCTCGTGTCGCAACGCCCCTCCGAGATTGATCCGACCATCATGTCCCAGTGCAGCTCGCTGTTCGTGATGCGGCTGTCCAACGACCGCGACCACGCCTTCATCCGTTCGGCCGCGTCCGACGCGGCGCAGAACCTGCTATCATTCATTCCGACGCTCGGCACGCGCGAGGTCTTCGCGTTCGGCCAGGGGATCGCGCTGCCGACCCGCATGCGGTTCGTCGAGCTGCCGCCCGGGATGCGGCCGAACAGCGAGGCCGGCAGCACCCGCTCGGACGCCGCCACCAACATCCGCCAGGACCTGATCAAATCGGTGATCGAGCGCTGGCGCAGCGCGACGATGAACTACAAAGGCGGGTCGGAAAGCGACAGCCTCGACTTCCCGTCCGCGCCGCTCGCCGCCCCGCCTCTTGCCCCCCAGACGCCAAGCGCGACCTACCAGCCGCCACCGGCGGCGGCGCCCGCTCTGCGCCAATCGAGCCTGCTGCGCCGGCCGCTCGATCCATCGGCACCGGTCAGCCCGGCGCCAACGACTGCGCCTGGCCCTACGCCAGGCCTTTCCCGCTTTCGCTGACGCGATGAACGCGTCGCCGCGACACGTCGCTTGTCGCAAATAGCCCCGATGAGCGCGGCGACATCCGGCTCTCCTCGCTGCTGACCCCGGGTATCGCTTCGCTCACCCGAGTTACACGGCTGCCAAGCCGGTCAGTTCGGACTACGCCCGAGATCCCCCGCGGCGGCCCGCACGATCGCCTCCTCCAGCATGTCGAGGCGATCCTGGCCCCAGAAGAGCTCGCCGGCAAATACGTAGAATGGCGATCCGAACACGCCGGCCGCGAGCGCACGCGCGGTGTTGCCGAGGTATTCCTCGCGCGCGGCCTCGGTGGCTGCAGCCTCGAGGAGCGCGCGCCCGTCGAGCCCGCAACTCCCGGCAAGCGCCACGAGAACCGCTGGGTCGGACGCGTCGCGATCCTCCGCCCAAATCGCGCGCATCACCGCATTGACGAAGTCTGCGACCGGCAGGCCCTGCCGCTGACCGGCGATCACCATGCACGAGGCGAGGTCGATATCGCACGGGTAGAACTTGGGCTCGATATTCACTTTCACGCCGAGCTTGGCGCGCCGGCGCTTGAGCTCGCTGATGCGATAGGCCTGCCGCTGCCAGGCCCGGTTCGCAAGCAGGATGCCGCCGCTGCCGGCGTAGACGTCCTGCATCCGCATCGGGATATGGTTGATCGCGACGCCGTGCCTGGCGGCCATCTGCACGAAGCGGGCGCCGCCGAGATACGCCCAGTCCGACGCCAGCCATACGTAGTAGTCGATCGCCGGCATTTGCGGTTTGCCTGCTGCAAAGTTGCGCTATTGTGGTGGCGGGAAATCGCAACCTCGCGAGGCCACCCATGCTGCCGGACGATACGCACTTCATCACCGACGAGGCAAGCCTGCGCGCGTTCTACCCGCAGCCGATGCTGCGGGCGACCGGCAAGGTGCTGCGCGCCCTCGACAAGTACTGCCGCCGCATCATCTCGCTCTCGCCGTTCTGCGTGATCGCCACCCAGGGCCCCAACGGCGCCGATGTCTCGCCGCGCGGCGATCCTGCCGGCTTCGTGCGCATCATCGACGATCTCACGTTGCTGCTGCCCGACCGGATCGGCAACAACCGGCTCGACACCATGACCAACCTGCTGGTGAATCCGCGCATCGGGCTCATCTTCCTGGTGCCCGGCATGAACGAGACGCTGCGCATCAACGGCACCGCACGCATCACCGACGACGCGCGGCTGTTGGCGGAGAGCGCCGTCAAGGATCGCGTGCCCAAGGTCGGCATCGTCGTGACCGTCGAGGAAGCGCTGCTGCACTGCGCCAAGGCGCTGGTGCGCTCGGCGCTGTGGGACGGCAGCCGCCACATCGACCGCTCGATCCTGCCCTCATATGCGCAGATGCTGCTCGAGCACGTCCACGGCCTCACCGCCGAGGAGAACGAGCGCCAGTCGCAGGTCATGGCCGAGCGCGGGCTGTATTAGGTCGCACCCGCGCTCGCGCCCGCTGGCCCCATTCTTACGGGGGGAAGGGCGCTGGCATCGTGCTCAATGCGGGCGCGCTGCCTCACCAGCTGGACCAGTAGTTGGAGCTCGGATAGGGCGCGCCGTAGGACGGGCGCTGCCCATAATAATAGTTGCCGCTGTAGTAGTTGCCGTTCTGACCGTTGTAGCCGTCGCTGGACCACGTGTTCTGCCGCCGCGCGTAGCGCACCTCGTGCGTCGCGGGATGCTTGCGCATCGCGAGGCCGCCTTGCGGGGCGTCGCTCAGCACCGCGATGAACTCGGTGCCGTCGCCGGTCTCGCTGCTCAGCGGCTCGTCCGAGATGATCAGCGAGGAGCGCACCGCCGCGGTCGGAGCGAAGCGCGCGAGCACGTCGGGGGCAATGTCGATGCGCTCGAGCGCTGCTTTGGCGCTCTCGGCGCCGTCGACGTTGACCACGTTCCAGCGCAGGCCGGCGTCGGTCTGCGCCACCGCGGTGAAGACGTGAGTGCCGATCGGCTGGTCGGGATCGCGGATGGTGATCGGCACATCGAACAGCTTCTGGAAGCCGCGCCGCACATAGAGCCGCTGGGTCTTGCGGCTGATGAACACCGAGACCGGCGCGAGCGTCGCCTCGCGTGCGGCCTTGGCGGCATCCGTCCGCTTGCTCTCAGCCGCGGCGAGGGCGGCGCGCGCCGGCGCTACCGCATCGAGCTTGGGCTGCATCTGCGCACGCGCGGCGTCGAGCTGCGTCTGCACGTCGGCGACCGCTGCGGCGGCCTTCTGCCGCGCGGCCTCGGTGCGCGCCTTGTCGTCATCGGAGGTCGCGCTCATCGCCGCCATCTCGGCGGCGAGGAACTGAGCATCGACGCGCGCCTTGAGCGTCTCGAGCTTACGCAACGTCGCAGTGGCCTGCGCGGCGTCGCGCGTCGCTTTGACGGCGGCGAGCCGGGCCTCGTCCATGGCCTTGGCGGCATCAGCGGCCGCATCGGCGAGCGCCTTGGCATGCGCCTCGGCATCCGGCGTGGGCGAGAACAGCTTTGGATCGGAGATGTCGACCGGCGCGACGTCGCCCGGCGCGATGATCACCCGCGTGCCGAGCTTCACCTCGCCGAACAGATGCTCGGCAAAGCCATAGGGCATGCGCACGCAGCCATGCGAGGCCGCGTGTCCGGGCAGCGGCCCGCCGTGCAGCGCAATGCCCGACCAGGTGATGCGCAGCATGTTGGGCATGTAGGCATCGTCGTAAAGGTTGGAGTGATGGTCTTTGTCCTTCTGAATGACAGAGAACACGCCGGCGGGCGTCTCGCGGCCGCGCATGCCGCTCGACACGGGCGCGTGCATGATCGGACCGTCGGCGTCGTAGATGGTCACCCGCTGGTGCTTGAGCGACACGATCGCCATGATCGGCGTGCCGCCAGCGCGTGTTGGAGCGTCCTGGTCGGCACGCGCGTGCGTATGGCGACTTGCCGCCCCTGCGCACGGCGCTGCCACTACGGCCGCCAAAATAGCGGCTGCGGCCGCCTGCGTCGCCGACGGCCGCCGTACGAAACCAAGTGTCATGCCCGTGCCCTCGCTTCCAACCGGCCCACCGGCCCTCGAACGATCGAACGTGGGAACGCCGCAGAAGGTTCCCACGTCGCCGGGCGGCGTGCGGAGCTCAATTCGGCTGGATTCCGCTCGCCTTGATGGCCGCGGCCCAGGTCTTGATCTCGCTCGCCAGGAAGCCCCGCAGGTAATCCGGTGATCGATGCTCGGGCGGCGCCACGCTCGTCGCCACGGCGCGCAGGTGCGCCTGCAGGTCCGGATTGTCGAGGGTCGCGTTGAGCGCGCTGTTGAGCTTGGTGACGATCGGCGCCGGTGTGCCTTTCGGGAAGAAGAGGCCCATCCAGTAGTAGAAGTTGCCGAAGTCGAAACCCTGCTCCTTGGCGGTCGGCACGTCCGGCAAGGCCGGCGAGCGCTCGTCGGTGAGCACCGCAATGGCCTTCAGGGTGCCGCTCTTGATATAGGGGACGGCGCCGATCGCCAGGATGCAATAGAAGTCGAGGTGGCCGGCAAGCATGTCGGTCATCGCCTCGGCCGAGCCGCGGTAGGAGACGTGGGTGACGTTGGCGCCGAGGGCGCGGGTGAGCTCGTAGCAGACGAGATGGTTGGCGGTGCCGACCCCGGCCGAGCCGAACTGCATCTTCGATCCATTCTGTTTCACATAAGCCGCGAACTCGCGCAGGTTGGAGACCGGGAGATCCTTGCGCGCGATCAGGATCAGCGGCTGCACAACCGCGAGCCCGGCCGGCTCGAAGTCCTTGATCGAATCGTAGGGCGGCTGCTTGCGCAGCGACGGGCTCTGGGCGAACGTGTCGAGCGAGCCCACGACCATCTCGTAGCCGTCCGGGTTCGCCTTGGCGACGCGCGAGACGCCGATCAGCCCGCCGGCGCCGCCCATGTTCTGGATGATGACCGGCTGGCCGAGCCGCTCGCCGAGCGGCGCCGCAATCTGCCGCGCCACGAGATCGGTGCCGCTGCCCGGCCCGAACGGAACGACGAGCGAGATCGGCCGCGTGGGCCAGTCTTCGGCGCGCGCGGGCGCCGTGACCGCAAGGCCAACGGCGAGCGCCAAAGCCGATACCGCGTGATGGATGCGAACCGATCGGGCCATTCGCCCCTCCTCCTGCCAACTATGCCGAGACCGCAGCGCCCTGCTCGACGTCGTCGAGCAGCTTCGCCACCGCGGCATTGAAGATCGCCGGCTTCTCGATGTTGGCGATGTGGCCAGCCTGCGGAATCTCGAGAAAGCGTGATCCTTTGATCATGGCGTGCATCTGCCGCGTATTTTCCGGCGGCGCGCCATGGTCCTCGCTGCCGCACAGCACCAGCGTCGGCGTCGTGATCTCGCCGAGCCGATGCCCGTAGTTGAGCCGTGCCAGCGCCGCAGCGCAACCGCAATAGCCATTAGGGGAGGTATTGCGGACCATCCGCTCCATGCGGGCGACGACGTCCGGGTCGCGTTGCGCGAGCCCGGCGCTCGACCAGCGCGCGACGGTCGAGCCGACGATCGCCTCGATGCCGCCCTGCCGCACCGCTTCGGCACGGTCGAGCCACGCCTTGGTGAACTCGGGCGTAGTGGTGTGGCGCGAGTCGGCGATCACGGCGCTCTTGAGGCGCTGGCTGTGATCGAGCATCAGCCCGAGCCCGACCATGCCGCCCATCGACAGGCCGACGAAATGCGCCTGCGGGACCTTGAGCGCATCGAGGATGCCGGCCGCATCGGCGACGAGCTGATCCAGCGTGTAGTCACCCGCCGGCGCGGCCGAGCCGCCATGGCCGCGCGCGTCATAGCGCAGCACCCGGTAGCGATCCCGCAACGCCGCGGCGAGCTCGTCCCAGATGGTCAGATCGGTCGCGAGCCCGTGGCTGAGCAGCACCCAGGATCCGCGCTCGCCGTCGATGCGGCAGTTGAAGGTCGATCCGTTGCTCCCGATCTGCATGGTCAGCTCGCCACTCACCTCGGCAGCTTATCCTAGCGCGACATGCGCAAGTGCACATGAGGCTTGCCACGCTCCGAGCACCGTACGCACCTTACTGGCGATCACTTGCGCGTCCATCCTGGATCATCTGAAATAGCCCGGCCGGCGACAGCGGAAACTCGTTCAGCCGCACGCCGAACGGCGCCAGCGCATTCTCGACCGCCGAGACGATCGCGGCGGGCACCGGGATGCAGGCGGTCTCGCCGGCGCCCTTGACGCCGAGCGGGTTGGTCTTGCTCGGGTACTCTACCAGGATGACGTCGATATTCGGCAGCTCGGGGCTCGTCGGCAGCAGGTAGTCGGCGAACGTGGTGGTCTGCGGCTGGGCGTCATCGTCGTAAACCATGCGCTCGAACAGCGTGTTGCCGAGCGTATGAACGACGCTGCCGAGCACCTGGCCGCGCACCAGGGTCGGGTTGATGGCGCGGCCGGCGTCGTTCACCACCACGATCTTGTGCAGCTCGACCCGGCCGGTCTCGGGATCGACCTCGAGCTCGACCGCCATGAAGGCACCCGCATACGTGAGGCTGTTGCCGAGATGGTTGTGCGCGTGCTCGAGACCGGGCGGCAGGTTGCCGGGCAGCTTGTAGCCGGGCACGCCCGCCATCGCGATCGCGAGCTCGCCGAAGCCGAGCCCGTGGGTCGGCACGCCCTTCACCTCGACCCGCCCGTCGCGCAGCTCGAGGTCGCCCTCGTCCACTTCGAGGATCTCAGCCGCCGCCTTGCGCACCTTGTCGCGCACGACGCTCGCGGCAACATGCACGGCCGAGCCGCCCATCACGGTCTGCCGGCTCGCGAACGCGCCCATGCCGAGCGAAATGCCGCCGGTGTCGCCTGCCACCACGGTGATGTCGCGCGGCGGCACGCCGAGCTCCTCGGCGCAGATCTGCGCGAACGCGGTCTTGAGCCCCTGCCCGATCGCGACCGCGCCGGTGAACACCGTGACCTTGCCGGCGCGATCGATGCGAACGCGCGCCGACTCGAACGGGCCGCGCCCGGTGCCCTTGATCCCCATCGCCATGCCGAGGCCGAGGTAGTGGCCCTTCGCCCGCGCCACCTGCTGGCGCGCCGCGAAGCCCGCATGATCGATGGCGCCGAGCACCATCTCCATCATTTCGGGAAAATCACCGCTGTCATAGGTGATCGACGACCCCGAGCGCGCCGTGAGCCCGGTCGCGTACGGCATCCTGTCGGGCGGCACGATGTTGCGCCGCCGCACCTCGGCGAGGTCGAGCTTCAACTCGTGCGCGATCGCGTCGAGACAGCGCTCGATCGCGAAGGTGCCCTCCGGATAGCCGGCGCCGCGGATCGGCAGGGTCGCGACCTTGTTGGTGGCGGCGACGAGCACGCGCAGGTCGAGACTCGGCAGCACGTAGGTCCCGGGCACCGCTGTCGACGCATTGGTCGGCAGGTTGGTGCCGCGCGGCGTGTAGGCGCCCTGGTCGTGCACCATGCGGCCACGGATGCCGCGCAGCCGGCCATCGTCGTCGAACGCCACCTCGATGTCCCAGACCTGGTCGCGCTCCTGCACGGTCGCGGCAAAATTCTCGCGGCGGTCCTCGACCCATTTCACCGGCCGCCGCAGCATCAGCGCGGCGGCCGCGACCACCGCCTCCTCTGGATAAAAGAGATGCTTGCAGCCGAAGCCGCCGCCGACGTCCGCGGTGATGACGCGCACTTGGTTCTCGTCGCGGCCGAACATCGCCATCAGGTGTCCGCGCAGGTCGTGCGTCTCCTGGGTCGAGGCCCATACGGTGAGCCGGTCCTCGAGCTCATCGTGGCGCGCGAGCACG
The DNA here is from genome assembly GCA_035293985.1 of Xanthobacteraceae bacterium. Lineage (GTDB taxonomy): Bacteria > Pseudomonadota > Alphaproteobacteria > Rhizobiales > Xanthobacteraceae > JAVDCA01. Next base: position 272,783 of record DATGLS010000048.1, read on the forward strand.
GCGCGCGCCTCGATCGGATGGGCGCAGCCGCGGTGGGTCTTGAGCCGCAGCGCGGCGCGGTGGGGCGCGCCCGCAAAGGCCGCCTCGGCATTGCCGTAGCTCTGGCGAAAATCCTTGATGATGTTCGAAGGCTGGCGCGTGTCGACGCGCGGCGCACCGGGCGCGATCGCGGCGACGCAGTCGGCGACCGCCGGCAGCGGCTCGTAGTCGATCTCGACCAGCGCGGCGGCGTCCTCAGCGGCGTATCGGCTGTCTGCAATGACGGCGACGATCGCCTCGCCGACGAACACCACCTCGTCCCGGGCGAGCGGATAGGGCGTGACATTCTCGGGCAGCTTTTCGACGCGGAGCTCGAGCGGCATGCGGTCCTGCGTGAGCAGCGGCCGGATATCCGCATAGGTGAGCACCGCGTGCACGCCGGGCGCGGCGCGCGCGGCCGCGACGTCGATCGACCGGATGCGTGCATGCGCGTGCGCACTGCGCACAAAAGTGGCCTCGAGCGCGTCGCGCACCGGCACGTCGTCGACGAACCGACCGGCGCCGCGCAGCAGCGCCGCATCCTCGATGCGGACGATCGGCTGTCCGATGAACTTTTGCGCGGCCATTCCCGGCTCGCCCCCCGTGTCGCTGGCTCCGAGCGACAGACTTGCGGCTCACAAGGCGCGCGTCAATGCATCATCGCGCCATGCGCATCCGAGGCAGTCGGATCAGAACGCCTCGCCACCATGCAGGTTGTGGTCATCGCAATACTGGAATCCATTCGGGCCCTCCGACTCGATGGCGGCGAATCCGCAGGCGGGAAGCGCGATGCGGGCCGCAAGGTCGCGTGGCGCGGGAGCCTGTCCGTTTGTCGGCGCCGAGCGTCCGTGCGCCATTGGACGCGCGCCGACCGACGCGTAAGCGCCATCGGCCATCGCGCGGCTGCCGGCAAGCGCGGGACACGCCATGACGGCCAGGACCACCACGATGCAGTTTACGAGCTTGCTGAACATGGCGATCGTCTCCTGTGTGGTGTTCCTGACCACTAGACGGGCGACGCCACGCGAAAATTTCAGAGTGCGCGGACACGACTGGTCACCGATGCGTGAGATGGTCGTGACTGCAAATGATCGATGGCGCTGCGCGACGGCGGCCGCTTGGGAATCACGCAGTTGAGGGGCGCTATTGGCTCGGCAGGCGGTAGGACATGATCAGGCGCACGGCATGCACGCCGGCGCTGGCGCTCGCGCTGTCGAAGCCGGGCGCGACGACCGGCAGAGTGTCGAGCTCTGTATGGCGATACTCGAGCCGCGCCGACAGGTTGTCGGTGAACAGCTTCTCGAAGCCGGCGCCGACGGTGGCGCCGTGGAACTCGGGGCTCTGGGCCGTGCCGGCCGCCGCAATAAGGTTGTAGGTGACCGCGTGGAAGGTGGTGCCGGTGTAGCCGGCGAGCGCATAGACGAGCGTATCCGGCGCAACCAGGAAGCCGGCGCGGCCGCCGACGGTCCAGCTGCGCTCGACGGCCGGGATGTTGCCCGAGATGGTGCCTCCGCCGCCGGATCCGGCCGAGACCTGGCGGTTGCCGTTACTGCCGAGATCGAGCAGCCCGAAGGCGCCGACGACCCAGCGCGGCAGCACCTGCCGATCGTAGCCGACCATCGCGGTGCCGGCGAAATCGGCGCCGGCAAGCCCGTCGTCGCCGAGGCCGCTCACGCCGAGCGTCGCATCGATATGCGGCGTGATCGCGTCGCCGCCGAGGCCGAGGCCGCCGTAGAATCCAGTCCAGTTGCGCGCCGGCACCGGCTCTGCTGCGGTGGCGCCGGTGATGCCGGGGACGCCGAGCCGGTAGGTCGCGATCAGGCGGGCGATGTGCTCCGACATGCTCGTCGTCCAGACGAGGCCGACGCCATCGACGTTGGTTTCGCTGCCGAGCGACACGTGGCGATACTCGCCGCGCAGCGACAGATTGTCGGCGAGGCGATATTCGATGCCACCGCCAAGGGTCAAGCCATGGGTGTGCAGCCCCGGCTCCTGCAGGATGGGGCCGAACGACGAGGTGAAGCTCCAGTTGTCGAGCTGGATGCCGGTGTAGCCGGCGAGCCCGTAGACGAGCACGTCCGGCCTGACCAGGACGCCCGCACGCGCGCCGACCGTCCAGGCGTCGTGGAGCGTGGGCGTTCGTCCGGTCTCGCTGAAGAAGGGGTCCGCCAGCGTGAGCCGCGTGCGCTCGCGCGACCAGTCGTAGTCGACGAATCCACCGACCACGAACAGCCGCGATACCTGCGCGTCGAAACCGAGGGTCGCGGTGACGCCGAGGTCGGCTCCCTGGAAGCCGTCGACCGTCCCAACGCCGCCGAATCCACCCACGGTCGTGTGGCCCGTCTCGGCGTCGAAGCCGATGCCGAAACCGGCATAGAATTGGGTCCAATCGGCGGATGATGCGAACGCCCGCGGCGCCTTGACGGGCATGTCGGCGGCAGCGGCAAGGCCGGGGAGCACAAGCGCGGCGATCAAGAATGCCGCGCTCAAGGCGTCTGCGGGTAGCCCAGCGGCACCGCGATCAATTGCCCTCCCTTGCGGCACTCCATCCCTCCGGGCCATCGCGAATCCATATTGTCGATTCGCCGCGCCCCGTGTCCAGGCATGATGACACGCGCGGCGAATTCCACGGTGGAATTGCATCTCGGATGTGTCGCGACTGCCACAGCGAAATTTCGAGGCGTCAGCGCGTCTCGCCCGCGAAGCCCTGCTGCAGTACCGTGAGCCGGTCGAGCGCCGCTTGCGGCAGCGGCCCCTTCTGCACGGCCGCGAGCGCGTCCTCGAACTGCTGCGGCGTCGCCATCCCGACCAGGATCGTGCCCATGGCCGGGTGGGTGATCGCAAAGCGGGTCGCGGCCTCGGTCAGGCTTGCGGCAAAACCCTCGGTGACCAGCGGCATCAGGCGGCGGGCGCGGGCGATGTCGGCGTCGTACGCCATGGCGGAGCCGATCGGCTCGGGCGGCGGGCTCGCGATCGGGTGGCGCTCGGCCGAGCCCGACAGTGCGCCGCCGGCGAGCACGCGGATGCCGACGACGCCGACGCCGGCCGTTTTCGTATGCTCGAAGACCCGATTGTAGTCCTGCGCCGGATATTGCGGCGGCAGAGCCACGGCGGCGGACGGATTGAGCATGTTGTACACCACCTGCGCGCTGTCGAAGACGCGCGCGTCGATCACCTTGTGCAGCGCCGAGGTGTCGCCGATGCCCGTGAGGCCGAGGAAGCGAATCTTGCCCTGCTGGCGCGCCCGCGCCAGGGCCGGCACCGCCTCGCCGAGCACCTGCTGCACGCTGTACGCCTCGCCGCCGCCGCTCTCGGTGACCGCATTGTGCAAATGGAAGATGTCGACGCAGTCGAGCTGCAACCGCGCAAGGCTCGCATCGAGCGAAGCCGCGATGGCCTCGCCGATACGCCCGAAGTGGGCGCTCGGCAGGCGCACCTTGGTGCCGACCACCGCGTTCGCGGGCTTGAGCTTCTTGAGAATGCGGCCGAGGTTCTTCTCCGACTCGCCGGTGCCGTACTGCCAGGCCGTGTCGAAGTAATTGACGCCCACCTCGAGCGCCCGCGCGATCGCGCGCTCCTGGTCGGCCGGCGCCCCGCGCACCATCAGCCCGCCGACGGCGCCACAGCCGAACCCGAGAATCGAAAGCCGCATCCCGCTGCGGCCGAACACGCGTGTTTCCATCGAGCTATCCTCCAGCCGGAACCGTAGGCTGAGCTGCGCGAAACCGCAGCCCACGCGTTGTGGCGCGTGGGCAAAATCTCATGAGCGCCATGCCCGAGCTGAACGTCCGAGCAAGCGATTTTGCCCACCCTACGCACCGCCGCCAGTCTACAATAATTTGTCTCGGCAAACGGGGAGCGCGCGTGAGCTGGCGGATCGGCGTCGACATCGGTGGCACCTTCACGGACGTCGCCCTGGTCGAGGAAATGAGCGGCCGCATCGGCGTCGCCAAGGTGCCGACCACGCCGGCCGACCCGGCCGATGGGGTGCTGCGCGCGCTCGACGTGGCGATGCGCCGCTATGGGGTCGCGGCGGATGCGGTCGGGCTCTTGTCGCACGCGACCACCATCGTCACCAACGCGATCCTGGAGGAGAAGGGCGCGCGCGCCGCGCTGGTCACGACCCGCGGGTTTCGCGACGTGCTGGAGCTGCGCCGCTCGGCGCGGTCCAACCTCTACGACCTCTTCCAGGATGCGCCCGCGACCCTGATCCCGCGCCGGCGCCGCTTCGAGATCAGCGAGCGCATCGGCGCCGACGGCGCCGTGGTGATGCCGCTCGCCGAGGATGAGATCGAGGCGCTGATCGCGGCGCTGCGGGCGGCGCGCGTCGATGCCATCGCCGTCGCGCTCGTGTTCAGCTTTCTCAATCCGGTGCATGAGCAAACGCTCGGGGCGCGGCTTGCCGCCGCGTTCCCGCAGGTGCCGATCTTCCTCTCGTCGGACGTCCTGCCCGAGATCAAGGAGTTCGAGCGCACCAGCACGACGGCGGTGTGCGCCTATGTGGGGCCGGTGCTCGCGTCCTACCTGGCGCGATTGCAGAAGGCGGCGCGCCAAAAAGCGCTGCCGCCACTCTACCTCATGGGCTCGAACGGCGGCGTGCTGCAGGCGGCCGAGGCGATCGCGATGCCGGCGGTGGTGGTCGAGTCGGGGCCGGCGGCGGGCGTGGTCGCGGCTGCCCTGGTGGCGCAGCAGACCGGGCGCAAGAACCTGCTCTCGTTCGACATGGGCGGCACCACCGCCAAGGCGAGCCTGATCCGCGATGGCCGCTACGAGACGACCACCGAATACGAGGTCGGCGGCGCCTCGAGCATGACGCGGGCGATGAACGGCACCGGCCATCCGATCCGCGTGCCGGTGATCGACCTCGCCGAGGTCTCGGCCGGCGGCGGCTCGATCGCCTGGATCGACCGCGCCGGCGCTCTCCGTGTCGGGCCGAGGAGCGCGGGCGCCGATCCGGGGCCCGCCTGCTATGCGCGCGGGGGCACCGAGCCGACCGTCACCGACTGCAACCTGCTGCTCGGCTATCTCGACCAGGGCTCGCTGCTCGGCGGCGAGCTCAAGATCGACCGCGCCGCCGCCGATGAGGCCGTGCGCACGCGGCTCGCCGCGCCGCTCGGCATCGATACGCGTCGCGCCGCCGCCGCCGTGATCGACGTCGTCAACAACGCGATGGCCGAGGTGCTCAAGATCGTCTCGGTGCAGCGCGGCCACGATCCGCGCGATTTCGCCCTCGCTCCCTTCGGCGGCGCCGGGCCGCTGCATGCGGCGGCGCTCGCGGCAGAGCTCGGCATCGCCGAGGTGATCTGCCCGCCGATCCCGGGCGCCTTCTCGGCGCTCGGCCTCGTCGGCACCGATCTCAAGCGCGACTATGTGCAAACGCTGTTCGTGACCACCGACGAGGCCGACCCGGCCGCGGTCGAGGCGGCGTTCGCGACGCTGGAGAAGCGCGGCGACGCGATGCTGGCCGAGGCCGGCGTCGCGGCCGATCGCCGGCGTTTCGAGCGCTCGGTGGATGCGCGCTATCGTCGGCAATCCTACGAGCTGATGGTGCCGGTCGCGGGGGAGACGATCGCGCGCGCGACGCTCGGCACGATCGCCGAAGCCTTTCATGCCCGCCACCGTCAGACCTACGGCCACGACAACCGCGACGAGCCCGTGCAGATCGTGAGCGTGCGCGTCGCCGCGATCGGCGCGATCCCGCGCCTGATCGTGCGCGACACGCCGGCGGATGCGGGGGCGGATGCGGTGAAGTCGCGGCGCGAGGTCTGGTTCCGCGAGACGGGTGCGGTGAATGCGATGGTCTATGATCGTGAGCGCATGGCGGCAGGCATGCAAGTGACGGGGCCTGCGGTAATTGAGTCGCTCGAGTCCACGATCCTGGTGCCCCCGGGATGGTTGGCGACGATGAATGAGGATGGATTCGTTGTGATGACACGGAGCCCCAAATGAAGGCCGTGGGGTGGGCAACGGCGCCATGCCTCGGCGCCAGCCGCGTGGGCAAAATCGCCCGGCGCGCGTGCCCAGGCGGATGCGGATTGCCAGGCGATTTTGCCCACCCTACGAGGTCGCAACCATGACGACCGATCCCGCAACGTTCGAGATCGTCAAGAACGGGCTCTTCAAGATCGCCGAGGAGATGCGCATCGTTCTCGCCAAGACGGCGTACTCGCCCCTGCTCAAATCGGCGGGCGACTATTCGTGCGGCGTGTTTGACTCACGAGGCGAGATGGTGGCGCAAGGCCCCGACCTGCCGATCCACCTCGGCTCGATGCCCGACGCCGTGCGCGCCGTGGTGAAGGCTTTCGCGGCCGACGTGCATCCGGGCGACGTCTTCATCCACAACGACCCCTATTTCGGCGGCTCCCACCTGCCCGACGTGAACGTGGTGCGGCCGGCGTTCCACGACGGCCGCCTGCTCGGCTACGCATGCCTTCGCGCGCACTGGCCCGACGTCGGCTCGGCGACGCCGGGCAGCTACGGCGCGGTGACGCAGATATTCGGCGAAGGCCTGCGCATGCCGCCGCTGCGGCTGATCAGCCGCGGCGTCGTCAATGCCGACCTCGAGCGGCTGATCCTCGCCAATGTGCGCACGCCCGACGAGCGCAAGGGCGACCTCGGGGCCCAGCTCGCCGCGACGCTGCGCGCGACCGAGCGGCTCGCGGCGCTCGCCGCGCGCTACGGCGCCGCCGAGCTGATCGGCTACATGGCGCAGGTGATGGACTATTCCGAGCGGCTGATGCGGGCGGCGCTCGCCGATCTGCCGGACGGCGAAGGCAGCTTCACGGATCTTTGCGACGGCGACGGCATCGCGGACGACGCCGCGGGCAACGATGCCCAGTTCCGCATCCGCCTCACGGTGCGCAAGAACGGCGACCGGCTGGTCGCGGATTTCGCCGGCACCGACCCGCAGGTGGCCGGCCCGATGAATGCGCCGCTGTCAGTGACATCGTCCGGCGTCTACTGCGGCCTCAAGATGGCGATCGATCCCAACAATCTGATCCCGCCCAACTCGGGCTGCTGGCGCACCATCGAGGTGCGGGCGCCGAAAGGCTGCGTCCTCAATGCCGAGTTCCCCGCGCCCGTGGTCTATGCCAATCACGAGATATCGCACCGCGTCGCCGACATGGTGTTCGGTGCGCTCGCCCCTTTCATGCCGGATCACGTCATGGCGTGCAGCCAGGGCACCTCGGCGATCTTCATCATCGGCGGCGTCGATCCGCGCAACGGCCGACACTATGTGTCGTACGAGACCCCCAAGGGCGGGTTCGGCGCGCGCCCGACCAAGGACGGCATCAATTGCGTCGCCAGCACCATCTCGAACACCATGAACACGCCGGTCGAGGTGCTCGAGATGGCGTTCCCGGTGCGGGTCGAGCGCTACGAGATCAATCCGGATTCGGGCGGCGCCGGGCGCTTTCGCGGCGGCTGCGGCGCGCGGCGTGTGTGGCGGATGCTGGACGGCGCGGATGCGATCGGCACGCTGTGCATGGAGCGAATGACCTCAGCCCCGTTCGGCCTGCTCGGCGGCGCCGCCGGCGCCGCCGCCGTGGTGACGCTGACCACGCCCGATGGCAAGAGCCGCCACTTGCCGAGCAAGGGCGCCTTCGCGGCGCCGGGCGGCTCGATCGTCGATATGATCACGCCGGGCTCCGGCGGCTTCGGCCCGGCGGACGAGCGCGAGCGCGCAGCGATCGGCCGCGATCTGCTCGACGGCTATGTGACCGCCGCGGCCGCGACACGCGACTACGGCATCGCGGACCCCGAAACCTTAAAACAACAAGCCGCCGCGGAGGATGACGCGTGAACCACCTCGCCAATTCGATCGAGGCGCGCGACGTCGCGAGCCTCGTGCACATGCAGACCAATCTGCGCCGGCACCAGGCCGAGGGGCCGGTCGTGATGGCGCGCGGCGAAGGCTGCCGCATCTTCGACAACGACGGGAACGCCTACATCGACACCGTGGCCGGCCTGTGGTGCGCCTCGCTCGGCTTCGGATCCGAGCGGCTCGCCAAGGTCGCGGCCGAGCAGATGCGCACGCTCGGCTACTATCACCTGTACCGCCACCGCTCGGTCGAGCCGGCGATCGAGCTCGCCGAGTGGCTTTTGAAGATCGCGCCCGTTCCGATGGCACGCGTGCTGTTTCAGTGCTCGGGGTCGGAGGCGAACGACACCGCGATCAAGCTCGCCTGGTACTACTGGCACGCGGTCGGCCAGCCGCAGCGCACGAAGATCATCGCCCGGCAGATGGGCTATCACGGCAACACCTGTGCGGCCGTGAGCCTCTCGGGCAAGCCCGACATGCATGCCGGCTTCGGCCTGCCCTTCCCCAATTTCAAGCACACGGAATTTCCTCACTACTATCGGCGGCACGAGCCGGGCGAGAGCGAGGAGCAGTTCTCCGCCCGCATGGCGGACGCGCTCGACGAGCTGATCCAGGCCGAAGGGCCGGACACGATCGCGGCCTTCTTCGCCGAGCCCGTGATGGGCGCCGGCGGCGGCATCATCCCGCCGCGCGGCTATTTCGAGAAAATCCAGGCGGTGCTGCGGAAATACGACATTCTGTTCGTCGCCGACGAGGTGATCTGCGGCTTTGCCCGCACGGGCGAGATGTGGGGCTCGAAGACCTTTGGCATCCGCCCCGACATGATGACGTCGGCCAAAGCGCTTTCGGCCGCGATGCTGCCGATCTCGGCAGTGATCATCAACGACCGCATCCACAACGCGATGCTCGACCAGTCCGACAAATACGGAAACTTCGCGCACAGTTTCACCTATGCGGGCCACCCGGTCTCGGCCGCGGTCGCGCTGGAGGTGCAGAAGATCTACCAGGAGCTCGATATCGTGAGCCGTGCCAAGCGCTTGGGCGCAGCTCTGCAAGCAACCCTCGAGCCGCTGCGCGCCCACCGGCTGGTCGGCGACATGCGCGGCGTCGGCTTCATCGTCGGCCTCGAGCTGATGCGCGACGGCGAGAAGCGCATTCCGTTCGACCCGTCGCTCAAGGTCGGCGCCATGCTCGATGCGGCGGCCATGCGGCATGGCCTGATCCTGCGCCTGATCGGTGATCGCGTGGTGTTCGCGCCGCCGCTGGTGATCGAGGAGAACGACATCGGCGAGATCGGCGAGCGGATGCGGCGCGCGCTCGATGAGGTCGCGGCCGAATTGCCGGGCGGCGCGGCGATGCCGTAGAACCCGCTTGCATCATAGCCGGGCAAGGCATCGGTCACGGTCGGCAGATCCGGGAACGTCGCCGGCCGAACCGCGCTCGTGACCGCGAGCGCGCGCAGCTTGCCGGCCTTGATGGAGTTGATGGCCTCGGAGATGGGAGCAAACTCGACCTCGGCCGGCCGCGATTGCTCGCGCGGCGGCAGCCCGAGGCGGGCGCCGACATCGGTCTGTCCGGCGGCGCGACGCGGCCAGCGGCCGATGTCGTCGACAAGTGCCGGAAGCCCGATGCGCCGTAAGCCTCGGTCTGCGCCAGGATCCTGATAGCGGGGATAGGTTCGAAGCCGCTTGCATCGGGGGCGCGAGCGGCGCATGGTATTAAGTGCAGAGTGACATTCGCGCGTCCGTAGCCCAGCGCTTCGGGCGCGTCTTGCTTTTTCAGGCCGGTGTTTTTCCTGTCGTCGGCCCTGTTCTTCCTGTTTTCAGGCCCTGTTATTCTCCGCTTCGGCGTTCGCGTTTTTTCTTCGCAATTTCAATGCCTTCTCCTGTATTTGGCGCGCACGGGCGCCCTGTAAACCGCCTGTATTTCAATGGAATTTTTCCTGAGCCGTCTGCTCGGCGGGCTCGCCCCCGCGCGTCCACCAGGAAGCGGGCGGGTGCGGGCGAGCGACCGGCGCGCCTCGAGCGCTTGCTTGCGCGTGAGCCACTTCGCGATGCCGCGAACGGCGGCGGCGATCAGATAGCCGGTCGCCTCGTCGAACGCCTGGACGGGCAGCACACACCCCGGCCCAGCAACCAACCGTGTCATCAACTCACTTGGCGCTGGCCCGGATCGCGCTCGCCATCGATCGCAGCGCGCTCTTCGCCTGCCGATCCGTCAGGCTCGCGTAGAGCACGACCTCGCGCGAGGGCAGCGGCGGCAACCCGAGCCGCGGACCGACGTCGACCGTCCCGGGTGGCGCGACGCGGCGTCCGAGCGCCGCGACCGCGAGGCCGGCCGAGATCGCAGCGCCGATCGTCATGATGCCGCCGCCGACGAAAACCTCGGCCCAGGCGATGCCGGCGTCCTCGAGCGCCTTGAGCGCCATCTTGCGCACGCTGCACGGCGCGGCCTGCGCGGCCAGCCGCAGCGGCTCGCCGGCGTCGCGCTGGAAATCCGGCACCGCCATCCAGCCGAACACCTCCTTGAGGATGACCTCGCCGCCGCGCCGGCGGTTGTCGTGACGCAGCACGATCGCGGCATCGATCTCGCCGCGGTCGAAAGCCTCGAGCGCATCGCTGGAGGCCGTGACCCGCAGCTCAATCACCACGGCAGGCTCGGCGGCGTGGATCCGCTTGAGCAGCAGCGGCAGCTCGGCGCCGACGATGTGGTGGCTGATCCCGACCACCAGCCGACGCTGCTCGACGCCGAACGACGCCAGCGCGCCCTGATGCGCCGTGACCAGCGAGCGCGCCGCGCCGACGAAGATGCTGCCGTCCGCCGACAGGCGCACCTGCCGCGGGGTGCGCTCGAGCAGCCGGCGGCCGAGCTGATCCTCCAGGCGCTTGATCTTGAGGCTGACGGCCGACTGAGTGGTATCGAGCGCCTCGGCGGCGCGGGTGAAGCTCTGCAGGTCGGCCGCCAGCACGAAGGCCTGCACGGCCTCGACGTCGAGGGATTTCATGGAAGACCATCCATTTCAATCTGTAATCATTATAACACTTATGCATATCATTTTCAAATGGTCAGGCCGATGACATTCTGGTCGCATCGAAATGGCCGACAAGGAGACCTGCCATGATCATCGCGCATTACGCCCACCGGCTGCCCGCCAACTACGACATCGGAATCATCCGCGATCGTGCCAAGGCGCGCGGCTCACTGTGGGACGCGGTGCCGGAGCTCTACTTCAAGGGCTTCCTGCTGCGTGAGCGTGGGCGCTTCGGCGCCATCGCAAACAACTACTCGTCGCTCTACCTGTGGCGACAGGACGATGCGGTGCGCGACTTCCTGACCAGCGGCCGCTTCGACGGCGTCACCGACAGTTTCGGCCGCCCGCAGATCGAGACGCGGTTCGCACTCGATGCCCGGCGGGGCAGCGCCGAGGCAGCGCGTTTTGCCTACACGGACGAGCAGGATATCCCGCTCGACGCGGACCTGCGGGCGACTTTCAAGGCCGAAATCGAACGCAACCACGCGCGCGCCCGGGAGGACGGCGCGGTCGCGGCGGCGGTCGGCGTCGACACGCGCAACTGGAAGCTCACCCGCGTGCTGCTGTCGGAGCGCGCGCCGGCCGCGGCGGACGACGCGACGGCGTACGAGATCCTCTACCTGGCCAGGCCGCTGCTCGCGACGCTGCCGACGGCTGACGTCGCGGAAAAGCGCCAGAAGGAATACGCGTAGCCTTTGCGGGTGCGCGTGAACGTCACGCCGGCTCGACGACCAGAACGAGGCCGTCGCGATCGATCACCTTGACGCGCGCCCCGCGCCGCAGCGGGCCGGCGGCGCGGGCGCGCCAGGTCGCGCCCTTGATCGAAATCCGCCCGCGTTGTCCCTGCCACGACAGGGCCTCTCCCTCGGCGCCGAGCAACGCGCGCATAGCGGCCATCACGACTCGGCGGCGCGACCGCAACACCACGGCGAGCAGGAATACGAACAGGGCGCCGGCGACGACGAGAGCATCTGCAACGACCCAGGGCGAAAGTCCGAAGCCCGGCACCCGCGACGGGAACATCATGAGCGCGCCGACAACGAATGCGACGATCCCGGCGAAACCGATCGCGCCGAAGGCGCCGATATGGGCCTCGAGCAGGAGGAGAACGGCGCCGAGCAGGGTCAGGCCGGCGCCGGCGTAATCGATCGGGAGGAAGTTGAGCGCGTAGAGCGCCACGACGAGGCAGATGACTCCGACCAGGCCCGGAACCACGGTGCCGGGGCTGAGGAATTCGAAGATCAGGCCGTAGACCCCGATCATCATGAGGATGAACGCGACGTTCGGATCGGTGATGATGGCGAGAAGGTCGGTGCGCCAATCCGGATGAACGGTGGCGATCGCAAGTCCGGCCGTCGCCAAAGTCTCGGGCCGGCCGGCGATCTTCACGGCACGGCCATCGATCTGGCGCAGGAGATCCGGCACGTCGTCGGCGATCGCGTCGATGACGTGAAGCTTGAGCGCCTCCGATGCCGGAATGCTTGCGGCGGTGCGCACGGCGTCGACCGCCCAATCGGCATTGCGGCCGCTCAGGTCGGCGAGGCTGCGGATATAAGCCGCGGCATCGTTGATGATCTTGCGGGTCTCGGTGTCGGCCGGCGCAGGCTGCTTGGCGCCGAGCTGGATCGGGGTGGCGGCGCCGATATTGGTGCCCGGGGCCATGGCGGCGATCGCGCTCGCATAGGCGATGTAGGTCCCGGCGCTCGCCGCCCGCGCGCCGCGCGGCGCTACGAAGGTCGCGACCGGGGTCGGCGAGGCGAGGATCGCCTTGATCATCGTGCGCATGGACGTATCGAGGCCGCCCGGCGTGTTCATGCGCAGGATGATGATGCCGACCTCGCTCGGCTTCGCGGCCTCGAGCTCGCGCACGACGTAATCCGCGCTGGCTGGGCCGATCGCGCCGTCGATCTCCAGCACGAGCGCGCGCTTGGTCGCGGATTGCGCGGACGGCGCGAAGGCAACGACGGCCGCCGCAAGGAGGATGGCCGCCGCGCAGCGATGCCAGAGTCCCACCGCCGCCAGAATTGGCCGCGGACGTATGTTCGAGTGCATGGTCGACTGCATGGGCCGCCCTCCTGTCCTCGAATCCTCGCAAGATCTGGGGTGACGCGGTTGTGGGCGCAAGAACGCGCGCCCTACTGCCACCGCGCCGGCGCGCTCCCCAAAGCGGCCGCCGGCAGGCTCCATCGCATCGGCGCGCCCGCGATCACGACGGGTGGCGCGAGCCGGTGCGCCGGGCCCCAGCTCGTCTGCTCGATGTCCGGCCCGAGGTCGGCCGCCGTCTCGGGCGCCAGCGGCGCCTCCGCGGGCTCGCGACGCGAGTCCAGCAAAAATCGAGCCGTGCGCGCGAGCGAGAGGCGCGCCTCGAGCGCGGTCCCGCGGGTGAGCCGCGCCGTGATGCCGCGGATCGCGCCAGCGGCAATCAGGTAGCCGGTCGCCTCGTCGAGCGCCTGCACGGGCAGCGGCACTGGCTTGTCGGCCTTGCGCCAGGCCATGCCGGCATGGGCGATGCCGCTCGACATCTGCACCAAGCTGTCGAACCCGCGCCGCGTCGCCCAGGGGCCGGTCCAGCCGTACGCATCCAGGCAGACGTCGATCAGGCCGGGCGCGATGCGCCGGCGTGCCGCGGCGCCATAGCCGAGGCGCTCCAGCGCGTCCGAGCGGTAGCCGTTGATGAACACGTGCGCTTGCGCGAGCAGCGCCTCGAAGGTCGCGCGGTCGGCGTCCGCGCGCAGGTCGAGCCGGGCGCAGCGTTTGCCGAGCACGACCTCGGGCACCAGTGCCGGCTCGTCCCAAAAGGGCGGATCGATGCGCAGCACCTCGGCGCCATAGCCGGCGAGGAAACGGGTGCTGATCGGCCCCGCCAGCACGCGCGTGAGATCGAGCACGCGCAGCCCCTGCAGCGGGCGCGCGGCCACATCGGCGAGCGCGAGCGGCGCGCCGTCGCGCGCCGTCATATGCACCAGCGGCTCGGCCGCGACCGCCTGCCCTTGCGGATGCGCCGCCCACTCGGCCTCGGTGCGCATCTCGGCCGCGCAGCCGCCACCGGCGACGATCGCGGTCTCGAGCGCGCGTTTGTCCCATCGCGCGACCGCGCGCACGACCGCGTCGCGCTCCTCCGGCGCGCCGAGCACCTTGAGCGCCGCGGCGCGGTGGTGCGGCTGGTTGGTGTGCAGCTTGATCCAGCCGTCGCGGGTCGCGTAGTCGCCCGACGTGATGCCCCACACGGGCGGAATCTTCCAGTCGATCGGCCGAATCGAGCTCTTGAGCCAAAACGAGGCGAGCCTGCGGTCGATCGTGATCGCGGGAAATTGCCCGCCGCGCGCGGCGATCAGCTCGCCGATCGCGAGCGCCGCTGCCGCGATGGCGGCGCAGCCGAAGTCGGTCACCGGATAGACGGAAGGAAGCTCGCCGGCGGCCGTGAACGTGACGGCGTCGCAGGCACGCGCCTCGCCGCCGACGCCCGTCCAGGCAGTACGTGTCAGTGCGGCGGCGACGCCTTCCATGCGATCCTCCATCGGTCCGGCATCAGGATAGCATGGCGGCACGTCCGCAGTCCGCCGAACGCAGCCGTCTTGTGCGCTATGTGATTCTTCACAGCAATCGTGCATCGATCGATGCACGTCGCGAAGGGCCACTCTTCGGGGTATGCTGCGCCGCAGGTTGCGAAAAGTGAGGACGCGGCGATCCCATGACCATAAGCTCCTATTTCGCGTTGCGCGGCGGCCATCCGGCGCAGACCGAGCTGATGACCGGCCGTGCCGTCTTCACCGAGGCTTATGCGGTGATTCCGCGCGGCGTGATGCGCGACATCGTGACGAGCTACTTCCCGCACTGGGAGGCGACCCGCGCCTGGGTGCTGGCGCGGCCGATGACCGGCTTTGCCGAGACGTTCTCGCAGTACATTATGGAAGTGGGCCCGCGCGGCGGCAGCGACGAGCCGGAGCCCGACCCTCAAGCACAGAGCGCGCTGTTCGTGGTCGAGGGCGAGATCGAGCTCACCCTCGGCGGCGCCAAGCACCGCATGGGCCCGGGCGGCTTCGCGTACGTGCCGCCGGCGAGCGAGTGGTCGCTGCGCAATCCGGGCAGGGCGGCGGCGCGCTTCCACTGGATCCGCAAGCGCTACGCCCCCGTCGAGGGCATGTCACCCCCGCCCGCCCTCGTCACCAACGAGCAGGCGATCACGCCGACGCCGGTCGGTAGCGAAGGGCTCTGGTCGAACACGCGGTTCATGGACCCGACCGATCTGCGCCACGACATGTACATCGCGATCGTGAGCTTCCAGCCGGGCGGCACCATCCCGTTCGAGGAGACGCACGTAATGGAGCACGGCCTCTACGTCCTCGAGGGCAAAGGCGTTTATCGCCTCAACCGCGACTGGGTCGAGGTCGAGGCGGGCGACTTCCTGTGGCTGCGCGCGTTCTGCCCCCAGGCTTGCTACGCGGCGGGACCCGGCCGCTTCCGCTACCTGCTCTACAAGGACGTCAATCGGCACATGTCGCTCGCGATACCGGCGCCGCGGGTCGCGCCATGAGGCTCGCCGGCCTCTCCCGTCAGGGCCCTTCGCTGAGCTCTCGCCTGAGCCGGTCGCGATGCGCCTCGTGCGACTTCTGCATGTCGAGATAGGTCGCGAGCAGACGACGGGCTCCGGTCGCGTCGAGGCCCTGCCGCTCGAGCCGGCCGATGATGTTCGTCTGCAGGGTGATGTGATCGCGGCCGAGGCGAACGAAGCCCTCAGCCTGCAACAGGTGTTCGATGGCCATTCGCCGATCCATTTCTGCCTCCGCAGAAGGTCCGAAGAGGCAACGCGGCCCCCCCCCCCCGCGGTTCACAGAATTACTGCTTGGCGCCCACCGTATCGGCCATGACGGCGCCACGTGCGCCGAGCGGCTTGTCATTGCCGACGGTGGAATCCTCGGCTGTCTGATGCTCGATCTCGGCATTGAGCTCGGCGCCCAGCAGCACCACGGTCGTGGTGATCCACAGCCACATCATCATGGCCGCAACGGCGCCGAGCGAGCCGTAGGTCGCGTTATACGAATTGAACTTGGCGATGTACCAGGAGAACAGATAGGAGGCGCCGATCGACACCACGGACGCAAACACGCTGCCGACGCTCACCCATTGCCAGCGCGCCATGCGCCGATCCGGGCCGTAGCGGTAGAGCAGCGCAAGCCCGACCAGCAGAACGATCGAGAGCGCCGGCCAACGCAGGATCTGCATCAGCGCGCCGGTCGCCCCACCGGCCCCGAACGATGCGAGCGCGAGCGGAACGGCGACGACGGCACCGAGCGCGGCAAGGAACACCGCGAAACTGCCCAACGTGAACAGCAGCGCCAGCAGGGTCAGCCTGATCACGCCGCGCGTCTCCTGCTGCTCATAGATGACGTTCAGCGCATCGATCATCGCCTTCACGCCGCCCATGGCGCTCCATAGCGCGACCGCGATGCCGGCGACGAAACCGATGCTGAGCGTGCCGTTGCCTTGCGCGGCGATCCGACCGGCCTGCTGACGCACGAGATCGAGCACGTCCTTGGGCACCACCCCTTCCGCCATCGCGAAGCCCTGCGTGATGGTCGAGGCGTCGAAGGCCAAGCCGTAGGCCGACACCAACGCGGTGACGGCCGGGAAGATCGCGAACAAGACGAAGAAGGCGACGCCCCCCGCAATCGCCATCAGCCGGTCGGATACCATCTCGCCGTAGGTACGCCAGAGGATGTCCTTCCAACCGGCCCAAGGAATCTGGAGCGGATGGCGCGCATGACGACCCCGCCCGCGCTCGCGCGCCCGCTCGAGCTGCACCTCGCGCGGTTCCTCCGAGCTGCGCGGCTCGTTGAACGGCCTCTCGCTCTTGCTCACGCCGGCACCTCACGCCGACACCGGCGCTGGCGGCCGGCCCTTATCGATAACTCAGGCGACCGCCTTGAAGGTCATCCCTCACTCTTTTCCCGACGGCGCCTGCCCCGGCGACTGACCTTCGTCGCTCTGGTTCGGCGAGCTGCCCTGACCCGTCGTGGCATTATCATCACCCGGATTCCCCGGTATCTCGGTCAGCGCCGTCACCGAATCGGGATTGATGACCATCATCACGGGGTTGCCCTGTTTGTCCTTGGCGCGCACCAGGAACGAGCTCGGCATCATCTTGATGTCCGTGAAGCCCGCCTGCTGCAGATTTTTCTTCACCTGCTGCTGCAGGGTTTGCTGGTGCTGCTGCAGGGCTTGCGGGCCGGCCGGCGATTGGCCGGATTGCTCCGCCCCCCCGGACGGCGTCTTGGTCGATGATGTTTGCGCCAACGCGGCGCTCGCCATCAGCGGAACCGCGATGAGGACGGCGAATGATCGCATCTCTATCTCCATGTGGGGTTATGAGGGTTTGTGCGTCCCTCTCTGTGAAGCAACGACATCGGCAGGCGCCAGTTCGCGGAAAACGGTATGCGCCACTTGTTCGCATCTGCGTCCGGAGCACATGAGCGAGGACAGCAGATCTTCCGGCTCACGATTGTACCGATAGCGACTCGCCGCGGCGGCCAACGCGCAGCGGCCGAGCTACATCGCTGTGGCGTGAAGTCGCGGAACGAACGATGAAGCGCACGGTTTTTCCCACGAGAGAGCCCGAGCCGCCGCAAGTGATTCCGTCAGGGACAGTCGCGCACGCTGGGGCTTCCATCAATCGACAACTCGACTAACCCTGCGGAGATTCTCATGTGCGATTACAGCCTACATAACGTCGCATCTCGCCCAGCTCGGCTCGGCGAAGAACTCGTGATGACCGCGTTTCCGAGCTGGACGCGCGGCTTTACGGCGAAAGATGAGCCGGCCGTCGCGGTCTGCCTGCGGCCCGGGACCGAGCTTGCGTTCGCCGAGGAGGTCGACTGGGACCGGCCGTTCCGCATCTTCCGGCGCAAGCCGGAGGTCGGAAAGCTCGCGCGCTTTCGTCAAGTTAATGTGCACAATCCACACACGCACCACGATGCGATCGAGTTTCCCGACGGCCGCGTCGTCCTCCTGACCCGCCTGCTGCCGGGACAGCGCGTGACCGTGGTCCAGCTGCCGGTCGAGCGGCCGCCGGCTCCGCCGTCGCGCCCCATTGAGCGTGCGCCGGAGCTGATTCCAACCGGTACGAACGCATTCTGACGCAGTACCGGCGATGAGCATGCTGTCGCGCGGTCCGCCGCTGGACCGCGCGGAGTGTGCCGTTCCCTTGCCGCGGCGGCAATCCATTCAGGGCGCGCTTCGCTCGAAGGGCGGAACATGGGCGCTGCGGCACAGTTGTGGTTTGGAGTCGGATTTGCACGATCCGACGCAATACCGGCGCCTGCGGACCTCTGCTTGTCGCTGTTCCAAATCCGATCGATGCCCGCATGCCGCAGCGCGAATTTCAAACCCTCTATCCCGACTACGACGTCCTCGCAAAGGCGCGCACGCCATCCTGGAATCCGCAGACCCGCGAGGTCGTGCGCAAGCGCCTCGCCGAGGTGCCGCCGCGCCGCTTCTTCACCGAGCTGCAGTGGAAGACGGTGCAAGCTGTCTGCGATCGCGTCATCCCGCAGCCCGACCGCGTGATGCCGGTTCCGATCGTGCCTTGGCTCGACGCCAAGCTGTGGCAACGGCAGGGCGACGGCACCCGTTACGCGTCGCTGCCGCCCCAGGCGGAATGTTGGCAGCGCGGCAGCGACAACATCGAGGCCGAGGCGCAGCACCGCTACGCCCGCTCGTTTCACACGCTCGATCCGGTCGAGCAGGATCTGCTGCTGCGCGCCATGGACAACGAGGAGATGGAAGCGCCGGCCTGGAAATCGCTGCCGAGCCGCAGCTTCTTTCGCCATGTCCTGCTGCGCCAGATCGTCGAAATCTACTACGCGCACCCTGCGGCCTGGAGCGAGATCGGCTTCGGCGGTCCGGCCTCGCCACGCGGTTATGTGCGATTGGGCGCCAACCGTCGCGATCCTTGGGAGGGGGACGAGGTCCCGGCCGAGCCCCTGCGCGCCGCGAGAGCCAAATGACCCCGGGCGATCCGCAACACGAGCCGCGCGCGATCGACGGCCGCGCGCCAGACGTCTTCGCACGGGACGGCTGGGTGCCGATGCGGCAGTTCGCCGACCACGAGGATGTCGACTTTGCGATCGTCGGCACCGGCGCCGGCGGGGCGACGCTTGCCGCCAAGCTCGCGGAGGCGGGCTTTCACGTGGTGGCGTTCGATGCCGGCGCGTTCTGGCGGCCGCTCGAGGATTTCGCCTCCGACGAGAAGGAGCAGAACAAGCTGTATTGGCTCGGCGACCGCATCAGCGGCGGCGAGCATCCGATCGAGTTCGGCGCCAACAATTCCGGTCGCGCGGTCGGCGGGTCGACGGTGCACTTCCAGATGGTGACGCTGCGCTGGCGGCCGGAGTGGTTCGAGGCTCGCACCAAGCTCGGATACGGGCGCGACTGGCCGATCGCGTGGCAGGAAATTTGGCGCTACTACGACGAGGTCGAGGACGCGCTCAAGATTTCCGGGCCGGTACGCTATCCGTGGGGCCCGCCGCGCCGACGCTATCCGTATCGCGAGCACGAGGTGAATGCGGCCGGCCTCGTGCTGGCCAAGGGCGCCGAGGCGCTCGGGATAAAATGGTGCGCGACACCGCTCGCGACGGTGTCGGCGCCGCGCGGCCGCTCGCCGCCTTGCGTCTATCGCGGCTTCTGCAAGATCGGCTGCTCGACCAACGCCAAGCAAAGCGCGCTGATCACCTTCATCCCGCGCGCGCTCGCTGCCGGCGCCGAGATTCGGGACCTCGCGACCGTGAGCCGCATCGAGCTCGGCCGCGACGGACGCGCCGCGGCCGTGGAATATCATCGCGGCGGCGCTTGGCGGCGGCAGCGCGCGCGCCATGTCGTCGTCGCCGGCTACGCCATCGAGACGCCGCGGCTCCTTCTCAACTCGGCCAGCCCGCAACATCCGCAGGGCCTCGCCAATTCGAGCGGCCTCGTCGGCAAATGCCTCATGACGCATTCCAATCACGCCGTGTGGGGCGTCATGGAGGACGAGATCCGCTGGTACAAGGGCCCACCCTCGATGGCCGTCACCGAGCATTGGAACTACGAGGACCGGGGCAAGGACTTCCACGGCGGCTATGCCTTCATGAGCCAGGGCCCGCTGCCGGCCGATCACGCCAAGGCGCTGGTCAGCAACACCGGCCTGTTCGGCATGGAGCTGCGCCAGCGCATGGCGCTCTACAATCACATGGCGGGCCTCAAGATCGTCGGCGAGGTCGAGTCGCGCGAAAGCAACCGCGTGGAGCTGAGCGACGAGCCGGACGAGCTCGGCATCCCGCTTCCCCGCATCACTTTCTCCTTCTCCGACAACGACCAGCGGCTCTATGGCCATGCCAAACGCTTCATGCGCCGCATGCTCGAGGCCGCGGGCGCTCGCGACTTCACCGAAACGGCGAGCACGGCGCATCTCATGGGCACCTGTCGCATGGGCGATCGCGCCGATGACAGCGTCACCAATGCGGACGGACGCACCTGGGACGTTCCCAACCTGTGGATCTGCGACGGCTCGCTGTTTCCGACCTGCGGCGGGGTCAATCCGTCGCTGACGATCTACGCGCTGGCGGCGCGCACCGCCGATCGCATGGTGACCATGGCGCGCCGCGGCGAGTTGTGACGGCGCGATAATCCTCGGCATGGACGCATCGCTGGCGTGCGTCGTCGGGGCGCGGAACGGCGGATGCGGCCGCCGGTTGGTGTCACGTCAACCTCGCACCGAAGGACAAGACCATGAGCGAGACCGTCGCTGACTTCTTCTGGAAGCGCATGTCCGAATGGGGCATCCGTCGCATATTCGGGTTTCCGGGCGATGGGATCAACGGCCTGCTCGGCGCGCTCGACCGCGCCAAGGACCGGTTCGATTTCGTTCAGACCCGGCACGAGGAGCTCGCCGCCTTCATGGCGTGCGCGCACGCCAAGTTCACCGGCGAGCTCGGCGTCTGCCTTGCGACCTCCGGGCCGGGCGCGATCCATCTGCTCAACGGCCTCTACGACGCCCGCCTCGACCACCAGCCGGTGCTCGCCATCGTCGGCCAGCAGGCGCGCACGTCGCTCGGCGCCCAGTTCCAGCAGGAGGTGGACCTCCTCACGCTCTTCAAGGACGTCGCGGCCGAGTTCGTGCAGATGGCGACGACGCCGGCGCAGGTCCGACACCTGATTGACCGCGCGGTCCGCACCGCCAAGGCGGAGCGCACCGTCACGTGCATCATCGTACCGAAGGACCTGCAGGAGATGCCGGCGGTCGAAAAGCCGCCGCGCGTGCATGGCGCAGTGCTGTCCGGGGTCGGCTACAGCGCGCCGCGCGTGCGACCCGCCGATCCGGAGATCCGCAAGGCAGCCGCGGTTCTCAACGAAGGCAAGAAGGTCGCCATGCTGGTCGGCGCCGGCGCGCTGCACGCGACCGACGAGGTGATCGAGGCGGCCGACCTGCTCGGCGCCGGCATCGCCAAGGCGCTGCTCGGCCGCGCCGCCGTGCCGGACGATCTGCCCTATGTGACCGGCTCGATCGGCCTGCTCGGCACGCGCCCGAGCTACGAGCTCATGCGCGACTGCGACACGCTGCTCATGATCGGCTCGGGTTTTCCGTACTCCGAATGGCTGCCCGCGGAAGGTCAGGCGCGCGGCGTGCAGATCGATATCGATCCGCGCATGCTGAGCATCCGCTATCCCATGGAGGTCAATCTCGTCGGCGACAGCGGCGAGACGCTGCGCGCGCTCATGCCGCACCTCGAGCGCAAAGCCGAGCGTTCCTGGCGCAAGAAGGTCGAGAAGAACGTCGCCGAGTGGTGGAAGACGCTCGAGGGACAGGCGATGCGCTCGGCCGATCCGATCAACCCGCAACGCGTGTTCTGGGAATTGTCCTCGCGCCTTCCGGACAACTGCATCTTGACCGGCGATTCCGGCTCGGCCGCCAACTGGTTCGCGCGCGACCTCAAGCTGCGGCGCGGCATGATGGCGTCGCTCTCCGGCGGGCTCGCCACCATGGGCCCGGGCGTGCCCTATGCGATCGCGGCGAAGTTCGCGCACCCGCACCGGCCCGTCATTGCGCTGGTCGGCGACGGCGCCATGCAGATGAACGGCATGAACGGGCTGATCACCATCGGGAAATATTGGGAGCGCTGGAGCGATCCACGCCTCGTCGTGCTCGTGCTCAACAATCGCGACCTCAACCAGGTCACCTGGGAGATGCGCGCGCAGTCCGGCGACCCGAAGTTCGACGCCTCGCAGAGCATTCCCGACCTGCCCTACGCGCGCTACGCCGAGCTGCTCGGGCTCAAGGCGATCCGTGTCGATGATCCGAACCGCATCGGCGCCGCCTGGGACGAGGCCCTGCGCGCGGACCGGCCGGTGGTGCTCGAGGCGATCACGGATCCGAACGTGCCGCCGCTGCCGCCGCACATCACGCTGAAGCACGCCAAGGCCTTCGCCTCCACGCTCATCAAGGGCGATCCCGACGAAGCGAGCGTCATCTCGCAGTCGATCAAGCAGCTGGCCGAGGAGATCATCGGCTGAGACCGGCCGCTCCGCCCGCCGAAACCGCGTGCGACGAAGCATCGGCGGTCGCGACGTCGCGCGGATAGGCCCGCCGGGCCGGGATGGCGAGCAGGCTTGCGGCCACCACCGGCAGCAGCATGATGAGGAAGGTCCATTCGAGGCCGGTGTCGCCGGACGCGAGCTCGACCGACAGCCAGCCGAACAGGACCGGCGCGACCGCCTCGAGCAGCGCGCGCAGCGCCATGCGCGTCGATTCGGCGCGTCCCCACAGCCGCGGATGCATCACATCGAGCCGCGCCGCGTCGATCGGCGGGTTGGCGGCCGCGAGCGCCGCCGTGCCCAGCGTCAGCAGGGCGACGCCGAGAAACGGGTTGCGCGTCCAGATCGCGGGCGCGGTGAAAATCGCCGCGAGCAGCAGCGCCCCGCCCCCGACGATGATGCGCGCGGAGATCCAGCCGCGCTCCAGCAGGCGCGTGGAGAGCTGAGCACCGCACCAAAGGCCGATGAAGCCGCCTATTCCGAGCACGATCGAGAGCGCGCTCACGAGGCTGCGCGAGAGCTCGTAGTGTCCCGTGAGGTAGATCATCCCGAAGGCACGCACCCCGGCGAAAAAGTAGTAGCCGAGCGCGGAGGCGACCACGAGCAGGCGGAAGCTCGGGATGCGCAGAAGGTAGCGCACAGCGCGCCAAAGGCTCCAATCGGTCGGATCCTCCTGCAGCACGAGGCCACGACGTGGCCTGATATGCGCCTCCCTGATCTTGCGATGCGCCTGCGCCGACGGGGGCGCCGGCTCGTCCTCCTCGTCGCAGTCGACTGCCGCATCTTCTTCATCCTCGCCTTCCACATCCGCGAGCGAGCGGACCTCCTCCTGGCCGAGCCGGATCCAGCTTTGGCCGCCTCGTGCCGGCTCGGGCAGATAACGCCAGACCGCGAACGCAACCGCGGCGCCCGGGATAGACATTACCCATAGCGACCAGTGCCAGTCCGCGAAGCTCGATACCTCGCCGGAAATGAAGAACCCGATGCCGACGCCGACGAGCTCGCCGCCGAGAATGACCCCATAGAGCCGTGCGCGCGCCTGTGCGGGAAAGAAGTCGCCGACCAGCGACGCCACGGTGGGCGCTGCGGCCGCCGTCACGGCGCCGAGGAATGCGCGCGTGATGATCAGATAGATGAACGACGTTGCGGTTCCGCTCACCGCCATGGCGGCGGTCCAGGTCACGATCGCCACCAGCAGGATGCGCTGGCGGTGGACGCGGTCGACCAGGATGCCGATCGGCAGCGTGAACACGGCGCCGGCGAGCGACACGGCCGCGATCAGGTACCCGATCTCGGGATTGCCAATGTGAAACGCGGTCTTGAGGGGCCCGGCGACGGCGGCCATCGCGGCCTTGTCTGCGGCATCGAGCCCGAGCACGGCCGCGAGCAATAGCGTGACGCGCAGGCGCGCCGGCCCACCCGCCGCCTGCTCGACGGCTTGCGCGGCAGCGCCGACCGTGTCCCCGGCGGACCGAAGCGCTGCGTCGATCGTTCCCTCGCTCGCGCCGCCATTGTCGGAAAGCTGACGCATCAAATGCTCCCGGCTGATCCAATCGCGGTCGGCGCTTCCATCTCTCCTGCAGAACATGGCCGCGGAACGTCTCGTTCCCACGAGAACGCGTCACCGAACGCCCCGCGATGCGTCCGTCAACGCGGCGCGGAACAACGATTCCGCCTTTGACGTTGCTCCGAACGAGTGCTCGACAACACGAGGATTGATCCATGACGGATTATCGAACGCCTCCTCCCGTGCAGCCCGGCTACAGCGGTCGCGGATGGATCGGAGGCCTCATCGTGCTGCTCATCATCATTGCGGTCCTGGCGTGGGGCTGGGGCGGCTGGTGGGGGGGCAACGGCACGAACACCACCGCCAATGGCCCGGCGACGCACGCGACGACCAATGGCGCGGGCACGACCGGCGCCGGTACCACCGGCGCGGCCGGCGGCAACAATGTCGGCACGACGCCGGCGAACAACGGCGCAGCCGCACCGGCAAACAATGCCGGAGCCAACAAGCATTGAGTGGGTTCTTCAGCGCCCGCCTTTGAGCAGGCGCAGGACCCCGAGCCCGGCGAGCGCAAGGCCGGTGAAGCTCGGCGGGGCGGGCAGTGGCGGCCCGCTGAACAGGTTCTGCGTCCAGTTGCGCCAGCCGCCCATGTTTCGATGCACGCCATAAGCATGCAGCGCCGTGCCGATGGCACCGACCGCCGCGGTTGCGCGCAGCAGCACGCGGCTGAGCCACAGCGTCCGCGGTGCAGGGTTCGCGGCCACCGCGACCAGCGACGCCGCTGACAGCGGCGGCAGCACCACCGGCGCATACATCGCGGGATTATGGTAGGCGCCGCGAAAATGCAGCAGCGCGACCTCCGATACGGTGGCGAGAAGGCCGCCGGACAGGACGAGGGACATGGCACGGCCGAGCCGGCGCAGCCGGGACGGATACCCGTCCGCCGCCTCGACGCGCTGGGCCGAGAGGCCGAGAACGCCCGACAGCGCGAGTGCGCCAGGCGCGGCGATCGGCGCCGCGTAGAACAGATTGTTCCAGCTCAAGCCGCCGGGCCGCTTGAGGATATTGTAGGCGTGCAGCGCGAGCCCGGCGGCGCCCACGAGGGCCGCGGCGCTGAAGATGCCGGCTTGCGCGCGCCCAGGAGTGTTGCGGTTGAGACCGACCGCGATGGTCGCAGCCGCGAGCGCCGGCGGCACGTACATCAGCCGGTTGTCATAGTTTCCGCGGAAATGCTCGAACGTGCTGTCGGCGAGAACGCTCGCACCAAGCAAAGCGGAGCCGCGCCGTAGACCGTCCGCGCACGCGCCAGCCGGATCACGCCGCCGCGCGGGTGCCGCGGCGGATCGACGTGAGGACGTGCCGGCGAGCACCGCCGCCGCAAGCGCGACACCCGCCGCGATCACGATCCCCTCGCCGCTCATCGGCGGCTTGCGGCGGTCGGAGCGCACCAGGGATCCGAGGCCGGACCCGAGCCGCTCGGCGCGCCGCATTGCGTCTGTCATCGCCATCAAGGGCAGAACGACATTCCGCCACCTGCGTTCCGGTGCGGCTGCGCCATGCCTGCGCATCCGCGGAACGAGCGCATGGCCGCGGGCCGGAACGTCGCTTCCGCTCGTCCGTTGGCGTGGTGAGAGACGGGCCAGAAAGGCCAGCAAGAAGGAACCGGACGATGGACAAGGAACATATCAAGGGCGCCGCCGACAAGGCGAAGGGCGCGATCAAGGATACGGCCGGCAAGGTTACCGACGACAAGAAGATGCAGGCCGAAGGCAAGGTCGACAAAGCCAAAGGCGCGGCGCATCAGGCTGCTGGCGATGTGAAGGATACGGTGCGCAAAGCCGGCGAGTGATGGAGGCGACCTGGAGCTAGCCCATGTCGGATGACGATCCGCCGCGGCATGGACCGCTTCCCCCGGACGGGCAGCCCGACCCACTGCTGCGCGAGGGCCCTGCCCGCCCGTGGTGGAAATGGACCGTGCTCCTGGTGATCGTCATCCTCATCGGCGTGGTCATCTACAGCATCACGGTGCCCGGCCCGCAGAAGCAGGGGCTGATGGTGCCCGCGAGCGCCGCAATGCTAGCGTCTTGCGAAAGCATCTCTCTTTAGGTGGCGGCGCCGATGGGTTCGCAAACGCTCGATCCTCCCTCGTCAATCGGATTGTGATCCCTTCGCCGGCTTCTTCCAGATGCCGCGCTTCTGCATCAAGGCCACTTGTTTGTCGATGACCTCGCGTTTGTAGTCGGCGTGCTTGCCCGGGACCTTCTTGAGATAGCGGTTCTTCGGGTAAATCGGTTTCTCGTAGATGATCTGCGCCAATTCGGCGCGGATGTCCTTCATCCAGTTGGTCACCTGGGCGGACTCGCGGTGGTGGCGCAGCGCCTCGATGTTGATCACGCCCGACACGAAGGTCGAGCCGTTGGTGTCGCGCTGCTTGCCGACCAGCGCCCCCTTGTAGTCGACGATCATCGACTGGCCGCCGCCGGCGTCGATGCCGAAGTGATGGCCTTCCGGATAGAGGTGGTAGCTGCCGATGTTGGGCGCGACGATATACATGTTGTTCTCGAGCGCGCGGGCGCGGTTGGAGATCTCGAACACGTCGTTCTCGGTGAACGGGCATGGCATGGATGCGCGGTAGACCACCTCGGCACCGTTCATCGCGAGGCCGCGGCCATTCTCCGGATAGTTGCCCTCCATCGCCATCATGATGCCGAGACGGCCGATCTTGGTGTCGGCGACCGGCCAGAAAGCATCGAGCGTGCGCCCGTATTTCTCGATCCACCAGTCGTAGACGTCGTGCGGCGAGACCGAGCGCTCGACCGGCAGCAGCGCCGAGACCTTGTAGTGCTTGAGCACGATGTTGCCGTCGGGGTCGACGACGAGGCCCATGTTGAAGAAGCGATCCTTCCAGTCGGGATGGCGCGCCTTCGCCTGCGCCATGATGTAGACGCCCCACTCGCGCGCGAGCTTGCCGATCTCGTCGGTCTCCGGGCCCGGGACGTCGATGCAGCAGGTGTTGGCGTAATCGGCGTGGTCGACGTCGAGCACCTCGTCGTTGAAGCCCATCAGGGCGCCCTCCGGGATCGCGAGCAGCCGCACCGGGATGTCGAGGTTGGAGAGCCAGAACGCCGCCTTGGTGAGGCTCTTCAAGTGCTCGATGTTGTGCTTGATGTCCTCGCGCCGGCGGATGCCATAGAAGGTCGGGATCAGGCCGACCGCGTTGTACGGTTCAATCATGTGAAGAGTTGTCTCCGGTCGTTGTCGCGAATGGCGAGCAGCGAATAGCGAATAGATCGACTGACGCCCTTCCCTATTCGCTACTCGCCATCCGCTATTCGCGTGGCCCCGACTTACGCAGCAACGCTCGGCAGCCCGGCCAGCGCCATCGCGAGCTCGCCCTCGTCGTAATCCTGGTCGACCAGCTTGCCGTCGAAATAGTTGATGTAGGCGGCCATGTCGAAATGGCCGTGGCCCGACAGGTTGAACAGGATGGTCTCGGCCCTGCCTTCCTGCTTGCAGCGCAGCGCCTCGTCGATGGCGCAGCGCACCGCGTGCGTCGCCTCGGGGGCCGGGACGATGCCTTCGCAGCGGGCGAACTGCACGCCGGCGTCGAAGCAGGGCTTCTGGTGATAGGCCTTGGCTTCGATCAGGCCGAGGTCATAGATGTGCGAGATCATCGGCGCCATGCCGTGGTAGCGCAGGCCGCCGGCATGGAAGCCGGGCGGGATGAAGGTCGAGCCGAGGGTGTGCATCTTCACGAGCGGCGTGAGATGCGCGGTGTCGCCGAAGTCATACGCATATTTGCCGCGCGTGAGCGACGGGCACGCGGACGGCTCGACCGCGACGATGCGGCGCTTCTTGCCGCCGCGCAGTTGCTGGCCGAGGAATGGAAAGGCAAGCCCGGCGAAATTCGAGCCGCCGCCCGTGCAGGCGATGATCACGTCGGGATCGTCGCCCGCCATCTCGAACTGCTTGATCGCCTCCTGGCCGTTGACGGTCTGGTGCAGCAGCACGTGGTTGAGCACGGAGCCGAGCGAGTATTTCACCGCCTGGTCCTTGGCCGCGACCTCGACGGCCTCGGAGATCGCGATGCCGAGCGAGCCCGGGCTCTTCGGATCCTTGGCGAGGATGGCGCGGCCGGAGTCGGTCTCGTTCGACGGCGACGCGATGCAGCGCGCGCCATAGGTCTCCATCAGGGCGCGGCGATAGGGCTTCTGGTCGAAGGACACGCGGACCTGGAAGACCGTCACCTCCATGCCGAACAGCGCGCCCGCAAAGGCGAGCGACGAGCCCCACTGCCCGGCCCCGGTCTCGGTCGAGAGGCGTTTGACGCCCTGCTCCTTGTTGTACCAGGCCTGCGGCACCGCGGTGTTCGGCTTGTGCGAGCCCGCCGGCGAGACGCCTTCGTTCTTGTAATAGATCTTCGCCGGCGTCCCGAGCGCCTGCTCGAGGCGCCGCGCGCGCATCAGCGGCGAGGGCCGCCACATCCGGTAGACGTCGCGGATCGGCTCCGGAATGTCGATATAGCGCTCGGTCGATACCTCCTGCAGGATCAGCGCCATCGGAAACAGCGGCTCGAGATCGGCCGGCCCGACCGGCTGCTTGGTCCCGGGATGCAGCACCGGCGGCAGGGGTTTGGGCAGGTCGGCCGCCAGATTGTACCAAGCCTTCGGAATCTCCTGCTCGTCGAGCACGAACTTGATTTGATCACCCACGCCAACCTCCCCGGGGAAACACGCGACTGCCGCCACCATACACAAAGCCCGAAGGGTGGGCAAAATCGAGCGCGCCGATGCCCCCGTGGCCAAAGGCGTTTCGGAGATCTTGCCCACGCGGAGAGGCAGGCGATGCGCCTTTGCCCACCCTCCGGATGCATCCGCGACAAAGCGCCTATTGTCCCCCTCGGCCTTCGCTTGCGCCTTTTCGACCTTTCGCCATAGAATTTGAAAGGAAGAAACGGACATGGCGGTCAACGCCCAAGAACGACCTCGCCGAATGGGCGAATTCTGCTTGTGGGAGGGTTTTCAATGTCCAAACGAATGATCGCGGCATTCGCCGCGCTTGCAACGGTTGCGGGCTCGGCCGGCGCCGCGCCCGCGCAGGAAGTCAAGGTCGGCATCGTGCTGCCCTATACGGGCATCGGCGCCCAGTTCGGCCAGCAGATGGATCGCGGCATGGAGATGTATCTCAAGCTCCATGCCGACGACGTGAAGCCCTACACGATCAAGCTGATCAAGCGCGACGACAAAAACCCGAGCGGCGCCGACAGCAAGGTCGCGGTGCAGGAGCTGTTCACGCAGGACAAGGTCTCGGCCGTCGCGGGCTGGGTCTACTCGCCGAACGCGATCGCCTCGGCCCCGGTGATCAACGCGGCGCACAAGCTCGCCGTGATCATGAATGCCGGCACCGGCTTCATCACCAACCTCGCGCCCACCTTCGTGCGCACCTCGTTCAGCATGTGGCACTCGGGCTATTCGCTCGGCACCGCGGCGGCGCAGCAGCTGCACGCCAAGACCGCGGTCGTGGTCTATTCCGACTTCCCGCCCGGCAAGGACAGCCTGGAGGCGTTCAAGATGGCCTTCGAGGCGGCGGGCGGCAAGGTGATCGACGCCATCCCGGCGGGCGGTGCCGCGACGGTGCCCGACTTCACGCCGTTCTTCCAACGCGCCAAGAACGAGAAGCCGGACGTGATGTTCGTGTTCGTGCCGTCCGGCGATCACGCGGTCGCGGTCGCGAAGACCTATGCGGCGCTCGGCATGAAGGAAGCGGGCATCAAGCTGATCGGCCCGGGCGACATCAGCGAGGACGACCGGCTGCAGGCGATGGGCGATGCGGCCATCGGCATCATCACGATGCACCACTACAATGCCGACCTCGACAATGCCGAGAACAAGCGCTTCGTGGCGGCGTGGAAGGCGGCCTATGGCCCCGACTCGAGCCCAGACTTCACGGCGGTCGGCGCCTATGACGGCATGGCCGCGATCGTGCACGCCGTGCAGGCGACCAAGGGCCAGATGGACGGCGACGCGGCGGTGAAATCCCTGCTCGGTTGGAAGTTCAACAGCCCGCAGGGCGAGATCATGATCGATCCCGACACCCGCGACATCATCATGAACGAGTACCTCGCCGAGGTCGTCAAGGGCTCGGACGGCAAGCTGCACATGAAGAAGATCGGCGAGATCGACCATGTGAAGGACAAGTGCAAGGAGCTGGGCATCGGCCCGTGCAAGAAGAAGTGACCGGCTACGCCGGTCATTGCGAGGCGCGCCAAGCGCGCCGAGGCGATCTCGTGCCGCGGCGCATGCTTTCGCGGGTCGAGATTTCTTCGTCGGTTCGCTCCTCGCAATGACGCTCTAAAGCGAAACAACGCGTGATCGACGGCATCGACGTCGCAAGCATCGTCCTCGGCGGGCTCTCCGCCGGGTCGGTGCTGTTCATCATCTCGGTCGGCCTCTCCGTCACCATGGGGCTGATGGGTTTCGTCAACCTCGCGCACGGCGCCTTCGCGATGGTCGGCGGCTACGTCATCGTGGCGGCGATGAACCGCGCGCATCTCGGCTTCGCGACCGGGCTCGCGATCGGCTTCGTTGTGACGGCGGCGTTGAGCCTCGCGATCGAGCGCCTCCTCTATCGCCGGCTCTATCGCGCCGGCGAGCTCGACCAGGTGCTGTTCACCATCGGGCTGATCTTCATCTTCATCGCCGGCATCACGCTCGCGGCCGGCCCGGATACCCAGACGCTGCAGCTGCCCGCGGCGCTCGGAGGCCAGCTCGACCTCGGCTTCGTCAAATATCGCACCTACAGCGTCTTCCTCATCGCGGCCGGCGCGTTGATCGTGTCCGGCCTATGGCTCGTATTCGAGCGCACGCGCCTCGGCGCGCAGATCCGCGCGACCGTGGACAACCGTCGCATGGCCGAGTCGCTCGGCATCAATGTCGATCTCCTCTTTGCCGTCACGTTCGCGTTCGGCAGCGGCATGGCGGCGCTCGGCGGCGGGCTCGGCGCCGAGTTTCTCGGCCTCGATCCGCAATACGCGCTCAAATACCTGGTCTATTTCCTGATCGCCGTATCGGTCGGCGGCCTCGGCAGCGTCACGGGCGTCTACTACGCTTCTCTGCTGATCGGCATTCTCGATTTCGTGCTCAAGCTCTATTTGCCGAAGGGCGGCACGATGTTCATCTACATCCTCACCATCCTGCTGCTGCTGTGGCGGCCGCAGGGGCTGTTCGGGCGGCGCGACGCATGACCGAGGTCATCACCCGGGTGGCCGGCACGATCGCGCCTCCCCGCGCCCATCCGGCCGCCGGCGCGCTCGCGCGCCGCCACCACTGGCACTGGTGGGAGGCGCTGCCGTGGATCGCGGCGCTCTCCTTCTACTTCGCGTTTCCCGACTATCTCGGCTTCGGCGCCGAGCTCCTGATCGCGATCCTGTTCGCGCTCTCGCTCGATCTCGCGCTCGGCTATGCGGGCATCATCACGCTCGGCCATGCGGCGTTCTTCGGCACCGGCGCCTACACGGTCGGCCTGCTCGCCTTCTACGGCATCTGGACCGAGCCGATCAGCTCGCTCGTGATCGCGGCGCTCGCGGCCGCCGTCGTCGGCCTCGCGTCCGGGCTCGTGCTCCTGCGCACCCGCGGCCTCACGCTGCTGATGCTGACGCTCTGCACCATGGCGCTGCTGCAAGAGGCCGCCAACATGGCGCACGACGTGACCGGCGGCTTCGACGGCCTGCCGAGCCTGCCCATCGCGCCGGTGTTCGGCCGCTTCGATTTCAATCCGCTCTATGCCGACACGCAGTATCTCTTCAGCCTCGGCGTGCTCGCGGTCTGCTTCGTCATCGTGCGCATGCTGGTGTACTCGCCGTTCGGCCAGAGCCTCACCGGCATCCGCGAGAACGTGCTGCGCATGCACGCGGTCGGCTCACCGGTGCAGCGCCGCCTGCTCGCCTGCTACACCATCTCGGCCGCGATCGCCGGCATCGCCGGGGGCTTATGGGCGCAGACGAACGCCTACGTGAACCTCAGCGCGTTCGACCTCGACCGCGCCGCGACCGTGCTGATCATCCTCATCCTCGGCGGTTACGGCCGGCTCTACGGCGCCTTCGTCGGAGCGATCGCCTACATGCTGCTCTCGCATTTTCTGGCGCAACTCTATCCCACCGCATGGCAGCTCGGCCTCGGCGTCCTGCTGGTCGCGATCGCGCTGTTCGCCCGCAATGGCATCCTCGGCATCGGCGACGCAGTTTCGCGGCGCTGGCGCGGCGCGCGAGATCAGATGCCGCCGTCGCCGGGAAAGAAGCAGGTCGCCTGGCCGGAATAGACGAACAGCGTCGGCTGCCCGCCCGGCGCGTGCTCGTTCCAATGAATGATGTCGTCGGGAATGCGCCGCCACGTATCGCCGTCGAGCCAATACCATTCGTCGCCGGCGGTCGTGCGGTTGACGTTGAACTTCGTCTTCACGACGTCGGCATTGTCGCAGCACTTCTTGAACGGAAAGCGCGTCCGGGCCGCCGGCGTGAGCTCGGCGTTGCGGTACCATTGCTGCACCTCGGGCGGCTGACTCGCATATTCGGCTTTCCAGCGCGCCTGCACCTGCGCCGCAGCCACGAGCGCGAAGGCCGCGATGACACCGGTCGCGGCGGCGACCCGGACCGTCCGCTTGAGCAACGCACTGTGTCGAAAATCAAACACGCTATCCGCCGACATAAGCCCAACAGCCGCAAGGAAAATACTGGCAACGCACGTTTGTTCCGCACCTTCAGGCGCGAGCTGCGTGCATCGGTCGATGCGGAACATCCGCGATCACCGGGCGTTAGGCGCAGGAAATCAATTCGAGTAATTCAGAGACAGCCATGAGCCACGTCGCGCGCAAGCTCACCCAGCTTCCCCTGCTCAGCCAGAACGGGCGCTGGCTCATGCGCTTTCGTGGCAAACGTGCCGAGTTCGTCGATCGGCGCACGGCGCTGCGCGCCGCGATCCTCGAGGCCTTCGAGAACAGCCGCAACGGCACGCCGACCCAGGTGGTATGCGTCGAGGAGGATCTCTCGATCGAGATCGCCTGGACCTACGGTGTCGATCCCGATCCGCCCGCCGCGCCCTTGGAGAAGTCGGCCTCGTCCGAACGCCGACCGCTCGCGGCCACGCCGCGCACCACACATCGCGCGGCCAGGCTGGCGCGGCGCATTGCGCCATCGCCATGATTCGATGATGAGCCCCCGGCGAGTCGCAGGGTCGCGACCTGAACCGCGACGGCGAGCCATTTAGCCCCTTCATCGGCTGAAATTTCGCACAACCTGATTGCACGGCCTGCTGCGCCGCATCATCATGTCCGCAAGCGGGGCGCCGGCGCCGGCCATGAGGTCGCACGCCTGCATGCCAGACGGGAGGGCACCATGTCGGATTTCATCGCCTTGATCGGCCGCATCTGCTTGTCGGCCGTTTTCATCGCCTACGGCCTACCCAAGTTCACCAACCTGTCCCAGGTCCTCGACAATGCCGGGACCAAGCGGTTCATGGATCTAGTCGCCTCCGGGGGCCCGGCGCCGACGTGGTTTGCGTATTTCATTGCGGCGGTCGAGTTTTTCGGCGGGATCGCGCTCCTCCTCGGAATCAAGGCGCGCTGGATCGCCGGGGCGTTCGTCGTCTACGTCGCCATCATCACGTATTTCGCCCATCCGTTCTGGCTCGTTGATGCGGCCACCTACGGCATCCAGAAAGCGAATTTCTACAAGAACCTCGGAATTATCGGGGGCCTGCTGATGCTCTCCCTTTACGGCGCCGGCGCCATCTCGTTCGACGGACGCCCGGCGGCGTCGAAAGTGGAATGATCGCGCAGCGCGCGTGATGGCGTCGTACAACGCCACCTGAAGGATCGCGTAAGCGATGCGGTGATTTCGCGGCGCCGCGTGACGGCCATCACACAAACGACGATTGCGCCCGTGGCGCGCGGGTTTTGCCCGGCGGATGGGCGATTCTAAACACTACGTTCAACGGCGGTTCACCCGGCCGATCCGAAGATCGCGTGCATCGGCGACTAGAGCGCCGTCACGTGATCCGGAGGAGAAAGCCATGCTGACCACCACCGTGACATCGAAGTCCACTTTCCTCGCCCTCGGCCTGCTTGCGCTCGCCGTGCTCGGCGGCACCGGCAACGCGTCGGCCTGGACCTGGGACCAGCGCCATCCGCGCCGCGCCGAGGTCAATGACCGCCTCGCGGCCCAGAGCTTCCGCATCAATCGCGAGCTGCGCGAAGGCGAGATCAGTTACCGCCAGGCCCGCGCGCTGCATGCCGAGGACAACGCGATCCGGCAGCAGGAGCGCGCCATGGCCTTTGCGCGCGGCGGCTCGATCTCGCGCGGCGAGCAGCGGCTGCTCAACCACGAGGAGAACTTCGTCAGCCACCAGATCCGCGACTGACGCGCCCTTTCCCTCTCCCCAAGGCCCCCAACGGGCAGAGGGTGGCTCGCCCCCCGAGCCGGGTGAGGGGTGCTCGGGCTTCGATTGAAGGAGTTCAGCGTCTCAATCGAAGCCGTCAGAGCCCCCTCATGCCCGGGGCTGCGGCATCAAGCCAGCAGGTCGTCCCCGCGCAGCGGCGTCCCGGCCGGGCCATCCTTGATCAGGACGCCGAGCTCGGTGAGCTTGGCAAAGAAGTTGGGAAACGTCTTGCGCACACAGGCAGGGTTTCGCAGACGGATCCCCGGCACCCGCAGCCCGAGCATGCCAAAGCACATCGCGATACGGTGATCGCCATAGGTCTCGATCTCCGCCCCGCGCAGCTGGCCAGGATCGATCCTGAGCGTGTCGCCGATCTCCTCCACGTGGGCACCGCATTTCGTCAGCTCGGTCCGCAACGCTTCGACGCGCTCGCATTCCTGGACGCGCAACCGGCCGAGGTCGGTGAACCGCGTGGCCGTCGCAGCGAAGGGCGCGAGCACGATCGCGGTCATGATGCTGTCGGCGAGATCCGTGCGGCGGGAAAAGGCCGGCCGCCACGCGTGCTCGACGATGAGATCGCGGAACTTCTGATCGGCCTGCATGCCGCTCGAAGGGGCCGGCGTCACGGTGATGCGGCTCCCGCCGTCGCGCAGCAGCCAATGAGCGCCCCAGAAGTAGCTCGCGCCGGAAGCATCCGGCTCGACGTCATAGATGCCGCCCCCGCAAGGGAAATCGTCGACCATGCGTCGCGTCATGTCGACGTAGGGCAACTCATCCTCGTTGCCGCCCGTGACCCGCACCTGCCAGCCGCCGATGCGCTCGCTGAGAAGCAGGGCCGATGCGAACTGCGAGCTTTCCTCGACGCTCACGCTGCATGCTGCGCCCCGATGGGGGCCCGTACCGTGAACAACGGCCGGGAGGCGGTCGTTGGCGCTGTCGATGCGATAACCGAGCTCGCGCAAGGCGTGGATCAGTGACGCTTGTGGTCGCTCGTGCATGCGCGCGACACCGCTCACGCGGTAGGCGCCTCGGCCGAGACAGAGGAACGGCGGCAGGAAGCGCGCCGCGGTGCCGGCATTCTCGACGAAGAGCTCGAGCGGCTGCGCGGAGGTGCCGGCATTGGGAATTTTCCCGCCACACCCGCGAACCGTGAGTGTGCGGTTGGCCGGCTCGGCCGGATCCTCCGCGACGTCAATGCCAAATCCCAACCGCGTGAGGCAGTCGACCATCGCCTGCGTGTCCTCGCTCCAGAGGGCGCCGCGCAGGACGACCGGATTGCGGGCGAGCGCTGCCAGAATCAAGGCGCGGTTGGTGATGCTCTTCGAGCCCGGCAGGACGACGCTTGCGGTGATCGGACGGCTCGGAGGAACGATTTCGATGAGGTCAGGGAGCATGGTGCGGAAACTATGCGTCGCGCGCGGCGCTTTCGCAACGAGCCAGGCTCCGGGCCCGGGCTGTGCGAGCGACTGGCGTAGCGTCAAGCGATGGTCAGGCCCATCTGGCGTAGTGCGAGCTGCCCGAGCAGGCCGGTCGGGGAGCCGAGCGTGTTGATGATCTCGAAATGGTTCAGTCCGGGGCCCTCGACCAGCTCGACGGCGGCTGGCCGCGCCGCCACCGTCGCGCGGTCGCGCTCGATCGCAGCGGCGAAATCACGCGCCTGGCGCTTGAGCTCGTCGCTCTCGTGCTCGCCATACGCAACGACCACCGGGCACGCGAGGCGCGCGACATGGCGGATCGGGCTCAGCGCTTCGACCAGACGCGCGTCCAGCTGGACGTACTTGTTGCGGGCGCTGCGCCGCACCGGCTCGAGATCGTAGATGCCGCTGCAGCAGATCGCCCCTTTCACGATCTCGACCGGCAGGTCGAATTCTTCGCGCCAATCGCCCGTGACGGCGGCGGCGGCGAGATGGGCGCCGGACGAATGGCCGGAGACGAAAATCCGCTCGGGATCCGCGCCGAGGGCCGTGGCGTTGCGATAGAGCCAGGCGATCGCCGACTTCACCTGCGCGACCATCTCGTCGAGAGCGACGTACGGCAGCACGGCGAAATCGAGCGCCGCGAAATGCGCGCCCGAGCGCACGAAATGCTCGGCCGCAAACGCGCTGTCGCGCTTGCTCAACGTGCGCCAGGCGCCGCCATGGACGAACACCTGAATGGGCGCGTTCTCGCGCTGGGTGCGGAACAGGTCGAGCGTCTCGGCGCGGGCATCGCCATAGGCATGCACCTCCGGCTCGCCGAGCCGGTCGCGCACGATCTCGCTGTCGATCGAGTAGCCGTTGATCAGCGCGACCGCGTTGGCGGCCCAGGCCTGCTGGTCGAACTGGCGGTCGAGCTCCGCCTGGTCGTAATCGCGAAAGACTTTTGCGCGCATCGGGCCGTCATCCTCCCGCCGAACGGATAGCGGTTCGCCGAGAAGAATGCGACCGGGCAGGATGACACGGGGCGCAGGCAGCGTGCTCACCTTACGTGCGCGGAAGAAAATAAGGCCGGACCACGACCGGGCCGGCCTTCATGTTCAACTGTAGGGACTGGTCGCCGCGCCGAGCGCGGCGACCAAACCGCAGCAGGCTTCAGTTACCCGCGACCTTCCACGCGCCGGGCAGCTCCTTCACCCAGGCGGCCTCGATCAGCTTGACCACGTCGCCGGGGAGCGGGACGTACTCGAGCGCCTTGGCCTGGTCCTGACCTTTGGTCAGGCCCCAGTACAGGAAGGCGAGCGCGAGGTGATTCTGGTCGGCAGCGCCGTCCTTGCGGAGCAGCATGTAGGTCGCCGCCGTGATCGGCCAGCTCTTGTCGCCGGGCTGGTCGGTGAGGATCAGGTAGAAGTCCTTCACCTTGGTGAAGTCGGCATTGGCGGCCGCGGCCTGGAAAGCCTCCATGGTCGGGGCGATGCGCTTGCCCGCCTTATTGACCATGTCGGTGTAGATCATCTTGTTCTGGATGACGTAGGCGTACTCGACGTAACCGATCGCGCCGTCGACCTGCTGCACGTAGGACGCTACGCCCGGGTTGCCCTTGCCGCCGACGCCGTTCGGCCAGTTGACCGAGGTGCCCTCGCCGACGCGCGACTTCCAGTCGGGGCTCACCTTGGAGAGATAGTCGGTGAAGTTGAAGGTCGTGCCCGAGCCGTCGGAGCGGTGCACCGTGGTGATCGCCTGGTGCGGGAGCTTCACGTTCGGATTGAGCGTCTTGATCGCCGCGTCGTCCCACTCCTTGATGTCGCCGAGATAGATCTTGGCGAGCGTCGGACCATCGAGAACCATCTCGCCGGCCTTGACGCCCGCGAGGTGCACGACCGGCGTGATCGAGATGATCACCTGGGGAAACTGCACGAGGCCGTTCTTGGCGACATCATCCGGGGTGAGCGGCATGTCGGTATTCGCGAACAGAACCGTCTTCGCCTCGATCTGCTTGATGCCGCCGCCCGACCCGATGGCCTGGTAGTTGACGGTATCGCCCTTATCCTTCGCGTACTGGTCCGCCCATTTGGACAGAACCGGGTAGATGGCGGTGCCGCCGGCGCCGGTCAGGCTCGCGGCTTGCACGTTCGTGGCCAAAGCAACAGCCGCGGCGGCCACGGCCGCGACAAGGTGGATTCGCATTGCGGTATCTCCGCTTATCGCCGGTCGCTTCGGGCGTCGCCCTCTCCTCGACCGATCGCGGCGCCACCAAACGAGCGATTTGTTACAGTGGCATGACAGTGTTGCGCCGCAATGATTACGCCCTCCCACCGCTTCCGGCGGCCAACACCTTTCGTTGCACCGCAATGCGATGAATTAGCATTCCCTGCCAGTTACTTACGTCATTGGTAAAACTCGATTGTGACGGCGACAAACAGGCGCCACCCGGCTCAAGTCTGTTAGTCTGTCCACCAAAATTTGTGTGATGCGCCCGCGGATATCACGTCAGGGCCAGGCCGAAAAACGGCGCAGAATTCACGACCCCAAAAGGCGGTGCGGCCATCCGAGTTCCCGCGCGATCGAGACCACGCGGATCGTCAGTTCTGGAAAAGCGGCGTGAACAGCGTCGCGACCGCGGTCACGATCATGCCGAGGATGATCGCGTAAGCACAGGTCGCGCCGACGAATTCCATGACGCCGAAGATCGGTCCGTCGTGACGCACATGCATCGTCGCCACCTCCGCCCGAAACAACGGCACTTTAGCAGAGGCGTTCCACCCCGTCTCATTAAATGCTCGTAAAGGAGCACTCGGCCGCGCGAGTCGACGGTAAATTGGCGGTGATGCGCGCCCCTACTCGGCGGCCTTCAGGTGCTGGTCGCGCCGCTTGTAGAGGTCGTCGTCGGCATAGCCCATGGCTTCGGGGCGGCCGCGGCCGAGCATGATCTGCACATAGACAGGCGCGAGGCTCGTGTTGTCGTAGCCGTGAATGACGCCGGCCGGGCAGCAGATGCATTCCCACGGCCCGAGCCGCGTGGTGAGCCGCTTGCCGCTCTCGTCCTCGATGAACACGTCGAGGAAGCCCTGCAGCACGAAGAAGCACTCCTCGACCTCGTGGGTGTGCGCGGCGTTGCCCTGCCCGGGCTCGACGTAGACGATCGAGAGCGTGAAATTGCCTGGCGGGATGATGGTTGGATCGTCATGCTTGCCGGAGCCGCCGGCGCCGATGAAGCGGTGCTGGGCGCGCCGGTAGCCTTCGATCTTGGCGTCCTCGAACGCCGCCCAGTCGGGCTTCTTGTCGCGGAAGCGCCCGACATAGCGCTTCATGATGTCCTCGAGCGGCACGCCGACAAGCTCGGGCCGCCGCTGATGCCGTGCAACGCTCATGCGCAGTCTCCTACGGTCGAGCAAAGGAGATCCGAGCGTATTCCGAGTTCCGCCGGAACGGAATACGCTTGGTGAGCCCGCCGGCGGCGCGCCCCTACTCGGCGGCTTTCAGGTGCTGGTCGCGCCGCTTGTAGAGATCCTCGTCGGCGTAGCCCATGGTCTCAGGCTTGCCGCGGCCGAGCATGACCTGGAAATAGACCGGCCCGAGGCTGTCGTTCTGATACCCGTGGATCACGCCGGCCGGGCATGAGATGCATTCCCACGG
This sequence comes from Xanthobacteraceae bacterium, assembly GCA_035293985.1. Taxonomy (GTDB): domain Bacteria; phylum Pseudomonadota; class Alphaproteobacteria; order Rhizobiales; family Xanthobacteraceae; genus JAVDCA01. The sequence goes on from DATGLS010000048.1 coordinate 312,204, forward strand.
CCCGAGCCGGGTGGTGATGCGCTTGCCGGACTCGTCCTCGACGAACACGTCGAGGAAGCCCTGCAACACGAAGAAGCACTCCTCGACCTCGTGGGTGTGGGCGGCGTTGCCCTGGCCGGGCTCCACATACATCACCGAGAGCGTGAAGTTGCCCGCCGGGATCACCGAGGGATCGCCATGCTTGCCGGAGCCGCCGGCGCCGATGAAGCGGTGCTGGGCGCGCTTGAAGCCCTCGATCTTGGCGTCCTCGAACGCGGCCCAATCCGGCTTCTTCTCTTTGAAGCGGCCGACATAGCGCTTCATGATGTCTTCGACCGGAACGCCGACGAGCTCGGGCGGACGCGGGTGACGTGCAACGCTCATGAGAGCTCTCCTTTATGGGTTCTCGATATCATGCCTCAAACTACGCGCGAATTGACCATCTGGTCAATCATTCGGCGGCCTGCTTGGTCTGCCGCGCCGCGTTGATCATTTCCCACACGCGCGGCGGCGACAGCGGCAGCTCGCGCGGCTCGACCCCGAAATCGGCGAGCGCATTCGCCACCGCATTGGCCATGACGCCGCCCGCCGCGATCATGCCGCCCTCGCCGGCGCCCTTGGCGCCGAGCGGATTGATCGGCGACGGCTTCTGGTCGGTCGCGAAGCTGCGCAGGTTGGGAAAATCGCTCGCGGTCGGCAGCAGGTAGTCCATCAGCGAGCCGGTCAGGAGCTGGCCGTGCTCGTCATAGACGAGGTGCTCGAGGAATGCGCCGCCGAGCCCCTGCACCAGCGAACCGATCACCTGGCCCTTGAGGGTGAGCGGGTTGATGATGCGTCCGACATCCTCGACCGCGACATAGTCGAGAATCTCCACGCGTCCGGTCTTGGCGTCGACCGTCACGTGCGCGGCGTGCGCGCCGTACGTCCAGGTATGTTTCTTGTTGAGGAAGAAGCCTTCCGCCGCGATGCCGGCGAAGTCCTTGAGCGGCAGCGCACGTCCATCGACGCCCTTGACCTTGTCATCGCCGATCTTCACGCCCTCGGCGGTGCAGCCGAGCCGCTTCCCTGCCTCGGCGCGGAGGGCGGCGCGGAATTTCTCCACCGCGTCGAGGAGGGCCGAGCCGCCCATCACGACCGAGCGCGAGTGATAGGCACCGTAGCCCTCGGTGAGGTAGGCGGTCGAGCCGTGCAGCACCTCGCGGATGCGATCGAGCGGCACCTCGAGCGCATCGGCCGCGATCTGGGCGAACACGGTCTCCACCCCCTGCCCGACCGCCGAGGAGCCCATCGACACCGTGAACGTCGCGTCGTCGTTGAGCGCGACCTTCGCGGTTTCCTTCGGGCCGGCGGCGCCGCCCTCGATGAAGCAGCCGAGCGCAAGGCCGTGATAGCGGCCGTCGATCAGCCGACCCTGCAGCTTGCGCTTCTCGTTCCAGCCGATCTCGGCGAGGCAGCGGTCGAGCGTCGCCGCATAGTCGCCGCTGTCGAGTTCGTCCTTGCTCTCGAACGGCGTGATGGTGGCGAGCCGGTACGGCATCTCGGCATCGGCGACGAGGTTGCGGCGGCGAAACTCGATCGGATCGAGGCGCAGATCCTTGGCGACGAGATCGAGCAGCCGCTCGCGGAAGAAATCGGTCTCGAACCGGCCCGGCCCCCGATAGGTGCCGACCGGCGTCTTGTTGGTCATGAACAGCGTGGTATCGATGTCGATGTTCTCGATGCGATACGGGCCCGACATGAACTGGGCGATGTTGCGCGAGCCGACGGCGCCGTTGGTGCGCATGTAGGCGCCCATGTCCGTATAGGCGTTGCCGCGCAGGCCGAGGATTTTGCCGTCGCGCGTACACGCGATCTCGACGTCGACCTCCGCCTCGCGCGCATGGTTCATCGTCATCAGGTTTTCGCGGCGGTCCTCGATCCACTTCACCGGGCGACCGATGTGGCGTGCCGCGAACGGGATGAGGAAATCCTCCGGATAGAACTCGCCGCGCGCGCCGAATCCGCCGCCGACGTCGTTCTCGACCATGTCGATCGCGGTCTCGGGCAGGCCGATCTGGCCAGCCAGGATGCGGCGGTTGAAGAACGGCACCTTGGCGGCGCCGAAGACGCGCAGGATGCCGACCGCCGCGTCCCACTCGGCGAGCAGGCCGCGCGGCTCCATGGTGAGGCCGTAGTGGCGCTGGACCTTGAAGCGCTCGCGCCGGCGGTAGGGTGCGTCCTTGAAGGCGGCCGCCGCGTCGCCGCGCTCGGCGCGGAATTTCAGCGCGATGTTGGTGCCCGTGGGTTCGAACAGCAGGCTTGCGCCCGCGGCCGCGCCGGCCAGATCCGTGACCGGCGGCAGCGGCTCGATGTCGACACTGATCGCCTCCAGCGCGTCCTCGCCGATCGCGGCACTATCGGCGAGCACGACCGCGACCGGCTCGCCGACGTAGCGCACCTTGTCGGCAGCGATCACGGGCTGCTCGTAAGGTTTGAAATCGGGCAGCGGCTGCAGCCGCATCGGGATGATCGGCGGACGCTCACCCATATCTTTGGCGGCGATCACGCCGCGCACGCCGGGAATCTGAAGCGCCGCCGACGCATCGACGCCGTGCAGGCGGCCGTGCGCGACCGAGCTGCGCAGGATCACGGCGTGCAGCAGCCCGGCGGGCGCGAGATCGTCGACGTATTGGCCGCGCCCGCGCACGAAGCGCAGGTCCTCGCGCCGCTCGATCGGCGCGCCGATGAAGGTGTTCTTCATCGCGGCTCTCTCCCGTCATCGCGGGACGCGCCATGCGCGCCGACGCGATCTCGTTCCCGGGATCGAGATTGCTTCGGTTCGCCCGCACCATCTTTGCGATAGGCGCTGCGCGCGTCGAGCACCGCCTCGACGATCGAGATGTAGCCGGTGCAGCGGCAGAGATTGCCCGAGAGGACCTCGCGCACGCGGTCGGCGTCGCAGTCGGGCTCCTCGCTCAGCAGTGCATGCGCGGTGGTGATCATGCCGGGTGTGCAGAAGCCGCACTGCAGCGCGTGATGCTTGCGGAACGACTTCTGCAGCGGGGTGAGATCCTCGTCGCTCGACAGCCCCTCGATGGTGGTGATGCTCCGCCCTTCCGCTTGCACGGCGAGCAGCAGGCAGGCGCGCACCGCCTCGCCGTCGAGCAGCACCGTGCAGGCGCCGCACACGCCGTGCTCGCAGCCCACATGGGTGCCGGTGAGCCGCAGCACGTGACGCAGGCAGTCGGCGAGCGTCAAGCGCGGCTCGACCGCGACCTCGACCGCCTTGCCGTTGACCTCGAACCTCGTCGCCATAGGCGCTCCGTTTCAGGTCGTGGCCGCGAGCAGCGCGCGCTCGACCATGGTGCCGACCAGCGAGCGGCGATAGGCCGCGCTCGCGTGGATGTCGTCCTGCGGCGTCACGGCGGCGGATGTCGCCGCGGCGGCACGCGCGATCGTATCGGCATCGACCTTCGCGCCGTTGAGCACGGCCTCGGCGGCCGCGATCCGAGCCGGCCGGTCGCCGACGCCGATCACGCCGACATGGGCATTGATCGCACGCCCGGCCGCGTTGTGATCGTAGAACACGGCGGCCGCCGCGATGGCGAAGTCGCCGCGGCGCAGCGCGAACTCCTCGAAGCCGAAGCGACGCGCCGCCGGCCAAGCCGGAAAGTGGATCTCGGTGATGATCTCGTCGGGCGCGAGCGCCGTCGTCAATGCGCTCACGAAGAACTCCGCGGCCGGGATGACGCGCGTGCCCGCCTTGCCGGTCACCGCGATCTCGGCATCGCAGGCCGTGACGATGCCGGGCATCTCGGCCGCCGGATCGGCATGCGCGATGCTTCCGCCGACGGTGCCGCGGTTGCGGATCTGGTAGTGCGCGACGTGGTGCACCGCCGCAACCAGCAGCGGGTGAGCGCGCGCGAGCCCCGCATTGTCGAGGATGTCGCGCCAGCGCACCAGCGCGCCGAGCCGCACGCCGTCGTCACCGATCCTGATGTCTTTCAACCCGGACAAGCGCCCGAGGTCGACCAGCAGCGACGGCGCAGTGACGCGGAACGCCAACATCGGCACCAGCGACTGTCCGCCCGCCAGCACTTTTGCGTCCTCATGGGCGGCGAGCAGCGTCACCGCCTCGGCGAGCGTCGTCGGGCACGCGTAATCAAAGGCCGGCAGTTTCATGTTGCAATGTCGAACCGGTACGGCAGGGTCGTGCGATGTCGTACCATCGTGTTGACCATTTAGTCAATTCTGGGCACGCTGCGCCTCCCACGTCCCGCCGGAGCATCGCATGGCCCTGCCGCTCACCGTTTCCGTCTGCGACTACGACCGCACGCGCGCGATCTTCGACGGCCGCGCGCCGATCGAGGGTTGCGACGTGACCGCCGTCAATCTCGAGCCCGAGGAGTCGTTCCACCGCGCCTTCAAGTTCGCCGAGTTCGACGTCAGCGAAATCTCGATGAGCAGCTACACGATGACGACGGCGCGGGGCGATGCGCACTACATCGCGATCCCGGCGTTCGTGTCGCGCCTCTTCCGCCACTCGAGCCTGTACGTCCGCACCGACCGAGGAATTAAGGCGCCGCAGGACCTCAAGGGCCGGATGATCGGCCTGCCCGAATACCAGATGACCGCGAACCTGTGGGTGCGCGGCATCCTACAGGACGAGTACGGCGTGAAGCCGGCCGACATCCGCTGGCGGCGTGGCGGGCTCGAGGAGGCCGGCCGCGAGGAACGCGCCAAGATCAAGCTGCCGCCCGAGGTCGAGCTGATCCAGGTGCCCAACGACCGCACCCTCTCGCAGATGCTGGCGGCGGGCGAGATCGACGGCGTTCTTTCGGCGCGGGCGCCGAGCTGCTTCCTCGCCGGCGCGCCCAATGTCGGCCGGCTGTTTCCCAACTATCCCGAGGTCGAGGCCGCCTATTTCAAGAAGACCGGGATCTTCCCGATCATGCATGCGATCGGCATCCGCCGCTCGCTGGTCGAGAAGCACCCCTGGCTCGCGGTGAGCGTCTACAAGGCCTTCCTCAAGGCGAAGCAGATCGCGATCGCCGAGCTCGGCCAGATCGGCCACCTTGCCGTGTCGCTGCCCTGGCCCGTCGCCGCCTACGATCAGGCCTGCGCGTCGCTCGGCCCGGACTACTGGAGCTACGGCGCCAACGAGAACCGCAAGGTGCTGGAGACGCTCGCGCGCTACTCCTTCGAGCAGGGCCTCTCGGTGCGCCAGCTACCCTTCGCGGAGATGTTCGTGCCGTCGACCTACGATCTGACGAAGATCTGACGCGCCGTAGGGTGGGCAAAATCGCCAGCACCGCGGTCTCCGCGTGCGCAACCGCGCGTTGGCGAGTTTGCCCACGCCGCAGCGCCCAGCGCGGTTGCCCACCCTACCGCTTGTTGATCATCGCCCACACCTTCGGCGGGCTCAGCGGCAGCTCGCGCGGATCGACGCAGAGCGACTTCAGCGCGGCCGCGACGGCATTGGCGATGACGCCGCCGACCGGGATGATGCCGCCCTCGCCCGCCCCCTTGGCGCCGAGCGGATTGTGCGGCGCCGGCTTCTCCTCCAGCGCGATGGCGTGGATCGACGGGAAGTCGCTCGCGGTGGGCATCAGGTAGTCGGCGAGCGTGCCGGTGAGGAGCTGACCGTCGGCGTCGTAAGCCAGGTGCTCCATCAGCGCGCCGCCAAGCCCCTGCACGATCGCGCCGACGCATTGGCCGTGCAGCGTCTGCGGATTGATGATGCGGCCGACATCCTCGACCGCCACATAGTCCAGCACCTCGACGGCGCCGGTCTTCGGATCGACCGCGACCTCTGCGGCGTGCGCCCCGTAACTATAGGTGCGCTTGTTGCTCGCGAAGGTGCCGTCACAACCGAGCCCGTCGGCCGCCAGCTCATGCCACGGCAGCCGCTGCCCGCCCGGGCCGATCGCCACCGCCTGGTCGAGCTTCACGTCGCTCGCCGCGCAACGAAAGTGCTCGGCCGCCGCGGCGCGGATCGCATCCTTGAGCTTGCCGGCGGCGTCGATCACCGCCGAGCCGCCCATCACCACCGAGCGCGAGCTGTAGGAGCCGAAGCCCTCGGCGAGATAATCGGTCGAGCCGTGGAAGACGCCCGCAATGGCGTCCATCGGCAGGTCGAGCGCATCGGCGGCGATCTGTGCAAACACCGTCTCGACGCCCTGCCCGATCGCCGACGAGCCGACGAACACCGCGACGCGGCCGTCCGGCTCGATGACGAGCCGCGCATTCTCGCGCGGCCCGGATGCGCCGCCCTCGATGTAGCAGCCGATCGCGCAGCCGCGGTAACGGCCGTCGATCATGCGGCCCTGCCGCCCGGTGCGGCCGGCCCAGTCGAACTCGCGCAGGCAGCGATCGAGCGTCGCCGCATAGTCGCCGCTGTCGGTCTCGGTTTCGACATGCAGCGGCTCGACGGTCGCGAGCCGATATGGTTGGGCGCTTTCCGCGATCAGGTTGCGCCGGCGCAGCTCGACCCGGTCGACGCCGAGGTCGTCGGCCACCAGGTCGATCAGGCGCTCGCGAAAGAAGTCGGCCTCGTAGCGGCCGGGTCCGCGGTACGTGCCGACCGGCGTCTTGTTGGTGACGACCGGCGAGACCTCGATGCGAATGTCGGGGATGTCGTACGGCCCCGACAGCACCTGCGCGATGTTGCGCGCCGGCGTCGCGCCCGCGGTGCGCACATAGGCGCCGAAATCGCAAAAGGCTTCGCCCGAGAGCGCGATGAAGCGGCCGTCGCGGTCGCAGGCGAGCGCGAGCTCGATCTCGGCATCACGCGCGTGATTGCACGCCAGCAGGTTCTCGCGACGATCCTCGATCCAGCGCACCGGCCGGCCGGTCAGCCGTGCCGCGAACGGGATGAGGAAATCCTCGGGGTAGAACTCGCCGCGGGCGCCAAAACCGCCGCCGACGTCGTTCTCGATCATGCGAATTGCGCTTTCGGGCAGGCCGATCAGCCCGGCCAGGATGCGGCGGTTGGGAAACGCGATCTTGGCGGCGCCGTAGACCGTGAGCTTGCCGGCCGCCGCGTCCCACTGCGCCAGCAGCCCGCGCGGCTCCATCGGCACCGCCGTGAAGCGCTGCACCTTGAAGCGCTCGCGCCGCACGTAAGGCGCGGCCGCGAGCGCCGCAGCCGCATCGCCTTTGGCCGCCGTCAATGTCGCCGTGACGTTGGTGACATCATCGAACAGGCGCACCGCGCCGGCGCGGGCCGCGTCGCGATCGGCGACGGCTGGAAGGATCTCGATATCGACCGCGATCGCCTCGAGCGCATCCTCGGCGAGCGCCGGGCTCTCGGCCAGCACCACGGCGAGCGGCTCGCCGACATAGCGCACCTTGCGGTCGGCGAGCACCGGCTGCTGATAGGGCTTGAATGCGGGAAGGACGTCGAGCCGCTGCGGGATCAGCGGCATCGTGCCGAGATTGGTACCGAGCTCGGCCGGCGTGATCACCGCATGCACGCCCGGCCGCGCCCTCGCCGCCGCGGTATCGATCGCGCGGATGCGGCCATGCGGCACTGCGCTGCGCAGGATCGCGGCATGCAGCATCCCGTCGAGGGCGAGGTCGCCGACATATTGGCCGCGCCCGCGCAGGAAGCGCAGGTCCTCCATCCGCTCGACCGGGCTGCCGACGAGGCGGTTGGTCGTCCGTACCTGCTGCATCACGCTGTCACTTCACGCCTTTACTTCGGATTGAGCCGGATGCCGGTGAACTTCCACTGCGACAGCTCCTCCATGGCGTAGCGCACGCCTTCGCGGCCAAACCCGCTCGAGCCGACGCCGCCGAACGGATAGGTGTCGAGCCGGAACCGGCTCGCCTCGTTGATCCACAGCGCGCCCGCCTTGAGCTTCTTCGACACCTTGAACGCCGTGTCGAGGCTCGACGTGAAGCACGCCGCCTGCAGGCCGAACTCGGACGAGTTCGCGAGCGCGAGCGCCGCATCGACGTCGGCGACCGGCTGGACGACCACGACCGGGCCGAACGCCTCCTCGGTCATCAGCCGCGCCGAGCGGGGCGCGCTCGCGAGAATCGCCGGGCCGAGGATGCAGCCCTTGCGCTCGGGCTTGAGCACGAGGCGCGCGCCCTTGGCGACCGCGTCCGCGATCATCTGCTCGACCCGGTCGGCGGCGGCGCGGTTCACCATCGGGCCGACGTCGGTCGCCTGGTCGTTCGGATCACCCACCTTGAGCTTCTTCGCCGCCGCGACGAAGGCCTCGAGGAACGTCTCGAATACCTTCTGCTCGACGATCACACGCTGTGCCGAGATGCACTGCTGGCCGCTCGCTTCGAAGCCCGCCGAGGCGATGCGCTGGGCCGCATCGGCGAGATCGGCGTCCGCGCACACGATATTGGCCGCATTCGAGCCCAGCTCGCCGACGAATTTCTTCGCCCCGGCGGCGCGGGCGAGATCGTGCCCGGCCGCGGTCGAGCCGGTGAGCGTCACGGCCTGCACCAGCGGATGGGCGGCGAGCGCCTTGGCGGTATCGCGGCCGCCCGTCACCACGTTGAACAGCCCATCCGGCACGCCCGCCTTCTTGAACGCCTCGGCGAGGATCACGGCGACCTCCGCGCCCGGCGGCGACGGCTTCACCACCACGGCGTTGCCCATTGCCAGCGCGGGCGCGACCTTCTGCGTCACCATGTTGGACGGCGCGTTGAACGGCGTGATCGCGGCGACGACGCCGTAGGGGATGCGGCTCGTGAAGCCGAAGCGGTTGGCGCCGAGCGCGTTGAGGTCGAGGGGGAGCACCTCGCCATTCATGTGCGGCAGCTGGATCGCGCAGGCGCGCAGGAAGGCGCCGGAGCGCCGGTGCTCGAAGGTCGCGGCGCGCTTGGGTTTGCCGAGCACGCGCACCAGCGCGTCGACCACCTGCGGCTCGGCCTCGTCGGCCGCGTCCGCCGCCGCGTTGAGCCACTCGACGCGCTTCGAGGTCGGCGCATCGAGGTTGGCGAGGAACGCCGCATGCGCGTTGGTCACCGCCGCGTCGACTGCGGCGGCGTCGGCGTCCACCATGTCGGCGACGACGCTCTCGTCGACCGGCGACACCAGCGGGGCCGTCGTGGCGTTGGGAAAATCCTTGGTCTGGCCCCCGATATAGGGCAGCACGCGCAACCTGTCGCTCATTGTGGGCCTCCGGTTCCTTGCCGCGAATGGCGAGTAGCGAATAGCGAGTAGACCATTCCGCCACCCCCTATTCGCAATTCGCCATTCGCTATTCGCGTTGTTTCAAGTTTCACGACGCGTGCGGTCGCCGCACCGCGGCGCTCGCCTCGCTGCGGCAATAGCTGATGATCATGTCGGTGATGTGCGCGAGCCAGGCCTTGCGCCGTGCCGCAGCGGTGAAGTCGATGCCGAAGGCGGCGTTGAGCGTGTGCTGGTTCGAGAGATAGTGGTAGGCCAGCGACGACAGCGACAGATAGAGCGTCACCGGGTCGATATCGCGGCGGAAGATGCCCTGGTCGGCGCCGCGGCGCAGCACCTCACGGATGGTATCGACCAGCGGGTCGTACAGCGCGCGGATGCGCTTCGAGCGCTTGGCGTGGCGACCCTTGTGCAGGTTCTCGTCATTGAGCAGCGCGATCGCCTCGCCGTGCTCGGCGAGCGCCGCGAAGGTGTGCGCCACCAGCTGCCGCATCGCCTCGACCGGATCGCTGCCCCGGATGGCGAAATCGCGCTGGCCGGCGCGCAGGGTTTCGTACATTCGCTCCAGCACCGCGATGAACAGCCCCTCCTTGCTGCCGAAATAGTGGTACAGCATGTTCTTGGCGAGCCCGCAGCGGCGCGCGATCGCATCGACCCGCGCGCCCGAGTAGCCGCGCGCCGCGAACTCGGCGGTGGCGCGCGCGAGGATTTTTTCGCGCGTCCGCTGCGGATCGGAGCCTGATTTTCGCATCGGTGTGTCTGCCCTAATCGATGTGCACGCCCGCGGCGGCCACGACCTTCGCCCATTTGACGCGCTCGGCCTTCGCGAAGGCCGCGAACTCGTCCGGCTTCATCGGCGCCGGCTCGCCGCCCACGCCGGCGAGAGTCTGCACGACCTGCGGATCGTCGAGGATGCCCCTAACCTCAGCGGCGATCTTGTCGACGATCGGCCGCGGCGTGCCGGCCGGCGCATAGAGGCCCTGCCAGCCGGTCGCCTCGTAGCCCGGCACGGTCTCCGCGATGGTCGGCAGATCCGGCGCGGCGGCGACACGCTGCGGCGTCGACACCGCGAGGGCGCGCACCTGGCCGCCTTTGGCGAGCGGCCAGATCGAGGTCATCGAGTCGATCGCGACCTGGATGTTGCCGCCGATCATGTTGGTCATCTCGTCGGAAGTCGAGCGGAACGGCACATGGGTCATGTGCGTGCCGGTGGCGATCTGGAACATTACTGCGGCGAGATGCGACGAGGTACCATTGCCCGACGAGCCGAACGAGACCTTGCCCTCGTTCGCCTTGAGCCACCTGATCAGCTCGGGCACCGTCTTGGCCGGCACGTTGTCGTTGACGGTGAGCAGGTTGGGCAGCCGCACCAGCAGCGAGATCGGGGCAAAATCCCTCTCGACGTCGAACGGCAGATGGGCATAGAGCGACGGGTTGATCGCATGCGTGCTCACCGTGCCGATCAGCAGCGTATAGCCGTCCCCGGCCGCCTTGGCGACCACGCCGGCCCCGATGCTGCCGCCGGCGCCGCCGCGGTTCTCCACGATGAATGTTGCGCCGAACGCCTTCTGCAGACGCTGCGCGATCAAGCGACCGATCAGGTCGGCCGAGCCGCCGGCCGCGAAGGGGACCACGATGGTCACGGGGCGGGTGGGCCAGGCGCCTTCGGCGCGCGCGCCGCCAGCAGGGACGAGTCCGGCGGCGAGCGCCGCCGCGCCGCCGATGAATTCACGCCGTTTCAACATGTCTCGACATGCCCCATGTATTGACCAAATGGTCAATACACCAAGCAGATCGGTTTGTCGCGCGTCGTCGGATGCGGCAGCACGCGACCCGTCCCGGCGACGAACCCGGCCGGAATGATCTTGCCACAAGCACAAACACGTGCGCTCCCTCTCGCCGCGAAGCCGGGGAGAGGGAGCGCCGGGAGCCTCCGAGCGCGGGCCTGACCAGAGCCCTATTTCTTCTCCGCCACCCCGAGCCGCTTCGCCATCTCGGCGATCTGGGCGCGCTGGGCGTCGATCGACTTCTGGAATTCGTCCGGGCCGCCGATGTTCATCACCTGGCCGCTGGTGCCGAGGCGCTCGCCGATCACCGGGTTGGCGTCGGCGACCGCCTTGATGTCGGCGTAGATGCGATCCTTCAGATCCTTCGGCATGTCGGAAGGGCCGAACCAGCCGGTGAGGCCGTCGACGGTCAGGCCCGGAAAGCCGGCCTGCGCGACGGTCGGCATCTGCGGCAGAGCCGGATCCGGGTTCGTGCTCGTCACCGCCAGCACCTTGATCTTGCCCTGCTGCACCAGCGGCCGCACGATCGCGTAGGCGCCCTCGTAGACCTGCACGCGGTTCTCGCCGAGATCGTTCGCGGCCTCGACCGGGTTGCGATAAGGCACCTTCTTGATGTCGATCCCCTCGCCCTTGAGGAAGCCTTCGAACAGGAAATCGAGCGCACCGGTGACACCGGCCCAGTTGAGCTTGCCGGGTTCCTTGCGGGCGAGATCGAACAGCTCCTCGAGCGACGAGATGGGCGAGGAGGCCGGCACCGAGATCGCCACCACCGTGTTGGAGATGCGCGCGATCGGGTTCAGGTCGCTGGGCTTGTACGGCAGATTTGGATAGAGGAACGGATGCGCCGTGAACGAGGAGGTCGGCGACACGAGGAGCACGTGGTCGTCATGCGCCTTGGCGAAGACCCCGAGCGCGATCACGCCGTCGCCGCCGGGGCGATTCTCCACGATCACGGGCTGGCCCCAGCGCTGGCTGAGTTTGTCGGCAAAGAGGCGCGCGCCGAGGTCGACGCCGGAGCCCGGCCCGAGCGGCAGGATGAGGCGCACCGGGCGCTGCGGCCATTTCGGCGCCTGCGCGCCAGCCGGCACCGGCGCGCAGGCGAGCGCGGCCAGCATGGCGACAATCGCGAACGACGCGCGTTTAATGGTGCGCATGATTTTCCTCCGGCTTGCCGAGCGCTTGAGCCGGCCCGGCCAAATTTCGGCGCCAAGCTGCAGTAATTTTCGCGGCGCGACAATCGAAAAAAGGTCGCGCTTGGGACGGCGCCCGCCGCAGTCGTAGCCTGCATGAAGCGAAGCGAAATGAGGGAACGCTTCTCCGCGGATAAGCTGGCCCGGATTACGGCGCCAACGCGCCTCCATCCAGGCTACGGGTCAGCGCGGCGTTAGCCCAATCGCATCCACCATCTTGCGCCACGCCGCCACCTCTTGCCCGAGGAAATCTGCCGCCTCGGCGAGCGACTGCCGGCGCGTGGCGAGGTCGGCGTCGATCAGGCGGCGCCGCACCTCCGGGGCCTGCACGACATCGTTGAACGCGTTGTTGAGCGTGGCGGCGACAGCGGGCGGCGTGTGCGCCGGCACCATGACGAGGACCCAGCCATGGGTGACGAGATCAAAACCCTGCTCGCGCAGCGTCGGGACCGCCGGCATGCGCTCGCTGCGGCGTTCGCTCGAGATCGCGAGCCCGCGGTAACGGCCCTGCACCACCAATGGCGTCGCATCCGAGGTGGCGACCGAGATCGCGTCGATGAAATTGCCGAGCAACGCCGTGCCGGCCTGGGCCGAGCCGTGGAACGGCGCATGGATCGCGTCGATCTTGGCGATCGCTTTGAACAGATACGCGGCGGTGAGATGGGCCGCCGAACCGATCCCGGCCGTGCCGTAGGTGAAGCCCTTCGCGCGGTGCGCGGCGATGAAATCCGGCAGCGTTCGCGCCGGGTTATCGGGGTTGACCGCGATGGTGCTCGAGCTGATCGAGGAAAAGAGAATGGGCGTGAGATCGCCGATCGCATAGCCCGGATGGTCGCCCAGGCTCTGGTTGATGGCGACCCCCGTCGCGGTGAGCAGGACCGTGTATCCGTCGGGCGCCGCCTTCGCGACAAAGGCGGCCGCAATGTTGCCGCCGGCGCCGGTGCGGTTCTCCACCGTCACAGGGACGCTCCAGCGCTGCGTCAGCCGCTCGGCGAGCACGCGCGCGAGCAGGTCGACCGGCCCGCCGGGCGCGAATGCGACCACGAGCGTGACGCGTCGCGTTGGAAAATCCTCCGCGCTTGCCGCCGGCGCGGCGGCAACGATCGCCGCGGCGGCGACGATCGCACGCAGCCACTGCATCGCTTTATCGCCCGGAAAAATTCGGGACGCGGCGCGCGGACATCGCCTTGACGCCTTCCTTGAAGTCGTCGGTCTGGCGCAGCCGGCTCTGCTCGGCGAGCTCATGCTCGGTTGCCTTGGCCACGCGGTCGGCGATGTCGCCACGCATGGTCGCGCGGGTCGACATCACGCCGAGCGGTGCGTTCTCGGCGATCTCGCTCGCGAGCGCGAGCGCCGCCGAGCGCACCTGGTCCTGCGGCACCAGCACGTCGGCCAGTCCCATCGCGTGCGCGTCGGTGCCGGTGACGCGGCGGCTCGTATAGAGCATCAAGGCCGCGTTCTGCTCGCCGATCGCAAGGGGCAGCGTGACGCTGAGCCCAAAGCCTGGATGGAAGCCGAGCCGGGTGAAGTTGGCGACGAAGCGCGCCTCCGGGCAGGCGACGCGAAAATCCGCCACCATCGCAAGGCCGAGCCCGCCGCCGACCGCGGCGCCCTGCACGGCGGCGATGATCGGCTTCCGGATGCGGAAGAGCCGCACCGCCTGCATATAGAGATGGCCGACGCCCTGGCTCTGCTCGCCGGGCCGGCGGCCCTGCGCGTCGAGGCCAGAGCCGTCGCCGAAATTGGCGCCGGCGCAGAAGACCTTGCCCTGCGAGGCGAGGACGGTCGCGCGGCAGCCGCCGTCACGGTCGAGCGCCTCGAGCGTGTCGGCGATCTCGTTGATCAGCGCGATGTCGAAGAAATTGTTGGGCGGCCGCCTGATCTCGATCAGGGCGACGTAGCCGGTGCGCTCGACCGCGATGTCCCTGAGCTCACCCAAGTCCTTCGAAACCATGCGTCACTCTCCGATGGCTACCTTGTCCGCCGGCGCGCCGGCCTCGCGTCGCACGATCAGCGCGTCGACGACCGAGACACCGCGCGGATGCACCAGGACCGGATTGAGATCGATCTCGGCAATCGTCTCGGCGTGATCATGGGCGAACCGCGCAAGGTTTACCATGAGATCCGCTAATGCATCGACGTCGGCTGCCGCCGCGCCGCGAAATGCCTCCAATAGACGCGCCCCCTCGAGGCGGGCGATCAGCGCCCGCGCCTGGTCATGATCGAGCGGCACCGGCGCAAGCGCGGTGTCGCCGAGGGCCTCGACCAGAACGCCGCCGAGGCCGACCATCAGCATCGGTCCCCATTGTGCATCATTGCTGATCCCGAGGATCACCTCGCGTCCCGGGGGCGCCATTGGCTGGACCAGCACGCCGAGAATGTGCGCCGCCGGCGCATGGCGTTGCGCGGCCGCGAGCACGCGCGCATAGCCGGCGCGCGCTTCGGCGGGCGTCGCGATATCGAGCAAAACCGCGCCGGCCTCGGTTTTATGTGGAATGTCGGGTGACTGCACCTTGAGGGCGACGGGCCCGCCGAGCGCGCGTGCCGCCGCTTCCGCCTCCTCGGCCGAACGCACGAGCTTACCGGCATTGCCATCGCCGATGCCGTAACCCGCGAGTGCGCGGCGCGCCTCCCATTCGCACAGGATCGCACCGCCTGCACCGAGCGCCGATTGCGCAGCAGCTCGCACCGCTGGCGCTGTCGGACGAACTTCGGTCGCCGCGAGATGCCGCTCACGCGCCGCGCGATAGTCCGCCATCTGCGCCATCGCGCGAGCGCAGTTCTGCAGGCTGGTAAACAGGGGATAGCCGGCGCTGCTGAGGATTTCGGCGTTGCGCTCGGTCGGCAGCGTGTAGCTCCATAGCAGCACGGGCTTGGTGGCCTCGCCGGCAAATTTCTCCAGCCGCGCGCGGTCGCCCTCGATGAAGCGGGTGGCGCGCGCCGTGATCACCATGATGATGCCGTCGACCTCGGGCGAGTGATCGAGCAGGCGGGCGAACTCGGCATAGCCGACGTGGTGGACGCCCTGCGCCGTGACGTCGACGGGGTTCTGCGAGGTGCCGTAGGGCGGCAGGTGCACGTCGATTGCGGCGCGCGTCGCCGCATCGAGCGGCGGCACCGAAAGCCCCGCCGCCGCGCAGGCGTCCGCGACCCATACGCCGCCGCCACCCGACGAGGTGCAGATGCCGACGCGCTTGCCGGCCGGCAGCAGCTTGACGCAGGTCGTGAACGCCATGGCGAGGTCGACCATGTCGTCGAGATCGCGCCCCTCGATCACGCCGTAGCGCTCGAACACGGCCCGATAGGCCGCGGCCGAGCCCGCAAGCGCGCCGGTGTGCGAGGCAGCGGCGCGGCTCCCCGCCTCCGACTGGCCGATCTTGCCGACGATCAGCGGTTTGCCTGCACGCAGCGCCTTTGCGGCAACGCGGCGGAATTCGTCCGGCGATTTTATATCCTCGACCAGCAGGAGGAAGACATCGGTCTTGCCTTCGTCCAGCATCGCATCGAGGAAGTCGCAGACGTCGACGCAGGCCTCATTGCCGGTCGTCACGATGTAGCGAAAGGCGAGGTTCTTCGGCCGGCCGCGGTCGAAGAACGCAAAGCCCATGCCGCCGCTCTGCGCCACCACGGCGACCTCGGCGCGCCGCGCGCCGGGGGGCAGCAGCGGCCGCGCGCTCGCCTCGACCGCCGGGCTGAAGGTCGCGCAGAGATTGGCGGCCAGGTTGGCAAAGCCCTCCGCATTGGGGCCGACCACCACCATGGCATGGCGGCGCGCGATGGCGACGATCTCGTCCTGCAGGCGCACGCCGCTCGCACCGGGTTCCTCGGCGAACCCGGAGCTGAGAATATAGGCCGCCTTGATGCCCGCTTTGGCGCAGCGCTCGAGCTCCTCGGGGACGAATTTGGCCGGGATGATCAACAGCGCCAGATCGGCGGGCTCCGGCAGCTCGGCCACGGATGCGTAGGCTTTGAGCCCCTGTACTTCCGACGCGCTGCGGCTCACGGGATGGATTTTTCCCGCGAACGGATGCCCCTTCATGATCTCGAGGATGCGCCCGCGCAGCCCCTGCGTGTCCGACGACGCGCCGATCAGCGCGATGGATTTGGGCCAGAGGAGCTTGGTCAGGTCCGCCATCGCACGACTCTCACGCCGCAGGGTGGGCAAAATCGCCGCGACGGTCTTTACGCGTGGGCAACCGCGTGCGAGGCGGTTTTGCCCACACGGGTATCGGGGCGCGGTTGCGCACCCTACTCATCGCATTCCCAACTCGCGCGCGATGATGCCGCGCAGGATCTCGGTCGTGCCGCCCTGGATCGTCAGCTTCGGCGCGACCTTGGTCGCGAAGGCGAGTTGCTCCTCGAGCGTCGCGCGGTTGCGCGTCTCGGACCCGAGGAACGCGGCGAGCTCGCGCACGCGGCTGGGCAGCTTCTGCTCCCAGGCGGTGCCGAGGTCCTTCACCAACGAGGCCTCGGCGACCGGCTCCTTGCCGGCCTGCAGCATGCCGGCGACCGACACCGACATGCGGCGCAGCGTGTGTGCCTGCGCGACGAGCCGGCCGAGCCCCTCGGCGCTGCGTGTGTCCGGCTTTTCGCCGAGGGCGCGGACGAGCTCGATCAGCACATAGAACGTCTCGAGGAAGCGCTCGGGGCCGCTGCGCTCGTAGGCGAGCTCGCTCGTCGCCTGCTTCCAGGCGCCGTCGATCTCCCCCAGCACGTGGTCGTCGGGAATGAAGGCGTCGTCGAACACCACCTCGTTGAAGTCGTGCTGGCCGGTCATCTGGATGATCGGGTTGACCGTGATGCCGGGCGCCTTCATGTCGACCAGGAACTGAGTGAGCCCGTGGCGGCGGTTCTCCTTGGTCGGCGGCGAGGTGCGAAACAGACCCAGCATGTAGTCGGCGATGTGCGCATTGCTGGTCCAGATCTTCGAGCCGTTGATGCGCCAGCCGCCGTCGAGCTTGGTCGCCTTCGTTTTCGCGGCGAAGAGATCGGAGCCCGAGCCCGGCTCGCTCATGCCGATGACGAAGCAGAGCTCGCCGCGACAGATCCGCGGCAGGATGTCCTGCTTCACGTGCTCCTGCGCGTACTTGATGAGCACCGGCCCGCTCTGCCGGTCGGCGACGAAATGCAGTCGCACCGGCGCATTGGCGACGCGGAATTCCTCGGTCACCACGTAGCGCTCGAGGAAGCTGCGCTCATGGCCGCCATATTTCTTCGGCCACGTCATGCCGATCCAGCCCTTGGCACCGATGCGCCGGCTGAAGGCGCGGTCTTGCGAGTCGCCGTGCCCGGGCCGGTCCGGGTCGAAGGTGCCGGCGGCGACCTCCTCGGCGAGGAACGCGCGCACCTCTTGCCGCAGCGCCTCGCATTCGGCGGGCAGGCGGATCGGATCGAAGCGAAGCTCGGTCGCCATTTCGGATTCTCACCGCGAAGCCAGCAGCGGCCAGAAGGCCTCGCCGCCGCGGGCCGCCACCCGGTTGCCGAGCTCGACGGCCCAGTGACTCTCATTGCCGAAATCGTCACGCCAGCCGAGCACACGCAGCGTGAAGCGATGCAGCACGTGCTCGCGGGTGAACCCGATCGCGCCGTGCACCTGGTGGGCGATCGCGGCGCCCTCCTGCGCGGCCTCGGCGGATCGGATCTTCGCCGCGGCGGCCTCGAGGAAGATCGCGTCGTCGAACTGATCGCTGTTGGCGATCGCGTCGGCCGCCGAGCCCGCCGCCGTCATCGCGGCCGCGACCTCGCCGGCGAGCCGCGCGAGATTGTGTTGCACGGCCTGGAATTTGGCGATCTTGCGCTCGAAGGCGACGCGCTCTTCGGCATAACGCAACGTCAATGCCAGCATGGTTTCGAGTGCGCCCGCGGTCGCGACGCTGCGGATGACGGCGCCCATGAGCATCAACGCATTCTGATCGAGGCCGGCGGGCGCCGGCGCGACGCTGCGCGGGATGGCGCCGTCAAAAATGACGGTGTCGCTGGCGTCGCCGGCGAGGCTCTCGCCGCGCTCGACCCGCACGGCCTTGCGCTCGACGAGCGCGACGGACGCGGCGTCCTCGCGGCTCGCCAAGACCGCGATATCGTCCGTCTCGGATGCAAACGGCACGCCATGCACCCGCCCGCTCAATCTGCCGTCGCGATCGAGCATGATGCGCTCGGACGGCCGCGCGGGTGCGACCGTCATCGGCCCGGACGGCGCAAACATGTCGGCGCGCCACAAAAGCCAGCCCGCGAGCATCGTCTCGGCGAGCGGAACCGGTGCGGCAAATCGACCCGCAGCCGTGATGATTTCGAAGCCTTCGGCGAGGCTCGCGCCGGCGCCGCCGAGCTCTTCCGGCACCCAGGCGAGCGTCAGGCCTGCGTCCGTGAACGTCTGCCACAGCTTCGTCTTCCAACCATCGTCGGTCGCCCGATTGACGGTCTGCGGGTCGGCCAAATCCGCAAAAATGCGCGCCGCGGTCTCGCCGACAATGCTTCCGGCCACATTCACCCCGCTTCGATCCCTGCTCGCTTGCGCGCGCCGGCACAGGGCCGGCGCCGCGGCCGCACGCCGCGCTGTCGGCGTCATGGTGCGGCGACGGCCGGCGAATGGCAAGCATGGTTGATCCGCCAAATCGCACCGGCTAGCGTGCGGCCGATCATCAAGAATCCAAGGCATTATGGGAGGATGGAATGCGGGCGAGGCAGATGGGCGTCGCGGCCCTGTTCGGCGCGACACTTCTGGCGGCAGCCTCCGTTGCGGCGCAGACGCCGAAGCCCGGCGGCATTCTCCGGATCCAGCACCGCGAGACGCCCGGCGGCATCTCGATCCACGAGGAGGCGACCTTCTCGACCAACGTGCCGATGATGGCCGTGTTCAACAATCTCGTGATCTATGACCAGCACAAGGCGCAAAACAGCCCCGACGACATCGTGCCGGAGCTGGCGACGAGCTGGGCGTGGAGCGCCGACAAGACCGCGCTGACCTTCAAGCTGCACGACGGCGTGAAATGGCACGACGGGCAGCCGTTCACGGCGAAGGACGTGAAATGCACCTGGGACATGCTGCGCGGCGTCTCGCAGGAGAAGTTCCGTAAGAATCCGCGCAAGGACTGGTACGCCAACGTGAGTGACATCACGGTCGACAACGACCTCCAGGTCACGTTCCACCTCAAGCGGCCGCAGCCCTCGCTGCTGGCGATGCTCGCCTCGGGTTATTCGCCGGTCTATCCCTGCCACGTGACGCCGGCGCAGATGCGCGTGCATCCGATCGGCACCGGGCCCTTCAAGTTCGTCGAGATGAAGCAGAACGAGGACATCAAGCTCGTCAAGAATCCGGGCTACTGGAAGAAGGGCCTGCCCTATCTCGACGGCATCGAGTACTCGATCATTCCCAACCGCTCGACCGCGGTGCTCGCCTTCGTCACCGGCAAGGTCGACATGACGTTCCCGACCCTGCTGACGGTCGAGCTGGAGAAGAACGTGAAGGCGCAGGACCCGAAGGCGGTTTGCGAGCTCAAGCCCACCAATGTGAGCACCAACCTGATCGTCAATCGCGACAAACCCCCGTTCGACAATGCCGACCTGCGCACCGCGATGGCGCTCGCGCTCGACCGCTCGGCCTTCGTCAAGACGCTGTACGAGGGCAACGCCGACGTCGGCGGATCGCTGCTGCCGCCGCCCAACGGCGTCTGGGGGCTGCCGCCCGACCAGCTCAAGACCATCCCGGGCTACGGGGACGACGTGAAGAAGAGCCGCGACCAGGCGCGCGCCATCATGGCGAAGCTCGGCTACGGGCCGGACAAGCCGCTCAAGATCAAGGTGTCGACCCGCAATCTCGCCGATTACCGCGATCCCGCCGTGATCCTGATCGACCAGCTCAAGAGCATCTATATCGACGCCGAGCTCGACGTGGTGGAGACCGGCGTGTGGTTCGCGAAAGTCGCGCGCGGCGACTACACGGTCGGGCTCAACCTCACCGGCAACGGCGTCGACGATCCCGATCAGGCGTTCTACGAGAACTACGCCTGCGGTTCGCAGCGCAACTACACCCACTATTGCAACAAGGACCTCGAGAAGCTGTTCGATCAGCAATCGCAGGAGACCGATCAGGCCAAGCGCAAGAAGCTCGTCTGGGAGATCGACAAGAAGATCCAGGACGACGTGGCGCGGCCGATTCTGCTCTACTCGCACATGGCGACCTGCTGGAAGCCCTACGTGAAGAACATGACCGTCATGGTCAACAGCTCCTACAACGGCTTTCGCTACGAGGACGTGTGGCTGGATAAGTGACGCCAGGGCTTCGCCCGGCGTCATGCGCGGGGTTGACCCGCGCATCCACGTCTTTGCGGCGGGCGCTGTAAGACGTGGATGGCCGGGACAAGCCCGGCCATGACGGTGAACGCAACCGGGACAATCCGTGGCCACCTACATCATCCGTCGCCTGCTCCTGCTGGTGATCACGCTGGTCGGCATCTCGGTGCTGATCTTCGTGCTGCTCCGCCTCGTGCCCGGCAACATCGCCGACATCTTGTTCGACGCCGCCGGCATGGTCGACCCGTCCGACAAGGCCGGGCTCGAGCACGACCTCGGGCTCGACCAGCCGATCCTGATCCAGTACCTGCACTGGATCGTCGGCCTCATGCACGGCGATCTCGGCTTTTCCTACATCTCGGAGAAGCCGGCCCTCGACGAGATCCTGCCGCGCATCCCGATCACGGCGCGGCTCGCCGGCCTCGCCATCACGTTCGCGGTGCTGTTCGGCGTGCCGCTCGGCGTGATGAGCGCGGTCAAGCAAAATACGCGGCTCGATTACGTGCTGCGCGTCGTCAGCCTCAGCGGCCTGTCGATGCCGTCGTTCTGGCTCGGCCTCCTCATCCTGATGGCGTTCGCGGCCTGGTTCGGCGAGATTCCGATCTACACGGCGCCACCAAAGACGTTTCTCCAGAGCCTGCAGATCTTCGCCATTCCGGCCGCCGCCGTCGGCTTTCGCAGCTCGGCGCTGATCATGCGGCTCACCCGCTCGTCCATGCTCGAGGTGATGCGCCAGGACTACATCCGCACGGCGCGCGCGAAGGGCGCGCCCGAGCGCTCGGTGAATTACCATCACGCGCTGCGCAACGCGATTTTGCCCGTCATCACCCTGATCGGCATCGAGGCCGGCTTTCTCATGGGAGGCCTGATCGTCACCGAGACGGTGTTCAACATCCCGGGCGTCGCCCGCTTTTTGGTGGAAGCGATCAAGTGGCGCGACTACCCGATCGTGCAGAACCTGGTGATGTTCGTCGCCGTGGTCGCGCTGACCATCAACTTCATCATCGACCTGCTCTATGCCGTGCTCGACCCGAGGATCAAGTATGCGGATTGAACCTCTGAACATCATGCTCGCGCGCGCGGGCATCCACGTCCTTCTTCCTCGCCAAGACGTGGATGGCCGGGCCAAGCCCGGGCATGACGACGGAGCAAATCCATGACCACGATCGACGACACCGACGCCATCGCGGCAACCGCCGCCCCCTCCGAAAGCCTGTGGCGGCACCTGCGTTACCACATCGCGCGCCACCCGCTCGGGGTGGTCGGCGCCGTCATCATGGCGGTGTTCGTGTTCGCCGCCCTCTTCGCGCCCCTCCTGACCGGCTACGACCCGACCACCACCGACGCGTCGCTGTCGCTCGCGCACCCGAGCGCCGCGCACATTCTCGGCGCTGATTTCCTCGGCCGCGATGTCTACAGCCGCATCGTCTACGGCGCGCGTATCTCGCTCTTGACCGGCCTCGGCGCGGCCGGGCTGGCCGGTGCGATGGGCACCTCGCTCGGCCTGCTCTCCGGCTATCTCGGCGGCTGGGTCGATCTCGCGGTCCAGCGGCTGGTCGAGATCATGCAGGCGCTGCCGGTGCTCATCCTCGCGCTGATCATGGCGGCCGCGCTCGGGCCATCGCTGGAGAACACCGTGCTCGCCATCGCGATCCCGCTCGTGCCCTACTCGGCCCGCGTCATCCGCTCGAATACGCTGGCGCTGCGCGAGATGCCCTATGTCGAGGCAGCGCGCGCGGTCGGCATGAGCGAGACCCGCATCGCGCTGCGCCACGTGCTTCCGAATACGCTCGCGCCCCTGATCGTGCTCGCCACCGCCCAGCTCGGCTCCGCTATCCTGACCGAGTCCTCGCTCTCGTTCCTCGGCCTCGGCATTCCCGAGCCGCACCCGTCGTGGGGCCGCATGCTGTCGGAATCCGCCGCCGAGTACGTGCGCACCGCGCCGTGGCTGGTGATCTTTCCCGGCATCGCCATCAGCCTCGCGGTGTTCGGCACCAACCTGCTCGGAGACGCGCTGCGCGACATTCTCGACCCGCGCCTGCGCCACTGACGGTATGATGCCGCGATGAGCGTCACGACCAGCGAGCAGGGCGCCGTGGCGCCGGCCGAGCGGCCGGACGGCACGCCGTTGCTCACCGTCGACGACCTGCGCACGCACTTCTTCACCCGCCGCGGCGTCGTCAAGGCGGTGGACGGCGTCTCGTTTTCGGTCGCAGCCGGCGAGACGCTGGCGATCGTCGGCGAATCCGGCTGCGGCAAGAGCGTCACCGCGCTCTCGCTGATGCGGCTCGTGCCCGATCCGCCCGGCCGCATCGTCGGCGGCAGCGTCAAGCTCGGCGATGTCGACCTGCTCGCGCTCGACGAGGAGGCGATGCGCGACGTCCGCGGCAAGGACGTCGCCATGATCTTCCAGGAGCCGATGACCTCGCTCAATCCGGTGCTCACCGTCGGCGGCCAGATCGCCGAGATCCTGCTGCTGCACGAGCCGCTCTCGCGCCGCGAGGCCTGGAGCAAGGCGGTCGACATGCTGCGGCTGGTGCGCATCCCGGAGCCGGAGCAGCGGGCCAAGGCCTATCCGCACCAGCTCTCCGGCGGCATGCGCCAGCGCGCCATGATCGCGATGGCGCTCGCCTGCAATCCGAAGGTGCTGATCGCCGACGAGCCGACCACCGCGCTCGATGTCACCATCCAGGCGCAGATCCTCGCCATCATCCTCGACCTGCAGCGCAAGCTCGGCACCGCCGTGATCCTGATCACGCACGATCTCGGCGTCGTCGCCGAGACCGCGCAGCGCGTGATCGTGATGTATGCCGGCCGCAAGGTCGAGGAGGCCTCGGTCGACGACCTCTTCGCCCACCCGCAGCATCCCTACACGCGCGGCCTGATGGCCTCGATCCCGCGCCTCGCCGTCATGCTCGATGCAAGCGAAGCCGCGCCCGAGCGGCTGCAGGAAATCCCCGGCATGGTGCCGGCGCTCTCCGACCTGCCGCCCGGCTGCGTTTTTGCGCCGCGTTGCGCCCATGCGCAGGACCGATGCCTGCAGGAATTTCCCGCCTACGAGGAGAAGCGGCCGCGGCATTGGGCCGCGTGCTGGCGCTCGCACGAGATCTTCGGAGACCGCGATGACTGACCTCGCGGCCGCCCCCGCCGATGCGCGCAAATCCGCGGACTTGGCCGCGGACGCGGACGCGCCGGTGCTCGAGGTCTCCGACCTCGAGAAGCATTTCGTGGTCCGCCACGGCTTCTTCCGTTCCGGCGCCGGCCAGGTGCGCGCGGTCGACGGCGTGTCGTTTGCGATCGCGCCGCACGAGACCCTCGGCCTGGTCGGCGAGTCGGGCTGCGGCAAGTCGACGGTCGGCCGCGCGGTGCTGCGCCTGATCGAGCCCACCGCCGGCACTATCCGGGTCGACGGCCGCGACATCACGCATCTCACCAAGGCGCAGCTGCGCCCCTACCGGCCACAGATGCAGATCATCTTCCAGGACCCGTTCTCGTCGCTCGATCCGCGCATGTCGGCCGGCGACATCGTCGCCGAGCCGCTGCGCGTGCACGGCCTCGCGTCGGGCCGCGCGCTGCGCGAGCAGGTCGCGAGCCTGTTCGATCGCGTCGGCTTGCGCCGCGCCCAGATGGAGAGCTTTCCGCATCAGTTCTCCGGCGGCCAGCGCCAGCGCATCGGCATTGCGCGCGCGCTCGCGCTCAAGCCGAAGCTGATCGTCGCCGACGAGCCGGTGTCGGCGCTCGACGTATCGATCCAGGCGCAGGTGCTCAACCTGATGATGGACCTGCAGCGCGAGATGGGGCTCGCCTACCTGTTCATCTCGCACAACCTCGCCGTGGTCGAGCACATCAGTCACCGCATCGCCGTGATGTATCTCGGCCGCATCGTCGAATACACCGACAAGAAGACGCTGTTCACGCGGCCATTGCACCCCTACACCGAGTCACTGCTCGCCGCCGTGCCGGTGCCCGATCCGCGCATCAAGCGGCAGAAGCGCCTCCTGCAGGGCGACGTCCCGAGCCCGATCAACCCGCCGTCGGGCTGCCACTTCCACACCCGCTGCCCTTATGCGGTGGAGCACTGCAAGGTCGAAGATCCGGCCCTGCGCGAGGTCAAGCCGGGGCAGTGGGTGGCGTGTCATTTGCGATAAAGGCCAGCGGTCGGCTTTGCGAGCGCAGTCAAGCAATCTCGATGCGCGCATTCATGCGCCTAGGAACGAGATTTACACGACGACCACCAAACTGCTGTAGCTCCAAGCGCTTTGTCCGTGGTCAACAGGTGCAAGGGCTCCGACACCGCCTGCGCAACCAGCAGCCGGTCAAATGGATCGCGATGGTACCCGGCAATATCGTGTGTCCGGATTGCATGGCTCCAGGTCAAGGCGAGCGGCACCGCGTGCGGCGCGAACAGTCTGGACTCGAGTTCGCTCATTGACAGCTCGAGCTTGTTCACCGAGACCTTCATGCCGATTTCCCAGAGCGACACAGAACTCACGTAGACGGCCCCGGCTTTGGCAATCAGTTGTCGAGCGGCCGCCGGCAGCTTCGGCGCGTCAAGGGCGGCCCAGATCACGATCCGGGTGTCGAGGAGCAACATCATGTATCCGGCGCCTCGAGCCGGCCGGCGTGGAATGCGGCAATGGCCTCGTCCGATAGCGGCGCCTCGATTGCGTCTGCCAGAATCTGTTCGTCTTGCCGGCGGACCAGGTCCTTCAATGTGCCGAATACGAATTTCTCCGCCGCCGCGTCGAGCGGCACGATTCTGGCGACCGGCGTGCCGGCCTTCGCGATGACGAAACGTCTCCCACGCGCGGCTTCATCAACAAGCTGCGAGAATAGAGCTTGGGCCTTCGGCGTCCTTCGCACGCCTCGCAATGACGCGGCAGGCCTACTTCGCCGAAATACCCAGCGCGTCGACCATCTTGCCCCACTTGGCGACCTCGCTGCGGAAATAGGCCTCGCTGCCGGCGAGGTCGCGCACGTGCGTCTGCATGCTGAAGGTCGCGAGCTTCTTCTGCGTCGCCGGCTCGCTGACGATCTCGTCGATCGCCGTGTTGAGCTTCGCCGCAACCGCATCGTCGAGCTTGGCGGGAGCGAAGATGCCGACCCACGTCTCGGCGACGAACGGATAGCCGCCCTCGGTGTAGGTCGGGATGTTGGCGAAGCCCGGCACCCGCGCGTCGCTTGCGACCGCAAGCCCGCGCAGCGCGCCCGAGGAGAGCTGCGCCGCAAACCCCGGCAAGGTGCCGACCAGCACCTCGACATGGCCGCCGAGCACCGCATTGACGGCCGGCGCGCCGCCCTGGAACGGCACGTGCAGCGGCTCGATCTTGGCCAGCATCTTGAAGAAATAGGCGGCGGCGACGTGCGAGGAGGTGCCGACGCCCGGGCTCGCGTAGTCGAACGGCTTGGAATGCGCGGCCTGCACGAGAGCGGCGAGCGTCTTCGCCGCATCGTTCGGCAGCACCGACAGCGTCTCGGGCGCGCCCGCCGGCAGCGCGATCGCGCGCAGCTCGGAGGCCGAATAGCTCTTTGTCTTGTAGTAGGTCTCGTTGACCGCGATGCTGGCGGTGGTCGCGAGCAGCGTGTAGCCGTCGGCCGCCGCATGGGCGACGCTCGCGGCGCCGATATTGCCGCCGGCGCCGCCGCGGTTCTCGATCACCACGGGCTGGCCGAGCTTGGCGCCCAGGCGGTCGGCGACGATGCGC
This sequence comes from Xanthobacteraceae bacterium, assembly GCA_035293985.1. GTDB lineage: Bacteria > Pseudomonadota > Alphaproteobacteria > Rhizobiales > Xanthobacteraceae > JAVDCA01. The sequence goes on from DATGLS010000048.1 coordinate 338,290, forward strand.
GCAAAACTGTCCGCATAGCCGCCGGCCGGGAACGCGACCACCATCGTGATGGTGCGACTGGGATAAGTCTGCGCCGCCGCAGGCTGCGCCAGCGCGACGGCGAGCGCCGACGTCACGATCGCTTGCCAAAATGCTGCCCGCATCGGATATCCCCGCGCTCTCATGAGTTAGCGAGGCGCGAGACTTGCAGGCAGCGCGGCCTTTTGCAATCGAAGCTGCGCGCGGTGCGACAAGCTGCTGCGGCCTACCGCAGGAGGGTCAGAAGCGGGTCGCGATCCGACCGCGCGCCGCAGCGCGGCGCGTCAGTCGAACGGCAGGCGCAGAAGTCGCGTATCAATTCGGCAGCTGATCGACCACCGAGACCGAGGCGGCAACGCGTTGCGGTCCGGACGGCGTGTAGTGGTCGACGACGCCCGCGACGGCGACGAGCGCGAGGATCAGGGCCATGTTGAGGTACTTCGTCAGCATCGGTCGCTCCTGTTGTGTGGATGACCGGGTTCGGACGGGCCATCGTGATTGCGGCACAGGGGCCAGCGGAGGGTCTCCGGACGAGCCGTGCGCGCATGCTGTTGTCAGCCGCGGGAGCCACGAGGTTCAAAATGTCGCAGACGAATAGGAAAGTTTTTTGCGCTGACGGTAAGATCGTGACGGCGCGCGCCCGCAGCGCCAAACCGAGGCGCCACGCCGCGGATACGTTTTTATAAACCTGTAAATTGCTCGTTCGGCGCCGGTGTCAGCGCGATCGCGACATCCGTGCAATCGACCCCGCCCTACTCCACGTTGGGCGCTGCCTGAAACAGCTTCACGAACTTCTGCAGCTCGCCAAGGTCGACATCCGACACCGCCCAATAGGTCACGCCGCCGGCGGTCCAGCCGATCACGTGATAGCCGTCGGTGGTGCGCTCGGGCGGCGGCGCGCCGCCGCCCTGCATCTCGGTGACGCTGATGAAGTGCTTGCGGACCTGATAGACCAGCGACGGCACCGGCGTCTTCTCGATCACGTCGATGCGGCCGCCGACCAGCGGAAAGCCGTCGTTCTTGAGATCGACCACGCGCGGCGACACCGGGATGCGGCCGTTGAACCACGGCTTCACGGTGTGCTCGTCGGAGGACACGACGTCGACCTTCTGCGTCGCCATCAGCGAGCGAATGTGATTGCTCACCACCTCGTCGGAAACGACTCCGTTGTTGGCGACCGGCCCGACCACCGACCAGGTGGCGCCGACCGAGACCACGGCGGCGAGCATCACGGAGGCCGCGAGCGCGGTCCAGGTCGGGCGCACCGCCGGGCGACGCAGGCTGTGCATGCCGACCGCGCGCTCGACCTTGGCGCGCAAGGCGGGCGGCGCCACGGGCGCGCGCTTGAGCCGGCCCATCGCGTGCCGCAACGCGACGACGCGGTCGCGCTCCGCCGCAAGCCGCGGGTCCTGCGCCATGCGGCGCTCCAGCGCCAGCGCATTCGCGGGGTCAAGCTCGCCGTCGCAATAGGCGTGCACGAGCAGGAACGGATCGTCCGAGCCTGTCGTCATTGTTCCTCATCCTTTCCGAGTTGCACCATCAGCCGGCGTCGCGCCCGGGCGAGCCGCGACATCACGGTGCCGATCGGCACCCCGGTGATCTCCGCGATGGTGCGATAGTCGAGCCCCTCGATCTCGCGCAGCACCAGGGTCTCGCGAAACTCGATCGGCAGCTCGGCGATCGCGGCCTCGAGCCGGGCCGCATCGGCCTGCTCGATCAGCGCCGCTTCCGGCGAGGCCGGCGCGCTGCCCCAGTCGACGCTCGCATCGGTGCCGGCCTGCTCGACATCCTCGACATTGTCGACGGCGACGAGCTTGGGGTCGCGGTGGCGCTTGAGCCACGTGTAGGCGGTGTTGCGCACGATGCTCAAGACCCAGCCCCGCGCGTTGATGTTGCCGAAGCCGGCGATGCCGCGAAAGGCGCGCAGGCAGGCCTCCTGCACGATGTCCTCGGCATCGCTGTCGTTGCGGGCGAGCCAGCGCGCGAGCGCGTAGGCATCGCCGAGATGCGGAAGCACCACATTGGCAAAACGTGTCCTCTCGTCAGTCATCGCGCCTCCATGCGGCGCGAAGCCGTCCGGGTGACATGAATGACTGCGGCAGGGCCACTTTTATTCCCCGGCAAGGGATGGGAAGGGACGGGAGGGCCCGAGGGTGGGCGACCGCACGCCACCGCACAGGCCGGGTGGACAAAATCGCGTCCGCGCGGTCGCCCACGCGGAGACGGTTTGCCATGCGATTTTGCCCTCCCTACGTACGCTTACGTGGGGTCGCCCAGCGCCGCGTCCAATAGCTTGCGGCAAGCGAGCAGCTCATCGAGGGTCGCCTGCAACCGTTTGCGATCCTCGGCACTGAGCCCCGGCTTTGCGGGCGCCGCGAGCGGCACATGCAGCGCCGGCCCATCGGATCCATCGACGTCGTCCGCCTCGTCGACGCCGGTCTCGATCTCTTCCTTCGCGCCCATGGCGGGCCACAGGCCGAACAGGCCGCCCTCGCCCGCGCGCTCGGCGTGATCGGCCTCGTCGCGGCCATGGCCGACCGGCGGCTGGGGCGCGCCTTCCTGCCAAACCGCCTGCACGAAGCGCGGCCCCTGCTCGCGCAGGATGCGCTGCACACCGCGGATCGTATAGCCCTGGCCGTAGAGCAGATGGCGGATGCCGCGCAGGAGATCGATGTCGTCGGGCCGGTAATAGCGCCGGCCGCCGCCGCGCTTCATCGGGCGGATTTGCGCGAATCGGCTTTCCCAGAAACGCAGGACGTGCTGCGGGACATCGAGGTCGTCGGCGACCTCGCTGATGGTGCGAAAGGCATCGGGCGCCTTTTCCACGCGTCCCCTCGTGCGTTTGCGATCAGCGCCGTCCGATCTCTGCGGAATCGAACATGCGCGGATCATACCATCTGGACGCTACTTTTCCTCTGCCTCATCAGGGGCGTCGGGATTGCCGTTGATGCGCTGCTTGAGAATGGCGGACGGCTTGAACACCATCACGCGGCGCGGCGAGATCGGCACCTCGGTGCCGGTCTTCGGATTGCGCCCGATGCGCTGGCCCTTCTTGCGCACCACGAACGAGCCGAACGAAGACAATTTCACCGTCTCGCCTCGCTCGAGGCAGTCGGTAATCTCCTTCAGCACGAGTTCCACCAGCGCGGATGACTCGGTGCGGGAGAGGCCCACTTTCTGGTAGACCGCCTCGCACAAGTCCGCTCGGGTGACTGTCTTTCCGGTCATCGCCCAGCCCCAATCACGGCAGCGTTCTTTCTTAAATTTCAACGATATGAGCTTGATTACGCTTGGTCAACAGGGGGTTAGGCGGTCAACCCGCGATCACGGTGGATGACGCCTGGATGACCGGACGCCACGGCGCCGCCGCAAATTGGCCCCCGGCGATGGCCGCCCGTTGCACTTTTTAGCTGCGGACCAGGCCGTGCGCAACGGAAGCATGCCAGCCTCGGCGTTCGCACCTTGGTTCGCACTTTGCCGCCGCAAACGGACCTGCTAACGCTCGCGCCGTCTCGACATCATTGCCAAAACGGGGACAGCCATGCGCGCGGAGCGGCGTTCGCAGCGGATCTTTCGTTCGCTGGCGGCCATCACGCTCGCGTCCGCCTTCCTCGCGACAATGTTTCCGGCGCGCGGCGAGGAGGCGAAGGTCGATCAGATCGACCTGGTCGCGGCGGGCTTCTACGACGCAGCCCATGCCAAAGTCGCCGAATCAGTCCCCGCACCCGCCGCCGCCGGCGGCAAGAGCAACCAGCTCACCGACGTTGCGCTGGTGAGCGAGCCGCCCGCCGATACCGCCCGCGTCGGCATCGGATTCGGGGTGCGCTTCCGCTCCACCGGCGAGCCGCGCGGCGCGCGGGCCACGCTGCGGTCGGTGTGGAGGATTCCCGAGCCCGGCATCCGCAATCCGGCCAACGGCAACACCTATCGGGAGTCGGTGGTCGACTTCACGACCGCGATCGGCAGCGTGCATTGGCGCGGCTATGGGTTCGACCAGCCCTGGGAAGTCGTGCCGGGCACCTGGACGATCGAAATTTGGCAGGGCGACCGCAAGTTGCTGGAGCACAGCTTCACGATCGGGCCGGATACGACGTCGGCGGTGAAACCTTAGAGCTCGGTCGGAAACCTGCCCGCCCGGGTTGCCGATTTCCGGGGGGTTCGTCTTTTTCTCGCCCCAACTATGGCGTTTCGTCCAGATCATATTTGCCGAATTTTCTGGCGGGGGAAGACGCGCGGCATGGAACCCACGGGGGGGTCAGTCTGGATTCGATGGGCGGCCGTGTTGGCCGCTTGTGCGATGCTGGCGGATTTTTCGGCCGAAGCTTCCGTCACGGCGCGGCATCAGCAGATCGCGGACAAGAACCGGACCCAGCCTCAGGCCAAATCCAAGACTACGTCCAAGAGCACGTCCAAGACTACGTCCAACACCAAGCCCCACGCACTGGCTGCGTCGCACGCCAAGGACTGCATCAAGCGCGATTCGAAACCGCGCCCATCGGCATCTGCAAAGAAACGACGTCACGACGAGGATTGCGCCACCCTGGCGACCATTCCGGCCGCCCCGCAGTTGACTGGTGAGCTTGGCGTGCTGCAGCAGGCGATCCGGCTCGTACAGGCGCACAAGCTCTCCGACGCCACCGCGCTCGCGCCATCGATCGCCGATCCGGTGGCGAGAACCCTCCTCGAATGGGTCCGCCTGCGCGATTCAGAGAACGGCGATGGTTTCGAGCACTATGACGCCTTCATCCGGGCGAACCCGGGCTGGCCCACCACGGCGCTGCGGCGGCGCGCCGAGGTCAGGCTGTGGCAGGAGCGCCGCGATGGCGCAACCGTACGCCGGTTCATCACCGGCGAGCCCATGACGGCGAATGGCGAGCTCGCGCTTGCGCGCGCGCGCCTCGCGGACGGCGACCGTGCCGGGGCCGAACGCGACATCCGGGCGGCGTGGCGTGCCGACGAGCTCGCCGGCGAGACCGAAGCTGCGGTGCTCGACGAGTACGGCACGATCCTCACCCGCGCCGACCACCTCGCGCGCATGGACCGGCGCATCGGCGCCAAGGACTTCGGCGCGGCGATGCGCGCGGCGCGGCGCGTCGGCGACAGCGCGGTCGCCGTCGTCAAGGCGTGCGTTGCATCCGAGAAGAACGCGAGTGACGCCAAGAAGCTGCTCGATGGCGTGCCCGAGGATATGCGGCACGATCTCGGCTACGCGCTCTGCCGCATCCATTATCTGATCAAGCACGACGACCTCGAGGCCGCGGCGTCCCTGGTGCTCGCCGCCGACCCCGACGCGCTGCAAGCGCAGGACACCGACGAATGGTGGCGCGAGCGGCGCATGCTCGCCCGCAAGCTGCTCGACCAGGGCGATGCCAAGCGCGCCTATCGGATCGCGCGCGACGCGGCCGAGCCGGCCTTTGCGCCCTACCGTGCCGATTTCAATTTCATGGCCGGCTGGATCGCGCTGCGCTTTCTCTCCGATCCCGTCACCGCGCTGGCGCACTTCTCCGGCATCGATACGGGCTCGAGCGCGCCGATCACGCTCGCGAAGGGCGCCTACTGGCGTGGCCGCGCCCTCGAGGCCTTGGGGCAGCTCGACGACATGCGGGCGCAGTACGAGGTCGCCGCCCGCTATCCGATGGCCTATTACGGCCAGCTCGCGCGCGAGCGGCTCGGGCTCGGTGCGATGACCTTGCGTCAGCCGCCGCAACGCGCGCCAGGCGACGGCGACGACGTGGTGCATGCCGCCGAGCTTCTCTACGCCATCGGCGAGCGGGATCTCGCCCTGTCGTTCGCGGTGGATGTCGCCGAGCACAGTGACGATGCCGGCGTGGTGGGGGCGCTCGCCGAGGTCGCCCAGCACAACGGCGACGCGCGCGCCACGATGCTCGTCGGTCAGCACGCGCTCGCGCGCGGCCTGCCGCTCGAGGTCTACGCGTTTCCCGATATCGGCGTGCCGTCCTACGCTGCGATCGGCCCGCCGGTCGAGCGCAGCATCATCTACTCGATCGTGCGCACCGAGAGCGAGTTCAACCAGCGTGACGTCTCGCCCGCGCGGGCCGTCGGTCTCATGCAGGTCACGCCGGAGGCCGGCCGCGACACCGCCAAGCGCCTGGGCATTTCTTATGATTGGAAGCGTCTGATATCGGACCCGGTCTACAACACGCAGATGGGCGCCGGCGAGCTGGCGGCGCTGCTCGCCGAATACCGCGGTTGTTACGCCATGAGCTTCGCCGGCTACAATGCCGGCCGCGGCCGGGTGCACGAGTGGGTGGCAAAACACGGCGATCCGCGCGACCCCAAGGTCGACGCGGTCGATTGGGTCGAGCGCATCCCGATCTCCGAGACGCGCAACTACGTGCAGCGCGTGATGGAGAACCTCGCGGTCTACCGGGCGCGCTTCGATGCCGCGGTCGCCGCGACGGTCGAGCACGGCGCGGAGGCGAGCAAGGTCGAGACGATGCTGGTGCAGCCCGGGCCTACGATTCACGAGGCCGTCGCCAAATGATCAAATCGGCGGGCTATTGAGCGAGACCCGCCGGCGCGTCCGATCAGCAAGCAAGCCTATTTGTAGTACGACACGCCGCAGCCCTGATGGCCGACGATGGTGATGAGCACCTGTTTCGGCACCGGTTCGCCCCCACTCGGCCGCGGAGCGTTGTAGTCCAGCGTGACGATCGTTCCTTCCCGGTTGGCGTCAAAAATGCGCTGGCCGATCGGGTTGCCGTCCTTCTGCCGCATCGTGCGGATGTCGGTGCCCAGCATTCGGTAGCTGGTCCACGCTGTGAACTTGCCGTCCCGAGTGTCGTAGCAGAATACGTGGAGATCGCGGTCGATGAAGCCGCCGATCGGGTTCAGGAACTTGGCAATCGCTACTCGCTCGTCGGATTTGAGCGCTTTGATCGCCTTTTCCAACATGGCCCTCGCCTGGGCGGCAGTGCCGGTGGTGGCGACGGTGCCGCTCTCGGCCATGCCACAAGTCGTGCCAAGCAACAGCACACCGGTCGCGAGGCCCATGATACGAAATGCGATCCGCATGAAATGCTGCCTATCACGACCGCGCCGGGCGGCGCAAACCGGACGCAACAGCAGGACTAGTGTCCTCATCGATCCCGACGTTCGCTCCGATGTCGCCGCGAAGTTGCGAACTTCGGAATCGGGACACTAGCGCAAGGCGCGCGGCGGCGGCGCGCCCGCGAGCCAATCCTGCGCCAGCACCTGGTTCGCCATCGCCATGTCGATATGCGGCAGGATCTCGATGTCGAATGCGAACTTCATCACGTCGTACTCGTAGCTGCAGTCCCTGGCGCGCGACTGCGGCAGAAGCCCCTTTTCGACGAGCTCGGCATAGCGCTTCGGGTCCGAGCCGTAGGCCATGCATTCCAGATTGAAGAAGCGCTCCTCCGGCTGTCCGTGATTGCTGGAGAACGCGGTCAGCGGAATGACCGTCTTGGGATTCTCCCGGAGGTTCTTGATGAAGGCACGGTAGGACCATGCGGCTCCCATGATCAGCCGCGGAGCGTCCGCTTGGAACTGCAGCATGATGTATGTCGCGAAATTGTCGGCCGCGTCTTCCTCATGGCCGAAGACCGGAACGTCATAGACGTCGAAGACGAGATGCCCGAATTCGTGCGCGAATGCGAAGAACATCTGGCCCACGAGGGCGTCGGTCTGTGTCGGCTCATCGACGCCATGCGTCATCATCATCGGCAAGCGCTTCCAGAGGTCGTCCAGATATTCGTAGCAGACCGTCACGGTCGGCACGCCGTTGATGGGCTGATACCATGCGTTGGACACGCCATCGCATCCGACCGTCCGTATCTTGACGTCCTGTGGCAGGCGGAACGGCTTGAGGATGGCGCTTATCTTCTCGAGCGACTGCCGCTCCATGAGTTGCTCATAAAGCGCCTCATGATCGGGATTCTTCGGCGGAACATATTCGATCTGTATCCGTCCAGTGGACATCTCGTCGGCAAGAGCGGCGCCCGGGCCGCTCGCGCCGAACGCGACGGCAACCAGCAGAGCTGCCACGCACGCACGCGTGGGTCTCATGACGGCCTCACCTCGATGTCTGGCGACCTGGTCGCGCGGACGCGCGTGACCGAACCCAGGATCGTGAATCAGGCGAGCGCGAGCTCGCCTGATTCATTTGCGACCCGCAATGCGGCCGGTGCCTGACGGCACCGCCCGCACGGCAGTGACCTTCACTTCACCTGTTCACCTACTTGGGCTTGTTGTCGTCGCGCGCGTTGTTCGAGTCGTTGAGACGCGAATTCTTGGGATCCTGCTGGTCCTGGAGATTGCGCGCATTGGCCGGGTCGTTGAGGCGCGAGTTCTTAGGGTCCTGCGTGTCGTTGAGGTTACGCGCGTTGGCGGGGTCATTGAGGCGCGACTTGTTGGGGTCTTGCGTATCGTTGAGATTGCGCGCGTTGGCCGGGTCGTTGAGGTTGCGCGCGCCGGCGGGATCACGCGTGCCCGGCGCCTGGGCCATCGTGACGGCCGGAAGCGCGCAGACGAGACCCAGCGTCATCGCCAAGGGGAGTGCCGATTTCAATCCGAAACGAGCCATTTTAGAACTCCGATTTGTGGGGTGTCTGCAGCAGGGTCCTCGCCTCCCGTCGGCCCAATGCTACCTTGCTACATGCCGTGCTGCGACATGCATCGGAAGGATTTCGCTTGCGCGTCCCTGCTCAGATCGTCGTTCCCGTGCGATCGCCAACGGGACATCGCGGGTCTCGATAGGGCGCGATTGCTGAACGTAGGCAGAAGTCAACGCGCCACATTGCCACTGGTTCACCCGTTGGGGTGATCACAAACACGTGCGCGCCCCGACCTCGGACGCCAGCGGCCGCCGTCGCCCGGCATACAGGACGGTCGAAGATGCATTGTGAGGTTGCGCGATGGAACGCATCAGGACATCGCTCTGCGCAATACTGTGACGAACCGATCGACATCGGCCTCATCATTATAGACGTGCGGGCTGATGCGCAGACGGCCGAGCCGCGGCGCAGCGTAGACATTTTCCGCCGCAAGCCGCGCGAGCAGCTGCGGCGGCATGCCGTTCGGAAAGCCCAAGCTCAAGATGTGCGGCGCCCGCACGCGTTGGTCCGGAATGGCAACGCCCGCGTCGCCGAGGCCCTCGGCCAGCTTTCCGGTGAGCATGGCGAGGCGCTCGACGATCGCTGCAGAACCCCACTGCGCCACCATCTCCATGCCGATTGCCGCCATCTCCATGGAGATGAAATGGTCGCGCTCGCCCATGTCGAAGCGGCGCGCGTCGCCGACATAGTTCGTGTCGGTGAAGTACACCGCCTGCTCGGCCCGCACGGCGCGGCGGCCGTAGCTCGTCTGCTCGAGCGGAACGCCGCCCTGGTGGCGTTTGGCGACATAGAGGAACGCGCGGCCGTACGGGCCGACCAGCCACTTGTAGGTCGGGAACGCGACGAAGTCCGGATCGAGCTTTTGCACGTCGACGTCGAGCACGCCGACGCTGTGAGTGGCGTCGACCAGGAGCGCCGCCCCCCGCGCCCGCAGCGCCGGCGCCACGCGATGCAGATCGACAACCCCGCCGTCGCACCAGTGCACCGACGAGATCGAGGCGATCGCGATCGGCGCCGCGCCCGGCCGCTCGATCGCCTCCAGCACGGCGGCCGTCCAATCGCCATCATCGCCGCGGCGAACGGCCTCGACCGTGTAGCCGCCCTCACCGGCCCGCGACATCCATTCCAGCACCGCAGAGGAATGATCGTCCTCCAGCACCAGCACGCGCGCGCCAGCCGGGACTGCAAATGACTTCGCCGCCGTCGCGACGCCGTATCCAACCGACGAGGTGAGCGCCACATCGTCCGGCGCCGCGTTGATCAACGCCGCCGCAGCTTCGCGCGTGCGCTCGTGCTGATGCTGCGCGAACTCGTTGTCGATCAGCCACGGCCGCCCCTTGCGCCCGACCGCGGCGCGCCCGGCTTCGAGCGTCGCCAGGGGCAGCGGGCTGTACGAGGCGGCGCTGAGGTAGCAGACGTCGGGCGGAATATCGAAGAGCGCGCGCTGGGAGGGGAGCATTCGGTGATCCTTTGCGGGGAGCGTAGTCTCGTTGACGGGAAATGACCGGGACGATCTGGCGCTTTGAAGTATAGTGCGATTCACCCAAATGGGTGATTTCAGCGAATTCCGGTTCGCTCACAAGACTGCGCGTGATCCGCGCAAGCGGCGTAAGGGAGGAATCGCGATGAGACTTCCCCGTCGACGATTTCTGCATCTTGCGATGGCCGCGGCAGCGCTGCCGTCGGCGCCGCAGATTGCCCGCGCGCAAGCCTATCCGACGCGGCCGGTGCACATGGTCGTGGGCTTTCCGGCCGGCAACGCCTCCGACATCATCGCGCGCCTCACGGCGCAATCGCTGTCGGATCGGCTCGGGCAGCAGTTCGTCATCGAGAACCGGCCCGGTGCCAGCGGCAGCATCGGCACCGAAGCCGTCGCCAAGGCCCCGCCGGATGGTTACACGCTGCTCGCGGAGGTCGTGACCGGGAATGTGATCAACATGGTGATCTACCCGAACCAGAAATACAATTTCATCCGCGACATCGCGCCGGTCGCGACCGTCGGGGTCGGTGCCTACGTCATGGTAATTAATCCATCGATTCCAGCCAGGACGGTCCCGGAGTTCATCGCTTACGCGAAGGCCCATCCGGGCAAGATCAACATGGCCTCGGCCGGCAATGCCGGCCCGACCCATCTCTTCGGCGCGCTGTTCATGACGATGACCGGCGTCAAGCTGGTCCACGTCCCCTATCGCGGCAGCTTCATCCCCGATCTTCTCGGCGGACAGGTGCAGGTGGTCTTTGGTCCGATATCTCAGCTGCTCGAGCATGTACGAGCCGGCAAGCTGCGCGCGCTGGCGGTCACCACCAAGGCACGCCAGGCGACGCTGCCGGACGTCCCGACGATCGGCGAATTCGTGCCGGGCTACGACGCGAGCGTCTTCTATGGCGTTGGAGCGCCGCGGAATACGCCGGCAGACATCATCGACAAGCTGAATCGAGAGGTCAGCTCCGCCATCGTCGATCCCAAGATGAAAGCGCGGCTTGCAGCTTTGGGGGCGACGCCGTTCGCGAGCTCGCCTGCGGAGTTCGCCAAGGTCATCGCCGAGGAAACCGAGAAGTGGGGCAAGCTGGTGCGCGCGGCCGATATAAAGCCGGATTAGCAATCCGCCCCCATCAATCGACCCGCACGAGACGGCCCGAAGCCCCCTCGCCTGCCGCGTCCTGGGCTCGCCCGAGCTCCATCACGATATTTCCGGATGCGTCGCGCCGCGCCCGCGCGCCGTCGGGAATCAGAAGAGTGGAGGAAGCATCCTCGACCACGATCGGCCCGATCAGTTCCTGGCCGATTTCGAGTGCATCCCGGGCGATGACTTTCAACCGACGCCACGCGACGGTGCTGGCATCGAAGACATCGCGGCTGCCAAGGCCGATGCTCCACGCGGCCCGCGCACTCGTCAGCTTGAGCGGCCGATCGATTGCCTTCTCGATCGCGGCGAGCCGCAGGTTGATGAGCTCGACCTCGTCGACTGGCGGCACATGCGCGAAGATGCGGGCGTAGCCCGCCTTGAATTCGGCGACGATGCGGGCGGGCGTGTTCGCGTCGAACGGCCCCGGCGGCAGCCGCGTGACGATCTCGAACCCCTGCCCGACGAAGCGGATGTCGGCGACGCGCTCGAACGTGAAGGCACCATCGTCGCCGAGCGTCTCGCGCATCACCTTCGCGGCGTCCGCTTCGAGGGCTGCAAAGGCCGCCTCCAGCTCGTCCACGCCGATGTCGCGCAGCTGGCGCGCGATGCTGCGCACGCGGTCGATGCGGGCGGGCGCGATCAGCAGCCCCACCGCCGAGGCGACGCCGGCGCCGGGCGGACAGATCATGCGATTGATGCCGAGCCGGCGCGCCACGTCGCAGCCGTGCAGCGGCCCCCCGCCTCCCGTCACCAGCAGCGCGAACTTCTCGACGTCGTGGCCGCCTTCCGCGATATGCACGCGCGCGGCGGAAGCCATGTTCTCGTTGACGACCGCGACGACGCCGTCGGCCACGCGCTCGGTTGGCATTTGTAGCGGGCCCGCGAGCGGCTCGACCGATCGAATCGCGGCGTCACGGTTGAGCTTCATGGTGCCGCCCGCGAACGTCTCGGCATCGAGGTGCCCGACGATCAGGTTGGCATCCGTGACGGTCAGCCGCTCGCCGCCGCGCCGATAGCAGGCGGGTCCGGGCTGCGCCCCGGCGCTGCGCGGGCCGACCTTGAGCAGGTTGAGACTGTCGAGATGCGCGATGCTGCCGCCTCCTGCCCCGATCTCGATCAATTGCACCGTCGAGATATTGATCGGCATGCCGCTGCCCGGCGCAAAACGGCGCTCGCGGCCGGCCTCGAACTGATAGGCGATCAGCGGTTGATTGTTCTCGACGATGCTGAGCTTGGCGGTGGTGCCGCCCATGTCGAAGGCGAGCACGTTGGCGACGCCCGAGCGCTTGCCGAAATAGGCGCCCGCGATCGCGCCGGCGGCGGGTCCGGACTCGAGCAGCTGGACCGGGAAACGCCGCGCCTCGCCGGCGTGGGTGAAACCGCCGTTCGACAGCATCATCAGCAGCGGCGCCCCGATGCCGAGCGCTGTGAGCTGCGCCTCCAGGCTGGCGAGATAGCGGTCCGCCATGGGGCGCACGAAAGCGTTGGCGGCCGTCGTGGACGTCCGCTCGAACTCGCGGATTTGCGATGCCACCTCGCTCGAGATCGAGACGTAGAGCTCGGGGAAATGCTGCTCCAGGAGATCGCGCGCGCGACGCTCGTGCGCCGGGTTGGCATAGGCGTGCAGAAAGACGACCGCGACGGACGCGACGCCTTGCGTCGCCAAGGCGCGGCCCGCCGCGAGGACGCTATCCTCGTCGAGCGGCGCATCCTCTGTGCCGTCGGCACGCACGCGCTCGGCGACCTCGAGACGGAGCTCGCGGGGGATCAGCGGCTGCGGAATTTCGATGAACAAGTCGTAGAGGTCGTATTTGAACTCGCGCCGCATCTCCAACGTATCGCGAAAACCCGCCGTCGTGATGAGGCCCGTTTTGGCGCCACGCCGCTCGATCAGCGCATTGGCGAAGAGCGTCGTGGCATGAACCACCCGGGCGATCTGGCGCGGCGCGATGCCCTCGCGCCCGAGCAGGATCTCGAGGCCGCGGATCGCGCCTTCGGTCGGCTCGTGCGGCGTCGTCAGCTCCTTGTGGGCGAGGACGAGACCGTCGTTCTGGCGGTAGAGCACGATGTCGGTGAAAGTCCCGCCGATGTCGATGCCGAGCGACAGATGGTCCGCGCTCATGACACATATCCGGCGACGCGGTCCTGCTCGATGAGCTCGCGCGATCGCGCGTTGCGGTCGCCATATCCGCCTCCGCCGGGCGTCCTCAGCAGGATTTTCGTCCCCGGCTCGATGACATGGCGCGCCTTTGGATCGACCGGTTTTCCGTCGAACAGCACCTCGCCGGGCGCACCCGGCAGGCCGCCGCCGATGCCGGGAGCCGCGGTCTCCGGCTTCGTTCGCTCGGCCAGGAACGACACGGTCGCCGGCGTCGGGTTGAGGTTTTCGAGCAGCAGCTCCTGTCCGGCGCCGCCGCGAAAGGCGCCGTTCGCGTCGCCGAGCGAGCGCAGCCGGCGAAAATGCACCTTGAGCGGCGCCAGCTGCTCGATCACCTCGACGGGCGTCGACGACACGTTGCTCGGCCACGAGAGCACGTTGGTGCCGTCGGCCTGCGCGCTCGCCCCGTAGCCGCCGTTGAGGAAGAACATGTTCGCGAAGATGCGGCCGTCGGCGCGCGTGCCCGCCATGTTCATGCACCACAGCGGCGAGCCGACGCCGGCGATCACGCGCTGCGGCACCACGCCGGCGAGCGCGCTGATCACCATCGGGGGCAGGAAGTGGCCGATCAAGGCGCGCGCGCCGCCGGCTGCCGGCGGCCGCGAGTTGAGGATCGATCCGACCGGCGCGATGATCTCCAGCGGGGCCAGCGCGCCATCATTGTTGGGAACATCCGGGCACAGCACCGCTTTGATGCCGTAGGACGTGTAGGCGGTGGTGTACGCCAGGCACACGTTGATCGAGCGCGGCACCTGCGCGTCGGAACCGGAAAAATCCGCGACCATCCTGTCGCCCGCGACCGTGAGCGCGAGCTTGAGCCGGATCGGCGTCTCGAACCCGTCGCTGATCGCCTCTGCATGGTAGGTGCCGTCGGGCAGCGCGCGGATCGCCTTGCGCATCGCCGCCTCGCTGCGGCTGCGCAGCTCGTGCGACAGCTCCTCGAGGCTCTCCAGACCGCGCTCTTTCATGAGGCTGACGATATGACGTTCGATCAGGTTGAGCCCCGTGAACTGGGCGTAGAGGTCACCCATCACCTGGTCCGGCACGCGGACGTTCTTGCGCAGGATGCGTTCGAGCGTGGCGTTCATCGCGCCGCGCTCCACCACCTTCATGGGCGGAATTTGCAGCCCTTCCTCGAACACCTCGCGGGCGTCGGCCGAGCGCATGCGCCCGCCGATGTCGGGCGAATGCGCCACCGATCCCGCGAAGGCGACGAGGCGGCCATCGAGGTAGATCGGCTTCGCCACCGTGATGTCGGGCAGATGCCCGGTGCCGAGCCAGACGTCGTTGGTGATGAGGATGTCGCCCTCGTGCAGCTCTTGCGGCGGCCACTCCTGGAGAAATGCGCGAATCGTCCGCGGCGCCGTGCCGATGAAGGACGGGATGCTGTTGGTCGCCTGGGCGATCGAGCGCCCCTGCGCGTCGGTGATGACGCAGGCGAAGTCGTTCGACTCGCGAACGACCGTCGAGAAAGAGGTGCGCACCAGCGAGGCTGCCGCCTCATCGACGATGGAGATGAGCCGCCGCCACAGCAGTTCCAGCGTTATGCCGTCGAGCATATGTCCTCAGCACAGCGTGATCCCCGGATCCGAGATCGGAGTGCTGATCATGCATGATCGCAGCGCGGCGCGAAATCGGCGAAATTCACGCCGGGCACAGCCCCTGGCGGCACGAAGCCGCGCTACATGTTCGCGAACAAGCGCTCGATCTTCTCGTCGATGATCGTGCGTCGATAGAGCGCGCGGCCGTCGGCCCCTCGCACGACCACCTCATCCGGAGGTTCCGGTCGCGCCGGCACGAGATCGCGAATCCCGTCCTCCCTCCAGTAGTTCAAGAGCGAACGACGGGCGGTCGCGACGATGTCCTCGGGTGGCGTGTCCGAGGCGATCGCGGCGGCGCGCCGGTCGAGACAGATGCCGCGCGCGAACCAATTGAGCTCGATGACCAAATCGGAGGTGTTGTTCATGCCGCAAACGATGGCGCCGGCATGGTTAATGACTGGTTAACGACGATGCGCAGCCGCAATTCGCCGTCCGATGTGCCGTGTCCGTGGCCCGATATGACGGATGGAGTTCTCCACGACGGGTCACATGGCGATTCGGAGCCCAGTTGCGCCCGCGTGGACCCGAGCTAGTGTCCGGACCCGTGACCCGAGTACGCGAGCCATGAATCCCGCCGGCAAAACCATCCTCATCACCGGGTCGACCGATGGCGTCGGACGCGTCGTTGCGCTCCGGCTCGGCGCGGCGGGCGCAAACGTGCTGGTGCACGGCCGCGATCGCCAGCGCGGCGAGGACGTCGTCGCGCAGATCGACCGCGCCGGCGGCAGCGCCGCTCTCCATACCGCCGACCTCTCCTCGCTCGACGCCGTGCGCAAGCTTGCGGAGGCCGTGCGCGCCGAGCATGGCCGGCTCGACGTCCTGGTGAACAATGCCGGCATCGGGACGGCCTCGGAAGGCCGCCAGCGCCGCGAAAGCCGTGATGGATACGAGCTGCGCTTCGCGGTCAATTACCTCGCGGGTTTCCTCCTCACCCGTCTCCTGCTTCCGCTCATCCGTGCGAGCACGCCCGCGCGCATCGTCAATGTCGCGTCGCTCGGCCAGCATCCGATCGATTTCGACGACGTGATGCTGACCCGCGGCTATGACGGCGGGCGCGCTTACGCGCAAAGCAAGCTGGCGCAGATCATGTTCACGTTCGATCTCGCGCGCGAACTGGCGGGGACTGGCGTCACCGTGAACTGCCTGCATCCCGCGACCTACATGGATACCACGATGGTCCGCGCCAGCGGCATCTCGCCTGTCAGCACCGTCGCGGAGGGCGCGGACGCGATCCTCGACCTCGCGATATCCGACGGGCTTGAAGGAAAGACCGGCCTCTTTTTCGACCGCCAGCGGGTTTCGCGCGCCAACGCGCAGGCCTACGACGAGGCGGCACGGAAACGCTTGCGCGAGCTCAGCTATCGTCTGACCGGGTTGGCGGCTGCAGACGCAAGGTAGTGGGCGCAGATGGCATCGAGCACACTCACCGGCGTCACTGCCAGAGAGCGCGGTCGGCCATCAACCCGAACCATCGCGCGAGCCGCCGCCGTTCTCTGTGTGGCGTCGAAGGCGTTTGATCAGGCTGACCGACTTACGATCATCGGCCGTCACCGCGCATCGACAGACGGATTCACCGATGTGAACGAGATCCGATGATGATCGCGGGGCGTACCGGCCGCGGCGGCCACTGATCGAATGCCGGACGCGACGGCAGCCGACTCAGGCGCTGCTCGCCCGACACGACTGGAGGAATTCAGACAGCTTCTCTTGCACCTGCCGCGCGGACTCGTCCCTGTCGAGCTTCATTGCTCTCAATGATGTTCGGTCGGCCGGTACGACCCCGAGGGAACAATTTCCTTTCCGCCCGAGTTTGACAGGAACCAAGTACGGGTTCCGCGCGCAATCCGCGCAACGTGTCAGCTGCAATCAGGTCGCGATCGCCATGGGCGGGCGTCGTGCCCGCCGGCGCCCGCGCCACCACCGAGGGCAAGACATGCGTCACCAGGATCTGCGCAACACATCGGGTTCGGTCGCGCCGACACGCGCGGTTGCGCTCGTGTCCACCCTGCTGCTCGCCTGCATTGCCGGCCAACCGGCCACGGCCGCGACGCCGTCGAGCTGCGCCAGCCTTGCCTCGTTCGCCTACCCCGACACGACCATCAACTCGGCGACCCTGATGCCCGGCGGGCCCTATGTGGCGCCGGACGCGTGGCATCTCGTATTCACAAACCTGCCGCCTTACTGCATAGTCTCGGCAACGATCGCGCCGACCTCGGACTCGAGCATCGGCGTGCAGGTATGGATGCCGACGGCGCGCTACAACGGCCGCTATCTCGGCACCGGCAATGGCGGTTATGCCGGCGGCTTCTTCCAGAGCGAGCTCGCCGATGGCATCAATCGCGGCTTTGCCACCGCCAACACCGACATGGGCGCAACCGGCGCGGCGGGCGTCAATGGCGATGCGCTCGTCGGACATCCGGAGAAATGGAAGGATTTCGGCTGGCGCGCCACCCACCTGATGACCGAGTTCAGCAAGGCGCTGATCAACGCGTTCTACGGCAACCCGCCGAGCAAATCCTATTTCGCCGGCTGCTCGACTGGCGGCCAGCAGGCCCTGATGGAGGTGCAGCGCTTCCCGGCCGACTATGACGGCGTGCTGGCCGGCGCGCCCGCGTTCAACCGAACGCATCTGCACACGGTACTGGTCTCGGACTATCGCGCCACGCATCGGACGCTTGCGAGCTACATTCCGCCGGCCAAGCTCGACATGGTCAATCAGGCCGTGGTGGCGGCGTGCCGCCGCCAGGACGGCGGCGCGCCGAACGATGCGTTCCTCACCGACCCGCGCAACTGCAAGTTCGACCCGGCCACGCTGCAGTGCCCGATCGGGGACGCGCCAAACTGCCTCAACGCCGACCAGGTCGCCGCCATGAAGGCCTATTACCAGGGCTCGGTGAACCTCGCGAACGGTGCCGTGATCGACCCGGGCAATGCGCTCGGCTCGGAAACCAGCAATCCCGCCGCGCTCGGCTTTGCGCTCAATGAGAGCTCGACCGAACCGACGTTCGACAGCCTGTTCAAATGGGTGTTCGGACTCACTTGGCAATGGCAGACGTTCGACTTCAACCAGAACATGGCGACCGTCGATGAGGTGCTCGCCGGCGATCTCAACGCCAACGTCACCGACTTGCGGCCCTTCCTCGCCAACGGCGGAAAGCTGATCATCTATGCCGGGTTTGCCGATCCGCTGATCCCGTCGCAGGGCACGATCAACTATTACAACGCGGTGATCGAGAACACGATCGGCGGCCATTCCCGACAGTCGCTCGAGCGGACGCAGCAGTTCGCGCGGCTGTTCATGGCGCCGGGCATGTGGCACTGCAAGGACGGCCCCGGGCCGAACGCTTTCGGCGGCCCGATCCAGCAGCAGGCGCCGAGCTACGATCCGAAATACGATCTTCTCTCGGCGCTCACCCAGTGGGTCGAGAAGGGCGTTGCACCCGCCTCGGTGATCGCGACCAAGTACACCGGCGATTCGGCACAGGCGCCGATCGCGATGCAGCGGCCCTTGTGCCCCTACCCACAACTTCCCGCCTACAACGGCAGCGGCAACCCCAACCTCGCGAGCAGCTTCCGCTGCGTCGGCGACGAGGACGGCGATTTCAATCCGACGCCGGCGCCGATCTACGGACCGTGACAAGTTATCGCTCGCCGCTGCCGCACCGGCAGCGGCGGGCATAGTGACGGCGGGTCGGGCGGCTGCGGCTCCGCTTGAATTAGCGGCGCCGCGCCGGCGATATGCAAACATACCGGTTTTGTCGTCGTATTGTTGATCGCGTCCCGGCAGTGTGATCGAATGCCCACGTGGGTAGTCATCCGTTCTTCGCTTCCGACGAGTTCGCCGGCCGTATCGGCCGCCTCCGCCGGCACATGCAGGCCGCCCGCGTCGACGTCGCCCTGTTCGACGAAATCGAGGCGATGACATGGCTCACCGGCTACGGCAACTCCGAAAACCGCTGGCGCTGCGTCGGCATTCCACTCGAAGGCGAGCCGTTCTTTCTCATTCGCGCATTGGACGCAACACCGTGCCGCCAGCGCAGCTGGATCGAGGACGTCCGCACTTTTCGCGACTGGGAGGATCCGATGCCGGTGCTGCGCGACGCGCTCGCGCAGCGCGGGCTCGCGCGAGCGCGCATCGGCGTCGATTACAATTCCTATTGCATGCCGGTGGCTCGCTTCGCCCGCATCCAGGCCGCACTTCCGGGCGCAGAGCTCGTCGATCTCGGCAACATCGTGTGGCAGCTGCGGCTGATCAAATCGCCGGCCGAGATCGGCCTGTTGCGCCAGTGCGCACGTCTCGCCAACACTGCGCTGCGCCGCGCCGCCGATGTATGCGTCGCCGGCGCCTCGCAGCGCGATGCCGCGCGCGAGGCCGTGAATTCGTTCGTGGAGCTCGGCGCCGATCCGGGGCCGCCCGGGCCGATCACCGCCGGACGCGGCTGGGATTTCCTGCACGGCCATCTGGGTGATGATCCGCTGCAAGCCGGCGATATCGTGCATATCGAGCTGACGCCGCGCATCGCCGGCTACAGCGCCAGAACCATGCGCTGCGTATCGGTCGGCCCGGTCGATCCCAAATTGATCGACGCCGGCAAACGGCTTGCCGCCATCCAGGATCGCCAGATTGCGGCGATGCGGCCGGGGGCGCGCGCCCGTGATATAGATGCCATTCTGCGCGATGGCGTACTGCAAGGCGGCTTGCGGGAAAGCTACGACAACATCACCGGCTACACCCTGGGCCTTTACGCCTACCCGGGCCCGCACACGAGTGACTTCACCCGAATCTTTCACCCCGCGGCCGACTGGGTGATCGAGCCGAACATGGTCTTTCACATGTACGCATCGGCCGGCGGCGTATCGCTCAGCGAAACCGTGCTGGTGACCGCGTCCGGGCCCGAGCTGTTGACCGGACTGCCGCGCGAGGTGCTGAGCAGCTGATGACCGACTGAGGAGAAGCACGATGACCTTGCTGGTTCGACCCACCCGGCGCCGCCTGCTCATGGCCGCGGCCGCCGTCCCGCTGGCGGCGCCGATGATCTGGTCCCGCCGCGCGCAAGCGGCGCAGCGGTTGACGGTGCGCACGCCCGGCGGCGTGTTCGACGAGGTCAAGAAGCGCACAGTATACGAACCGTTCCGCGAGGCGACCGGCATCGAGATCGTGCCGGTCGCCTCCACGGCGGCCAAGCTGCTGGCGATGTTCAAGGCCGGCAAGGTCGACATCGATGTGATCGACACCGGCGACGACGTGCTCTTGAACTTGGAGCGTGCCGGGGCGCTCGAGCCGATGCCCTACCAGGAATTCAAATATACAAATCCCGACGACATCGACCCTTCGGTGCGCACGCCCTACCAGGTCGGCTCCTTCGTCTATGCGTTCGTGCAGGGCTTCAACACCACCGCCTTCGCGGTCGGGCAGGAGCCGAAGAGCTGGGAGCAGTTCTGGGACGTCAAGAAATTCCCCGGCCCGCGCACCCTCGCCGGCATGTCTTCCGGCGCGCCCAATCTGGAGATCGCGCTGATCGCCGACGGCGTCCCGAAGGACAAGGTCTATCCCATCGACATTCCGCGCGCCTTCAAATCGCTGTCGCGGATCAAGGCATCGGTGCCGAAGTTCTGGGATACGGGCGCGCTCTCGTCCGAGATGCTGGCCGACAAGGAGGCCGTGCTCGCGGTCATCTGGAGCACGCGGCTGCAAGTCGCCGCTGCGGGCGGCGCCAAGGTCGCGGCGCAGTGGCGCGACAACCAGGTGCTGGCGCAGGCCTATGGCATCACCAGGGGCACGCCCAAGCACGAGGCCGGCGTGAAATTCGTCGACTACAGCCTCAGCCCCGACGTGCAGGCGCGCTGGTTGGCCGAGTACAAGGCGATCCCGGTGAACCAGAAGGCCTATCCGCACACCGCGCCACAGCTGATCGACCCGAAAACCAAGCTGCCGTGGACCAAGTCGGAGGGCTTCCGCAACGACATCGTCTGGTGGGCGGACAACCGTGCCAAGGTCAGCGAATACTGGAACAAGTGGGTCCTGGAGTGAGCGACAGGTGAGCGAGACACTCTTGCCGCCGCACGGCAAGGGGATGCTGGGCGCGCGGGGCGCACTGGAGCTGATCGGCCTGACCAAGCAGTACGGCGACGAGCGCGTCGTCGATGCCGTCGATGCCGAGATCCGGCCGGGCGAGTTCTTCTCGCTGCTCGGCCCGTCCGGATCGGGCAAGACGACGACACTGATGATGATCGCCGGTTTTGTCGCGCCGGACCGCGGCGCGATCCGCCTCGACGGCGCGGACCTGACGCATGTGCCGCCGCAACGCCGCGGCCTCGGCATGGTTTTCCAGAACTACGCGATCTTCCCGCACCTCGATGTGTTCGAGAACGTGGCTTTCCCGTTGCGCGCGCGCCGGGTGGCGAAAGCCGAGCTGCGCCGGCGCGTCGAGGCGACCCTGGCGCTGGTGCGACTGGAGCGCTTCGCGACGCGCTATGCGCGCGAGCTGTCCGGCGGCCAGCAGCAACGGGTCGCGATCGCCCGCGCCATCGTCTTCCGGCCCAGCATCGTGCTGATGGACGAGCCGCTCGGCGCGCTCGACAAGAACCTGCGCTACGCCATGCAGGTCGAGATCAAGGAGCTTCAGCAACGCCTCGGCATGACCGTGATTTACGTCACGCACGATCAGGAGGAGGCGATGAACATGTCCGACCGCATCGCCATCATGAACCAGGGCCGCATCGAGCAGCTCGGCCCGCCCGGCGAGATCTACGAACGTCCCCGCAACGCCTTCGTCGGCCGTTTTCTCGGCGAAGCGAACCTGCTGGACGGGACGATCGAGCAGATCGCCGGCGACGAGGCCGCGTTGCGCACGCGGGACGGCGTCCTGCTGCGCGCGCGGTGTCGAAGCCCGGCCATCACGCAGCGCACGGCGTCACTTTTCGTGCGGCCCGAAAAGCTCGCGTTCGGCGACGTCCCCGAGGCCGACCGTGGAGAGTCCAATTGCGTCCAAGGCGTGGTGCAGCGTCGCGCCTTTCTGGGCAGCATGATCCGCACCACGGTGCAGATCGGACCGACGACGCAGCTCACGGTCGATCAGCCCAATTTGATGAACGGCGCGGGGCCGCAGGTCGGCGCGCCGGTCGTGGTCAGCTGGGCTGTCGCACACACGTTGACCTTGCCCGAGTGAGATGTCGCGAGATGAGGCGCCGCAGCACCCTGTTGATGCTCCCCGCCTTGACGATGCTGGCCGCGGTGTTTCTGGCGCCGCTGGTCTTGTTCCTGGCGCAGACGGTGATCATCGACAAGGACGCCCCGCCGTTCTGGCCGCATGTCCTGTCGGTGATCGAATCCCGCGTCATGCTGCGGACGATCCTCATCACCAACTGGATTTCGCTGCTGGTCACCGCGACCGCGCTGCTGCTGGGCTATCCGGTCGCCTACTATCTGGCGAACCGCCGCGGCCCCCGCTTCACGCTGGTGCTTTTCTGCGTCATCGTGCCGTACTTCACCAGCATCATCGTGCGCACCTTCTCGTGGATGGTGATCCTCGGCCGCAACGGACTGATCAACCACCTTCTGCAGGACCTTGGCCTGATCGACGCGCCGCTGCCGCTGCTCTACAACCGAACCGCGGTCGTGATCGGCATGACCTATGTGCTGCTGCCCTACATGGTGCTGACGCTGTTCGCCGCGATGCGGTCGATCGACCCCAACCTGCTGCGCGCCGCCCGCGGCCTCGGCGCCAGCGGCCCGATGATCTTCGCGCGCATCTACTTGCCGCTGAGCCTGCATGGTGTCGTGTCCGGCGCGCTGATCGTGTTCATTCTGGCGGTCGGCTTCTTCATCACTCCCGCCCTGATGGGCGGCCCGTCCGACGTCATGGTGGCGACGCTGATCGAGCGCTCGGTGGAGATCGACCTCGATTGGAGCACCGCGGCCGTGATGTCGCTCTACCTGCTCGCCGTCACCCTGGTGCTTTATGCCGTGTATTACCGCGTGACCGACCTGCGCCGGCTGATGGGGACCTGAGCAGGATCCGAACCATGCGCCGCGCCCTCCCCGCCTACGTCACGGTGCTCTGCCTTTTGTTGCTGGCGCCCATCGTCATTGTCATCGTGCTGGCGTTCAGCGGTCCGGGCTACCTGCAATTTCCGCCGCGCTCGTACTCGCTGGATTGGTTCATCCGCTTCCTGGGCGATCCGCGCTGGCGGGAGTCGCTGTGGTACAGCATCGTGATCGGGTTCATCGCCTGCATCGTCGCGACGGTCGTCGGGTTCTTCGCCGCCTACGCGTTCGTGCGCGGGAGCTTCGCGGCAAAGAAGCTGCTGCTGTCGTTGCTGCTGCTGCCGATCATCGTGCCGACCGTGATCACCTCCATCGCGATGTATTTCGTGTCGGTGCGGCTCGAGCTGGTCGGCAACGTTCTGTGGATCGGCATCTGCCAGGCCGTGATCGCGCTGCCGGTGGTGCTGCTGATCCTGCTCTCCGCGCTGCAGGGCGTCGACGTCAATCTGGAGCGCGCGGCGCTCAGCCTCGGTGCGAGCCCGGTGCGCTTGTTCGTGAAGGTCGTCATCCCGCTCGCGGCGCCCGGCCTGATCTCGGCCGCCTTGTTCGCCTTCCTGACCTCGTTCGACGAGCTGATCATCGCGCTGTTTCTCACCGGTGTGCGCGTCCAGACGCTGCCGGTCCGCATCTGGAACAGCCTGCACATGGAAATCGAGCCGACCATCGCGGCGGTCAGCGCCTTCCTGATCGGCGTCACCGGCGTGGTCCTCCTGCTCGACGGCTTGCTCCGCGGCCGGAGGGCCAGCACGATGAAAACCCGACGATGAGGACCCGGTCAGATGGCGCCAGTGCGGCATGATGCAATCGTGGTGGGAGCCGGCGTGGTCGGCCTGTCGACGGCGCTCTATCTGCGCCGGGCCGGTCTCGATGTCGCGGTCGTCGATCCGCTGCCGCCGGCCGGCGGCGCCTCCTTCGGCAATGCCGGATTGATCAGCCCTGACACGGCGGTGCCGATCGCCCTGCCCGGCATGCTGCCCAAGGTTCCGCGTTGGCTGATGGATCCGCTCGGGCCCCTCTCGGTTCGCCCCGCCTACTTTCCACGCGCCCTGCCCTGGCTGATGCGCTGGGTCGAATCCGGCCGGCTGCACCGGGTGCTCGCCATCTCCGACGCGATGCGCGCGTTGCATCGCGACTCCATGGACTGCTGGCGCGAGCTGCTCGGCCCGGAGCTCTATCGCGAGCTCTTCCGCCCCAGCGGCCAGGTCCATGTGTGGGAAGGCGGCGGCGACACCAGCAACGCCAGGCTCGAGCGCGAGATCCGTGCGCGGCACAACATCCACACCGAGACGCTCACCGCGGACGACCTGCGCCAGATGTTTCCCGGCATCGCCCGCGATGTGACCCATGGCCTGCTCGTCCCCAACAATGGCTTCACGGTGAGCCCGCAGCGCAGCGTGCAAACCCTCGGCAAGCTGCTCGTCCATGAGGGCGGCACGCTGATCAACGAGCGCGTGATGAAGCTCATCCCCGACGAGGCCGGCGGCTGGAAGCTGATGACCAACACCGCCAATCGCTCGGCCGATCACGTCGTGATCGCCGCCGGCGCCTGGTCGCTGCAGTTGCTCGCGCCGCTCGGCATCAAGCTGCCGCTCGAGACGGAGCGCGGCTATCACGCGACGATGTTCAATCCCGAGGTGGTGCCGGCCCTGCCGATCAGCAACAAGACGCGCGCCTTCGGCATGACGCCGATGGAGGACGGCGTGCGCGTTGCCGGAACGGTGGAGATCGCCGGGCTCGATGCGCCGCCCAACGAGCAGCGCGCGAAGATCCTGGTCCAGCACGCCAGGCGGATGTTCCCGGGCCTGAGCGGGAAGGATGTGCGCTACTGGATGGGCTTCCGCCCTTCGACGCCCGACAGCCTGCCGATCCTCGGTGCCGCATCCGGCCGGCCCGGCCTGCATTTCGCCTTCGGCCACGGCCATTTCGGCATGACCGGCGGTCCGCCGAGCGCGAGACTTGTCGCCCGCATGATCGCGGGGCAGCCGACCGGCATCGATCCCGCGCCGTACGCGGCGCAGCGGTTTCGCTGAAAGAACGCGCCATGCCAGATGCCAACGTCTTCCATCGCGACTTCAAGCCGCTGCCGTACTGGTGGGAAGCCTATCGCCCCACCGCGCAAGATCCTGTCGACGTGCCCTCGCGTGCGCGCGTCGCCATCGTCGGCGGCGGCTATGCCGGACTTTCGACCGCCCTGGAGGCGGCCCGCAACGGCATCGATTGCGTGGTGCTGGAGGCGGCGGAGCTCGGCTTCGGCGCCAGCACGCGCAACGGCGGCGGCGTCAGCGGCGGAGTGAACATCGGCAAGAGCTTCTCCGGCAAGACTCTCGACCCGGGATCGCAGCGTGCCCGCGCGCTACTGTCGGATGGCGCCGAGGCCTTCGGCCTGATCGAACGGCTGATCGCCGAGCACGGCATCGCGTGTCACTGGAAAAAGACCGGCCGCTTCGTCGGCGCCTGGACGCCGGCGCATTATGCCGCGCAGGCGCGCAAGGTCGCGCTGTTGAACGATGCGGCGCAATCGCAAGCCTACATGGTGCCGCGCGAGCGCCAGCGCGCCGAGATGGCCAGCGACTACTATTATGGCGGCATGGTGGTGGAACGCTCCGCCAACCTGCACCCGGCGCTCTATTACAAGGGCCTGCTCGAGGCCTGCCGCGCCCGCCGCATTCCGGTCTGCGCGCGCGCCGCGGTGCAGCGCATCAGCGAACGCAACGGCGGCTGGGAGGTGATGACCACGCGCGGCACCGTGCAGGCCGACCAGGTCGTGATCGCCACCAACGGCTATACGGGCGATCTCACGCCAAATTTGAAGCGCCGCGTCGTGCCGCTGGCGAGCCACATCATCGCCACCGAGGAGCTGCCGCCCGATCTCGCGGCGAGCCTGATCCCGAAGCAGCGCACGCTGTCCGATACGCGCCGCGTGCTGTGCTATTACCGCATGTCGCCGGACGGCCGGCGGATGATCTTCGGCGGACGCGCGCGCTTCACGCCGGCCACGCCGCAGCAGATCGCGCCCATCCTGCACCGCTTCATGACCGACCGCTTCCCGCAGCTGCGCGGCACCAAGGTGACGCATTGCTGGACCGGCAATGTGGCCTTCACCTTGGACGCGCTCCCCCACATGGGGCGCGAGCCGAACGGCATGCACTACCTGCTCGGCTGCAACGGCAGCGGCGTCGCGATGATGACCTATCTGGGCTGGCAGACGGCGCGCAAGATCGCCGGCATCAGCAACCAGACCTGCGCGTACGACAGCGAGGAATTTCCCGATCATCCGCTGTATTCGGGCAATCCGTGGTTCTTGCCGGCGATCGGGGGGTGGTACCGGCTGCGCGATGCGGTGGATCGCAGGTTGGCGGTGTTGCAAGGGTGAGTGCAAGCGCGCTCCGCTCAGCGAATCTCAGTGATATGGACGTGCTTCTGGTTGCCGCCGAATCGGAAAATCGATCGATGAATGCGTTTTGGAAAATCGCCCGGGTCGCTGCGGTGGCGCTTTGGCTCCTGCTCGGCGGCGCATTCGGCGCAACGATTGTATTTGCCGGCGTCTTGTGGTGGTTCAGCGACTTGCCTTTAGATGCGCCACTGAATGCGGGAGATGCCATGGGCACGGCAGCTGCGGTCGGCATGGCGCTTTTCTGCGCCCCCCTCGGACTTTTCGCCGGGCTTGGCTGTGCGCTCTATCTCCTGAAGAGGCAGCCGCTCTTTCGGAGATGAGCCCACACCGGACTCGTGCTCGCAAAAAAAACGGCGGGACCCGCCACCGGCGTTTTGTGAGCTCACGCTCGGAGCCGCCCTCCGGCAGCAGGCAGAACGGTGGCAGCAAAGACTCCCTGTTCCGAGCGTGCCGAATATTGGTGTAGGCTTCCTTCGCGAGCCGCCAAATGACGCCGCCTAAGCACATCTCGGGGAGGCAACGATGAGCGAATCTGCACTTCTCGGGCATTCTCCCTGGTATCGCACGCTCGATCGGACGCAGTGGAAGGCTCTGATCGCTTCGAATCTCGGGTGGACGTTCGACGGTTTCGAAGTGTTCTCGCTCATTCTCACCATCGGGGTCGCGCTGCACCAGCTCCTGGACCGCTCCGAATACGCGCGAATTCCCGCCTATGCGGGTGCGGTCATCGCGATAACCGTCTTCGGTTGGGGGCTTGGCGGATTGCTCGGCGGCATCCTCGCCGACTATATCGGCCGCAAGCGGTCGATGACCCTTACGATCCTCGCCTATTCGCTGCTGACCGGCTTGAGCGCGCTGTCCTGGAATTGGCTGTCGTTTGCCGTGCTGCGCTTCCTGGTCGGGCTCGCGATCGGCTCGGAATGGGCCACGGGGGCGTCGATCACGGCGGAGCTTTGGCCGGACCGCGCGCGCGGCAAGGGCGGCGCGCTCTTGCAATGCGGATACCCGATCGGAAGCATCCTCGCCTCCGCCATCTGGGTGGTCATTGGCACGTCCGGTCCCGGCGCATGGCGCTACATGTATCTGATCGGCGTGCTGCCGGGGCTGCTCACATTCTGGATTCGGCGCAACATTCCCGAATCCCCTCGGTGGGAGGAATCGAACAAGCGCCGTCGCGCCGCCCACGGTCTGCGGCAGCAGGGCGCGGCGCTGCAAGGGGAAGACGCCGCGCTCGTGCGCTTCACGCTGGTCGATATGTTTGCCGAACCCGCCGTCCGCCTGCGCCTGTTCTTGACCTTCGTGATGTCGCTCTCGGTAACGATTGGTTATTGGGGCGTTTCGAGTTTCGTCCCGAGCTATTTCGGATCGGTGGCAACGGCTGCCGGCCTCCCTGCCCAGCGCTGGGTGGGATTGGTCGGGTTGGTCCAAAACGTCGGCGCCTTGCTGGGTTTCTTCAGCTTTGGTTTTCTTGCCGATGCATTTGGTCGCAAGCCGACGACCCTGTCGTACTACCTGATGTGCCTCATTCTCACTCCGATCGTGTACCTGTGGGTGCAGGAGATCCATCTGCTGCTGCTCGGCTTCGCGGTGTATGGATTCTTCATCCAGGGCGTTTTCTCCTGGACGCCGATATGGCTGCCGGAACTCTTTCCGACGCGGATGCGTGCGACGGCTGCGGGTTTCATCTTCAATGCACCGCGAATGATCTCCGCGATCGCTCCACTGATCGCCGGCACGTTGATCGTCGGCCTCGGCGGCTATGGCAGAGCAGCCACGATCATCGGCCTGTTCTATGTTCTTGGGCTGATTGCCGCGCCTTTCCTGCCGGAGACGAAGGGGAAACCGCTGCCGGAAGCCGACACTCTATCGTTCCCCCAAGGTGGAGAGCATCAGCACCAAACGGCCTGACCGGACCCTTTACTTCAGCGCCGGCGGCCGTGGTTCGGCGAAATCTGCGTTATCGTTGTGAGGCGGGGGTCGCATGAAATGGCAAATTGGTGACGTGACGATCACCCAATTCGTCGAGATCGAGACTTACGGCGGAAAGGAGTACATCCTGCCGCAGGCGACGCCTGAGGCCCTTCGCAAGCTCGCGTGGTTGTGCCCCCACTTCGCCGATGCGACGGGGCGGATCAGGATGAGCATCCATTCGTTCCTGGTCGAAACGCCGACGCGGCGGATCGTCATCGATACCGGGATTGGCAACGACAAGCCTCGGGGCAGACCGGAGTGGACCGGGCGGCAAGGGCCGTTTCTCGAGCAACTCACCGCAGCCGGCTGCCCTGCTGACACGATCGACACTGTGCTCTGTACTCATCTCCATGTCGATCACGTCGGCTGGAACACGGTCCTTTCCGACGGCCGGTGGATACCGACGTTCCGCAAGGCGCGTTACCTGATGGGGCGCGTCGAGTTCGACTATTGGAAAGACGTCCGCGACCCCGCGCTTGCCACGATCTTCGACGACTCCGTCCGCCCCGTCGCCGGCGCCGGCCTCGTCGATCTGATCGATGCCGGCCATCCGGTGTGCGACGAGTTGAGCGTGATCCCGACACCTGGACACTCGCCGGGCCACTTCAGTGTCCACGTCAGGTCGCGGGGCGAGGATGCTTTGCTCATCGGTGATGTCGCGCACCACCCCTGTCAAATGGTCCACCTCGACTGGTGCTCTACCATTGATTTCGATCCGGCGCAGACGATACGCACCCGCAAAGAGCTGCTCTCCCGTTTTGCCGGGACGCCGACGCTCATCCTTGCCGGCCACTTCGTGGGTGGCAAGATCGTGCGCGACGGCGACGTATTTCGATTGGTGATGTGAAGGCTTCGTCTCCCGATCGGCGGTCGATACGTGCCGCTCGAGAATAGGTTGCCGCCGACGCCATTTTTCTTGCGCTACGCCATGTTTCGCTGTATGGCATAAAGTGCACAGTTCGGAAAAAGCGCCCGGACGCCGGCAAGGCGACTGGGCCTTTTCATTTGTGCAATCACGGCCTGACGATGGTTTGATCCGTAGGACTGCGCCTACACGCGATCCTCATTGTTTTGGACCGACCCGCATTGTTATTCCCATTGTTCTTCATTGTTCCCGTGAGCGACGTTTCTCTTCGGACAGCCCGGAAAATAGGGCGAAATACGATATAACCCATTGCCATAACGAATCACCTGTATTTTTGTCGGGGATGATTGCGCCTCGTGGCAGAACGGCAGAACGGCAGAACGGCAGAACAAAGCCATTCGAGGAAAATGCAATAAATTCAACAACCCCGTCCAGGCCTCGGCTGAGCAGACACCGAATTGCAAATCAGTAACCGCGCGACGCCGATGCGGCCGGCAACCGACCACCATGAAAAGCCGGCCCTCGCGCTTTGATGAGGGCCGGCAGTTTTCTCACTTGCGTGCACCGAGAACAGGCCGACGACGTCGGTTGCGATGATACCGACGCCATTGGCCCCGCCGAATTCGATTTCCGGTTCTGCGCCCTCGGCTCTCGGACCCGCCATCCGCCGGCGGGAGCGGACCACCCGACCCGCAACGCATCATGGGTCGGCCTCTTCCCCGGTGCCGTTCATCTCGGGCTCCGCGGTCACTTCGGCTTCCTTGCGTTCCTGCTCGGCTTCGGACGTGAACTTCTGCGGCCGAGGCGGAGATTCTTCATCGCGCCGCTCGACGCTCTGCTGCATGGAGCGCGCAATGTCGGCACACTGGTTGGCCACCCGTACGAAGCGGGCCAGCCGCTCGTTGGCGAACACGCCGTTCTCGCGCAGGCGCCGCGCCAGCTCGCGCAGGATCGCGGCCGTCTCCTCCGCACCGTCGAGAACCTGCTCGGCCACTCGCTCGATCTCGTCGGCCGTCATGCCCGTCAAACGGTCGACCGCGTCGAGCGTCACCGTGCCGAGGGTGAGATGGTCCGGTTGCGGATCCTCATTCCTGACGATGACCGGACGCGGTGGAGATGGCGCGCGCGCCATCTCGACACCGTTGAGGTACTTTCCATTTCCGTTCCCACTCCGCTTCTCGCTCGGATTCCCATTCGAATTCCCATTTCCGCGGCCCAGACCCATGATCGCCATGGCTGCTCTCCCCTGTTCGTATCGATCGTTCGGCATCGCAAGATGCCGCTTTTATTTTGATTGCGTGAGAGGCGAGCGGAACGTCTGCCGCCAATGTGGCGGCAGTTGGAATGACGAAACAATGCTATGCTCAGTACCTGACAGTGGAACCGTGCGCGCGCGCTCGCACTTGCGGACGTTGCAGTATCGAGGTGTGCGGCTGCATGCCTTCGATACCTATCCAGGTGTTTTGGTGCCGATCGCGCGCCTGCACGCAACCGTCCCGGGTCGCGCCCGCATCCTACCCGAGGCGGCTTTTTCCGGTGCACAACCCGCCCATCCTATTCGACAATTTGTAAATGGCGAACGTGTTACCATAGACGCCGCACACGAAGGGTGAAATGAAACCGACGTCGCACGTGTGCCGCAACTTGCGCCTGGATGATCTGAAGGACTTTGCCTACACTCTGCGCTTATTGTTTTTTCGCGCGATTCGTATTGTTATTCCCAGTGTTCCGCACTGTTTCCCGTCAGCGACGTTTTTCCTCATGATTGCAGAGCGTTCGATTGTATTTTCTCTATTTCTCGCATTGTAGATCGCCTGTATTTTTTGGCGAATGGCTGCCCTGCGGACTTGGCCTTTTTGGCAGAACAAACCCATTCGGTGAAAATGCAATAAATTCAGCGAGTCCACTGCCGACGTTCATAACTTGAAGCGTGCGGCCTTGGTATCGTCGGCGCCCTCGGCGACGGCGGTCGAGGGCGGGAGGGGAATCGCCAAGGGATTGCAAAGGTTCGAGGAGAATGAACAGGCGGGGCACGAATGGCGCCACCGCCTCACCACCGCAGCAGCGTCGCGCCCCACGTGAACCCGCCGCCCATCGCCTCGAGCAGGATCAAATTGCCCTTCTTGATCCGCCCATCCGCGACCGCGGCCGAGAGCGCCAGCGGGATCGAGGCGGCCGACGTGTTGCCGTGCTTGTCGACCGTGATCACCACCTTCTCGGGCGGGATGCCGAGCTTGACCGCGGAGGCGTCGATGATGCGCTTGTTCGCCTGGTGCGGCACGAACCAGTCGATGTCGGCGGCGCTGTAGCCGGTCTCGACGAACGAATCCTGGATCACGTCCGTGATCATCGCGACCGCGTGCTTGAACACCTCGCGGCCCTCCATGCGCAGGTGGCCGACCGTCTGGGTCGAGCTCGGGCCGCCGTCGACGTAGAGCTTGTCCTTGTAGCGGCCGTCGGAGCGCAGGCGCGAGACGAGGATGCCGCGGTCCTCGCGGGTGCCGGGAAGCGACTGCGCCTCGAGGATCACGGCGCCGGCGCCGTCGCCGAACAGGACGCAGGTGCCGCGGTCCTCCCAGTCCAGGATGCGCGAGAAGGTCTCGGCGCCGATGACGAGGGCGCGCTTGAAGGTGCCGGCCTTGAGCAGCGCGTCGACCGTCGCGAGCGCATAGACGAAGCCGGAGCACACCGCCTGCAGGTCGAACGCCGCGCCGTGGGTGATGCCGAGGCCGGCCTGCACCGAGACGGCGCTCGCCGGGAAGGTGTTGTCGGGCGTCGCGGTCGCGACCACGATCAGGTCGATGGAGGGCGCCTCCACATGGGCGGCCGCGAGCGCGGCGCGCGCCGCCTTGATGGCGAGGTCGGAGGTGGTCTCGCCGGGCGCCGCGATGCGGCGCTCGCGGATGCCGGTGCGCTGCACGATCCACTCGTCGGACGTGGCGACTTTCGCGGCGAGCTCCGCATTGGTCATCACGTGCTCGGGTAGGTAACGACCGATGCCCAGCACAACCGACCGCGTCACGCTCACGAGGCAGCTCCGGTCACGCGCGGCGGGACGGCGGCCCCGTGCATGCGGTTGATCTTGGCGAGAAGCTCGTGCTTCGCGGTGTCGTAGCCGATGTCGATCGCGAACGCGAAGCCTTCCGCATCGGTGCCGCCGTGGCTCTTGATCACGACGCCGTTGAGGCCGAGCAGCACGCCGCCGTTGAACTGGCGCGGGTCCATCTTCTCGCGCAGCGCGCGAAAGGCCCCGCGGGCCAGGAATGCGCCGATGCGCGATATCCAGGTGCGGCGGAGCGCGCTGCGCAGATATTCGGCGAACTGCTTGGCGGTGCCCTCGGCCGCCTTGAGCGCGATGTTGCCCGCGAAGCCTTCGGTCACCACCACGTCGACGGTCCCCTTGCCGATGTCGTCGCCTTCGACGAAGCCGTAATACGCGATGGTGTCGCGCGGGGTCTCGCGCAGGATGCGGCCGGCCTCGCGCACCTCGTCGAGGCCCTTCACCTCCTCGACGCCGATATTGAGGAGGCCGATGGTCGGCCGCTCGAGATCGAACAGCACCTGCGCCATGGCGCCGCCCATCACGGCGAGGTCGACCAGGTGACGGGCGTCGCCGCCGATCGAGGCGCCGAGATCGAGGACGATCGATTCGCCGCGCAGGGTCGGCCAAAGCGCCGCGATGGCGGGGCGCTCGATGCCGGGCATGGTCTTGAGGTGGAACTTGGCCATCGCCATGAGCGCGCCGGTGTTGCCGGCGGACACCGCTGCGTCCGCCTCGCCTTTCTTGACCGCATCGATCGCGAGCCACATGGACGACTTCCACCGGCCGTGGCGCAGCGCCTGGCTCGGCTTCTCGTCCATCTTGACCGCGACGTCGGTGTGGACGACGCGCGAGACCGCGGCGAGCTTTTGGTGCTGCGCCAGCAGCGGCTCGATCAGGGCCTTGTCGCCGACCAGGATGAACTCGGTGTCGGGGTGGCGCTCCAACGCGATTGCGGCGCCCGGCACGACCACGGACGCGCCATGGTCCCCCCCCATGGCGTCGAGCGCAATTCGAACCTTCTGCGGCATGGATCGGCGGTTGGCTCTCTCAGTGGAGAAGGCTTGGTCGGCTCGGCCGGCTTGGTTGGCTCGATCCGGCGCGACCGAAGGACCCGGGCTAAATGGACATCGCGGCGAACATAGCGTGTCGGCGGGCCGCCGCAATGGGGGATTTTGCTGCCGCCAAGGCTTGTTTTTCTCGCAGTTCCAGGCGGCTGGCCCGCAAACGCGGCGACACGGCGCGCGCCAAAGCCACTCTGTAAGAGCGGCCGGAAAGTATCATCACACCTGCGCCCGGCGCTCAGCTTTCCTTCGGCTGCTTCTTCAACGCCGCAAGGGCCGCAAATGGATGTGCGCCCGTCTCGCCGGCGTTGGGTAAATCGAACACCGCACCCGGTTTGCGGGGATAGGGATCGATCGCCAGCAGCAGGAACTCGGTCGCAGCCGCGGCGAGATCGGCGACGCCGTCGATGAGCGGCTCGGGCTCGTCCGCAGCCGCAGGATCGATCTCCTCCTCGAATAGATCCTTAGGCGACTTGTGGCCCGGCACCGCCCCGGCCGGCGGCATGAAGACGAGATCGATCGGCTCGCGGATCTCGCTCGTCATCGGCTCGAGCGTGACCACGCAGGTCTGCTCGATCGCCGCCGCGACCTCGCCCTCGACCCGCAGGCCTTTGCCCTGGCGCGCGACGTCGAAGCTCGCCGCGAGGCTCGACACGGCGGGAACGCCCGCGAGCGCCGCGATGGCGGCGCGCGTCGCCGCATCGGCGGTCAGATCGATGTGCAGCCCGCTTTCCGGCACATCGTCGCGGCGCACCGGCGCGCTCCATGGAATCTTTGCAGGCTTGCTCGCGGGCTTGCTCGTCATGGCCTGGTCTCGTGCGCCGGCTCCTGCGAGTTGGCCATCGCGTCGGGATCCGGAAAGTCGAGCTGCGCCGCCGTCAGCGCAGCAAGCGGCGTCCGGTCGAGACGGCCCGCCGCCTCGCGCACATAGGCGGCCAGCCGGCGCCCCGACGTGGTGGATTCGCCGGCGGCGAAAACGTTGCGAGCAAGCGCCCCGACGAGCTCCTCGCCGTCATCGCTCGCGAGCGCCTGCTCATAGACCTGGAGCCGGCCGAAAAAAGCCTCGCCGACCCGGCGCATCCTCTTCGGCACCGTCAGGTCGCCGACGCCCATTTCGCGCAGATTATGGTCCATGTCGGAACAGAACATATCGAAAACCTGCTGGCTCAGGGCGCGCGCCAGCTGCGCGTCGGTTCCGGTCTCCCGGCCGAGCCGGCGGCAGAGCAGCACGAGATGCAGCACGATCATGTCGAACCGGCCCTCGGCGGTGTCGGGCGCGCCGTAGGTGAGGTAGAAGGCCGGGTTGCGGGCCTGCGCCACGATCGCGCCATAGAGCGCGTCAATGGTGCCGGCCATGGGGTCGCGGCGA
The DNA here is from genome assembly GCA_035293985.1 of Xanthobacteraceae bacterium. Classification (GTDB taxonomy): domain Bacteria; phylum Pseudomonadota; class Alphaproteobacteria; order Rhizobiales; family Xanthobacteraceae; genus JAVDCA01. Next base: position 373,041 of record DATGLS010000048.1, read on the forward strand.
AACAGCCGAAAAATCATGACTCTTCAACGGGCCGTTAGCGGTTTCGTTGAAATCTTGCTCGCTGCGGGGTAGGTCAACCCTCTGCCGCACGCAAGGGACTTGGGGACCCGGGGACTTGAGGGAAAGCCGGATTTTGAGCCGAGTGCAGGCGTACCGACCAGGCCGGACGACGGCGGCGCGACGAGCGATGCGAGTTGGCGTGGCGGCGCTGGTGCTCGCCCTCGGCCTGCCGCTCGGCGGCTGCTTCATCACCGAGACCTATCAGCGCGGCTACCTCATTCCGGACGGTGCGCTGGACCAGATCCCGCTCGGCGCCTCCCAGGAGCAGGTGCTGATCGTGCTCGGCACCCCCTCGACGGTCGCGACCATCTCGGGCGAGGTCTTCTACTACATCTCGCAACGCACCGAGCAGACCTCGTTCCTGCCGCAGAAGGAGACCGAGCGGCGCGTGGTCGCGGTCTATTTCGACAAGGACCGCAAGGTCCAGCGCATCGCCAATTACGGCATCCGGGACGGCAAGGTGTTCGACTATATCAGCCGCACCACGCCCTCGGGCGGGGAGCAGCAGAGCATCATGGGTTTCTTCGTCAAGATCATCAAACCGAGCGGGCTGTGAAAAGGCGCGAGTAGCGAATGGCGAGTAGCGAATAGAGGGCGTTCCCTACTCGCTATTCCCTACTCCCTACTCCCTACTCGCTACTCGCTTTTTCCCTCAGTGCGCCAGGATCGCCAGCAGCAGCAGCGCCACGATGTTGGTGATCTTGATCATCGGGTTCACGGCCGGACCGGCCGTGTCCTTGTAGGGATCGCCGACGGTATCGCCAGTCACCGCGGCCTTGTGGGCATCAGAGCCCTTGCCGCCGTAGTGGCCGTCCTCGATGTACTTCTTGGCGTTGTCCCAGGCGCCGCCGCCCGACGTCATCGAGATGGCGACGAAGAGGCCGGTGACGATCACGCCGAGCAGCATGGCGCCGACCGCCGAGAAGGCTGCGCTCTTGCCGGCGGGGCCGCCGCCCGCGATCAGGTAGATCACGAAGTAGACCACGATCGGCGAGAGCACCGGCAGGAGCGAGGGAACGATCATCTCCTTGATGGCCGCGCGGGTGAGCATGTCGACGGCGCGGCCGTAGTCCGGCTTGTCGGTGCCCTGCATGATGCCGGGCTTCTCGCGGAACTGGCGGCGCACCTCCTCGACGATCGAGGACGCCGCGCGGCCGACCGCCGTCATGCCCATGGCGCCGAACAGATAGGGCAGCAGGCCGCCGAACAGGAGGCCGACCACCACGTACGGGTTCGTCAGCGCGAAGTTCGGCAGCACGTCCTTGAAGTAGGGATGCGTCGCCGCCTGTTGGGTGAAGAAGGTGAGATCCTGGTTGTAGGCCGCGAACAGCACCAGCGCGCCGAGGCCGGCCGAGCCGATCGCATAGCCCTTGGTCACCGCCTTGGTGGTGTTGCCGACCGCGTCGAGCGCGTCGGTCGACTTGCGCACGTCCTTCGACAGGCCCGCCATCTCGGCGATGCCGCCGGCGTTGTCGGTGACCGGCCCGAAGGCGTCGAGCGCGACGATCATGCCGGCGAGCGCCAGCATGGTGGTGACCGCGATCGCGATGCCGAACAGGCCCGCGATGCCGAACGTGATGAGGATGCCGGCGATGATGACGATCGCGGGCGCGGCCGTCGATTCGAGCGAGATCGCGAGACCCTGGATGACGTTCGTGCCGTGCCCGGTGACCGAGGCCGACGCGATCGACTTGACCGGGCGGAAATCGGTGCCGGTGTAGTATTCGGTGATCCAGATGATCAGCGCCGTGACGCCGAGCCCGACCACGCCGCAGATGAACAGCGCGGTGCTGGTATATTGCGTGCCGTCGGTGCCCTTGATCGGCGTGCCGAAGCCGACCAGCCAGTAGATCACCAGCGCGATGCCGACGAGCGACAGGATGCCGGTGACGATCAGTCCCTTGTAGAGGGCGCCCATGATCGACTGGCTCGCGCCGAGCTTGACGAAGAAGGTGCCGACGATCGACGTGATGATGCACGCGCCGCCGATCGCGAGCGGCAGGGTCATCATCGGAACCAGCAGCGGGGTGCCGCGGAAGAAGATCGAGGCGAGCACCATGGTGGCGACCGTCGTGACCGCATAGGTCTCGAACAGGTCGGCCGCCATGCCGGCGCAGTCGCCGACATTGTCGCCGACGTTGTCCGCGATCGTCGCCGGGTTGCGCGGATCGTCCTCCGGAATGCCGGCCTCGACCTTGCCGACGAGATCGCCGCCGACATCGGCGCCCTTGGTGAAGATGCCGCCGCCGAGACGGGCGAAGATCGAGATCAGCGAGGCGCCGAAGCCGAGCGCCACCATGGCGTCGATGACGGTGCGGTCGTCGGCGTTGAGGCCGAGGGCGCCGCGCAGGAAGGCGAAATAGAGGGTAACGCCGAGCAGCGCGAGGCCGGCCACCAGGAGCCCGGTGATCGCGCCCGACTTGAAGGCGAGCTCGAGGCCGCCGGCGAGCGAGCCGATCGCGGCCTGGGCGGTGCGCACGTTGGCACGCACCGAGACGTTCATGCCGATGAAGCCGGCGATGCCGGAGAGCACCGCGCCGATCGCGAACCCGAGCGCCACCAGCCAGCCGAGGAAATAGCCGACCACCAGGAAGATCACGACGCCGACCATGCCGATGGTGGTGTACTGGCGCTTGAGATAGGCCTGCGCGCCCTCGCGCACGGCGGCGGAAATCTCCTGCATGCGCGCGCTGCCCGCATCGGAGGCGAGCACGGAGCGAATCGCCCAGATCGCGTAGAGGATCGACAGCGCCCCGCAGGCGACAATCAGCCACAAAGCAGTCATGGAAAACCCCGGTTATCCGTGGAAAGACCGGGCTTTCCCCCAACCCGGCCGTGCGCCGGCGGAACGCTCAAGTCCCGCCGCAAGTCGGCGCGGGACATAGCAAAAATTCCCGGCGGCACGCAACGGCGGCGGTGTGCGGCTTTGGTCGTGCGGTTAACCCAAGGCATGGGCCGTCCGTCATGGCCGGGCATACCGTCCGGACGGACGGCGTCGCTTCGCTCGCCTATGTCCGGGCCATACGTCTTTCTTCCGGGCAAAGGCATGGATGCCCGAGACAAGCCAAGAAAAGCCCGAGCATGACGAATCAGGGGCGATTGCAGTCTGCCTTACGCCGTCCGCGGCCGCGCCAGCAGGTTGACGGCGACCAACAGAACGGCGGCGATGCCGACGGCGGGGAGCACCACCTCGGCCACCATGCTCCAGCCGAAGCTCGCGAGCAGCTTGCCGGACGAGAACGAGCTGATCGCCATCGAGCCGAACACGAGAAAGTCGTTCACGGCCTGGACCTTGTTGCGCTCGCTCGGCCGATGGCACTGGGTCACCAGCGCGGTCGCGCCGACGAAAGCGAAGTTCCAGCCGACCCCGAGCAGGACGAGCGCGGCCCAGAAATGCCAGATCGTGATGCCGCAAAGCGCGATCACGGCGCCGAGCGCTATGATCGTGAGGCCGACGCCGGCCATGCGGTCGGTGCCGAAACGCGCGATCAGCCAGCCGGTGAAGAAGCTCGGCGCGAACATGCCGATCACGTGCCATTGCAGGCCGAGCGTCGCGTCGGTCACCGAGTGCTGGCAGTCGAGCATGGCGACGGGCGCCGAGGTCATCACCAGGTTCATCATCGAGTAGCTGGCGACCCCGCACACCACCGCGACGATCAGCCGGGGCTGGCGGAAGATTTCAGCGAGCGGCCGGGCGTCGCCTACGCTGCGGCCGGTCTGCACCGGGCGGGGAATGCGGGTCGCGAGCAGCACCACGCCGGACAGGATGGCGACGCCGGCCTGGGCCAGATAGCTCGCGGCGAACAAGTAGGGCGGCCACAGGTCCTTGGTGAAGATGACGAGCTGTGGGCCGACGAAGGCCGAGAACATGCCGCCCGCCATCACCCACGAGATCGCGCGCGGCTTGAAGGCGTCGCTCGCCGTGTCGGTCGAGGCGAACCGATAGGATTGATGCACCGCGGCGTAGAACCCGCCGAATAGCGTGCCGAGGCACAGGAGCGCGAACGAGGCGTGCAGCACCGCGAGCGAGCACAGCACGCCCGCGATTGCGCCGCACAGTGCGCCGAGCTCGAAGCTCGCGATCCGGCCGAACCGCTTGGCGATGGCCCCGACCGGGAGCGTCGCCATCCACATGCCGAGCACGTAGGTGGACACCGGCACGGTCGCGAGCGCCTTGCCGGCGAGCGAGGTGCCGACGATGCCGGCGGTCGAGACGATCACGATCGAGTTGCCGCCGGCGAGCGCCTGCGCGACCGCCAGCACCAGCGCGTTGCGCTTGGCGAGACGGTCCGCGGTGTCGATGGCTGGCTCGGCGATAGCCGACATGAACGTTCCCGGCGAGACCCTTCCGAGAGAAGGGATTCGCTCTTCTATCCGCGTCGGCAGTGCATTGCTACTGCTGCCCTCGCAGATCTGCCACGAGCCCTCGGCAGCGCAACGAGCGCTTGCACTCCGGCCCCGCGCAATGTATATACGCTCATGTATATACAAGATGAGGATCTTCGATGGCGACCGCGCGCGTGTTTCGGTCAGGCAACAGCCAGGCCGTCCGACTGCCGAAGGAATTCCAGGTGAGGAGCAAGGAGGTGGAGATCTTCCGCCGCGGTAATGAGATTGTGCTGCGGGAGAAGGGCAAGGGATTGGCGCGCGCATTCGAAATCCTGGCGAGCTTGCCCGACGACGCCCTGCCCGGCCGCCGTCGGGACGCGCCGCCCCAGGATCGGGAAGGTCTCTGAACATCAGGCATTCCCAAGTGGCTGCGCGTTTCCTCCTCGACACGAACATCTGCATTTACATTCGGCGACGGCGCCCGCCTGAAGTCCTGTCGCGGTTTCAGCGGTTACGGCCGAGCGAAGCCGTGATCTCGGTGATCACTTTTGGCGAGCTCGCGTACGGGGTTGCGAAGAGCGAATTTCGCGCCAAGGCAACCGAGCAGCTGGAAGAGCTCGTCGGGCTGCTGCCCGTCCTTCCAATGCCCCCCGCTGCAGGGCAGGTCTATGGAGCCATTCGCGCCGAGCTCGAGGCCAGAGGCGAGATGATCGGCAACAACGACCTGTGGATTGCGGCGCACGCCAGGGCGGCGGAATTGATACTGATCACCAACAATGCACAGGAATTTCGCCGCATCAAAGGGCTGAAAATCGAGAATTGGGCGGCCGCGGAGTGACGGGCAGCTGCGCAATTCATGCGCGCTGGGCTCAGAACCGCAGTGCGCCCGGGTGGCGAGTTACGATGCTCACCGCATCGGCTGGCCGCCGCGCGCCGATCTGGCCCAGCGCCGCGCGGGTCTCATCGGCGAGCAGCGCCAGCGCATGCGCGGGGCCGCGGCTGCCGAGCGCGCCGAGGCTCCACAGGAAGGCCTTGCCCGCGAAGGTCGACCGCGCGCCGAGCGCGAGCGCCCGCACCACGTCGGCGCCGCTGCGGATGCCGGAGTCCATCATCACGGTCGCGCGGCCCGCGACCTTGGCGACGATCGCCGGCAGCGCATCGATCGCGGCCGGCAGCGCCTCGACCTGGCGGCCGCCATGGTTCGATACGACGATGCCGTCGACGCCGAGCGACACGGCCTTCTCGGCGTCGTCCGGATGCAAAATGCCCTTGAGCACGAGCGGGCGCTTCCAGCGCTCGCGATACCGCGCGATCTCGTCCCAGGTGAATGCGCCCTTGACCTCGCGGCGCGCGAACTCGGCGACGGCCGCAATGCTTGTGTCGCCGCCCGTATAGGCGCGCAGGTTGGCAAAGCGCGGGATGCCGTTCCGCAGCATGGCCAGAAGCCAGCCCGGCGACGTTGCAATGTCGAACAGCATCCGCAAGTCGGGCCGGAACGGCGTGGTCACGCCAGCCGCGACCTCGCGGGCGCGGGTCGTGCGGACCGGCACGTCGACGGTGAGCATCAGCACGTGCACGCCGGCGGCGTCTGCGCGCTTCACCAGGTCGAAGCCGATGGCGTGGTCGTTTCGCGCCATGCGGTAAAGCTGGAACCAGATCACGTCCGGCGCGATCGCGGCCGCCTTCTCGATGGTGGTGCCGCCGACGGTGCCGAGCACATAGGGCACCCGCGCCGCCTGCGCGGCCGCTGCGAGATATTCGTCCGCGCCCGGCCACACGATCGACGGGCCACCCATCGGCGCGACGCCGATCGGGGCCGCGTAGGGACGCCCGAACAGCTCGATATCGGTCGGCGGCAGCTCGGTGGTGATGCCGTAGCGCGGCACGAGCTCGATTGCGTCGAGCGCCGCCCAGTTGCGCCTGATGCCGGCGTCCTCGCCGCCGGCGCCGCCGTCCATGTACTCGTACGCGAAGCGCGGCCCATGCCACGGGGCGTGGCGGCGCAGATGCGTAATGGTCGGAAAGCGGCGCGTGAGCCCGGTCTTGTTCTCGAGCCCGTTCTTGAACGGCGGTGGGGCGAGTGTGGCGAGCTCCGTCGCCTTGGTGCGGTCGTCCATGGTCGTTTCCCTACCCTGCCCAGCCTGTCATTGCGAGCGAAGCGAAGCAATCTCGATCCGCTTGCTCCGTGCCCGTGGCTCGAGATTGCTCCGGCGCGCTGTGCGCGCCTCGCAATGACCGTGGTTAGAAATGACTATACGACGGCCGGGCGAATTTGTGCGCCCTGCCCTGCGCGTCTAGGAAATGCGCTTTCCCGGCCCCTACCACGAAGCTGCCGATCTCGCCGAGCTTGATGCCGACGGCGCGCGCCGTCTTCTCCAATGCCGCGATCTTGCGCGGCGCAACGCTGGCGATGATCTCGAAATCGTCGCCGCCGGTGAGGATCGTCTCGATCAGCGCCGGCTCGGCAGCGAGCGCGGTGCGGGCCGCGCGCGAGAGCGGCACGCGCGCGATGTCGACACGCGCGTCGAGGCGCGAGGCGCGGCACATCTTGGCGAGATCGCCGACGAGCCCGTCGGAGACATCCATCGCGCCATGGGCGGCGCGGCGCAGCGCCGCCGCAAGCGCATTGCGCGGCTGCGGAACGAGGTAGCGGCGCAGCAGGTGCTCGCGCATCGCACCATCGAGGCCCCAGCGCGCCGCGGCCTTCGGATCGCGCCGCAGGATGACGCCGAGCGCGCCGTCGCCGATCGTGCCGGTCACCACGATCCGGTCGCCGGCGTGGGCGCGGTCGCGCCGCAACATCGTGCCGCGCGGCACCGCGCCGAAGGCCGCGATGTTGACCGAGAGAAGCCCCGGCGTGCGGTCGGTGTCGCCGCCGAGCAGCGGGCTGCCGAACTTCCTGGCGTCGGCGCCGAGCGCGCGGGTGAAGCGCGCGAGCCAGCCGTCGACGGCATCACGGGGCAGCGCGATCGACAGCAAAAAGCCGAGGGGTTTCGCGCCCTTGGCGGCGAGATCTGAGAGATTGATGCGCAGCGCCTTGCGGGCGACCGTCTCGGGCGGATCATCCGGGAAGAAGTGGACGCCGGCGATCACGCCGTCGGCCGTGAGCACGAGCTCGTGGCCGGCCGGAACCGTGATCGCGGCCGCGTCGTCGACCAGGCCGAGCGCGCCCGGATGGGTCGCGAGCGGGCGGAAATGCCGCGCGATCAGGCGGGCTTCGGCGGATCCTTCATCGGGTTTGCGGGCGGTCATCGCGGCAGAATACGCGCTTCGCCGCCGCGGCGTCAGCCGGGCGCCGCGGCGAACTCGCCGGCGCGAAACTGCCGCGCCAGCGTGTCGAGCACCGCGTTGACCATGCCGGTCTCCTCCCGCTCGACGAAGGCGTTGGCGACGCCGACATACTCGGAGACGACGACGCGCGCCGGGATGTCGGTGCGCTTGTCGAGCTCGTAGCAGCCGGCACGCAGCACCGCGCGCACGATCGCCTCGACCCGCTTGAGCGGCCAGCCGGCGGCGAGCGCCCGGTCGATCAGCGGATCGAGCCGGCGCTGCTCGGCCGCAAAGCCGCGCACGATATCGCGGAAGAAGGCGGCCTCGGCCGGCAAATACTGCTCGCCCTCGACCTCGCGGCCGAGCCAGTGACTCTCGAACTCGGCCATGATGTCGTTGAGTCCCTTGCCGGCGATGTCCATCTGATAGAGCGCCTGCACGGCGGCGAGCCGCGCGGCGCCGCGCCGGTTGGCCTTGGGCGGCCCGTTCACGGGCGGCCCCGCCGCGATGGCGATTTGGCGAGCGAACGCTTGAGCCGCACCAGCGCGAGCGCGGCTTCCGCCGCCGCCGCGCCCTTGTCCTGCCCCTCCGGGCGGGCGCGCGCCCAGGCCTGCTCTTCCTTGTCGACGGTCAGGATCCCGTTGCCGACCGGCACGCCGCGCGCAACGCCGATATCCATGATGGCGCGCGCCGACTCGCCGGCGACGATGTCGTAGTGGCTGGTCTCGCCGCGGATGACGCAGCCGAGTGCGACCACGCCGTCATAGGGCGCCTTGCGCTTGCCCGCCGCGTCGAGCGCGATCACGACCGCCTGCGGGATCTCCAGCGCGCCCGGCACCGTCACGACGTCGTAATCCGCATCGGCGGCCGCAAGTGCCCGCATGGCGCCGTCGAGCAGCGCGTCGGCGATGCCCTCGTAGTAGCGCGCCTCGACCACGAGGATGCGCGCGCCCGCGAGCGTGCCGTTGTCCTTGCTCGCTGCCGTGCGTGGACCGGCCATGGCTATCGCGCCTCCATCAACCGCGCCGCATAGCGCGCCATCTGGTCGACCTCGAGATTGACCCGGTCGCCGACGCGCAGCCCGCCGAGCGTCGTCACCTGCAGCGTGTGCGGGATGATCAGCACCGCGAAAGTATCGACCGCGACCTCGTTGACGGTGAGCGACACGCCGTCGAGCGCGACCGAGCCTTTCTGCACGATGAAGCGCGCGAGCGCCGGGGCGACGCGGAAGGCGAGGCGCGCCATGTCGGTCATGTCCTCGCGCGCGATCAGCTCTGCGAGGCCATCCACGTGGCCCGATACCAGGTGCCCGCCGAGCTCGTCGCCGATCTTGAGCGGACGTTCCAGGTTGATCCGGGTGCCGTGGCGCCAGGACCCGACCGTAGTGAGGCGCAGCGTCTCGTCGGCCGCATCGGCGGCAAACCAGGTGCGCCCATCCTCCTCGCCGGCGCCCACCACGGTGAGGCAAGCCCCCGCGCAGGCGATCGAGGCGCCGTCGGCGATGCCGGCGCGCGGATAGCTGCAGGCGATCTTGAGACGATGCAAGTTGTTGGCGCGCGCCTTGACGCTCAACACCTCGCCGATGTCGGTCACGATACCGGTGAACATGGGCGTGGCTCTATCACGCCCGCGCGAAGAATTCGACGCCGTCCTCGCCGATCGGCTCGCGGGCGAGCAATGCAAGCTTGCCGGTCAGCGCCTCGAGCGGCAGGCCCTCGAGCGCGTCGATGCCGTCGGGGCCGATGACCTTGGGTGAACGAAACAGCACGGCCTCGTCGACCAGATCAGCGGCGACGAACGCCGCGGCGACGATCGGGCCGCCCTCGACCATCAGCCGGGTGATGCCGCGCTCGGCGAGCAATGGGAGCACAGCGGCGAGATCGAGCCGACCCGCTTGCGCCGGGGCGTGGAGCACCTCGACGCCCTGCCGCGCGAGGACTTGCGCAGCGTCGGACGATACACCGGGCCCGGCCACGACCCAGACCGGCGTCTGGCGTGCGCTCGTCGCGAGCGCGCTGGCTGGGGGCAGCCGCAATTGCCGGTCGAGCACGACGCGCACCGGCGAGAGCTTCTCCATGCCGGGAAGCCGGCAAGTGAGCTGCGGATCGTCGGCGAGCACGGTACCGATGCCGACCAGGATCGCGTCGTTCATCGCGCGCAGGCGGTGGACGCGCGCGCGGACCGCGTCGCCCGTGATCGCAACAGTCCGGCGGCCGGCGAGCCCCGCCTTGCCGTCGGCCGAGAGCGCGAGCTTGAGGGTCACATGCGGACGCCCATCACGCATACGGCGTATATGACCCGCATGGGCACGCCGCGCCTCCTCGGCGCAAAGGCCGACCTCGACCGCGATGCCGGCCGCGCGCAGCCGCGCATGGCCGGCGCCGGCGACTTCCGGATTGGGGTCTTCGATCGCGGACACGACGCGCGCAATGCCCGCCGCGATGATCGCGTCGGCGCAAGGCGGCGACTTGCCGTAGTGCGAGCATGGCTCGAGCGTGACGTACATCGTGGCGCCACGCGCCGCCGCGCCGGCGAGCCGCAGGGCCTCGACCTCGGCATGCGGCCGCCCCCCCGGCTGCGTCCACCCGCGCCCGACGATCACGGGCGCGCCGTCCTCCGGGCGCACGATCACGGCGCCGACGGCCGGATTGGGCCACGTATTGCCGAGCCCGCGCCGGCCGAGCGCGAGCGCGAGCGACATGAACTCCTGATCTGAATGCTGCGTATTCACTTCCGCGACGCTGCCGGAACCGCTTCCTTGGCGTCATCCTTCCCGCCCTCCTCGTCGCCCGAGAGCTCGGCGAGCGCGGCCTCGAAGTCCTTGGCCTCGCGGAAGTTGCGGTAGACCGAGGCGAAGCGAACGTAGGCGACGTCGTCGAGGTCGCGCAGGTGCGCCATCACGGTCTCGCCGATGGTCTCGGTGGTGACCTCGTTCTCGCCCAGGCTTTCGAGCTCACGCACGATCTTGGAGATGGTCTGCTCGACCCGCTCGGGATCGACGTTGCGCTTGCGCAGCGCGATCTCGACCGAGCGGGCGAGCTTGTCGCGGTCGAAGGGAGAGCGGCGGCCGTTGCGCTTGATCACCGTGAGCTCGCGCAGTTGCACGCGCTCGAAGGTCGTGAACCGGAAGCCGCAGGCGAGGCAGAGCCGGCGGCGGCGAATCGCCGCCGAATCCTCGGTCGGGCGAGAATCCTTCACCTGGGTATCGAGACTGTTGCAGCTCGGACAGCGCATGCCCGGCCCTCGCCCTCTCCTCGTCATGGCCGGGCTACGTCCCGGCCATCCACGACTTTCCTTTGGCGCCGCGAAGACGTGGATGCCCGGGACAAGCCCGGGCATGACGGCTCCGGTTATGCGTAGATCGGGAAGCGCGCGACCAGGCGCTTCACCTTGTCGCGCACCGCCGCCTCGGTCGCCTCGTCGGCCTCGGCGCCTTTGCGGGACAACGCATCAATGACCTCGGCAATCATCTCGCCGACCTGGCGGAATTCAGCGACGCCGAAGCCGCGCGTAGTGCCGGCGGGCGTGCCGAGCCGGATGCCCGACGTGATGGTCGGCTTCTCGGGATCGTACGGGATACCGTTCTTGTTGCAGGTGATGTGGGCGCGGCCGAGCGCCGCCTCGGCGACCTTGCCGGTGAGCTTCTTCGGCCGCAGGTCGACCAGCATCAGGTGCGTGTCGGTGCCGCCCGAGACGATGTCGAAGCCTTTGGACTTGAGGGTCTCGGCCAGCAGCTTGGCATTCTCGGCCACCGACTTCGCGTAAAGCTTGAACGATGGCCGCAAAGCCTCGCCGAACGCGACCGCCTTGGCGGCGATCACATGCATCAGCGGGCCGCCCTGGGTGCCGGGGAAGACGGCAGAGTTGACCTTCTTCGCCAGCTCCTCGTCGTCGGTGAGGATCACGCCGCCGCGCGGGCCACGCAGCGTCTTGTGCGTCGTGGTAGTCACCACATGCGCGTGCGGGAACGGGCTCGGATGCACGCCGCCGGCGACGAGCCCGGCGAAATGCGCCATGTCCACCATCAAGTAGGCGCCGACCTCGTCCGCGATGGCGCGAAAACCCTTGAAGTCGATGATGCGCGGATAAGCTGAGCCGCCGCAGACGATCACCTTCGGCTTGTGCTCGTGGGCGAGACGGCGCACCTCGGCGAGATCGATGGTGTGGGTGTCGCGCGTCACCCCGTACGGGACCACCTTGAACCATTTGCCCGACATGTTGACGGGCGAGCCATGGGTCAGATGTCCACCGGCCGCCAGATTGAGGCCCATGAAGGTGTCGCCCGGCGCCATCATGGCCATGAAGGCGGCAATGTTCGCGGAGGCGCCCGAATGTGGTTGCACGTTGGCGAAACGACATCCGAAAAGTTTTGTAACGCGCTGAATCGCCAGCGTTTCGGCCACATCGACGAAGTGGCAGCCGCCGTAATAGCGTCGGCCCGGCAGACCCTCGGCATACTTGTTGGTGAGCACCGAGCCCTGCGCCTCGAGCACCGCCCGGCTGACGAAATTCTCCGACGCGATCAGCTCGATCTCGTCGCGCTGGCGACCGAGCTCCAGCGCGATCGCGTCGGCGATCTCGGGATCGCTCTCGGCGAGCGTCGCCGTGAATATGTCGTGCGCGCCGGCATCCGCCGGCTTGAGGTTTGCGGCCATGTGGTTCTCCGGACAGGCTTGGCCGATAGCACATCGCCCCGGCAGCGCCAAGGATTCGCGCCTCGGCCCTGTGGGCGACCCAAGATGTTGGGGGGCGAGTGGCGAATAGCGAATGGCGAATAGGCGCGGAAGGCCGATCTCCCGGCCCCCTATTCGCTACTCGCCATTCGGCTATTCGCTTTCCTTCGCCAGTCGCGCCTTGAGCTTGGCGACGGCAAGGCGTTCGAGATCGCTCGGCGCCGCAGTTGCCGGACCGACCACAGCCACCTCGATCCCGGTGTCGCCGTCGATGGCCGAGACCTTCACCGAGCCGCCAAGCCGGGTGAACTCGAAGAAGACCTCGCGTTCCTGCCCGGCCGGCATTGTCGGAGCTCCTAAAGCGGCGTCGGTGGCGTCACGGTCGCGCCGACGCCGTCGCGTGCGTAGATGTCGTCGCGGAACTGGACCACGCCGTCCGGGGTCGCCCAGGCCGTGATGTAGACCCAATAGAGCGGCACCGGATGGGCGAGCCGCGCGTCCTCGCGGGCGCCCGACTTGATCGCCTGGTCGATCGCGGCGCGGCCCCAGTTCGGCGTTTCGTCGAGCAGCCAGTAGACCAGCTCGCGTACGTTCTGCACCCGCACGCAACCGGACGAATCGTAGCGGAAATCCTCGCCGAACAGGTTCTTCGCCGGCGTGTCGTGCATGTAGACGCCGTAGGCGCTGGGAAAATTGATGCGGATCGAGCCGAGCGAGTTGAAATCGCCGGGGTCCTGGCGAAAGCGGTAGTGGACGGCATCGTCCGAGTTCCAGTTGATCTGCTGGGCCGTGAGCTCGGCGCCGCGCGCATCGTAGATGCGGATGTGGTTGTCGGCGAGGTAGTTCGGCTGCGCCTGCATCTTCGGGATCAGGTCCTTTTTCACGATCGAGACCGGCACGGTCCAGAACGGATTGAAGTTGACCTCGATGATGTGGCTCTGGATGTCGGGCGAGGGCCGGTCCGGCTTGCCCACCACCGCGACGTGGCGCGACACCACGCGGCCGTCGGCGATCGCCTCGACCTGCGCGGCCGGAATGTTAACGGTGACGAAACGCTGCCCGAGATTGCCGCTCATGGTGCGCAGGCGCACCAGGTTGGTGTTGAGCTGGGAGAGGCGCACCTGCGCCGGGATATTGGCCGCCACGAAGGTCTGCTCGCGCGCCACCCCGTCGATGGTGAGGCCGTTGCGCGCCTGGAAGCGACGCACCGCCGCCTCGACATACGAATCATAGATGTCGCCGCGCCCCGCCGTCGGGTCGAGGTCGCCCGAGACGATCAGCCGCTGGCGTAGCGCGACGACGCTCGGGTGTCGGTTGCCGAGCCGCAGGTCATTGACCGGCGGCACCACGGGCCAGCCGCCGTTGTCGACGATCTGCTGATAGCGCGCGATCGCCTGCTCGGTGGCCGCGACGGTCGCGGGGGACAGGGTCGGCAGCGACGAGCGCGGCATCTTGATGGTGCGCGAGGCCGAATCGAAGCCGAACGCCCCGCTCTGCTGCTGGATCAGCGTCTGCAGGATCGCGTCCTCGGCCGCTGCCGCCCGCGCCGCAACGCCTGCCGCGGCACCGCCCGCCAGCATGAAGGCACGCCGGCTGAATTGCTTGAACCTCGAATGCGTCGTCATCCCATCCCCAACCAAGACGTCATCGGCATGGCCGGCATAGCCGGCGAAGCACGGCGTCGCTTCGCTCGCCTAAGGCCTGGCCATCCACGTCTTGCTTCCCATGAGCAACGACGTGGATGCGCGGGACAAGCCGCGCATGACGGATTCGGCAATCGCCGCGATCATTCCACCGCAGGTCTGGACGGATGGTTAATGCCTTGCCTGGGGCCGATTTATGGCGCGAAAAAAGCCCCGGTCTCGCGACCGGGGCTTGTGACTGGGACCTTCGCGATCCGCAGGAGACGAAACGTTCAGAGCCGATACAGGATCTGGTCGGTCCAGAAGCGCTCCAGCCGGTGCAGCGCCTTGTTGAGGGCCGAGAACTCGTCGCCGTTGATGCCGCCGACCTGCTCCACGGTGCGCACGTGCTTCTGGTAGAGCTGCTCGACGATATCGCGCACGTCGACGCCCTTGTCGGTCAGCTTGATGCGCACCGAACGGCGGTCGACGCGCGAGCGCTGGTGATCGAGGAAGCCCATCTCGACCAGCTTCTTGAGGTTGTAGGAGACGTTGGAGCCGAGATAGTAGCCGCGCGTGCGCAGCTCGCCGGCGGTCAGCTCCTTGTCGCCGATATTGTAGAGCAGCAGGGCCTGGACCGAGTTGATGTCGGAGCGGCCACGGCGATCGAACTCGTCCTTGATCACGTCGAGCAGGCGGCGGTGCAGCCGCTCGACCAGCGTCAAGGCTTCGAGGTAGAGCGGACGAATCTGGTCGATGCGCTCAGCGCGCTCGGCCGGCTCGACCGCCTTCACAAGAGGTTTCATGATGACGCCCTTCGACAATTTGTTTTTTGATCGACGAGGCCCTGTTCTCCTCGTCCCGTGCGTGAAATTACATCGATACGATCTAAGATCGGCTTAAATAACAGCATAAAGATTAGGTTTATCAGCGAGGGTAAAAGGATCGAATTGAAACGCCGGCCTTTACGTTTCGGTGACCTTGCGGCGCGCTTCGATCCGCGTCCGTTCGCGCCGCGCGCGCGTCATGTCGCAGGTCGGCACAAGCCTCGCCTGATCTGGTTCAGGTGGCGTTAGCGCCTGTGGCACGCAGCATCCGGATGATACCGGAGAAATCCCGGCCCGATTCACCCGAAGCGCAATAACGCTCGTACACAGCCGCTGCCTGCGCGCCCATCGGGGTCGTGGCGGCCGCCGCCCGCGCCGCTTCCTGCGCGAGCCTGAGGTCCTTGAGCATCATTGCGGCGGTAAAGCCAGCCTGGTAATCGCGGTTCGCGGGCGAGCTCGGCACCGGGCCGGGCACCGGGCAGTAGCCGGTCATCGCCCAGCACTGGCCGGACGATTTCGATGCGATATCGAACAGCTTCTGCGCGTCGAGGCCGAGCTTCTCGGCGAGCAGGAAGCCCTCCGACACCGCGATCATCGCGACGCCGAGGATCATGTTGTTGCAGATCTTCGCCGCCTGCCCGTTGCCCGAGCCGCCGGCGTGCACGATCGTCTTGCCCATCAGCTCGAGGATCGGCTTGGCGCGCGCGAACGCCTGCTCGCTGCCGCCGACCATGAAGGTGAGCGTCGCGGCCTGCGCCCCCCCGACGCCGCCCGAGACCGGCGCGTCGATCATGTCGAGCCCCCTCGCCCGCGCCCCCTCGGCGACCGCGCGCGCGCTCGCGACGTCGATGGTCGATGAATCGATGAGCAGCGTGCCGGGGACGACGCTCGCGAGGACGCCGCCGCCGTCGGTGTAGACGGCGCGCACGTGCTCGCCGGCGGGCAGCATGGTGATCACAGCGTCGGCGCCCGCACAGGCGTCGGCGATCGAGGTTGCGGCGGCGCCACCTGCGGCGCTGAGCTTGCCGATCGACGTCTTCACGACATCGTATCCGGCGACCGCGTGACCGCCCTTGATGAGGTTGAGCGCCATCGGCAGCCCCATATTGCCGAGTCCGATGAATCCGATCCGCGCCATGTCGTTTCCCCTCTGTATCTTCGCCGGCCTCGTGGTGAGGAGGCGGGCAAAGCCCGCCGTCTCGAACCACGGGCTGCGAGTCGATTACCTATTACTGCGGATGCTCGCGCGCCGCCTGGATGGCGAGAAAAAGATACGCCGCGATCACCAATCCCTCCAGTGCGACGATGATCGGCTGCGATCCATAGACCTGCTGGAAGAACAGATCGATCACCGCCATCGACACCGCGGCGGTGAGCCACACCACCGCGCCCCAGGGCGCCGCGAGCCACAGCCCCACGGCCGCGACGAGATCGATCACGGCAAAGAACACGGTCGCGGTCTGCCACTGGGTGGCGTGGCCGAGGAAGCCGCCCGCGCGGGCGCCAATGAAGCCGCACACCGCCGCCCAGTGATAGAGACCCTTGAGCATCGACACGCCGGCCATGACGCGCAAAAACAGCACCAGCCGGTCGGTCCAGCTCCCGCCCCGCCGGTGCTCGTCATCGGCGTGAACCGGCGCGAGCTCGTCGATCGGATCGCTGGCGGCGGCGCTGCTCCTCGCGGTGGTGATCGGCGATTTCATGGCAATTCCAGCTCGCGGTCGAGCGGTGCGAAATGGCGCTCGACCTCGGCATCGGTGATATCGTCCAGGCGCGGCGGCCGCCAGCGGGGGGCATTGTCCTTGTCGATGATCACGGCGCGCACCCCTTCGTAAAAGTCGACGCCGCGGACGATGCGCGACACAATCCGGAACTCGGCGCGCATGCAGTCGTCGAACGACAAATGCGGCCCGCGCCGCATTTGCGCCAGCGCGATCTTGAGGCTCAGCGGCGCCTTGCCGCGGATGGTCGCCGCCAGCGCCTGCGCGGACGCATCGCCGCGATCGAGGCCGGCGAGGATATCCTCGACCTTTTGGGCCGCGAAGTGGCGATCGATCGTGCCGCGCATCGCCGTCACGGGCCCCTCAGCCGCCGGCTCGGCAAAGGCCGCCAGCAGCGCGTCGACCGACACCGTGCCGGTGAGCCCATCGAGCAGCTCGGCATAGCGCGCCGAGCGCACCCGATGGGTGGCGACGCCCGCCGCCACCGCGTCGTCGGCGCGCAGCCGCTCGGCGGTGAGCGCGCAAAAGACGCCGAGCTCGCCCACGAGCCGCGGCAGGAACCAGGTCGCGCCGACATCGGGAAAGAAGCCGATGCCGACCTCCGGCATGGCGAACTGGAAGCGATCGCCCGCGACCCGATGCGAGCCGTGGATCGACACCCCGACGCCGCCGCCCATGACGATGCCGTCGATCAGCGCCACATACGGTTTGGGATAATGCTTGATCGCGGCGTTGAGCGCATATTCGTCGCGCCAGAAACCGCACGCTTCTTCGTAGCGCCCGGCGCGGCCGAGATCGTAGAGCGCGCGCAGGTCGCCGCCGGCCGAGAATGCCCGCCCGCCCGCCGCCGTGACGACGACGCGGGTCACCGCCCGATCGTCCCGCCATTGATCGAGCCGCGCGCGCAGCGCCCGCACCATGTTGTGCGTCACCGCGTTCAACGCCTGCGGGCGGTTGAGCGTGACGATGCCGGCGGCGCCGCGGCGCTCGAACAGGATTTCGGGGGTGGAGGTCATGTCAGGAGAGTTGACGAGGATCGCGGAGCGTAGCCCGGTTGGAGCGAAGCCTGATCCGGGATCAGCTCATCCGCGGATGAGCCATGCGGGCTACGATCATCTTCAATTTCCCAATATATCCCGGCTCACGATCAGCCGCATCACCTCGTTGGTTCCCTCGAGGATCTGGTGCACGCGCACGTCGCGCAGCACGCGCTCGATCGGATGATCGCGCAGATAGCCATAGCCGCCGTGCAGCTGCAGGCAACCGTTGACGATCTCGAAGCCCGCATCGGTCGCGTGGCGCTTGGCCATGGCGGCGAGCCGTGTCGCGCCCGGCTCGCCGGCGGTCACCGCGGTCGCGGCACGCCGCACCATCAGCCGCGCGGCCTCGAGCTCGGTCGAATAGTCGGCGACGCGGAACGCGAGCGCCTGGAAGTCGGCGAGGCGCGTGCCGAACTGCTTGCGCTCGCGCATGTAGCCGACCGTGCGGTCGAGACAGAACTGTGCGCCGCCGATGGAGCAGGCCGCGATGTTGAGCCGGCCGCCGTCGAGTCCCGCCATGGCGATCCTGAAGCCCTCACCTTCCGCGCCGATGCGATTGGCGACCGGCACGCGGCAGTTCTCGAACATCACCATGGCGGTGGGCTGCGATTTCCAGCCGAGCTTCTTCTCCTGCGCGCCGAACGAGAGGCCGGGTGTACCCTTCTCGACCACGATGCAGGAAATGCCGCGCGGTCCGCCCTCACCCGTGCGCGCCATCACGACATAGATATCGGAGACGCCGCCACCCGAAATGAAGGCTTTGGCGCCGTCGAGCACGTAGTGGTCGCCGTCGCGAGCGGCACGGGTCGTGAGACTCGCCGCATCCGACCCGGAGCCCGGCTCGGTCAGGCAATAGCTCGCGAAATGCTCCATGCTGCACAACTTCGGGAGGAAGCGCCCGCGCTGCGCGTCGGCCCCGTAGCGGTCGATCATCCAGGCCGCCATGTTGTGGATCGAGATATAGGCCGCCGTCGACGTGCAGCCTTGCGCGAGCTCCTCGAAGATGATGGTGGCGTCGAGCCGCGTGAGCGCCGAGCCGCCCACATCCTCCTTGACGTAGATGCCGCCGAAGCCGAGGGCGGCGGCCTTGCGCAAAGCCTCGACCGGAAAGGTCTCGTTCTCGTCCCAGTCGCGCGCGTGCGGCATCATCTCGGCGGCCGCGAAGTCGCGCGCGGTCGCCTGGAAGGCCTGCTGTTCCTCGCTGAGCGTGAAATCCATGTCGAGTCTATGTCAGCCGTCCGGCGTCACTTCACCCGAACATCCACGAGGTCGGGTTGGCGATCGGCCGGCCCTCATTGAGCGCGAGGATGCCCTTGATGCAGCGGATCAGCGTCCAGACGAACCACCACAGCAGGACCAGAAATCCGACCAGCACGAAGCAGAGCACCACGCCGACGACGAAGTACAGAAGCCCGATCCAGAACGTCCTGATCTGGAACCGGTAGTGCGAGCGCAGCAGCGGGTTCGCGGTGTCGTATTGCACGTAGGCGACGATCACCCCCGCCAGCGCCGAGAAGCCGGTGAAGAAACCCGCGAAATAGAGGGCGTAGACGATCATCGCGATCGTCGTATCCGAAACCGCGGGCGGCGGCGGAGGCGGATTATTCGTATATGCCATCGCGTTCCCGGATGCCGTTGATCACGCAGGCCGGACTGTGGCATGCAGGCGGTACGGCGACAATCCAGGATGGCGAGCCATCCGACGAACGTGGTACGGCGCGCCGCTTCCGTAAACCTTGCCGCGCCACGCCTGGAGGACCTCCATGGCTGTCAAGCACGGCCGCCCCGTCGCGGCAAAGACGCATCTCGTGCCGGTCGAGACCAAGCCCGCCGCGCGGGTCGATCCCGCCCCGGCGCTCGATCTCACCGAGCGGCCGCGCCGCAACCGGCGCAACGAGTGGGCGCGCCGCATGGTGCGCGAGAACGTGCTCACCGCCGACGACCTGATCTGGCCGCTGTTCATCGTCGACGGCACAGACAAGCGCATCGCGATCGACTCGATGCCGGGCGTCGAGCGGATCTCGGTCGACGAGGCGGTGCGCGACGCCGTACGGGCGCGCGAGCTCGCGATTCCGTGCCTCGCGCTCTTTCCTTATACGGATCCAGCGCTGCGCGATGCGGACGGCCGCGAGGCGCTCAATCCGGACAATCTGGTGTGCCGTGCGATCCGCGCCATCAAGCGCGAAGTTCCCGACATCGGCATCCTGTGCGACGTCGCGCTCGATCCCTACACGAGCCACGGCCACGACGGCCTCCTGCGCGACGACGAGATCGTCAATGACGCAACCGTCGAGGTCCTGGTGCGCCAGGCGCTGGTCGAGGCGGAAGCCGGCTGCGACATCATCGCGCCCTCCGACATGATGGACGGGCGCGTCGGCGCGATCCGCCGGGCGCTCGATGCCGCCGGCCGCACCGAGGTGCAGATCATGGCCTACGCGGCGAAATATGCGTCGGCTTTCTATGGGCCGTTCCGCGATGCGGTCGGATCGGCGAAGACGCTCACCGGCGACAAGCGCACCTACCAGATGGACCCGGCCAATTCGGACGAGGCCTTGCGCGAGGTCGCGCTCGATATCGCCGAGGGCGCCGACATGGTGATGGTCAAGCCGGGCATGCCGTATCTGGACATTGTGCGGCGCGTCAAAGATACCTTCAAAAGGCCTACTTTCGCCTATCAAGTCTCTGGCGAATATGCGATGTTGATGGCTGCCGCGGGACACGGCTGGCTCGACGGCGACAAGGCAATGATGGAGAGCCTGATTGCCTTCAAGCGGGCCGGGGCGGATGGGGTGCTCAGCTACTTTGCGCCCAGGGCGGCCGAAAAGCTTCGGCGTGAGGTCGGGTAGCATTCGTACGGCACGGTCAGTTAAACCATTGTCAGTGCAGAATCTTCACGCCTTGCGAGGACGAGGCGATGGCGCGTGACGAGCTCGATCTTTCCGACATCGGACCCTCGCTCATCGGGCGGGTGGTGTTGATCGGTTCCGCTTTGGCGGTGGTCCTGATCGCCGCTTGGCTATTCGCACCGATTCTCCTGGCCAAGTACAATTCCGCCACCGCACGGGCCGCGACCGAGCCCAAACCCGCGACCAACATCGCGACCCGGTCCATCGCCGTGGTGCAACCGCAAGCTGCCATTGCGGCGACCCCTGCGACCGCGCAAGCCGCGCCGACGCCAAGCGACGACGCGGCTCCCGCCCCGGTCACGACGGCCGTTGCTTCAGCGGGCGACACGGCGACGCGGCCCACGCCTGCCGCGGCAACCGCCCCGGCGGACAACGGACTGACGGCTTGGCCAACGGCTGCTCCGGCCGCTCCCGCGGCCCCGCCTCCCGCCCCGGCCGAAGTCGCGGCGCCACCGCCGCCCGCCCAGGCCGCCAATGCCGATACGATGCAACTCGCCTCGGTCGCGCCGACCGCGCCGGCACCGGCCGATACCAATGCCGATACGGCCGCCCCGGCGGATCAGGCCGTCGTCAACGTCCCGTTGCCGCGCAGCCGTCCGAGCCGCTTGATCGCCGCGCGCCTCGCGATCCCGCTGCCGCGCCCGCGGCCTGATATCGACAACGGCGATGCGCCGACGCCCGCCATGCGGGCCTTCGAGCTGCAAGTCGAGCGGATGCGCTGAGCGCCAGCCGCCGCAACGCTGGCGGCGAGACTGATCCCATCCCTCGATAGCGTCGCACCCAACGCGAGCCGAACTGCGAGCCGAATCCCAATGGGCGTCACCGTCGAGATCAAGCCGCACGCCTACGATCCCGTCGAGCGCTGGGAACTCTTCGACGGCGTGCTGCCGCGCCGGCTCCTCGCCTTCGCGATCGACCTCGCGATCGTCTTTGCGGTCGCCGCGCTCGCGGCCGTGACCATCATCCTGCTCGGACTCGTGACGCTCGGGTTCGGCTGGTGGCTCCTCGCGCTTCTTTATCCCGGGACGGTGGTGTGGGCGCTGATCTACTACGGCTCGACCCTCGGCGGCCCGGCTTCCGCCACCATCGGCATGCGCGTCATGGAGATCGAGTTGCGCACCTGGTACGGCGCACCGTGCTATTTCGTACTCGGCGCCGTGCATGCGGTCGTGTTCTACATCACGATGTCGACGCTGACGCCGCTGGTGCTGCTCGTCGGCCTGTTCAACGGGCGCCAGCGGCTGCTGCACGACGTCCTGGTCGGCACCGTCATGATCAACAATGCGCGGCGCGCCGCGACCTTGCGGGCGGTCGCGGCGGTCTAGTGCCGGTGGCGGATTTGACGAAGCCGCGCCGGCGCGCAATCTTAAGGGGGGAGTCGAGCCCACCCCGGACCCGTCGTGACCCAGCATTCGCGCGATACGCCGCAATTCTACCTGACGGCGCCCTCGCCCTGCCCCTATCTGGCGGGGCGGGAGGAGCGCAAGGTTTTTACGCACCTGGTCGGCGAGCGGGCGCCGGAGCTCAACGATCTGCTCACCCATGGCGGCTTCCGGCGCAGCCAGTCGATCGCCTACCGGCCGGCCTGCGAGTCGTGCCGCGCCTGCGTGTCGGTGCGCGTCGTGGTCAACGATTTCCGCCCGACGCGGAGCATGCGCCGCGTGCTCGACCGCAACTCCGACATGGCCGGCGAGTTGCGCGCCGCCGTGCCGACCTCGGAACAATACTCCGTCTTCCGCGCCTATCTCGACTCGCGCCATCACGATGGCGGCATGGCCGACATGACCGTGCTCGACTACGCCATGATGGTCGAGGACAGCCACGTCACCACCAAGATGATCGAATATCGCCGGCGCGGCGCCGACGGCAACGAGTTGCTCGCGGTGGCGCTCACCGATGTGCTCGGCGACGGCCTCTCGATGGTCTATTCGTTCTACGAGCCCGATGCCGGCGACCGCTCGCTCGGCACGCTGATGATCCTCGACCATATCGCGCGCGCCCGCCGCATGGGGCTCGCCTACGTTTATCTCGGCTACTGGGTGCGCGGCTCGCGCAAGATGGACTACAAGGGCCGCTTCCTGCCGCAGGAACGGCTGATGGCGGAGGGCTGGGTGCGGGCGGAGAGGTAGCTACGATCCCGCCGCAACCTGCCAGATCAGAACCGCATTGAGCACCAGCACCGCCGCGGCACCGGCCACCGCAGCGGCCTGCGTCAGGCGACCATTGACGAACTCGCCCATCACGTCCCTTCGGCGCGTGAACATCAAGAGCGCGACCATCGGCAGCGGCAGCGCG
Organism: Xanthobacteraceae bacterium; assembly: GCA_035293985.1. Lineage (GTDB taxonomy): Bacteria > Pseudomonadota > Alphaproteobacteria > Rhizobiales > Xanthobacteraceae > JAVDCA01. Next base: position 395,784 of record DATGLS010000048.1, read on the forward strand.
ATCGACAGCAGCACCTGGCTCACCACCAGCGCGCGCGTCGCATTGACGCCGAGGCCGACCACCAGGAAGGCCGGGATCATGGTCACGAGGCGGCGGACCCACACCGGAATGCGGAAGCCGACGAAGCCCTGCATGACCATCTGCCCCGCCATTGTGCCGACGGTCGAGCTCGATAGGCCGGAGGCGAGGAGCGAGATGAGAAAGACGGCGGCGGCCGCGGCGCCGAGCAGGGGCGTCAGGGTGTGATAGGCGGTCTCGATCTCGGCGACCTCGCTGTGTCCCGCGTGGAAGGCGCTCGCCGCCATCATCACCATCGCGATGTTGACGAGCCCCGCGATCGACAGCGCGACCACCACCTCGATGTTGGAGATGCGCGCCACTCGGCGCCGCTCGGCCGCATTGTGGGCCGGAATGCGCGCCTGGGTGAGCCCCGAATGCAGGTAGATCGCGTGCGGCATCACGGTCGCGCCGATGATGCCGACGGCGAGCAGCAACGCCCCGGAGTCGGGAAGCTGCGGCACCGCCGTGTGCAAGGCGGCGGCGCGCCAGTCGATCGGGGCGATGAACATCTCGATCAGGTAACAGAGCCCGATGACCGCGACGATGTTGCCGATGATCAGCTCGACCGGGCGGAAGCCGAACCGGTCCGACATCAGGATCAGATAGACGATGAGCGCCGTGACCACCATGCCGACGATCAGCGGCAGCCCGAGCAGCAGCGACAGGCCGATCGCGCCACCGAGGAATTCGGCGAGGTCGGTCGCCATGGCGGCGACCTCGCTCACGATCCACATGGCGATCACCACCGGCCGGGAGAACTGCTCGCGGCAGAGCTCGGCGAGGTTCTTGCCCGTGACGATGCCGAGCTTCGCTGACAGCGCCTGAAACAGCATGGCGATGAGGTTGGCGAGCAGCACGACCCACAACAGCGCGTAGCCGTAGCGTGCGCCGGCCTGGATGTTGGTGGCGAAATTGCCCGGATCCATGTAGGCGATCGAGGCGACGACGGCCGGGCCGACGAAGGCGACGTAGCCGCGCAGTCCGCGGCGCTCGCCGGCGAGCAGCCCGCGCGCCGCCTCGACGGTGCGGTCGGACAGCGTCCGCCCACCGGATCGCAGCATCTCGGCGGCCTCGCCTGCGGTCATGTGGCACTCACACCGAACATTCGGCCTGGAACAGGTGGCGTGGACATGTAGCCTTGGCTACAAAATAACGCATATGGCGCAATGCGCAATATCGGTTACAACATGTGCGCTTTGCATTATGATGCGGTTCCGGGTCGGTCGCAGCGGCCAGGCCGGACGGTCCGGAGAACGCGGGATGCCGCGCAAACCCTTGAAAAGACGTGGCCGAGGCTCAGATCTCCCGACCGAGACCGCGCAGGCGCGCCGTTTCGGCAAGGCGCGCACGGCGCAGTCGACCGCCCTGCTCGAGGACTATGTCGAGCTGATCGACGACCTGCTCGGCAGCGCCGGCGAGGCGCGCCCGACCGACATCGCCCGCCGGCTCGGCGTCTCGCACGCGACCGCCATCAAGGCGATCGCGCGGTTGAAGCGCGAGGGGGTCGCCACCGCCCGCCCCTACCGCGGCGTCTTTCTCACCGACAGCGGCCGGGCGCTTGCCGCGCGCGTGCGCGCCCGTCACCGCCTCGTGGTCGAGGTGCTGGTGGCACTCGGCGTGCCGGCGGAAGCCGCCGAGGCCGACGCCGAGGGCATCGAGCACCATGTGTCGGAAACGACGCTGAAGGCGTTCGCGAAGTTTCTGCACGAGTCGGGCCGCTTACCCTCCCCTGCAGGGGGAGGGGCGCCGAAGCGGACGAAGTGAGCTGAGGCGAGGTGGGGCGGCGACCCTCCCCCTTCAGGCCCCCTTCAGGGGAGGGTAAAGCTACGCACCGCCATTGAACTTATTGGCCCGCGGGAAACCCTTCGGGACGATGCGGCCGGCATCGGCGCGGTTGCCGCGCCAGTCGGCGAGCTCCTTCAGGGTCAGCGAGAAGGCGCGGCCGGCCGTGTCGGTCCAGGTGAGGCCGTCATCGCCCTTGAAGGTCTTGACGTCGGCGAGGCCGCCATCCTTGAAGCGCTGCAGCCGCACGCCGGAGCCGCGCGCCATCTCGGGCAGCTGATCGAGCGGGAAGATCACCATTTTGCGGTTGTCGCCGAGCGAGGCGACCAGCTCGCCGTCGACCACAGTCAAAGCGCGCGCCTCGTCCGGCATCTTGACGTTGAGCACCTGCTTGCCCTTGCGCGTATTGGCGACGCACTCATCCTCGGCGACGATGAAGCCCTTGCCCTGATGGCTCGCCACCAGGAACTTGCGGCCGCCGACGAACGTGAACGCGGCGACGAGGTCGCTCGCCTGGTCGAGATCGATGAAGAGGCGCACCGGCTCGCCGTGGCCGCGCCCGCCCGGGAGCTTCGCGCCATCGATCGTGTAGAAGCGCCCGTTGGTGGCGAAGATCGTGATCTTCGAGGTGGTCTCGGCTGGGAACGCGAATTTCAGCTTGTCGTCCGACTTGAAGGTGACGCCGGAGAGGTCCGTGACGTGGCCGCGCAGGGCGCGGATCCAGCCCTTGTCCGACACCACGACGGTGATCGGCTCGCGCACCACCATCGCCTCCTCGATCGCGGCCTCGTCGTGCTCGGGCGCCTCGGCGAAATTGGTGCGGCGCTTGCCGAGCTTGGTCTTCGGCCCGAAGGTCTCGCGCACCTTCTTGATCTCGTCGCCCACCTTCTTCCACTGGGCGGCTTCGGACTTGAGCAGCTCGTGCAGCCCCTTGCGCTCGGCGCGCAGGTCCTTGTCCTCGGTCTTGATCTCCATCTCGTCGAGCTTGCGCAGGTTGCGCAGCCGCATGTTGAGGATGGCGTCCGCCTGCACGTCGCTGATCTTGAAGGTCTTCATCAGCACCGGCTTGGGCTCGTCCTCGGTGCGGATGATCTTGATGACCTTGTCGAGGTTGAGATAGGCGATCAGATAGCCGCCCAGCACCTCGAGCCGCGCATCGATCTGCCGGATGCGGAAATTGGTGCGGCGGAGCAGCACCTCGCGGCGGTGATCGAGCCATTCGCGCAAGGCTTCGGCGAGGCCGACCACCTTGGGGATGCGGCCTTTCACGAGCACGTTCATGTTGAGCGGAATGCGGCTTTCGAGCTCGGTGAGCTTGAACAGCGACTCCATCAGCAGCTCGGGATCGACCGTGCGGGCGCGCGGCTCGATGACGAGGCGGACGTCCTCGGCCGATTCATCGCGCACGTCGGCGACGAGCGGCAGCTTCTTCTCGTTGATGAGCTCGGCGATGCGCTCGACCAGGCGCGACTTCTGTACCAGCCAGGGAATCTCGGTGATGACGATCGCATAGGTGCCGCGGCCGGCGTCCTCCTTGGTCCAGCGCGCACGCACGCGGAACGAGCCGCGCCCCGTGACGTAGGCCTCGGCGATGGCCTCGCGCGGATCGACGATCAACCCGCCGGTCGGAAAATCCGGCCCCGGAACGTATTTGAGCAGCGTCTTGCTGCGCGCGTTCGGATTGTCGATGAGGAAGAGCGCGGCGTCGCACAGCTCGGCCGCATTGTGCGGCGGTATCGAGGTCGCCATGCCGACCGCGATGCCTTGCGAGCCATTGGCGAGCAGGTTCGGGAACGCGCCCGGCAGCACCACCGGCTCCTGGTCGGAGCCGTCATAGGTGGCGCGGAAATCGACCGCATCCTCGTCGAGCCCGTCGAGCAGCAGGCGCGCGACCTCGGTCAGCCGCGCCTCGGTGTAGCGCATGGCGGCCGGGTTGTCGCCGTCGATGTTGCCGAAGTTGCCCTGCCCGTCGATCAGCGGATAGCGCGAGTTGAAATCCTGCGCGAGCCGCACCAGCGCATCGTAGATCGCCTGGTCGCCGTGCGGATGGAAATTGCCCATCACGTCGCCGACGATCTTGGCCGACTTCTTGAGCGTCGAGCCGGGATCGAGGCGCAACAGCCGCATCCCGTAGAGGATGCGGCGATGCACCGGCTTGAGCCCATCGCGCGCATCGGGGAGCGCGCGATTCATGATCGTCGAAAGCGCGTAGTTGAGATAACGCTCTTCCAGCGCCTCGCGCAGGCCGACCGGCTGCACGTCGGACGGGTCGGGGGGAATCAGTTCTTTGCCCATAGGCCCCTCGATACAGCGTGCGCCCCCTGCGAACAACCGCCACAGTCAGGAACGTCCGCGCGCCGACGCACGTTGCTCGGGCACAATCCTGCCGCGCGGCAGGAGAAGCGCGCGAGCAGCCGCCGTCGGAACATGCCGACCGCTGTTGGGCGTGCACGGGGCACCGTGTGCTCCGGACTCGGAAACCGTTCGGGGGCGACGAAGGAGGAACTGATGCGACGAATCCTGACCATCGCCGCCGCGGCGGTGATCTCATCAGCCGCCGCGTTCGCGGCAGCGCCGAGCCAGGCCATGACGGTGGCGCCAAAAGCGGTCGCCGCGACGCAAGACCAAACGCCGTCCGGGCTGCAGAACGCAGCCTTTTTCTGCCGCTGGACACCGTGGGGCCGGCGCTGCGCCTGGGGCCCGGGCTGGCGGTACCGCTACTGGGGCTGGCGTGGACCCTATTGGGGTTGGCGGCACTATTGGTGGTAAAGGCCCGCAACTCGACACGTGATACGGCGAGCGGCTCGCCGCTCGCCGCCGTTAAGGCTTTTTTATCGCCGCCGCTGAAAGATGGCGCCGCGGAGATCTTCTCATGCGGCGCTCAGTGCTTTTCCTTTCGCTGCTCGTGGCGACGCTGCTGTCGGTCGGCGCAACGCGCGCCGCCGACTTAGTACCTGACTTGGCGCCCTACCCAACCGCACCGATCGTCGCGGTCGCGCCGCCGCCGATCGAGCCGGCAACCCCTGCGGCCTGCTGGCGCTATGGCAATCTCGGCTGGGGCTGGTACCCCTGCTACGCCGGCCCGCCGCCCTATTGGCACTACTATCGCGGATACCATCACGGCTATCGCGGCCGCCCGTATTGGGCGCGCTGGCACCGCTGGCATAGATGGTTCTGGTAACGCGCTGATCGCCCGAGCTTTACGCCACCCGCGCCATCGCGCGCGTCACCGCCGCGATGAACTGCGCGCGGGCCTCGGGCAGCGTCTCGCCGCGCGGCGCGAAGAGATGGCGACCGAGAAAGAAACCTGTCAGCGCGAAGGCGGCCGCAAGCTCATCGGGTGACGGCGTCGCGGCCTCCTCCTCGGCAAGAAACGCCGGCAGCGCGAGCAGTCGCTCGCGCCACGGCTCCCCAGCCGCGCGTGAGACGGCGCGGCCGGATTTCGGCGACACGTAGACGAGGTCGCCGAGCGCCCCGGTCGCGGCGCACGACGACAGATCGAGCCCGAAGCCGAGCTCGGCGAGAAGCTGCAGCTCGAAGCGCGCCGCCAATACGGCGACCGTCGCGGCGTCGCCGAGCTGGTCGAGCAAGTCGTTGAGCGTCTCGTACACGGACTCGTGCGGGTCGCGCTCCGGCAACAGGCGCGCGAGCGCCGCAAGGTGCGTTACGCCGTAGAGGGCGTGTGCGACGGAGAGGAACGAGGCGGCGCGCAGGTCGACGCCCTCGACCGTGTAATAACCGAGATGCTCCTCGAGCCGGGCCCTCCAGGTCGCCATCACCGAGTTGCCGGGCTGCAGCACCGGCTTGAGGCGCGTACCGGCGCCGCCGCGGACGAGGCCGAGATGGCGGCCGTGCTCGCGCGTCATCAGCTCGAGGATGGCGTTCGCCTCCCCGTGCCGGCGCGTGCCAAGCACGATCCCGATGTCGGTCCACTCCATGGTCCGGCCCAATCTATTACGGTCGACCGTCGACCGTCAGCCTTTTGCACCGCAGCAATGCTCGCGGCGATCGATACCGTGAATCTCAGCATTTTTGCAGGGCCCGCCGGCATCACCGTCGCCGAAATTTCATCCGCGGCGTCCGGCGAGCCGCCGCCTTCTCCTCGTCGGCAGGCGATGTATCCTCGAAGTTAAGATGAACGGCAGATGAACCAAATAGAGCCTAGCCGTTCAGGCGATTTCAGATTAACTTGCCGCTGCTCCGGTCAAGTCGGAGTTCTTGGGACCCCCCCCCACCAAGTCCAAGAAAGTCAACGAGAGGAGAAGCGCATGCGCAAAATCTTGATTGCGTCATTGGTTGTCGCCGGGATGGGATTCGTCGGCGCGTCGACCACGTCGGCCGCGCCGGTCAACAACACGGTGCTGCAGCAGCTCACCGACATGAACAACAGCAACGTCACGCAGGTCGGCTGGCACGGCCGCTGGCGGAGCCACTGGCGTTGGGGCAGCCGCGGTGGCGGCGGCCGTTGCCACGTCCGTTGGCGGAGCTGGTGGCACTGGTGCTGATCGGCACCTGGCCCCAATAGGTTTCGACAGAGCCCGGCCGCGCGATGCGGCCGGGCTTTTTTGCGAGCGAAGCGAAGCAATCCCGATCCGCAGGCTGATGAGCGCGCGGATCGAGATTGCTTCGGCGACCTACGGTCGCCTCGCAGTGACGGAGCTGCTCTATCGACGATGCGAGCGCTCGCCGTCGACCTCGCCGAGCGGCAGGGCTCGGTTGCGGGTGAAAAAACCATCCGGACGGAACGTGACCACGAGCCGGTCGTTCGACATGATCGGATAGTCCTCGACGCGGGGGAAATGCGTCATGCCGAGCGAATACCAGACGACGACGTCCTTGTCGTAAATGGAAGCGCCGTCGGCATAGTGCTCGAGCGTATCCGCATCGTCCGGCCCTGCGCCATTCGGATAGGCGCCGGCCGCATGGATCTGGTGATCGCGATAAGGCGTGACCCAGAAATGATGGAACGTGAAGCCTGCCGTTCCGGCGGCGCGGTCAGGGGGAAAGACCGTCATCGTGTTTTCCATCGGCACGAGCGTGTAGCCCGACGGGCGGCCTTCATGGCTCGTCGCCGCCGGATTGTAGACCGTCCAGGTGCGCGCGGTTTCATCGTTCATGTCGCGCTTGGCGTCGACGGCGCGGCCGAACACCGTGTGGCTTGCCGAAAAGCCGCGGCCGGCGCCCGCGGCGACGGCATGATGTGCATCGGCGCCGGGATGCGCATCGGCGCCCGTGTGCACGAGGTTGTTCTCCATCACGGCATTGGCCGGCCCATCGATGTCGAAATCGAGCCGCAGGTTGAACCAATGCTGATGATTGGCGGCGACGAGATGCGGATCGACCCGCGTTCCGTCGCGCTCGTCGCCCTGCGCGACATAGGTGCGGCTCTCGCCGCCGGGCCCAGGCCCGGCCGCCACAGCGCGGCACACGGTGCAATCGGACGCGGGCACGAACTTGGTCATGACCTCGCCCGCGAGCGTCACCTCGAACGCGAAGGTGCCGTCCTGCTTGAACACCCAGTTGAGCCCGTAGGCGTAGTTGCCGAAGCTCGCGATCGTGCCGATCACGAGCTCCGTCGCGCGGGCGTGGAACGTGAGCTCGCCCTGCGCGTAGTAGAGAAGATTGCCGCCATCGCGCTCGTAGACGTAGATGCGGCGAGGCTGGCGCGCCGCGAACGCAGGTTTCTCGGTGTCGGCGAGCACCGGGTCGAGCAACAGGGCATTCGCCGGTACCTCGCGGCCCGCCTCGACCGCGACCGCCGAGGCGCCGATGCCGAACACGCCCTCGTCGAACAGCTCGAGCCACGACCAGAACGGGCTCGCATCGCCATAGGCGGTCGCGATCTCGGACACCGATCCGCGGTAGAGGATCGGCCGTTTGCGCCCCTGGTCGTCGAACGCCACCTGATAGAGCACGAGCCCTTCGCGCGGGTTGAAGCCGTAGCGGAATTGCCAGTCGTGCCAGGTGACGACGTTGTGCGCGACCGTGAAGTCCCGGCCCCCACGGATGCGCGGCAGGCGCGGCGTGCGCTCCGAGGGGCCGCGAACCCTTCGGTCGAAAATGTCGTGCGGCACGTGCACCGACGGCACGCCGGCATTGTCCTCGAACCGGACGACCTGCCGGGCATAGATGTCGACGATCGCCATGACGCCGTCGACGAACGGGCTGAATCCGTTGATCGCGTCCTGGTCGGAGCCGAAGAACGCGCGCACGAAGCGCGACGCGTGCTGGTCGACGCTCGGATCATGGCCGATCGGCGCAAACTGAACGCCGACCGAATCCGAAACCTTGCCCGGGATCTTCAAGCCGTGCGCGATCAGTGCCGCCTTGATGCGGGGATCGGCATCGATGATCTCGGTTGCGATATCGGTGTCGCGGTCGGTGAGGCCCGGCTGGGCGCCGGCGAGATCGGTCACCGAGACGATCTGCTTCGCCTTGACGTCGACGACGACCGCGAACGCCTTTTTCTGCGAATAGTCGATCGCGTCGAGCGAGGCGCGACGCGGGAAATCCATCCCCGGCTTGAACGCATGCACCAGCGCCTTGGCCGGCTCGTCGAGCCGCACCCAGGCGAAATTGGTGCCAGCGGAGAAGCGCCCGCTCTTCTTGAGCACCGCCGCGACGGTCGCGAGCTCGTCGGCATCGAGCGGATCGAGCGGATGCAGCGCGGTGGCCGCGGCCGGACCCGCGCACCAGGCCGCGGCGAGCGCCAACGCGCCGATCGCGGCGGCGCGCAGCCGGAGCCTGCCGCCCATCGTGCCGTCCATCCTGCCTCGATGCCCCTCGCCTCGCGCGTTCAGTTGCGCACGCTGTGTCGGCGGGCGCGCGGCGACTTGATGTCGGCGAGCCCGCGCAGATACGGATGATGCGCGCGATCGTAGTCGATCGCAAAGCACAGGTAGTACTTGTTCGGCTCGTGCTGGCGCAGTTTGGCGCAGCGATCGAACATGGAGAGGTCGTCGACGGCACGGAACGGCACATAGGGGTCGACCGCGAAGCGCTCGGAGCCGTCGCCCCAGGCGCCGAAGCGATCGACCTTGCCCTTCATGTCGGGCGCGGCCGCGATGATGGCGTCCTTGAGCATGTCGCCCTGGAGGAAATTATCGGGCAGCTGGTCGAACGGCCCGTCGAAGTAGCTGTTGGTGACCATGTTACCCTCGAACGCGCCGATCATGATCTTCCGATCGCGCAAATGGTCGCGGTAGAAGGCGAAACCGGTGCGTTTGCCGATGACGATCCGGTCGCTCAGATGGGTCGCCTCGAGCTGGTCGGCGACCTTGACGGTCTCGTCGAGGATGAAGTGAAAGATCTTCAGCCGCTTGTCGAACACCAGAAAAAAGCGGATGCCGGACTCATCGAAGCTCGGGCCGATGAACTCCTCGTCCGGCGCGAGGGCGGACGCCGGCGGCCTGACGTTGGACAGGTCGTTGAGCTCGAACACGACGCTCTTGCCCTTGTAGGTCGCCTTATAGACGAGGTTCGCCACCTTCTCGAGCTTCACGCCCTGCGATTCGTCGAGGATCACGTGCTGCACCGGCGTCTCGTCGCGCCATTCCTCGAGATCCTCCGAATAGGCGAAGATCAGCTTGCCCTGATCGCGGTTGCTGGCGTCGAGGCGGATGTTTCCGTCATAGGGCGCGCCGTCGTTGATGAAGGTGAAGTAATAGTAGTTCTCGGTCGGATAGACCTTGACGTGGTCGGGGAGCGTCGAGAACACGAAATCGAACACTGCCATCGGATCCTTGACGTCGAGCGTGCTCGGACGGTTCACCGCGTCGATGTATTCCTGCTCGGTGTGCAGGACCGGCCACTTCGGTGCCTCTCCGGTGCTCGGCACCGCCGCCGGCTTAGGCGTCTGGGCGGGCGCCGGGTTCGGCGCCTGCGCCGGCGGTGGCGTCTGCGTTGGCGCCGGGGTCGGCGTTTGCGCCGTGGCGAGCGTCGCCAGGCCGCAGAGCGCGGCGAGCGCGAACAGAATCCGTCGGGTGTGGGTCATGGATCGCGGCTAACTCCCTCCGTTGCGCATCGCCCTTCCAACCAGGACGACAGCCTCCAAATTGGATGCCCCGCTGCCCCGTGTGGCGCGGATATGATCCTGTATCGCTTGCGTCGCTAACGTGGCGTGTTGTCTCACTCGCGCGGAAATTCCAATCCCATTTCGCGGTAACGCTCCGGGTCGTCGCCCCAGTCCTCCCGCACTTTGACGAACAGAAAAAGATGCACCGGTTGCTCGATGATCGTCGCGATCTCGGCGCGCGCTGCCGCTCCGATCGCCTTGATCGAGGCGCCGCCCTTGCCGAGCACGATCTTGCGCTGGCTTTCGCGCTCCACGTAGATCGTCTGCTCGATGCGCACCGCCCCGCCGCGCAGCTCTTTCCAGACATCGGTCTCGACGGTCGAGCGATAGGGCAGCTCCTGGTGCAGCCGGTTGAACAACTGTTCACGTGTGATTTCGGCCGCGAGCGAACGCAGCGGCGCGTCCGAGATCTGATCCTCCGGATAGTGCCACGGCCCTTGCGGCGCATTTGCGGCAAGCCAGGCTCTGACCTCACCGACGCCGTCGCCCGAGAGCGCCGACACCATGAAGGTGGCGGCGAACTCACCGCGCGCATTTGCGTCTTGCGTCAGCGCGAGCAGGCCGGGCTTGGCGACGAGGTCGACCTTATTGAGAATCAGGATCTTGCGCGCCGCGACGTCCTGGAGCTTCGTAAGAATTGCGTCAGCGCCGTCATCGATGCCGAGCTTGGCATCGATCATCAGCGCCACGAGGTCGGCGTCGTGCGCGCCGGTCCACGCCGTCGTCACCATGGCGCGGTCGAGCCGGCGACGCGGGGCAAAGATGCCGGGTGTGTCGACGAAGACGAGCTGCGCCGATCCCTCGATCGCAATCCCGCGCACCAGCGTGCGCGTCGTCTGCACCTTGGGGCTGACGATCGTGACCTTGCTGCCGACCAGCGCGTTGACGAGCGTCGACTTGCCGACGTTCGGCGCGCCGATCAGCGCGACGAAAGCGCAACGGGTGTCGGGTGAGGTTTCGGTCATCGGGCGGCGTGCCGCCGTCGCGAATGGCGAATAGCGAATAGGGAACAGGGAAAGGTGGCCGAGGGCAACATGTTTCTATTCGCTAGTTCGCCATTCGCTACTCGCCATTCGCCACTTCTATTGCTGCTTCCACGCCCTCGCGCGCCAGCATCGCGGCGGCGGCGGCCTGCTCGGCGGCGCGCTTGGAGCGGCCGATGCCTTCGGCGGGCTTGAGGTCGGGCAGCGCGACCGAGATGCGGAATTCCGGATCGTGATGCGGGCCGGTGCGCTCGACCTCGCGGTATGACGGGGTCGGCAGGCCGCGCGCCTGCGCCCATTCCTGCAGCACCGTCTTGGGATCGCGCAGCGGCCGCGCCGGCGTGCGCATGCGCTCGCTCCACAGCCGCTCGATCATGGTCGCGGCCGCCGCATAGCCGCCATCGATGAAAACTGCGCCGATCAGCGCCTCGCACACGTCGGCGAGGATCGCGAGCCGCACCCGGCCGCCGGCGTTCGCCTCCGAGGCGCCGAGCTTGATGACGGCGCCGAGATCGAGGGTGCGCGCGACGTCGGCGCAGCTCTCGCGACGCACCAGATCAGCGAGCCGGCGCGACAGCTCGCCCTCGTCCGCCGTAGGAAAGGCGCGATAGAGCATGTCGGACACGACAAGGCCGAGCACGTGATCGCCGAGGAATTCCAGCCGCTGATAGCTGCCGGCGCGGCTCTTGCCGGACAGGGCCGAGATATGCGTGAGCGCGCTGTCGAGCAGCGTCTTCTCGGCGAAGCTGTGGCCGATCCGCTCTTCCAGTTCCTTGCGTCCCTTGGTCTTGCGGCTCATCGCACGATCGTAAACAGCCGGCTCCAACGCAATGTCCACGGCCAGGCCCAGAAATGCCAGGCGGGCTCGGCATGGCCCACTGAGAAGAAGATGACCTTGGCACGGCCGATCAGGTTCTCGAACGGCACGAAGCCGACGCCGTGATCCTCCGGCGAGACGCGACTGTCGGTCGAGTCGTCGCGGTTGTCGCCCATCATGAAGTAGTGGCCGGGCGGAACCGTGAAGACCTGGGTCGTGTCGAGCTGCCCGTTCTCATAAAGGTCGAGCGTGTTGTAGCTCACGCCGTTCGGCAGCGTCTCGCGCCAGCGCTTGATCGAGCGGCCGGTATCCTCGTCGACATAGTCGGGGAGCGGCTCGCGCTTGACCGGCACATCATTGATATTGAGCACGCCATTCTTCATCTGGATGCGGTCACCCGGCAATCCGATGACGCGCTTGATGTAGTCGACGTCGTCCTCGCGCGGCAGGCGGAAGACGACCACATCGCCGCGCTGCGGCTGCGACGCAAAAATGCGGCCGGAAAAGAGCCGCGGCGACCACGGCAGCGAGAAGTGGGTGAAGCCGTAGGAGAACTTGGAGACGAACAGGTAATCGCCGACCAGCAGAGTCGATTCCATCGACTCGGACGGAATGAAGAACGGCTGAAAAACGAAGGTGCGGATGACGATCGCGATGATCACCGCATGGATGATGACTCGCAGGGTCTCGGCAAACGCGCTCTCCTGCTGGATGTCGTCGGGCGCCTTGGCCTGATGCTCTTCTTCCTGGCTCGCCACGCTCATTGGCCTCTCGTGCTCGCCGCCACCCCGCCGCTCGCCCCTTCGTTTCCGTCCCTGGCCGCACGGGCCGGCCCACAGACCCACACCGCCCGCAGCCCGCCGATCGACCTGCGGCGGGGCTGCGCTCGGCGCGAAAGACGTATTGTGTCAGATACTTACGCCGCGTCGGACCCACCCTCGCCGCAGCCGCCGGGGCTGCGGAAATTCGCGGGTCGTTGTAGCCGCTCGCGTCCACCGGCGCAATCAAGCCGATGCTGCGCCAGACGGCTTGCGCGGCACGGCCGAGATCACCACGAAGGCCTGCGCCAGCGGGTACTCGTCGGTCAGCGCAAGGTCGATCTGCGCCTCGTAACCGTCGGGCGTGATCGCCTGCAGCCGCTCGAGCGCGCCACCGGTGAGCCGCAGGGTCGGTTTGCCGGACGGCAGGTTGACCACCCCCATGTCGCGGAAGAAGACGCCGTTGCGAAAGCCGGTGCCGAGCGCCTTGGCACACGCCTCCTTGGCGGCAAAGCGTTTCGCATAGGTGTCGATACGGTTCGCCTTGCGCTCGGCGCGGGCGCGCTCGATCTCGGTGTAGATGCGCTTGATGAAGCGATCCCCGTGCCGCTCGATCGTCTGCTCGATGCGGCGGATGTCGACGAGATCGGTGCCGATGCCAAGAATCATCGCTGTATCATTGAAGCTCGTCGTAAGATCATCGCGTCCCATCGCTTCCGCCGCGACCACGCGCCATGGCGTCGCGCATCTGCGCCACGACCGCCGCGAGCCCGGCGAAGACCGCCTCCCCGACGAGAAAATGGCCGATGTTGAGCTCGACGATCTCAGGCAACGCGCAGATCGCCTCGGCAGTCGGGAAATCCAACCCGTGCCCGGCATGCACCTCGAGGCCGAGCCGCGCCGCCGTCGTCGCGCCCGCCTTGATGCGAGCGAACTCGGCCGCGGCGGCCGCCTGCTCGCCGGCCGCAATCGCCTCGCACCAGGCACCGGTGTGGATCTCGATCACCGGGGCCCCGATGTCGGCAGCCGCCTCGATCTGCGCGCGATCCGCGGCGATGAACAGCGAGACGCGAATGCCGGCCCGTTTCAGGGCGCTCACCACCGGCGCCACCTGCTTGTGCCCGCCGACGACGTCGAGGCCGCCCTCGGTGGTGCGCTCCTCGCGCCGCTCCGGCACGATGCAGGCGGCGTGCGGGCGTGTGCGCAGCGCGATCTCGGTCATCTCCGGCGTCGCCGCCATCTCGAGGTTGAGCGGCCTGGTGATGCGGGCCATGAGCCTCGCCACGTCCTCGTCGCGGATGTGGCGGCGATCCTCGCGCAGATGCGCCGTGATGCCGTCGGCGCCGGCCGCGATCGCGATCTCGGCGGCGCGCAGCGGATCGGGAAGCCGCCCGCCGCGCGCGTTGCGCAGCGTCGCGACGTGATCGATGTTGATGCCGAGGCGGACGGGGGGGCGGTCGGGCATGATGTGGTTTCAGGCGTGGCGGTGGAACATGCGCGCGTGGCCGTGCCCCGGGCCCGCCTCCGGCTCGGACGGAATCATCACCACGCGGCCGTGCCGCACGCCGCGCTCGGCGATGATGTGGCCGGCGAAATGCTGCACCTCGCGCGCCCCTCCTTTGAGCACGGTCACCTCCATGCAGCTGTCATTGTCGAGATGGACGTGCAGGGTCGCAAGCGACATTTCGTGATGACCGTGAAAATTCTGCACCAGGCGCTTCGACAGCTCGCGCGCCGCATGGTCGTAGACGTAGACCAGCGCCGCCACGCACTCGCGCTTCTCGCCGATATCCTGCGCGGCCTCGCGGATGCCGGCGCGGGCGAGATCGCGGATCGCCTCAGAGCGGTTCTGGTAGCCGCGCGCCGCGATGATGCGGTCGAGGTCGGCCATGAGCTCATCGTCGAGCGTGACGGTGACGCGCTGCATCGGGGGCTCCCCTGCGGCTCCGGAACCTTCGCGGGCCGCCGCGATCCTACACAATTTGCAGACCGCATTTAGGCGGATGACCTTGCCGATCCTGTGCTTCGCGGGTTGCCGTCGGTCCCCGATGAGTCGCCACCAAGCCGGGCTTCCGCCCCACGCGCCGCCGCAAAAATAAAAACAAAAAATACAGGCGATTTACAGGGGAAGAAGTGCGGCGAAATACAATGTAATGCCTTGAATCAGCGTGGAAAAAATGCCACCGAGGGAAAACAATCGAGAACAGTGGCGACAACAGGGATCAATCAGGAAATAACAGGAAGTCCAGACGCCGGTTCGGGGTCTTCGTATCAAGACGTCACGACGCAAGAGCAAACGCCCGACCGCCTCTTGGCGTTCGGGCGCGATCTCTGAACTCTGCACTTACTGCCATGCGCCGCTCGCGCCGGAAACGCAAGCGGGATTTGATCTATCCCCGCTATTCAGTGGCTTCGCTCGGAGTCCGAGCTGGGTCTCGCGCACGCCGCGAGGGATAGACTCTCTCGACGATACGCGACGCCCGCAGCTGAGCGCCCTTCGCCCTACTCCGTCACCCGCTCGACCTTGGCGACCACCGCCTTCGCCCGCAGCTGCGAGATGATCGCGGTCAGATGCTTGAGGTCGTACACCTCGAGGTCGATCGTCAGCGAGGTGAAGTCGGGCGACTGGCGCTCCATGTGGACGTTGTCGATGTTGCCGTCGTGCTCGGCGATCACCTGGGCGACCTGGGCGAGCGTGCCGGGCTCGTTGAGCGATTGCACCGCGAGCCGGGCCGGGAAGCGGTGCGGCGTGCCCTCGTCGACGTCCCAGCGCACGTCGAGCCAGCGCTCCGGCTCGTCCTCGTATTGCTGCAGGGTCGGCGACTGGATCGGATAGATCGTGATGCCCTCGCCCGGCGTCATGATGCCGACGATGCGGTCGCCCGGCACGGCGCCGCCGTTCGGCGCAAAGCGCACCGGCAGCTCGCTGTTGATGCCGCGGATCGGGATGCTGTCGGCGGTGCCGCTCGGCACCTTGAACTTCACGGCCTTGCCGAAGCGCATGCCGAACCAGCCGCTCTCGCTCTTGGGCGGGGCCGAGACGGCGCGCTCGTCCTTGTAGTCGGGATACATCGCCCGCACCGCGTCGGAGGCGCGCATCTCGCCGCGCCCGACCGAGGCGAACACCTCGTCGATCGAGGTGCGGGCGAGGCGCGTGAGCGCACCCTCGAGCTTCTCGTCGGAATATTCGCGCTTGGCGCGCTTGCACAGCCGCTCGACCATGGTGCGCCCGAGCTCGGCATATTGCGCCCGCACGGCGGCGCGGGTGGCCCGGCGCATCGCGGCGCGCGCCTTGCCGGTGACGACGAGAGACTCCCAGGCCGTCGGCGGCGCGATCTGCGCCTTCGAGATCAGGATCTCGACCTCGTCGCCGTTGGCGAGCTCGGACATCAGCGGCGCGATCTTGCCGTTGATCTTGCAGCCGATCGCGTGATTGCCGACGTCGGTGTGCACCGCGTAGGCGAAATCGATCGGCGTCGCCCGGCGCGGCAGCGCGATCAGCTTGCCCTTGGGCGTGAAGCAGAAAACCTGATCGTGGAAGAGCTCGAGCTTGGTGTGCTCGAGGAAATCCTCCGCGTTCGAGCCCTCGGCAAGCTGCGCGATGGTGCGGCGCAGCCACGCATAGGCGTTCGACTCGCGCGAGAGCAGCTCGTTGGGCGAGCCGATCTCGTCCTTGTAGAGGGCGTGCGCCGCGATGCCGTACTCGGCGACCTGGTCCATGTCGACGGTGCGGATCTGCAGCTCGACCCGCTGCTTGCCGGGGCCGATCACGGTGGTGTGGAGCGAGCGATAGTCGTTCTGCTTGGGCGTCGAGATGTAGTCCTTGAAGCGCCCGGGCACGACCGGCCAGGTGGTGTGGACGATGCCGAGCGCCCGATAACACTCCGGCACGGTGCGCACGACCACGCGGAAGCCGAAGATGTCGGACAGCTGCTCGAATCCGACCGCCTTGCGCTCCATCTTGCGCCACACCGAATAGGCGCGTTTGCGCCGGTGCAGCACGGTCGCCATTATGCCGCTGTCAGCAAGCTGCTTGGTGAGCTGGTCCTCGATGTCGCCGATCATGCCGCGGTTGCGCATCGCGAGGTCGTCGAGCCGCCCGCTGATCACCCGGTAGGCGTCGGGGTTGAGCTCGCGGAACGCCAGGTTCTCGAGCTCCTCGCGCATCTCGTACATGCCGATGCGCGCCGCGAGCGGCGCGTAGATGTCGATCGTCTCCTCGGCGCTGCGCTTGCGCGAGGCCGCCGCCATGTGATCGAGGGTGCGCATGTTGTGCAGGCGGTCGGCGAGCTTGACCAGGAGGACGCGTACGTCCTCGGCTATCGCGAGCAGCAGCTTGCGCAGATTTTCCGCTTGCTTGGCTTCGCGAGTGACGAGGTCGAGGCGCTTGAGCTTGGTCAGGCCCTCGACCAGGTGGCCGATGTCCTTGCCGAACAGCTGATCGATCTCGGCGCGCGTCGCCTCGGTGTCCTCGATCGTGTCGTGCAGCAGCGCCGCCACGATGGTCGCATCGTCGACCTTGAGATCGGTCAGGATCGCGGCCACCTCGAGCGGGTGTGAGAAATACGGGTCGCCCGAGGCGCGCAGCTGCTCGCCGTGCGCCCGCATGGCGTAGACGTAGGCGCGGTTGAGCAGGTCCTCGTTGGTGTTGGGATTGTACTTGCGGACGCGGTCGACGAGCTCGTACTGGCGCATCATCGGGGCGCGGGCCCGGGGCGCCGGCTCGGCCGGCTCGGACGCTACGTTGGACCCAGCCTGAGACGCGCGCTGACGGGCGCGCTCGATCTGCGCGCGTCCGCGCGGCTGATGTTGCATCCGGGGCAGATCGGTATGCGCCATGACCACCCACGAGCATTCCGCGGCGACGACGTGCCCCGGACCTGCTCCGCGCGGCTACCGGATCGCCGGCAAAATGCCATCAAACTAGCTCGGCGCGCGGCGGGCACACCCCGAACGCGCCAGCGCCGGCCTAGAGTAGCACAATTATGGCCGAACTCACGGTTAACAAAGGGCAATAATTTGGCCCCGCGGCGCGGCCCCGAAGGCAAAAAAGCGGCCCGGATTCATACCGGGCCGCCGCGCTCACATTGCAAAAAGCCTATTCCTCGTCGTCCGGCTCGACCGGCTCGGGCTTCTCCTCGGGCGGGGCGAGGCCTTCCAGCCCCTTGAGCAGCTCCTCCTCGGTCATCCGGTCGGCGACCACCTCGGTGTCGTCGGCGTCGACGCCGGCGCCGGGCGAGCCGATCAGCGGCATGGCCTCGGGCTCTGGCTCATCCACCTCGACGTATTTCTGCAGCGAGTGGATCAGATCTTCCTTGAGATCGCCGGGCGAGATGGTCTCGTCGGCGATCTCGCGCAGCGCCACGACCGGGTTCTTGTCATTGTCGCGATCGATCGTGATCTGCGACCCGGACGAGATCATGCGCGCGCGATGGCTCGCGAGCAGCACGAGGTCGAAGCGGTTGTCGACCTTGTCGATGCAGTCCTCAACCGTGACGCGGGCCATCGGTCTGTCGCTCCTGTGGAGGGGTGTTGCCGCTAGGTATCGTGCTCCCGCGCCGAACGCAAGGCTCCCTGATGCGGCAATTCACGGCGATTTACATTTCAATTAACACTTGGCGGCCGCGGAAAGCTCTGTTACGGACCACTTGGGAACGGTGCTTGCCGCCATACTATGATTGCGGGTGGCCGCGCCGGGGTGTCGCAGAGCCAATGTGGCGGCCCACTCGTAAGTTCCCTTGCAGACGGCCCTTGGCGCCGTACACAATTGCCACCGCAGCACCGGAATCGCCGGAAATGCCCGGCCTGCCCGGCTGCTACCCTGTTCGAAAGAACAAGAGTTCGCCACGAACCTGAAGCAACGCTAGCAAGCAACAAGAAGCAGAAGACGAGAACCCCGACATGTCAGTCCCAGCTGAAAAAATCGCTCTGTTCATTGACGGCGCCAACCTATACGCCACCGCAAAGTCGCTGGGCTTCGACATCGACTACAAGCGGCTGCTGCGCGAGTTCCAGTCCCGCGGCTACTTGCTGCGGGCGTTCTATTACACGGCCGTGGTCGAGGATCAGGAATACTCGTCGATTCGTCCGCTGATCGATTGGCTCGACTACAACGGCTACACGGTGGTGACCAAGGCCACCAAGGAATTCGTCGACCAGACCGGGCGACGCAAGGTCAAGGGCAACATGGATATCGAGCTTGCCGTCGATGCCATGGAGATCGCCGGTCACATCGACCAGATGGTGCTGTTCTCCGGCGACGGCGACTTTCGCTCGCTGGTGGAGGCGGTGCAGCGGCGCGGCGTGCGCGTGACCGTCGTCTCGACCATCTCGACCCAGCCGCCGATGGTCGCCGACGAGTTGCGCCGCCAGGCCGACGTCTTTCTCGACATCGTCGAGCTGCAGCCGAAGATCGGACGCGACCCGTCCGAGCGCACGCCGCGTGAACCGCGCGAGCCCCGCCACGGCAGCCACACCCCGCAGTTCCTCCAGCGCAGCACGGCGCCGCAACGCGCGACCGCCGACGCGGGGGACGACGACGACTTCGAGGATTAGGATCATCATAGATGACGGCGCGGGCCTCCGAGCCCGGGCATGACTGCCCGCGCTGCCCCCGTCTGGTCGCCTTCCGCGAGGAATGGCGGGCACGCGAGCCGGCTTGGTTCAACGGGCCGGTGCCGGCGTTCGGGCCGACTGATGCACGCCTGCTGATCGTCGGCCTCGCGCCGGGACTGCGCGGCGCCAACCGCACCGGCCGCCCCTTCACCGGCGATTACGCCGGCGACCTCCTCTACGCCACGCTGATCGAGTTCGGCTTCGCGCGCGGAAACTATGAAGCGCGGACCGACGACGGGCTCACCCTCGTCGACTGCCGCATCGCCAATGCGGTCTCGTGCGTGCCGCCGGAGAACAAACCGACGCCGGACGAGATCAACACCTGTCGCCCATTTCTCGCCGCGGCGCTCGCCGAGATGCCGCGCCTCGCCGCGGTCGTCGCGCTCGGCCGCATCGCGCATGACAGTGCGGTGGTCGCACTGGGCGAGAAGCGCTCGCGCATGCCATTCACCCACGCCGGCGCGCACCAGGCCGGCAAGGTGATGCTGTTCGGCAGCTATCATTGCTCGCGCTACAACACCAACACGGGAAGGTTGACGCCGGAGATGTTCCGCGCGGTGTTCAGCAAGGTTCGAGCGCACCTAAATGACTGAGCAGGGCGTGTGTGCTCCTGCCCCCCGCTCTTCGCAGGAGAGGGAGCGCAGGCGTCGTGCTCACCTCACATGCGATAACCGCATGTACCGGCGGACCTCAGCCCCGGCCTGCGTAGGACATGAACTCCATCAGCGATCCATCCGGATCGCGGAAGTAGACGCTGGTGCCGCGGCCCTTGGCGCCGAAGCGCTCCATCGGGCCGGCTTCGATCTTGATGCCGTGGCGTTGCAGGTGCGCGACAGCGTCGGCGATCGGACCAGCCCACTCGAAGCAGAGGTCGCTGTTGCCCGGTTGCACCGGCAGCCGCGCCACCTCGGCCGGCTTGACGCCCGGCCCGTGCACGTTGAGCTGCTTGTCGCCGAACCGGTACGCGAAGCCGGCGGGCCGCGCTACCAGCTCGGCGCCGAGCACGTCGCGATAGAACGCATTCGAGCGCTCCCACTCGGCGACATGGATGACACAGTGATCGAGCCGCGTCGGCAATGCCATGATCTTGGCCATGACGTTCACCCCTTGAGCCGCATCAGCCGGCCCTTCTCGCGCTCCCAGGTGCGCTTCTTCTCGGTCTCGCGCTTGTCGTGCAGCTTCTTGCCGCGCGCGAGCGCGACCTCGACCTTGGCGCGGCCCTTGTCGTTGAAATACATCTTCAGCGGCACGATCGTCATGCCGTCGCGCTCGACACCGCCGGCAAGCTTGTCGATCTGGCGGCGGTGCAGCAGCAGCTTGCGCGGCCGTTTCGGCGCGTGGTTGAAGCGGCTCGCCTGCACGTATTCGGGAATGTTGGCGTTGACCAGCCAGATCTCGCCGTCGCGCGTATCGGCGTAGGACTCCGCGATCGTCGCGCGGCCCTGGCGCAGCGATTTCACCTCGGTCCCGGTCAGCGCGATGCCGGCCTCGAAGACCTCGCCGATCTCGTAGTTGAACCGCGCCCGCCGATTGTCGGCCACGACCTTCTGCGGCCGCTCCTTCTTGTCCGCCATCGGCGAAGCCTCGTTGGAATCGCCGGGGGATGCAACGTCCCTCCAGCGTCGCCGCGTTGTCTAGTCACCACCGCGGCCGCCGACAAGGCCGGGGCGCGATACAGTTTTTCATTGTTCTAAATCCAAATAAACAGCAAGTCTTTAGCTTGGTTCTAAAGCACAACCGGGCACATTACCAACTTACATTATCTCTAAAGCTTGATTCTTGTCTTGCAACCCACAGACATCGCCCCCCTATTACTTTCCGCATTCGCCACCCGACGGGCGGAGTCTTGCGCCTCGCACATCCGGAGGAATCCATGGCCATCCCATCGCGCCGCCCCGCCGCCATCCTGCTGGCAACCGCATCACTCCTCGCCCTCGACGTGGGTGTCGCCCGCGCGGGCGACACGACGGCCTCGCCTCCGCCGGCGGCATCGAACGAGGCATTGCTCAAGAAGCTCGATGCGATGGAGCAGCGCATCAAGTCGCTGGAGGCGCAGCTCCGGGAGCAGAAGAAGGCGCCGGCGAGCGCGCGCGAGCGACACGCGCCGACGCCACCGGCCGGCCCCTATGCCGCGACGACCGCCGCGCCACCAACGGCCGCGCCCGCAACCGCGACACCAGCAAACGCCGCGCCGCCGGCGGCAACGGATGCCCCAGCAACCCCGCCCGACAAGCCCAACAAACCGATCCTGGGCGTGGCCGATTCGCCGATCGCCGGCCTGACCATCGGCGCCTATGGCGAGTTCTTCTTCGGCAGCGCGCAGAACCCGGCGGCCGGCGGCCAGTGGCAGAACGGCTTCGATGCCCGCCGCATGGTGCTGCTGCCGACTTACCAGATCACCGACAACATCATCTTCAACGCCGAGATCGAGTTCGAGCACGCGGGGTCCGGCTTCGACAACGACGACAAACTGCACGGCACCGCCGAGATCGAGCAGATGTGGATCGACTTCAAGATCGTCGACCAGTTCAACTGGCGCGCGCCCGGCATCGATCTCGTGCCGATCGGCTGGACCAATCAGC
Organism: Xanthobacteraceae bacterium; assembly: GCA_035293985.1. GTDB lineage: Bacteria > Pseudomonadota > Alphaproteobacteria > Rhizobiales > Xanthobacteraceae > JAVDCA01. Next base: position 417,455 of record DATGLS010000048.1, read on the forward strand.
ATCACGAGCCGACCCAGTTCTACAGCGTGCTGCGGCCGGAGCTCTACAACGGGCTCATTCCGTCGACCTGGAAGGTTCCGGGCACCAGCGTCTACGGCACGATCGCGGACGGGCTGAAGTATCAGGTGATGCTGAGCGCCAGCAACGAGGACTATGGCGATTCCTTCGACGGCCGCACCGACGCCAAGACCGTGCCGCCGCCGGGCACCGCCTACTTCCCAGGCGTCGACGGCCTCGACGGGTTGAGCTTCTCCAATCCGCCGCTCGGCGATTTTTCCCAGCTGACGAGCGCCATGGCGGTGTCCGGCCGGCTCGATTTCTCGCCGGCGTTCCTGCCGGGCTTCGCCGCAAGCGTGAGCGCCTACTATTCGCCGAACATCACGCCGCGCGGCGCCCATGACGATTTCGGCAACTTTCTCGGCCGCACCAGCCTCGCCTTGCTCGACGGCGAATTCCGCTATCGCATGCCCGACACCGGGCTCGAGCTCAAGGGCGAGTACGTGGAGGCGATCTTCGGCAATCCCGCCAACCTGCGCGCCAACAACGACACCGACCCGACCAACAATGTGGGCCGCACGATGTGGGGCGCCTCGGGCGAGATCGCCTACCACGTGCCGATGGGCACGATCCTCAACAGCAGCTGGGAAGCCGTTCCGTTCTATCGCTATACGATCGAGAACCTGCAGACGGGCGGATTCGCCGGCACCGACGTCAACGCGCCGACCGGCGCCGGCCAGCTGCAGTTCCACAACCTCGGCGTCGCGGTCTTCCCGTCCCCCAAGCTGGTGCTCAAGGCGACCTACCAGAAGGTGATCAACCGCGACCCGGCCGGCGCCAATGCGGACTCGGTGCTCGGCGGCGTCGGATTCCTGTTCTAACATCCCGCGGAGACAGCATGTCGCAATGGATCAGATGGGCCGCGCCGGCGGCGGCGCTCGTATCGGTCACCTCGGCGGCGCATGCCGTGCAATATCTCTCCCTCGCGCAGGCGCAGAAGCTCGCGTTTCCATCGGCGACGCGCTTCGTCGAGGTGCAGGCCGGCCGCGTGTGGAAGGCGCAGGCCGGCGAGAGAGTGATCGGCCTGTTCGTGTTCGATCGGGTGATCGGCAAGCACCTGTACATCGACTACACGGTCGCGATCGATCCGGGCGGCCAGGTCCACCGCGTCGATATCCTGCAATATCGCGAGTCCTACGGCGGCGAGGTGCGCCAGGCGAGCTGGCTCGCGCAGTTCGTCGGCAAGACGAGCGCAAGCCCGTTGCAGGTCGACCGGGATATCCGCAACATTTCCGGCGCGACGCTGTCGTCGCATCACGTCGCCGAAGGCGTGAAGCGAGTCCTCAGCCTCTATGGCCATGGCGTCCGCTAGCATCCGCCGCGCCTGCCCGCTGCTCGGCACGTTCGTCGACATCACGGCGGGCGCGGGACCGGCTTGCCGCGATCTCCCCGCCGCGGTCGATGCGGCGATGGCGGCGGTCGCGCGCGTGCATCGCCTGATGAGCTTCCATGATCCGGCGAGCGACGTGAGCCGCCTCAACCGCGGGGCCGCGGCCGGACCGGTGAGCGTCGATCCCTGGACCTGGCGCGTTCTCGAGGCGGCGCTCGACCTCAATCGCCGCTCGAGCGGCGCCTTCGATGTCACGTTTGCGCCGGTGCTGCAGGCTCTCGGCCTGTTGCCGCCGACCGGAAACGGCTGGCCGCGGGCGGGCGGGCCGGCGCCGCGCGATGCGATCGAGCTGCTCCCCGATGGAGATGTCCGCTTCCATCATCCGGGCACGCGGATCGACCTCGGCGGCATCGCCAAGGGGTTCGCGGTCGATTGTGCGATCGAGGCTCTACGGGCGCACGGTGCGGCGAGCGGGCTCGTCGACGCCGGCGGCGACATCGCGGCGTTCGGAACGGCGGCGCAGACGATCCATTTGCGCGATCCACGCGACCCGAGCCTGGTGCTCGGCGCGATCGCGATCCGGGACGAGGCGCTCGCGTCGAGCGGCGGCCGCTTCGATCCGCTCGCCTCTGCGGCGGCGGCGTTGCCGGCGGTGATCGATCCGCAAACCCGCGCCCCCGCGCGGACCGTGTGCGGCGCGAGCGTGCGCGCGCCGACCTGCATGCTCGCGGATGCCCTCACCAAGGTCGTAATGATCGCCGGCGAGGCCGCCGGGCCACTGCTCGAGCATTTCGCTGCCGCCGCGCTCATCGTGCGGCCGGACGACACCATCCTCGTCACTCCGACATGGCAGGCTGCCCGTGCGGCTTGATCCGTGGTTTCGCCGCGCGCTCTATACGGCATTCGCTACCCTCGTCGCGACCGGCGCCGTGTGGCTGCTCGCCGACTGGGGCAAGGACCACCTCAGCCCCGATCCGTGGCAGGAGATCGCCGCCGACGTGCTGATGGTGCACGGCGGTGCCGCGATGGTGACGCTGATGTTGCTGGGCGCGCTCGTCCCCCTGCACGTACGACGCGCCTGGCGCAGCAAGCGCAATCGCCTCACAGGACCGACCATGATCGCGGTCAACGCGATGCTGATCGCGAGCGCCTTCGAGCTCTATTATGCGGGCTCCGACACCTTGCGCCGCTGGATGAGCGACGCGCATATCGTGATCGGGCTGGTGCTGCCGGCCGGGCTGATCCTGCACGTGTGGCTCGGCCGGCGGAGCCGGCCCAAGCCAGGCGGCGAACTCATTTCTTCAGGAGATCGCGGATCTCCGTGAGCAGCACGACCTCCGCGGGCGGCGCCTTCGGCGCCTCCGCTACCGGCTTGTAGAGCTTGTTGATCAGCTTGACGACGAGGAAGAGCGCGAAGGCGATGATGATGAAATTGATCAGGATGGTGAGAAAGTTTCCCCAAGCCAGCACGGCGCCTTGTTTTTTCGCGTCAGCCAGGGCGGCCGCCGTGACCTTGGAGGAGAGCGGTATGTAATAATTGGAGAAGTCGAGCCCGCCCGTGACCGCGCCGATGATCGGCATGATGATGTCGCCGACCAGCGAGTTGACGATCGCGCCGAAGGCCGCGCCGATCACCACGCCGACCGCGAGGTCGACGACGTTTCCGCGCATCGCGAATTTCTTGAATTCTTCCAACATCGACGCCTCCCCTGGGTTCGATCGCGTTCGCCGCACGCGCGACCGCGGCCACACACACACAGCCGAGCACAACCCGGAAACAGGAGCAAGCTTGCGGCGCGAGCGCCGCGGCCGCGTCAGTTGATGAGGCCGGCGTGCACCATGGCGTCGCGCACCACGGCCTTCGACTTCTCGCCGATCGACACCATCGGCAGGCGCAGCGTATCGGACGCCTTGCCGAGCAGCGAGAGCGCGTATTTGACCGGCGCCGGGCTCGTCTCGACGAACAGGTTCTGATGCAGCGGCATCAGCTTGTCCTGCAGCTTGAGCGCCGTCGCGAAATCGCCGCGCAGGCACGCGCCCTGGAATTCGGCGCACAGGCGCGGCGCGACGTTCGAGGTGACCGAGATGCAGCCATGGCCGCCATGCGCCATGAAACCGAGTGCGGTCGCATCCTCGCCCGAGAGCTGGTTGAACCCCTCGCCCATGGCGGCCCGCTGCTGCGACACGCGCACCATGCTGGCGGTCGCGTCCTTCACGCCGGCGATGTTCTCGAGCTCGTAGAGCCGCGTCATGGTCTCGACCGACATGTCGATCACCGAGCGCGCCGGGATGTTGTAGATCATGATCGGAATGCCGATCGCGTCGTTGATCGCCTTGAAGTGCTGGTACATGCCCTCTTGGGTCGGCTTGTTGTAATAAGGGGTCACCACCAGCACCGCATCGGCGCCCGCCTCCTCGGCGTGCTTGGCGAGTTCGACCGCCTCGCGGGTCGAGTTCGAGCCGGCGCCGGCGATCACCGGCACGCGCTTCTTTGCCTGGTCGATGCACCACTCGACCACCTGCTTGTGCTCCGCATGCGACAGCGTCGGGCTTTCGCCCGTGGTGCCGACCGGAACCAACCCATTGGTACCCTCGGAGATCTGCCACTCGACGAGGTCCCGGAAGGCCTGCTCGTCGACGGAACCGTTCTTGAAGGGCGTCACCAGTGCGGTGAACGAACCCCGGAAATTCGTCTTGGCGGCCATTCTGTTCTCCCCGGAATGGGATCCCCGGAACCAAGTAAGGGCGAAACGCCTATCGGTTAACGTTTTCTCTCTCCCGAGACTAACGAATTTCGGCGATGCCGCCTAACGATTTTCGTGAAGCGAATGTGGGGTTCCGGACCGAAATCAACCGCATCGCCCCCTTCTCCGCGGCACTCCGTCTCAACATCGCCACGTTTTCCCCGGATTAGGCTTTCGTCAATCTTATCAAAGCAATACGGTTAGGCATCGCGACTCGGGCGGGAGGACGCTGACCTGTGACCACGGGACACTGCACGACGCGGCTCTTGCGTCGACTGACCGCCATGGCCGCCGTCATGGCGGTGATGACTCTTGCGCCGCTCGCGGCCGCCGCCGCGGAAACGAAGCCGGACGACAAGTCGGCCACCAAATCCGACACCAAGAACGCCAATAAGGACGTCAAGAAAGACGACAAGAAGGACGTGAAGAAAGACCCCAAGAGGGACGCGAAGAAGGATCCCAAGAAAGACGTCAAGCAAGAGGCCCAGAAAGATCCGAAGAAAGATCCGAAGAAAGATACCAAGCACGACGTCAAGACGAGCGTCGAGCGCGAGGCGAAGAAGCCGCACACCGACAAGAAGGTCACCAAGCTCACCTCCGCCCCTGCCGAACATCCCAAGGTGCCCGCGCCGCACGCACGCCCGACCGTCAAGCTCGCGACCCGCAGCCTCACATTGCCGGTGCGCCAGACGTCCGCCGCCGCTCACGTCGAGCAGCCGTCCTCCCTGGTCATCCACGCGGCGCCGATATCGGTCGGGATTCCGCTCGCCGAGGCGAGCACCGCGACGACGCCGCGCGCCGATGTCGACGCCGTCAAGCAGGCGATCGGGCTGGTTCGCGCCGGCAAGATCGACGCAGCGACCGCAGTCGAGCGCGAGATCACGGATCCGCTCGCCCGCAAGCTCGTCGAATGGGTGATCCTGCGCAGCGACGACAACGAGGTCGATTTCACCCGCTACAACGCCTTCATCACCGCCAATCCGGGCTGGCCGAGCCTCGTGATGTTCCGCCGCCGCGCCGAGGCGATGCTGTGGCAGGAACGTGCGCCGTCCGCGACCGTGCGCGCCTATTTCGCCAATTCGCGGCCGCTCAGCGCCAAGGGCCGCTTCGCGCTCGCGCGCGCGCTGCTCAACGATGGCGACCGCGCCGGCGCCCAGGCGCTCGCGCGCGAAGCGTGGCGCACGGACGACTTCTCGGAGGAGATCGAGGGACAGGCCCGTGACATCTTCGGCGATCTGCTCACCCGCGCCGATGACAAGGCGCGCATGAACCGCAGCCTTTATCAGCGCGAGACGGCCGATGCCGGACTGCGCGCCGCGCGGCGGCTCGGCGGCGATCAGCCGGCGATCGCCAAGGCGCTCATCTCCGTGATGGCCAATGCGAGCAATGCCAAGGCGCAGCTCGATGCCGTGCCGAGCGAAGCGCGGCATGACGCCGGCTACATCTTCGCCCGCATCCGCTGGCTGCGCCAGCACGACAAGATCGCCGAGGCCGGCGCGATCATGCTGAGCGCGCCACGCGAGGCCGCCGAGCTCGGCGACACCGACGAGTGGTGGATCGAGCGGCGCCTCGTCGCCCGCAAGCTCCTCGACATCGGCGATGCCAAGACCGCCTACGCGGTCGTGCGTGACGCCGCCGTGCCAGCGAAGGAGAACTACCGCGCCGATCGCGAGTTCACGGCCGGATGGATCGCGCTACGCTTCCTCAACGAGCCGGCGCTGGCGAGCCGGCACTTCGCCCGCGTCGCCGAGGGAAACGCCAATCCGATCACGATCTCGCGCGCCGGCTACTGGCTCGGGCGCGCCGCCGAGGCCGAGAACAAGCCGCAGGAGGCGCGTGCCGATTACGAGATCGCGGCGCGCTATTCCACCGCCTATTACGGCCAGCTGGCGCGCGCCCGCCTCGGTCGCGGCGAGCTCGACTTTGCGCTGCCGCCAAGACCGAGCGCGGAACGGCGTGAGGCGCTGGCGCGGCTCGAGGTCGTGCGCGCGGTCGAGCTCCTCTACGCGGTCGACGAGCGCGGGCTGGTCCCGCCGATGGTCGCCGACCTCGCCGACAAGTCGACCGACCAGGCCGGCCTCGCGATGCTCGCCGAGGTCGCCGAAAAGCACGGCGACGCCCGTTCGGTCCTGCTGATCGGCAAGATCGCGCTCGGCCGCGGTTTTCCGTTCGATGCGTTCGCGTTTCCGGTCGGCGGGCTGCCGCACTACAGCGCGATCGGCCCGAACGTTGAGCCGGCGGTGGTCTATTCCATCGCCCGCCAGGAGAGCGCGTTCAATCCGAATACCGTCTCGAGCGCGAAGGCGCTCGGCCTGATGCAGGTCACGCCGGATGCCGGACGTTACATCGCCAAGAAGTTCGGCGTCGCCTTCGACCAGCACCGCCTGCTGCACGACAACGTCTACAACATGCAGATGGGCGCGGCCGAGCTCGGCGATGACATCGCGCGCTACCGCGGCTCCTACATCCTCGCCTTCGCGGGCTACAACGCCGGCGCCGGCCGGGTGAAGGAATGGATCGAGCGCTACGGCGATCCGCGTGATCCGCGCGTCGATCCGATCGATTGGGTCGAGCGCATCCCATTCTCGGAGACGCGCAATTACGTCGAGCGGGTGCTCGAGAACCTGCAGGTCTATCGCGCCCAGTTCGCCGGCAGTGCGCGGCTGGCGATCGAAGCGGACCTGCACCGCGGAACGCCGGCGGACTGAGTGATGCCGGTCTGCCCGGCATCGATCGCATGCGCAGGGACATGGCCGCCATCGCCGACCACTTCGTGACCGCGCCCGATGGCCTTCGCCTGCATGTGCGCGAGTGGGGCGAGCGCACGGCGAGCGGCCTGCCGGTCGTGTGCCTGCCGGGGCTCTCCCGCACGGCGGAGGATTTCGAGACGCTGGGCGCGGCGCTCGCAAGCGACGCCAACCGTCCGCGGCGGGTGCTCGCGCTCGACTATCGCGGCCGCGGGCGGTCCGACCATGATTCGGATCCGGCGCACTATTCGGTCGCGGTCGAGCTCGATGATGTGCTCGCCGTGCTCACGGCGCGCGCCGTTCCATCGGCCGTGATCATCGGGACCTCGCGCGGCGGGCTCATCACGATGATGCTCGGCGCAGTCCGCCCGAGCGTGATCGCGGGCGTGGTGCTCAACGACATCGGTCCGGTGATCGAGCCGCAGGGCCTTGTGCGGATCAAGAGCTATGTCGGCAAGCTGCCGCAGCCGCGCGATGTCGCCGAAGGCGCGGAAATTCTGCGCCGCACGTCCGGCGGCCGGTTTCCTGGCCTTGGTGAGGCCGACTGGCGCGCGGCGGCGCGCCGGACCTGGCACGAGCAGGACGGCCGCCTCGTTCTCGCCTACGATCCGCAGCTCGCGCGCACACTCGCGACCTTCGATCCCGACCAGCCGCTGCCGGCGCTGTGGCCGCAGTTCGACGCCCTCGCCCACGTGCCGATGATGGTGATTCGCGGCGCCAACTCCGACATCCTGTCGGCGGGAACGGTTGCGGCCATGCGCGCACGCCGGCACGAGATGACGATCCTCGAGGTACCCGACCAGGGACACGCGCCATTGCTGGCCGAGCCGGAGACGATTGCAAGCATCGCAGCCTTCATCGGCGAATGCGAGCGCCAGCGGGGTCTCGGCTGACACCGGGCGACCGGCGGTCCCTTCGCCGGGACATGTGTCAGCGCTTTTGCACCGCGAACTGGTACATCGCGGCGAACACGCCCGGATGATCGACCTCGAAGCGCTGCCAGCGTTCGAGATCGAGCCCCGCCGGATCGTCCGGGTGCCGCTCGACATAGGCCGACAGCACGCGGCGATCGATCTCGAAGCCGAGGAATTGCAGCCCCTGGTCGGCCAGGAATGTCGCGATCTCCGGCAGCGTGTGCTGGTGCTCCTGGACGTGAAACAGGAGGTCGCGGCATCCACTCAGCGAATAGAAGTCGCCCGATTGGACCACCGACCGTCCCGGCGTCTGCGGCGGGAGCGCCAAGAGATCCTGGCGGCAGCGTCGGATATCGGAAGCGTGCGGCTGGTATCCGCGCTCGGCGATGAAGGCACGCGCCGCATTGATCTCGGCGCGGCCGAGACTGCTGTAAAGGCCGACCGACATGACCCCGCCGGGCCTGAGCCGTCCGAGCAGCACGCGCCAGCCGGCGAACGGATCGGCCATATGGTGCAGGACCCCGCTCGCCTCGATCAGGTCGAACGAGCCGTCCCATGAACCGTCCAATGAGCCGTTCAATGGCCTGTTCATGGCGCCGAGCCGCAGGATATCGGCCTGCGCGTAATCGATCGCGAGCCCGAGCTCGCGCGTCTTGCGCGCCGCATAGGCGAGGCTCGCGCGGCTGAGGTCGATCGCCAGCATGCGCGCGCCACGGATCCGTCGTGCGATGTCGATCGCGTGCGCTCCGGTGCCGCAGCCCGCGATCAGGACGTCGGCCCCGTTGGTGGCCTCCATCGCGCCCAATGGAGCGAACGGCGCGAGGGGAAATTTCATCCGCAGATGCTCGGCGAGCGAGAAGGCGCGCACCGCCGGCGGCGGCGCGACCCAACGCGGGTAAGGATTTGCCTCGTACTGCTCGCGCACTTTTTGCGATACGGCATCATCGATCGTCGTCAGCGTCGGGAGGGTGGCGCGGATCGCCTGCTCGGCGGCAGGCTCGCGCACCTGTTGGGTCAGCAGCTCGTCGATCGCGGCGGGCCATGTGCGTGCCAGCAGGCGGGCCGCCGAGGGGATCGCGTGAAGCGCGCGATAGCAGGCGAACGCCACGATCAGGGGCGGTGCGATCGCGCGCTGTGCCGCCAGCGCCGCCTCGAGCTCGGCCGCCAGGCGCTCGACGGTCTCCCGCTCGGCCGCACTGTCGGCGAACACGTATTCATTGATGAAGCATTGGCGCGCGAGGTCGCAGGCGAGGTCAAGCACCGGCGCGGCGATCTCCGCAGGTCGGGCGGTCGCCGCCGCGAGCAGCGCGCGCCGCAGCGCGGTGAGGAGCTGCTCGATATACGGGTCGCAGACGCGCGCGGCGGCCAGCAGGCTGCGCAGCAGGCCGTCGTCCGCGAGGGCGGCGAAAGCCGAAAGATCCGACGTACCCTGCGCGGCTGCCGCACCCAGCAGCGACGCGACAGCCGGACTGCGGCGGATCAGCCGCACACTGACGCGCTCGAGCTCGCCCGCCGACGCCCAGCCCTCGCGCAACGCGCGGACGATCGCGTCGCGGTAGCGCTCGGCTGGCTCGCCGTCCGGCAGCGCGCCCGCATAGAGCGCGAACAGATGCCTGGCGTCGGGCGTCTCACGGACGGCGAGCGCGCGCGCCGCCACCGCGACGGCGCGCTCGACCTCGCCGCCGGCATGGAGCTGGCGCGCGAGGTTGAGATAGGCGTCGACATAATGCGGATCGAGTGCGATCGCCCGCTCCAGATGGGCGACCCCTTGCGCGATCCTGTGGGCGATCGCCTGGGCAGTGGCGTCGCCGGCTTGTCCGGCGCGAAACAGCGCGAGGCCAAGATTGTTGTGCGCCTCGGCGAAGTCGGGCCGCACCCGCAGGGCCTCGCGACAGTGCGACAGCCCCTCCTCGGCGGCGCCGCGCGCCAGCAGGATAGTCGCGAGATTGTTGTGCGCGTCGGCGAGGTCGGGCCGCAGCGCAAGCGCGCGGCGATACGCGGCCTCGGCCTCGGCGAGCCGATCGCCGCCGCGCAGGACGTTGCCGAGATTGTTGTGCGCCTCGGCAAGATCAGGTTTGAGCGCGATCGCGTCACGGTAGCGCGCGGCGGCGGCGGCAAGGTCGCCCGCGCGGGCGAGCAGGTTGGCGGCGTTGTAATGGGCGGCCGCGGAAGACTTGTCGAGCGCGAGCACACGGTCGTAGGAGGCGAGCGCGCCGGCGGTGTCGCCGACGGAGGCCAGCGCATTGCCGAGGTTCATGTGCGCTTGCGTATAGTCCGGCTTGAGCGCGATGGCGTGACGATATTCGCCGACCGCCTCCTCGATCCGGCCGGCTTCGTGCCAGGCGGCGGCGAGGTTGTAGCGCAGCTCCGGATTGCGCGGATCGAGCGCGGCCGCGCGGCCGATGAGATCGGCCGCGGCCGCGAAGCGCCCGGTCTGCGCCGACAGGACGCCCAGATAGTAGAGTGTGCGGCCATGGCGGGGATCGATCGCGAGCACGCCGCGATAGCCGGCTTCCGCCTGGACGAGCTCTCCGGCCTGATGGTGGCGCACTGCCGCGGCGAAGAGAGACGCGAGCTCGCCCCCGCCCTGCCGGCCAGCCGCACGCCGTTCCTTGCGATTCATCGCAATTCGCGTAGCTGAAATATGAGCAAAGAAAAACCCCCGGCGGATGACCGCCGGGGGCTGTCGAAAACGACCAGCCGTGAGGATTACGGCAGGAAGTTTCTCTGGATGCGGAAGTAGACGCTGAGCACGTCCTGGTCCGAGATCGTGTAGATGCCGCCCGGACGCGCGCCGTTCGCCGCGAGGGTCGCGGTGCCGGCGAACGCCGTGTTCAGGTGGTCCCACACGACGTCGACGCCGATGTCGAGATCCGGATGCGGATTCCACTGCGTGCGGCTGCCGAGCTCCCACCAGCTGAAGTTCGGCGAGCAGTTCGACACGCCAGTCAGCGCAACACCGGCCGGAGCCGCGACCGCGCCGCCGACACCGGCAGCGCCGCAGATGATCGCCGTGGCACCGCCGCCGTAGTCGACTTCCTCGTACCCGCCGTGGACCGAGGTGCGCCACTTCGGATTCCAGAAGTGCTGGAAGAAGCCGTTCACGCCCCATACCGTGGTCTTCTGGACTCCGGTGCCGGTAGCGAAGATGCCATCCGATACCCAGCCGAGGCCGACGTTGTTGCCCGAGCTGTAGACCTCGTACGCACCGAGCGCACGCGTTGCATAGCCCGCCGCGCCGACCGTGTAGACGGCCTGCATGCCGAACTGATCGCCCTTCATGCCGAGGACGTCGTTCAACGTGAAGCCGCCGGTCACCGCCCAGCCATACTCATCGCCGGGATGGCCGAGGTTTTGGCAGAACGCGTTGGCGCCGCACGCATCGCCCACAGCCGCCGTGTAGTAGCCGCCGCTCGCGTCATGCACCGCCGCCGACACCTGGGCATAGCCCCAAGCCTGATCGACGCGCAGCGCGCCAACCACGTCCGGGAACTTCCAGCCTTCGTTGTCGAACGACTCCGTGCCGAGGCCCCACTGGCCAGCCAACGACATGTTGTTGACCAGATGGCCACGCGCGGAACTCTGACCTTGGTTGTTGCCCTGCGACGAGGACCCGCCGTCCTCGAGCGACAGCGTCGCCGAGAAGCCGTTGCCGAACTGCGCCGTATAGGCGATGCCCCACAGACCGAGTGCGCCGGTGTCGCCGGAGACGCGGGTGTTGAGATACGCGTACGGGGCCATCGAGTTGATGTCGAAGTACGACCGGATGCGGCCCGCCGTCAGACCGGCGAACTGGATGAAGCCGCGGTCGAAGTAGACGACATCATTGGTGGGCGCCGAGCCGTTGTTGGCGCTCGCCTGGAAGCCGCCTTCGAAGTAGGACCGCAACGTGCCGTACTCCGTCTGCGTGCGCAGGTCGACCGAGAGGCCGGCACGCGTGCGCATCGAGAGCTGGCTGGTGTCGGTGCGGTCGAAGCGGCCCGCGCCCGTATCGCCGCCCGCGCCGAGTCCGATCGGGACGCCGCCGTTGCCGGCGTTGTACTCGACCTGCTCACGGATATACGAGCCGATCTTCAAGCACGTGTCCGTTCCCGGCACGTACCAGAACCCGGCCCCATACAGGCTGCAGACCCTCACGTATTCGACCGGCTTGGCCTTTACGGGAAGATCGGCGGCCTGCGCCCCCGCTACAGCGACGATACCGGCCGCTGAGCCGAGAAGAAGGCCTTTCACCATCTTCATAGTTACCTCCAGTTAGCTTTCCTCTTGGGAGGGTTCCGTGAGAGTGCGCCTGCACCCGGAAAGGTCCCCTTTGATCCCCGTGCTACCCGGCACTTCCCCTGAAGTTGCAGCGCCTGCCACGTCTTCACGTCCATGCCGAACAGGGCGACCCGGGGAATGCCCCCCTCCGTCGCACTCGACCAAATTAAATGAAGGCCCCGCACAAGCAATGAAGAAGGATCGTTCTCACAGCACCCATGGAGCGGTTTTCAGACAAGTGTTGCACAAAAATCACGCGCTTATGACGGCCGCTCGTGACCGAGCCGCTACCTCCTCACCTCGAAATTCTCCAGTTATTGCAATGTAGTAGACGTCCTCTGGTGGGCCGATGCCGCACTCCGGGGTGATAACGATCACGAAACCAACGACTTTTCCATTCGCAGCCCTGGCAGACGTGATGACCGCGCGGCGTCGCTCGATTCGGCACGCGAAGGTCGCGCACGAGGCACGTTGGCGTCGTATCGAGGCGCCGTGGGCACGCGTCGAAAATGCTCATGGCTGCGCGATTGCGATGTGATCCGGCGCAAGCCCGGCGCGCTGCCGCGCGACCATCGCGGCGAAGGCCGCCTCGAGGCCGCGCGTAAAGCGCGCGGTATCGAAGAGCGCCGACGTGCGCGCCTGCGCGACGCGCGCCTTGAGCCGCGCAAGCGCCCCGGCATCGCGCGCGATCGCGAGCGTCAGATCGAAATAGGCATCGAGCGACTCGGCGACGAGGTCGCCCAGTCCGGCGGCCGCAAGGATGCTTGCCGAGACGCGCGACGCGAACGTCGCGCCCTTGAGCGCGATCAAGGGAACGCCTGCCCACAACATGTCGCTCGCCGTCGTATGCGAGCCGTAGGGAAAGCCATCGAGCGCCAGATCCGCGCACGCGATTCGCGCCAGATGATCGGCGCTGCTCATGCGTGGCGCCCACACGATACGCTCGGCGCCGATCCCGTGCGCAACCGCGCGCTGGCGCAGGACCTCCCTCGCATCGGAATTGTGATCGAGCAGCCACAGCACCGACCCGTCGACAGCCGCGAGCAAGCGCAGCCAGTCGGTAAACAGCGCCGGGATGATCTTGAATGGCTGATTGAACGAGCACAGCACCAGGCCGTGCTCCGGCAACCCATAGTCCGCTCGCGCCCGGCCCGGCGGAACCGTCCGGCGATCGTCCGTGCACTGGTAGGTGCCGGGCAGCCGCACGACCTTCTCGACGTATTGGCACTCCTCGCCCGGCTCGATCAGGATCCGATCGGCGATCACATAGTCGATCCATGACGCGCCGAGGCCGCCCGGATAGCCGAGCCACTGCGCCTGCACGGGTGCGGGACGCGCCGCCAGCAGTTGGCCGCGCGTGCCGGCGGTCCAACCCTGGAGATCGATCACGAGGTCGCAGCCGTCCGCCGCAATCCGTTCGGCGGCCGCGCGATTGGACAGATTCTTGATCGAAACGAAGGCGTCGAATGCCGCGCTGATGCGCTTGCGCGCCGGCGTCTCCTCGCGGGGCGAATAATCGTAGCCGATCACCTCGAAGCCACTGCGGTCGTGCGCCTCGATCACACCGACCAGGAGATGCGCAATCGCGTGATCGCGGAAATCGCTCGACAGATAGCCGATGCGCACGCGGCTATTGCCGCTCGCGCGCCGCGCCGGCGTGACGCGCGGCATGGCCTTGAACTGGTCGCAGTAACGACGCGCGCAGGCGAGATAAGTCTCGGCGGGCAGGTCCGGCATCATCAGCAGCGGGAAGGGCGATGCCGGCTCGGCGCGCCAGAACGCATCGTCTGCCGCCCGCACGGTCGCCTCGACGGTTGCGGCGAGCTCCCAATCGCAGGCGCGCCGAGCCGCCGAGTAGGCGGAGAGCAGCCGCGGCACCGATTTGCGAAAACCTTCGGTCGCACGGTAGATGCGCGCCGCGGCGCCCGGGTCGGCGCGCAGGAACGCGCCGGCCGCCGCATCGGCCAGATCGCGGGCACGCTCCGGCGCTCGGGCGTCGATCGGGCCGATTCGATCCAGCACCGCGCGTGCGCCCGCGGTCGCTTCGGCGAAGCGGCCCAGATCGGCGAGCAACAGGGCGAGATTGACCCGCGGCGTGGGATCGCGTGGATCGAGCGCGATCGCAGTGCGAAAGCTCGCCTCGGCCTCCTGATGTCGGCCGGCCGCGACAAGGAGGTTGGCGAGGTTGAAATGAAAGGCGGCCCGGCGCGGCTCGAGCGCGAGCGCGTGGCGCAGCTCCGCCTCGGCCGCGTCGAGATGCCCCCCGGCGCGCAGGACGATCGCGAGCGCGTTGCGAGCCTCCGCCGAGCTCGGCCGCAGCGCCAGCGACCGCCGCAGGCTCGCCTCGGCGCCGGCGAGGTCGCCGAGCTGGCGCTGGCAGAGCGCGAGGTTCTCGACGAACTGCGGATCGTTCGGCTCGGCCTCCACGGCCCGGCGCAGCGGCGCCAGGGCCTCGGCGGGTCGCTGCTGGGCGCACAGCGCGATGCCGAGCAGCTCGTCGAGGATCGGGATACTGCCGCCGCGCTTGGCCAGCGCCCGCGCGCGCGCCTCCATCTCGGCGAAGCGCCCGGCCGCATAGAGCCGCATGATCTCGTTGACGGCGTCAGGACGCCCGGCCATGCGACACCAACCCTTGCGAGGAGCGGATCATGAGTCGGGCTGATGACGCGGTCATCTCGTCGGCTTGACGGCGCTGAGCTCGATCGTGGTCGGTATCACCACATTGTTGAAGTGGCGCGCCGCCTGCTCGAGCTCGGCCTGGCAAATCTGACCGCGCTGCCTGCGGCCGAGCCACGGCTCGTCGAGCGTGTGCTCGGAGCTGACGACATCGAAGTCGATGCCGAGATAGACGCCGAGCCGGGTGTTGGCCGCCGCCGAGCTGATCAACTTCCGATTGATTTTCTGCGAAAACAGCGCGAGGCCCCCGGCCCTGATGGGGCGCACATGGGTCGGATCGTTGAAGAAGAAATCGTGCCGCGGATGCGGCACCACGAGCGTGAGCTTCGCGCCGTTGGCGCAGACGCGGTAGAGCCTGAAAATCGACCTCCCTCGTGCGGCCGAGATGCTCGAGCACGTGCGACATCAGCGCCTCCTCGACCGAGCCGTCGGGCCACGGCCAGGGAATCTGCTCCAGATCGACCAGTTGGTCCGGACTACAACCTGAGCTCGAATCCACGTTGATCCAACCGGACAACTTTCCGTGCCCGCATTCGAGATTGAGCCGCACGACATCCTCCCCACGATCAGGTTGTTTCTAGCCCGACGCCTTGGCGCCGGCGACGAAGTTCGCGAGCTCGCGCCGAACCCGCGCGATGACCGGCGGCCAGTCGCCCGACGTCGACTGGCGAAAGAGCCGGGCCGACGCATACCACGGGCAATCCTCGCGCTCGATGAGCCAGCGCCAGTCGGGCTGGCGAAAGAAGGATCCACACCGCAGCCGCGAGACTGGAAGACCCGGGACCGAATTGGGCTCCGCCTCCACCGCGCCCGCGGCAGCAGGCGATGCGCCTCGCTCAATTGGCCTTGTTGCGCCTTGATCGGATCCGAGCAGGCGCAGCGCCGCCACATCGCGCGGCGTGCGCTGCAGGCTCACCCGATGGGCGCCGTCGGCGGCAGCCAGATCTCCCCGCCGGTGCAGCTCGAGCGCGCGCTGCAGCGATGGGATCAATCGATCCGACCGCTTGCGCGGCAGACGGCATGCTTCAGCGAACGGCGCCGTGAAGGCGTCCGCCGGGAGCGGGACCTTGCCGAGCAGGATATGGCGGAGAGGATGGGATTCGAACCCATGATACGCCTTTTGAGCGTATAACGGTTTAGCAAACCGCCGCCTTCAGCCACTCGGCCACCTCTCCGGATGAAGACAGGCTTATAGATCGCCGTGCACCTGCGTCAACTCTCGAAGGCCGCACCCGGTCCGGTTACCAGCCGTCGTCTCGCGCGGCGCTGCCGCGCTGACCCGCGTCGCGATGACGAAGCTCCCCCGCCCTACGCCTCGCCTGATCGGCCCCGGTCCTGCAGGAGGCAATCGGGCAGCACCGCGTCGGGCGGTTCGTTGAAGCCACGGAACTCTGTCGTCGGCTGCTCAAGAAGATGCCCGACCATTTCGATGCACTCTATTTCTTTGTGCTGATGCGGCTGCAGCAAGGCGAGCCGCACGAGGCGCTCGACCCGACCAACGAGGCCGTAGGGCGAGCCGCGCGCGCCACTCCCGCCCTTTGCCTCGCCGGCGCGGTCGGGAAGCATTCGTGGCAGATATCGGCCGTCAGTGCCGCAGCCAGTCGCGCGCCGCGCGCTGCGCCATGGCGATCTCGCTCTCCGACATCTGCTCGGCGATCTCGCGGCGTAGCCGGATCGCTTCCTTGTTGCCGCGCATGGCCGCAAGGTTGAACCACTTGTGTGCCGTGACATAGTCGGTGGGCACGCTGCTCCCCGTCGAGTACATCATGCCAAGCTGAAACAGGACGTCGCCCGACGCGTTCGCCTCGCCGAGCACGCCGCTGTCGACATCCAATACTTCCAACCGTGCCATTCTGGCCTCCCCTTCTGACCCGCGCGCCGGATGACGCCATCCGACCCGCTCCCCGTGTTTCGATTTGGTTCCCCTGGTCCGATCAAGGATCGAACGGGCGCATTTGTGCGCGTAAAGTTTGAATCTCGCTTTAAGCGATGCGATGAATCGAAGATGAACGCTTCGACTTGACGGCGTCGCGGCAAGCTTGCGTTAAGCACGCAAGTGCCGGTGCGATCGCGCCTTCACTGTGCCTTCAACACTGCGCTAACCGTCACGATTTGGCCGCCGCTAACTATCCGGATGGCGAACCGTAATCGAGGAAGCCCGCGCCCGCCAACCGTGCGCCACGATCGCGCGATTCAATCGGCCGGCGATCTGCCCTAACATCCGCGCGCCGCGCGATTCGCGCGGTTCCTTCGACCTCGACCGGTGCGATGCCGCGATGCCCGAGAATTATACCAAGCGAATCCGCTCCGTCCTGAGCGCAAGCGAGGCGAAGCTCTTCCGCACGCTCACCTCGCCGGCGAAGATCCAGGACTTCATCGACACGCTGCCGGTCAACATGGAGCTCGAGGCGAGCACCTACATGTCGCCGCGTCGCGTGCTCGCGGCCGGGCGCGCCCACTGCTTCGAAGGCGCCCTGCTCGCCGCGGCCGCGCTCGCGTTTCACGGCGAGCGGCCGCTGCTGCTCGACTTCCAGGCCGCTTACGACGATGAGGATCACGTGGTCGCACTCTTCTGCCAGAACGGCCATTGGGGCGCGATCAGCAAGACGAACCACCCCGGGCTGCGCTACCGCGACGCGATCCACGATTCCCCGCGCAGCCTCGCGGCGTCCTACTTCCACGAATATTACATGTGGGACGGACGCAAATCGCTGCGCTTTTTCTCCCGGCCGTTCGACCTGACCCGTTATGCGCCCGCGACCTGGGTCACGGCGTCGGAAGAGCTCGACTGGCTCGTCGACGCGCTCGATGCGTCCGCGCATGCGCCGATCATTCCCAAGGGCAACCTGCGCAAGCTGCGCCCCGCCTCGCCGTTCGAGTTGCATGCGAGCGCCGCGGTCGAATGGCGCAAGGACGGGCGGCGAACGCCGATCACGCTGCGCAAGTCGGGCGACCACGCCGCCGGCAGCGGCTCCTGAATTCATCGAACGGGTTCAGGACGACACCCCTCCGGATCGGAGCAGCCGCGGCGCCACGGCAATCCGTCAATATCAGATCAAATTCACGCAGAGACAAAAATGCCGAGGGCGTCGGCGAGCTGAGGATGAACCCGTTCGGCGCATGATCCGCCGACGGCGAGGTGCGGTATCTCTCCCACCTCAGGTCCCGCTCGCCCCGCTGAACGGCCAGCGCTCGGGATGTTCAAGCCTCGATCTCGCCAACGCCCTCGATGTTCCGATCCGCTGTGTGCATCGCGATCGCGTCGCGATCAAAGATGCCTCAAGGCCGGATCAGCCGAAGAAGTCTTCGACGCGCGGCCGAAGACTCCGAAGCGACGAATCAGAATCAGAGCTTCTTCTTCGCCTTCTTCGCCTTCTTCGCTTTCTTTGCCTTCTTCGCCATGCTGCCCTCCTAGCTCATGAGTGGTGGCGATTTCGATATGTGCATGAGCGACTCGCCCGTGCACATATTTGCATCTACAACAATGCAATGAAAAAGAACACTGTGGCGCGTTAAGGAAGCGTTGACGTGCGTGGCACGCGCGAGCAACGCGACGCGTGATGCTGCGAACATCTTGTCAAGTTGCTCGAACTATTCAGCCGCGCTCGATTTTTCTTCACGCATTTTTCGTCGGTGCAAAAAACCCTTGAAAAATGCGGATTTCTTGCATGTTCGACGCGTGCGCACGTGAACGGATCGCGGCTGCGTTTGCTTCGCTCGACACGATCATTCGACGCGGCGGAATCGTCCGATGATCGGCGTGAATCGGCGGCAAAATTTTTTTTGGATAACATCATCGAATCGCACCTCGATCGCGCCGTCGAGGATCGGAATCGAGCGAATCGGTCGCCAACCGATTCGCTATGAGACGCCGCGTGCGAGCAGCGAGGAGCAATGAGTCGCCCCCGCGACGGCGCGTCGGCCTCGAGTGGCGGCGACCGAGCGAGCGAGCATGCCATTGGACATCACGATCGACGCACGCGGCCTCCGTTGGTCGTCGAGCCGAGGTGAATGGCAGGATGGACAGCGGCGCGTCAGCGGCGGCGGCGAGGTTCAAGCTGCGTTGGTGATCCAGGCGACGCGCGCCGACGTAGCTGCCGCCCGCGTCAGCCGATGCCCAGCTTGCGCTTGAGCAGGTCGTTGACGGCTTGCGGGTTCGCCTTGCCGCCCGACGCCTTCATCACCTGGCCGACGAACCACCCGATCGCCTTGGGGTTGGTCCGCGCGTCCGCCACCTTGTCGGGGTTCCGGCCGACGATGTCGTCGACCACCTTCTCGATCGCGACCAGATCCGTCACCTGCTTCATGCCGCGCGCCTCGACGATGGCGGCCGGGTCGCCGCCTTCGGTCCACACGATCTCGAACAGGTCCTTGGCGATCTTGCCGGAAATCGTGCCCTGCGCGATCAGGTCGAGGATCGCGCCGAGTTGCACGGCGGACACCGGCGAGGCGGCGATCTCGCGGCCCTCCCGGTTCAACCGGCCGAACAGCTCGTTGATGACCCAGTTGGCCGCCGCCTTGGCGTCGCGGCTCGATCCGTCCGGCTTCTTGACCACGCTTTCGAAGTAGTCCGCGCTGGTCCGCTCGGCGACGAGCACGTCCGCGTCGTAACCCGTGAGGGCGAAGTCGCGCATGAAGCGCGCCTTCTTCTCGTCGGGCAGCTCGGGCAGCGCCCGCCGGAGCGCATCGACGTAATCTCGGGTCAACTCCAATGGCAGCAGGTCCGGGTCGGGGAAGTAGCGGTAGTCGTGCGCCTCTTCCTTGGTGCGCATCGGGCGCGTGACGCCCTTGGCGGGGTCGAACAGCCGCGTCTCCTGCTCGATCGTGCCGCCATCCTCGATGACGTCGATCTGGCGGCGCGCCTCGGAGTCGATCGCCTGGCCGATGAAGCGGATCGAGTTCACGTTCTTGATCTCGCAACGCGTGCCAAGCTCGGCGCCGGGACGGCGCACCGACACGTTCACGTCGGCGCGCAGGTTGCCCTTCTCCATGTCGCCGTCGCAGGTGCCGAGATAGCGCAGAATGCTGCGCACCTTCGCCACATAGGCCTTCGCCTCCTCGGACGAGCGGATGTCCGGCTTCGACACGATCTCCATCAGGGCGACGCCGGAGCGATTGAGGTCGACATAGGAGAGCGAGGGATGCTGATCGTGCACCGACTTGCCGGCGTCCTGCTCGAGATGCAGCCGCTCGATCCCGATCCGCACGGTCTCGCCGTCCGCCATGTCGACCACGACCTCGCCCTCGCCGACGACCGGCGACTTGTACTGGCTGATCTGGTAGCCCTGCGGCAGGTCGGGGTAGAAATAGTTCTTGCGGTCGAACACCGATCGCAGGTTGATCTTCGCCTTGAGGCCGAGGCCGCTGCGCACCGCCTGCGCGACGCATTCCTCGTTGATGACCGGCAGCATGCCCGGCATCGCGGCATCGACCAGGGACACGTGCGAATTCGGCTCGCCGCCGAACTCGGTCGAGGCTCCGGAAAAGAGCTTCGAGCGCGACGTCACCTGGGCATGGATTTCCATGCCGACGACCACCTCCCAGTCGCCGGTCGCGCCTTTGATGAGCTTCGATGCCTTGGCAGGTGCGTCCATGGGTCGTCCAACGCCGATATCGAGGCATGAGATAGAGGAGGAGATCGGGCGCGGCAACCGCCCCGCGTCCCCGCCTCAGCCCGCATCGCCGAGCAGTACCGTCACGATCGCCTGCCATTCGGCATCGAGCGTGCTCGACGCGACCGGCCTCTTCGCCTGACGATACCAGTAGGCGGCATTGCCAGCGTCGCCCTCGACCCGGTGCAGGTGGGCATGCACCCAGGCGGCATCGCGGCTGTCTTCCTTCATCACGATGGTGTGCGCCTGCTCCCAGTCGTCCTTCTTCGCCCACCACAGCGCGGTGACGGCCGGCGCAAGGTCGCGTGGCGGCGTCTTGCTCTTGAGGCTTTGCTCGAATTCCGCGAGGGTCATGGCACGCCTGATCCCATAGCCAAGCCGCTTGGATTACATAGGAGCCGATGCCATGACCGCAACAGTTCGGCACGCGGCGACGTCCGTCCTCGACATCGTCTACGAAGACAGTGGACCCGGAAACGGGGAGCCGGTCTTCCTCATGCATGGCTGGCCGTACGGTCCGCGTGTCTACGACGCGGTCGTTCCCCGGCTCATCGATGCCGGCTGCCGCACGATCGTGCCCTACCTGCGCGGCTTCGGGCCGACCCGCTTTCTCAGCCCCGGCACGCCGCGGTCCGGGCAACAGGCTGCGCTCGGCGACGACCTGCGGCAGCTGATGGATGCGCTCGACATCAAGCAGGCCGTGCTGGTCGGCTACGATTGGGGTGGGCGCGCGTCGTGCGTTGCCGCAGCGCTCTGGCCCGAGCGCGTGCGCGCCCTCGTCACGGGCGACGGGTACAACATTCACAACGTTGCGAATTCCGCCACACCCGCCGCGCCCGAGCAGGAGCTGCGCCAGTGGTACCAATATTACTTTCACCTCGAGCGCGGCCGCGCCGGCCTTGCCGCCAATCGGCGCGAGATCTGCCGCCTGCTCTGGCGCCTGTGGTCACCGAATTGGGAATTCTCCGAGGAGATCTTCGCGCAGACCGCGACCGCGTGGGACAACCCCGACTTCGTCGACGTGACGATTCATTCGTATCGGGTTCGCTACGGCAACGCGGCGGACGATCCTGCGCTCATTCCGCTCGAGCAGGCTCTCGGGGAGCAGCCGGCGATCTCGGTCCCGACCATTGTTCTGCATGGCGACGCGAACGGCATTGCGCCTGCGATGTCCGACGGCCAACGGCGCCAGTTTCTCGATCTGATCGACGAGCGCAGAATTCCGCGCGCCGGCCATAACCTGCCCTCCGAGGCTCCCGACGTCGTGGCTGACGCAGTGCTCGCGCTGCTCAAGACCCTGGGCTGAGACCCTCGGGGTTCAGGCCGCCCACCAGCGCGCCGGCGCAAAATGCCCGGCGGCCTGCTCGACCACCTCGCCGAGCGAGATCAGCGTCTCCTCGTCGAACGGCCGGCCGATCAGCTGCAGGCCGAGCGGGAGCCCCTGCGCGTCGAGACCGCCCGGCACCGCGAGCCCGGGCAGACCCGCCATGTTCACCGTGACGGTGAAGACGTCGTTCAAATACATCTCGATCGGGTCGGCCTTGGTCTTCTCGCCGATCGCGAAGGCCGCGGACGGCGTCGCCGGCGTGAGCATCGCGTCGATGCCGGCCGCGAAACAGTCCTCGTAATCCTTCTTGATCAATGTGCGCACCTGCTGCGCCCGCACGTAGTAGGCGTCGTAGTAGCCGGCGGAGAGCACATACGTGCCGATCATGACGCGCCGGCGCGCCTCCGGCCCAAAACCTTCGGCGCGGGTGCGCTCGTACATGTCGACGACGTCCCGGCCGGGGGTGCGCAGGCCGTAGCGCACGCCGTCGTAGCGCGCGAGGTTGGACGACGCTTCCGCCGGCGCCACGATGTAATAGGCGGGCAACGCATACTTGGTGTGCGGCAGCGAAACGTCGACGATTTGGGCGCCGGCCTCCGCGAGCCATTGCGCGCCGCGCCGCCACAGCGTCTCGATCTCGGCCGCCATGCCGTCGACGCGATACTCCTTCGGGATGCCGATCCGCATGCCCTTGATCGACCTGCCGACCGCCGCCTCGTAGTCGGGCACCGGGCGATCGACCGAGGTCGTGTCCTTCGGGTCGTGGCTCGCCATCGAGCGCAGCAGGATTGCGCAATCGCGCACGGTGCGGCCGAATGGCCCCGCCTGATCGAGCGAGGAGGCGAACGCGACGATGCCCCAGCGCGAGCAGCGCCCATAGGTCGGCTTGAGCCCGACGATGCCCGTGAACGCGGCCGGTTGGCGGATCGAGCCGCCGGTATCGGTCCCGGTCGCGCCCAGACAGAGCCTCGCCGCGACCGCCGCAGCCGAGCCGCCCGACGAGCCGCCCGGCACGAGATTTGTGTTCGCACCTTTAGGCCGCCACGGCGAGGCGACCGGGCCGAAATGCGAGGTCTCGTTCGACGAGCCCATGGCGAACTCGTCGCAATTGAGCTTGCCGAGCATGACGGCGCCGTCGCGCCACAGGTTGGCGGTGACGGTCGACTCGTAGGTCGGCGCGAAGTCGTCGAGAATGTGCGAGGCTGCGGTCGTGCGCACGCCCTTGGTGGCGAACAGATCCTTGATCCCGAGCGGAATGCCGGCAAGCGGGCCGCCCTCGCCGCGCGCGATCGCGGCGTCGGCCTCGCGCGCCATTTTGCGCGCAGCTTCCGGCGTCTCCAGCACGAACGCATTGAGCGCGCGCGCCGCCTCGATCGCCGCGATATGCGCCTCGGTCAGCTCGGCCGCGGAAATCTGCTTCTGACGCAGCAGGTCGCGCGCCTGCGCGAGCGTCAGCGACGTCGGGTCGGTCATTCGGACGGCGGCTCCTCGCACACGAACGGCGAGGCCGGCGCGGGCTTCTTGGCGGGCGCCATATCCGATGCAGGCTCCGACGTGAGACCCACAGCCGGATCAGCCGCGTCCGCCGCGGCCTTCTCTTGTCGCTCCTGCCGGGCCACCTGGTCGAGATAGGCGAACCACAGCTCGTCTTCCATCTGGCAGGCCATGCACATCAGATGACCTCATCGACCTCTTGGATCGACGTTTGCGGCTCGCAGACGAAGCGCGGCGCCTTGATCGCATACGGGCGTCCGGTGACCAGCCGATCATCGTGGATCGGCTCGGTCGCCGCCGACGCCGGCGGGCGCCAGCCCCTGCGCTCCATCTTGCCGTAGTAGGCGACGGTCAGCGGCTCGATCTCTTCGCATTCGTCGCACATCGATGGGCTCTCTGGCCTTGGCTCTTGGCATGTGGCTCCGGATCCCCGGGCCGGGCCTTGCGCGCCCGGGGATGGTTGAATGACGCGCACGCGTGTCATTCAACCACTTTAGGCACGACGAAAAAATGGTCCTCGCGCGTGGGCGCGTTCTTCAGGATATCATCGGCAATCCCGCCGTCCGTCACCGCGTCGGCGCGTTTTTTCATGGCCATCGGCGTCACCGAGGTCATGGGCTCGACGCCCGCGACGTCGACCTCGTTCAGCTGCTCGACGAAGGCCAGAATGGAATTGAGCTCGCCGCGCAGGTGCTCGACCTCGGCGTCGGCGACCGCGATCCGGGCAAGGCGCGCAATACGCCGGACGGTGTTGGCATCGACGGACATGAAGCCTCGGACACATCGGGGGCGAGCCCTATTAGCAGACGCCGGTTTCGCCCGGCAACCACGCCGCCGGAGCGGATGGAACAACTCGTTCAGCCGCGGACTTATCGCAAAAGACGAGCAACTCGAGGGCTTTGCCCATGGAAAAGCTCCTGTTCGCATGCCCCAAGACCGGTCAGCAGATCGATATCGGGGTCACCACCGAGATCATCACCCTGTTGCGCATTCGTTCACGGATGGTACGAGCGCGGTGCCCGGCGTGCGGTGAAACGCACGAATGGCCGGTGCGTGATGCGTGGCTGGTGCAGGCAGCATAGCCCCTCGACATTCTATTATGCTTCGATCAGGGTGAGGGTCCGGGGCGGATGGAACTGGTTCCATCCGGCGGGCGTTTCTCGACCCGCCCGTCAACGAGGCTGGGGATCCCTCCATGTCGCTGCTCATCAGCGTTCTGATCACCTTCGTCGTCATTATTCTGGTTCTCTATCTGGTCAACATGCTGCCGATCGACGGGCGTGCACGGCAGATCGTGCGTGTCATCGTCGTGATCATCGGCATCCTGTCGCTGCTGAAATACCTGGCGATCTACTAGCGCGAACGCGCCCGTTCGGGCCGTGATTGCGACCGTTCCGCCGTGACGGTAAGCAGGCGGGCGGAGCCTTCGCATGACACTACGCCTGCCCGGCAAGCCGCCCACCGACCCGTGGCGAAAGACGCCTGCGGCCGCGCTCGACTACGAGATCGCCCAGGAAATGGCCTCGGCCCTCGGCCGCATGGGCCGGGCGCTGGAATCGGCTCTCAGGTCCCTCGCCGAATTCGATGCGGCGGGCCGCGAGCCCGACCCGCACACGGGCAGCGACCGCGCCAATCTGGTCGTGGTTGCCGCCGACGCACTATGGCAATTCATCGTCCAGCGGGAGGCGTGCGGGCTGCGCGATACCGCCGCCGTGGTGCGTATGTATAAAGTGCCGCGCGACGTGCAGGCCCGGATGGGCCCCCTGCCGCCGCGCCGCTGAGGGGACCCGGTGCGAAGGCCATCCGCAGACACCTCCGCGAAGGTATGAATTTCCGGAAAAATCCGAGGGAATTCAAAGGGAATTCAGCGGGTTAAATTATCGCTTCGTTCGGCAATCGTTTGTTCACGGTTGCTGCGCCATATTCGGACAACGAATGAAAACGCGCGCTCTGGTGGTGTGCGTCGACTGACGCGGCTTCTGATGGCGAACAAAGCCTCATTGATCGACGAGCTGGAACAGGCGCTCGCCTCCGGCACGAGCGACCAGCGCATCCACACGCTTGCGCGCATCACCGATCTGTTCCTGATCGGCGCCGAGAGCTACACGAACGAGCAGATCGACGTCTTCGACGACGTGCTGCTGAAGATCGCCGCACGCATCGAATCGAAGTCGCTCGCCCGGCTGTCCAACCGGCTCGCGCCGCTGGCCAACGCGCCCAAGCGCACCGTCAAGGAGCTCGCCTTCAATACCGATATCGAGGTCGCCCGGCCGGTGCTGGCCGGCTCCGAGCGGCTCGATGAATCCGATCTCGTCGACAACGCCCGCACCCAGAGCCAGGAGCACCTGCTGGCGATCTCGGAGCGCAAATCGCTGAGCGAGGCGATCACCGACGTGCTGGTCGAGCGCGGCGATCGCGAGGTGGTCCGCTCGGTCGCCGGCAACACCGGGGCACGCTTCTCCAATGCCGGCTTCCGCCGCCTGGTCACGCGCTCGACCGGAGATGATGTGCTCGCCACGACGGTCGGCTCGCGCCGCGACATCCCGCGCGCACACTATCTCAAGCTGATCGAGCGCGCCTCCGCGAGCGTGCGCGAGAAGCTCACCGCGCTCAATCCGCAAGCCGCGCTCGCCGTCAAGACCGCGGTCGCCGAGGTGACGGGCGGCATCCGCAGCGAGACGCGCGAAGCCTCGGTCAACTACGCCGACGCCAAGGCGCAGATCGACGCGCTCATGCGCAACAAGCAGCTCAACGAGCAGGCGATCTACCAGTTCGCCCGTGAGCGCCGGTTCGAGCAGGTGGTGATCTCGCTCTCCGTGCTGTGCGACGTCGAGGTCGACGTGGTCGAGCGCGCGATGCTCGACCCCGGCGCCGAGGTCGCGCTGATCCTCGCCAAATACGCCAACCTGTCATGGACGACCGCGAAGGCGATCCTGCTGCTGCAGACCGCCGAGCGCGGCCTCTCGGCGCAGGATCTCGATCAGGCGATGTCGAACTTCTCCCGCCTGCAGCCCGAGACCGCCCGCCGCGTGCTCGGCTTCTACCGCACCCGCCGCAAGCCGCCGCCGCCGACCGAAGCGGCCGAGTAGACTCGCTCTCGCGTAGTTGCGAGGCGCGAAGCCGTACGGTGGGCAAATCGCCTGATCGTCCCTATCGGCTTGCGCAAATCTCGATGGCGATTTTGCCCACGCGGAACTCGGTGCAATCCAAGTGGGGCGACGGCCAAGAGCCGTTGCCCCTCCTACGGCTTCGCGCCCCGCAATGACGACTGATCAGCTCGCCCAGCCCATCAGGCCGCGCCGCTCTTCCGGCTGCGCCGCCACCGGATCGAGCGAATCGAGCAGCGTCTTGAACGCTGCGGCGGGCAGCGGCGGCGCGAACACGTAGCCCTGGGCGGCGCGGATGCCACGCTGGCGCAGGTCGGCGACCTGCTCGAAGCTCTCCACGCCCTCGGCGACGATCTCCATGTGCATGTTGCGCGCGAGCTCGACCAGGGTGGTGACGATGGTCGCCGAGTTGGTCTCGCTGCCGAGCGAATCGATGAACATCTTGTCGATCTTGATCACGTCGACGCCGAGCTTGAGAATCGAGGAGAGGCCGCTGTGCCCGGTGCCGACGTCGTCGAGCGCGACCTGGCAGCCGAGGCCCTGCAACGCCGCGACCACGCGCCGAGTGGCGGCGATGTCCTCGATCGGCTCGCGCTCGGTCAGCTCCAGCGTCACCTGGCTGAGCCGGATCGGCGAGCGGTCGAAGATCGCGCGCAGGTCGGCGACGATCGCGTCGTCGGCGAAATGGCGCGCCGTCAGGTTGAAGGCGAGCCTGAGCTGCGGCCGGCGCGCATAGGCGTCGCCGATCTCGCGACAGGCGCGGCGCATCAGGCCTTCGGTGAGCTCGATCATCAGCCCGCCGCGCTCGGCGAGCACGATGAAAGCGCCGGGCAGCACGACGCTCCCGTCCGCCTTGCGCCAACGCGCCAGCACCTCGGCGCCCAGCACCTTGCCGGACGTGATATCGATGATCGGCTGGAAATACGGCAGGAACTCGCGCGCATCGAGTGCGCGGCGGATCTCGGCCACCGGATCGCCGCCGCGCCGCCGCACCATCAGCCACGCGACCGTGAGCACCGCGGCCACCACCACGAGGTTGACGATGAGGCCGATCGTCTTCAGGTCGTGCGGCTCGCCCGCCGACCGCAGCATCGCGACGTCGGCCGTGATGCCGAAGCGCTCCGAGCGCAGGCTCGCCCGCACCACCTCGTCGGGCTTGAGGTCGGGCGGCAGCGGCACGCCGCCGTCCTCGATCACCGCGCCCTCCTGCGTGAGGATGCGGACATGCGCCGCGAACGGGCCGCCGCGCGGCGCGGTCAGCGGGATCAGCAGATCAGTCGGCACCAGCGCCGCGAGACTGGTGCCGCTGGCGACGAACCGGCGCATCCGCAGATAGTTCACCGGACGGTCGCCCACGCGCGTGATCTCGATCAGGATTTCGCCCGGCGGCGCGAGCTTGACCGGGCCGGCCACCACGCGCGCGCTCAGCGGAATGCCGAGGTCGCTGCACAGCATTTGCCCATTCGGCGCGATGACCCCGATTTCTTTCGCGGGCGTGGTCACGAGCGCGGCCTGCCGCAGCCTTTCCAGGTCGGCCGGAACGCAAGCCGTAACGCCGTGCGCAGCGAGTCCGTCGAGCGCCGCCGCGACCTGCGTGAGGCGCGTGTCGATCACCGCGATCGTGCGCCGCGCGCTGCCGAAGATGTCCTCGCTGCTTTGCCGCTCGACGAGCTGCTCGAGCCAGATGTCGAACGCGGCGAGCGGCAGTCCTGCGAGCAAGACGCCGACCACCGCCGCGATGAGCTTCTTTTGCCGCGAGCGGATCAAGCAGGACCTCAGCCTTGAGAATTGGACTTTTGCCCATCGGCCGTTAAGACTTGCTTAACCGTCTTGCGCCGCCTCGCCGCGTCGGACAGCTCGGACGTTTTCGGCTCCCGCCGCGCATCTTCCTCATCGGCCGGTATCCACCTCGCGGGAACATGCGCTAGAACGTCAGCGTCACGGCCGGAGACGGATGATGCGCATCGCGATTGCCGACAGGAATTCCGACCTAGAGGCGCTCACCGGAATCTTCAGCGACAACCTGACGACGAGCTACATCTCGCATTCGGAGCTGCAGGGCCGGCGTGCGATCCGGCCCGGCGAGTGGACCGGCGACATCAAGGCGGTCCTGCGGCGCGAGATCGCCGAGCGTTTGCGCGAGCCGATGGACGCGTTTCCGTCCATCGATTTCTGGCAGGGCGTGATCGAGGCGCGGGAGGACGGCGCGATCGTCGGGATCGCCTTCGTGACCTTGTCACGCAAGGCCAATGTGCCGTTCGGTGTCGTCGAGGACATCGTCATCGACGCGAGGCTGCGCGATCACGGCCGCGGTGAGGCCATGATGACCTGGATGATCGACACCTTCCGGCGCGCCGGCATCGACCGCGTCTTCCTCGAGAGCGGCATCACCAACGACTCGGCCCATCATTTGTTCGAGCGCCTCGGGTTCAAGACCGTGTCGATCGTCATGATGCGCGACGCGTAGAGATGCGCCAGGGAAGGGCCGCATCCTCGGCGAGCAGCGCGTCGAACTCGGCCCCGCCCATCCTCCGTTCGAAAATCGCGTCGAGCCCGCGGCTTTCCTCGGCCGGCGTCGTCAATTCGAAGTCGTAGCGCGCCAGCAACCTCCGCCCCATCTCGGTCGCGGCGGCGGACACGATGCGAATGCTCCGCTCCCCGATGGTCGCGTGATGCCGCGCATAAAGCCGCCGAAGGCATTCCCCGATCAGCTTGCTGCAGCGCGACCCGCCCGCCAGCGTGCCGGCGAGCCTCGGATCGATGGAAATTCCCGAGAGGTACCAGTCGGCTCCGGTCTGCTGGCCTTGCGCGATCGTGGTCCCGCGCAAATCGTGCTCCGTGACGTCGTGCCGCTTGAGCGCTTCCGCCCATTCCGCCGTGACGGGAAAGAGCCCGATGGTTCCAATGGGCCTATCCTGCTCGAATGCCCCCAGGAGGCCCGGCGGGTAGGCGCGATACCATTCGCGGAAGAGAACCGGGCCGATATTCGCGCGCGCACCATAGCTGTCGATCGCATGGACCGCGTCGAGCTCTGGTAGCGACACGATCCCTCGGACTTCGGTCTTATCAGGCTTCTGATGAGGCTCGGCGCCGGAGCTCATCGTTCACTTACGGTCCGCCCGCCGCTGCCTCGCCGCGCCGCAGCTCGTTGACTTCGACGCGCTTGGCCGCAAATGCTTCACGCAGGACCGCCACGCATTGATCCGGGTCGGCGTCCCCGCACATGAAGACGTCGACCGCCGCGTAGCCCGAATAAGGCCACGTATGAATCGAAATGTGGCTCTCGGCCAGCACCGCGACGCCCGACACACCGTTCGGCTGGAAGCGGTGCACGTGCAGATGCAGCAGCGTCGCGCGGGACGCATCGACGCAGCGGCGGAGCGTCGCCTCGACGTGGTTGACGTCGTCGAGGTGCTTGGCGTCGAACAGATCGATGATGAGGTGGACGCCGGCGCAGCGGGTCCCGTGGCGCACGACCGAATGGTCATGGCGGGCACCCAATGGAACGAGCCGCGCGGTCATGTGGACCCATTAGCAAATCGCGTCGAAAGTGCAAGAAAGTCCGCACGCAACACCGCCGGTGCTAACCCTCCCCCGACGCGGCAGGGTCGGATCGCATTGAGCAGAGCGAAATGCCATCCGGGTCGGGTGACGCCGTCGCAAATCCCACCCACCGCCACCCCACGCCGCTCGCTTCGGTCGCGACCCTTCCCCTTCAGGGAAGGTAAAGAGCCGCTCACCCTCCCACGCAGGCCTGCGCCTCGACGACCGCCACGGCCGTCATGTTGACGACGCCACGCGCGGTCACGGAGGGGGTGAGAATGTGCGCCGGGCGCGCGGCCCCGATCAGGATCGGCCCGACGGTCAGCCCGTCCGCCAGCACCATGATCATCTGATAGGCGACGTTGGCCGCATCGAGGTTGGGCATGATCAGCACGTTGGCCTCGCCCTTGAGGCGCGAGTGCGGCAGTGCGCGCTCGCGAAAGATCGGGCTCAGGGCCGCGTCGCTCTGCATCTCGCCGTCGACCTCGAGCTCGGGGTGCCGGGCGTTGAGGATCTCGGTCGCGCGCCGCATCTTGCGCGCCGATTCGGTGTCGTAGCTGCCGAAATTCGAGTGCGACAGCAACGCGATCTTCGGCTCGATGCCGAAGCGGCGCACATGCGCGGCGGCGAGCACCGCCGTCTCGACGATCTCGTCGACGTTCGGCTCCGGCGTCACGTGGGTGTCGGCGAGGAAATGGTGCCCCTTGCCGGTGATCACCAGCGTCAGCGCCGCAAAGTCGCGCACGCCGGGCGCGACCCCGATGATCGAGCGGACGTGGCGCAGATGGCTCAGAAAGCGCCCCTCGACGCCGCAGATCATGGCGTCGGCCTCGCAGCGATGCAGTGCCAGCGCCGCGATCACGGTCGCGTTGGTGCGCACCAGCGTGTGCGCCGCCTCCGGCGTGATGCCGGTGCGCCCCGCGACCTCGATATACGCGCGCACATAGTCCTCGTAGCGTGGGTCGCTTTCCGGGTTGATCAGCTCGAAGTCGCGCCCGGGCCGGATCGATAGGCCGAAGCGCTCGAGACGCTTTTCCACGACGCCGGGCCGGCCGACCAGGATCGGCTGGGCGAGGCCCTCCTCGACGACCACTTGCGCGGCGCGCAGAATGCGCTCGTCCTCGCCCTCCGCATAGACGACGCGCTTGGGCGCCGATTTGGCGGTGGCGAACACGGGCTTCATCACGAAGCCGGAGCGGAAGACGAAGCGGTTGAGCCGCTCCGCATAGGCGTCGAAGTCGGCAATCGGCCGCGTCGCCACGCCCGACGCCATCGCGGCGCGCGCGACCGCAGGCGCGATGCGCAGGATCAGGCGCGGGTCGAACGGGGTCGGGATGAGCGAGCCGGCGCCGAAGGTCGGCATCTCGCCGCCATAGGCGCGCGCCGCGACCTCGGAGGGCGCTTCGCGCGCGAGCGCCGCGATCGCGTCGACGGCGGCGCGTTTCATCTCCTCGTTGATGGTGGTCGCGCCGACGTCGAGCGCGCCGCGGAAGATGTAGGGAAAGCACAGGACGTTGTTCACCTGGTTCGGATAATCCGAGCGCCCGGTGCAAATCAGCGCGTCCGGCCGCGCCGCAAGCGCATCCTCGGGCATGATCTCGGGGTTCGGATTGGCGAGCGCCATGATCAACGGGCGCGGCGCCATGCGTTTCGCCATTTCGGGCTTGAGCACGCCGGGTGCGGACAGGCCGAGGAAGACGTCGGCGCCCTCGATCACGTCGACGAGGCGGCGGGCCTCGGTCTCCTGGGCGTAGATGTCCTTCCAGCGGTCCATCAGCGCGCGCCGGCCCTTGTAAACCACGCCTTCGAGATCGGTGACCCAGATATTTTCCCGCTTGGCGCCGAGCGCGACCAGCAGGTTGAGGCAGGCGAGCGCGGCGGCGCCGGCGCCCGAGGTGACGATCTTGACCGCGTCGAGCCGCTTGCCGGAGAGCGCGAGCGCGTTCTGCACCGCCGCCGCCACGATGATGGCGGTGCCGTGCTGGTCGTCGTGAAAGACCGGAATCTTCATGCGCGCCTTGAGCTGGTCCTCGACCTCGAAGCATTCGGGCGCCTTGATGTCCTCCAGGTTGATGCCGCCGAAGGTGGGCTCGAGCGCCGCCACCACCTCGACCATGCGGTCGATCTCGCGCGCGTCGACCTCGATGTCGAACACATCGATGCCGGCGAACTTCTTGAACAGGACCGCCTTGCCCTCCATCACGGGCTTGCCGGCAAGGGGACCGATATTGCCGAGGCCGAGCACGGCGGTGCCATTGGTCACCACGGCGACGAGGTTGGCGCGCGCGGTCAGCTCCGCGGCCTCGTGCGGATCAGCCGCGATCGCCTCGCAGGCGACCGCCACGCCGGGCGTGTAGGCGAGCGCGAGGTCGTGCTGGGTGCCGAGCGGCTTGGTCGACTGGATTTCGACCTTTCCGGGCCGCGGCGCGCGGTGATAAGCGAGCGCGCTGAGGCGGAAGTCGTCCGACTGGCTGGTTGACACGGCGCGTTCCCCGACCCTGATGTTCCTGTTGTGGCTCAGTCTAGCCTAGCTAGCGAATATTGCAGGCAGAAGCGACACTTGCTCCGATGCTCGGCCTCGCTCCTTGCGCTTGACCCGAATGGGGTCGGGCCTGCACGCTTCAAGCACGCCGCCGAGCAGAACCAAATCCGAGAAACGTCGAGGAACCCCATGAGCGCACCGACCGGCCGCCTGTCCGGCTGTTTCTGCTGCAACGACGCGCCAACCTTCCCGTCCGGCAACGGCGTCAGCCGGCGCAATTTCGTCGCCGGCGGCATCGCGGCCCTCGGTCTCGGCCCGGCGGCGGCAACCCGCCCCGCGCGCGCGCAAGCCGCTCCCCGGCGGATCGACGTGCACCATCACTATCTGCCCCCCTTCATGCGGCAGGCCCTGCTCGCCAACCGCGCCGGCGGCGGCCTGCCCGAATGGTCGGTCGAGCGCTCGCTCGCCGACATGGACAAGGGCGGCACGCAGACGGCGGTGATCTCGGCGGTCCAGCCCGGCGTCTGGTTCGGCGACGACGTCGCGGCGCGCAAGCTCGCGCGCGACGTCAACGACTACGGCGCGAAGCTCGTCGCCGACCACAAGGGCCGCTTCGGCCTCTTCGCCGCGATCCCGCTGCCCGACTCAGAAGGCAGCTTGAAGGAGATCGAGTACGCGCTCGACACCCTCCACGCCGACGGCATCGGCCTGTTCACGAGCTACCGCGACAAGTATCTCGGCGACCCGGCGTTCACGCCCGTGCTGGAGGAGCTCAACCGGCGCAAGGCGGTCGTCTATGTCCACCCCGTCATACCGGTGTGCTGCGGGGGGCTGATCAAAGGCGTTCCGCCGTCGGTGATCGAGTTCGCCACCGACACCACCCGCACGGTCACTAGCTTGATTTTCGGCGAGGCCGGCAGCGCTTTCCGCTTTCCCGACATCCGCTGGATCTGGTCGCACTCGGGCGGCACGCTGCCGTTCCTCGCCGGGCGGTTGGTACGCCTCGCCCAGGAGCGCAACGATGCACGGATGCCGGATGGACCGCTACCGATCCTGCGCAAGTACAATTATGAGATCGCCCAAGGCAACACGGCGCCTCAGCTCGCGGCCTTGATGAAGCTCGTACCGGTCTCGCAGGTGCTGTTCGGGACGGATTTTCCTTATCGTGACGCGAAGGAAGCCGGCGACGGTCTGCAGGCTTACGGCTTCAGCGATGTGGACCTGCTGGCGATCGATCGCGGCAATGCGATCAAGCTGATGCCGGGCCTCGAGACGGGATAGTGCAGCGGGGCGGCTTGGCCACGACGTTGATCTTTCTACTGTTATCCCAGCTAGTTTCGTCCTGCAGTTTTGCCTCCCGCCATCGCACAAAATCGACGACGGGAGCCCCGACATTGATAGCGTTGAGATTTCCGGCCATGGCTTTGTTCTGCCGTTCTGCCGGTGCGGCGACCTCCCAGGCGAGCGCGACAGCGCGCCGACAGAAATTTTTTTCAAAAAAATACAATCGATCTGCAATCGAAAATCCACGCCAATTACAAGGCAAGGCTTTGCACGAGCTTCGAAAAAGCCGTTGGTGCGAAAACAATGGAAACAATGCGAAGGACAATGGAAACAGTCGGCCCTGCGGGCGGGTTCCCACGTCCGGTTTATGAACCGGGGGGCAGACCACGCCACTCCGCCTGAAAAACAATGCGCGCGCGAAGCCGCGGCTCCGGACGCGCGAATGTCACTCTGCACTTAATGCCATGCGCCGCACGCGCGGCGAATGCAAGCGGATTCGGCAAGTAGCGCGCGTGTAGCCCGCATGGAGCGAAGCGCAATGCGGGAAAAGCCTTTCCGCGGATAGGCCATCCCCGGACTACGGCGCTTCACGCCTCCATCCGGCAATCGTTTAGGCTCAACCCGCGACGCTGCTCCACTGCGACGCCAGATGCTCGGCGCCGCGCAGCGAGAGCGCGAAGATCGTGTAGGTGGGGTTGGGCGCGCCTTCGGTCGGGAAGATGCCGGGGCCGGCGACGTAGAGATTGGCGATCTCGTGTGTCTGGCCGAAGCTGTCCACCACCGAGTTGCCCGCATCCGTGCCCATGATGGTGCCGCCGAACAGGTGGATGGTCGGCTG
This sequence comes from Xanthobacteraceae bacterium, assembly GCA_035293985.1. Lineage (GTDB taxonomy): Bacteria > Pseudomonadota > Alphaproteobacteria > Rhizobiales > Xanthobacteraceae > JAVDCA01. Next base: position 451,870 of record DATGLS010000048.1, read on the forward strand.
GTTGCCGCGCCCCGACCACGACTCCTTGGCGTCGGTCGCCTTGGCGATCTTGAGCCCTTCCTCGAAGTTGGCGTTCCACAAGTCGACCGCCGCTTGGTCGAACGAGTGGGTGAACCGGCCGAGCGGCATGCCGAACGCGTCCTTTTCGCTCGCGAGCTCGATGCGGTTCTCGATGTTCGGCATCTCCTCGCCGAATGCCGTGATACGGGTGAGCCCGCGCTTGGCTTTTTTCATAAAATCGGCGAGCGCCGGGCCGAACAGGTCGACGCGCGCATTGGCGATGCCGCCGAGATCGCTCGTCTTCTGCGCGGCGCCGGCGACGATGAAGGTCGAGCCGAACGCGGCGCCTTTCCCCTTGTGGGCGAGCTTGTCGTAGCGATCGTACGAGAAATACTGCGCGCCGACCGTGCCCATATGGTTCTCGATGTCCTCGTCGAACATCGCGAAGGTGCCCGAGGCGAAGTGCGCCATCATGTATTTGCCGAGCAGCCCGCTCTTGTTGGCAAGACCGTTCGGGTGCTTGTCATTGGACGAGTTGAGCATCAGGCGCGGGTTCTGCCCGGCCCAGGCCGCGAGCACGACGACGCTCGCCTCCTGCACCTGCTTCTCGTGCTTGGCGTCGTAATATTCGACGCCGGTGACCTTGGTGCCGGCCGCATTGGTGAGCACGCGCGTCACCGTCGAGAGCGCGCGCACCTCGGCGCCGGCCTTCTTGGCTTCGCCGAGATACGTCACCAGCGGATTGGCGAGCGCCCCGATCGGGCAGCCGACGTGGCACCAACCGTCATAAAGGCAGGCAGGGCGGCCCTTGTACGCGGTCGAGTTCATGCCGACCGCGTTCGGCCGCATGCGGATGCCGACCGACTCGAAGCCTTTGAGCCATACCTGGCCGTTCTTGAACGTCTTCATCGGCGGCATCGGATAGGGCTTGCCGGGCGGCCGCCAGATCTCCTCGGCCTTGGCGTCGCCGGAGACGCCGACGTCATCGGCGACACGGTCGTAGAAGGGCGCGACGTCGGCATAGTTGATCGGCCAGTCGAGCCCGCGGCCGTGCTCGCTCTTCACTTTGAAGTCATTCGGCATGAGCCTGGGAAAATTGGCGAAATAGTGCAGCGCCGCACCGCCGACGCCCCATCCGGCCTGATAGACGTAGCCGTACGGATTCTTGCCCTCGAGCAGCAGCGGGGCGCCGGGCGGTTTGACCCGCCGCCCCCAGATGTCCGAGCTGATCAAATCGGTGAGCTGCCAGTCCGGCCCGCTCTCGATCATCACCACCTTCTTGCCCGCCTTGGCGAGCACCGCCGCGTAGGTCGAGCCCGAGGCGCCGGCGCCGACGATGACGACGTCCACTTTTTCGTGCGTTGCCATGGGGCTCACCACTTCTTGGTCGGCGCGATATGGGCCATGTAGGGAATGTCGAGCGACGCGTAGCCCGCCATGGTGCCGTAGACCACGTCGACCGCATCGCTGCGCATGACGAAGTAGACGAAGCCGCCGGGCGGGCCCTTCCAGCCGTCGATCTTGTTCTGGCGCATGGCGTCGACGAAGTCGTGCTGCGTGGCCGCGTCGAGCTGCGCGAACGGCTTGCCATGCTTGGCGGTGCTCGCCGTGTTGATGGCGCCGATGGCGGCGCGATAGAAATTGGCATAGGGCGGCTTGATGCTGAGGATGCGCGCCTCGAGCAGCGCCTCCCCGGCCGGAATGGAAATCTGCTGGTCGATGAAGTTGGCGATGCCCTGCTGGCGCGCGCCGGGCACCAGCGTCTCGCCCATCGCCTCGATGGTCGCGGCCTCGTCGGGGTTCAAGGTGCGGAGCGGCACGCCTTCGGCGCGCGCCTGCGCGGGCGTCAGAAGCACCTCGGCGCCGCCGACCGTGAAGGCGAGCGCGCCGGCGCCAGCGCCCTTGACGAAGGCGCGTCGTTCGATCGCGTCCATGCTTTCCTCCCTGACCGCCCATGTCGGGCAGCCGCGACCGTTGTTGTCACGGGTTGGCGCGAAGTGAACGCCAAGCAACAGGTCGAATCAAGTCGTGTCGACGCCGCTCGCGACCGATCTGGCAAAGGCCAGGCAAAGGCGCGCCGAGCGGCGCCAAGGGCGCAAAGCCTGTGCACCAAAGCCTGTGCACTACCTCTTGCCAAGCGCTTGGCAATTAGAGAACCTTACGCACGTCTTTTTGCAGGGGGAGGCGCGTCATGGCCGATGCTTCGACGCAATGCTACTTTCTCGACAGCGCGCGCAATCAACAGGGGCCGGTGTCGGGCGGCGACATTGCCCGTCTGATCCGCAACGGCACGATCAACCGTGATACCCTGATGTGGTACCCGGGGATGGCGGATTGGCGCCCGGCCGTACAGATCAGCGAGTTCGCCTCGCTGTTCGGCGCACCCGCCTCGCCGACGCGGCCGCCGCCGTCCATGCCGTCGATGCGGCCGGCGATGCAGTCGGAGACATTCGGTGGCTACGAAAATCAGGGGACGGGCGGCTATAATCAGGGGACAAGCGGGGCGCCGAAGGCCGTGGGGTTCGGCGGCGCCATCTCGATGTGCTTGGGCAAATACGCCAACTTCAGTGGCAGGGCCAGCCGATCGGAATTCTGGTTCTGGGTGCTTTTCCAAGTCCTCCTTTCACTTGTCGTCGTAGTCGTCGGCGGGCTCATCACCGTTGTAAGCCCGGACGCCGGACGCTTGATTACGCTGTTGGGCTACGGAGTGATCATATTGGGGCTCTTTCTTCCCGGCCTCGCCGTATCCGTCAGGCGGCTGCACGACACCGACCGAAGCGGGTGGTGGCTGTTGCTCGATTTCGTGCCGCTCGGCGGCATCGTCTTGCTGATCTTCTGGTGCCTGCCGGGGACCGAGGGCCCGAACCGATTCGGATGACCGCCTGGTCCTGGTGAAACGTCGGCGCGGTTGTGCGCCGGTCAATCCGGCTTCCCCGCCAGATTGAGGCGGATGTGCAGCTCGCGCGCAGCTGCTTCCGCGTCACTTCCGAGGGCGACGCCCTGCTTCAGCAGCGATGGAACTCCTGCTCGGGTCCCATGTCGCCGGTCTCGTTGGCATGCTTGTACATGGTCCGGCCGTCGCTGGAGAACTTCCAGTAGACCGTGTTGCCGCCGCCGCTCCAGATGATGTTGATCCAATCCGGGCTCGCCTCGACGCGCGCGATGTGGAGGACGTTCGGCCGGCCCCTGCCGCCGCGTGCGGTGACGCTCAGCCTGTCGCTAGCGAAGACATATTCGAGGTCGACGCCCGGCCCTCCGCACCAATGGCCGATCAGATCGTCCATCGACCGATCAGCCGCCGCCGCCGGTCCACATGCGGCCGCGATCGCGCCGACGACAGCCAGCGGAAGAACCCAAAAACGGGCACGCTTCGCCGAACACTCGATCTCCATCATCGTCTCTCGCCACCGTTCGCGCCGTGACCGCCCCACCCCTGCGCAGTCATCGCGCAAGCGCAGCTCGCCCACAAGACCCAATCGGGTCTGCAGGCGGACGTGGACTACTCGGACTTGGCCGGCAGATTGAGCCTGATGTGCAGCTCGCGCAGCTGCTTCTGCGTCACCTCGGAAGGCGCGCCCATCAGCAGGTCCTCGGCGCGCTGGTTCATCGGAAACAGCACGACCTCGCGCAGGTTCTCCTCGCCGGCGAGCAGCATGACGATGCGGTCGATGCCGGGCGCGATGCCGCCATGCGGCGGCGCGCCGTACGAGAGCGCGCGCAGCATGCCGCCGAACTTCGCCTCGAGCACATCCTCGCCGTAGCCCGCGATCGCGAACGCCTTCTTCATCACGTCGGGCCGATGATTGCGGATCGCGCCGGAGGAGAGCTCGATGCCGTTGCAAACGATGTCGTACTGGATCGCCTTCAGGCCGAGGATCTTCTCGCTGTCGGCGGGGTCGAGCGCGATGAACTCGTCCGGCGTGAGGTTCGGCATGGAGAACGGGTTGTGCGAGAAGTCGATCTTCTTCTCCTCCTCGTTCCACTCGTACATCGGGAAGTCGACGATCCAGCAGAACTCGAAGCGGTCCTTGGCGATGAGGTTGAGCTCCTCGCCCACCTTCGTGCGCGCGAGGCCCGCGAAGCGGACGAACTCCTTCGGCTTGCCGGCAACGAAGAACACCGCATCGCCGACGCCCAGACCGAGCTGCTTGCGCATCGCCTCGGTGCGCTCGACGCCGAGATTACGCGCCACCGGCCCGGCGCCGCCCTCCTCGCCCTCGCGCCAGAAGATGTAGCCGAGCCCCTTTTGGCCCTCGCCCTGCGCCCATGAGTTCATGCGATCGCAGAACGCGCGGTTGCCGCCGGTCGGCGCCGGGATCGCCCACACTGCAGCGGCACGGTCCTCGAGGATGCTGGCGAAAACCTTGAAGCCGGACCCGCGAAACGTCTCGCTCACGTCCGCCATCTTGATCGGGTTGCGCAGATCGGGCTTGTCGCTGCCGTACTGGCGGATCGCGTCCGCGTACGGGATGAGCGGAAACTTCTGCGTCACCGGCTTGCCGTCCGCGAACTCCTCGAACACGCCGCGCATGACCGGCTCGACCGCAGCAAAAACATCCTCTTGGGTGACGAAGCTCATCTCCAGGTCGAGCTGGTAGAACTCGCCGGGCGAGCGGTCGGCACGGGCATCCTCATCGCGGAAGCAGGGCGCGATCTGGAAGTAGCGATCGAAGCCCGAGATCATGACCAGCTGCTTGAACTGCTGCGGCGCCTGCGGCAGGGCGTAGAACTTGCCGGGATGGATGCGCGACGGCACCAGGAAGTCGCGCGCACCCTCGGGCGACGACGCGGTCAGAATCGGCGTCTGGAACTCGAAGAAGCCGCTCTCGCGCATGCGCCGGCGGATCGACTCGATCACCTGCCCGCGCAGGATGATGTTGCGATGCAGCCGCTCGCGCCGCAGGTCGAGGAAGCGGTATTTGAGCCGGATGTCCTCCGGATACTCCTGGTCGCCGAACACCGGCAGCGGCAGCTCGCCCGCGGGCCCGAGCACCTCGATCGCGCGGCTGTAGACCTCGACCTCGCCGGTCGGCAGATCCGGGTTGACGGTGCCGGCGGGGCGCGCCCGAACCTTGCCGTCGAAGCGCACCACCCACTCGGCGCGCAGCTTTTCGGCCGTCTTGAAGGCGGGCGAATCCGGATCGACCACCACTTGGGTGATGCCGTAATGGTCGCGCAGGTCGATGAACAGCACACCGCCATGGTCGCGGATGCGATGGCACCAGCCCGAGAGGCGGACCTCGCGGCCGATGTCACTCGCGCGAAGCGCGCCGCAGGTGTCGGTGCGGTAACGGTGCATGGCGAACCTTCTAGGAGCCGAGAAAAATCGGGCCGAATCCGAGACATATCGGGGGCGGCCGCAGGCGAGCGGAAGGTGCATGGCCCCCCTGGTTTGTCAAGAATTCCCCCCTCTCGCGAGGGCCCGGGATATCTACGCAGTCCTCACCCAAGGGAACGGGAAACTGCCAGCCAAGATGCCCCGCAAATGGCTAGCGCGAAAACCGTCATGACCCCTCGCTGATCGCGCACGAGTCGAGACACGTGCTCCCAGGCACCCAGAACGACCATCTCTCGGCCGCCCTGGCCGGGGCGCAGAAGCGCATCCGCACAATCGGATCAGCGCTGGGAAAACATCGAGCCCAGGGTGGCGAGGTCGAACCTGTAGTTCACACCAGCCCTTACCAAGTCGATGCTCTGCCGCACGGCGATCGTCTGGGCACCAATCACCGCGACCGTCGGGAACGTCACGGACGTGCTTGGAATCCCGATGTGGTCGTATTCCAAGAACGAGGTCCAATGGTCAGCGAGGCCATATTCAACGCCGCCGCCGATCGTCCAGCCCCACGTGGACACGCCGGCGTTGCCGGTACCGAGCGTGAGCACGCCGGTGTTCGCGTTGAGCGCATAGGTCGTATCAGTCAAGGCAGCGCCGCCCTTGACGTAGGCGAGCGCGCGATTCCAGGCGTAGCCGAACCTCCCGGTGATGCTGGCGAGTGAATTGACGTTCCGCGTGCAGTTGACGCCGCCGATTCCAGAAAAACAGGTATTCGTGCCGCGCAGATGTGCGGCCGTGGCATCGAGCTCGCCGCCATAGACCCAGTTGCCGATCTGAAAGTTGAGTCCGATCTGCCCGCCGCCGAGCGGCCCGGTGGCATGCGTGGTATCGCCGAAGCCCGCGATGTTTGCCGCGCCGCCGCCGGCGGGAATGAAATCGCTTCCGAACGGATCGGACCAGCGGTCGTCACCCCAACCGCCGCCCAGGTGTCCGCCCACGTAGAGGCCAGACCACCACATCGGCGCCCGGGCGAGCACTGGCGCCTTGGTCGGCATCCCCGAGTCGAATGCGTGGCTAGTGTCGCCCCAGTGATAGCTCGCCTGCAGGAAAGCGCCGTAGCGCTCGATATTGAAACGCCCCGGCTCGACCGCGTTGGGAGAGCCGCCGCCGAGGAAATCAAACGTCAGGGGCCCGGTGTTCATGTTCAAGGCCCAGTAACGGCCGCCGATGCCGACATTCCACGCATCGGTGACCTTGTAGTCGAGTATCGCCTCGAGCATCACGCCGTCCCCGCTGTTCGAAGCGTCGGACACGAGAAGCATGCGGTGGTCATGATCGTCCAGCCCGTTGAACGTGACCCATGGCACGTAGGCCGCGTCGGCGGTCAGCCGAAGGCGATCGGTCAACATGAATTGCGTGGACAAGCCGATCCGCAGGGATTGGAAGCGATCGTCGTCGCCAATGCCGAGGAAATTCGGGGGAAACGGGTCAGCCGGTGTGCAGTGAAGATCGCCGGCGAGCTGGGAGCACCCGAAAGTGCTCACTTGCTGCCGAAAGTAGTTGTATCCGATGATTGGACCCACCCGGGCATCGGCTGTCTTGAGCAGCGAATACCCGATATCAATCGTCGCGTAGCCGACGCTGCCGGAATTACGGTCCTCCAGCGTCCGCGAGTAGGCCGCGTCGGCGGGAAAATCCTCGTCGAACATGTTTCCATGAGTGATGCCGCCGCCACCCAGGAATCCTTTGACGAAGAGTCCGTTGGCGTGATCGACGCGCGCGAACACCTCGCCCGAATAGGCGTCATCGTTGTAGGTGAGCCGCGACACCAGGGTATTGTTATCAAGCTCCTGTACCCCGAACGTGCCTGTGCTGAACCAGACACGTGAGCCTGTCTCAATCTCCCAATTGCGCCTGTTCAGCCAGGTCAAGCCGAAGCTCGGCCCGCTCCCCGCCATGGCGTACGCGCCTGAACGCCCCGGACCAAAGCGATAGTTGAGGCCTACCCGTGCAATGTCGGCGCTGAGATCGATCGAATGGCTGAACGCCTGATTCGGGAAAAAAGGGACAATGGTGTTGCCGGTGATCGTCGCGGCGGTGTTGCCGAAGCCTACGTGAAGATATTCGGCCTTGACGCTCAGCCGATCGCTGAGCCTGGACTCCACACCCGCGCCAACCGTGTAGCCGGTCTTCGTCGCGCTGACATTGCCCGACTCGAACGAGCCCAGGCTGTCGGCGAAGAGAAGGTTGGCATTGAGATGCGTCACCGCGAGGCCGCCGGTTGCGTAGAGCAGCCAGTTGTCCACCGTATAGCCGACACGCGGGCGCACCGTGAGCAGCCAGTTGCCGTTGGCATAGGAGCTGACGACGAACTGGGATCCCAGCACGCCCAGCACCGCTCCCGGATAGGGCATGCCACCGCTGTTGGCCGCGCCGTTGAGATGCAGCGCCTCGAGATCGGCTTCGACGCCGAGCACAAATGGGCCCGCCTGCCAATTGTAGCCGCCCTCGATTCCGGCCTCGAAACCGGCGGGGCTAATGCGCTGCGTGCCAGCGGCCGTGACCGTCGCGGCTTGGGCCGGGCTGAGGTAGAAGCCCCCGGCGTTCGTTCCACCACTGGTCGATGTGCGGGAATCGAATGAGCCCCAGGCAGCACCTGCGGTGACGCCAGCGTAGAAACCAGTCCAATCGGCAGGGCTTGCGGGCAGCGGTTTGAACGGAAGATCCGCCGCTCGGGCCGGACAACCGCCGATCCAGACGACAACCGCAACGATAGCAAGAGCGCCGCGCGCCATGAGAACCCCTGTCGCACAGCGTTCTGCAACAGACTACGTCGAACGTACAGCCAATCGGGTCCTCGCGACACTGCCCTCAACGGGCGCTGCAGCAATTTGCCTTGCCCCGTTGCAAAGAAACAACAAATCTCGCCTCGAACCTCTCGCATCACTCGCCGGTCTGCCGGCGAACGGCACAGCGTCCCGGCGATTCAAGCCATGCTCCGTTCGGGACAATCCCGGTCGCCTACCACGATCCGCCCCCTCGACAGCTGGGCGGCGATCTGCACAGTCAGGTGCAGAAGGATCCTGTCTGGGCGCGACATTAATGAAGACGACCTCAGATGCGATGACCACCGCCGAGGCCGTCGTCGCCTCGCTCGTCGCGCACGGCATCGAGACGGTCTACACGCTACCGGGCATCCAGAACGACCACCTGTTCGACGCCCTCTACCGGGCGCAGAACCACATCCGCACGGTGCACAGCCGGCACGAGCAAGGTGCCGCCTATATGGCGCTCGGCGCCGCGCTCGCGACCGGCAAGCCGCAAGCCGTTGCGATCGTCAACGGCCCCGGGCTGCTCAATGCGTCGGCGGCGCTGCTGACCGCCTTCTCGATGAACGCGCCCGTGCTGGCGCTGATCGGCGAAATCCCCGAGGCGGACATCGGCCGCCATCTCGGCCATCTGCACGAGCTGCGCGACCAGGCGGGCGTGATCGCGCGGCTGGTCGACGTCGCGGCGCATATCCGCTCGCCCGACGCTGCTCCGCGGCTCGTCGCCGAGGCGATGCGCGCCATGCAGAGCGGCCGGCGCGGCCCGGCGGCGCTGTCGTGCGCGGTGGACACCTGGGCCATGCGCGGCGACGTTGCGCCACAGGCCCCGCTCCCACCGGCGGAGCCCGCGATCGACGAGGATGCGATCCTCGCTGCCGCCAAGCGGCTCGGGGCGGCCAAAAATCCGCTCATCATGTGCGGCGGCGGCGCGCAGGATGCCGCGCGCGAGGTGACCGAGCTCTCCGCCATGCTGCAGGCGCCGGTGCTCGGCTATCGGCGCGGCCGCGGCGTGCTCGACAGCCGCGACCCGCTCAGCGTGACGCTGCCGCTCGCGCATGAGCTGTGGGCGAAGGCGGACGTGGTGCTGGCGATCGGCACCCGCATGCTGATGCAGCAGCGCAAGGTGTTCTCGGCCGAGCCGTGGGGCATCGACGACGACCTCGCGGTGATCCGCGTCGACGCCGACCCGACCGAGCCTGGCCGCGTGCGCCCGCCCGCGGTGGCGCTGATCGGCGATGCCGCGCCCATCCTGCGGCGGCTGATCGAGGCCCTGCCGGCCCACAACGCCAAGCGCCGCTCGCGCCGCGCCGAGCTGACGAAACGGCAGGAGGCCTGGCGCAAGCGGCTCTCGGAAGAGCTCGCGCCGCAAGCGGCCTTCCTCGAGGCGATGCGCGCCGAGCTGCCCGAGGACGGCATCTACGTCGACGAGGTGACGCAGGTCGGCTTTGCGGCCCGCCTGCTCTTTCCCGTCTACAAGCCGCGCACGTTCCTCTCGCCCGGCTACCAGGACAATCTCGGCTGGGGTTTTGCGACCGCGCTCGGCGCCCAGCATGCGCGGCCGGACGTGCCGGTGATGTCGATCAACGGCGACGGCGGTTTCATGTTCACGGCGAACGAGCTTGCGACCGGCGTGCGCCACCGCATCCCGCTCACCGCCATCGTGTTCAACGACGGCGCCTTCGGCAACGTCCGCCGGATCCAGCAGGATCTCTACGGCGACCGCCAGATCGCCAACGACCTCGCCAATCCCGACTTCGTGCGCTTCGGCGAAAGTTTCGGCGCCGCAGCCGAGCGCGCCAAGACGCCGAAAGCCTTGCGCGCGGCGCTCAAGCGCGCCTTCCGCCGCCGCGACGTCCCGACCCTGATCGAGGTTCCGGTCGGCCCGATGCCGAACCCGTGGAAATACATTTTCCTGCCGCGGGTGCGCGGCGGCTAAGTCCGCTTACGGCTTCTGCTGCTGGGCGGTCGTTTTTTTCTTCCTAGCCTTCGGCTCGGCCGCCGCTGGCGCAGTGCTGCGGACATTGCCCCACGGGTCGTCGCTCGCCTTCTGGTCGGGCAGCTTCTGCAGCGTCGCCTTGTAATCCTGATCGCGCCTGTTGTCGCGATCGACCTGGTCCTGCGTCTTCATCTTCTCGGTGGGCAGCGCGAGGTTGACCTGCGCGAAGGCTGGCGCCGTGAAGGCTAACAACATGGCCGCGCTCAGGATTCTGGCTCGCATCGCGATCCCCGCTATTCGCATTGGCAGGCGGCGCCCCCGCTCGCATGAACTTACTGCATTGCGTGAGCTTCGCAAGGCAAAGCGCTGGAATCATGGCGCAGCGCACCGGTCTTGGCAGGCGGGCACGCAGACGCGATGGCCCGAGGGCGTTTGTTCCACCAGCACCGGGGTGCGGTAAATCGCCGAAAGGGTCGCGGGGGTCACGACGTCGGCCGGCGGACCGATCGCGCGCAGGCCGCCGTCGGCGATGACGGCGACCCGGCTTGCGACCATCAGGGCGTGGTCGGGGTCATGGGTCGAGAGCACGATGCCGAAGCCGTGGCGGGCGAGCTCGCGGATGCGCGTCAGCACCAGCGCCTGGTTGCCGAAATCGAGGCTCGCGGTCGGCTCGTCGAGCACCAGGATCGGCGCCTCCTGGGCGAGCGCGCGGGCAATCAGGGCGAGCTGGCGCTGGCCGCCGGAAATTTTCGTGTAGTCGTGCGACGCGAGCTCGCCGATGCCGAGGACGCCGAGCTTTTCCAGCGCAATGCGCGCGTCGGCGGCGCCCGGGCTCGCGAAGGCGCGCAGCCGCGCCGTGCGACCCATCAGCACGACGTCGAGCACCGAATAGGAGAACTCGGTCACGTGCGCCTGCGGCACATAGGCGAGCCGGCGCGCGATCTCGGCGGACGCAAGGTCGACGAGCGGCTTGCCGTCGATCAACACTGCGCCGCCGAGCGGCGGCTGCAGGCCGAGCAAGGTGCGAAACAGCGTGGTCTTGCCGGCGCCGTTCGGGCCGAGCAGGCACAACACCTCGCCCGGCTCGAGCGCGAGCGAGATGTCGCGCCCGACGAGATGGCCGGGATATCCGATGGCGAGATCGCGCGCCTCGAGCCGCATGATGTCAGCGCCAGGTTTTTCGGCCGCGCGCGAGCAGCCAGAGGAAGAACGGCGCACCGAGCACCGCGGTCAGAATGCCGAGCGGGCTTTCGACGCGGGCGATGCTACGCGCCGCCGTGTCGACCACCAGCATGAAAGCGGCGCCGAGCAGCATCGCGGCGGGCAGCAGGCGGGAGAAATTCGGACCCACCAGCATGCGGGCGATGTGCGGCAGCATCAGGCCGATCCAGCCGATCACGCCGGCGATCGCGACCACGCTCGCAGTCATCAGCGTGGCGGCCGCGATGACCAGGGCGCGCAGGCGGCCGGCGTCCACTCCGAGCGTGCGCGCCTCGTCGTCGCCGAGCGAGAGCACGCCGATGCGCCAGCGATAGAGCACGAGCGGCACGAGGCCGACCACCACCAGCGGCGCCGCAGCCGCGAGATCGGACAGTTTCACGCCCGCGAGGCTGCCGAGCAGCCAGAACGTGATGGCGGGCAGCTGGTCGTAAGGGTCGGCCATGATCTTGACCAGCGAGATGCAGGCGCCCGCGAGGGCGCCGACCACGACGCCGCCGAGCACCAGCACCAGCGTGCGGTCATGGCCGCGCAGCGCGGCGGCGATCAGGTAGACGATCGCCACGGTCGCGAGCCCGCCCGCGAACGCGAGCGCCTGGATGCCGGCGACCGGCAGCCCCAGCAGGATGCCGGTGACGGCGCCGAGGCCGGCGCCGGTCGCGACGCCGAGGATATCGGGCGAGACCAGCGGGTTGCGAAACAGCGTCTGATAAGTCGCGCCCGCCCCGGAGAGGGCCGCGCCGACCAGCAACCCGGCGGCAACGCGCGGCAGCCGCACTCGACCGAACACGATCTCGCCCGTCGTCGGTGTCCCGTGCTCGCTGCCCAAGGCGCGCGTGAGCGTGCCGATCACGTCGGCCAGCCGCAGCGGATAGGGACCGACCGCAAGCGCAAGCAACAACGCCGCCGCCAGCAGCACGAGCAGCAGCCAAAACACCCCTTGCCGCATCACCTCACCGTCCGCACCGCGGGCCCGCGGGTTCCCGTCGCCGAATTGCGAGAATGGCGCCCGCGCCCTCGATCGTCATATGATCCCAAGCCGCGGCCCAAAGGAACGCATCCCCAGCCACTGATCTCAAGCCACTGATCTCAAGCCACTGACCCCAAGCCACTGACCCCGCTGATCCCAGCATCCAGCCGTCTCGATCCTACCGATGAAACTCCGTCTGCGGGATCGCGACAGGGCCGCGCGACTCCGCTAAGAAAAGCCCTATGGACCTGATTACCACGACGCACGATTTGGCCGATGCCTGCGGCCGCCTGTCGCGCCACCCCCACATCACCGTCGACACCGAGTTTCTGCGCGAGACGACCTATTACCCGTTGCTCTGCGTCGCCCAGGTCGCGAGTGCCGACGAGGCCATCGTGATCGACGCGCTCGCCGACGGGCTCGACCTCAAGCCGTTCTACGAGCTGATGGCGAACGAGCGGGTGCTGAAGATCTTCCACGCCGCCCGCCAGGACATCGAGATCGTCTGGCACCAGGCGAACCTGATCCCGCACCCGATCTTCGACACCCAGGTCGCCGCCATGGTCCTCGGCTATGGGGATTCGATCTCCTACGACCAGCTGGTCCAGCGCATCACCGGCGACACGCTCGACAAGTCGCATCGCTTCACCGATTGGTCGCGCCGACCGCTGACCCCCGCGCAAGTCAAATACGCGATTTCCGACGTGACCCATCTGCGCGACGTGTTCGCCGCGCTCGACGCCGACCTGCACAAGCGCGGCCGCGCCGACTGGGTCGGCGAGGAGATGGAGGTGCTGACCTCGCCCGAAACCTACCGGGCCGACCCCGAGATGGCGTGGGAGCGACTCAAGACGCGCGTGCGCAAGCCGAAGGAACTCGCCGTTCTGATGGAGGTCGCGGCCTGGCGCGAGCGCGAGGCGCAGACCCGCGACGTGCCGCGCGGCCGCGTGCTCAAGGACGACGTGCTGGGCGAGATCGCGATCCAGGCGCCGACCACGGTCGAGCGGCTCGCCGGCTTGCGCTCGCTGCCGCGCGGGTTCGAGCGCTCGAAATGGGGACAGGACATCCTCGCCGCGGTCGCCCGTGGGCTCGCGCGCGACCCGAAAACCTTGCCGCGCATCGAGCGGCCGCGCGGCAGCGGCAACGGCGCCGCGACCGTCGAGCTCCTCAAGGTGCTGCTGCGCATGACGTCGGAGCGACATGCGGTTGCCGCCAAGGTGATCGCCACCATCGACGAGCTCGAGCAGATCGCCGCCGACGACCATGCGGACGTCCCTGCCCTGCACGGCTGGCGGCGCGAGCTTTTCGGCGACAAGGCGCTGGCGCTCAAGCACGGAAGGCTTGCGCTTGCGGTCGAGGACAATCGCGTCGTCGCGATCGAGCGCCAGGAAAATGCGTAGGATGGATCGAGCGTCAGCCAAATCCATCGCCACAACGGCGCCGCTTAGATGATGGAGTTCGGGTTCGCCTCAACCCATCCTGTCACACCCCGACCTTGCCGAGGAAACGTTCGACCTCGCCGCGCAGGTCGGCCGCGGCGGTCGTGACCGCCGCGGAGGCATCGAGCAGCGAAGATGACGCGGCCGACCACCGTTGTGCTTCTGCTCGCCGGCATGGCGCTACTGGACAGCTCGGCCGGTGCGTTGGCACAGGCCAAGCCCGACGACGCGCGCACGTGCGCGCTGGAGAGCGGAGCCGCCGCGCTCGATGGCTGCACGCGGGCGATTGCGTCGCGGCGGTTCGGTCGCAGCGAGCTCGCCCTGCTGCATTACCGCCGCGGCGTGCTGCGGCGCGCCGCCAGCGATCTCGACGGCGCAATCGCCGATTTCACCGCCGCGATCCACCTCAATGGCGATGTCATCCCGACCTCGGCCGACGCCTTCGACCTCCTGATCAGCCAGCGCAACGCCTACCGGCAGCGCGGACAAACGTTTGTGGACAAGAGCGACTACGAGCGCGCGCTCGCCGATGTCGACGCGCTGCTCAAGGCGGATGCCAAGGACATCCACGCGTTGGCTTTGCGGGCCGGGATCCTCGTCAAGCAAGGCGCGTGCGCGCGCGCCATCGCCGACTTCGACGCCGTCGTCGCGATCGATGCGAAGGCGTGGGACGGCTATCTTGGCCGCGCGCAATGCTATGTGAAGCTCGGCGAGCGCGACCGTGCGGTCGCGGACTATCGCACGGCGCTCGCCGGCGGCGTGCCGGACGCGGTCAAGTCGCAGATTCTCGAAGAGCTGCAGAAGCTCGGCGCCGCGCCGTAGCCCGCCGCCCCGTCCGCGTCAGTCGTGCGTGACCGTGCAGGCGAGGCGATGGTGCTTGCCGAAATTGAGCTCGGCGTCCGGCCCCCACCCGTCGAGCCAAACGCCCCGGGTGATGTACCGATAGCCAGCTCCCATCGGCACCAGCCGGATGTGAGTCGCGTGCCGATGGCCAGTGTAAAGATACCCGGTCACGAGGTCGCCATCGACCGTCACGGCGCGTGGTCGAATGGGATAGGTGCGCCCATTTTCACATGACAAAAAATAACCGGGTCCCGCCGAGTGCGCGTTGGCGGCGAGCGGGCTGCCGAGCGCGAGCATGACCGCGGCTGCGCCCATCAAGAATCGTCGTTGCATCATTGGATACGTCCCCAGACCCAGCGTAAGTCTACGGGAGGGTCGTGTTCGCCACAAGGGCGCGCGGGCCACACTCCGCCACGAAATGCCGTGTCAAATGGCCCTTTTGGGGGTCATTTCAGACAAATTTCAGACGAATTTCAGAATAACCACCATTCAAATTCAGTCTGAACCCTCCTTCCGAAAGATTTCAGGTGGGAGCTCAAGCAAAATTAGTGTTGCAACTTAACCAGAGTCCCCTGAAATTGCGCGGCTTACGCGAAATTTCATTGACGGATCAATAGTGTTAAGAATACTTTAATTGCAGCACCGGTTGAGCGGCAAGGTCGTACCGAGCCGTTATTGCAATCGCGATCGAAGACTTAGCGACGGCCGCCACCGACGTAATTCCGCTGGCCCTCGCAGTGGACGTTTCGACAATCTGACATTGGTGTCCGAATGGATCGTTCGATCATTGTGGCGCAGGCAGGCGGGCCCCAGGTCCCAAATACGGGGCCGAATACCACTCCGCCGAAAGTCATCACGGTCAACAAGCCGCAAGGCGACCAGTCGATCACGGTTCACGTCGACGGATCGACCAAGCTCGACTTGAGCGCGATCGCCAACGAGAACATCACGCTGGTGCACGTCGGCGACCGGCTGATCATCATCTTCGACAACCACGCGCAGGTGACGATCGAGCCGTTCTATGGCGACAACGGCCAGCCGCTGCCGGATCTCACGATCGACCTGGGGCCCAATCACGACGTGACGGCCGCGCAGTTCGCGAGCGAGTTCCTGATCACCACTGATCAGTCGGTGCTGCCGGCTTCGGGCGGCCCCAACTCGGTCTCCTCCGGCGCCAACTTCGTCTCCTTCACCATCGATTCGTTCTCGACGCCGACGCCGCTGCCGCTGCTCGCACCCGAGGACAACAACGGCACGACCGGCGGCGCCGCCAACGGGCAGGCGGGGCAGCAGATCGTGCCGATGTCGCTCGACAACGCGCTCGTCAGCGGCTCCGTGTCGGAGGGCGGGCTCGTCACCGACACCATCGGCACTACCGGCAACAGCCCGGGAGCCGCGACCGTTGCGACGGGTGTGCCGGGGTCGCTTCTCGCGCTCGTGAATTTCGGCACCGGCGGGCCGGCAAGCGCGCCGTTCCAGTTCGTCTCGCAAGCGGCGGCGAGCACCTGGCTGGCGCATCTCGGACTGGACTCGCACGGCTCTCTGATCGACACCGCGACCATCAACGGCAATACGCTCATCGCCAGCACCGACCCGAGCGAAGGCACGCCGCACAACGTCTTTTCGCTCACCATCAACGCGAACGGGTCATGGACATTCACCCTGCTCGCGCCCCTCGACGACGGGCCCAACCAGGCCGAGACCTCGGCGACCATCGATCTCTCCGGCCTCATCCAGGCGGTCGACGCATCCGGCGGGACGATCACGCTGTCGGGCGACTTCAAGATCACGGTCGTCGATGACAACCCGGTGCTGACCAGCGCGACCGTTACGTCCGGCAGCGTCGAGGAAGGCGCGCTGTTTCATGCAGCGGACGGCGCGTTCGGCGATCTCTACGGCGACGGCAACGCGCATTTCCAGGACGGCAGCACCGCGACGATCTCCGGCACGCTCGCCGGGCTGGTGAGCTTCGGGGCCGACGGGCCGGCAAGCGCCTCCGGCGAGGAGCCGGCGAGCCTCGTCAACCGAGAGGGCAAGCAGGTCGGCTTCCTCGTCCCGGACGGGTTCCAGTTCGCCGTGACCACTGGGGCGCACGACTTCGGCGTCACATCGCACGGCCAGGAGGTCAACTACATCGAGGTGACCGGCAGCGGTGGTCCATTCGAGGAGCTCACGGCGTGGACCAATGGCGGCCCGAGCAATGGCGGCCACGAGGCCTTCACGCTCTTCCTCGAGGGAAGCGGCTTCTACCAGTTCACGCTGATCAACCCGCTCGACAACGGCCCGAACCAGAGCGAAAGCGCGGCGACGCTCGATCTGTCGACCCTGATCAAGGCTGTCGACTTCGACGGCAGCACCGTCCCGCTGTCGGGCGACTTCAAGATCGCGGTCGTCGACGATAATCCCGTGCTGACCAGCGCAACCGACATTTCCGGGACTGTGCAGGAAGGCGCGCTCGCCTCCGGCTCGCCGGGCGACCTGTTCGGGGCCGGCAACGAGCAGGGCCAGTCCGGCTTGGCGACGGTCGCGAGCGGCTCGATCGCCAATCTGGTGAGCTTCGGCGCGGATGGGCCGGCCGCGGCCAAGGGCGGCGCGGTCGACGGCTTCACGTTCTCGGTCGCGGGCAGCGCATCGCACGACTTCGGCGTGACCTCGCATGGCCAGGAGGTCGACTTCGTCACGGTCACCAGCAGCGGCACGTCGCAGACGCTGACCGCTTACACCAATGGCGGCCCGGGCGAGGAGAACGACAGCCACGAGGTCTTCACCCTCGTCCTCAACGGCGACGGCACGTATACGTTCACGCTGATCAGCCCCATCGACAACGGACCGAACCAAGGCGAAAGCGCGGCGACGCTTGATCTGTCGACGCTGATCCAGGCGACCGACTTCGACGGCAGCACCGTCCCGCTCTCGGGCGACTTCCAGATCACGGTCGTCGACGATAGTCCGGTGCTCACCAGCGCAAGCGACACGTCGGGCACCGTGCAGGAAGGCGCGCTCGCCTCGGGCTCGCCGGGCGACCTGTATGGCGCCGGCAACGAGCAAGGACAGTCCGGCTTCGTGACGGTCGCGACCGGCTCGCTCGCCAATCTGGTGAGCTTCGGCGCCGATGGGCCGGCCGAGCCCAAGGGCGGCGCCGTCGACGGCTTCACGTTCTCGGTCGCGGGCAGCGCCTCGCATGACTTCGGGGTGACCTCGCATGGCCAGGAGGTCGACTTCGTCACGGTCACCAGCAGCGGCACGTCGGAGACGTTGACCGCCTACACCAATGGCGGCCCGGGCGAGGAAAACAACAGCCACGAGGTCTTCACCCTCGTCCTCAACGGCGACGGCAGCTACACGTTCACCCTGATCAACCCGCTCGACAACGGGCCGAACCAGAACGAGACCTCGACGACGATCGACCTCTCGACGCTGATCCACGCGACCGACTTCGACGGCAGCAGCGTCCCGCTGTCGGGCGACTTTCAGATCACGGTCGTCGACGACGGTCCGGTGCTGACCAGCGCGAGCAACATCTCGGAGAGCGTGCAGGAAGGCGCGCTCGCCTCCGGCGACTCTGGCGACCTGTTCGGGGCCGGCAACCAGCAGGGACAGTCCGGCTTCGTGACGGTCGCGACCGGCTCGCTCGCCAATCTGGTGAGCTTCGGCGCCGATGGGCCGGCCGAGGCCAAGGGCGGTGCGGTCGACGGCTTCACGTTCTCGGTCGCGGGCAGCGCATCGCACGACTTCGGCGTGACCTCGCATGGCCAGGAAGTCGACTTCGTCACGGTCACCAGTAGCGGCACGTCGCAGACGCTGACCGCCTACACCAACGGCGGCCCGGGCGAGGAGAACGACAGCCACGCGGTCTTCACCCTCGTCCTCAACGGCGACGGCACGTATACGTTCACACTGATCAACCCCATCGACGACGGGCCGAACCAAAGCGAGACGTCGACGACGCTCGATCTGTCGACGCTGATTCAGGCGACCGATTTCGACGGCAGCACCGTCCCGCTCTCGGGCGACTTCCAGATCACGGTCACGGACGACGCCCCGATCGACGTCTCGGGCGCGGCCGGGTTCGCCGGCACCGTCAACGAGGGCGGGCTGCCGAACGGCAACGAGTCCTCCTCGCCGACCGTCTTCACCGCCACGACGGGTTCGCTCGATACCCTGGTGAGCTTCGGCGCCGACGGCAAGAACGGGACGCCGTTCCAGTTCGTCGCCAACGCCAGCACGGCGCTCGCGGCGCTGCAGATCCACTCGCACGACGTCCTGGTCGACACCGCGAGCGTCTCCGGCACGACACTGACCGCCTATGCGGGCGGCCTCACCGGCACCGCGGCCTTCACGCTGACGCTCAACAGCAACGACTCGTGGACCTTCAGGCTGCTGGCGCCGATCGACCACAACGGATCGCAGACCTTCGACCTCTCGGATCTGGTGCAAGCCGTCGACTTCGACGGTAATGCGGTCGTGCTCGCCTCCGGCGACCTCCGCGTCACGATCACCGACGATGCCCCGGTCGATGCCGCGAGCGCGACCGGCCTTCTCGGCACCGTCAATGAAGGCGGCCTGACCAACGGCAACGAGCCCTTCTCGCCGACGGTCTACACCGGCACCACCGGCTCGCTCGACACGCTGGTGAGCTTCGGGGCCGACGGCAAGAACGCGACGCCGTTCCAGTTCGTCGCCGATGCCGGCACCGCCCTCACGGCGCTGCAGCTCCACTCGCACGGCGTTCTGGTCGACACCGCCAGCGTCTCCGGCACGACGCTGACCGCCTATGCGGGCGGCCTCAACGGCACCGCGGTCTTCACGCTGACGCTCAACAGCAACGATTCGTGGACGTTCAAGCTGCTGGCGCCGATCGATCACAACGGCGCGCAGACGGTCGACCTCTCGAGCCTCGTGCAAGCGGTCGACTACGACGGCAGCTCGGTCGGGCTCGCCTCCGGCGACATCAAGATCACGATCACCGACGATGCGCCGATCACGATTTCGGCGACGGCGCTCCTCGGCACCGTCAATGAGGGCGGTTTGCCGGGCGGCAATGAGCCCTCGTCGGCGACGACCTTCACGGGCACCAGCGGCTCGCTCGACAGCTTCGTCCATTTCGGCGCCGACGGGCAGAACACCACGCCATTCCAGTTCGTCGCCGGCGCGAGCTCCGTGCTCGCCGACCTCGGCCTCGCGTCGCACGGCGTGCAGGTCGGCTACGCCGCGGTCACGGGCACCACGCTTGCGGCCTACACCGGCACGACGGCCGGCGGCACCGAGGTGTTCACGCTCACGCTGAACGCGAGCGGGTCGTGGACCTTCCACCTGCTCGCGCCGATCGACCACGACGGCGCCGAGACGATCGACCTCTCCCGCCTCGTCGAAGCCGTCGATTACGACGGCAGCGCCGTGACGCTCGCCTCCGGCGAGCTCGAGATCACGATCACGGACGACGCCCCGGTGCTGAGCGGTACCGTGAGCGGCGGCGTCGACGAAGGCGCGCTGGCCGCCGGCTGGCCGGGCGATGCCTATGGCGGCGGCAACGACCAGGGAACCAGCGCGTCCGCGGTCTACAGCGGCTCGATCTCCGGCACAGTATCGTTCGGCGCCGACGGCGCCGCCCTCGACGGGACTCGTGCGGCCGGATTCCAGCTTGCGGTCACGAACGGCGCGACTCACGACTTCGGCGTCAAGTCGCTCGGCCAGGAAGTCAACTACGTCACCCTATCGGCGCTCGGCAGCGGCGCCCATGGCGACACCCAGACGCTGGTGGGCTGGACCAATGGCGGCTTGGCGAACGGCGGCCACGAGGTGTTCGCGCTGACGCTGAACGGCGACGGCACCTACACGTTCACCCTGATCAATCCGATCGATCAGGGCAGCCAGGGCGACGACACCGCGACGCTCGACCTGTCGAGCCTCGTCAAAGCGGTGGACTATGACGGCAGCAGCGTCGCGCTCTCGGGCGACTTCAAGATCAACGTCACTGACGACGTTCCGGTGATCAGCGGTGCCGTGTCCGGCAGCGTCGACGAAGGCGGCCTCACCTCGGCGATCGATCCGTACGGCACCGGCAACGACAGCGGCGCGGCCATCACCTTCAGCGGCTCGCTCGGCATCGACTTCGGCGCCGATGGCCCGGCGCCCGCCGCGGTCGCGGCCAGTTCCGGCACGCCGCAGACCATCACGTTCGACAATTTCAGTTCCGGCCAGTCGTTCACGTCCGGGAACATCACGGTCACGACCGATCAGGGCCTGAACAACGTCAGCATTCAGCACAACACCAATGTCCAGGTCTTCGGCACGACGATCACGGTCACCGACACCGCCGGGCAATTCACGCTGAATCATGTCGATCTCGGCCTGTTCGGCATCGGCACGAGCGCGGCCGTCGATAACATCCTGGTCACCGGCTACAACGCCCAGAATCAGGTGATCGCGACCTATACGGTCGACCTCGGCGCGACGATTCCGCTCGGCGCACCATCATTCACGTTCAACACGACCGGCACGCCGTTCGCCGGCCTCGATGTCTCCAAGGTCACCTTCACGATTGCCGACCCGGCGCACTTCGCCGGCAGCGTCGTCCTCGACAACCTCGCGATCTCCACCGGCGCCACGGCCGGCACACCGGGCCCGGTTTACTTCAGCGACCAGGCGACCGCGGCGAACAACGTCACGGTCCACGACGCCAACGACAATCCGGTCGCCAACCTCACGTCGCACGGCGCGACGGTCGAATACGCGCTCATCAATTCCGATACCCTCGTCGGCTATACGGGCGCGACCGTCCCGACCTCGATCAGCGCCGCGAACGTCGTGTTCTCCGTCACGCTGTCGACTTCCGGGAGCGGCAGCTACGATTTCGTGCTCGACAAGCCGCTCGACCAGGCGATCGCGGGCGAGGACAAGCTCAACTTCACCTTCAAGTACACCGCGCAGGACTTCGACGGCGATACCGTCAGCGGCACCTTCACGGTGTCCGACACCGACGACATGCCGGTGCAGAACACGTCGGCGACGGCGGTCAACGGCGCGGTCGACGAAGGTGGTCTCACGTCGGCGACCGACACCTATGGCATCGGCAACGATCAGGGTTTTGCCACCTCCGCATCGGGTGCCTCGGGCTCGCTCGCGTCGCTCGTCAAGTTCGGCGCCGACGGCCCGGATGCAACCGCGTTCCATATAGTCGATGCGACCGCCGCCGGGGCCTGGCTCACCGGCCTCGGGCTCACGTCGCACGGGCACGCGATCAATTCGGCGAGCGTCAGCGGCAACACGCTCACGGCGCTCGATGCGAACAGCGACAAGGTGTTCACGCTGACCGTCAACGGCGACGGGTCGTGGACGTTCAACCTGCTCGAGCCGATCGACCAGCCGAACGGCAACGGCGAGAACGCGCAGACCATCGACCTGTCCGGCCTCGTCCAGGCGATCGACTACGACGGCGACGCGATCACGCTGCACGACCTCGGCGGCACGGTGACGACGCAGCTCTCGTTGCAGCCCGGGCACTATCCGGGCGACCTGACGACGGGCGGCGTCACCCTCAACGGGCTGACCTTCGCGAGCGACACCGACCCGACGCACTATTCGAGCGCCGCCATCTCGGTCTCGGCGCAGGGCCTGGGCATCGGCAGCGACCACATCTCCGACGGCCAGGGATTCATGATCTCGCGCGCCGGCACCGACGCGGTGAGCTTCGATCTCACCACGGACGGCGGCAAGAGCGTCACCACCACGATCTACTGGGCGGCCTACACTGGCAACACCGAGAGCGATCACGGCTCGGCCACCGTCACCGTCACGTCGAGCGGCACGCTGGTCAACATCGATCCGACCGGCACGTTCGATCACTTGGTGCTCGATTTCGCGATGGGCGCCAACGACCAGATCCGAGCCGACGACATCAGCTACACGGCGTCCGGCACCTCCGGCGTGTTCACCGTCACGGTGACCGACGACATCCCGGTGCTCACCGGCGCGGCCTTCGGCTTGGTGTTCGAAGCCGGCCTGACATCCGCCACCGATCCGTACGGCACCGGCAGCTATTCTTTCGCCCACACCGAGGCGAGCGGGACCCTCGGCATCGATTTCGGCGCCGACGGCCCGGCGGTCGCCAGGACCCCGGTCTACTTCACGGACACGGCGACGGCGGCAAACAATGTCACGGTGACGGACGCGTATGGGCACGCCGTCGACCTGACGAGCCTCACGTCGCACGGGCAAGCCGTCAGCTTCGCGCTGCTCAGCCCGACCGAGCTCGTCGCCTATACGGGCGCGGCCCCCACCGCGTCCGACACCGTCTTCACGGTCAACCTGTCGACCGCGGCGCCGAACGGCACCTACGACTTCGTGCTCGACCAGCCGCTCGACGGCACCGGGGGCGCGCTGCACTTCACCTTCAGTTATACGGCACAGGACTTCGACGGCAGCACCGCGTCGGGGACCTTCACGGTCTGGGACATCGATGACGCGCCGACCCTCACCGGGGCCGGGGAGGCCGGGGCGACCGGCATCGTCGAGGAAGGGGCGCTTGCCTTCGCGTCGGCCGGCCCCGGCGATCTCTATGGCAGCGGCAACGAGCAGGGCGAGACCGGCTTCTCGACCGAGGTCAGCGGCTCGCTCTCCGGTTTGGTGATATTCGGCGCCGACGGCCCGGCCGAGACCGCCAGCGGCTCGGTCGATGGCTTCCAGTTCGTGGCGGCGAGCGGCACGCACGACTTCGGCGTCAGCTCGCACGGCGTCGAGGTCGGCTTCTACACCGTCTCGACCAGCGGCACGTCCGAAACCCTCACCGCCTATGCGGGAACCTCCGCAAGCGGGCCCGAGGCGTTCACGCTCGAGCTCAACGGCGACGGCACCTACACGTTCACGCTGGTCAACCCGATCGATGACGTCAGCGGCTCGGCGACGATCGATCTGTCGACCGTCATCCAGGCCGTCGACTTCGACGGCAGCACGCAGGAGGTCAACTACAAGATCACGGTGGTCGACGACACCCCCGTGCTCACCGGCGCGGCCTTCGGCTTGGTGTTCGAAGAGGGCCTGACATCCGCCACCGATCCGTACGGCACCGGCAGCTATTCCTTCGCCCACACCGAGGCGAGCGGGACCCTCGGCATCGATTTCGGCGCCGACGGCCCGGCGGTCGCCGGGACGACGAGCGAGACGTTCGACGTCAGCAGCAGCTTGGCCGATAGGACTTTCAATTTTCACCAGGATGGCAATCTGGTTTTCCAGGGCCTTTTCGGTGCCGGTAGCAGCCCAAACGGTTCGTACATGGATGGATACATCGGCCAGGCCATTACGATAACGGACGCGGCCGGCAAATTCGCGCTCACCAGCATCGATCTGAGCGAGGGCAGCCAATTCAACATATTCGGCGGCGGGAACAGCGTCGAGCTCGTCGGGCTCGATGCGTCGGGCCATGTTCTCGCCACCGACACGGTATCGGTGGGCAACGGCCTTCCCACCACCGTGTTCGATGCCGCGGGTACGCCGTTCGCCGGCTTGCAGCTTGCCGCGCTCGAACTGCTGCCGAGCGACACGAACAGCTCCGTTCAATTCAACGACATCACGGTGGCGAGAACGTCCGCGCCGGTCTACTTCACGGACGCGGCGACGGCGGCAAACAATGTCACGGTGACGGATGGGAAAGGGCACGCCGTCGACCTGACGAGCCTCACGTCGCACGGGCAAGCCGTCCACTTCGCGCTGCTCAGCCCGACCGAGCTCGTCGCCTATACGGGCGCAGCCCCCACCGCGTCCGACACCGTCTTCACGGTCAACCTGTCGACCGCGGCGCCGAACGGCAGCTATGACTTCGTGCTCGACCAGCCGCTCGACGAGCTTCCCGGCACCGGGGGCGAGCTGCACTTCACCTTCAGCTATACGGCGCAGGACTTCGACGGCAGCACCGCGTCGGGGACCTTCACGGTCCGCGACATCGACGACGCGCCGGTGCTGGTCGCGCAGACGCCCGTCGCGATCGTTGACGGCAATTTCGTCGGCGGCCCGAACGACTTCAAGCTCCCGGGCCCGTGGAGCGCGCCGCTCGGCGCGACCGACAACAAGGGCTTCATCGAGGGCTGGACCTACGCGACCTCGCCGGTCGGCGGCGCCACCCCCGGCAATGTCGAGCTCGAGCGCGTCGACAGCGGCTATGCGGGCGCGACCTCGTCGAACGGCGCCCCGATGGTCGACCTCGAGGCGAGCCCGGGCAACATCGAGATCACCCAGGCGATCGCCGGCCTCGCGGCAGGCGAGCATATCCAGATCAATTTCGAGATGGGCGCGGCCGATTTCGGCAATGCCAAGCTCGCGGTACTGTGGGACGGCCAGCAGATCGCCACCTACAACCCGCAGACCGGGCCGACCCAGCTCGAATCCGTGGTCGTCACCGCGACCGGCAACAACGACGCGATCACGTTCGAGGAGATCGGCCAGTCCGGCGACAACACCGGCACCTACATTACCAATATGTCGGGCCAGCAGGTCGCCGGCGTCGTCTACGAAGGCGGCCTCGACGTCCCGCAGCAGTCGATCCCGCCGTCGACCGTCATCGCACCGATCGTCGGCAACGACCAGGGCGCGCCGGTCACCGCCTCCGGCACCCTCGCGGGCCTGGTCGCGTTCGGCGCCGACGGCCCGGCCGCCGGCGGCGGCTTCCAGCTCGTCGCGCAAAACAATACCCAGGCCTCCGCCGAGGTCGCGAGCCTCAAGCTGAGCTCGCTCGGCTCGGCGGTCGACCACGCGACCATCGCGGGCAACGCCATCACGGCGATCACGGCCGACGGCCACGACGTGTTCAGCCTCACGGTCAACGGCAACGGCAGCTGGACCTTCACGCTGCTCGCTCCGCTGGTCGACGCGCACAGCGGTCAGGACGCGATCGACCTCGACCTGTCGTCGTTCGTCCAGGCGGTCGATTACGACGGCGACGCCGTCGCACTCTCGGGCGACTTCCGCATCGCGGTGATCGACGACGTGCCGGTCCTCACCGGCGCGACCGATACGTCGGGCCTCGTTCAGGACGGCGCGCTTCCCGGCGGCAACGAGCAGGGCCACCCGGGCTTCTCGATCGCGCACGCCGGCTCGATTGCAGGCCTGGCGAGCTTCGGCGCCGACGGCGCCGCGCTCAGCGGCGGCGGCGCGAACGGCTTCCAGTTCGTGGCGGCGAGCGGGACGCACCACTTTGGTGTCACCTCGCACGGCGTCGAGGTCGACTTCTATACGGTCGCGACCAGCGGCGCCTCGCAGACGCTCACCGCCTATGCGGGCACCTCGGCGAGCGCGCCGGAAGCCTTCACGCTCCAGCTCAACGGCGACGGCACCTACACGTTCACCCTGCTCAATCCGATCGACGCGGCCGGCCCGGGGGCGACCTCGGCCAGTGTGGACCTTTCGACCCTCGTCAAGGCGGTCGACGGCGACGGGGACAGCATCGTCCTCGCCTCGGGCGACTTCACGATCTCGGTGGCCGCCGACGCGCCGGAGCTGACCGGCACGACCGACACGTCGGGCAGCGTCGCCGAGGGGGCCCTCACCTTCTCGTCGACGGTCGGCGATCTCCACGGCAGCGGCAACGAGGTCGGCCATGCCTCCTTGTCGGCCACCGCCACCGGCTCGCTCGCAAGTCTCGTGAGCTTCGGCGCCGACGGGCCGGCGTTCAGCGGCACCGCCAAGGACGGCTTCCAGTTCGTCGCGGCGAGCGGCACGCACGATTTCGGCGTTTCCTCGCACGGCGTCGAGGTCGACTTCTTCACGGTCGCGAGCAGCGGCGCCGCGCAGACGCTCACCGCCTATGCGGGCACGTCGGCGAACGCGCCGGAGGTGTTCACGCTCGAGCTCAACGGCGACGGCACCTACACGTTCACGCTGCTCAACCCGCTCGACAATGGGCCGGACCAGTTCCCGGGCACACCGCCGCTCGATCTCTCCACCCTGATCAAGGCGGTCGACTTCGACGGCAACAGCGTCACGCTCGCGCCGGGCGACTTCACGATCGCCGTGGCGGACGACGCGGCGGCCGTCACCGGCGCGACCTCGGGCAGCGTCGACGAAGCCGGATTGACCGCGGCCACGGACCCGTACGGGGTCGGCAACGACCCGGGCGCCGCGACCGCCTTCAGCGGCTCGCTCGGCATCCAGTTCGGCGCCGACGGCCCGGCGGCGACCATCGCCAATGTCGCGAGCCCCGTCTACTTCACGATCCCATTCGCGACGGCCACGATCATCGAGAACGGCGTCCAGCTCCCGACGACGCTGACCTCGCACGGCGAGTTCGTCAGCTTCGTGCTGCTCAACGCCGAAACGTTGGTCGGCTACACCGGCAGCACGGTGCCGACGTCGGCCGGCGATGCGAGCGTAGTGTTCTCGGTTACTCTCTCGGTCTCGGCCTCCGCGCCGAACGGCAGCTACGACTTCGTCCTCGACAAGCCGCTCGACCAGCAGCTCACCACCGGCCCTCTCAGCCTGACGTTCAGCTATGGCGCGACGGACTTCGACGGCAACCCGGTGACGGGCACGTTCACGGTGACCGATAGCCGCGACGCGGTGGAGCTCACCAGCGCGACCGACGCGTCAGGCACCGTCGAGGAAAGCGCGCTCGCGTTCTCGTCGGGCGGTCCCAATGCCCCGGCTGGCGATCTTTACGGCAGCGGCACCGAGCACGGCCAGCCCGGCTTCACGACCGTGCACAGCGGCTCGATCGCCGACCTCGTGAGCTTCGGCGCCGGCGGGCCGAGCGCCGGCGGCGGGATCACGCAGGGCTTCCACTTCGTCACTGGGGGCGGCAGCTACGACTTCGGCGTCACATCGCACGGCAGCCAGGTCGACTTCTACACCGTGTCGAGCAGCGGCCCGGCGCAGACACTCACCGCCTTCAGCGACGGGTTGGGGACCGAGGTCTTCACCCTGACGCTCAACGGCGACGGCACCTACACGTTCACGCTCCTCAATCCGATCGACAACGGGCCGAACCAAAAGGCGACGTCGGCGACCATCGATCTCTCGGGCCTGATCGCGGCGACCGATTTCGACGGCCACACCGTCACGCTCGCGTCCGGCACCTTCGCGATCACGGTGGACGACGACGCGCCGGTTCTCACCGGGGCCACCGACACCTCGGGCACGGTCGCGGAAAGCGCGCTGGGCAGCGCCGCCATGTTCCCCGGAACCGACGACTTCGGCAGCGGCACCGAGGCGGGCCAGCCCGGCTTCACGACCGTCCACAGCGGCTCACTCGCCGGCCTGGTGAGCGTCGGCGCCGACGGCGGCGGATTCGAGTTCACGTCGGGGTTTACGGCATCCGGCCACCACGACTTCGGCATCACGTCGCACGGCGCCGAGGTGGCTTCGTTCACGGTCACCGACCTCGGTGGATTGCAGACCCTTACCGCCTTCACGGGCGCCTCGGCGACTGGAGTCGCGGTGTTCACGCTGACGCTTTTGGGCGACGGCGCCTACACGTTCACGCTCCTCGATCCGATCGACAACGGGCCCAACCAGACCGAGACCTCGGCGATCATCGATTTCTCGAGCCTGATCCAGGCGGTCGACTTCGACGGCAACAGCGTCGCGCTCGCGTCCGGCGACTTCAAGATCACGATCATGGACGACGCGCCGGTGCTGGTCGCTGGTGCGAGCGCTTTCGGGACCGTCGACGAGTCGGGCCTTGCGGGCGGCGACTTTCGATCGTCGTTCGCCAGCGGCACGCTCGGTCAACTCGTGAGCTTCGGCGCGGATGGCCCGGGCGCCACGCCATTCCGCTTCGTGGCTGATCCCAGCACGGTCATCACCAACCTCGGCCTCGAGTCGCACGACGCGCCGGTGAATTTCGCGACGGTCACGTCGAACGGGCTCACCACGGTGCTCGCCGCCTATACGGACGGATCGGCGAGCGGCCACGAGGTGTTTACGCTCACGCTCGGCAACGACGGGTCGTGGACCTTCCAGCTGATGGCGCCGCTCGACAACAACGGCGGCAGCTCGATCGACCTCTCCGGCCTCTTGCAGGCGATCGATCACGACGGCAGCACGGTTGCACTCGCCTCCGGCGACCTCACGATCACGATCGTCGACGACGCCCCCCATGTCGTCCCCGGGGCCGCCGTCGTCGCCGGCTCGGTAGCCGAGGGCGGCCTCACCTTCTCGTCGACGATCGGCGACCTCTACGGCAGCGGCAACGAGGTCGGCCAGGCCGCCTTCTCGTCGGTGGCCTCCGGCTCGCTGTCGGGCCTGATCAGCTTCGGCGCCGACGGCGCGGCATTGAGCGGCGGCGCCAAGGACGGGTTCCAGTTCGTCGCCGCAAGCGGCACGCACGACTTCGGCGTCGCGTCGCACGGCGTCGAGGTCGACTTCTTCACGGTGGCGAGCAGCGGTACCTCGGAGACGCTCACCGCCTATGCGGGCACGTCGGCCAACGCGCCGGAAGTGTTCACGCTCCAGCTCAACGGCGACGGGACCTACACCTTCACCCTGCTCAACCCTCTCGACGATGGGCCGAACCAGCTCCTGGGCACGCCGCCGCTCGATCTGTCGAGTCTCGTCAAGGCGGTCGACTTCGACGGCAGCAGCTTCACGCTCGCATCGGGCGACTTCACGATCACGGTGACCAACGACGCTCCGATCGTCACCAGCGTGGCTTCAGGCAGCGTCGACGAATCCGGATTGACCGCCGCGACCGACCCGTATGGCGTCGGCACCGATCCGGGCGCCCGGACCGCCTTCAGCGGCTCGCTCGGCATCCACTTCGGCGCCGACGGCCCCGTGGCGGCCGTCGCCAACGGCCCCAGCCCGATATACTTCACGAGTCTGCCCACGGCCACGGGGCTGACCTCGCACGGAGAGTCCGTCAGCTTCGTGCAGCTCAATGCGGAAACGCTCGTGGCCTATACGGGCAATACCGCGCCGACCTCGATCGGCGACGCGAGCGTCGTATTCTCGGTCACGCTTTCGCTCTCCGCCTCCGCGCCGAACGGCAGCTACGATTTCATCCTCGACAAGCCGATCGACCAGGCCGGCAGCGGCCCCATCAGCCTGACGTTCAGCTACGGCGCGCAGGATTTCGACGGCAATACGGTCGACGGTACGTTCACGGTGGCCGACACCAGCGACGCCGTGGCGCTCACCAGCGCGACCGACACGTCGGGCACCGTTCAGGAAAGCGCGCTCGCGTTCTCGTCGGGCGGCCCCACCGATCCGGCCGGCGACCTCTACGGCAGCGGCACCGAGCACGGCCAGCCCGGCTTCACGGCCGTGCACAGCGGCTCGATCGCCGATCTGGTGAGCTTCGGCGCCTCCGGGCCGATGTTGTCCGGCGGGATCGCGGATGGCTTCCGGTTCGCGGCGGCGGGTAGCGGCTTTCACGACTTCGGGGTCATGTCGCATGGCGTCGAGGTGAGCACCTTCTCGATCACCTCCAGCGGCACCTCGCAGACGCTCACCGCCTTCGGCGGCTCCGCGCCGAACGGGCCGGAAGCGGTCTTCACGCTGACGCTCAACGACGACGGCACCTACACGTTCACGCTTCTCAATCCGATCGACAATGGGTCGAATCAGAACGAGACGTCAGCGATCATCGATCTCTCCAGCCTGATCCAGGCGACCGACTTCGACGGCCATATCGTCACGCTCGCATCGGGCACCTTCGAGATCACCGTGAATGACGACGCGCCGGTTCTCACCGGGTTCACCGACACCGCCGGCACCGTTCAGGAAGGCGCGCTCACAGCCGGCTTCCCGGACGTCGTTGCCGGCGGCGGCAACGAGCAGGGCCAGCCGGGCTTCTCGACGGTGCACAGCGGCTCGCTTGCCGACGTGGTGAGCTTCGGTGCCGATGGGCCGGGGCTCAACGCGTTCCATTTCGCGGTCGCCAACAACTCGACCTACGATTTCGGCGTCACCTCGCTCGGCCAGGCGGTCAACTTCGTCCAGGTCTACAACCTCGCCGGCGGCGCCGAGCTGCTCATCGCCTTCAGCGACGGCAATCCGAATCGGGTGGGAACCGACGGCCACGCGGTCTTCACGCTCCTCCTCGATGGGGACGGCACCTACACGTTCACATTGCTCAACGCGCTCGACAACGGCCCCGCCAACGGCAACGCGCTGACGCTCGATCTGTCGAAGCTTGTCGAGGCCGTGGATGCCGACGGCAATTCCATCACGCTCGCGTCCGGCGACTTCCAGATCACCGTGACCGACGATGCGCCGGTGCTGGCCGCGAGCGCGACCGGCCTCTTGGGCAGCGTCAACGAGGCGGGCCTCATCCCGATCACGCAAACGTTCGGAACGGATCCGTTCGGGAGTGGCCACGGCGCGCCGGTCCTCACGTCCGAGACCACCTTCTCGGGCGCGACCGGCTCGCTCGATACGCTGGTGCACTTCGGCGCCGACGGGCAGAACGCCACGCCCTTCCAGTTCGTCGCCAGCGCCGGCACGGCGCTCGCGGCGCTCGGTATCGAGTCGCACGGCGCGCTGATCGATTTCGCGTCGGTCACGACGACGGCCTCCGGAACGACTCTCGCGGCTCATACGGGCGGGTCCATTGGCGGCACCGAGGTGTTCACGCTCGCGCTCGACAACGACGGCTCGTGGAAATTCACCCTGCTGGCCCCGATCGACGACAATGGCGGCAAGACCCTCGACCTCTCGAGCCTGATCCAGGCCGTCGACCACGACGGCAGTGCCATTACGCTCGCCTCCGGTGACGTGCAGATCGCCGTCGCGGACGACGTGCCGGTGTCGACCCGAGAGACCGCCTTCCTCGGCACCGTCAACGAGGGTGGGCTCACCAGCGCGAGCGATCCATTCGGCATCGGCAACGAGCCCCCCGCGACCACGAGCTTCTCGGTCGCGAGCGGCTCGCTCGACCAGCTGGTGACGTTCGGCGCCGACGGCCCGAACGGCACACCGTTCCAGTTCGTGACGAGCGCCAGCACGGCGCTCGCCGCGCTCGGCATCGACTCGCATGGCGCGCTGGTCGATTTTGCGTCGGTCACGACGACGGCCGCCGGGACGACGCTCGCGGCCTATACGGGCGGCGCAGCCACCGGCACCGAGGTGTTCACGCTCACACTCGGCAACGACGGCTCGTGGAACTTCACACTGGTCGCTCCGATCGACGCGAGCGGCGCCAAGACCATCGACCTTTCAGGCCTCGTACAGGGCGTCGACTTCGACGGCAGCAGGGTGACGCTCGACGCCGGCGAGCTGCAGGTCACGATCAACGACGATTCGCCGAGGACGACCAGCGCGACCGACACATCCGGCACCGTGCAGGAGAGCGCGCTTGCGTCCGGCACGCCGGGCGACCTCTACGGCAGTGGCAGCGAGCAAGGGCCGTCGGGCGTCTCGAGCGTGCACAGCGGCTCGCTCTCCGGCCTGGTGACCTTCGGCGCCGATGGTCCGGCCGAGACGGCGAGCGGATCGGTCGATGCGTTCCAATTCTCGTTCAGTGGCTTTGCGACGCACGAGTTCGGCGTCACCTCGCGCGGCCAGGACGTCGACGTCGTTCAGGTCACGAGCGCCGGCAACTCGCAAACGCTGACTGGCTGGAGCCAGGGTGGCCCGCTCGGCGGCGGGCACGAGGTCTTCACGCTGCTGCTCAATGGCGACGGCACATATATCTTCACCCTGATCAACCCGCTCGACAACGCATTCCAGACGACGACGCTCGATTTCTCGAGCTTGATTCAGGCCGCCGATTTCGACGGCGACTTCGTCGCGCTCGCACCCGGAGCCTTCAAGATCACGGTGGCCGACGACACGCCGGCGCTCACCGGCGCAACCGACACGTCGGGCACGGTCCAGGAGAGTGCGCTCGCGTTCTCGACGGCTTCGGGCGACATCTATGCCAGCGGCAGCGAGCACGGCCAGTCGGGCGTCGCGGCCACGCATTCCGGCTCGATCGCGAGCTTGGTGAACTTCGGCGCCGACGGCCCGGCTCTGACGGCGAGCGGCTCGGCCACCGGCTTCTCGTTCACAGGCAACGGTTTGCACGACTTCGGCGTGAAGTCGCACGGACTGGAGGTCGAGTTCTGTCAGTTCGGCGGAAACGGCGCTTCGCAAACGCTGACGGCATCCACCGCAGACGGGACAGAGGTGTTCACGCTGACGCTCGGCGGCGACGGCACCTATGCGTTCACGCTGATCAATCCGCTCGACCAGAGCGGGAGCCCGGTGACGCTCGATTTCTCGACCCTGATCCAGGCGACCGACTTCGACGGAAACACCATCTCGCTTGCCTCCGGCGACTTCACCATCTCGGTGAGCGACGACACGCCGGATGCGGTCGCCGGGGCGAGCGCCTCAGGCATGGTCAACGAGGGCGGGCTCGGCTTCGCGGCTCCGTTCGGCAGCGGCAACGAACCCGCGTCCGCGGCAGTGTTCAACGGCGCGACCGGCTCGCTCGATACGCTCGTGCACTTCGGCGCCGATGGACCGAACGGTCTCCCGTTCCAGTTCGTCGCCGATCCCAGCACGGCGCTCGCGGCGCTCGGCATCGAGTCGCACGGCTCCCTCGTCGATTTCGCCGCCGTCTCCGGTACGGCGCTCGCCGCCTACACGAACGGCTCGGCCGCTGGCACCCCGGTGTTCACACTCAGTCTCGGCAATGACGGCGCGTGGAACTTCACGCTGCTCGCTCCGATCGACAACAACGGCGGCAAGACCATCGACCTCTCCGGTCTGGTTCAGGCGCTCGACTTCGACGGCAGCACGGTCGCGCTCGCGTCGGGCAGCCTGCAGATGACCATCACGGACGATGCCCCCGTGGTGTCCGCCGGAACCGGGGTGGTGCTCGGAAGCGTGGCGGAGGCCGGGCTCACCGCCGCGACCGATCCGTTCGGCAGCGGCAATGGCAACGAGGTATCCTCGCCTACCGTGTTCACGGGCACGCAAGGCTCGTTCTATTCCGACGTGCATTTCGGCGCCGACGGACCTGGCACCACGCCCTTCGTATTCGTGGCCAATGCCAGCACGGCGCTCACGGCGCTCGGCATCGACTCGCACGGCTCGCAGATTGATTTCGCGGCCGTCACGACAACGACCTCCGGAACGACGCTCGCGGCCTATACGGGCGGCTCGGCCGGCGGCACCGAAGTGTTCACGCTCACGCTCGCCAACGACGGGTCATGGACCTTCACCCTGCTCGCCCCGATCGACGGCAACGTCTACAAGACCCTCGACCTCTCGAGCCTGGTGCAGGCGGTCGATCACGACGGCAGCGCCACGACGCTCGCGTCCGGCGACTTCAAGATCACGGTGGCGGACGACGCCCCGACCGCCAACCTGCTGACTCCAGCCGCGATCGTGGACAATGTCGCGAGCGCGACGTTCACGCTGACGCCCGGCTCGAGCTACACATTCGGCGCCGACGGGCCGGCCGCGAGCGGGGCGATCACGTTCAATACCGCGGGCGCGCAGATCTCAGGTCCCGCCGGCGAGACGCTCGGCACGCCCACCTACGTGGTGAACGGCTCCTCGATCACGGTCGAGCCGGGCGCGGCATTCGAGGCGCTCAATCCCGGCGAGGGGGCGATCCTCACGATCCCCTACATGGTGACCGACTTCGACGGGTCGACGGCGAGCGCCAATCTCGTCATCACGATTGAAGGCATCAACGACGCGCCGGTCGCCGCCAACAATACGGTCACGACCTCGGAAACCAGCGCCTACGTGTTCAAGGTGGCGGATTTCCCGTTCACCGACGCGGAACACAACGCGTTGCAGAACGTGATCATCACCAGCCTGCCGACAGGCGGGATACTCACGGACAACGGCGTTCCGGTGCAGGCCGGCCAGGCGATCTCGCCCACCGACATCGCCAACGGCAAACTGGTGTTCACGCCGGCGACCGGCAGCGGCTTCAGCGCCGCCAACGCCTTCGGCTTCGCAATCCAGGACGACGGCGGCACCGCCAACGGCGGCCACGACACTTCGGCGGCGGCCACCATGACGGTCGACGTCACCCGCGTCGGCGCAACCACGCTGTCGTTCGTCAACGCGACCGGCAGCGGCACCGCATTCAGCGACGCCTCGAGCGCGAGCCTTGCCGCCAACGACAAGATCGGCACGTTCGTCGCGGGCGGCGATCCGAACCCGGGCGACACCTTCACCTACACGATCCAGCCCGGCGGCACCTCGACGGGGCTCACCCTCAACAGCAGCACCGGCGTGCTGTCGGTCGGCTCGACCGCGCTCAGCAACATCACCGACACCTTCACGGTCGCGGCGACCGACAGCCAGAACGATGCGCCGGCGACGACGAGCGTCACCGTTTGGGTCGGCACCAGCGGCGCGAATACGGTGTCGTTCGCCAACAGCACCTCCAACGTGCTGCTCGCCTACGGGCTCGGCGGCAACGACACGATCACCGGCGAGAGCGCGGCGAACAGCATCAACATCCTCAACGGCGGCCCGGGCAACGACACCTTCATCCTCACCAACGCCAGCTTCACGTCGAACGACAGCATCAACGGCGGCGCCGGCACCAACACGATCCAGCTCAGCGACACCAACGGCGTCACCGTCACGGACTCCGCCTTCAGCAATGTAACCTCGGTCCAGAAGCTGGTGATCGGCGGGTCCGGCACCAACACGGTCACGCTCGGCACGGCGGCAAGCGCCGACGTCGGCGCGAGCGGCACCCTCACGATCGACGACTCGGCCGGCACCGGCAATCTCACGGTCAACGCCGCGGCGATGACCGCCACCGTGAACGTGATCGTCGCGGCGCAGAACTTCGACCCGCAGACGATCCGCGGCGGCAGCGGCACCAACAACAAGGTTACGGTGACCGATCCGAACAACGTCGGCATCAACGTGGTCGACGCCGATTTCTCCAACCTGAGCAACATCCAGACGCTCGCGGTCACCGGCGGCATCCAAAATGACGTGACGCTCGGCGCCATCGCGAGCGCCGAGATCGGCAGCGGGACCCTCACGGTCGACGCGACCGCCGCGACCGCCGTCGTCAGCATCGACGTCAGCGCCATGACGGCGGCGTTCGCGCTGCTGGGCTCGAGCGGCCTGACCGTCACCAACAATTTCTACGTCACGAGCGCGCAGCTCGACAACGCGCCGACCGTCCGGGGCGGCTCCGGCTCGCAGATCTACAGCGACATCAACATCGTCGGTGCCGCCAACATCACCGACGCCGCGTTCGCGCACGTGACCAATGTCGGGTTCCTGATCCTCGACAATGCGACGAACAGCGTGACGGTCGGCACGAACGCGAAGAACAGCGGCTTGCTGGAGATCGACGGCGGCTCCGCGACCGCCGGTCACAACCTGACCGTCGACGCCACCGGCCTCGGCGCCAGCGCGAGCTTCACCATCTTCGGCGGCGCGGGAGACGATGTGTTCAAGCTCGCGCAGAACGACTTCACCTCGCACATGGACATCAATGGCGAGGGCGGCACCAATACGATCCAGCTCACCACCGGCGGCACCATCGCGGACTCGGCGTGGAGCGAGATCAGCAACGTCCAGAAGCTGGTGCTGGCGGACGCCAACAACACCGTGACACTGGGCACGAACGAGCGCATCGCGCTCAATGGCGCAACGCTCACCGTCGACGCGACGGCCGAGGCGTCCACCCATTCGGCGAGCGTGAATGCGAGCGCCCTCGCCTCCGGCGACGGCCTCGACGTCCTCGGCGGCGCCGGCAACGACGCCGTGACGGTGACGGCGAACGGCGGCTTCTCGACCGTGCACGGGTTCGCGCCGGGCGTCTTCGACTACAGCGGCGGCGGCGGCAATAATACCATTGCGATCGCCAATACGGCCTCGACTTTCAATCTCATCGACTCGGACTTCGCCAGTATCAGCAACGTCCAGACGCTGACGATGGGCGCGAGCGCGTCGACCATCGTCGACAACCTGACGCTCGGCGCCGACGTCAGCGCCGAGGTGGGCACCGGCGGCACCTTCACGGTCACCGACACCGGCGCCGAAAAGGTCAATATCGACGGCTCGGCGATGACCGCGAACCTGACGGTCAACCTCGGGTCGGGCACCGATTCGGTGATCGCCGGCGCCGGCACCAACTCGTTCACGGGCGGCTCGGGCGCCGACACCTTCACATATAATGTGTCGAGCCACGGCACCGAGATCGCCAATGGTGCGGCCGGCATCGATACCCAGATCATCAACGGCGACGCCTCGCCGACGACTTACAACATCAATCCGATCACGATCGCGTCGACCGGCTATATCGGCGTCAACATCGAGCCGGGCGCCGGCGACGACGTCGCGGCGACCAGCGCGAGCTACACGGTCGCGACCACGGCGGTCGAGGAGCTGGTCATCAATCTCGGCAGCGCCGGAGACACCGTGAACGTCACCGGCGACCTCTCCGGCACCGGGCTTGCGACCTCGACCATCACGATCAACGGCGGCGCCGGCGACGACAGCGTCAACCTCACGGGCTTCTCGCCGAAAGAGGACATCGTCTTCAATGGCGGCGGCAACGACGCCGGCGGCGACACCGTCATCTTCGGCGCCGCCTTCGCGGCGCCCGGCACCACCTACGCGCCGATCTACAGCGGGAACACCCTCATCGGCGTCACCGTCACGATCAACGGGGTGGCCGACACCTTCACCAACGTCGAGAGCTTCCAGTTCACCGATGGCACCCGCACGCTCGGTCAGCTCTTCCCGCCGACCGCCAATCCGGTGAGCCAGGCGGTGGCCGACACCGTCAACCAGGACGCGGGCCACGTCCTGGCGAGCGGCAACGCCATCACCGACGTCCACGACAGCGACGTGCTGACGGGAACCTCTCTGTCGATCGCGTCGGCCGGCAGCTCGGCGCAGACCGGCACGACCGTCGGCACCAATACGGTCATCGACGGCACGTACGGTAATCTCACCATCAGCTCGGACGGCAGCTACAGCTACACGGCGACCGCGGCGCTCGACGCGCTTCAGGCCGGCCAGAACCCCAGCGACGTGTTCAACCTGACCGTTGCGGACAGCGCCGGCGGCACCGCGACCACCACTCTGACGTTCAATATCACCGGCGCGAACGACGCCGCGGTGATCACCGGCGACATCACCGGTGCTGTGACCGAGGCCGGCGGCGTCAACAACGGCACGCCGGGCGTCCCGACCGCGACCGGGCTCCTGCACGCCACCGACGTCGACGGGCCGGCGACCTTCGTGACCGAGAGCAACGTCGCCACCGCCTACGGCACGTTCTCGCTCACCCAGGGCGGCAGCTGGAACTACACGCTCGACAACACGAACCCGACCGTGCAGGCGCTCAACGCCGGGGGAACGCTGCACGACATCTTCACGGTGCAGACCGCGGACGGCACCAGCCAGAGCCTCAACATCACCATCAACGGCGCCGACGACGCGCCGGTGAACGTGGTGCCGGGGGCGCAGAGCGTCTCCAACGCCGCGACGCTGGTGCTGAGCTCGGCCAACGGCGACGCGATCTCGGTTTCCGACGTCGACAACCCGACACTGACCGAGACGCTCACGGTCTCGCATGGCACACTCGGCCTCGCCGGCAGCAACGGCCTCACGGTCACGGGCAACGGCAGCAACGACGTGGTGCTCTCGGGCACCCAGGCCGCGATCGATGCGGCGCTCAATGGCCTCACCTACGCGCCGACCGCAGGCTACGCGGGCGGCGACACGCTGCAGATCGCCAGCAATGACGGCACGCTCACCACCACCAGCAGCGTCGCGATCACGGTGACGTCGAGCAACCACTCACCGCAAATCCAGAGCTCCACAAACGGCACTCTCACGTGGGGCCAAACGCCGGCGACCGGGCCGAATATCGTCAGCGACAGCGGGTTCGAGAACGGCATCGCAGTCGTGAACGGCACGGCCGTCAATACGCTCCCCGGCTGGACGGTCAACACGGCGGGCGTCAATGGCGCTGCGCCCGCCCACGCACACAGCGGCACCTGGGACCTGCAGATCACGACGTTCAACACCGGCCTCGGCGGCGATGCGTCGATTACGCAGACCCTCGCGACGACGGCCGGACAGGTCTATGTCCTCGATTTCTGGCTGAACAACTTCAACAACAGCACGCCGAACGACTTCAACGTGCTGTGGAACGGCCAAGCGGTCGAGACGTTCGTGAACCTCGGCCAGCAGGGCTATACCGAATACAAGGTGAACGTGACCGGCGCGGCCGGCAGCTCGACGCTGACGTTCGCGGGGCACAACGACTTCGGCTTCTTCCACCTCGACGACGTCAGCGTGGCGACCGTGGCCGACGTGGCGACCGGCACCGTCACGTTCACCGATCTCGACGTCGCCGACAGCCATTCGGTGACCGCGACGCCGGACCACGCGGGCTATGTCGGCACCTTCACGGCATCGATCGCGCCGGGCGGCGACTCGACCGGCGGCGTGACCGGGACGGTCAACTGGACGTTCTCGGTCGACCCGTCCGTCGTGAACGCGCTCGCGCCGCAGCAGTCGATCGTGCAGACCTACACGGTCACCGTCGACGACGGCCACGGCGGCACCGCGAGCCGCGACGTGTCGGTGACGCTGACCAATCCGGACCACGCGCCGGTCATCACCGGCGCGACCAACGGCGGCGTCGACCTCGACGCCTCGTTGCAGGTATTCCCCGGCAACGACATTCTCAACGGCGGCTTCGAGAACTGGAACCACCAACTCCAAGCAGCCGTGCAGAGTTGGGTCACGACCGGTGGCTCGATCGAGCTTCTCGGCGGCGGCGCTGGCCCGTTCGGGCAGCACAGCGGCGACGTCGCGCTCCTGTTCGGCGTCGGGCCGCAGACGACCGCTGTGTCGCAGACCGTGTGGACGGTCCCGGGCGAGCACTACACGCTGAGCTTCTGGGTGAAAGCCTGGGATTCCGATTACATCAACAACGGCGTCGACGAAGGCGTGAACAACAGCTTCAGCGTCGCCTTCGGCAACAACAGCGTCTGGAACGCGACCCCGCTCCCTGGCGGCATCGGCGCGGATTACGTCCAGGAGACCTTCGACGTCGTCGGGACCGGCGGGGCACAGACCCTGACCTTCGCGGCTTCCGACGCGGGATTCGGTGCCGGCACCGGAACGGGCGGCGGCTTCTCGCTCGACGACGTGTCGCTCACACCCGTGACGCTGCCGACCCCCGGCACCGAGACCGCCTCCGGCACCGTGACGTTCACCGATGCCGACGCGACCGACACCCACGTCGTATCGGCCGTGGCCGCCGGGCAGAACTACGTCGGCACGTTCACGCCGTCGCTCACGACCGACTCGACCGGCGGCCACTCCGGCACCGTGAACTGGACCTTCAGCGTCCCCGACTCGGCGCTGTCGTTCCTCGCCGCCGGGCAATCGGTGGTGCAGACCTACACGATCACGGTCGACGACGGCCACGGCGGAAAGACGGCGCAGGACGTGCACGTTACGCTTACCAATCCGGACCACGCGCCGATGGTCACCCATGAAGTCAACGGCAGCGTCACCCCGGCCGAGTGGCTCGGCATGCCGACCGGCAACGTCGTTGCCAACAGCGGTTTCGAGAGCGGCTTCACGGGATGGTCGTTCCCGAACGGAGCGGCGATCACAGACGGTCTGGCCCACAGCGGCGGACATGCTTACGAGGCCAACAACTTCAACGCGCCCGACGTGATCACGCAGTCTTTCGCGACGACACCTGGCGGCGTGTACACCATCGACTTCTGGCTGGCGAACGACGCCCTCGGCGGCGGCGATGCGATCACCACGACCTGGGACGGCGTGACCGTCCAGTCGCTTTCGCCGACCAACGTTCCGGCCGGAAGCAATTTCCAAAACCCGGTCTACGTCGAGTACAGCGCTCAGGTGGTCGCGACCGGCAGCACCGCGTCACTCGGCTTCCTGTTCCAGCACCAGAGCGGCGGCCAGGGCATCTTCTTGTTCGACGACGCCACTGTCAGCGCCACGCCGCATATGAACGGGACGTACGGCACGATCGCCTTCAACGACATCGACACGATCGACAGCCACACGGTGACGTTCACGCCCGACGGGCAGAACTATGTCGGCACCTTCTCGGCCGCGATCGCGACCGGCCAGGACTCCGCCGCGACCGTGAACGACACCGCCGGCCAGTCCGGCACGGTGACGTGGACCTTCATGGCGAGCGACCAGGATCTCGCCTTCTTGACCCCCGGTCAGACGAAGGTCCAGACCTACACGGTCACCATCGACGACGGACATGGCGGCACGACCTCCCAGGATGTCGCCGTCACGCTGGTCGGCGGCGACCGCCCGCCGACGCCCGCCGCCGATATCGTCAACGTCAATGTCAATGCCACCGCCACTGCCACGACCCATGCGACGGGCGTGCTCAACAACGACACCGACCCCGACTCGGGCGACACGGCGGCCCTGACGGTGAGCGCCATCCTCGCCGGCACCGGCGGAACGCCGACCCTGCTGTCGGGTGGCCAGGCGAGCGTCAACGGCACCTACGGAACGCTCACCATCCATTCGGACGGCACCTACAGCTACTCACCGAACGATGCCGCCGCGCAGGCGCTGCCAATCGGGCAGCAGGCGACCGACGTGTTCACCTACACGGCGCGAGACACGACCGGCGAGTCGGCGAGCACGACGCTGACCTTCGACGTCACCGGGGCCAATACGCCGCCGACCGCGGCCGGCGCGCAGAACGGCAGCGTCACCGAGAACGCCACCCCACCGAGCAACATCGTCGTCAATGGCGGCTTCGAGAGCTCCGGCAGCAACTGGAGCGTGACCCAGGGCACGGCCGCGTTCGACGGCTTCTCCGCGCATACCGGCTTCCTCGGCGCCGACTTGAGCGGACTTCCCGAGGGCTTCATCAACCAGACCCTTACGACGGTCGCCGGCGCCCAATACACGCTATCCTTCTGGTTGGGCCTCAGCGGCTCGACTTCCGACTTCTTCGCCGCGCAGGTGAATGGATCGGCGGTGTTCTCCTTCGCCAACCACGCCAATTTCGGCTACACGCAGGAGAACGTCACCTTTACGGCGGCCTCGAGCTCGACCCAGCTTCAGTTCGCCTGGTCGGTCGGGGGCGGCGGCCGCTTCCTGCTCGACGACGTCTCGGTCGTCGGCGGGCCGGGCACCGAGACGACTTCGGGCACCGCCACCTTCACGGACCCCAATCTCACCGACACCCACGCGGTTTCGGTCGAGCCGAACAGCAACATCGGGACGCTCACGACGTCGATCGCGCCCGGCAACGACTCGACCGGAGGCCAGACCGGCATCGTCACCTGGAACTACTCGGTCAGCGACGCCGCGATCCAGTTCCTCGCCGCTAACCAGAGCCTGACCCAGACCTACACGCTCGACATCGCCGACAACCATGGCGGCGTGGCCCATCAGAACGTGCTGGTCACCCTCAACGGCACGAATGAGGCGCCCGTGTTCGGGGCCGCCGGTAGCGGCGGCGTTTCGGAACGGACGGGTCTCCAAGGATCGTCGCTCCCCGACACGACGTCGGGAAGCCTGAGCTTCACCGATCCTGACACGATCGACACGCACACCGCGTCGGTCCTCGCTGTGACGGCGAGCGGCGTCATCAGCGGGCTGCCGTCGAACGCGACGCTGCTCGGCTTCCTGACGACCGGCGCGATCACCGAGCCGAACGGCGGCACCGGGTCGGTGGTATGGAATTTCTCGGCGCAAGACAGCACGTTCGACTATCTCGCGGCCGGCCAGACCGCGACGCTGACCTACACGATCCAGGTCCAGGACAACCACGGCGGGACCGCGACGCAGACCGTGGCTGTGACCATCACGGGCGCGAACGACGCAGCGACGATCGCGGGGACGACGATCGGCTCGGTGACCGAAGCCGGCGGTGTCAACAACGGCACGCCCGGCGTGGCGACCGCGACCGGGACGCTGACCGACACCGACCCCGATGGGCCGACCAACACGTTCCAGGCCGTCGCCACCCCGACCGCCGGCGACCACGGGTTCGGCAACTACACGATCGATGCGTCC
This sequence comes from Xanthobacteraceae bacterium, assembly GCA_035293985.1. Lineage (GTDB taxonomy): Bacteria > Pseudomonadota > Alphaproteobacteria > Rhizobiales > Xanthobacteraceae > JAVDCA01. The sequence continues at coordinate 494,342 of DATGLS010000048.1, forward strand.
GGACACTGGACCTACACGCTCAACGATGCCAACGCGACCGTGCAGGCGCTCAACGTCAACCAGACGCTCACCGACACGTTCACGGTGCTCACCCAGGACGGCACGCAGCAAGTCATCACGGTCACGGTCCACGGGGCGGACGACGCGCCGGTCAACAGCGTGCCGACGGCGCAGACCGTCACGCCCAACGGCAGCCTGGTCCTGACAGGCGCGAACGCAATCACCGTCACCGACGTCGACACCACCACGCTGACGGAGACACTGACGGTCTCGCACGGCACGATCACATTGAGCGGTCTTGCCGGGCTGACCTTCACCAATGGCGACGGCACCGCCGACGCCACCATGACCTTCTCGGGCGGCCAAAGCGCGATCGACGCGGCGCTCAACGGCCTCACCTACACGCCGACGCCGGGCTTCACCGGCACCGATGCGCTGCAGATCACCTCGGACGACGGGACGTACCAGTCCGGCAGCTCGGTCGCACTCTCGATCCTGGGGAACCAACCGCCGGTGATCACTTCCGGGCCGCAGAGCGCCAGCGTGACGGAGAATGCCTCGTTCGCCCCAGTTAATCTCGTCACGAACGGCGGATTCGAGAGCGGCGGCTCGGGTTGGACCACCACCGGAAACGTCACCTTCGACCCGGTGTTTCCGCGCACCGGAGCGGGCGACGCCTCCATGGGTGGCGGCGGCCCCGACACGCTGACTCAAACCCTCGCCACAGTCGCCGGTGAGCAATATACGTTGAACTTCTACGCCGCGGCGGATTCGCAATCTACGACCGACAGCCTGCTCGCCGAGATCAACGGCACGCCGATCGTCACGGTCACCAACCAGGACAATTCGCCGTACATTCAGCAGACGGCCAACTTCACGGCGAGCTCCAACTCGACCCAGCTGCAGTTCGTCAGCTCGGACCCGAACGGGTTCTTCGTTCTCGACGACATTTCGGTCACGGGCGCCGGCACGCCGGGGGTCGAGACCGCCGGTGGCGCGATCGCGTTCACCGACGTGAACCTCGGTGACGCGCACACCGTCTCGGTGGTTCCAAGCGCCAGCGGGTACTATGGCACACTGAGCGCGGCCGTCGCGCCAGACTCGACCGGAGGAACTACCGGCGAGGTGAATTGGAATTTCGCGGTCAATGATTCCGCAATCCAGTTCCTGGCGGCCGGGCAGACGCTGACCCAGACCTATACGGTCAAGGTCGACGACGGGCACGGCGGCACGGCCTCCCAGAACGTCACCGTGACGATCAACGGCGCGAACGAGGCGCCGCTGCTCAACACCTCCGATACGGTGTCCTTGGGAGATCAGGCCAAGGGCAACGGCGCCCCGGTCGGCGCCGTCGGGACCCTGGTCTCGCAGCTCGTCGCCATCGGCACCGGTCCCAACAACATCACCGATGTCGACAGCAGCGCAAAGACCGGCATCGCCATTACGGCCGCGAACAATACGAGCAACGGGACGTGGAAGTATTCGATCGACGGCGGGGCGAGCTGGCACAACTTCGGCTCGGTCAGCGCCACCAACGCGTTGCTGCTGGATTCAACCGCTCGCATCTACTTCCAGCCCACCAGCGGCACCTTCACGGGGTCGCCGCAGATCAGCTTCCTCGCCTGGGACGAGAGCACGGGCACGAACGGCGGCGTCGCGAACGCCAGCGTGACGGGCGGCAGCAGCGCGTTCTCGACCGGCGGGACGGACAAGGCCGTCGTCACGATCGGCACGGTCACGACGGGTACCACCGCATCGCTCACGAGCAGCGCGGACAGCGTGTTCTTCACCACCGGCGTCGGCAACACGGTGAGCGCCACGGTGAACACGCTGAGCTCCGGAACGGGCGCGACCACCCTCAACACGACCGACAAGTTGATCGGAGCCGGCCAGGACATTCTCAGCCTGACCGTCAACAGCACCGGGACCAGCGGCAACTACAGCTTCAATTTCACCAATATCAGCGCCTTCAGCGGCTTCAATGACGTCAAGCTGGCCGCGAATCCCGCCAAGACCGTGAGCCTCACCTTCGGCAACAACGACATCTTGAGCGGTCAGACGTTGACGGTGGACGGCTCGGCCGACAGCAGCAAGTCCTTCACCGTCAATGCCTTCAACGTGACGAACGGCGGCAACTTCAACATCATCGCGTCGAGCAGCACCAACAACCTGACCGGCGGCACCGGCAACGATGTTTTCCAGTTCACGGCGGCCCAGTTCAACGCGACGCCCTCGGTGCTCGGCGGCGGCGGCCTCGACACCGTCCTGATCAGCGACGCGGCAGGCGGCTACTCCATCAGCGACGGCGCGTTCGCGCTCGTGAGCGAGATCCAGACCGTCAAGATCGGCGGCACCGGCGCCGACAGCATCACGCTCGGTGCGAACGCCAGCAACGACGTGGGTGGCCCCGGCAACATGCTGACGATCGACGACTCGAACGGCGCCGGCAATCTGACCGTCAATGGCGCCGCCATGACCGCCAATCTGACCGTGATCGCCGGCAGCGGCACGAGCGACACTCTGACCGGCGGGTCAGGCAGCGACACCTTCGAGCTTGCCAATGCCCACTTCCACAACGCGGCACAGACGATCAACGGCGGCGCCGGCAGCGACACCGTCTGGATCACCGACAGCTCCGCGATCACCGTCGCGGACGTCGATTTCACCCATGTCAGCAGCGTCGAAACACTCAAGATCGGCGGCACCGGCCTCGACAGCGTGACGCTCGGCGCGAACGTCAACACCGACGTCGGGGGCGCCGGCCATACTTTCACGGTCGACGACTCGACCGGCACCGGGACCGCCAACATCAACGGCTCGGCGCTGCTCGCCAATCTGCTGGTCGAGCTCAACAGCTCCGACTTCACGTCGGCCGACACCATCCGCGGCGGCTCCGGCAACGACGAGATCAAGCTCGTCGATCAGACCGGCATCACGGTGGTCGACAGCGACTTTGCGAACGTGAGCAGCATCGAGACGCTCGCGCTCGGCGGCGCCGCCTCGAATAGCGTGACGCTCGGGGCCCTCGCGAGCGCCGATGTCGGCGGCGCCGGTCACACCCTCACGGTCGACGACTCGAGCGCCACCGGCAACCTGTTCCTCGATGCGTCGGCGATGACCGCAAACCTTCACGTCCTGCTCGACGGGCTCGGCAACGACATCATCGCCGGCGGCGCGGGCAACGACATCTTCCAGTTCAACACCGCGCCGACGCAAGGTCCCGACCAGATCAGCAACTTCAACAACACCACCCAGCAGGACCAGATCGCCGTCTCGGCGGCGGGCTTCGGCGGTGGGCTCGTGGCCGGGCAGACCGCAGCCTCGGTGTTCGAGGCGTCCGGCGACAACAACTTCACGTCGGCCAACAACCGCTTCCACTTCGATACGGCGAACCACAGCCTGTACTACAGCGCCGACGGGACGACCGCGCACGAGGTGCTGCTCGCCACCATCACGAACGGCACCGCCCTGCACGGGACCGACATTCACATCGTCAGCTGACGCATGACGGCGCCGTTTCGCCAAGGGAGAAATGCAACCAATAGAACCGATTCATCGTTGGACGCGCCGACTCGAGATCGACGAGGTGGGTGTCGGGGCTTCGCCGGCGCCCAGGCCGGAGCCGCAATCGCCCCACCATCCGCTCAGCCCGATGGTTCCAATTCGCGAGGCTTGGGGGTGGGGGTCAGGCGTCATGGGATTTTATCCCCAGGAACCCAAGGGTGCGCCATCGGCGCGGATTCCCTAATGCGGCCAGTCACAAAGCGGAACCTGACAAAAAGCGGCTTGCGCCAAACCGTTGCGACTTAACCACAGCCCCATGAATTCCACGGCCTCGCGGCCTGGGTCCGTTGACGAAATGGTAACATTACGAATAACTTAACCCAATCTTGGGGTGAGCGGCAGCGCGGCAGCCAATACGGGTTCCGGTCGCCGCAATCCAAAGCTGCAATCGTCCGAAGCAGGGTGGGTTCCCCGCCCCGGCATGCCCATTTTGAAATGGTGTTGGAATGACCAATCCGATTGTCGTGGCGCAGGCGAACGGCCCGCAGGCATCAAATCAAAATCCGCCCAGGACCATCCCGGTCACCAAGCCAAGCGACAATCAGGCGATCACCATCCATCTCGACGGCGCGACCAAGCTCGACCTCTCGGCAATCGCCAACGAGAACATCACGCTGGTGCATGTCGGCGACCGGCTGATCATCCTGTTCGCCAATCACGCCGAGGTCACGGTCGAGCCGTTCTACGCCGACAATGGCCAGCCGCTGCCGGACATCACCGTCGAGCTCGGCCCGAACCACGACGTCACCTCCGCCCAGTTCGCGAGCGACTTCCCGATCACCACCGATCAGTCGGTGCTGCCCGCCTCGGGCGGCCCGAACTCGGTGTCGTCCGGCGCCAACTTCGTCTCGTTCACGGTCGACTCGTTCACCCTGCCGACCCCCCTCGACCTGCTCGCGCCGGAAACGATCAACACCACCAACCCCAATCCGCAGATCAACACGCCGACGCAGCAGCAGTTCGTGCCGATGTCGCTCACCGGCGCCGTCATCCACGGCAGCGCCGACGAAGGCGGCATCATCAGTGACACGCTCCACACCGTCGGCAACGACCCGGGCGTGGCGGCCGGCGCGACCGGCGTCGCGGGCTCGCTCAACGCGCTCGTCAATTTCGGCACCAGCGGCCCGGCCGCATCGCCGTTCCAGTTCGTGTCGACAGCCGCGGCCGACACCTGGCTCGCGAGCCTCGGGCTCACCTCGCACGGCTCACAGATCGACACCGCGACCATCACGCCGACTGCCGGAGGCTTCACGCTCGTCGCCGGCACCGATCCGGCACAAGGCACGCCGCACGACGTCTTCTCGCTCACGCTGCACGCAGATGGATCGTGGACCTTCACGCTGCTCAATCCGCTCGACGACGCGCCCGGTCAGGGCGAGAACGCGCTGACGATCGACCTCTCGGGCCTGGTGCAGGCGGTCAGCGCGAGCGGCGCCGAGCTGACGCTCGCCAAGGATTTCACCATCGTCGTCACCGATGACGTGCCGGTGGCGACGAGCGCGACCGAGGCCGGCAGCGTCGACGAGGGTGCGCTCTCTCACATCTTCTTCAGCGGCCAGCCGGGCGACCTCTATGGCGACGGCAACGACCACGACGGCGCGTCCGCGACCATCGTCGGCTCGCTGTCGGGGCTGGTGAGCTTCGGCGCCGATGGGCCGGCGCTCGCCGCCGGCGAGGTGCCGGAGGAACGCCTCAATGGCGAAGCACAGCATGTCAGCCCCCTGGTCGCGGACGGCTTCCAGCTTGCCGTTTCGACCGGCCCCCATGACTTCGGCCTCACGTCGCACGGCCAGGAGGTCAATTTCATCCAGGTCTCCAACGCCGGCACCGCGTTCGAAACCCTGACGGCCTGGACCAATGGGGGAGCCGAGAACGGTGGGCACGAGGTGTTCTCGCTGTTCCTCGACGGCAACGGCTTCTACGAGTTCTCGCTCATCAACCCGATCGACCATCCGGCGGGCGATGGGGAGAACAGTGAAAGCGGCACCGTCACGCTCGACCTCTCGAGCCTCGTGCAGGCGGTCGATTTCGATGGCGACGCGATCTCGCTGCCGGCAGACTTCAAGGTCACGATCGTGGACGATGTGCCGGTGCTCACAGGCAGCGCCAGCTTCGGGGCGGTCGACGAGGGCGCGCTCGCGTCGGCGGCGCCCGTCATTATCATCCCGGATTCGCTGATCTTCGATGCGCCGGCCGAACCGAAGAGCTCGGGCGCGCCGGGCGACCTTTACGGCGACGGCAACGACCAGAACGGCAGCGGCTCGGTCACCTTTTCGGGCTCGCTCGCCAACACGGTGAGCTTCGGCGCCGACGGCCATGCGGTCGACACCAATGGCGGCGACAACGGCTTCCAGTTCGCGGTCACGCAGGGCACGCACGACTTCAATGTGACGTCGCACGGCCAAGAGGTGAATTTCATCACGCTCTCGGACGTATCCGAAGGCAAGGGCGGCGCCGCGCAGACACTGACCGCGTGGACCGACGGGGGCCAGGACAATGGCGGCCACGAGGTCTTCACGCTCACGCTCAATGGCGACGGCGCCTACACGTTCACGCTGATCAACCCGCTCGACAATGGGCCGAACCAAGACGCGAGCGGCACCACGCTCGATCTTTCCAACCTGATCCAGGCGGTCGATTTCGACGGCGACGTGGTCGCGCTCTCGGGCGACTTCCAGATCTCGGTCTCCAACGACGCGCCGGTGCTGGTCGTTGACGCGAGCAACACCCTGGGCAGCGTGGACGAAGGCGAGCTGTCGTTCGCCCAGCCCGGCGCCGCCGGCGATCTCTACGGCGACGGCAACGACCAATTCGACAACGGCGCGGTCGTCAGCGGCTCGCTCGCCGGCCTCGTCGCCTTCGGCGCCGACGGTCCGGCCCAGACCCAGGACGGCGCCACCAACGGTTTCCAGCTCGTCGACGCCGAGCACGCCGCCGGCTGGCTGTCCTCGCTCGAGCTCACCTCGCACGGCGCCAGCGTCGATACCGTCGCGTTCGACGGCAACACGCTCATTGCGTCGACCGATCCGGGCTCGCCCGACGGCGGGCACGAGGTGTTCAGCCTCACGCTCAACGGCGACGGGACCTACACGTTCACGCTGATAAATCCGATCGATCAGCCGAACGGCACCGATCTCGTCAACGAGGGCGGCGAGAAGCTCACCCCGATCGACCTGTCGGGCTTCGTGCAGGCGGTCGACTTCGACGGCGACGCCGTCCCGCTCTCGGGCGACTTCACGGTCACGGTCATCGACGACGTCCCCGTGCTCAACCCGGGGGGCAACGAGAGCCAGAGCGTCGACGAGGGCGCGCTCGCGTTCAGCTCCACGGGCGGCGACCTCTATGGCGACGGCAACGACCAGCATGGCAGCGGGTCCGTCACGGTGTCGGGCTCGCTCGCCAATCTCGTCTCGTTCGGCGCCGACGGCCATGCGGTCGACGATTCCGGCGCCAACGCGGGCTTCCAGCTCGCGGTGAGCGGCTTCTCAGCCACGCATGATTTCGGCGTGACCTCGCACGGCCAGGAGGTCAATCTCGTCACCATCAACGACGGGGTGGACGCCGACGGGGTCACGACCCAGACGCTGACCGCCTGGACGAACGGGCCGGCCCTGTCCGAGGACAGCCACCAGGTCTTCCGCCTGACGCTCCATGGCGACGGCACCTACACGTTCACGCTGATCAACCCGATCGACAATGGCGGCGATGCCGCCCCGACGACGCTCGATTTCTCCTCGTTGATCAAGGCGGTCGATTTCGACGGCGACGCGGTTCCGCTCTCGGGCGACTTCTCCATCACGATCTCGAATGACGTGCCCGTGATCGCCGCCGCGGACGCAGGCAGTGTCGATGAGGGCGGCCTCGTCTCCACGAATGGCTCCGGGACCGATCCGTTCGGCGCCGGCAACGATGCCGACGCCGCCACCGAGGCGCGCGGCTCGCTCGGCATCCACTTTGGCGCCGACGGGCCCGTGCCCGGGACTTTCGTCACCGATACGTTCGGCATCAACAATATTTCGCAGGCCGCTGCGTTCGCCGAGACGCACTTCAGCACGGGCGGCAATTTCCACTTCACCGGCGTCGGCAGCGACGCTCTCAATCCCGGCGAAACTCAAGGCGCGCTCGTCGGGAATCAAGGGACCACCATCACGATCACCGATGCGGCAGGGGAGTTCGCGCTCACCAGCATCGACCTCGGAACGACGACGGTGCCAGGCCACACCTCGTCGTTGGAGCTCGTCGGCCTCGATGCGCACGGAGAGATCGTGGCGAGTGCCACGCTGTCGGCCGGCGCGAGCGGCTCCATTCCGGAGACCATATTCAACGCCGCCGGAACGGCCTTCGATGGAGTGGAGTTGGCGAAGCTCGAGCTCGTGCCGGGCGATTCATTCCAGAAGATCAGCTTCAACGACATTACGGTGACGCGGGAGACGGCGACCAATTCTGTCTACTTCTCCGACCAGACGACCGCTGCGAACAACATCACCGTCACCGATGCGGACGGCCATACCGTCGCACTCTCGAACCTGACGTCGCATGGCGAGACGCTCGCGTTCGCGCTGCTCAATGATGCGACGCTCGTCGCCTACACGGGCGAGACCGCACCGACCACCTTGGTCGATGCGAGCGTCGTCTTCTCCGTCTCGCTCTCCGCGGCATCCGCTAACGGCAGCTACGATTTCCTGCTCGACAAGCCGCTCGACCAGCCGCTGTCCGGCGAGGACGCGCTGCATCTGACCTTCAACTACACCGCCAAGGACTTCGACGGCGACACCGCGTCGGGCACCTTCACGGTCAGCGATACCGACGATGTGCCGGCGCTCACCGGCATCACCCAGACCTCGGGTAGCGTCGACGAAGGCGCGCTGTACTTTGCCCCCTCCCCGACGCCCGGCGACCTCTACGGCGACGGCAACGATCACATGCTCGCGGGCGCCTCGACCTCCTTTACGGGCGGCCTGTCGGGCCTCGTATCCTTCGGCGCCGACGGACCTGCCGCGAACGAATTCCAGTTCTCGGTCAAGGACGGCGACACGCACGATTTCGGCGTCAAGTCGCACGGGGCGGAGGTCGACTACGTCCAGATCTCGAAGGATGGGCACACGCTGACCGCCTGGACCGAGGGCGGCCCGGGCGGCGGCGGGCACGCGGTGTTCTCGCTCGCTCTCACGGCGGATGGCATCTACACGTTCACGCTGATCAATCCGATCGACGATGCGGCGGGCAACGGCGAAAACTCGGCGACGATCAACCTCGGCACCGTCGTCCAGGCGATGGACCATGATGGCGACGCGGTCGGGCTCTCGGACAGCTTCGCCATCACCGTGGTCGACGACGTGCCGGTGCAGAACGCCTCGGCGAGCGCGGTGTCGGGCACGGTCGACGAAGGCGCGATCCCGAGTGACCCCTGGGGCAGCGGCAATGACGTGGGCGTTGCCAGCGCGTCGTTCACCGCAGCCAGCGGCTCGCTCGAAGGCCTGGTCCATTTCGGCGCCGACGGCCCGGCCGCGACCGCCTTCCAGATGGTCGATGCGCAGACCGCCGACCGTTGGCTGGCGACGCTCGGCCTGACCTCGCACGGCCTCTCGGTCGACTCCGCACAGGTCGACCAGAACGTCCTCACGGCCTACGACAGCAACAACGATCCCGTCTTCACCTTCGCGGTCGGCGGCGACGGGTCATGGATGTTCAACCTGCTCGCGCCGCTCGACCATCCGAACGCCAACGGCGAGAACTCGCTCACGGTCGACCTCACCGGCCTGATCCAGGCGGTCGACTACGACGGCGACCCGATCACGCTGCAGGACCCCATCGGCCCCGTGTCGGCGACCCTGTCGCTCGTGAACGGCCACTACGACACCCTGACCACCGGCGGCGTGACCATCGAGGGCCTCGACTTCAACAGCGCCAGCGACCCGACCAGCTTCACGACCGGCACCATTCAGGTGTCGACGCAGGGACTCGGTGTCGACAACAACAGCATCGGCGACGGCCAGGGCATCGAGATCTCGCGGCCCGACACCGACAAGGTGAGCTTCGACCTGTTCAAGGTCGGCAACGGCGACACCACCGTTGTCGTGACCTGGGACGCCTTCAACGGCGATTCGACCACGCCGAGCGACCAGGGAACGGCGGCCTATGAGGTCTCGGCGGCCGGCACGCTGATCGGCATCGATCCGACCGGCACGTTCGATCACCTGGTGATCGACTTCGGCGTCGCCGGCAACGACAAGATCCGCCTCGACGATATCGGTTACACCGGCTCGGGCAGCCAGCCGCTCGTCTCCGTCAACGTCATCGACGACGTGCCGGTGGTCGCCAGCGCGACCGTGTCGGCGACGGTCAACGAAGGCGGGCTCACGGGCGGCAACGAACCCTCCTCCGCCACGAGCGCCGGCGGCGGCAGCGGCTCGCTCGAGACGCTGGTGCATTTCGGGGCCGACGGTGCCAACGCGACGCCATTCGGCTTCACGGTCGCGGATGGCGACGCGCTCAGCCTCGGCCTCACCTCGCAAGGCCATGCGGTCGATTTCGCCTCCGTCTCCGGCAATACGCTCACGGCGTGGACCGGCGGCGGCCCGACCGATCAGAACGCTCATGCGGTGTTCGCCCTCACGCTCGGTACCGACGGCTCATGGACCTTCCAGCTCGACGCGCCGATCGACCACAACGGCACCGACAGCATCGACCTGTCGAGCCTCGTCCAGGCGGTCGACTTCGACGGCGACGCGGTCACGCTCGCCTCCGGCGAGCTCACCGTCACGGTCACGGACGACGCCCCGGCGCTGGTCGCCGGGGCGGCGGCGCTCTCCGGCACCGTCAACGAGGGCGGCCTCACGTCGACCACCGATCCATTCGGCTCCGGCAACGAGCCCTCCTCGGCCACGAGCCTCGCGGGCTCGACGGGCACGCTCGACACGCTCGTGCATTTCGGCGCCGATGGCGCCAACGCCACGCCGTTCCAATTCACCGTCGCGAATGGCGGCGCGCTCAGCCTCGGGCTCACGTCACACGGTCAGTCGGTCGACTACGCGGCCGTCTCCGGCAACACCCTGACGGCGTGGACCGGCAATGGCCCGAACGACAACACCGCCCATAAAGTGTTCGACCTCACGCTCAATACCAACGGCTCGTGGATCTTCCATCTCGACGGACCGATCGATCACAACGGCAGCGCGACCGTCGATCTGTCGAGCCTCGTCAAGGCGGTCGACTTCGACGGCAGCTCGGTCACCCTCGCGGCACACGAGCTCCAGGTCGTCATCGTGGACGATGCGCCGGTTGCCCATTTGGTGCCCGGGGGGATCGTTCAGGCCGACGACACCGGCGCGCAGTTGCACCTCACCGCCGGCACGGACTACGCGTTCGGCGCCGACGGTTCGGCGGCAAGCTCGCCGATCGTGTTCGATACGAGCAGCGCCCAGATCTCAGGGCCACCGGGCGAGACGTTCGGCACGCCGACCTATTCGACCGGCGGCAATAGCATCGACATCCAGCTCAACAACGCCTTCCAGGAGCTCAGTGCAGGCGAATCGGCGACGCTCACGATCCCCTACACGGTCACCGACTTCGACGGCTCGTCGGCGACGAACGATCTCGTCGTGACCATCGACGGCGTCAACACGAATCCGGCGTTCAGCGGCAGCCCTCCGTCCCCCACGGTCGACGAGGTGGGCAACGTCACCAGCGGCACCGCGACCGACACGACCTCGGGCGTCGTTCACTTCACCGACGTGAACTACGACGACACGCACACGGTCTCGGCGACCTACGTGTCGGGCTCGGCGGTGTGGTCCGGCGCCGCGCTCCATGGGGGTACGATCCCGACGCAGACGATGAGCGATCTCCTCGACGCGCTCACCGTGCTGGAGACGCAGGACAGCACGCATGCGGCGACGGGTAACGTCGCCTGGACCGCCAGCATCGCGGACAGCGACCTCGATTTTCTCGCCAACGGCGAGACCCTGTCGGCGACCTTCAACGTCACGGTCGACGACAACCACGGCGGCTCGGCTACCGAGCAGGTCGTGGTCACGTTCGACGGCGCCAACGACCCGACGGTCATCACCACGGCCGACAAGAACGAAAGCGGCTCGTTTGCGAGCGGAGGCGGCGGCACCGACACGGCGTCGGGCGTCATTCACTTCACTGACGCCGATCTCAACGATCGACCGACGCCCCAAATCACCAATGAGAGCGCCTTCGGCGGCAACGGCCTGACGCTCACGACCGGCGAGATCGCCACGCTCGAAAACGCGCTGACCGTCGCGGCGGTCGCCGGCGACACCAACGACGGCACGGTGGTCTGGAATTACAGCATCGCCGACAGCTCCCTCACCTTCATCCAGGCCGGCGAGACCGCGACCGTATCGGCAACCGTGCAGGTGAGCGACGGTCACGGCGGCAGCGACACGTCGACCGTGACGGTCAACATCAGCGGCGCGCCAAATCACCCACCGATCATCACCTCGGGGCCGCAGGTCGCCAGCCTGACGAATGGCCACGAGACGGCGGGCGGCAACCTGATCCAGAACGGGGGCTTCGAGAGCGGCCTCACCGGCTGGACGAACGGAGGCGCCGGCCCGGTGCTGGTTGTCGGCAACCCGCATACGGGCAGCGGCTCGGCCTCGATCATCCAGGGATCCGGCGATTCGACCTTGAGCCAGACGGTGGATACCGTCGCGGGCGAGCACTACGTGCTCGACTTCTGGCTCATGAACATGACCGGGAGCAACAACGACTTCAGCGTGAGTTGGAACGGCACTACGCTCGACTCCTACACGAACATTCCGGCCACCTTCACGCCCCCGACCACCGACACCTATATCGAGCATGAATACACCGTGGTAGGCACCGGCGGACCCGTGACCCTGACGTTCGCGGGCAACGATCACGACAACGGCCCCAGCGCCAGCCTGCACCTCGACGATGTCTCGCTCACGCCGGGCGCGGAGGCGGCTTCGAACCTGATCACCTTCATCGATCCCGACGTAAACGATACGCATACGGTTTCGTACGTGCCCGACGGCATCGGCTATCTCGGCACCTTCACGCCGACGCTGACGCACGACTCGACCGGTGGCGTCACCGGCGACGTGAACTGGACCTTCAACGTCTCTGATGCGGCGCTGTCCGGCCTTCCTGCCGGGACGTCGACGACGCAGCACTACACGGTCACGATCGCCGACAACCACGGCGCGTCGACAACTCAGGACGTCGCCGTCACGCTGACCAATCCGGTCTCGGTGCTCGCCGATCAGACGCACACCTCGGCGACCAGCGCCGGGCCCGAAGCGACGGCCAACCACTTCTCGATCCCGGTCCTGTCGCTGCTCGAGGCGGACACGGCCCTGCACCAGAGCGGCCCGCTGAACTACACGGCGACGAGCGTCAGCGGCGTGTCCGGCGTCTCGCTGACGAGCGACCACGACTACGTCCTGTTCCCGTTCCTCAACAGCGGGACGAGCGGCACGTTCACGCTCGGCTTCACCAATGGAACGGTGAGTGGGTTCGAGACCGTGACCGTCAACATGGTGGACTCGATCCCGACCTACACCACAACGAGCACCGACCAGGGGGGTCTCAACGGCAACGACTTCCTGATCGAAAATCGCCAGGATGTCCCGGGCGTCCTCATGCAGAGCGACAGCAACAGCAACGACATCCTCGTCGCCAATACGCACCTCGGCAGTTCGGTCGTGGGATTCGACTCGCTCAACAATCACGGGCCGCTGTTCGGCGATGGCAACGACGTGCTGATCGGGGCGAACGGCGGCGGGCTCGAAGCGGGCGACGGCAACGACACGCTGTGGCTCGAGGGCGGCGTGCCCAATGCGGACGGCACGCGAACCCCGCTCGAGGGCAATCAGGCGCCCAACACCAACACGACGTTCTACTTCAACAATCCGGGTGACGCGATCGGCACCGACCAGATCGGCAATTTCGACGTCCAGTCAGGCCAGCAGGACGTGATCGCCATCTCGGCCTCCGGCTTCAATGCGGCCGCGGGCTCGACCATCTTCACCGCCGGCCAGAGCGTGACGGTGGACACGACCACCTCGAATGGCGGTGGCAAGCCGAATTGGACGCACAACGACACGTTCATGTACGACACGACCGACCACGGCCTCTATTACAGCGACAATGGAACGGGCGGCAACGCGCACCTGGTCCTGCTCGCGACGATCACCAACCACACCGTGACGGGCAGCGACGTTCACATCGTTGCCTGAGCCCGCTGCCGCCGTCGTGCCGTAATCCGCTGGGACGGCGGTCCTAGAGAGACCAGAAGCCCCTCGCTGGGCGGGTCTCGCCGTTGCCTTCAGGTGTGCCTCGGTCCGCACGGTTTTGTCCAATCCCCACAGTCCGTAAGACGCCGAAGCTCATCCATTGATGGCACCCCGGCGCGTTGCGACTTAACCACGGTTCCCCTTTTTATCAGAGCCGCGGGGCAAGTTCGTTGACGAAACAGTAATGTTAAGAATAGCTTAACATCTGCACGGGATCGACTTTGGGGGCGGCGGCCGTAGGGCCTGCGGCTTCTGCAATTTAAGCGTGCATCTGGTTGCTCCGGGGAGCCCCGGCTCCCTGCGCGATGCTGTTCAACTCGGCTTGGATCGGGTGTTTCGATGGCGGGAACGGTCGTTGTAGCGCAGGCATCGGGTCCACAAAGTCCGAACTCCCCGCCTCGGAAAGTGATCACCGTCGTCAAGCCTGGCGACAACCAGGCGATCACCATCCATCTCGACGGCGCGACCAAGCTCGATCTTTCGGCCATCGCCAACGAGAACATCACGCTGGTGCACGTCGGCGACCGGCTGATCATCCTGTTCGCCAATCATGCCGAGGTGACGATCGAGCCGTTCTACTCCGACAACGGCCAGCCGCTGCCCGATATCACGGTCGAGCTCGGCCCCAACCACGACGTGACGTCCTCGCAATTCGCCACCGATTTCCCCATCACCACCGATCAATCCGTGCTGCCTGCCTCGGGCGGGCCGAACTCGATATCGTCGGGCGGCAATTTCGTGTCCTTCACGATCGACTCGCTCGGGCCGAGCGGCACGCCCACGCCCTTCCTCGGCTCGGAAAGCGCCAACGGACCGACCGGCGGCGCGAACAATCAGAACACGCCGCAGCACCCCGTTCCGGAGTCGCTCAGGCACGCCGAGATCAGTGCCACAGTGTTCGAGGGCGGCCTCCTCACCGACGCCTTCAATCCGGCCGGCGGTAACAGCCAGGGCTCGCCCTTTACGGCAACCGGCGTGGGCGGCGCGCTGCACGCGCTGGTGAACTTCGGCACGGACGGTGCCGGGCCACATCCATTCCAGTTCGTCTCGCCGGCTGCGGCCAATGCGTGGCTCGCGCACCTCGGGCTCACCTCGCACGGCTCGGCGATCGACAGCGCGACCATCAACGGCAACACGATCGTCGCCAGCACCGACCCGGGCCAGGCGAGCCCACACGACGTGTTCTCGCTCACCATCAACGACAATGGCTCGTGGACCTTCACGCTGCTCGCCCCCGTCGACGACGGCCCAAATCAGAACGAGAGCTCGACGACGATCGACCTGTCCGGCCTGATCCAGGCGGTCGATTCGCACGGGCTGACCATCGCGCTGTCGCATGACTTCACCATCACGATCGTGGACGACGCGCCGCTGCTCGATGCCGCCACGGTCAGCGGCGCGGTGCAGGACAGCGCGCTGACGAGCCCGCCGGACGTCTATGGCGCCGGCTCCGGCGCCCTGGGCGGCTCGCCGACGGTCAGCGGCAGCCTTGCGGCCCTGGTCTCGTTCGGCGCCGACGGCCCGGCTGCCAACGGCTTCCATTTCATTACACAGCCTCTGGCGCAGTCGTTGGTCGCGGGGCTCGGCCTCAC
Source organism: Xanthobacteraceae bacterium (assembly GCA_035293985.1). Taxonomy (GTDB): domain Bacteria; phylum Pseudomonadota; class Alphaproteobacteria; order Rhizobiales; family Xanthobacteraceae; genus JAVDCA01. Next base: position 509,787 of record DATGLS010000048.1, read on the forward strand.
GTCGCACGGCAATGCGATCGATGCGGCGACCATCGTCGGCGACACGCTGACGGCGTTCGACTCGACCCACACGGCGGTGTTCACGCTGACGGTCGCCGGCAATGGCGACTACACCTTCACGCTGCTCAATCCGATCGATAACCCCACCGGCCCCGGGCCGCAGATTCAGTTCTTCAACATCGACCTGTCGGGCCTCGTCCTGGCAACCGATTTCGACGGCAACACCATCCGGCTGTCGCACGACTTCACGATCAATGCGTCGAACGACGTGCCGTTCCAGACCAACTTCGGCGGAACGACACTCCAGGTCGACGAGCAAGGCTTCACGCAGGGCAGTCCCGGCGACCTCTACGGCGCCGGCCAGTTTGCGGGCGCCGCCAACATCAGCCAAAGCGGCAACCTGAATACCTTCCTCGGCTTCAACTTCGGCGCCGAAGGCCCCGCGACCATCGGCGGCAAGCCTGCGGGCTATCAGATCACGTTCGCCAACAACACGGTTCACGATATCGGGGTCACGTCGCATGGCCAGGACATCGACTTCTTCACGGTGACCAGCCCGGTCATCGACCCGACCCACGGCCTCACCCAGACGATGACGGCCTGGACGGGCGGCGGCCCGAGCGACAAGTCCGCGCATGAAGTTTTCACCCTCACGGTCAGCGGCGACGGCGACTTCACGTTCACGATCATCAACCCGATCGACATGCCCGCGACCGCGGGAACGCCGAATACCTTCCCGCTCGATCTGTCGCCGTACATATCGGCGACGGACGCCGTGGGCGACAAGATTCCGATCGCGCCCGGCACCTTCCTCGCCGACGTCATAGGCGACGTCCCGCTCCCCTCGACTGCGGTGGTCACCGGCACGGTCGACGAGGGCGCGCTGACGACGGCAACCGACACCGATTCGACCCAGAACGGCAACGATCCGGGCGCATCCGCGTCGGTCTCCGGCTCGCTGATGTCGCTGGTCAACTTCGGGGCCAACGGCCCGGGCACGCCCGCATTCGCGCTCAACACCAACACCATCGATGTCGGCAGCGCGCTCGCGGCGCAGAATCTCACGTCACACGGCTTCCTGATCAACCAGGCGTCCATCAGCGGCTCGACCCTCACCGGGATCGACAGCAACGGCGACCACGTCTTCAACCTGACCATCAACCCCGACGGCACCTCCTATACGTTCACGCTGCTGGAGCCGATCGACCAGCTCACCGGCGCCGACGAGAAGACGGTGACGATCGACCTCTCGTCGGCGCTGACGGCGTTCGATTTCGACGGCGATCCGCTCGCCACCAACGCCGACGGCAGCCTCGAGGGCTTCAAGGACTTCCTGATCACCGTCACCGACGACGTGCCGACGTCGGCGCCGGGCGCGAGCCTCACCGCCTCGGTCAACGAAGGCCCGCTCGAGTCGGGCCATAACAATCCGACGGTGCAGACCGTCACCGGCGCTTCTGGAGCGCTCACGGGGCTGTTCAGCTTCGGCGCGGACGGCCCGCCCGCCACTGGCGCCACCGTAGCGGCAGTCGGGAACGGCGCGGCGACGACGTGGATCAGCAACCTGAATCTTACATCGCACGGAAACTCGATCGACAATACGACCGAAACCACCGCCGCTAACGTCACGACCATAACGGCCTTCGATTCGGCCAATCATCAAATTTTCAGCCTGGCGATCAATACCAACGGCGCCTACGAGTTCGACCTCTTGGGGCAGATTGATGCGCCGGTCAACGGCACTGCGACCGTCGACCTCTCCGGCCTCGTTCAGGCGCAGGATTTCGACGGCGATTTCGGGACATTGACCAAGGGCACCTGGACCGTCTCGGTCGCCGACGACCGGCCGGTGGTGAGCGCCGTGCATGCGATCGGCAACGAGAATACGCCGAACCCGCCGAGCACGATCTCGCCCAATGCCTCACCGCTCCAGGTCACGCTGAGCGCGACCGACGGCGATCCGAACGCGGCCATCTCGTTCACCGTGACCAGCCTGCCGGCCAACGGCACGCTGTTCACCGATGCGGCGCTCACCCACGCGGTCGCGGCGAACACGGCGATGGCGGCAAGCGGCAATTCGCTCACGCTGTTCTTCGAGCCCAACGCGTTCTTCGCCGGCACCGACAGCTTCCAGTACGTCGCGCTCGACTCGAACGGCGCCACCAGCCCAACGGCCGCGACTGCGACCATTGATGTGACACCGGTCGCCGATCCGCCGGTGCTGAGCGAGTCGGCGCAGGTCGCGCTGACCCCGGCCGACAGCAACACCGTGACGTCGACGGGTCTGGTGGCCCTTGCGGGCGGCGGTTTCGCCGAGAGCTGGCAGGTCGGGACCACCATCCTGGCGCAGGCGTTCAACGCCGGCGGCCATGCGCTCGGCACGCCGGTCACGGTCGGCACGGCGAGCGGCACCGCGGGCAACCTCACGGTCGCGCTCAATGGCGGAGGGTACGCGGTCGCGTGGACGAACGGCGACGACATCTTCACTCAGGCCTTCCATGCGGACGGCACCCTCAACGGCGCGACCCAGCAGATCGACACCGGTGGCCAGGCCAACATCCCGATCCAGCTCAGCGCGCTCGATACCGGCGGCTATGCGGTGCTCTACGAGCGTGTCGACGCCGGCCACGAGGACGTCTTCACCCGCGTGTTCGGCGCCGATGGCACCCCGGATGCGGTCGGCGAGACCCAGGTCAACACCGTCCCGCCGGGCGACGGCTCGGACAACCTCGCGTCGGAGACCGGTGCATTTTCGACGCCGCAGCCGGTGCAGATGGTGACGCTCGCCAACACCGATTACGTCATCGCCTGGTCGTCGCAGCTCAACGGCCAGACCGTCCAGCTGGTGCGCGTGTTCGACGACCAAGGCAACCCGGTCACGAACGAGATCCAGGTCAGCACGCCGCCCGCCGGCGACAATGACGGCGGGTTCAATGGCGCCTCCGGCGGCCTGGTGACCGCGCTCGCGAACGGCGATTTCGCGGTGGCGTGGGAGCGCTCGCGGCCGGACGGCTCCACCGATATCCTGACCAAGGTCTTCCACGCGAGCGACAGTTACGCGGGCGCGTCCGATGTCACCGTCACGGCGGGCGGCACCAACACCGAAAACGTCCAGCAGATCGTCGCGCTGAGCACCGGCGGCTACGTGGTGATGTGGTCGGGCGGGACGCTGGGCAACGTCCACACGTTCGTCCAGGTCTATGACGCCAACGGCCACCTCGCCGACACCAATCCGGCGGACGCGAACGGCATACAGGTCGATGCGCTCGTCGGCACCGGCAACGCCACGGCCGAGCAGGTGCTCGCGCTTGCCGATGGCCGCTTCGCCGTCATGTGGCAGGGCGGACCGGAGGCCGATCCGTTCGTGCGCGTGTTCAACGCCGATGGCTCGCCGGTCGGCGACGGCACGCCCATCGCGGCGGCCCCCAGCTCCGCGACGACGCTCAACTCCGGCGTGCAGATGGTCGAGTTCGCCGACGGCACCTTTGCGGCCGTTTACGACCAGACCGTGAATGGCGGCAGTGGCGCCACGGCGACCAGCCAGGACCACCTGTTCGTCCAGCATTTCGACGCGAGCGGCAACGCGCTCGGCTCGGCACTCGAGCTCGTCTCGAGCCCGTTCACCGGGGCGAGCCTGCCCGAGCTCTCCAACTTCGACGATTTCCGCCTCGTCCTCTCCAACGAGGGGCTGCTGTCCACCGGCGGGACGACCAATGACAACGGTGCGTTCAACATCAATCTCGGCAATTCCGACACCGCGACGGGCGTGGAGAACACGCCGATCGTGCTGTTCAACGCGTCGATCCCGCCGGATGCGTTCGAGACGCTGAAGATCACCATCACGGGCGTGCCGGCCGGCGCCAGGTTCGAGATCAACGGCACGAAGGTAGGCCACCTCGACGTGGCCAATCCCAGCATCTGGATCATCGACGATCCGGCGCAGACCGCTCTGCTCGCGACCTCGGCGCTGGAGTTCGTATCCCTGACCGCCGGCGTCTTCACGCTCCACGTGGATGCGCAGTCGACCGACACGGCGACGCTGTCGACCGGTCCCTCGACCAGCACGGCGCATACGCTGCAGGACTTCACCGTCACGGTCGCGGACGCGAACGACGTCGCGCTCAACGATTCGATGTCCTCGGTCACCACGCTCGCCGGCGCCGGTCCGCTGTCGCTCGGCATCGGCGCGCCGACCGACATCGATAACGGGACCGACCTCAAGATCACCATCACGGCGGTGCCGACCTACGGGGTCGTGCAATACACCGACGCCTCCAACAATGTGCACACCGCCGTCGACGGCACGGTGCTGACCGCGGCCGAGCTCGCGACGCTCACCTTCTCGGCGCCGGCCGCGACGCCCGCAAGCTCGGGCGACAGCGTGGTCTACTCGGTGCAGGACGGCGCGACCTCCGTGGTCGGCGCCGTCGCGGTCGACGTGATCCCCGCCGCCGTGCCGCCGATCGTCACCAATGTCGAGCCGTTCATCGATTTGACGCCTCCGCCCGGCAACGACCTGCGCGAGCTGCATACGATCGCGCTCACGGGCGGCGGCTTCGTCGCCATCTGGGCGTCCGGCCCGCCCGGCCACGAGGACATAACCGGCAAGGTCTTCGATTCAACCGGTCACCTTATCAACACCGTGTTTTTGCAACCAGGTCCGAATTCGGACACCCAAAGTAATGTGGTGGCGCTGGGCAATGGCGGCTTCGCCGTCGTCTGGGAGGACGGCCCGAGCCTGGTCACCGAGGCGTTCGATGCTTCCGGCAATCCGGCGGCGGCCGGCCCGCAGCTGGTCTCGACGACCGCTCTCCCCAGCAACACCAATGCGCAGATCATCGTCGCGCTCGCCGACGGCAACTACGCGGTGGTGTACGGCGAGCAAAATACCCACTTCGGCACCGACGATATCTTCGCACAGATCTTCGATCCGACCGGCGCGGCAGTGGGCGGCCCGATTCTCGCCAATTCGCCGGACCTCAATTCGGCTCTGTTCCTCAACACCGCCACGCCCGAAACGCGCGACATTTCCCAGGTGGTGGCGACCGACCACGGCTTCGTCGTCATGTGGGATTCGTTCAGCGACGACGGCAGCGGAACGGCGAGCGACCATACGTATGTCCGCGTCATCAACGACGACGGCACCTATGGGTCACCTGCGATCGAGGTGAACGCGCCGAGCGGGGCCAACGCCGACCAGCCCTCGCAGGTCGTCGCCCTCGGCGGCGACGATTTCGCGGTGATGTGGCAGGAGAACAACGACGAGACGCTGACCCGCATCTTCAAGGCGAGCGACAACTACGCCGGCACGACCGAGATCGTGACCGGCGCCGGCGGCGGCGGCACGAATTCCACGCCCTGGCAGATCGTCGAGCTCGCCAATGGCGGCTACGCGACCGTGTGGAACCAGATCGTCGGCGGTGTCACCAGCGACGTATTTGCCCAGGTCTATGACGCGAACGGCCACCTCACGGGCGCAACGCCGGCCGGCGGCATCCAGGTCGACACCGGCGCGGCTGCGGGGCTCGCGTTGGCCGACCAGATCATCGCGCTGAAGGGCGGCGGATTCGCAGTCGAATACGATACGCTGATCGGTCCCGATCCGAGCGGCGACACCTTCGTGCGGGTGTTCGACGCGCAGGGCAACCCGGTTGGCGGTCAGAGTCAGCTCAATGTGTCGAATCCCTCGGCGCAGTTCGTGACCGGCGTACAGACCGGCATGGTCGCGCTCGCGAACGGCGGCTTCGAGGCGCTGTGGGCGCAGACCGCCGGGACGGAGGACCAGATCTGGGGTCAGCAGTTCGACGCCAACGGCAATGCGATTGGCGCGGCCGAGGAGATCACGTCCGACGCGCCGGCGTTTTCGCTCGACGAGTTCAAGAGCGCCATCGCCGACGGCACGATCCTCACCGGCGAGGTGTTCAATCAAAAGACGGTGCAGACCCAGTTCATCCATACGGCGACCGGCGTCGAGAGCACGCCGATTCAACTGATCAACGCATTACCCGTCATCCCCGACACGCTGTCGCAGGTGACGCTGAGCGGGTTCCCGCCCGGCTCGCAATTCGCGATCGGCGGCACCGTGGTCGGCGGGCTGGACGTCAACGACCATTGGGTCATCACCGACCCCGTGGCGGTTGCTCAGCTCGACGCCCAGCCCCTGACCCTGATCCCGCCGGCCGGATTCACTGGAAGCTTCACGCTGACCGCCGACGTCACCGAAACCGTGACCAACGGCGCGCAGACGAGCAACGCCGATACGATCGACAACATCAATGTCACCGTCGCCGACGCCAACGACGTCACGCTGAGCAATCCCTCGGCCGTGAGCGTCGGCTCCGGCTCCCTCGCCTTCAACCTCAATATCGGCGCACCGTCCGATCCCGATCATGCGCTCGGCGAGAACGCGGTCATCACGATCCAGGCGCTGCCGAGCTACGGGGAAGTGCGGTATTTCGACGGCACCAGCTGGCAGTTCGCGAAGGACGGCACCGTCCTCACCGCCGACGAGCTGCAGTCCCTGCAATTCGTGCCGCCGGCGACCGGCAGCTTCCACGGCGACAGCATCGTCTACAGCGTGCAGGACGGCACCTCGCTGGTCGATGGCTCGATCGCCATCACGGTCACACCCCCCGGGGGTGGATTGTTCTTCTCCGCTGACGACCCCGACCTGTTCACCCTCGACAACCAGGGCAATCTCACCTCGATCCCGGTCAATCCCGGCAGTCCGAACGGCAGTTTCGCAGGCGAGGACGGCGGCTTCATCCAGTTCGCCAACGGGCTCTATTTCAACGCCAACACGGACGCGACTGGCGAGGTCTTGTTCCGCCTGGGCCCCGACAACGTCGCCCACCCGGTCACCGACAGCCAGGGACATTTCATTGACGGCATCAGTGGGGTCAGCGCCGACTTCACCGTCTACGACGGCAGTCTCTATTTCATCGGCGGGGGCGAGCTGCACAAGATCGACCCGACCGGCGCGGTGAGCGAGATCAAGATCAATCCGACCGGAGATTCGTTCGGGGCCGATAACTTCGGGGGATTTGTCCAGTTCGACGGCGATCTCTATTTCACCGCACATAGCTCTGTGACCACCGGAACTGACGGAACCGGGCTGTTCTTCCTCGACCCTCAGGGCAACCTGAACCAGATCTTTACCGAAACCTTTGTCTTCTCGCCGCCCTCCAGCTTCATCCCCGAGGTCATCTCGCTCGGCGACGCCGGCGTGGACGGCGGCTTCGCCACCTTCAACGGCGCCCTGTTCTTCAATGGGGACTTTTCTGACTTCGGCCCTGTCCTGTTCGAGCTCGACGCGACCGGCGCGGCCAACCCGATAACCGACGACTCCTCCCCGCAGTTGTTCCCGCTCTTGCACACATTCGGTGAGGCGACGTACTTCGGCGTCCTCGGCGGCGCCCTGTTCGTTACTGAACAGGGATCGACGCCGGACAGCCTGTGGGAGATCGATAGCTGTGGCTGCACGAACGAGATCCTGTACAACAACGCGGACCCCTTCGACTTCACGGCGGCCGGCCAGCGGAACCTCGGCGGAATCACCCAGTTCAACGGCCATCTCTATTTCTCGGCCGATACTGCGACGACCGACGCGCTGACGTCCGGCAACCCGGCACTGTTCGAGCTCACCACGACCGCCAACCCACTTGATCCAATTCACCCCATCGTCAGCACCAGCGAGGTCCTGTTCAACGGCAATCCCATCACCGATGCCGGCGAGAATGGCGGGTTCATCACCTTCAATAGCCACCTCTATTTCTTCGGCGACGACGCGAGCCACCCCGGCCTCACCGCGCTCTATACGATCGACGGCAACAATGCCGTCAGCGAGATATTCGACCCGACCAACCCGGGTTTCTCCTTCGGCGCGCCCGGGACCACCGCCCCCAATCAGCCGGGGCCGAGCGCCCACTTCACCGTCTTCGATGGCAGCCTCTATTTCGAGGCGCAGACCGGCCAGGGCACCGAGCTGGTGCGGATCGATTCCAGCGGCACCGCACACGTATTCAACATCGCGCCCGATACCCAGGCGTTGATCGGCAGCAGCTTCCCGGGCGAGGACGGCGGCTTCGGCACCTATACGCCGATCGCGACCAAGTTCGGCACCGACGGCAACGACGCGCTCAGCGGCGGCCCCAACACCGTCTTCATCGGCGGCAAGGGCAACGACACGATCGCGGGCGCAGGCACGAACGACACCGCGGTGATCGACGCCAATTTCTCCGATCTCTCGACCCATGTCGGCATCAACGGCAACACGGTCACGGTCCAGACCGCGAACGGCACCGACACCCTCACCGGCATCGACCGCATCCAGTTCGCCGACAAGGGCCTGCTGATCGTCGATCCGAACGGCGACTTCGGATTCAAGTCGGTGCAGGCAGCCGTAAATGCCGCGAGCGAGGGCGACACCATCTGGGTGATGCCCGGCACCTACACGGAGACCTTCACGCCGACCCCGTACTCGTCGACGCCGGGCGGCCTCTTCATCAACACGCCGAACTTGACGCTGGAAGGCGTAACGGCCGACGGCACGCCGTTCACATCGGTCAGCGACGCCAACAAGGACCTGCTGCCTACCGTCATCTCGGGCGCGCAGACCGACTTCGGCTCGAACATCTTCGTCGGCCCCAATGCCGACGACACCGTGATCGAGGGGCTGCATCTGCAGGCCGGCCCGGAGACGAACAACAAGCTGCTCGAGATCTGGGCCAACAACGCCACGGTCGAGAACAATTTCCTCGACGTCGACATCGGCGGGACGACCTATTCGGGCGCGATCGCGATCTATTTCAACGGCAATGGCTCCGACTTCACCCATGAGGTCGACGCCCTCAACGTCTCCAACAACATCCTCAACGAAGGGATCGACCTCTCCAACGGCGTCGGGATCCCGAGCATTCCGTTCTTCGGCTTTCCGTCCCTCGACTCGAGCCAAGTCATCGCGAACAACACGTTCGAGGGCACCTTCGATCTCTCCACCGGCCAGGGCCGCTACGACACCATCGTGCTCAACGGCCAGGTGCCCGGAATCGGTTGGCTGCTCGCATCGAATGCCCTCCCGACCATCACGGGCAACGCGTTCGGCGACAACACCACGCCGTTCCTGATGCGCGGCAGCGACGCCGATCCCACCGCCCTGCCGACCCTTCAGGAAGTCCAGGACTTCCTCGCCAACAACGGCAACGCCAACACGACCTATGCGTATGTCGAGACGCCGGGCGGCGACCTCGAGCTTGCCTTGCGCAACCCGGGCCCGAACGAATATTTCAGCTTCGCGGTCACCGACACGCTCGACACGCTCGAGCTCGCGCTCGAGCACGCCGGCGGCAACACGGTCTTCCCCGATCAGCGCACTTATCTGCATCCGGGCGACACCGTCGCCATCCAGAGTGGGGCCGGCGCGCTGTCCTCCGCTGTCGACGTCAACAATCTGTTCGTGCAGGCGGATCAGGATTCCGCGCATCTCACCCTGACGATGGCGACTCAGCTGCCCGACGGCGAACCGATTCCGGGAGCGCCGGTGCAGACGCTGACCCTCGCCGATTACGCGCCGGGCCAAGGCGCAAACGTCACCGTCATCGCCAACAACCTCGGCGACACCATCACCACCAATGACGGTCAGGACACCCTGGTCGGCGGGACCGGCATCGACACCGCCGTGTACACGCAAACGCTGGCGGCCGGCAATTTCAACTACGATTCGGCCGACAACGTCTGGCACGTGTCGAAAGGCCCCAGCCAGCCGGACACGGTCTCGGGATTCGAGAAGGTCACCGACGGAATCCATAACTTCCTTCTGGTCGGCGGGGGCAGCCAATACGCCACCATCCAGGAGGCCGTGAACGCCGCCCAGGATGGCGACACCATCCTGGTCGCCCAGGGCACCTACAACGAGAACGTCCTCGTCAGCGGCAAGGCGGTCAATTTCGAGGGTTACGGCAGCGTGGTGCTCAACGGCTCCATCACCGAGAGCGGCACGCTCGATCAGAACATGACGATCGAGCGCTTCACCATCAATGCGACCGGCCAGCAGAACGGCCTCTCGTTCACGCCGACCCTCACCGGGCCCGAGACCATCACGGTCAACGACGTCGTGGTCAGCGGCGCGAGCGAGACCGGCTTCGCCGTCAACGGCGGCGGCAGCAACCTCACGGTCGACACCAACAATTCGAGCTTCTCCGGCGACGGCATCGCCAAGACGTCGGGCGGCTCGGGCGACATCGATTTCTTCGAGTTCCTCGGCAATGCGGCCTTCACCAACGTACAGGTGACCGGCGTCGCCCAGGGCACGCCGCTCGCCGACGCAGGCGACAACGGCATCCAGATCGCCGGCTTCGACGAGGCGACCAAGGACGTCACCAGCCCGCTCGGCCTCGTGTCGTTCGACAACGTCACCGTCACAGGCACCTACGCCAAGAATCTTGTCTATATCCAGGGCTATGACAACGCGGACGGCCTCAACTTCCCGGGCGCCGGCCTCAAGCTCGGCAACGCGACCACGCAGACCGGCTGGACCCCTCTGTTCATCGATCTCGGACCGCAGGGCGGCGCCTACACGCCGGGCGGGGCGCAGAGCACGCTCGATCTCGCCAATGTCGACCTGGCCGGCTGGACCTTCGCGGGCACCAGCACGAATTTCGCCGCCCTCGCCGCCGCCGGCTACCAGGACCTGATCGTGGGAGCGCCGGGCACCCTCAACCTCATCACCGGCACCAGCGGCAACGACGCGATCGTCTACAATCAGGCCGCGGGCGGCACCGAGTTCGTCGACGGCGGCCCCGGCACCGATGCCGAGATCATCAACGGCGCCAGCGGCCTCGCGTTCACCTACGACATCGCCCCGGAGAGCGGATCGCCTGCCGATCTCGTGGTCACGATCTCGGCCGGGATGGTGCTGCCGCCGGGCCCCCAGGTCGTCACCACCAACGTGGAGGAGATCGTCCTCAACCTCGGCAATGGTGGCGATACCGTCAATATCCACGGAAACCTCGGCGGCACCGGCGTCGTGACCAACACGGTGACCGTCAACGGCGGCGCCGGCAGCGACACCGTCGACGCCAGCGGCATCACCGGCGCGCCGATCGACGTCGTGTTCAACGGCGGCGGCGGCTCAGACGTGTTCCACAGCGGCCCCGGCAACGACACCTTCACGGACACCGGCAAGGGCGAGGCGGTCTACACCGAGGCGCTGGTGGCGAGCGGGTTCAGCTACGCCGGCGGCAACTGGACCGTCACCACGCCGGGCGAAGGCACCGATACGCTGAATGGCGTTTCGACCGTGCAGGGCGGCAGCAATGCTCTTCACTTCCTGCTGGTCAGCCCGGACAGTCAGTACACGACCATTCAGGCGGCGATCGATGCCGCCTCGGCGGGCGACACCGTGCTGGTCGCGCCCGGCACCTACGACGAGAACGTCACCCTCAAAGATGGCGTCTCGCTGGTCGGCATGAGCGAGAGCGGCGTCGTCATCGACGGCTCCATGACCGCGCCCACGACCATGTCGCTCATGGGCATCAGCAACCTCACGGTCGAGAACGGCACGCCGACCAGCATGCTGCTCGACCTCCGGCCGACCACCGACATCACCGACGTGGAGTTCAGCAACGTCCACTTCAATCTGACGTCGGATTTCACCGGCGAGATGCCGATCGGCAACGGCCAGGTGAGCGGCACCATAGCGCTGCACGACCTCGGGCTGGAATTCAACAACGTCACGATGGACAGCAACGACCACAACTTCGCCAACTCGGTGGCGTTCGTCTATACGCTGTTCCAGACCGATCCGGGCGCCCAGCTGCTGCTCGACGGCGTCAGGCTCAACGGCACGGCCTCGGGCGGGCCGAGCGGCCTCGGCGCGCAGTGGAACATGTCGCCGCAGGATGCGACGACGCAGAACGCCGCGGTCACGATCGAAAACTCGAGCACCAACGGCGGCGGAAACTTCTACATCTCCGGCTTCGACTTCGTCGCTCTGCAGAACAACGTGCTCGACGGACAGGGCGTCGCGCTCAACGGCGTCAAGCACGCGGACGTCTTCGGCAACACGTTCGAGAACATCGACGGCACGTTCACGGCGAACGGCACGCAGCATCGCGGCCTCGTCATCGAGGATGCGTTCGGCACCACTGGCGACTCCGACATCGGGATAGCCAACAACACGTTCAGCAACGTTACCGAGCCCGACGGCGCGATCGCGCTCCAGCGCTTCACCGACGGTACGCCCGCGGATCTCGCGACGTACGAGCGGCTGAACAACTTGTTCATCGAGAACAACACGTTCACCGGCCTCGGCGCCGGCGTGAATCCGATTTTCGTCAACCCGATCTATTTCGGCCCCGGCGCCGTCGTGCCCGCCACCCTCGATGACCCGCAGCTGGTCATCCTTCCGCCCGGCAACTCCGGCACGCAGGACCTATTCGACGTGGTCGATACGACCTATGTCTTCGGCCCCGGCCACGCCAACCTCTTTGTCGATGGCACCGCCAACGACACCTTCATCTATGCCGTCGGCGACGGAACGGACGAGATCCAGAACACGGGGTCGGGCATCGATACCCTGATCATCGACGACAACGGCTCGGCGGCGCAGACCTTCAACATCAACCAGTCCGGCTTCGACGGCACGCTCCAAGCGTCCGGCGTCCAGCAGATGGTCGTCAACCTCGGCAGCGGCGGCGACACCGTCGTCCTGTCGGGAGACCTGCACGACACCGGGGTCGCGACCGTGACGGTCAACGGCGGCACCGGGAACGACACGGTCGACGCCCGCGGCATCACGGGCACGCCGATCAACTCGGGCGCGCCGGTCGACGTCGTGTTCAACGGCGGCGGCGGCGACGACACCTTCTACCCCAGCCACGGCAACCCGCTCCTCGTCACTATTCCCCAGGACACGTTCAACGGCGGCGGCGGCGACACGGTGGTGTTCTCGCACCCCGAAGCGAAATACACCATCATGGACGATCCCAGCACCGGAAGCGTCGTCGTTTTCGGTGGTGAAAACGTGGGGACCCCCGACTTCTCCAATGTTTTCCTCAACGGCGTCACCCACCTGCAGTTCTCCGACCAGACCCTCAATTTGAGCCCGGTGATGGTGTTCGACGCCAGCCATCACCTGATCGGCAGCTTCAGCACGATCCAGGCCGGCATCGACGCCGCGACGACGAGTGGCGACACGGTGCTGATCGAGGCCGGCACCTACACGGGTCAGCTCGTGGTCGATCCGACCGCCGGGCATGGCGCCAACGGCATCTCGATCGTCGGCAGCGGCGCGGTCACGATCGACGCGCCCGGCACGCTCGAGAGCACCGGCAACTCGCCGACCAGCGGGCGCGACATCGATGGCCTGCTCACGGTCAGCAACGCGACCAACATCTCGCTCGAGAACATCTCGTTCAACGGCCTCGGCGAAGGCAACCTCGTCACCGGTGCCAACAACCCGACGCTGGTCGGCATCGCCTATCTCAACGCGTCCGGCACCGTCGACCATGTCGACGTCACCGGAATCCGCGAGCCGGACTCGAGCTTCGGCGACCAGCGCGGCATCGCGATCTACGCTTCGAACACCGCCCCGGTCGGTGCGCCGACCGAGAGCTTCACGCTCACCAACTCGACCATCGAGAATTGGCAGAAGGGCGGCGTGGTCGCGAGCAACGCCAACGTCGACATCGAGCACGACATCATCACGGGCGTCGGCGCGACCGCCTTGATCGCGCAGAACGGCATCGAGCTCGTCGGCGACACCGGCACCGCGTCGAACAACACGATCACGGGGATCGGCTACACGCCGGCGACCGTCACCGACACCGGGATTCTGTTCTGGGACGCCACCAACCTCACGCTCGACAACAACATCATTGCGGGCGCGCTCAACGCCGGCGCCGTCGTCGGGCAGACCGGCATCTACGGCCTCAACTCGTCCGACATCACGATCCACGGCAACACGATCAGCAACGTGCTGGAGGGCATCGTCGGGCAGGAGGACGGCAGCGGCGCCTTCGCGGGCACGTTCGCGCCGACCTGGGACATCGGGCCGACCAATACGGTGACGAACTACACCCAGCTCGCCCTCGACTTCGAGGCGAGCGACACCAACACCAACGTGCAGGCGACCGGCAACTTCACGGTGCAAGGCACCGCGGGCAACGACCTGTTTCTCGGCGGCAATGGTACCGAGAGCTTCAACGGCGAAGGCGGCAACGACACGTTCCAGTTCACCGACGCCCAGCTCCACGGCGGGTCGCAGACGGTCACCGGCGGCGCCGGAAGCAACAGCACCCTGGCGGTCAGCGACACCACGGGACCGATCACCATTGCGGATGCCGATCTCGTCAATGTGAGCAACGTCGACACGCTGCAGATCGGCACCTCGGGCGCCGCAACCGTCACGCTCGGCGCCGACGCCAGCGCCGATGTCGGCGCCGGCACCCTGACGCTCGACGACGTCGCCGGGACCGGACCGCTGACGCTCGATGCTCATTTGATGACCGCCAACCTGACGGTCCTGCTCGGCACCGACGGCAACGACACGCTCACGGGCGGCTCCGGGACGAACACGTACCAGTTCGGCGCCCCGCCTGCCGCCGGCAACAACCAGATCACCAACTTCACGACCGGCATCGACGAGATCGCCGTGTCGGCGAAGGGCTTCGGCGGGGGCCTGACGGCGGGTATGGACGCGAGCACGGTGTTCGAGTCGTCCGGCAGCGCCTCGTTCGCGTCGTTGAGCGACCGCTTCCACTTCGACACGACGAACCACGCGCTCTACTACAGCGCCGACGGCACGACCGCGCACGAGGTGCTGCTGGCCACCACCACCAATGGCGGCATGGTCCACCCGCACGACATCCACGTGGTCGCCTGAGCTCGCCCGTCGTCGCCCGCGCCCCGCGGCGCGGTCGACGCGCCTGTTTCAACGGAGTATTGAGTCGTTGCGCTAATGGCCGATGCCGGCCGTCCGCGCCGGAGATTGCTCGTGGCCAACCCCAAGATCATGATCGCGACCCCCGCCTACGGCGAGGTGTTCTACACCCCCTACGTCAGCAGCATGCTGAGCCTCACCCGGGTCCTGCAGAAGCGCGCTATCGACTTCGCCTTCAACGCCATCTCGTATTCGGAGATCGCCGAGAGCCGCAACTTCCTGCTCACCCACTGGTACGACAAGACGGATGCCTCGCACCTCCTGTTCGTCGATGCCGACATGGGCTTTCCGGCCGCGCTGATCACCGAGATGATCGATCTCGACCAGCCGCTGGTCGGGGCGGTCTATCCCAAACGCACGCTCGACGTGAAGAAGGTGGCGCAGCTCGCCGTCGAGGAGAAGGACGCCGCGCGCGCCATCGCCAAGGCCCAGGATTATGTGCTGCGCGCGCTGCGCGGCCCGCGCAAGGCGCCGCCGCGGCCGGGCTTCATCGAGGTCGAGGCGTGCGGCAGCGGCATTCTCTTGATCCAGCGCGCCTGCATCGAGCGCATGCTCAAGGCGATGCCGAAAATCTCCGATCTCAAGGCGAAGACCACCTCCCCGCTCGCCAGGAACCTCGACCGGCTGATCCGCGCCTTCGACGTGCTGTTCGTCAACGGCATGCGCCTGTCGGAGGATTTCTCGTTCTGCTACCGCTGGCGCCACGGCTGCAAGGGCGAGGTGTGGGCGGGCGTCGCCCACGACATCACGCATATCGGCCTGCAGCGCTTCGGCGGCGCTTATCAGGAGAAGCTCACCGGCCCCGGCCAGGTGGTGGTGCGGCGGGGCGAGCAGACGGTGGTCACCGGTCGCCTGTCGGCGCGGCCGACCAAGCACTGAAGGGGCGTAGCCCCGGATAGCGGGGATAGATTGAATTCCGCTTGCGTTCCCGGCGCGAGCGGCCCATGGCAGTAAGCGCAGCGTGTGGCAGAACGGCAGAACAAAGCCGTAGACGGAAAGTCGAGTGATTTCAGTAGCGCCGGTCCTGGCAGCTGTCCGCCGGGAGTGGAATGCGCCTACATGAACAGCGGCCGCGTGCTCAAGCCGGACGCGCCGAGCTCGGCGCCATCGGCGGCCGGCGCGACCGCGCCGTCCTTGCCATCCATCATGCGCTCGACGTAGGGCGCGGCGAACAGCTTGACGCCGCCCTGATCGATCGCGAACAACGGCGCGAGGTGCTTCTCGTCGGCCTCGGCGACGACCTCGCCGCGCATGTTGTCGAGGATGAGCCACTGCGCGTCGAGCCGCGCCGCGAGGATCGCATGGTCCTCGCCGAGCGCATTATTGTGCGCGAGCACGATGCGCAGATCGTCGGCGGCGACCCCGGCCTCGCGCAGCGCCACGTATTTGGCGATCGCGTAGTCCTCGCAATCGCCACGCAAGCTCGCGAAGGTCGAAAGCGGCGACGACCAGAGATCTTCCACGCCCCACTGCTGCATGTCTGTCATGTAGACGATCGCCTGATTGACGGCGCGATTGACGGCGTCGAGCCGGGCGCGCCCGTCGAGCGCGCGCGCCTTGTCGATCACGGCAATGAACCGATTGGTGGCGGGGGCGCAGGCCTCGCTCACGGCGCGGCATTGCGCCATCGTGTCGATGTCCTTGGCGATGTCGCGCGAGACGCCGCGCCATTTCGCCCACACCGCACCCTCGGGGGCCCGGAAGGTGAAAAGGCCGAACGGCTCGGGGCCCCGCGGCGGCGCGACTGTGCTCGCCGCGTCGCTGAGCGTGCTCGTATCCGTGCGCTCGGCGAGCCGCGTATCCGCCGGGGCGTGGCCGTCGAGCTTGGCGAGCACCTTGTTGATGGTGAAGAAGCGGGCCGGCGCGACGACGCGCGGCGGCGCCGGATCGCGCAGCTGCGGCAGCTCGATGCGCGGCACCGGACCGAACCCGGTGAGGTCGACCGGATGCGGCTTGCGCGTCTTCGCCATCGCAACGCCGCTCGCGGCGGCGAGCAGGCCGATCGACAGCGCGGCCGCGAGGATGTACGGCGCGGCACGCCGGACGATCACCGACGGCCTTTCCTCGACGGATACTTGATTCTGCACCGTATTGCGCATCAGCATGCCTCAGAAGTTCTGGAGCATGCTGGCAATACATGAGACTATTTGAGATCAGGTGCGATGAAACCGTCTGATTTACTTAGAAGTGTTCAGTATTCCGTAGCCATTCGCTAACCAATCCGGGCAAGGCTGAATATTCGGGAATTTCAAGGAGTTCCGCCGACTGCCCGAGATGACGAACGGGGCGCCGCACTACGCCGCAGGCGTGCCGCGGCGGGGCGGACCCGATGTTCGGGAGGCGTCGAAGGACGCGCGCTTATCGCTCGCGCAGCGCTTCCTCGCGCAGCATCCGGGCCGGCTTGACCAGATAGTCGAGCACGGTCTTCTGCCCGGTCAGCACCTCGACGGTCGCCACCATGCCGGGAAGGATCGGCAGCGGATGGTCGGCGGTGCCGAGGTGGTTGGTGTCGGTGCGCACCGTGATCCGATAGAAGGTCTCCGCCTTCTCGCCGCCCGGACCCGGCTTCTCGTCCGCGATCGTATCGGCGCTGATGCGCTCGACCTTGCCCTTGAGCGAGCCGAACACGTTCGAGTCGTAGGCCGATATCTTCACCGTCGCTTCCTGGCCCGGACGGATGAAGGCGATGTCCTGTGGGCGGATGCGGCCCTCGACCAGCAGCGTATCCTCGAGCGGCACGATCTCCATCACGCTCGCGCCCGGCTGCACCACGGCGCCGATGGTGGTGACGTTGATCTTGTTGACGATGCCGTAGACCGGCGACTTCAGGTCCGCGCGCTTGACGCGGTCGCGGGCCGACTTGATGTTCTCCTCGAGCACCGCAAGATCGCCGCGCGATTTGGCGAGATCGTCATCCGCCTGGGAGCGGAATGCGGCGGTCGCGTTCGCCTTGCGCGCCTTCACCTCGGCGAGCTGCCCCTGCATGTCGGTCTGTTGGCGCGCGAGGCGCAGCCATTCGATTTCCGGCACGATCTTCTGGTCGTAGAGCTTGCGGGTGAGCGCGACCTCGCGATTGAGCAGGTTCAGCGTGTCGGTCAGCCGCGTCTCCGACTGCTTGAGCACGTCGACATCGTCGGCGAGCTTCTTCGCATGGGTCTGGAAGACGCTTAGCTCGGCCTTGACGGCGTCGGGCGCCGCCTTCGCGAGCTCGTCGGGAAAGACGGGTGCCGCGAGCCCCTTGGACTCCGCCTCGAGCCGGGCGACGCGCGCCGCCATGGCGTTGCGCCGCTCGCGGATCTCGCCGAGCTCGGAGGCGAACTTGGTGTCGTCGATGCGGGCGAGCACCTGGTCCTTCTGCACCGTATCGCCCTCGTGCACCGTGATCGCGCCGACGATGCCGCCTTCGAGCGACTGCACCACCTGGATCTGCTGCGACGGGATCACCCGTCCGGCGCCGCGCTTGACCTCGTCGAGCACGGCGAAATGCGCCCAGACGAGGCCGACCACGATAAGGGTCAGCGACGCCAACAGCAGCATGCGCGCCGTGCGCGGCGTGCGCAGCTCGACGGCGGCACGGACGTCGTTGGCGAAGGCGAAATCGGTGGAGTGCATGGCCATGGGTCAGGCCGCCGGCGGTTCGGGGGCGCGGCGCGGGCCGCCTTGCAGCAGGGCGAGCACCTTGTCGCGCGGGCCGTCGGCGACGAGCTTGCCCTTGTCGAACAAGAGCAGGCGATCGACGAAGGAGAGGAGCGAAAGGCGGTGCGTCGAGATGATCACCGTCAGGTTCTGCTCGGCGAGCGCCTTGAGCCGCTCGAGGAAGTCGGCCTCGCTGCGCACGTCGAAATGGGCGGTCGGCTCGTCGAGGAAGACCACCTTGGGCTTGCGGATGAGCACGCGCGCGAGGCCGATCGCCTGCTTCTGCCCGCCCGAGAGGCTCGATCCGCCCTCGGCGATCGGCATCTCGTAGCCAAGCGGATGGCCGGCGATGAAGGCCTCGACGCCCGAGAGCCGCGCCGCCGCCACCACCTCGTCGTCGGTCGAGGCCGGCCGGCCGAACGTGATGTTGTCGCGCAGCTTGCCGTAGAACAGGTCCGTGTCCTGCAGCACGAAGCCGATGCCGGCGCGCAGATCGGCGGGGTCGTACTGGCGCAGGTCGATGCCGTCGACGAGCACGCGCCCCTCCTGCGGCTCGTAGAAGCCGACCATGAGACGGCCGACCGTGGTCTTGCCGGAGCCGACGCGGCCGATGATGCCGACGCGCTCGCCGCCCGCGATCTTGAACGAGATCTTCTCCAGCGCGTTCTCGGCGCCCTTCGGGTACTTGAACGTCACGTTGTCGAACGCGATGGCGCCCTGCTCGATGCGGCGCGACACGTAGGTGCGGTTCGGCGGGCGCTCGCGCTCGAGGCTCATCACCCGGTCGATCGCCTTGAGCGAGACGATCGTCTGCGTCGCCCGCGTGATCACGGTGGCGATGCCGGCGATCGGCGAGAGGACGCGCCCCGCCAGCATGGTCGAGGCCACGAGCGCGCCGACCGTGATGGTGCCGTTCATGATCAGGAACACGCCGATCACCACCATCAGCAGGCTGGTGACCTGCTGGGCGGTGCCGGTCGCGGTCAGCGCCATCGAGGCCCAGAAGTGCACGTCTTCACTGGATCGCGCGGTCGCCGCGATCGAGCGTTCCCAGGCGGTCTGCATGCGCGGCTCGGCGCCGATGGCGCGCACCGTCTCCATGCCGGACAGCGCCTCGACCAGCACCCCGTGGCGCGCCGCCGACTCGGCCTGCAGGCGGCGCATCGCGCGGTCCAGCGGGCGCTGGATCAGGAGGCCGACCGTGATCATCACGGGCAGGATCGCGAGCGGGATCCAGGCGAGTGGGCCCGCGATCATGAACAGCACGGCGATGAAGATGAGGGCGAACAGCAGGTCGGTCGCCGACACCACCGTGCCGGAGGTGAAGAATTCGCGCACCGAATCGAAATCGCGCATCTGGTTGGCGAGGATGCCGACCGAGGCCGGACGCTGCGCCATCTTCACGGCCTGCACGTGCTCGAAGATGTTGGCGGCGAGCACGACGTCGATCTTCTTGCCGGTCATGTCGATGATGCGGCTGCGCACGGTGCGCAGGATGAAATCGAACAGGATCGCGATGGTGAGGCCGATCGCGAGCGCCGTGAGCGAGGCGAGTGCCCCGTTCGGCACCACGCGGTCGTACACGTTCATGATGAACAACGGCGAGGCGAGCGCCAGCGTGTTGATGAGGAACGCCGCGAGCGCCACATGCCCGTAGTTCGACCAGAACCGCCGCACCACGCCCCAGAACCAGTGCTCGGTCGGCAGATCGCCCGCCGCGACCACGCGCGGGTCGGCGGCCGCGAGCGGCCGCACCAGGAACGCATAGCCGAGATAGTCGGCCGCCTCGGCGCCGAGGAAGCGCGGCTTCGCGCCCGGCCCATCGGACGGATCGACCACCTTCGCCTGGCGCGCCTCGGCGCCACGCTCGAGCAGCACCCGCGTGCTGCCGTCGCGCATGACCAGGACCGCGGGCAGCACCAGCGCGGGGATCTCGCCGAGCGAGCGCTTGACCGGCTCGGCCTCGAGGCCGGCGCGGCGCGCGGCGCGGTCGAACAGCGAGACCGACAGCCGGCCGTCGAGGATCGGGAGTCCGGCGACCAGCGCGTCGCGGCTGAGCGCCCGGCCGTGATGGGCGGCGAGGAAGATCAGGGCGTCGGACAGGGGATCGCCACGGGCCGGCGACGGCGGCGGGGGCGGCACGTCCTTGATGGACGGCCGATCGATGATCGGTTGGACGGACAAGACAGTGAGCCCTTTGCGACCTCTGCGACCCCGTAGGAAATCCTAGGGAGCCGGTAACCGCGTGCGAACGACATCGCCGCCACAATTACGGCAATTGTTAAGACAGGAGTCTTGCGGAACCCTTGCGGGCCGCTGGCCTAGCCCACCAAGCCAGCGATCGGCGGGCCCTGTCAAACCCTTGGTCTTGTTAACGATACCACGGCAGCCCCAGTAGGGATTTCCGGGTCGTTCCGCTCGGTTCGCGAGGCAGTTCCGGCCTCGTGGCGCTCAGTGCAGCGGGACGGAGAGCATCCCGGCCGCCCAGTTCGTCTCGATCGCGGGCACAGACGGCGGCGTCTGCGGCTCGCCCGGCCAGTGCGGCGGGCCCGCCATAGATGCGGTCGGAAAGCGCTTGTCGATGGCGGCGGTCGCGGTCTCGCCGGAATACTGCATCGGGCCGGGCGCATACGGCAGGGCCGGCGCCGCCGGGACACGCACCGGATTGAGCGGCTCCGGACCCGAGCGCGGCAGGTGCACCAGGATCGGCGGCAGCTTGGTCGGGAAGATGCCGAGCGGGATGGTCTCGAGCGGCGCGGCTTCGGCCGGCGCAGGCGTCTTCAGATAAGACAGGAGCTGGCCCATCGCGGCGAGCAGCTGATAGTCGGCGAAGACCGCGACCGACCGACTCGACTCGAGCGAGACCAGCGCCACGTAGAGCTGGTTCTCGGCATTGAGCAGGTCGATCAGCGAGCGCTGGCCGAGCTCGTATTCCTTGGTGTAGGCGGTGATCGCCTTGCGGTCGAACTCGACCTGGCGGATGAGCGCGGCGACGCGATCCGACGTGATCGTACGGGCGCCCCACGCCTTGTCGAGCGATTCGAGCGCGGCGCGCTGCAGCCGCGCATGCGCCATGGTGGCCTCGGTGTAGCGTTCCGAGGCCTCGGCGCGCTTCCATGAGTTGAGGCCGCTGGTGAAAATGTCCCAGCTCATGACGACCTTCGCGCTCTCGTCGGACTGGCGGCCGAACACCTGATCGACGTTCTGCCCGCGCGAGGCGCGCGCCTCGAGCGAGACCTGCGGCAGGAAATTGCCGGCGGTGCCGTGGAACGCGTATCGGGCGGCGTCGACGTCGGCCTGGGCAGCGCGAATCGTCGGGTTGAACTTGAGCGCGACCGCGAGCGCGTCGTCCTTGCTGGCCGGCATATGGCCGAGCCGCCCCGGGGCGCGCAGGTTGAAGGGCTCGATGCCGACGACCCTGCGATAGGTCGCACGCGCCGCATCGAGGCTTTGGCGGAAATCGGCGAGCTGCGCCTCGGCGGCGGCGACGCGCTCGCGCGCCTGGTCGAGATCGCCCTCGCCGGCGCGGCCGCCCTTGAAGCGCGCCTCGACGTTCGACAAGAGCTTGCGGTGCGCCGCGAGATTGTCGCTCGCGACCGAGATCAGCCGCGTGTAGCGCACCACGTCGATATAGGCTTCGGCGGCGTCGAGCGCGGTCAGCTCGGTGCGCTCGTGCACCCGGTAGGCCGACGCGTCGACGCGCGCCGCCTGGCGCCAGATCTCGTTGATTGATTGCAGGCCATCGAACAGCTTCTGCCGCAGAACGACCGACGCGGTGCTGCCATAAAGCGACTGGTTGTTGCCCTGGGGCGGCGGCGTGACGTCCATCTCGTTGAAGCGTTCCGGCCCGGTGCTGGCGTCGACGTGAATCTGCGGCAGCAGCGTCGCCTGGCTTTGCCGCAAATTCGTCTCAGTGGCGCGCCGATCAGCGGCCGCCTCGCCGACGCCCGGATTGGAACGCACGGCCTCATTGATGGCGTCGAAAATCGTGAATGGACCACCCGCTACCGCGGAAACCCCACCAGCGCACAGGATCATCGCGACCGGCAATAAACGTCTGACAATTGACCCGACGTGCATAGCCCCAATTACCGCGCCGGCCACCGACCGTATCCCCCGCGGCACCCCATTAAAAATGCCCTCTATTTTGCTACCAATTAATTGCCGCGACGGCAATCTCGACAGGGCCTCCCTTCCCCGCCCGGGCCTGAAACGGAACATTTGCTTCTAAGCTGTTGTAATCGCGCATCACCTCGCCCTTAGAGGACGTCTTGACGACATTGAAAGAAGATGATTCTCGTTAGAATTCAGACAATTATCGGAGAAATTTGAGAAACGTCCCCAACACTCAGGATTATTCAGTTACCAACACCGGCTCGCGCCCGATCAGCCGGGCGAGTTGCCGCAGCCGGGCGAAGACGCGCTCACCGGCCAACGCCGCGTGGCGCCCCGTGAGTCGCAGTTTGAGCTTTCCGCGCTCGACTCGCATCGGCGTGTGCGGCAGCACCCCAGGCATCGCGGCCGACACCAAGTAGGCGACGCGCATCACGGCGCCGAGGATGCGGGCGCGGTCGATCATGCGGGCGGTCGCGAGCTCGCGCACATGCGGCGCGAGCTCATCGTTGTTGAGACCGATATGGCGAAAGAACACCGCCAGCGCGAGGAACGTGCGGCCGGGGTGGTCGACGCCGACGAAGGCCGCGTGCGCGATGACGTCGAGCGACTGCTCGCCGCGGTAGTCGGGATGGTCGCGCCAGCCGATGTCGCCGAGCAGGCAGGCGGCGTGGCGCAGGCGCTTTTCCTCCGCGCTCTCCTCGATGCCGGTCGACGCCATGAACCGGTCGGCCCAGACGGCGAGCTCCTCCCCGTGGCGCGGCGAGCGGGAGCGCAGCTGGTTGAGCTCCTCGGCGCCCGCGATGAGCGGATCGCGCGCACGCTCGGCCTGGCCGAGCAGCGAATAGAGGAGGCCCTCGCGCACGCCGAGCGCGGACATCACCACCTGCCGCGGCCGCGCGATGCGGACGATGTTCTCGAGCACCAGCGCCGCGTAGGCAAGCAACGGGCGGCGCGCGTCGGCGACGATCTCGATCTGCGACAGCGTGCTCGGGTCGACGCGCTGCACCAGGCGGGAGAACTCGGCCACCTCCTTCGCCGGAACGACGTAGCCGTGCATGACGTGAAGCGGATAGCCGGTCTGCCACATGTGCAGGCGGCTGAGTGCGCGCCAGGTGCCGCCGACCGCGTAGAAGTTGCGCCCGCGCCCGGCTTTGAGCAGGCGCACGTCGGCGAGCGAGCGCTCGACGAATCGCGCCGCATTCTTGAGCGAGCGCGCCGAAATGTCCTGCAGCGCGAGCCCGCCGAGCGGCAACGTCACGCCGGGCTTGACCTTGCGGCCCTGGACATCCGCAAGCTCGAGCGAGCCGCCGCCGAGATCGCCGACGATGCCGTCGGGCTGGTGGATGCCGGAGACGACGCCGAGCGCCGAGAGCTCGGCCTCGCGCCGGCCGGACAGCACGTCGATGCGGGTGCCGCAGATCTTCTGCGCCTCGGCGATGAAGGCACGCCCGTTCTTGGCGTCGCGGCACGCCGCGGTCGCGATCGCCCACATGCGTCCGACCCGCATGGTGTCGCACAGCGCGCGAAAGCGCATCAGCGCGCCGAGCGCCTTCTCGACCGCGTCGGGCGCGAGCAGGCCGGTCGTCTGCACCTCGCGGCCGAGGCCGGCGAGCACCTTTTCGTTGAAGATCGGCGTCGGCGCGCGCGTCAGTCCTTCATAGGCGACGAGACGCACCGAGTTCGAGCCGATGTCGAAAACCGCAATCGGCGATCCATGATCGATACGCCCCTGTGCCGCGTTTCTGCTGCGCCGCCGGCTAGCCACGATCCGCCCGCCGCGACAAGCTGCGAGGCGAGGATTCCTTGAGCGATTTGCCGCGGCCCGACAGGCTTGGATTGGTCATGAAGTATTTGTGCGCGTTGAAAGGCTCTTCGCCGTCGGCGGCCTTGATACGCGTGGACGCACCGTCGGGCAAGAGCGTCCAGCTCTGTTCGTTGTCCTTGAGGTTGGCGATCATGATCTGATCGAGCACCTGCTCGTGCACGGTCGGATTGAGGATCGGGCACAGCGCTTCGACGCGGCGGTCGAGGTTGCGCGGCATCATGTCGGCGGACGAGATGTAGACCGCGGCTTTCGCGTGCGGCAGGCCGTGGCCGGCGCCGAAGCAATAGATGCGCCCGTGCTCGAGGAAACGGCCGACGATCGACTTGACGCGGATGTTCTCCGACAGGCCCGGCACGCCCGGGCGCAGGCAGCAGATGCCGCGCACCACGAGATCGATCTTCACGCCCGCGCGCGAAGCCTCGTAGAGCGCGTCGATGATCTCGGGGTCGACCAGCGCATTCATCTTCATCCAGATCGCGGCCGGCCGGCCGGCCTGCGCGTGCTCGATCTCCTTGGCGATGTGCTCGAGGATGCGCGTCTTGAGATTGAGCGGCGACACCGCCATGCGGTCGAGCTGGTCGGGCTCGGCATAGCCGGTGATGAAATTGAAGATGCGCGCGACGTCGCGCGCGATCACGGGGTCGGCGGTGAAGAAGGAGAGGTCGGTGTAGATGCGCGCCGTCACCGGGTGATAGTTGCCGGTGCCGACGTGCACGTAGGAGAGCGGCGCCGCCCCCTCGCGCCGCACTACGAGCGAGAGCTTGGCGTGTGTCTTGAGCTCGATGAAGCCGTAGACGACCTGCGCGCCGGCGCGCTCGAGGTCGCGCGCCCAGCGGATGTTCGCCTCCTCGTCGAAGCGCGCTTTCAGCTCGACCACCGCCGTCACCGACTTGCCGGCCTCGGCGGCCTCGACCAGCGTGCGCACGATCGGCGAGTCGTTCGAGGTGCGATAGAGCGTCTGCTTGATCGCGATCACGTCGGGATCGCGCGCCGCCTGCTGGAGGAACTGCACCACCACGTCGAAGGATTCGTAGGGGTGATGGACGATCAGGTCCTTCTGCCGGATCGCCGCGAAGCTGTCGCCGGCGTGGTCGCGGATGCGCTCCGGGAAGCGCGGATTGTAGGGCACGAACTCGAGATCGGGCCGGTCGACCGCCATGAGCTGGGAGAGCTCGCTCAGCGCGAGCACGCCGTCGACCAGAAAGACCTCGGCGTCGCCGACGCCGAGCGCGCGCTGCACCGAATGGCGCAATTCCGCCGGCATGGCGGCCTCGATCTCGAGCCGGATGACCGAGCCGCGGCGGCGGCGCTTGAGCACGCGCTCGAACTGGCGCACCAGGTCCTCGGCCTCTTCCTCGATTTCGATTTCCGAGTCGCGCAGGATGCGGAAGCCGCCCTGCCCCTTGACGGTGTAGCCGGGAAACAGCCGCGGAATGAACAATCCGATCGCCTGCTCGAGCGTGATCAGCCGCGCGATCCCGCCGTCCGCCGGCGACGGCAGACGGATGAAACGCTCGACCTTCTGCGGCACGCGAATCAACGCGTTCATCGCCTTGCCGTCGCTCTGACGCATCAGATGCAGCGCGATCGAGAAGCCGAAGTTGGGGATGAACGGGAACGGGTGCGCCGGATCGATCGCGAGCGGCGTGAGCACCGGAAAGATGTGGCGCAGGAAATAATCCTCGAGCCAGACGCGATCGGCCTTCTTGAGCGCGTCGCCGTCGACCAGCACGATGCGCTCCTCGGCGAGGTCGCGGCGCAGCTCGCGCCAGCGTGCCTGCTGATCGCTCGCGAGGCTCGAGACCGCCTCGCCGATGCGCGCGAGCTGCTCCGACGGCGTCAACCCGTCCGGGCTCTTTTCCGAGATGCCGGCACGCACCTGGCCCATGAGGCCGGCGACGCGCACCATGAAGAACTCGTCCAGGTTGTTGGCCGAGATCGACAGGAAGCGCACCCGCTCGAGCAGCGGCGCGGCCGGATTCTCGGCCTCCTCGAGGACGCGGCGGTTGAAGTGAAGCCAGGACAGCTCGCGATTGATGAACCGGTCGGGGATGTCCGTCAGGGCCGGCGGCGCGACCTTGAGGCGGGACTCGCCGGCGGCCTGGTCGACTTGAGATTCGACAGGAATGACAACGGCTTGTGCGCGATCCGCCATGCGAGGTACCGTCATTTTCTGGCATTGTCGCGGGCCAAAGTGACCTCGCTATGACAATTGTGACATAGGAACATTAATCGCAATACCCACCCCGCCTCGACCTGTCCGCCTCGGGGTGGCGGCGGAAGCGGCGCAACCCGCTCCGCGCGCGGCGGATCACGCCCGCCGATGCAGCCTATAGATGAGCTCATCCGGCGCGTCGCGTGCCTCGATCCGCATCGGCAGCGCCTGCGCCACCCGCTCGAAATGCGTCGCATAGTGCTCCGCCATGCCTTTGCGGCGTCCGCCGAGACTCGCGATCGGAAACGACACCACGATCACGTCGGCGCGCACACCGGCGATCAGGCGCGGCGCGATCGTCCCATCGAGCTGCGCGAGGCATGGCAGCACCTTCAAAAGGAGCGCGACATCGGCCGCGCGCGGTGGGGCGCCGTCGAGCAGGTTGCAGACGCAGCCTTCGCCCGCGAACCCGAGGACGGCGAGCGCCTCGCCGAGGAAATCGACGAGCGGCCGATGCACGTCGCAGAAATCGAGCGCGGTCTCGGCGGCGAGCGGCATGAACGCTCGGCCGAGCGGATTGAGGCCGCAGCCGAGATCGAGCACACGCGCCGGCATCGCCAGGTCGCCGAGCGCCGCCGCGTAGACCGCTTCCAGATGCGTGACCCGCTCGCGCGTCGAGGCGTGAAACGTCATGAATTCGCGGCAGAGACCGGATCGTTCGGCTGCGGCCGCCGTCGCGCGCAGCACCGCAAGCCATTCGGCAAATGGCATCGGCCGATCGAGATAGGCGCCGAACACCTGGTGCAGCTTGCGTTTGCTGCGCTTGACGACGTCGCGGGACGATCCCCCGCGCCGCATCTGTTCCGCCACGACCGCCGCGATCAGGCCGGGATCGACCGCGCGGTACTTGCGGCTGGCCCTGACCTCAGCCGACACCTTGGCCAAGTCCGCGGCCGCGATGTCGTCGCCCGTCATGGCCGCGCGTAACCCTCGTCACCTGACGCGGGGCGCAGCGCATCCATCAGCGACGTCATGAAGTTGAGATTGTGAATTGTCGCGAGGCGGGCAAACAGCGCATCGTTGATCTTGAACAGATGATGCAGATAGCCGATCGAGTAGCGCCGGCAGCACAGGCCCCGGCACGTGGCGGAGAGCGGCGCGTCGCGCTTGAGGTGCACGTCGTCCTGGATATAGACGATCTCGAGCCATTCCTTCGCGGATCCCGCAAAATCCGGCGTCTCGCCGCGCCAGGCGTAGAGTCGGCCGCGCCGCGCATCGCGCGTCGGCAGCGCGCTGTCGAAGGTCGTGTATCCCATGCGGGCGCAGGCCGCGACCGAGGCCGGATGACCGATGCCGAGCGCATGCAGCGGCTTGTCGCGCGGCACCAGTGCGCGGGTCAGCGCCAGCATGTCCTCGAGTAGCGCCCCATCCTCGTCGATGGGCCAGCCGCCGTAGCCGTACCCGTCGAAGCCGATGTCGATGAGCGCCTGCGCGCAGTCGCGCCGCAGCTTCTCGTCGCGTCCGCCCTGGACCACGGCGAAGAGCTGCGGCGCCGGATCGGGTGGCGGGCGGCGCGACGCCAGGGCGCGGCCGAACTCGACCTTGCACTCGCGCGCCCACGCGATGGTACGGCGCACCGAGGCCTCCTGCTCGGCCGCCTGCTCGCGCGGATGGGTGCAGTCGTCGAGGCAGAACAGCAGATCGGCACCGAGCCGCATCTGCGTCTCGATCGCGCGTCGCGGCGTCAAGCGTATCGTCTTGTCGCTGTCCTCGGGCGTGAACATCAGCCCGTCGTCGGTGATCTTGCCGTAGCGCGGGTTCTCGCGGATCAGCGAGTAGGCCTGGAAGCCGCCCGAGTCGGCCGCGACCGGCCCGCGCCAGCCCATCATCTCCTTGATGCCGCCGAGCGCCTTGACGGTCGAGGTGCCGGGCCGGCGCATGAGATGAAAGGCGCTGACCATCAGCATCCGCACGCCGGCGTGCTCGAGGTCGGCGGCGTCCGTCGCCCGCACGACGCCGTAAGTCGCGTCCGGCAGAAACAGCGGAGCCTCGCGCAACACGGTCGCGAACGACGGCGCGGTCTTGTCCATCAGGCGCGCTTGACGATCTTGCAGACGAAGAATCCTTCCATGAATCGGCTCGGCACGACGCGCAGCGCGTGGCGCAGCCGCGGGTCGAACGAGGATCGCTCCCATGCGGGAAGCCCGCCGCGTCCTCCCGCGACTTTCATCTCGATCGGAACGACGTCGGCGTTCTCGCGGTGGCGCAGCAAGTGGTCGATCGGCGCCTCGTTCTCCTCCGGGCCGAACGTGCAGGTGGAATAGACCAGGATTCCGCCGGGCGCGAGCAGCTTGTAGGCGGCCATCAGCATGCGCTGCTGCAGCAGCCCGTACTCGCGCACGCGCCGCAACGACCAGAAGCGCAGCGCGTTCGGATGCGACAGGTCGAGCAACCCCTCGCCCGAGCATTGGGCGTCGAGCAGGATGCGATCGAACGTCCGGTCGATGTATTTGTCCGCATATTGCGCCGGATGGGTCGTGATCTCGGCGGCGCGGACGTGGAAGCGGCCGACCACCTCCTCGAGCTTGGCGATGCGCGCCTTGATGCCGTCGTTGAGCCAGAGGGACGCCTGGTTGCCGGTCAGCGCGGCGATCAGCGCGCTCTTGCCGCCGGGCGCGGCGCACAGATCGAGGATCGCGTGTCCCGGACGGGGATCGAGCGCAAGCGGCGGGATCAGGCTCGAGGCGTTCTGGATGTAGACGTCGCCTTCGACGAACAGGCGCGAGCTCGCCACCACGGTCTTGTCGGAGACGAGATGATAGGCGCCCGGGCACCACTCGATCGGCGTGCGCTCGACCGCGAGCGCGTCGAGATCCTGCTCGATCTCGGCCGCCGGGCGCGGCGACAACGCATTGATCCGGATGCTCTGACGGCGATCGCCCGAGAGGCGCTCGACCACCTCGCCCCGGTCCATATCGAGGATCGCGGCGAGCCGTGCCAGGAGCTCGTCGCGACCCCGCCGCGCCTCTCGCGACGTGTCGGCGCCGCGACGTTCGGGACCGTGGTGTCGCGCGCCGCTCATCCGCAGGCGGCGGCGCCGCGCGACGGCGCTTGCGTCCCGGCGAAGTCCGGCTTGCGCAAGATCCAGACCGTCTCGGCGGGCCAGTCGATGACCTGCATTCCCCAGCCGCGCGCCGCCGCCTGCATCTCGATCGCTCGCGTATGGGCGGCGCTCCGCGCCATCGGCCGGCCGCCGAAATTCTCCTTCGGCAGGCTCACGACCACATGGTGTGCCGGCACGCCGTCGAGAATCTCTCCTCCGGCGCCGGGTCGGCGCGCCTCGACGCAGTGATAGGTCTGCAGGAAGAAGGCGACGTCGGCGCGCTCCGTCGGCGGCTCGCACAGAATGTCGCGCCACTCGGCGCCACCACCGACGCCTTCGAGCGCGAGATAGCGGGCGACGAGGTCGACGAAATGCCGGTTGAGATCGAAGGCGCGATAGATGGTCGAGGTCGGCAGCCCCATCCAGCGCCACGCGAACGGGTGCAGCGCGCAGGCGAGATCGAGCACGACGGCGGGCCGCCCGGTCACGGCAAAGAGGCGCGCATGATAGCCACCATCGATCAAGCCAAGGCGCTCGGCGGCCGTCGCATGCAGTCCCATCAGGCCACGACAGGCGTCGCGAACGGCGCCGTCATCGCGGCGCGCGATCGCGCCCGCGACCGCATCGAGACCCCGCGCCGCCTTGCCGCCGCCGTGATAGGCGGCGAGCACCCGGTGGAGCTTGAGGCGGACCGCCGCCTCGGCCTCGGTGGGTCGCTTGCCGAGCGCGAGCTCACGCCGCACGATGTCCGCAATGGTCGAGCGGCAGAGCGTGCGATATTTCGCGCTGGTCGCGATGCGCTCGACGAGCACCGTCAACGCGTCCGGAACCGGGGGCCGGACCTCCGGCCCGCCCGGTACCGTCGATTCATATTTGCCGCTGACCCGCACGCCCGAGTAGGTATCTTCGGACGCATGATAGTCAAGCCGCCGCCAAGGCCGCCAAAGCCGTCAAAGCCGCCAAAGCCCATGTCTTCTACAATAGACCCTCCGGTGACCCCGTCTCCCGTCACTCTGACGGCGCTCGGCCACCCGGAAATCGCCGCGACCGACACGCGGACGATCGAGATCGTCGAGCGAGCGGAATTCACCGCGCGCGCCGGCGTCATCGGCTATGACGCGCAATACGACCCGGCGGCGCTCGCGGCCCTGCGCGGCCGCGTCCGCGTCACCATCGCGGCGGGCTCCGTGAGCGACGTGCTCGAGGCGACCGTGTGGCCGCTGGTGCATCAGCGCCAGGGCATCGTGCTCGCGCGCGAGCCGGCGGTGCGGCCACGCGTCTTCGCCGGCATGGCGAGCAAGGCTGCGGCCGATCTCGACGCGCAGCTCAAGGCCGCGTTGCGCGCCGCCGGGCCGGTCACGCTGACGCTGACGCCGCTCGGCGGCGAGATGCCGGCCGGCGCGCTCTATGTCGTCGCGATGCCGCTCGGCAACCAAGGCGATCTGTCGCCGCGCGCCATGGAGGTGCTGTCCGGTGTCGATCTCATCCTGGCCGAGGACACGCGCGTCGCGCACGAGGCGCTCGCCTGGCGCGGCATCCACACGCCGGTGAAAAGCTGCTTCGACCACAACGAGCGCACGCGTGCTCCCCTGGTCGCGCGCGAGCTCGCCGCCGGCCGGCGGCTGGCGCTGATCAGCGATGCCGGCATGCCGCTCGTGTCGGATCCTGGCCATGTGGTCACGCGCGCCGCGATCGCGGCCGGCGCCCATGTCACGGTCGTGCCCGGCCCGAGCGCGCCGCTCGCGGCGCTCGCCCTCTCGGGCCTTCCGGCCGCGACGTTCCGCTTCGCCGGCTTTCCGCCGCGCACGCAGGGACGGCGTGCCGCATTCCTCGCCGACGCGGTCGCATCGCCCGACACGACGCTCGCGTTCGAGGCGCCGCAGCGCATCGGCGCCTTGCTCGCCGAGCTCGCGGGGCTCGCGCCCGAACGCGAGATCGCGCTCTGTCGCGATCTCACCAAGCGCACCGAGCAGGTCTGGCGCGGAACCGCGCGCGCGGTCGCGGCCGAACTCGCCGCCATTGATGATGAGCGCGGCGAATTCACGCTCGTGATCGCGCCACAGGAGGAGCAATCGGCAGCGGCAGCGCCGGAGGGCGATCTCGAGGACTTCGTCGCCGAGCTCGTGCGGGCCGGCTGTCCGACCAACCCGATCGTGACCGCGCTGCGCGCCCGCGGCATGTCGCGCAGCGACGCCTACGCGCTGGTGCAGCGGCTCAAGCCGTGATCCTCACGAAATGGCGCCGCGCAAGAGCTCGGCCGCAAGGGCGCGCGTGACCTTGCGCTTCTGCCGCCGCAGCGCCTCGCGATCGAGCTCGGCCACGATCGCGCGGGCGCCCGCGAAGGAGCGCTCGATGCGGGTCGCGAGATAGCCGATCACGTCGTCGTCGGCATCGAGCTGGCGGTCGGCGAGCTGCTTGACCAGCACCGCGCGCAGGAGCGCGTCGTCGGGCGGCGCCAGCGTGACGACCGGCAGCGCGCGCAGTCGCGAGGCGAGATCGCGCAGCCGCACCGCCCAGCCGCTCGGCGGCGTGCGGGCGGTCACCAGGAGAAAGGCGCCCTGCTCGCGTGCGAGATTGAGGAGATGAAACAGCGCCGCGTCCTCGCACGCGTTTTCGCGCAGATCCTCGATGACGAGCGCGCCGGTCGCAAGCGCGGTCGGCGCGCCGGCGAGCGTGATCGCGGCGCTCGCGATCGAGCGCGCGCCCGACGACTTGGCCCAGACCGCCGCGAGGTGGCTTTTCCCTGCCCCTTCGGGCCCGACCAGCGCGACTGCCGGCGACGGCCAGTCGGGCCAGCGCTCGACCAGCGCCAGCGCCGCCTCGTTCGAGGGGCCGGCGAGGAAATCCTCGCGGCCGAAGCGTTCGCTGAAGCCGAGCGCGAGCGGGAGCTGGCGCGGGATCGCATTCATCCGGATGTCGCCCCGCCGGCGTTCATGTGGCGCCACCATTCGCGCACGTAGAAGCCGACCGAGATCAACGTCAAGGCCGCGACCGTCCACATCAGGAAGGTCTGCAGAGAATCCGCGTTGAAGCCGAAGCCGAGCGCGGCGAGCACCAGGCAGGCGAACACGATCTGCGCCGCGGTATTGAGCTTGGACACGAGCAGCGGCCGCACCGTCATCGGATCGCCGAGAAACCAGGCGAGCATCACGCCGCCGATGATCAGAATGTCGCGCGAGACGACGAGGATCACGACCCAGCGCGGGATCGCCTCGGTGATGCCGAGCGAGACGTAGATCGAGACGATCAGCGCCTTGTCGGCGAGCGGATCGAGATGGGCGCCGAGCTCGCTCGCCATGTGGAAGCGCTTGGCGATGAAGCCGTCGACCGCGTCGCTCGCACCCGCCGCGACGAACAGCAGGAAGGCGACCTGCATCTCGCGCTGGGCGATCGCCCAGACGACGATCGGCACCAGCAGGATGCGGGCAATCGTGATCAGATTGGG
The DNA here is from genome assembly GCA_035293985.1 of Xanthobacteraceae bacterium. Lineage (GTDB taxonomy): Bacteria > Pseudomonadota > Alphaproteobacteria > Rhizobiales > Xanthobacteraceae > JAVDCA01. The sequence continues at coordinate 543,005 of DATGLS010000048.1, forward strand.
AAGGTTCAAGCCAGGCCCCGGCCGGGCCGCCCGGCGCATTTTTCCGCCAAATTCAAACGGCCACGCACAAAATGTAGCCTGCCCGGCGCGCTTGCCAAGGTGCGGCGGCGCCGCCCCGGGTTGCGGGCATTGCGCAGCAGGCGAATCGGCCCTACCAGGAGCCCCGAACGGCTGGGCCCTCCATGAACCGACAACCGCGCCGACGCGTCGCCGTTCTGATTTCCGGCCGCGGCTCGAACATGGCGGCGCTGGTCGAGGCCGCGAAGGCCGCGGATTTTCCCGCCGAAATCGCGCTGGTGCTCGCCAATCGGCCGGACGCCAGGGGGCTCGCTGTCGCACGAGCGGCCGGCATTGCGACCGCCATCGTCGATCACGTCCCGTTCGGCAAGGATCGCGCGGCCTTCGAACGCGCGCTGCAGCGCGAGCTCGAGATCCATCGTACCGAGCTGATCTGCCTCGCCGGGTTCATGCGGTTGTTCACGCCGGGATTCGTCGAGCATTGGCAGGGGCGCATGCTCAATATCCACCCGGCGCTGCTGCCCTCCTTCAAAGGCACCGACGTCCACGCGCGCGCGCTCGCGGCCGGCGTGAAGATCCATGGCGCCACCGTCCATTTTGTCGTCCCCGAGATGGACTCCGGTCCGATCATCGCGCAGGGCGCGCTGGCGGTGCGTGAGGACGATACGGCCGAGACGCTCGCCGACCGCGTGCTCGCGATCGAGCACCGGATCTATCCTTTCGCGCTGCGGCTCGTCGCCGAAGGACGCGTGCGCCTCGAGGATGGGCGCTGCCGCATCGAGGGCGTGCCGGCAAGCGATCAGACGCTGCTCGGGCCGCCTCTCGAGCGATGAGGCGGCAAAATCCCGGCAACAAAAAACCCCCGGGTGAACCGGGGGCTACGGGATGACCCGTGGGCCGGATGACCGGCCGGGGCCGCATTACGCGACCTTGAGGTTTTCCGCCGAGGTCTTGCCGCGGTTGGTGACGAGCTCGTACTCGACCACCTGACCTTCGTTCAAGGTGCTGAGACCCGCCCGCTCGACCGCCGAGATGTGGACGAACACGTCCTTCTCGCCGGTGGATGGTCGGATGAAGCCGTAGCCCTTAGTCGGGTTGAACCATTTGACGGTGCCCTTTTGCATCGTCTGTCTCCTAGTCAGTCAGAACGTCTTGTGAACGCGCGAATGCACTCGCTGCGATCCGCGCGACAACCCGGCTTTTGGAGGAAGTCCGATTCGAGAGCGCCAGTTCGGCAATTACGTTGACGATCGACATGGACGCACAGCGGGCCGGATGGGCCAAAATCCGATTGTGCGCGGAAGAGACACGAGAAATACGGCCGAAGCAAGGCTCGGGCCGAAACGGGTCCCGATGCGAAACCATCAGTCACCTGTTGCGCAATCAACACAACCGGCGAATTGTCGCAATCAGCGTGGCGTAAGCATTGACCCGGCACCGAAAAACGGAAGAATTCCGGCCCAGGCGCTTTTTGCATTGTCCGATGGATGGCGGCTTTGCATTTCGGTTTCGCGCCTCGGCGATGACGAGGTTTTAACCGTGCTGATCGAATGCACGTCTGGTGCCGCGGGTGCGGCGCGTGACGTTCCATCCATGCGGCAGCGACTCGGCAGAGCCGTGCGCATCGCGGCCATTGCGGCATTGTTTGGGGTCGTGACGCTGATCACGACGACCTCGGCTAGTCTGGCACAATGCGCCCGTGCATGTCCGCCGCCACCTCCACCGCCTCAGGTCGACGTCACGTCCCCGGCGATTGGCGCCTCGGCGGACTACGCGCTGTTCGGTCTGGGCTCGCGCTATCTGCAGATTCTCTCCAACATGGGCGGGCCTTCGGCTTATCGCAGCCTGTTCGGCACCGGCGCCAATCCGGGCGGTGGCGGCGCACCGGCGTCGACCGACGATCCGCGCTATCGCGCCTGGACGGAGCTTTATGGGGTCGCGGCGCAGACCGGCCCCCAGAACACTTTTCCGGGCGACAGGCGGCGCACCTATGGCGGCACCGCCGGTATCGCCCTGAACGTCACGCCCGACGCGATGCTCGGTCTCTCGGTCGACCACAGCCGCACCGGGATCGACATCGTCGGCTTTCCGCAGCACGCCAACCTCGACCTCACCCAGGCCGGGGTCAACGGTTCCTACCAATGGGGCTCGTGGAGCTTCTCGGGGGCCGGCGTCGTCGGTACGGCGGGCATCGATTCGAGCCGCGACACGCCGTTCGGTCCGGCGACCGCCTCCTATCGGGCGAGCCTGTGGGGTGTGGTCGGCGAAGCGGATTATCTGATCGCACTCGGATCGGCGCGCGTGGTGCCGAAATTCGGCGCCGATTGGACGCATACGCGTGCCGACGCCTATTCGGAGATGGGCGGCGGCATCGATGCGGTCTCGGTTCCGGCCGCCGAGGCCGATCGCGGTCGCATCTTCGCGGGCCTCGAGGTGGGCAACACCTGGGTCACCAACTCGACGGTGGTCGACCTTTCCGCTTACGCCAAGGGGATGGATATCCTTGTCCAGCACGTGCCGGCGTTGACCGTGAGCGCGGTGAGCGGTCCGGCGACGCCCGTCACGGTGTTCGGCGTGAGCGAGTCGAAATACGGCGTCGATGCCGGCGCCACCGCGTCGGTCCGCCTCTCGCCCCTCGCGCGGCTCTACGTCACCTATGACGGCAAGTTCCGCGACGGCTTCACGTCGAACGGCGGCACCGTCGGGTTGGAGTTTCGCTGGTAGCTAGCCGGTGTAAGGACGCAGCCACACCTTGTTGTCGTGGAATGCGGCGCCACCGTAGGGCGCGATCGCATCGGCGCCCGTGAGCGTGTTGATGCCGCGGCCGTCCGCGAACGCCGCGTTCGGCCAGATCGATTCCGCGATCAGTACGCCGCGCCGGACGCCGTCGAACAGCCGGGCATGCAGCCGCACCTCGCCGCGCATATTGCCGAGCACGACCTCGGCGCCGTCGTCGACGCCGGCGGCGGCCGCATCGTCGGGATGGATCATCACCTCGGGCCGGCCGCGCTCTTTCGACCGTGACGTCGCGGTCTCGGTGAACGTCGTATTGAGGAAGTTGCGCGCCGGCGAGGTCGCAAGCCGGAACGGATGCGCCGCGTCCGCCTCCTCGATCGTGGTCCAGTGATCCGGCAGCCCCGGCATGCGGTCATAGGGGCCGCTGCGACACGGGCTGCGGAACGGCACATTCGGCCAGTCCGGCTTGAAGCGGAACTTGCCGTCCGGCCAGTTGAAGCCGCGCGCATAATGCGCAGTATCGAAGTCCGGCTGGCAGTCGATCCAGCGCTTGGCCTCGAGCTCGCCGATCGTGCCCCACCCCGATTTCTGCAGGGTCCAGTCGATCAGCTCGCGCGGGCTCATCTCGAAGCCCGGATGGCGGGCACCGACGCGGCGCGCGAGCCCGGCCAGCACCTCGTGATTCGAGCGGCATTCGCCGGGCGGCTCGATCAGCTTCGGCCCGAGCAGAATGTGCTGGTTGCCGCCCGCCTGATAGACGTCGTCGTGCTCGAGGAACATGGTCGCGGGCAGCACCACGTCCGCCATCTGCGCGGTCTCGGTCATGAACTGCTCGTGCACGCAGACGAAGAGGTCATCGCGCGCAAAGCCGCGCTTCACCTTGGTCTGGTCGGGCGCGACGGTGACCGGATTGGTGTTCTGGATGAACAGCGCCGTCACGGGCGGACCGCCGAACAGCGCGTCCGGCTCGCCGCACAGGATCGGGCCGATGCGCGACTGGTCGAGCATGCGCACCTTCGGGTCGCGCGCGTCGAGCCCGTCGATCATCGTCTTGTCCCAATGATAGATGTCGGAGTTGTTGTGGAACGCGCCGCCGCCTTCGTATTGCCAGGCGCCCGTCACGGTCGGAATGCAGCTCGCCGCATGCATGTTGGCGGCGCCGTTGCGCGAGCGGGCAAAGCCGTAGCCGAGACGGAAGTAGGCGCGCCTGGTATCGCCGGCGAGGCGCGCGAATTCCTCGATGGTCTCGGCCGGGCAGCCCGTGATCGCCGCCGCCCATTGCGGCGAGCGGCTGCGCACGTGCGCTTCGAGCTCGTGCGGCGCGTCGCTGAAGCGCTCGAGAAAATTCCAGTCCGCTTTTCCGTCGCGAAACACGCAATGCATCACGGCGCAGGCAAGCGCGCCGTCGGTGCCGGGCCGCACCATGACGGGGAGATCGGCCTGCTGCATCGTCTCGTTCATGTAGACGTCGACCGCGACGATCCTGGCGCCGCGCTCCTTGCGGGCGCGGATCGCGTGCGTCATCACGTTGACCTGGGTGTTGACCGCGTTGGTGCCCCAGATCACCACCAGATCGGATTTCGCCATCTCGCGCGGATCGGGCCCGGCGATCTTGCCGGTGCCGGCGGCAAAACCCGTGTAAGCCGGGTTGACGCAGATGGTCTGGTGAAAGCCGGAATACTTCTTGACGTTGCGCAACCGGTTGATGCCGTCGCGCATGACCAGGCCCATGGTGCCCGCGTAGTAATAGGGCCAGACCGTCTCGGCGCCATGCCGCTCCTCGGCGCGCAGCAGGTTTGCCGCGACGAGATCGAGCGCGTCGTCCCAGGAGATCGGCGCAAACGCCGAGCCCTTGCCGCCCGTGCGGCGCAATGGCCGCAGCAAGCGGTCTGGATGGTGCACGCGCTCGGCGTAGCGTGCGACCTTGGCGCAGACGACGCCTGCCGTATAGCTGTTGTCGGGCGCGCCGCGCACGCGGCCGATGGTGTGGGTGTCGAGGACCTCGACCTCGAGCGCGCAGGTCGAGGGGCAATCATGCGGGCAGGCGGAGGCGCCGATGCGCGTCGCGCGTGCGGTGGAGCGGACGGTCTGGTTCATTCGACCTGCTGATGCTCCTTCCTGGTCTCGCCCTCCTGAGCGGAGCCGTTCGCGGCGCGCCAGATCAGGCCTCCCAGCACCACCACGATAGCGCCGATAACGCCGAGCGCAATCTGGAAAAGGTCGAAGCCGAATCCGATGTGGTGATGGCCGGTGGCGCCGAACAGGCGGGTGTCGATCCCGACGTCGACATGCGCCATCGCCCCGAGATGCCGTTGCACCATCGGATCGGTCGCCAGCAGCCCGCCCGCGACCCAGCCCAGGATCGCGGCGCCGATCCACACGATGATCGGAAAGCGCTCCATCAGGCTCAGCACCAGCGCGCTGCCGCCGATCACGATCGGGATGCTGATGACGAGGCCGAGGCCGAGCAGGATGTACTGGCCGTTGGCGATCGCCGCGACCGCGACCACGTTGTCGAGGCTCATGACGATGTCGGCGACGACGACGAGGCGCACGGCGCGCCAGAGGTCCTTCGCGGCTTCCGGCGTCCCTTCCCGATCATGGTCGGCGGGCCCGGCGAGCCGCATCGCGATCCAGACCAGGATGAGGCCGCTGACGAAGCGCAGATAGGGACGCTGCATCAGCGACGACGCAACGGCCGTGAACAGGATCAACAGCACCGACGCGAAGCCGGCGCCGATCACCATGCCCCAGATGCGCTCGCGCCGCGGCAGGCTGCGGCAGGCGAGCGCGATCAGCACCGCGTTGTCGCCGGAGAGGAGACCGTTGACGACGAAGATGGAAAAGACGTCCCACCAGAATTGCGGTGAGGAAAAATCAGCCGAAAGATCGATGCCGCCCAACGCGTTCTCCTGAGCCCCGGCTCGTCGAATGCCGGGACTCGCCTGCCAACTATACAGGATTACGCGTTACGCAATGCTATGCGGGCAAGCGGGGGCGCCTCAGCCGACGATGTCGTTGCCGGAGAAGAACTGCGCGATCTCCTTGGCAGCAGTATCGGGCGCGTCCGAGCCGTGCACCGAGTTCTCGCCGATCGACTTCGCATGCACCTTGCGGATGGTGCCGGCCGCGGCCTTGGCGGGGTCGGTCGCGCCCATCACCTCGCGATACTTGGCGATCGCGTTGTCGCCCTCGAGCACCTGCACGACCACCGGGCCCGAGATCATGAAATCGACCAGCTCGCCGAAGAACGGCCGCTCGCGATGCACCGCGTAAAAGGTCTGCGCCTGCTCGCGCGTGATGCGCACGCGCCGCTGCGCCACGATGCGCAGCCCGGCCTGCTCGATCATGGCATTGATCGCGCCGGTGAGATTGCGCTCGGTCGCGTCCGGTTTGATGATCGAAAAAGTACGCTCGATCGCCATCACTCAAGCCCCTTGAAAAAACCCCTGAAACGCCGATGCGGCGCGGCGCGCTTATAGCGGCCCGCGCATGGCGCGGCAAGATTGCCGACCTCCGCTTCGTCGACGTCGGCCAACATCCGCGTTGCCGGAAACGTCAGAACTTCTCGACCCAGGGCCGCACCTCGATCTCCCAGCTCCACGCGCTCCGCGGCTGGCGCAGCAGATGCACGTAGCTGTCCGCGATGGCGGCGGGATCGAGCATGCTGTCGGGCTTGTCGGCGGGCTCGACGCGCCGTTCCGAGCGGATGCCGCCGTCGACCACCACATGGGCGACGTGGATGCCTTGCGGCGAGAGCTCACGCGCCATGCTTTGCGCGAGGCCGCGCAGCGCGAACTTGCCCATCGCGAACGGCGCCGATTGGGCGTAGCCCTTCACGCTCGCGGAGGCGCCGGTGAAGAGGATCGCGCCCCTTTTCGCCGCCAGCATTCGGCGCACGGCCGCCTGCGCGACATAGAAGCCGGCGAGCGCCGACACGCGCAGCGACTTCTCGACCTCGTCGGGATCGAGCTCGACGAACGGCCCGCGCGTGCGATAGCTCGCGTTATAAGCGACCACGTCGGGCGCGCCCTGCGCGTCGAGATCGGCAAACAGCTTTTCCACGTCGGCGCGGCGCCCGGCGTCGCAGGCAAAGACCTGCGCGCCGGTTTCCGCCGCGAGCGCGCGCAGATCATCGGGCGTGCGGGCCGCGAGCGCGATCGCAAGCCCCTCCCTGGCGAAGGCGCGCGCCAGTGCCGCGCTCAGCCCCGCACCCGCACCGACGATCAGCGCCTTGCGATAATCCGTTCCGGCCATGGAATCGATCCCTATTGTCGGCTATGAGACTGGTCTGAAGTTGCCGCAGTTGGTGCCTAGCTCATAGTGCGATTTCGATCAGGAGACGAGCTATGCGTAGCCTTATCGCCTTCCTCCTCGGCATCGCGGTCACGATTGGCGCCGCCTACGTTCACGATACCGCGATGGTGGGGCCGACCGACAAGCTGCTGGTCAATTGGGATCAGTTCAACGCGATCACCCGCAGCGCCTACGACGCTGCCCGAAATCAGTGGAATAGGCTGACGAAATAGCAGCGGCGATCTCGGCTGGGGCGCAGCGCCTCAGTAGGGCTGGCGGCTGCTCAACCGATTGAGCTTGCGCTGGAAGCGGGCGTGGCGGCGACTGGCGTCCATCGCATGGATTTCGCGCGAAATGTAGCTGATGGAGCGCGCACTATCGACATGCCCGCTGATCAGCGCTCCGACAGCCCCGACGGTTACCGGGAATGCCGCGAGCGCAGCGATGAGCACCACCAAAGCTATGGCCAGCCACTTCATCAGACGGTCGCCCCCAACTGACTCAACCAGTATAACATGATGATTGCGGCGGCCGCGAGGGGGACCCCGGCGGCTGTCCGGGACGGCGGGTCTGCCGATAACTTCTTGCCATTCCACGGAGATTTCGATGCGCGCCGCCTATTACGAAGCCAACGGGCCGGCTGCGGCGGTGCTGCGGCTCGGCGAGGTCGAAACTCCTGAGCCCGGCCCCGGCGAGGTGCGCGTCCGGCTTGCCGCTTCCGGCGTCAACCCGTCCGACGTGAAGTCGCGGGAAGGCCGTACGCGCAAGATCGCGTTTGCGCGGGTCATTCCCCACAGTGATGGCGCCGGCACCATCGACAAGGTCGGCGAAGGCGTCGCGGCGACCCGCGTCGGCGAGAGGGTGTGGACATGGAACGGGCAGTGGAGGCGCCCATTCGGCACGGCGGCCGAATTCATCGTGCTGCCGGCGGCGCTCGCGGTGCCGCTGCCGGGCCACATCGGCTTTGCCGAAGGCGCCTGCCTCGGCATCCCGGCGATGACCGCCTGTCACGCGGTCGCGGCCGCCGAGGTCGACAGTGCCACGACCGTGCTGATCGCCGGCGGCGCCGGGGGCGTCGGCCACTACGCAATTCAGTTCGCCAAGGCGCGCGGCGCCGTCGTCATCACGACGGTGAGCTCGGAAGAAAAGGCGAAGCTCGCGCGCGCCGCCGGCGCCGACCACGTGATCGACTACAAGCGCGAGGATGTCGCCGCCGCCGTCATGGATCTGACCGACAAGGGCGGCGTCGATGCCGTGATCGAGATGGATCTAGCCGCCAACGCCAGGCTCTATCCGGGCCTCCTGCATGCGCGCAGCCAGGTCGTGGTGTACGGCACCGGCGCGCCGGATGCTTCCGTCCCGGCCCAGTTCCTGCTGGTCAATGCCAATACGATCAAGTGGATCTTCGTGTACGAGCTCAGCGCCGCCGAGCGCGCGGCTGCGGTCGGCACGATCACCGATCTGATGCAGCGCAAGCGCCTGATCCACAACGTCGCACTCACACTGCCGCTCGGCGACATCGTGCGCGCGCACGAGGCGGTGGAACAGGGCAAGACGCCCGGCAATGTGGTCGTCACCCTGTCCTGAAGGCCAGAAGGCGAACGCCTCCCCGGCGCTGCCGGGAAGGCGTCCACCGCGATCGAAACGGCTCGGTCGATCAGTCGTGTTTCACCGGCGTGGCCACCGGCTTGTCCTTCGGCTTGAGCCGCACGATCAATAGTTTCGCACCGCTCGCCTCGCCGACGCCGCGATGGACCACATTGGCATTGATGTGGAAGCCATCGCCAGCCTTGATGATTTGGTCGGGCTGCTTGTCGATCTGGATCTTGACCGCGCCTTCCATCACGTAGCTGATCTCGTGGCCGTCCGGATGAATGTGCCACGGTGTCGTCTGGTTGGGCTGGAGCGTCACGACCTGCATGAGCATGTCGTCCGCGGTGCCGCCGACCAGCGGCTCTTCCTTGATGACGTCCTTGGGCGGCGCCGGCGCCTGTGCGCCGACGATGGATTGCGTCACGAGGCCGGCGCCGAAGGCGAGCGCGACGGCCGCACCGAGCAGCAGATGACGTTTCATGGATGGCTCCTCCCGAGAAAACCGGATGACGGTGACATTCGCGTAAGGTCTTGCTTGTAAGGTCTTGCAAGGCCTTGCTAGGCCTTGATCATCGGACCGATGGTTCCGATGTGTGCAGTATAAGTTGCACAGCAGGTCGTTGTCGCCCCCGTTCGGGCACGACTAACGCTGCTGGCATTTTTGCCGCGAGGTCGGGCGTGTCGCGCTTTCTGATCGTGCTCGGGCTCATCATTCTCGCCGCCGGCCTGTTGTGGCCGGTGCTCACGCGGCTCGGCTTCGGCCGCCTGCCCGGCGACATCGCGATCCAGCGCGGCAACTTCACATTCTATTTTCCGCTGGTGACCTGCATCATCATCAGCGTTCTGCTCAGCGCGGTACTTTGGCTGTTCAATCGGTAGCAGACCATCACATCCTGAACACGCCGAACCGTGTTTGCGGGATCGGCGCATTGAGCGTCGCCGCGAAGGCGAGCGCCAGCACCCGGCGCGTCTCCGCCGGCGCGATGATGCCATCGTCCCACAGCCGCGCGGTCGCGTAATACGGATTGCCCTCCTCCTCGTACTGCTCGCGGATCGGCTGCTTGAACTCCTCCTCCTCCACTTCCGACCACTTGCCGCCGTCGGCCTCGATGTTGTCGCGCCGCACGGTTGCGAGCACGCTCGCCGCCTGCTCGCCGCCCATCACCGAGATGCGCGCGTTCGGCCACATGAAGAGGAAGCGCGGGCCGTAGGCGCGGCCGCTCATGCCGTAGTTGCCGGCGCCGTACGAGCCCCCGACCACCACCGTGATCTTCGGCACCTGCGCGCAGGCAACCGCCGTCACCATCTTGGCGCCGTCCTTGGCGATGCCGCCCGCCTCGTAGTCGCGCCCGACCATGAAGCCGACGATGTTCTGCAGGAACAAGAGCGGAATGCGGCGCTGGCAGCACAGCTCGATGAAATGCGCCGCCTTGAGCGCCGATTCCGAATAGAGGATGCCGTTGTTGCCGAGGATCCCGACCGGGATGCCGTGGATGTGGGCGAAGCCGGTGACCAGCGTGGTGCCGTAGAGCTGCTTGAACTCGTCGAACTCGGAGGCGTCGACGAGGCGCGCGATGACGTCGCGCACGTCGTACTGCTTCTTCAGGTCGACCGGCACGATGCCGTCGAGCTCGTCGGTCGCGTAGGCGGGCTCGCGCGGCCGAACCAGCGGGATGTCGATCGACCTTCGCGTATTGAGGTTGGCGATGCAGCGCCGTGCCAGCGCGAGCGCATGACGGTCGTCGGCCGCATAGTGATCGGCGACGCCGGAGCGGCGCGCATGCACGTCCGCCCCGCCGAGATCCTCGGCGCTCACCACCTCGCCGGTCGCGGCCTTCACCAGCGGCGGGCCGCCGAGAAAGATCGTGCCCTGATTGCGTACGATGATGGTCTCGTCCGACATCGCCGGCACGTAGGCGCCCCCCGCCGTGCACGAGCCCATCACCACGGCGATCTGGGCGATGCCGGCCGCCGACATGGTCGCCTGATTGTAGAAGATGCGGCCGAAGTGCTCGCGGTCGGGAAAGACTTCGGTCTGGTGCGGCAGGTTGGCGCCGCCGGAGTCGACCAGATAGATGCAAGGCAGCCGGTTTTCGCGCGCGATCTCCTGCGCGCGCAGGTGCTTCTTCACCGTCAGGGGGAAATAGGTGCCGCCCTTGATGGTCGAGTCGTTGGCGACGATGACGCATTCGCGCCCCTCGATCCGGCCGATGCCCGTGATGAGCCCGGCGCCGTGAATCGCATCGTCGTACATGCCGTTGGCGGCGAGCGGCGAGAGCTCGAGGAACGGCGCGCCCGCATCGAGCAGCGTGGTCACGCGCTCGCGCGGCAGGAGCTTGCCGCGCGCGAGATGGCGCTCGCGCGCCCGCGCGGGCCCGCCCGCCGCCGCCTCGGCGCGCCGGGCCTCGAGCTCGGCGACGAGCGCTCCCATGCGCTGCGCATTGGCGCGAAAGTCCGTCGCCGTCGGGTCGATGCGCGAACCAAGAATCGTCATGGAGTTCCTCCCGGGCACGAAGGCTGCCCCGGCTGGCGTGCAAACGCAACGCGATTGGAACTCCCGCCTGCGACAGGCGTGGAACCGACCAATTTCAATCCCGTTGTTGATCCAGCGATGCGGCGGGATGTCGCGTTCGCCTTGAACAAGCGTGCGCTTCCGCACCGACGCGGGAACACACGAACAACTGGAGGACGACCATGAACAAGTGGATTGCCTACGGGGCCGGGGCGGCATTGATTGCCGGCCTTTCGATCGCGAGCGCGCAAAGCCCGAGCACGCCGGGCGCCGGCTCCGCTGGGCAGGACCAGAGCGGGGCGACCTCGGCAGGCTCGACGCAGACGCCGGGCCAGCCCAAGGTCCAGGACAAGCCGCCGTCACAGCAGACCACGGGTACGGCGCCGAAGCAGGGACCCGTGAAGGCGCCGTCGGCGATCGACAAGAACTCGATCCATCAGTCGGGCGGTGACCGCGACTCGCGCGGCCTGCCGAAGCAGTAGTCGCGCGCCCATTTGGGCGATCAAGCAAGAGCGGCCGCGGCCGCTCTTGTCGTTGTCGATCGAGTTGTCGATTCCTGACGAACTGTTCATGCTACGGCACCGGTATCTTTGACGTGCTTGGCTGCCCGACGTTGCGCCGCAAAAGCATAAGTATTCGCCGAATGCGGAACCGATATAGCAGCGCTACGTTTCCGGTATGAGCCATGCATTCCAAACTCAACGAGGAGAGGAAGCGGCGCGACTGCGGTGATCGAGCTACAGCGAGAGAGCGGAGCCGCAGCACGCAACGAAAATGAGTGGCTTGGAAATTCGCGCGGGGGACGACACAGCAAAACGCGCAACGGAGACTCGACGATGAAGAAACATAGCTTGTTGGTTGCGACCGCGGTTGCGGCGCTCACCGTGGGCACGGCCTTCGCCCAGGCACCGAGCAGCGAGAAGAGCCAGAACCACATGAATCCCGCCTCGCAGAATGCGCCGGCGGAGAAGATGTCGCCCAACGCGGGCGCCGGCACGCACAATTCGTCGGCCAGCGAGCAGAAGAGCACGCCGTCGAGCCGCATGGGCCAGGCGCCCGGCAGCCAGCGCGAGACGACCGGCCAAGCTCCGAGCGAGCAGAAGAGCGAGCAGAAATCGGACAAGATGAATAAGGCGTCGCAGCCGAGCGAGCGCAACAGTACGCGCGCCAATGAGCGCAATGAGCGCAATGAGCGCAACCGTTCGACCACCGGCCAAAGCACGGAAAAGGGCCAGTTGCACAATCGCGGCGCCCGCGAGAACAGCACCAATAAGGCGAATGAGCGCAACCGCTCGACCACCGGCCAGAGCACTGAAAAGGGCCAGATCGAGAATCGCGGCGCGCGCGAGAACAACAACAAGGTGAACGAGCGCAATCGCTCGACCACCGGTCAGGGCACCATGGACAAGGACCGCATGGAAAATCGCGGCACCATGGAAAATCGCGGCACCATGGAAAATCGCGGCAGCAACGAGAACCGCAGCAGCACGACCACCACCGAGATGCATGGCAGGGTCAACCTGAGCAGCGAGCAGCGGACCAAGATCCACACCATCATCGTCGGCGAGCGTAATGCGCCGCGCGTGAGTCATGTGGACTTCTCGGTCAACGTGGGCACGCGCGTGCCGCGCACCATCCACCTTGCGCCGATCCCGTCCGAGATCGTGACGATCGAGCCCGAGTGGCGCGGCTACGAGTACTTCCTGGTGGGTGACGAGATCGTCGTGGTCGATCCGTCGTCGATGGAAATCGTCGCGGTGCTCCCGGCCTAACGCACGAAGCACTCCGTCAAGGAACGGAAAGGGGCGGCTTCAGCCGCCCCTTTTTTTGCGGGTATGGCGAGCCCCGTCAGGCCCGCACTTCCTGCCGTTGGAACACGACGTAGCCCGCCACGAACAGCACGATGACGCCGGCGATCAGTGACACCACCTCCGGCCAGGCGATCGCCAGGCTTTCGGTGAGCGGCAGTGGCGAGCCCAGGATCGCGCCCTGCCACTGCGTGATGTCGATGAGCTGGCTGACCTGGCGCGTGTCCGGCGCGAGCAGAACCACGGCGGCGTTGTTGAACAGGTCGTTCGGAGAAATCCGCCGCAGCATCTCCTCCCAGTGCACGGTCGTGGGGTCGCGCAGGCCGAACAGCGCGTAGCGCGGGTCGGACGGCGCGATCAGCGAGGCGATCCCCGGGACGAACGCCGGCCAAATGAAGGCCAGAAACAGCCAGATACCAAGGCATACGAGCACGGCCGTCGCCGCCGATCGGGTGACGATCGAGAGCAGCATCGCGAGCGCGAGCCAGGTGCCGGCATAAGCCAGCGTGACCACCAGGAAGGCGAACGCGCGAGCGAGCTCCTCGCCGCTCGGGGGCACGCCGAGCATCAATATGCCGAAGCCGATCACCAGCAGCCAGAGGCACAGCAGGCTGATCCCGAGCGTCGTCAGCGCCGCGAGGAACTTGCCCGCGAGAAGCGCATCGCGATAAATCGGCTGTGCCAGGATGCGCGACAAGGTGCGGCGGTTGTGCTCGCTGTTGATGGCGTCGAAACCGAGCGCGATCGCCATCACGGGGATGAGGAACCCGAGGATGAACACCAGCGAGAGCACCGTCGACTGGCTGGAGATGAAGAGCTTGAGGAGGACGAAGGGGTCTTCGGGTACGTTCTCCTTGATGTAATCGATCGCGAAATAGACGACGACGCACGCGATCGCGAATATGAGGATCTGCAGCACGATCATGCGGATGCTCGACAGATGCTCTGCGAGCTCCTTGGCGTAGACGGTACCGAGACCCTGCCAGGGAGAGCCCTCACGCTGCCGCATGATGCGCCTCCTGCTGCGGCTTCGCCTGCCGCTGGAAGTAGCCCGCGTAGATCGCCTCGAGGCTCGGATCGGCCACCGAGAGACGGCGCAGAGCCCCGTTCGCGGCGACGACCGCGCGAGCGGCGTCGGGACGCACGTCCCGCTCGGCGGTCAGGCGATAGCGGTCCGCACCGACCCGGGCGACGGCGCTCACGCCGGGGATCGCGGTGAAACGCGCATCGAGGTCGTTTGCCGCATCGGCCTCGACCTCCACCACGAAGCCCGCGCCCAGCACCTGCCGGGCAAGCTCGGGCACGCTGCCCATGAGCACGATACGGCCGCCCTGGAACAACGCCACGCGATCGCAAACACGCTGCACCTGGTCGAGCATGTGCGACGACAGCAGGACGCTGACGCCGCCGCGCTTGAGGTCCTCGATCATCTCGAGAAACTCGATCGTCGCCTGCGGGTCGAGGCCGGAGGTCGGCTCGTCGAGAATGGCGATCTCGGCGCGCTTCATGACGATCTCGGCGAGGCCGAGACGCTGCCGCATGCCGCGCGAGAAGGTCTTGACGCGCTTTTGCGCCACATCGCTCAGGCGCACGCGCGCGAGCGCCTCGCCGATCCGCTTTTCGCGCTCATCGGCCGGAATGCCCATGAGGCGCGCCGAATAGACCAGGTTCTCGCTCGCCGTCATGCTGTCGTAGAAGCCGACCTGGTCGGGCAGATACCCGACCCGGCGCTTCACCGCGAGCGGATCGCGCACCGGATCGTGGTCGAGCACCGTGATCGTGCCGGCCGAAACTTCGGTCAGGCCGAGCATCATCAGGATGGTCGTCGTCTTGCCGGCGCCGTTCGGGCCGAGCAGCCCGAAGATCTCGCCCTTCGCCACGTCGAAGTCGATGGCGTCGACGACGGTCGTCCTGCCGTAGCGCTTGGTGAGACCGCGCGCCGAGATGACGGGGGCGTTCATCGGCGACCGAACCGCGCGACCGCGGCCACCATGAAGAGAACGGCGACGCCGATGATGCCTGCCCCGTACATCGCCCAGGTCGTCGACGTCGTCACCTGAACGCGGAACTGGGTGGACGCGGTCTCGCCGCTCGTCTGGGCGCTGATGTTGGTCATGTAGTCGCCCGCGAGCGAGGTCGCGGTCGGGGTGATCTGCGCCTGCACCTCGGTGTCCTTGCCCGGCTCGATCCGCGCGATGGTCTTCGGCTCGAACTCGACCTTCCAGCCGCTCGGCGCGGTGGCGGACAGCGTAACGTTTTCGGCCGGCGCACTGCCCGTATTGGTCACCACGATCGGCACGTTCGACTGCTTGCCGGCTTCCGCCTTGGCGCTGACCAGGCCGCCGCGGCTCGCCATGGTGAGCTGCGGCTGGCCGGAGAGCTCGAGCGACAGGTTGGTCTTGGCGGTGGCATCCTCCGCCGAGACGGTCACGGACATCGGATAGCGCTTGGCCTCGGCGGTCGAGGGCGGCCGCACGTGCAGCTTGATGTCCTTGGACTGGCCGGCCTCGATCGGGATGGAGGAGATCTGCTGGCTGCCGTAGTTCTCGGTGAACGAGGTCTCGAAGTTCTTGGGCGCATCGGCCGCGAAGCTGACCGTGAGATTGCGCCCGCTGTCGTTCTTGATGGTGAGTTGATAATCGAAGCTCGATTTCGGCGTGCCGCGCAACGCCGGCAGCGGCGACTCGACCGTCAGCTTGGCCGGCAATTCCTTGGCGAGCGTGACGGCGAGCGGCAGCGAAACCGATGTGCCCTGCCCTTCCGCCTTGATGGTCAGCGTCTGCGTGCCCATCGCGGCGTTGATCGGCACGTCGAGGCGAAGCTGGAGGCTCACGCTCTGGTCGGTCGCCGGCATCGCGGCGCCGACCGGCTGGCCGCCGCCGAGCAGCGTCGCACTCCAGCCCTTCGGCACGTCGGCGACGGAGAGCGTGTAGCGCTCCGGGCTCAGCCCGTAATTCTGCAGGCGCAGCGCAATCGTCGAGGTCTTGCCGGGCTGCACCGAGATCGACGGATAATCGGTGAGCAGGAAGAGACCCTTCACGTCCTTCGGACTGTCCGCGGCCAGAACCGGTGCGGCACCGAGGCAAAATGCAATGGATACGAGGGCAATCAGCTTGGCCCGCATGGCGACTTCTCCCAACATCTGGTCTTGCGTCAGAGGTCGCCCCCACCGCCGGTGACCGTGGGGGCGCCGTCGGATCGAGGCGGCTTGTCGTGCCCGATCGTGACGAAATCGGTACGAACTTAAGGAGTTTTTTTGACTAAAGCGCAAGTGCGACTTTGCGCCGCCACGTTCGGCAAGGTTACCGCGACAAATCCGCGGTCCATCGGCCCCATTGGGAGAGCAGATCCGGGAGCGGACTGCGCCGGCGATCCGGACGGGTCACAGGGCCGGCGCCAATGTGTATGGTGGCGCCGGATGACGGCTCGCACTGCCGGCGTGGCCGGCACGCCGGCGAGTTGGGCTTACATCCGGCCGGCGACACCCTATTTGCTCATCTCCTGCCCACCAGACCTCGATCCAATGGAGAACATGATGGCGGCGACCCACGGCTTCGAGCTGCTGCGCGAGCGCGAATTGCCGGAGATCGCCACCACGGCGCGGCACTACCGCCACGTGCGCACCGGCGCCGAGCTGCTGTCGCTCCTCAACAAGGACGAGAACAAGGTTTTCGGCATCAGCTTCGCGACCCCGCCGACCGACTCGACCGGCGTACCGCACATCCTCGAGCATTCGGTGCTGTGCGGCTCGCGCAAATATCCCGTCAAGGAGCCGTTCGTCGAGCTGTTGAAGAGCTCGGTCAACACCTTCCTCAACGCGATGACGTTCCCGGACATGACCTGCTATCCGGTCGCCAGCCAGAACGTGCGCGACTTCTACAACCTGATCGACGTGTATCTCGACGCCGTCTTCTTCCCGCGCCTCACCCGCCACACCTTCGAGCAGGAAGGCTGGCACTACGAGCTCGACGACCCCGCGGGCCCGCTCGCCTACAAGGGCGTCGTGTTCAACGAGATGAAGGGCGCATTCTCCTCACCCGACGCCGTGCTGGAGACGCTCGCGATGCGTTCGCTTTATCCCGATACGCCTTACGGCGTCATGTCGGGCGGCGACCCCAAGCACATTCCCGATCTCACCTATGAGCAGTTCAGGGCGTTTCACGCGCGCCACTACCATCCATCGAACGCGAAGGTCTTCTTCTACGGCGACGACGACCCGACCGAGCGCCTCAGGCTGATCGACGAGCGGCTCGCCGAGTTCTCCCGCGCCGACGCCGATTTCACCGTGCCGTTGCAGCCGCGCTTTGCCGCGCCCAAGCACCTGTCGCGCACCTATGCGGCCTCGCTCGAGGACGGCGCGCCAGAGAAGCGCAGCGCGATGATCAAGGTGAGCTGGATGCTCGACGAGGTGACCGACGCCGAGACGGCGCTCGGGCTCAACCTGCTCGAGGACGTCCTGCTCGGCTCGCCGGCGGCGCCGCTCTACAAGGCGCTGATCGATTCCGGTCTCGGCGAAGGCCTGACCGGCGCCGGGCTCGAGGAGTCGCTGCGCCAGCCGATGTTCACGGTCGGCCTCAAGGGCATCGACGCGGCCGATGCCGACGAGGTCGAGAAGCTCGTCGACGACACGCTCGGCAAGCTCGCGGCCGACGGCGTCGATCCCGCGACCGTCGCGGCCGCGCTCAACACGCTGGAGTTTCGCCTGCGCGAGAACAATACCGGGCGCTGGCCGCGCGGGCTCATCTTTATGTTTCGGACGCTGCGCAGCTGGATGCGCGCCCGCGACCCCGTGCTGCCGCTCGCCTTCGAGGCGCCGCTCGCGGCCGTCAAGGCGCGCGTCGCCGCCGGTCGCTACTGCGAGGAGCTGATCGCGCGCCACCTCGTGCGCAACCGCCATCGCACCATCCTGCTGCTGCGCCCGGATCCCGAGCAGGGCGAGCGCGACGCACGCGAGGAAGCCGAGCGCCTCGCCCGCGTGCGTGCCGCGATGACGAACGCCGATCTCGCGAAAGTCGCGGCCGAGACCGCGACGCTCAAGCGCCTGCAGGAGACGCCCGATCCGCCCGAGGCGCTCGCCAAGATCCCGGCGCTCACGCCCGCCGACATGCCGCGGCGCAATCAGGTCATCCCGATCGACGTAACGCAGCTCGGCGATACGCGCACGCTTTATCACGATCTCTTCACCAACGGCGTCGTCTATCTCGATCTGGCCCTCGACCTGCGACGCCTGCCGGCCGATCTCGTGCCCTATGTCGACCTGTTCGGCCGCGCGCTGCTCGAGACCGGCGCCGGCGGCGACGATTTCGTGCGGCTGTCGCAACGAATCGGACGCTCGACCGGTGGCATCCACACGGCCTCGTTCACCTCCGTGACCGCCGACCGCAAGGGCACGACCGCATGGCTGGTGCTGCGCGGCAAGGCGCTTCCGAGCCAGACCGGCGAGCTTCTGGCGATCCTGCGCGACATTCTCACGTCGGCACACCTCGACGACCGCGAGCGTTTCCGCCAGCTCGTGCTGCAGGAGAAGGCCGACCTCGAGACGAGCCTCGTGCGCGCCGGCTCGGCGTTCGTCGATCGGCGCCTGCGCGCCGCTTTCGATTCCGTCGGCTGGGCGAACGAGCAAATGGGCGGGCTCACCTATTTGCCGTTCCTGCGTCGTCTCGCCGACCAGATCGAGACCGAGTGGCCCGGCGTCCTCGCCTCGCTCGAGCGCATGCGCGCCGCGCTGGTCGATCGCGCGACCATGCTCGCCAACGTGACCGCGCAGGCGTCCGACTGGGCCGCCGTGCGGCCGCGGCTCGCCGATCTCGTCGCCTCGCTGCCGCGCGGCGGCGCCGCAGCGGCGCCGGCGGCTTGGCCGGTCGCCGACTTCCCGCGGCAGGAAGGGCTCGTGATCCCCTCGCAGGTGAACTACGTCGCCAAAGGCGCCGACCTCTACGCGCTCGGCCTCGAGCCGACGGGCGCGAACCTCGTGGTGCAGCACTATCTCGACATGTCGTGGCTGTGGGATCGCGTGCGCGTGCAGGGCGGCGCCTATGGGGCCGGCTGTGCGCTCGACCGCCGCAGCGGCATCTTCACCTTCTCGTCCTACCGCGACCCCAACCTCACGGCGACGCTCGACGTCTTCGATGGCAGCGCGCAATTCCTGGAAAAGGTCGCGCTCGACGATGCCGCGCTCGCCCGCGCCATCGTCGGCACGATCGGCGACCTCGACTTCTACATGCTGCCCGACGCCAAGGGTTACGTCTCGATGCAGCGCCACCTGATCGGCGACACCGAGGAGGCGCTGCAGCGCCTGCGCGAGGAGGTCCTTGCCACCAGCAAGGCCGATGTCCGCAATTTCGCCGCCGCGCTCGCCGGCGTGCCGGCCAACGGCCGCGTGGCCGTGCTCGGCTCGGAGCCGGCGATCACGGCCGCCAATGCGGAGCGGCCGAACCTGCTCGCGGTCTCGCGGGTGCTCTGACGGGAACCTCCTGGATGTCGGCCGGCGGGCGCCGTATGCTGGCGCATCTTCCGGCGAAGTGGTCGCCGGTTCGCCGATGAGAACATGCGCGAAGCAAAAGTGCGCTGCGCGCCGCCGCCGGAGGAGAGGCCATGGACGCACTCGAGAACGCCCCTGCCCGCATGCTCGTGCACCACGACATCAAGCCGGTGACCGACCCGGCGCTCGCCTCGCGCTATCTCGACGTGCCCAACATGCCATGGGAGGCGACCAAGTTTCCCGGCATTCGCATCAAGGTGCTCTACAGCGACGACAGCGGCATCACGACGGCGCTGTTCAAGCTCGATCCCGGCGCCGTCGTGCCGCTGCACGAGCACACGGCATTGGAGCAGACCTACGTGCTCGAAGGCACGCTCGAGGACCACGAGGGTGTCGCCGGCCCCGGCCAGTTCGTCTGGCGCCCGGCCGGCAACCAGCACGAGGCGGTCGCGCCGAACGGCGCCGTGCTGCTCGGCTTCTTCCTCAAGCCGAACCGGTTTGCCTACGGAGAGAAGTTCTTCACCGAGGAGCCGGCGAAGTAGGCCCTTACGTTAATTCTCGCTCAGAAAGATGTTTTCAAAGCGACGTTTGCCGGATAAGCGATAGATCGCACAATCACGATCGACGCTGGCGATGCTCGACAGATCCAGGCGCTCGGCCATGGCGACGAGTGACGCATCGGCAAAATTCGCGGGAACGTCATGGTACTTGTCGAGCAGGGCAATAATTCGCGGCATGTCGCCTGCTGTGCTTTGATCGATATCGAGGGGTCGGTGCGCCCACCACAGCCAATCGCGTCGCGTCTCGGGCGAGAACCGCAGCATGAACGCGGTCTCGGTGAGAACCGGAAGATTGGTGACCAGGCGGGATTTTTGATCGCGGATGAACTCGACCGCGCGCCGATGGTGGCGATCGTCGCGGTCGAATAGTGCGATCAGCGGGCCGGCATCAACGACGATGCTTGGCACGGAGCATCTCGTCCATGATCGCTTTGCGATTGGTGCTCAAATCCGACCGGCCGCTTCCGTCTTTTCCGCATAGCTCCTTGCCAAGCTCGTAGGGCGTCGGGTGCGCGTCCGGCTCGCGCTCCAGCTTTTCGGCGATCGCTTGACGAACGAAGGTCGAAACCGGCACGCGGCGACGATCTAAGCGCGCGCGCAGGGCGGTTTCGAGTTCGGCGGAGAGTCGGGCGGGGGCCGACGGCTCAAGCCACCATCTCCTTCATGATCCGATAAAGCTTCGCCTGCCCCTCGAAGCCGATCCCGGGCCGGTCCGACAGCGTGATCGCCCCGTCCTCCACCTTCGCATCGTCCGCGAAGCCGCCGAACGCGCCGAACACGCCCGGGTAGGATTCGGCGCCGCCCAGGCCGAAGCCCGCCGCGATCGCGAGCGACATCTGGTTGCCGCCGTGCGGGAAGAACGAGGCGCGGCGCCAGCCTTCCTTTTCCAGCATCGCGATGGTCTGCGAATATTGCGCGATGCCGTAGGCCTGCGGCGGATCGACCTGGATGATGTCGCGGTCCGCCCGCATGCCGCCGAAGCGAACGAAGTTCTGCACGTCCTGCGTCGAATAGAGGTTCTCGCCGGCCGCGAGCGGGCCCGCGTACGCCGCGGCGATCTCGGCATAGAGCGAGAAGTCGAGCGGGTGGCACGGCTCCTCGAACCAGCGCAGCCCGAACGGCGCCAATCCCTTGGCGTAGGCGAGCGACTCGGTGCGATCGAACTTGCCATTGGCGTCGACCGCGAGCTGCGCCTCGTTGCCGAGCACCTGCTGCACCGCCTCGATGCGGCGGCAATCCTCGGCGAGCGGCAGGCCGCCGACCTTCATCTTCACCATCGTATAGCCGGCGTCGAGATGGCGGCGCATCTCGTCCTGCAGGTCCCGGACGGTCTGGCCCGGCCAGTACCAGCCGCCGCCGACGTAGCAGAACATCCGCTTGGCCACCTTGCCGTCGCCATAACGCTCCGCGAGCACCTGGTGCAGCGGCTTTTGCGCGATCTTCGCCACCGAGTCCCACACCGCGACCTCGATGGTGCCGATGCCGATCGAGCGCTCGGCGTCGCCGCCGATCTTTTCGCGCTGGCGCATGACGGCGACGATCTTCTCGGGATCGAGGTTGTCGCCCGCCGCATCGAGAAGCGCCTTCGGATCGGCGCGCAGGATGCGCGGGATGAAGCGCTCGCGCATCTGCGCACCGACGGCATAGCGGCCGGTGGAGTTGAACGCGAAGCCCGCGACCGGCTTGCCGTCGCGCACCACGTCGGTGATCACCGCCACCACCGACGTGGTCATCTCGGAGAAGTCGAAGCTCGAGTTTTTCAGATCGGACTTGAGCGGGATCGCCCGCTCGCGGATGTCGACGATGCGCATGGGATCAATATGCCTTTAAGACTTGGGACCGAAGGACAATGAGCTCGAAGATCGGAGGTCCGCTGGTCGGCGCGATGGCCGATGGAACGCGAGCCCTTGCGAGATGGAGCTGAGGTATTTGATGCAGTAGAAACCCGCCAGGACCGAAGCGAGCACAGCTCGATTTGTCGATGGTGAATTCCACTTGATCGCTGCCGTCGGACATGGCGAAGACCTCGTGCAGCACGACGCCCTGATCGAGGAAGGCGCGGCGGCTCTCGTTGCAGTAAAGGGCCGCAGTGGACCGGCGCGCGGTCTCGATATTGGCTTTGAAACGCCCGAACGCGACGACGTCGGTGACGGCGTATCTGATCTCGACGACGCCGTCGTGAGACGTGGCTGACGTAAGCGAGATCGGCGCCCCCGGCGGGGCGCGCGTCGTCGCCTTCACCCCATCGACGATGATCCTGGCGAGCTCCGCCGGCGATTTAGGCGCCTGGCTGGCCGAGATCTGACCACCGGCCCCGCCGAGCATCACAATAACGAACGTTGGCGCAAGGAGAAGACGTAAGAGAGCTCGGGTCACAGTCACTCTATCTTCAGGTTGGCGGCATGCACCACCTTACCCCATTTTTCCATCTCGCTCCTGATGCGGGCGCCGAACGCCTCCGGCGTGTTGAGCACCGGCGAAAACCCGATCTTCTCCAGCCGCTCGCGGATTTCCGGCAGGGCGCCGATCTTGGCCAGCTCGTCGTGCAGCTTGGCGACGATCGCGGGCGGCGTGCCGGCCGGCAGCACGAAGCCGGTGAGCGTGTCGGCCTCCTGCCCGGGCACGCCTGCTTCGGCGATGGTCGGTACGTTCGGGATGGTGGGCGAGCGCTTGAGCGCCTCGATCGCAAGCCCGCGCAGCTTGCCCTCGTTGATGAGGCCGATGGTCGGCGGCAATGCGGTGAAGCCGATCGGAGGCTGGCCGGCGAGCACGCCGTTGACGGCGAGGCCGGCGCTGTTGAACGGCACCATCACGAGATCGAGGCCGAAGGTCTGCTTGAACAGCTCGGCGGAGAGATGCGGCGTCGAGCCCATCGCGGGCTGCGCGTAGGCATACTCCCCCGGATTGCTCTTCACGAGCTCGATCAGCTCTTTGAGCGTCTTCGCCGGCACCGACGGATTGACGAAGATCACGTTGGGCGACACCGCCGCGAGCGTGAGCGGCGTGAAGCTCTTGACCGGATCGTACGGCACCCTGGCGTAGAGGCTCGGGTTGACCATGAAGCCGGTGCTCACCACCAGGATGGTGTAGCCGTCGGGCGCAGCCTTCGCGGCCTGGGCGGTCCCGATATTGCCGCCCGCGCCGGCGATGTTCTCGACGTAAAACTGATGGCCGAGGTTCTCCGACAGCTTCGCCGCGAAGATGCGCGCGATCACGTCGGTCGGACCGCCCTGCCCGAACGGCACGATGACCCGCACGTTGCGGTCCGGGTAGGTCTGCGCCGACGCGGCCGCCGCCGCAAAGGCCGCAAGGCCGGCCAGAACGAGACGAACAACTCCCCGCAAGGCACTCTCCCGTACACTTGTTTTGCTGTGCTATCATTGCGCCATCCGGTGGCGCAGTAAACAGCGCATGTTCCGGCGAAGTGGACACCGGTTCGCCGACAAAGAACATGCGCCAAGCTTGAAGTCCCTCCCCGCTGCGTCCCGCCCCCCGCATCGCGTTCACGTGAAGAGGAAGTCCCATGCCGGCCAAGAAATACACGCGTCAGGATCTGCGCGACGCCGCCGAGAAGTACAAGAACTGGGGCAAGTGGGGGCCGAACGACGAGATCGGCACGCTCAATTTCACCAGCGCAGCCGACATCGTCGCGGCGGCAGGCCTCGTCAAGAAGGGGAAGGTGATCTCGCTCGCGCTCAACTTCGATCACACCGGTCCGCAGGGCGCGAAGAGCAAGTATCCGACCATGGGCCGGACCAACCCGATCCACACCATGCTGCGCACCGGCACCGACGCCTATTCGGGCGTGCTCGACCAGCGCGGCATCCGCGCCGCCGACGACATGGTGACCATGCCGCTGCAATGCGGCACGCAATGGGACGGTCTCGGCCATGTGTTCTACGAGAACTACATGTGGAACGGCTACGATTGCCGCGAGGTGACGAGCAACGGCGCGCAGAAGTGCGGGATCGAGAAGACCAAGAACAAGATGGTCGGCCGCGGCGTGCTGCTCGACGTCGCGCGCTACAAGGGCGTCGACTGCCTCGACGACGGCTACGGCATCACGTGCCAGGACCTCGACGAGACGGCGAAGAAGCAGAATACGCAGATGAAGCGCGGCGACTACGTGATCGTGCGCACCGGGCAGATGGAGCGCTGCATCGCGGCGAAGAGCTGGGACGGTTATCCGGGCGGCGATGCGCCGGGCTTCGCGTTCGAGACGCTCGAATGGATCAAGCGTGTCGAGCTCGCGGCGCTCGCCTCCGATACATGGGGCTGCGAGGTGCGGCCGAACGAGACCGAGCCCGGCATCAACCAGCCCTGGCATTGGATCACCATCCCGATCATGGGCATGACCATGGGCGAGATCTTCAATCTGAAGGAGCTCGCCGACGACTGCGCCGCCGACGAGGTTTACGAGTTCATGTTCGTCGCGCCGGCGATCCCGATCACCGGTGCGGTGGGCTCGCCGGTGAATCCACTCGCAATCAAATAACGGACGCACGTTCGCAGGGTGGGCGAAGCGAAGCGTGCCCACCGCCACGTGGGCACGGCGCTACCGCGCCTTTGATTTGCCCACCCTACGCCAGAAATCTGAACTGAGAGAAACCACCCCATGCAAATCGGACACAACCGCAAAAAAATGACCGGGGCGCAATGCCTCGCCGACATGCTCAAGGGCTACGGCGTCACCCACGTGTTTCACGTGCCCGCCGTGCTGCGCACCACCTATGCGGAGATGGAGCGGCGCACCAGTATCAAGCGCCTGCACGTGCACGGCGAGAAATCCGCCGCCTACATGGCGGACGGCTATGCGCGCGCCTCGGGCAAGCCGGGCATCTGCATGGCGCAGGTGATCGGCGCGCTCAACCTCGCGGCCGGCCTGCGCGACGCCTATCTCGCCCATTCCCCCGTAATCGCCTTCACGGGCGGGCGCGAGCCGAAGAACAAGTTCCGCAAAGTGTACCAGGAGGTCGACGACGTGCCGGCATTCGAGCCGGTGACCAAGTTCAACGCCACCGTCGATGACGTCGCGCGCTTTCCCGACATGGTGCGCCAGGCATTCCGCTCGGCGACGACCGGCACGCCCGGTCCGGTGCATCTGCAGTTCCGCGGCAACGAGGGCCAGATCGACCTCGAGGAAGCCGAGATGGAGCCGCTGGTCGAGGAGCTGTTCGCAAAGGTGCCGCCGTTCCGGCCGCAGCCCGATCAGGCGAGCGTGCTCGCGGCGTTGAAGCACCTGCAGGCGGCCGAACGGCCGGTGATCGTCGCCGGCGGCGGCGTGCGCGCCTCTGGCGCGGCGGCGGAGCTGATCGCGCTCGCCGAGGCGCTGGCGATCCCGGTCGCGACCTCGCTCAACGGCAAGGACTCGATCCCAGGCACGCATTCGCTCTCGGTCGGCGTCTGCGGCAGCTATTCGCGCGAAAGCGCGAACCGCGTCGTCAACCGCGCCGATCTGGTCTGCTTCATCGGCACCGAGACCGGCGGCATGACCACGCATTTCTGGGCCGTCCCCGAGATCGGACGGCCCGCGATCCAGATCGACATCAATGCGGAGGCGCTCGGCCGCAACTATCCGCTCGTTGCGTGCGTCAACGGCGATGCGAAAGTGACGCTCGCCAAGATGGTCGAGGCCGCGGATCGGGCGAGCGCCGCGAAACGCAAGCCGTGGATCGTGGAGGCGCATAAGATCTGCGAGGAGTGGCGCGACAAGTACAAGTCGGCGCTGACCTCAGACGCGGTGCCGATCCGCCCCGAGCGGCTGTGCCACGAGCTGTCGCAACATATGCCCGACGACGCGCTCGTCTGCGTCGATACCGGCCATGCCGGCATGTGGATGGGCGGCATGTACGACCTGCGCACGCCCGAGCAGAGCTACATCCGCAGCGCCGGCCATCTCGGCTGGGCGTTCCCGGCCGGCCTCGGCGCCAAATGCGGCGCCCCGGACCGCCCGGTGGTCACGTTCACGGGCGACGCCGGGCTCTGGTATCACATCGGCGAGCTCGAGACCGCGGTGCGCTGGAAGATCAACACCGTGACGGTCGTCAACAACAACGGCGGCGGCAACCAGTCGAAGCGCGGCTTCGATCGCGTCTACGGCGGCAAGCAGACCGAGCAGGCGCGCGAGCTGTGGACGTTCAACAAGATGAACTTCGCCCGCATCGCCGAGGACATCGGCGCTCTCGGCATCCGCGTCGAGAAGCCGGACGCCTTCCCGGCCGCGCTCGCGCAGGCGCTCGCCGCGAACCGCCCGGCGCTGATCGATGTGGTGACCGACATCGAGGCGCTCGCCCCGACCGCGGTGACGTGACGTTCTTTTACCCTCCCCTGCAGGGCCCCTGCAGGGGACCTGCAGGGGGAGGGTCGCAAGCGAAGCGAGCGGGGTGGGGTGACGCCAGCGCAGCCACCCCACCCGGTCGCGCGTTTCGCGGCGCTCGATACGCGCCGACCCTCCCGCTTCAGGGGCGCTTCAGGGGAGGTTGACCCGCTTCACCTGCGGCCAATCGACCTCGTCTTCGGCCGCCACCCATTCTTCCTTCAGCGCGGCCGTCTCCCACTCCTTCCACGCCGGCAGTGCCAGCACGGCCTCCATGTAGGCGTGCGAGGCCGCGCCGACCTCGACCGCATAGGTGCGAAAGCGCGACACGATCGGCGCATACATGGCGTCGGCCGCCGTGAATGTGCCGAACAGGAATGGCCCGCCCGTGCCGAAGCGGGTGCGACAATCGCTCCACAGGGCGTCGATGCGCTTCACGTCGGCGGTGGCCTCCGAGGTCAGATGCCGCGTCTCCACCGGCCGCTGCACGTTCATCGGTAGATGGCGGCGCAGCGGCAGGAAGCCCGCATGCATCTCGTTCGCAATTGAGCGCGCGTGCGCGCGCGCCGCGCGGTCCACCGGCCACAGGCCCGCGTGCGGAAATTTCTCCGCCAGATACTCGAGGATCGCGAGCGACTCCCACACATGCGTGTCGCCGTCGATCAGCACCGGCACCTTGCCGTTTCCAGAGATTTTAGCGAGCTCTGATTTGAAATCCGGCGAGTCGAACACGAGCAGGGTCTCGTCGAACGGAACGCCCGCGGCCTTCATGCCGATCCACGGCCGCAGCGACCAGGACGAGTAGGTCTTGTTGCCGATGACGAGCTGGAGTCCCATCGCGCGTATTACTGGATGCCGTGGGCCCTACGCCTGAACCCGCTTCACCTCGGGCCAATCCGGCTCATTGCCCTGCATCACCCACGTTTCCTTGAGCGCGGCACTGAACCATTCGCGCCATGCCGGCAGCGCCATCACGGCGGCCATGTAGGCCCGCGACGGTGGCCCGACATCGATCGCATAGGTGTGGAATCGCGACACCACGGGGGCATACATCGCGTCCGCGGCCGAGAACGCGCCGAACAGGAACGGCCCGCCCACCCCGAAGCGCGCACGGCAGTCGGACCAGATGTCATCGATGCGCCTCGCGTTGGCGGTCGCCTCTACGGACAGCTCGCGCTTTGCGGGCGGATGCCACATGTTCATCGGGCATTCGCGCCGCAACGCGACGAATCCGGCGTGCATCTCGTTCGCGATCGCGCGGGCATGCGCCCGCGCGCCGGCGTCCTTCGGCCAAAATCCCGCCTCCGGAAATTTCTCCGCGAGATATTCGAGAATCGCGAGCGTTTCCCACACCCGCACGTCGCCATCGATCAGGATCGGGACCTTGCCGGCGGGCGAAAACTTCGCGATCTGCGCCGGGCTCCCGGGCTCGTACAGCGGGATGATGGTTTCCTCGAATGGAATGTTCGCGACCCGCAGCGCGATCCACGGCCGCAGCGACCAGGACGAGTAGTTCTTGTTGCCAATGACGAGATGCAGCCCCATCGCGCCCTCCGCTTCGGCCCAGCCGCGAAGACATGAAGGGCCGAGCGCGCAGCGGCAAGCGAATTCTGTTGATCGGATCAATCAACGCCAGAAGCGGCCGATGAGGCACCGGGCGGCCTCGGTTCGGGGGGAAACCCAGGACCGCCCGGCCCTCGCAAACATGGCGCGAGGGGATTACGCCACGTTGTCTCGATTGCTCACATGTTCTGACCGGCGAACCGAGGTCACTTCGCCGGAACATGCGAGCTACGGCCGACGCGGCGCGCGGTTTCAGCCAGCTCATGTGCGAGCCGCGCCGGATCGACGCCGTCCGCCGCCATCAGGGTCCGGATGAGCGGGTCCGCCATCGCCTCGGTCAGCGACATGTCGGGGTAGCCGGCGCCAGCGCCCAGCTTCTGTCCACCACAAGCGATCCGCATCACGGTGCCTCCGGATAGTCGATGTATCCCTTCTCCTCGCCCGCGTAGAAGGTCGCCTGGTCCGCCTTGTTGAGGGCGGCGCCGCGGCGGTAGCGCTCCGGCAGATCGGGATTGGCGAGGAACGGCACGCCGAAGGCGACGAGATCCGCGCCGCGCGCGAGCGCCGCCTCGGCGGTATCGAGATCGAAGCCGCCATTGACGATGTAGGTGCCGGTGAAAATGCCTTGCAGCAGCGACGAGATGCGCTTTTCGCCGTCGGCGAGCGGATCGACCACGTGCAGGTAGCCGACGCCGCGGCGATCGAGCTCGGCCGCGAGATAGCCGAACGTGCGGCGCGGGTCGGAGTCGCTCATCGAGTTGAAGGCGCCGTTGGGGGACACGCGATAGCCGACCCGTCCCGGCCCCCAGACGCCGACCACGGCGTCCACCACCTCGAGCGGGAAACGGGCGCGGTTCTCGATGCTGCCGCCATAGGCGTCGGTGCGGTGGTTGGTGCCGTCGCGGGTGAACTGGTCGAGCAGGTAGCCGTTGGCGCCGTGGATCTCGACGCCGTCGAAGCCGGCGCGCTTGGCGTTCTCGGCCCCGGCCCTGAACTGGCCGACGATGCCGGGAAGCTCGGCGAGCTCGAGCGCACGCGGGACCACCATCGGCTTCGGCCCTTGCGCCGTGAAGACCGTGCCGTTCGCCGCAATCGCGGACGGCGCGACCGGCAGCGCCCCGCCGTGGAAATCGGGATGGGAGATGCGGCCCACGTGCCAGAGCTGCAAAAAGATCTTTCCGCCGACCGCATGCACGGCGTCGGTCACCTTGCGCCAGCCGGCGACCTGCGCGTCCGAGTGGATACCGGGCGTGCGGATGTAGCCGACGCCCTGCGGACTCACCTGGCTCGCCTCGGTCACGATCAGGCCGGCGGAAGCGCGCTGCGCGTAATAAGTCGGCGCGAGCGGGCTCGGCACGTTGCCGTCGGCCGCACGGCTGCGCGTCATGGGCGCCATCACCATGCGGTTGGCGAGCGTCAGGTCGCCGAGGCGATAGGGCGAGAAGAGCGTGTCGCGGTCTGCATCGGGAGCGCGATCGGCGCGGGCGGAGGCGGCGGCGGTGACAGACATCAGTAACGCTCCTATCGGGTCATCTGGACGGGTTGGGATGGCGGCCGTGACTTTTCCGATCAGCCATGGTACCGGTCGGTAACATCGCTTATATAGGTACTGACCGGTAACACCCTGTCAAGAGCGAGCTATGAACATTTCCGCGAAATCGGTGGCAAGTTATTCAAAGAGCGATGGAATCCCACCTCGCGCGCGCATCCTGGCGGCCGCTGGCGAGCTGTTCTATCGACATGGCATCCGCGCGGTCGGCGTCGACTCGATTGCGGAGGCCGCCGGGACCAACAAGATGACGCTCTACCGGCACTTCTCCTCCAAGGACGAGCTGGTCGCGGAATACCTGCGACAGGAGGCCGGCAAGGCGGACGGCTGGTGGGCCCAGCTCGAGGCGGAGCACCCGGGCGATCCGCTGGCGCAGGTGCGCGCTTGGCTTGCCGGGATCGCGGCCCACGTGGCCGACTGCAATCAGCGCGGCTGCGCGCTCGCCAATGCGGCCGTCGAGCTGCCCGAGAAGGATCACCCGGCGCGCGCCGTGATCGAGGCATGCAAGCGCCGCCAGCGCGACGCCGTGATCCGGCTGTGCGACCGCGCGGGCCTCACCGAGCCCGAGATGCTGGCGGACGAGTTCCTGCTGCTGATCGAGGGCGCGCGCGTGACCGCGCAGAGCATGGGCGCCGACGACCTCGGCGCCCGCCTCGTGCGCATGAGCGAGGCCTTGATCGCGGCGCACACGAAAGCGTCGTAGCCCGGATGGAGGCCCGTAGGGCCGTAACCCGGGGACGGCCTCTCCCCGCATTCACTCCGCTTCGCTTCATGCGGGCTACACGCCCACGAACGGCGCAAACCCTGAATAGTGGGGATAGATTCGATTCCGCTTCCAATTCCGGGGCGAGTGGCGCATGGCATCAAGTCCAGAGTGACATTCGCGCGTCCGCAGCCCCGCTTCGGACGCGCTTCGCTTTTTTCAGGGCGTGGCCTCTGCCTCGTGCGCTGGCGGGCTGCCAAAGCCGCAATCGCCCGCCGAGCAGAAGCTCCTGTTACGAGTCCGTTCTTCCTGTTTTTTCGCTCCTGTTATCACCCTGTTCCGCGCGCGCGCCTTTCCTGTGCCGACTCAATGGCTTTTCCTGTATTTCGCGCGTAGCGGCGCCCTGTAAATCGCCTGTATTTACCGAGCGTTTTTTCGCGGGTGCTCTGGCATGCCTCGGGTGGGCTTCAGCGAGTAGATAGGGTCGAGCTCTTCGCGAGATCCGACGCCGAGGGTTCCTGTTGTTCGTGGTATTGTTTTTTCATTGTTCGCCATCGTTCTTGCGCTGGCACGTTTTCTTTCGCTCGCACACTGCGTTGCATTGTAATTGGCGTCGCATCGTCCATTGCAGATCGATTGTATTTCATTTTGAAAATTCTCGGCGGCTGGACTACTGCGCCGCCGGCTCGGCCGGCAGCTCAACTCCGTCGTAGAGCCACGCGAGGCAGCGGAAGAGGTCGTCGTCGCCCCAGCGCGCGCACATGTCGTTGCGCACGTCGCGGGCAATTCCCTCCGCGTGATAGAAGCTCCAGATCGCGCGCGACTCGAGTGCAAGCCGCGCCGTGCGCAGCAGCCGCGCCTTGGTGTAGCGCGCGAAGGCCGCGGCGAGATCGCCGCCTGACTGCCCGACCATCTCGCCGAGCACGACGCCGTCCTCGATCGCCATGCAGGCGCCCTGGGCGAAGCTCTGCAGCACCGGGTGGGCGGCGTCGCCGACCAGCGTGACGCGCCCCCTGCCCCAGTGCCGGATCGGATCGCGGTCGGCGATGATCCAGCGGCGGCCCAGATCCATCATGTCGGTCAGCGTCTTCAGCACCGGATGCGCGTCACGGTAGGTCTTGCGCACCTCGGCCGTATAGGCGGCGGGATCGAGCCGTTCCGCGAAGGTCGCGGTGCGAAACACCGCGACGAGGTTGAACAGGGTGCCGTGGCGCAGCGGATAGTGCACGATGTGGAACCCCGGGCCGCCCCACAGCACCGACTCCTCGCGATAGGAAATGTGCGCCGGCAGCTCGTTCATCGGCACGATGGTGCGATGGGCGACGTAGCCGATCGGAATCGGATCGCCTTCGGTGACGCAGCTTGCGCGCACGGCGCTGCGCAGCCCGTCGGCGCCGATCAGCGCCGCGCCGGCCACGCGACGTCCATCCTCGAGCGCGGCCTCGACTCCCTCCGCGTCCTCGGTGAAGCCGGCGACGGCAGCGCCGCCCTCCATGGTGACGTTGGGCAGCGCCGCGCACGCCTCGATCAGCACGCGGTGAATGTCCTCGCGATGGATGATGATGTAGGGATGGGTGAAGCGGTTTCGGAACGCCGGCCCGGTCGGGATGTGGGTCACCTCCTCGCCCGACAGCGCATCGAGCATCAGGATGCTCTTCGGGATCGTCGCCTCGCGCATGACTGCGTCGGTGATGCCGAGCCGCGCGAACATCGGGAATACGTTGGGACCGAGCTGGATGCCGTAGCCGATCGGCGCGAACTTCGCGGCTTGCTCGAGCACGCGCACCGGAAAGCCTTTGCGGCCGAGCGCGAGCGCCGCGCTCAGCCCGCCAAGCCCACCGCCCGCCACCAAAATCGGTCGCGCCTCGCTCACCCCAACCTCCATCGATCTGCTTGTGAGTTACTTGCGCGGCTCCGGCGCCTCGATCGGCCCGCCCGCTGCCTTCCAGGCGCCGAAGCCGCCCGCGACGTGCGCGACCGGCTTGAGCCCCATGCGTTGCACGGCCTGCGTCGCGAGCGCGGAGCGCAAGCCGCCGGCGCAGAAGAAGACGAAACGCTTGTCCTCGGCAAAGATCGGCTTGTGATAGTGGCTTTGCGGATCGACCCAGAACTCGAGCAGGCCGCGCGGACAGTGAAAGGCGCCCGGCACCCGCCCCTCGCGGGCGAGCTCGCGCGGGTCGCGGATGTCGACGAACACCACGTCCGGGCTGCCGTGCAGCTTGACGGCATCGGCGGCCGACAGTGTCTCGATCTCGCGCTCGGCGGCCGCCACCAGGGCGTCGACGTGGACCGTGATGTTCTGCGGCATGGCGGCGCAGGCTCCCGTTCTCGATGCCTGGATATTCTGGCACCACCTCGCCGCAGCGAAAAGCGGCGCAGCCGGGGAGCTGCGCCGCTTTCCAAAACTCGGGAACGCTACGTCCGCAACACGCTACAATCGCAACTCAGTCCACCGCACTCATCCGGCGCCGAACCAGTACGAGAATGCCACCATGGCGACCAACGCGGCGCCGACCCACAGCGCCATCCACAATTCGCCGGGCTCCGAACTCTCGACTTGATGGTCCCGGTGCAGCTCCGGATGCATGGACATGACCACCTCCTGCGGTACGCAGCGGCTACTCGACGCGTCACACTAACGCTTGGGCCGCGAATCCACGGGGATGCCCGCCTTATTTATTAAGTTTTGGTAAACAAAAAGGTTCCTCGGTGACAATATTGCGGCAAACGCGATTCCTGCGGCACCGGAGCACCCACACGCGATGAACCTGTTCGCGCCGATCGACGTCGCCGCGCTCGTCTGCTTCGTCGGCGCCTGGGTGCTCTACGCCATCCTGGTCGAGTGGACGCCGGCCGGCCGCAACGGGCTCTCGGCCCACATGGACCGTTATCGCGAGGTGTGGATCGAGCGCATGCTGCACCGCGACGCCCGCATGGTCGACATGCAGATCATGGCGGCGCTGCAGAACGGCACCGCGTTCTTCGCCTCGACCTCGCTGATCGCGATCGGCGGCACCCTGAGCCTGCTGCGCTCGACGCAGGACATGCTCACCGTCATGGGCACGCTGCCGTTCGCCATCCCGACCACGCGCGAGCAATGGGAGGCGAAGACGATCGGCCTCGTGATCATCTTCGCTTACGCTTTCTTCAAGTTCGCCTGGTCGTACCGGCTCTACAATTACGTCGCGATCCTGCTCGGCGCGATGCCGCACGCGGCCGACAAGGAGACGCCGCAGGCGCAGGCGCACATCCGCTCGACCGCGCAGCTCTTCCAATCCGCCGGCCGTCACTTCAACCGCGGCCAGCGCGGTTTCTTCCTCGCGCTCGGCTATCTCGGCTGGTTCGCCGGGCCATATGTGCTGATGATGACCACCGCCGCGGTCGTGGCGGTGCTGTGGCGGCGGCAGTTCGCCTCGCGGGCACGACGCGCCGTGATGGACCCAACCTAGATCCCGTCGACGACGATCAGCACGTCCTCCGCTGCGGCGCGGCGCAGCGCGATCAGCGGCTGATACTCCGGCGAGCCGTACCACGCCTTGATCGCCGCCATATCGGGAAACTCGATGATGACGACGCGGTTGGGTCGCCACTCGCCCTCCAGCACCTCGTGGCTGCCGGCGCGCGTGAGATAGCGCCCGCCGTGGCGCTCGATCATCGGGATCGCCTGGCGCAGATATTCGGCAAACCTCGCCTCATCGGTGACGCGATGCTCGCCGATCCAATAGGCGCTCACGCCGCCGTCCCGCCCCTATTCCAGCCGCGCGCGCCCTCGCCGTAGATGTCGAAGCCCCTGTCGGTGACGACGACGGTGTCCTCGAGCTTGATGAAGCCGCGCTGCGGGTGCGCGAGCGTGGTCTCGACCGAGACCACCATGCCGGACTCGAGCGGACGCGTCGCGTCATAGGCGTCGTAGGGCACCGGCCCCGAGGCCGTGAGCCGCGGCGCCTCGTGGCTGACCAAGCCCATGCCGTGGGCGAGGAAGTGCATGTGATTGTGCTGCTTCGACTTGCGCACCAGCGGGTCGGCGGCGGCGTAGATCTCGCCGCCCATGACGCCGGCCTTGATCGGCTTCATGGCGGCACGCTGGATCGTCTCGATCTCGTCGAGCAGCTCGACGAGCTCGCCGTCCGGCTCGCCGTGGATCGCCATGCGGCAGAGGTCGCCGATATAGCCGTGATAGTTGCCGCCGGAATCGAGCGAGAGGATGTCACCCCTGCCCCACGGCTGCTCCGAGGGTGCGCGATTGAGGCTCGTGCCCGCCGTGATCAGGCAGTACTCGAAGGTGAGCCCGCGATTGGTCTCCTCGCGCCGCAGCGCCTCGGTGAGCTCGCGCTTGGTGGCGCCCGGCTCATGGCCCGCAATCACGGCCACCATCGAGTCGATCACGGCCTCGGATGCGATCTTGAGCTTGGCGAGCTCGTCCGCGCTCTTGATCGAGCGCAGGCGCTCGAGCACGAACAGCGCGTCGACCATCTCGCTATCCGGAAAGGCGGCGCGCAGCGCCGCCCCGGAGTCGACCGGCAGGAACGACATCTCGGCGCCGATGTGCTTCGCCGGGACGCCGCTCTTATGCACATACGCCGCCGCCTTGGCGATGACGTCGAGCGACCCCGACGAGGTGGTCTGCGTCTCTGCCACCCACAGCGGATCATTGGCCGTCTGGAAGCCTTCGAGCCGATGGCCGAAGAACGCGGCCCTGTCGGGCTTGCCCTTGGGATAGACGAAGACCGGCAGGTAACGGCTCAAGCCCATCGCGTCCATGTAGTCGAAGAAGAACGCGCGGTGCCCGCCGGTGAGATACTGCACATTGTGCTTGGAGGTCGCGACCAGGAGATCGATGCCGGCCTCCTCCATCAGCCGGTCGAGCCGCGCGGCATCGAACGGAATGGCGGGCTTGCTGTGCGCGGATTTGGTGACGTCGAGCATGGTGTGCCTCCGAACATTGTTGTCACATCATGCCCGGCTTTCCCGGCCATCCACGTCTTCGCTTCGTGAGAAAGACGTGGATGCGCGGGTCAAGCCCGCGCATGACGGCATCCGGCCTAATTCCGATAGCTCGGATCGATCTTGTCGAGCATGCGCAGATAGGCGGGCCAATCGGCGGAGCCGCGGCCGCTGTCGTGGCCGACATATTGCTGCACGGTCTTGCGGCAGACATCGTCGGGGATCTCGATGACCTCGCCGCCGGTCGCCTCGAGCATGAGCTGGATCTCGGCCGCCTCGTGCAGGTGGCGCATCAGCACGAAGGCGTCGCGCGCGCTCTTGCCCACCGTGAGCAGGCCATGGTTATGCATGATCATGGCGCGATTGTTGCCGAGGTTCTTGATCAGGCGCTCACGCTCGCCGAAATCTTCCGTAATTCCCTCGTAGGGGTGATAGCCGATGCCGCCGTAGAAGCGCACGGCCTCCTGCGAGATCATGCGCAGGCCGCCCTTGCGGCCCGCGATCGCCATGCCGATCTGCGTGTGGATGTGCACGGCGCAGTTCACGTCCGGCCGCCCGCGCATCACGCCGCCATGCAGCGTGAAGCCCGGCCGGTTGACGCCGGCGGACTCGTCGAGATCGTCGTTCATGTCGACCTTGGCGAGGTTCGACGCCGTCACCTCGGTCCACAGCAGCTCGTGCCGCTTCATCAGGAACTTGGTCGGCTCGCCCGGCACGCGCATCGAGCAGTGATTGTAGATCACGTCGTCCCAGCCGTTGTGGGCGACCAGCCGATAGACGGCGGCGAGGTCGACGCGCGCCTCCCACTCGGCAGCGCTCACCTGGTCCTTGGTGGCGATCGGGGTGTGGATATTCATGGCGTCCTCCTTGTAGGCGAATAGCGAATAGCGAATGGCGAGCAGACGCCGATCGCTCTTCCTATTCCCTATTCGCCACTCCCTATTCGCTATTCGCGCGTTCAGCGGTTGCGCAGTTCCTGCGCGCCCGGCTCGTCCTTCTCGAAATTGAGCTCGACCTTGGCGCCGTTCACGTCGAGAAAGAACATCTGCCAGGTGCCGGTCTCGCCCTGCTGCTGCAACGCATACTCGATGCCGCGCGCCTTGAGCTTGCCGGCGACCTCCTTGATGCCGGTGGCGTTGAATGCCATGTGGTCGAGCACGCCGGCCGGCTCCGCCGGCATCTTCACCGGGTCGATCACATGGAGGATAGGCTGGTCACCCGCGTAGAGCCACACGCCGGGCCGGCTGATCGGCGGGCGATAGCCGACCTTCAGGCCGAGCATCTCGGCATAGAACGCCTCGGTCGCGGCGACGTCCTTGGTGAGGATGGTGAAGTGGCTCATCGTGTGGGCGGGCATCGGGACCTCGCAGGAAAAGCGAATGGCGGGTAGCGAATAGCGATTAGAGGAGGCGCGCCTCCATTCGCTATTCGCCACTCCCTATTCGCCACTTTACCTGAGGCTCACGGGCCGGGAAACAGGGCCGCGCTGCGGCCCGTCAGCCAGTATGCAAAAAGCCCGACCCACTCATGCACGGCCGTATCGGTGCGGCGCAGGCCGGCCGTGACCGACTCCATCGGCATCACGAGGTCGATCGGCCCGCGCGTGCGCCAGTCGACCGGATAGGCCTCGACCGGGAAGCCGGCCTGGCGAAAGGCGCCCATCGCGCGCGGCATGTGATAGGCGGAGGTCACCAGCAGCCAACGCTCGCCGGGCCTGGGGTTGGCGATCGCCTTGCTGAAGCGGGCGTTCTCGATGGTGTTGCGCGAGCGGCTTTCGGCCGCGATGCGCGACGCCGGAATGCCGAGGCTCTCGAACAGCACGATCGCGTACTGCGCCTCGTTGCCGCCCTTGAGCACGAGCCGCGCATCGCCGCCGCTGTAGATGATGCGCGCATCGGGATATTGCCGCGCCAGCGCCGCCGTCGCGGTGACGCGCTCGGCCGACTCGTTCAGATCGGGTGTGCCGCGCGCCGCCGACAGCTCCGGCCCGATCGCGCCGCCAAGAACGATGATGCCGGTCGGCGCCCCACGCGAGGCATCCCACGGCGGAAAGCGCTGCTCGAGCGGCAGCATCAGCGCATTGCCGAGCGGCGTCAGGCCGGCGACGAGCAGGAGGATCGTGCCGAGTGTCGCCAGCGCTCGGCCGGTGCGCTTGAATTCGGTGAACAGGAGGATGACGCCCACCGCCACGAGCACCGCGGCATCGTCTGACGGCAGCGCGAAGAAGCCGAGGACCTTTGAGAGGATGAAAAACATCTCACCCGCTCCGTCATGCCCGCGAATGCGGGCATCCACGTCTTTCTTCACCCGCCGCAAAGACATGGATCGCTGGCACATAGGCGAGCGAAGCGACGCCATTCTGCGAACGGCTATGCCCGGCCATGACGGGGGGACTCATCTCACTTCCGCTTCTTCCAATCCTCGTAGCGCTTCTTCGCCTCGTCGTTGGCCGGATAGAGGCCCGGCAGCGGCACGCCCTTCTCGACCTCGCTCACCACCCAGGTCTCATAGCGTTCGTGCTCCTCGCCTTCCGTCATCACGAAGTCGATCAGCGCCTGCGGGATCACCACCGCGCCGTCGTCGTCGGCGACGATCAGGTCGCCGGGAAAGATCGCGCAGCCGCCGCAGGCGATCGGCTCGTTCCAGCCGACGAAGGTGAGCCCATTGACCGAGGCCGGCGCCGCCGTGCCGCGGCACCAGACCGGCAGCTTGGTCGCGACCACCCCGGCCTTGTCGCGGATCACCCCGTCGGTGACGAGCGCCGTGACGCCGCGGCGGGCCATGCGCATCACCAGAATGTCGCCGAAGATGCCGGCCGTCTGCACCCCCATGGCGTCGGCGACCGCGATGCAGCCGTCCGGCATGGCCTCGATGGCGGCGCGGGTCGAGATCGGCTTGCCCCAGCTCTCGGGCGTCGCCAGGTCCTCGCGCACCGGCACGAAGCGCAGCGTGAAGGCCGGGCCGATCAGCCGCCGGCCCGAATGCGCGAGCGGCATCGGGCCGTCCATCCAGCAGCGGCGGATGCCCTTCTTGAGCAGCATCGTCGTAATGGTGGCGGTGGTGACGTGGCGCAGCTTGTCGTACTTGTCCGAGCTCATTGAAGGCCTCGTGGGTGGGCGATGGAGTTCAGGCGGGACGCAGGCCCAGCCGCTCGTCGCGGCGACGCAGCCAGGCGATGAAGGGGATCGACAGCAGCACCATCCAGGCCTTGCCGACCGTCTGGCCGGCGAGAAAATCGAGCGAGCCGAACGCGAGCCAGAGGAAGACGATGGAATCGACCACGAGGCCCGCGATACCCGACGCGATCACGGCGAGCACGAGGCGCCGGCGCGCGAGTGGCGTATAGACCAGGAGGTCGGCGCCCTCCGACAGCAGGAAGGCCGCCGCCGAGGCGATCACGAGCGCGGGCGGGGCGAGCAGCGCCGAGAGCGCAGCGCCCGCAATGATGGCGAGCACCGAGACCGAAACGCCGAGCCGGCGCTGGGTGAGATCGCGCAGCACCAGCGCGATGCCGACCATGGTGACGCCGGACGGCGCCATCAGGCCGGGCGCGACCGGGATGAGACAGGGGCCATTCGCGGCGCACACCGTGCCGGCGTGGCCGATCAGCCAGTTGGCCGCGGGGATCGTCAGGCCGAACAGGACGAGAAAGATGATGCCTTCGCGACGACGGCGACGCGCGTTGCCTGCGTCGCTCATCGGGCCTTCGGCGCGTTGGTCCGCGACTGCTGCCATTTGGCGAAACCCTGCGCGCGCAACTGGCAGGCCGGGCACTCGCCGCAGCCATAGCCCCAGGGGTGCCATTGCGAACGGTCGCCGAGATAGCAGGTGTGGGTATGCTCGACCAGCAGGTCGATCAAAGGGGCGCCGCCGAGCGCATGGCCGAGAGCGAAAGTCTCCGCTTTGTCGATCCACATCAGCGGCGTATGGATGACGAAGTTGCGCTCCATGCCGAGGTTGAGCGCGAGCTGCATCGCCTTGATGGTGTCGTCGCGGCAATCCGGATAGCCGGAGTAATCGGTCTCGCACATGCCGGCGACCATGTGCCGCGCGCCACGCCGATACGCGATCGCGCCCGCGTAGCAGAAGAACAGGAGATTGCGGCCGGGCACGAAGGTCGACGGAAGGCCGCTCTGCGCGACCTCGATCGCGACCGCACGGGTGAGCGACGTATCCGAGATCGCCCCGAGCCCCGTCATGTCGACGATGTGGTCCTCGCCGAGCCGCCCGGCCCACACCGGATCGAGCTTGGCGATCATCTCGCGCAGCCGCGGCCGCACCGTGAGCTCGACCGCATGGCGCTGGCCATAGGCGAAGCCCACCGTCTCGACCCGGGCAAAGCGCTGCAGCGCCCAGGCGAGGCAAACGGTCGAATCCTGCCCGCCGGAGAAAAGGACGAGCGCGCTGTCGGGGCTTTCGCGGCCAATGGGTAACGCCATGGCTCTTATTTATTCATCATGGCCGGGCTTGTCCCGGCCATCCACGTCTGGCCCGGAAAAAAGACGTGGATGCCCGCATTCGCGACGCATTCGCGGGCATGACGGCTGTTGTGCGGAAGCACTCGCGACCTCACTCATCCCAATCCGGCGCGCCGCCCCAGTTGACGATGCGGCCGCTCGGGCGGGCGAGCTCGCGGATCTGCTCCATCTCGGCGTCGCTCAGCGCGAAATCGAAGATCGACATGTTCTCCTCGAGCCGCTCGACCTTGGAGGTGCGCGGGATGACGACGGCGCCCTCCTGCACGAGGTAGCGCAGGCTGACCTGCCCGGCCGTCTTCTTGTGCGCCGCGCCGATCGCTTTGAGCATCTTGTCGCCGGCGGCGCGACCGCGGGCGATCGGCGAATAGGCCGTGATCGACAGCCCGAGCCGGCGCGCCTCGGCGACCACCTTGCTCTGGTCGAGATAGGGGTGCCACTCGATCTGATTGGTGACCAGCGGCTCGGTCGCGAGCCGGACCGCCTCGCGCAGCATCGGCACCGTGAAATTCGACACCCCGATATGGCGTGCGTAGCCGACCTTCTTCATCTTGCACAGGGCGCCGATCGTCTCGGCGAGCGGAATCTGCGGGTTGGGCCAATGGATCAGCAGCAGGTCCACCTCGGTGAGACGTAGCCGCACGAGGCTCTCCTTGGTGGCGCGCTCGAGCTCGGGCGGCGACAGGTGAGTCTGCCATACCTTGGTGGTGACGAAGACCTCGCGGCGGGCAACGCGCGAGGCGCGCAGACCGTCCCCGACCTCGCGCTCGTTGTCGTACATCTCGGCGGTGTCGATGTGGCGATAGCCGAGGCGGAGCGCCTGCTCGACCGCCCGCGCACAGCTGCGCCCGCGCAGCTCCCACGTGCCGAGCCCGACCGCCGGAATTCTTGCGCCGTTTGCTTCGACGAACTGCATGCGAAAACCTCAACCGTCCTCGATATAGGCAGCGGTACGCCACAAGAACACCGACTGGGCCCACTCACATGCGATAACCGGAACGCGGAAGCCGTATCACAGACCCTGAAAAACCTTGAGCAGCAGCGCGCGGCGCGCCGTCTCGCGCGCTACGCACGCGGCCGCCATCGAGGTCGCCATCGTGCCGCGGATCTTGTCGTGGTAGAAGCTGCAGGTCGTATCGCGATAGGCGATCCAGGCGCGCTGCATGTCGCGCAACTTGACCTTCTGGGCCTCGTCGAGGTCGGCGCCGAGCGCGCGGAAGTTCTCGTTGAGCAGCGCGTCCCAGATCTTGCGCTCGCGGTCGTAGCACTCGGCGGTCGCGACGGTGCTCTGGTTCTCCGGCTTTTCGGTGCATGGATCGGCGACGATCGCAAAAATGCAATGGCGTTCGCCTTCGTCGATGTCATCGACGTATTTCTGCGCGCAGGCGCGGATCGCCGTGTCGTCCTGGCCGGCTGCGGCGGCGTGGGAGGTGTCGACCAGGAACGCGGCCGCCATGGCGACGAGGATCGACAGTCGTAGTGTCATAGGCTCACCTCGGTTTTATCGGCCCGGAGCGGCGAAAACTTGCCTGTCGCGCGCGGCCGCACAATGGCTCACGCGGTCTTGTCGAAGATCTCCCGCCCGATCAGCATGCGCCTGATCTCGCTCGTGCCGGCGCCGATCTCGTAGAGCTTGGCGTCGCGCAGCAGGCGGCCGGTCGGATAATCGTTGATGTAGCCGTTGCCGCCGAGGCACTGAATGGCGTCGAGCGCGACCGCGGTCGCGCGCTCGGCGGCGTAGAGGATCGCGCCGGCCGCATCCTCCCGCGTGGTCTTGCCGGAATCGCATGCGCGCGCCACCGCGTAGACATAGGCCTTGGCGGCGTTCATGGTCACGTACATGTCGGCGAGCTTGCCTTGCATGAGCTGGAACGAGCCGATCGGCGCGCCGAACTGCTTGCGCTCGTGCACATACGGAAGCACGACGTCGAGACAGGCCTGCATGATGCCGAGCGGGCCGGCGGCGAGCACCACGCGCTCGTAGTCGAGCCCGGACATCAGCACGTTGACGCCCTGCCCCACCTGCCCGAGCACGTTCTCGGCCGGCACCTCGCAGTCCTGGAAGACGAGCTCGCAGGTGTCGGAGCCGCGCATGCCGAGCTTGTCGAGCTTCTGCGCCGTGGAGAAACCGGCAAAACCCTTCTCGATCAGGAATGCCGTGATGCCGCGGGCGCCGGCGTTCGGATCGGTCTTGGCATAGACCACGAGCGTCTCGGCCACCGGGCCGTTGGTGATCCAGAACTTCGAGCCATTGAGCACGTAACGGTCGCCGCGCTTGTCGGCGCGCGTCTTCATCGAGACGACGTCGGAGCCGGCGCCCGGCTCGGACATGGCGAGCGCGCCGACGTGCTCGCCGGAGACGAGCTTGGGCAGGTAGCGCCGCTTCTGCTCGGCCGTGCCGTTGCGGCGGATCTGATTGACGCACAGGTTCGAGTGCGCCCCGTAGGAGAGGCCGACCGCCGCCGAGGCGCGCGAGACCTCCTCCATGGCGACACAGTGCTCGAGATAGCCGAGCCCGGAACCGCCGAACTCCTCCTCGACCGTGATGCCATGCAGGCCGAGCGCGCCCATGCGGGGCCACAGGTCGCGCGGAAACTCGTTGCTCCGATCGATCGCCTCGGCCCGCGGCGCGATCTCGTCCTGGGCGAAACCGCGCACCATCTCGCGCAGCTGCTCGGCGTTCTCGCCGAGCCCGAAGTCGAAACCGGACCATGCGTTGGGGATCATGATGGGGTGCCTCTTTGGCGAGGCATTGTAACGAAGGGGCGGCGAATAGCGAATGGCGAATAGATCCGCGCCTACTCGCTACTCGCCATTCGCTACTCGCGCCCTTTCACGCACTCGCCTTGCGCGCCGCCTCGCCGCCCTGCTGCGCGGCGATCAGCCGATCGATGGCGGCGCGCGGGGCGGGCTTGGCGAATAGGAAGCCCTGCATCTCGTCGCAGCCGGCGAGCCGCAGCAGGATGCGCTGCTCCTCGGTCTCGACGCCCTCGCACAGGACCGTGAGCCCGAGCGCCCGGCCGAGCGCCATGATCGCCTGGATGATGACGCCGCCGTCCGACGAGCGGCCGAGCGGGGCGACGAACTCC
The DNA here is from genome assembly GCA_035293985.1 of Xanthobacteraceae bacterium. Lineage (GTDB taxonomy): Bacteria > Pseudomonadota > Alphaproteobacteria > Rhizobiales > Xanthobacteraceae > JAVDCA01. The sequence goes on from DATGLS010000048.1 coordinate 585,648, forward strand.
TTGTCGATCTTGAGCTTGTCGAATGGGAACTTGCGCAGATAGCTGAGACTCGAATAGCCCGAACCGAAGTCGTCGAGCGCGATCTTGACGCCGAGCGCGCGCAGCTGATCGAGGCGTTCTTTCGCCTCGTCCGGATTGTCGATCAGCACGCCCTCGGTCACCTCCAGCACCACCCGTTCCGGCGGCATGCCGGTATCGGCGAGCACCGCGGCGACGAGGTTCACGAGCGCACGATCGCGCATCTGGTGCGGCGACATGTTGACCGCGACGTAGACGTCGCGCCAGCGCGCCGCGTCGGCGAGCGCGCGGCGCAGCACGAACTCGCCGAGCTGCACCATGAGCCCGGTCTGCTCGGCGACCGGAATGAATTCGGTGGGCGGAATCATGCCGCGGGTCGGGTGGTTCCAGCGCAGTAGCGCCTCGACGCCGACGATGCGCTGCCCCTCGGCCGCGACGATCGGCTGGTAGTGCACGTCGAAGCCTTTCTCCGCGAGGGTGCGACGCAGCTCGCGCTTGATGAAGAGGCGGTCCTGGAACTCCTGCTCCATGTCGGGATCGAAGCCGCAAATGCGAATTGCGCTCGCCTGCGCGGCCCGGCGCGCGAGATCGGCGCGCCGGTTGAGCTCCTCGCGCGTGTCGCCGTCGCGGGGCGCTTGCACCAGGCCAACCGTGACGCCGGTCTGCACCGCCTGGTTGGCGATCCACAGCGGCCGCAGCATCACCTTGACGGCGGCCTGCGCCGCCGCGAGGCCCTGGGCGCCGGCCGGATCGGTGGCGACGATTGCGAACTCGCTCGGGCCAACGCGGCCGAGCGTCACGTCGCGCGGCATCACGGCGCGCAGCCGCTCGGCGACCGCGGCGAGAAGCTCGTCGCTTCCCTGCTCGCCGAGGGCTTCGTTGATATCGCTGAAGCCGTCGATGTCGAGAAGCGCGAAGCTGACGTTGCCGGTGCCGCGCTCGGCGAGCGCGGCGTCGAGCAGGTCGGACATCATGCGGCGGTTGGGCAGGCCGGTCACCGCATCCTCGTAGGCGATCGTGTGCGCCTCCGCCTCGCTCGCGGCGAGGCGGCGGGTCGCGTCGCCGATCTGGCGGATCGACATCGACGCGAACGCGATCAGGCAGGCGGCGACCGCGCCGAGCAGCGGCACGAGCCGCAGCACCGCGTCCATGGAGGGATGCTCGCGCTTCCATGAGAGCCAGCCGACGATGCGGCCCTGCGGATCGAGCAGGGACTGCACGTCGCGATCGGCGTGCGGCGCCTCGGCGTCGAAGGCGAGCTCGGAGACGCCGGACATCCTCTCGAAGGCGCCGATCAGGCCGGCATCGAGCCGCTTCGAACGCACCAGCAGCGGCACTCGCGCATCGGCGGGCTCGTTCGCGCCGGCGCTGCGGATCGGCGCAACGGCGACCAGCGCGGGCTCCCCATCGAGCAGGACCACCTCGGTCGCGACCGGCGCCTCGCCGTCGGTCGCCGCCGCGGTCCCGGCGCGAAAATCGTCGACCACGCGCATCGCGGCATGAGGCACGTGATCGGCGCCCGGGTAGGCGGCGAGCAGCTTGCCGTCGGCGTCGATCACGCAGGCTCGCTCGTGGCGATAGCGCGCAAGGCCGACCGGCGTGATCGCGCGCGCCAGATCGGCGCCGGCGCCCATACCGCCGGCCGCGAGATCGCTCGCCGCGTCGCGCGTCATGTCGGCGAACACGTTGCGGTACTCGTCGACGACGCCGAGCAGCGCGGCGCGCCGCTGGTCCTGGTGGTGCGCGTCGCTCTGGCGCGCCACGACGTAGCCGAAGACGGCGCAGGCCGCGAAGCCGGCGAACATCACGAGGGCGAACGGCGCGATCAGCCGCGACATTTGGCGCGGCCGGGCGGCTCTCGTGTTCGGGGAACGCATGCGATACTCGATGGCCGCAGTCCGACGCGCGGGAGTCCTGCTCCGACGCGTCCACGTTGTAAGCGCAGAACGTTAATAGGCTGTCGATGACCCGCGGAATGTTCTGAAATTGGCCTGAAATGCAGCCTGGGATGCGGCTCCGGCACCCCGCCGCGCTGTGACATGTTGCATGAGGATGCGTCAGCAGATGCGAATTTCCCGATTCGGTGCTACTCACGCGAGTATTTCCCGCCTCACGCCAATGCGTCTCCGCGGTTGAGGCGGGGCGTGTTTCGCATCTTGATTGCGCTCGTCGGCACGCTCGCGCCGCTCGCCGCGCTGGCGCAGCCGTGCCCGGGAAACACCGACGCGCTCGGCACGGAACGCGTGCTGAGCGTCAGCGCAACAACCACGCCGCGCGTCGGGCGCAAGCAATTCCCGTCGACGCTTCCGCTGGCCGCGAGGGAAGTCGTGCTCACCTTCGACGATGGGCCGTGGCCCAGCACGACGCCGAAGGTGCTGAACGCCCTCGAGCACGAATGCGTGCACGCAACTTTCTTCTTGCTCGGCCGCAACGCGCTCGCGGCGCCGGCGCTGGCGCAGCGTGAGCTCGCCGAAGGACACACGATCGCGCATCACAGCTTCGCGCATCCGCTGCTCAGCAAGATGTCGCTCGCGGCGGCGGATGCCGAGGTCGATCATGGCATCTCGGCGGTTGAGCGTGCGGTCTATGGCGCGAGCAGCGCGAAGCCGCGTACGCCATTCTTCCGCTTCCCGGGCTTCGCGGCGTCGCCCGCGCTGCTCGACGACATGCAGAAGCGCGGCCTCGTCGTGTTCGGCGCCGACCTGTGGGCGAGCGACTGGAATTCCATGACGCCGCAGCAGGAGCTCGCGCTGCTCCTGCATCGGCTCGATGCCGCCGGGGGCGGCATCATCCTGTTGCACGACACGCGCGCGCAAACCGCCAACATGGTCCCGGCCCTCTTGCGCGCCCTCAAGGCGCGCGGCTATCACGTGGTGCACGTGGTGCCGGCCAGCTGATCATCGCCGTCGACTTGCCAGGGGGGTCCCCGCCCCGCGACAGAACTGTCATCCGAAATCCACGCTATTAACAAATTCTTATGGCTAACCGACGATGAAGTTGGCGCGGCCTCCGCTGCGGACCTAGTGTAGCGCCCTCTCGCGACAAGGTGTTTTTGCAATGCTCGTTCGTGCCTTGCTGGCTGTGCTCGCCGTTGGTTTCGCGGTCCCGGCCGCGGCCGCCGGGACGGATTGTCCCGGCAATCCCAATGCGCTCGGCACCAGCCGCGTGCTCGTCGTCGACCCGGCCGCGCATCCCAGGATCGGCACCATGCAGTATCACGAGAGCCTGCCGCTGCAGGATCACGAGGTGGTGCTGACCTTCGACGACGGCCCGCTGCCGCCCTACTCGAAGCGGGTGCTGGAGACCCTCGCGTCGCAATGCGTCAAGGCGACCTATTTCATGGTCGGCCGGATGGCGAGCGCCTATCCGGACGTGGTGAAGCAGATCTACGCGGCCGGCCACACCATCGGCACGCACAGCCAGAACCATCCGCTGCGCTTCGAGCACATGTCGCTGCCACAGGTGCAGAAAGAGGTCGACGACGGCATCGCGTCGGTCGGGGCGGCACTGGGCGATCCCGACAAGGTCGCGCCGTTCTTCCGCATCCCCGGACTCTTGCGCGCCAATACGGTGGAGAACTTCCTCGCCGAGCGCAAGATCATGGTGTGGAGCGCGGACTTTCCCGCCGACGACTGGACGCATATCAGCTCGTCCGAGGTGCTGCGCCGCGCGCTCACCCGCCTCGAGCAGCACCATAAGGGCGTGCTGCTGCTGCACGACATCCAGCCGCGCACCGCGCTCATGCTGCCGCAATTGCTGCGCGAGCTGAAGCGGCGCGGCTATCACATCGTCCAGGTGGTGCCGGCGAGCCCGACCCAGCCCGCGACCCCGACGACGCCGGACCAGTGGGTGCCGAACGGCGCGCCGGTCGGGCACCAGAACCTGCCGGACAGCGACATGGCCGAGCGCGCCGCGACCACGACGCCAGCGCTGGCGGCCCCGAGCCCGCCCAACTTCGGCGTCGCCCCGCTCGGCTCGCAGTTCGCGCCTTCTGCGCCCACGCCGGATCTGCGCGGCGACGTCACCGGCTCGGTCGGCGCCGGTCCCGCCACAACCGCGAACCTGCCGAAGTCGGGGGTTCCGTAAACCGTCCTATCGGAGCTCGCTGGCCGTTCTTACCGATTCACTGGGGCCGCCCGCTCCACGATCGCCCGCAGGTCGATCCCCGGCGGCAGCGCCCCGAAGACTCCCCCTCCCTCGCCGACAAGCCGTGCGGCGCAGAAGGCTTCCGCGACCCCCGACGGAGCGTGGCGCAGCAGCAACGATGCTTGCAGCGCGAGCGCGAGATCGCAGGTAAGCCGGCGCGCCTGCGCCTCATCATGACGTGCCGGGCTCGCGAGCCGGCGCATGAGATCGGCAACGAAAGCCTTCATGCGCGCATCGGCGGCGGCGCCCTCGGCAAGCTCCTGCGCCAGCACGTCGGTGGCGCGCGGCGTGCGCTCGATCGCGCGCAGCACGTCGAGACACATCACGTTGCCGGAGCCCTCCCAGATCGAGTTGACCGGCGCCTCGCGATAGATGCGCGGCAGCACGCATTCCTCGACGTAGCCGCTGCCGCCGAGCACCTCCATGGCCTCGGCGGCGAGCGCCGGCGCGCGCTTGCAGATCCGGAATTTGGCTGCCGGCGTGACGACGCGCCGCCAAACCGCGGCGGCCTCGCTGTCCTCGTCGTAGGCGCGCGCGAGCCGCAGCGCGAGCGCGGCCGCTGCCTCGGTTTCGAGCGCGAGATCGGCGAGCACGTTCGTCATGAGGGCGTGATCGACGAGCTTCTTCTGAAAGGCGACGCGGTGCATGGCGTGATGGATCGCCTGCGCGGTCGCGGCGCGCATCAGCGCCGCCGAGCCGATCGCGCAGTCGAGCCGCGTCAGATTGCTCATCTCGATGATGGTCGGGATGCCGCGCCCCTCCTCGCCGATCAGCTCGGCCTCGGCGTCGACGAGCTCGACCTCGCTCGAGGCGTTCGAGCGGTTGCCGAGCTTGTCCTTGAGGCGGACGAGATGGATGCCGTTGCGCTTTCCTGACGTTCTCCACCGCGGCACGAAGAAGCAGCCGAGCCCGGCGTCGCTGCGCGCGAGCACCAGGAAGGCATCGCACATCGGCGCCGACATGAACCATTTGGCGCCGTTGAGGCGGAAGAAGCGCCGCGGGCCGTCGCCGCCCGCCGGCTCGGCGCGCGTCGTATTGGTGCGCAGATCCGAGCCGCCCTGGTTCTCGGTCATCGCCATGCCGATCAGCGCCGACCGCTTCTCGCGCGCCGGCACGAAACGCGGATCGTGGTGCTCGGAAAAGATGCGCGGCAGCCATTCGGCGGCGAGCGCCGGATTCTGCTCGAGGGTCGGCACCGCGCCATAGGTCATGGCGACCGGGCAGAAGACCCCGCTCTCGACCTGCGCCAGCATGTAGGCGCCGGCGGCGCGCGCGACGTGCGCGCCGGCGCGCGGTTGCGCCCACGGGCGCGCCGGCAGCCCGGCGCCCACCGCGATCGCCATCAGCGCGTGCCACGCGGGATGGAAATCGACCTCGTCGATGCGGTGACCGTAGCGATCGAACGCGCGCAGAACCGGCGGGTTGCGGTTGGCCTCGAAGCCGAGACGGATGGTCGCGGCCTCGCCGAGCTTGCGACCGAGCACGGCGAGATCGGCCTGCGCCCAGCCCGCCTGCTCGCGCGGTACGGCCTCGCGCAGGACGCGGTCGCTGGCGAAGAGGTCGTACGGTTCGAGCGGCGGGGGCTGGTTGGTGATATCCGGCATCGGCCTTGACCGTTGATGCTTTCAGCCTGCACCAGCATATATGCTTCGCCCGACCGACGCTGCCCAAAGAACCCGATCACCCCAGGAGGACCCGATGCCCACGAGCGTCAAGCAGATGCTGGAAGCCGCCAACGCCGCGGTGCCGCGCGTGACCCCCGCGCAGGCGCGCGACATGATCGCCAAGGGCGATACGCTCGTGGTCGACGTCCGCGATGCGCCCGAGGTGCAGGCGAGCGGCAAGGTCGCCGGCGCCGTCCACGTCTCGCGCGGCATGCTCGAATTCCGCGCCGATCCCGACCTGCCCTCGCACGACAAGAGCTTCGCCAAGGACAAGACCGTCATCCTCTACTGCGGGTCGGGCGGCCGGGCGGCGCTCGCCGGCAAGATGCTCAAGGATCTGGGCTACGAGCGCGTCTACAACCTCGGCGGCTTCAAGGATTGGGCCGACAGCGGCGGCGCGGTCGACAAATAGCGCCTGGGAAATTCTGCGCCGGTCGCCGCGTCCCGCTGCCGTTCATTCGGACGCGTCGACTGGCTGGTCGGTCGGCTTGGCCATGGCGCCCGCCTCCGGCGGTGCCTTGCCGTCGGCGACGGCGGCCTCGGCTTCGAGCCGCGCCAGCAGGTCCTTGAATCGTTGCGGGACTGGCTCGCGCAGAAGCTCGGCGTAGAACACGCGCAGCGCTGGGCCATAGGTATTTCGCAACCAGTGAACGTTATCGTCGGCCATCGCGGCTCCTTGGCGGCCTTTTCGCGCCTGGCGCTGCCCAGTTCATGCGACCGTCCGCAAAATGGCGGCGGCGCGGCTGGCCAACCGCATCGGAAATACCGCTGATGCGAGAGCCATCGCCTTAAACCCGCGAATGAAGAATTTGTTCCCAGTTTGTTGGCGGAAAAGCCATTTCCATCGTACTGAGGCAGCCGGAACGGACGCGACCGAGTTCCTAGGCGAACCCGCGCGGCCGCCGCGTCCATGCATCCGCGTTGACGGCGCCGTCCGGCGCCTCCCCTCGTTTGATCGCCGCGAGCTGGCGCACGGTCTCGAACGCCTGCGCCTCGACAGCTTGTGGGGTGAGTCCGCCAATGTGCGGCGTCGCGATGACGTTCGGCAGCGCAGCCAGCTCGGGTGAGGGCATCTGGTCGAGGGCGCGGCCCACATCCATCGCGGCGCCCGCGATCCTGCCCGTGCGCAGAGCCTGCAGCAGCGCCGCCTCATCGACGAGATTGCCGCGCGACAGATTGATGAAGCAGGCCTGCGGCCGCATGTGCGCGAACGCACGCGCGTCGATCAGGTTCTCGGTTTCCGCGGTCGCAACCGCCAGGCAGATGACGTAATCCGCCCGGGCGAGAAGCGCGTCCAGATCGACCTGCGTGAAGGCGCCCTCCTCCGCCCGCACATGCGGGTCGGCGATGAGGACGCGCATGCCGAGGCCGGCGAGCATCGGGGCAAGATGGCGGCCGATCGCGCCATAACCGATGATGCCGGCGGTCGCGCCGGCGAGCTCGCGTCCCATGCGGATCTGCGGCGGGCGACCCGCATGGTAGTCGGCGCTCGCGCGCGAGATGCCGCGTGCGAGATCGACCAGGAAGCCGAGCGCAAGCTCGGCGACCGCGGTCATGAAGCCGGGCCGCGCCCGCGTGACCAGCACGCCGGCGGCGCTCGCCGCGCCGACATCGATATTGCGGATGTCGACCGCGACCCGCAGGAAAGCCCTGAGCGAATGGAGAGCGCGAAAGACCTCGGCCGGGCCGGACGTCAGGCGATCGGCGATGATGACATCGACGTCGGCTGCAGCGCCGATCAACTCGGCCGGTGTCAGCGCGTGCTCGCGCTCATTGAGGCGGACCTCGGCGATCTCGCCCAGCGCCGCGAGCGCCCGCTCACCGTAATATTGACGGCGGGCCTGCGGTGCATGGGTGAGGAGGACCTTCATGCGGAAATCATCGCTTGCGTTCGCCTCAATAGCCGAGCGCGCGCGGCAGCAGGAGGCTGATCGACGGCACGAAAGCGATCAGCAGCAGGCAGAGCAGCAGCAGGCCCAGGTAGACGAGAATCGGCTTGACGGTCTCCTCGATCGGGACGCGCCCGATCAGGCAGGCGCCATAGAGGCCGAGGCCGAGCGGCGGGGCAAAGAGCCCGATACCCATGGCAATGACCAGCACGACCCCGAACTGCAGCGGCGCGATCCCGAGCTGCCCGGCGACCGGGATCAGCAGCGGTCCGAAGATGATCAGCGCGGCGGCTCCTTCGAGCACCGAGCCCATCACGATGAGGATCGCGATCGACAGCACCATGAAGAGCCAGACTCCGCCGCTCTGCGTGAGCCCGATCATCGCGTGCGCGAGCGTCTGCGGCACCTGCTGCAGCGTCAATGCAAAGGCGAGCGACTGGGCGGCGGCGACGATGAACAGCACGAGCCCGGAGCGCGCGGCGGCGTGCACGAAGCAGCGCGCGGCGGCGGCGGGCGAGAGCTCGCGGAAGAAGATCGGGCCTGCCAGCAACGCATAGAGCACCGCGAAGGCGGATATTTCGGTCGCCGTCGCAAATCCGCTTTTGAAGCCGATGAAGATCAACGCGATCAGCCCGAACGAGACCAGAGCGCCGATCCACATCGGCAGCGCCGATCCGGCCGGCATCGCGTCGGCGGCCTGCGCGCGCCTGCCGAAGATGATCGACACGGCGATCAGCGCCGCCGCCATCAGCCCGGCGGGCAGCAGCCCGGCCATGAACAGACCGCCGATCGAGAGATTGGCGACGAAGCCGAGGATGATCAGGTTGATGCAGGGCGGGATGGTCTCCGCCATCACGGCGGAAGCCGCGAGCAGCGCCACCGCGCGGCCGGGATTCTGTTGCGAGCGGCGCGCGGCCGGGATCATCACGGCGCCGACCGCGGCGACGTCCGCCATCTTCGAGCCGGAGATGCCGGAAAAAAGCACCATCGAGGCGACCATCACGACGTTCAACCCGCCGCGCATGTGTCCGACCAGCCGCTGCAGCAGCTCGATCAGGCGCACCGACATCCCGTTCGCCTCCATCAGGTAGCCGACCAGGATGAAGAACGGAATCGCGAGCAGCACGAAATTGTCGATCCCGCGCGCCATCTGCTGGGCGAAGATGACTCCGGGCAGCGCCCCCTCGACCCAGATATAGATCAGCGCCGCGAGTGCGAGTGCAAAGCCGATTGGCAGGCCGGCGACGAGGGTGAGCACGAAGCCGGCGAGCATCAGTGCCTGCGACGACGGCACGGTCGCGGGCGAGAGCGCATTCCAGGCGAGATAGAGCCCGGCGCAGGCGAGCACCGCCACGAGTGCCGTGAGGCTTTCACGCCACGGCCGGCGGAGGAACGACTCGGCGGCGAAAACCGCCATGCACAGGCAGCCGGCGCCCATCGGATAGAAGGTCCATTGCAGCGGCAGGCCGGAGCCGGTCGTCTGTCCGGTGGTGAGCCAGCCCATCGCGAATGCGTTGCAGGCCGCGTAGGCGGCGACCAGCGTCGCGAGCAACGCACAGGCGCCCTGGACGACCTGGCGTGCCGTTGGCGGCAGCTTATCGACGAAGAAGCTCACGCCGGGATTTTCGCCGCGCGCGAGGGCGCTCGCGGCGCCGAAGAAGCTCGACCCGACCATGAGGCCGCGCGCGACGTCGTCCGACCACTCGACCGGGGTCAGGAACAAGGAGCGTAACGTCACGGAGACGATCACCACCGCGAGGTCGGCGGCGAGCATCAGCGCCGCCACCACGTCGGTCACGACCAGCAGCAGCCTGGTGGCGGAGCGGGCTTCCGCGGTCGTGGGCGCCGTGGCGGCGGTCACGCGGTCGTGCTTTCGCGCAGGCTGGGACTAGGCCTGAACGGCGCGGATCGCCTCGACGATCTGTTTGGCATCAGGATGCGCCTGGATGAAGCGGTCAGTCTGTGGCAGCACGCGCTTGCGGAACGGTTCGCGGTCGACCGCCACGATGGTGACGCCCTTCTGCGCCAATGCGTCGAGCGCTTCCTTCTCGACCGCGAGGCCATGACGGCGCGTGTCGGCCGCAGCCTTCTGCGCCGCATCGAGGAAGCCGTCACGCAGCTTCGCGTCCATGCGGGCGAATGTCGTCTCGCTGAAGTAGATCGCGAGCGGCGAAAAGTTGTGCCTGGTCAGTGCGTAGTGCTTGGCGGTCTCGTAGAACTTGCTGGACACCAGCGTCGGCGGATCGTGCTCGAGCCCGTCGAGCACGCCGGCTTGCAGCGCCGTGTAGATCTCACCAAAGGCGAGCGGGGTCGCGGCGGCGCCCATCAGGCGCAGGCATTCGGTGATCACGGGGTTGGGCAGCGTGCGGATCTTCAGGCCGGCAAGGTCCTCGGGCGTGTTCACCGGCTTCTTCGCCAGCACGCTGCGCGAGCCGAAATTGTACGCCCAGGCGATGATGCGGATGTTGGCGCCCTTGAGCAGTGCGGCCTCGACCGGTTTGGCCGCCCCCGCGTCGAATGCCTTGGTCTGCAGCTCGAAGCTCGAAAAAAGGTAGCCGAGGTCGAAGGTGCCCACCAGTGGCACGAGGTTCGCCGAGATCGACGAGCCCGAGACCATCATGTCGATCACGCCGAGCTTGACCGAATTGATGACGTCGATCTCCTGGCCGAGCTGGTTGTCGGGGAAGAAGACGACCTCGATCGCGCCGTCGAGCCCGCCGGCTTTGAGATACTTGATCAGATGGTCGTAGTAGACGCGGCCATTGGCAAATTTCGGATCATTGGCGAGCGAGGACGACAGGCGCATCTTCATCGCGGCTGCCGCGGCACGGCCGCCGATGAGCGGCGCCGCCACGAGCCCGCCGGCGAGCACGGCCGATCGCTTGAGCAGCGCGCGGCGGTTCACAGATGCGGCCATGGCGGTTCCTCCCGAGAGAGCGTCCGCTCGCGCAGGCTGCGGGCGTGGCCCTTGCATCCATGCAAGACCAAATCGCCGCATCGTACAAGCGCGAAAGGAGACGCGGAGCGACCGCGCGCCGCGCGCAACCACCTCAGGAAAGGACGTTTGGTGCGGTCGAGAGGACTCGAACCTCCACGGGTTGCCCCGCTAGCACCTCAAGCTAGTGCGTCTACCAATTCCGCCACGACCGCATGGGGAGGGAAGCGTCGGGCAAGCCCGGCGCAACGGCGCTGCATGTAACAAATCGGGTCGGGCGGGACAAGGGCGCCAAGGCGCCGATGCGCTGCCATATTTGTCGTGCCCGACCCGGCTCGGGCTTGACGACAGCGGTTCAGAATTGGCCTCCCCCGCCCCTCACCGCATGTCGGGCGTGCGCGGCAGCATGCGCTTCACCTCGACCGCGATCCGGTTCCCGCTCACCACGACGGCGCCCTTGGCGACGGGGAAATCATTCGCCAGAATCCGTACCTCGTCGTTCTCCCCGGCGTCGAGCTCGATCACGGCGCCGCGACCGAGGCGCAGGACCTGATGAACGGGCATCGACGTCGTGCCGAGAACCACCGATATATTCAGCGAAACCTTGTCGATCGTGGCCATGCGGGGCGTGGAATCCTGTCCAATACGGGATGCCTCGACATGACCACGGGATGGTGAACGGGTGGTTAACGGACGCGAAAGCCTCGCCGGCGGGCTCTTCCCGGCAAGCGATTTGAGCCCTGTCGAATGGGCCGTCTCGGCGCGCCCGATCGCCTACCCGGACGCGCTCGCCGCCATGGATGCGCGCGCCGCCGCGATCGCGGCGGGTACCGCGCCCGAGCTGGTGTGGCTACTGGAGCACCCGCCGCTCTACACCGCAGGAACGAGCGCACAGAGCGGTGACGTGATCGACGCGCGCTTTCCCCTCTTCGCCAGCGGACGCGGTGGGCAACTCACCTATCACGGCCCCGGCCAGCGCGTCGCTTACGCGATGATCGACCTCGAGCGGCGCGTGCCCGACGTGCGCCGCTACGTCGCGACGCTCGAGGAATGGATCATCCGCACGCTCGCGACGTTCGATGTCATGGGTGAGCGGCGGCAGGACCGCGTCGGAGTGTGGGTGCAGCGTCCCGATAAGGGCGACGGCCACGAGGACAAGATCGCAGCGATCGGCATCCGCATCCGCCATTGGGTGAGCCTGCACGGCATCGCGCTCAATGTCGCGCCGGACCTCACCCATTTCGCCGGCATCGTGCCGTGCGGCGTCGCCGAGCCGCGCTTCGGCGTGACGAGCCTTGCGGATCTCGGCCGCGACGTGACCATGGACGAGGTCGACGCGGCGCTGCGGCGCGAGTTTGCAGGCCTGTTCGGAGCGACGATCGACGCGCCTGACGCCTTGCCCGGTATCGGCGAGGCGCGGATTGAACCGGCACGCGGTCGCGGTCGACCCATATAAATCGTAGTTTCGATCACGAATCGGGAGGCCGGCTGCATGTCCCCGGAGCTCATGCGACGCTGCGCCTTCACGGTCGGCGCGCTCCTGATCTATCGGCTCGGCGCCCACATCCCGCTGCCGGGGCTCGATCTCGGCGGCCTGCTCAACGCGGGCGGTTTGCCGTCGGGCGGCGCCACCGTCAGGCTCGGCCTGTTCAGTCTCTCGCTTCTGCCCTACCTCTGGGCAACGTTCATATTGCAGTTTGTCGCTTTGGTCTCACGACGACTGCGGGCGTCCTGGACCGATAGTGAGCACAGCCGCCAGATCAGCGAACGGCGAACCCGCGTCCTGGCCGCTGCAATCGCGGCACTCCAATCCCATGGGATCGCCCACGGCCTAGCCGACGTGCACGGCCTCGTCGCTGATCCCGGACCATCGTTCGTCATCTCCACCGTGCTCACGCTGACGGGCGGCGTGCTCGTTCTCGTCTGGCTGGCCGGCCAGATCACCGCGCGTGGCATCGGTAACGGAATCGCCCTCATCCTGTTCGCCGGGATGGCGCCTGAATGGCCAAATGGGATTCTCGCGATGCGCCAGCTCGTCGGCCAGGGCGCGATCTCGCCCGCGATGGCGGTGGTCGTCGCGCTCATCGCCGTCGCCGTCGTGGCCGTCATCGTGGCGGTGGAGCGTGCGCGACGAAGGCTGCCATTGCGATTTGCCGAACGTCAGGCCGGCGGCCGCACGCTGCCGAGCCAGTCGGCCGAGCTGGCGCTGAAGATCAATTCCGCCGGTATCGTTCCGCTGTTTCTCGCATCCACGGTCGCTCTCATCCCGTTCACGGTGGCGCTTTCGGCGGGCGGCGATCAGCCCGGCTGGAGGCACGTCCTTTTGTCGACGTTCTCGTATGGCCGCCCGCTGTTCTTCCTGTTCTACGTGACCGCCATCTGCTTCTTCACGTTCCTGTACACCGCCTTTGTCTGCGACCCTGAGCAAATGGCTGATCGCCTGCGGACCTACGGCGGAGCCGTTCCCGGCGTCGCGCCGGGAGAAGCGACGGCCGCGCATCTCGACGGCATCGTCTCGCGCATCGCCGCGGTCGGTGCCGCTTATCTCGCGATCCTCGGGCTCGTGCCGGAGCTGCTGATCGCTCAGGTGGCCGTGCCGTTCTATCTCGGCGGCATATCGCTCATGATCTGCGTCTGCGTCACGCTCGACATCGAGGCGCAGGTCCGCGCCCACCTCGCACGGTCCGGCGAGCCGCTGCGCGCCGGGACCACTCCTACTTCGCCCGCCGCGCCGAGCAGGTGATCTCCGCGGGCTGGCAGGCGATGCCGATATTCGAGCAGCTGATCGCGTCGTTCTCGGCGCGAGCGCAATTGCGGCAGCCATCCGTCCAGGCCACACAGGTCTTCTCGCGGTCGCCATAAGCCTGGATCGCCAGCTCGGAGGGAGCCGCCGGCGGCGGGGCCGGCGCACCTGCGGGCGGCGAGGTCTGCGCGCGACTGGTCGCGCCCGAAAGGCATAGCGCGACCGAGATCGCGATCAGATTTGCACGCATCGTTCACACCGTCGCCAGCATCGAGAACGCCTCGCCGCTCCGGCGCTGCCCGAGGTCGTCGAGGCCCGCCTCCTGCACGTCGAGCGCATCGACACGGGCGGGCGTTGGCCCGCGCCGACAGGCCTCGATCATGTCGGCGACCGTGTCGGAGGGGCCGGCAAACACCGCCTCGACCGCGCCGTCGCGGCGGTTGCGCACCCAGCCGTCGAGCGCACGGCGGCGCGCCTCGTGCTCGGTCCAGGCGCGAAAGCCGACACCCTGCACGCGGCCGCGGATGATCACGCGGCGGATGGCGCGGTTCTGGCTCATCCGATCATCCCGGTCGAGACATGAAGCTTCGCATGTAAGCCCGGCACCCACCGCTCCAAGCCGGCAACGTAGCCCTCTGGCAGCTGCCAATCGCGCGCGGATGCGAGAACGAGCTCCTGATAGCCCGGGGACGGCCGCCCTCCCGGCGGTGACGGCGACAGATAGACGAGCGCGGGACGAACCGCCGAGCCGAGCCGAACCGGCAGTGTTCGGCGCAGATAGGCGCGCTGTTCGTAAGCATTGAGCGCCGCGACGTCGCGTGGTGTGAGCGCCCATAATACGCCGTGCACGCAACTGCCTGAATCGCACACCATCGACGCAAAGCCATCACGTGTGATGATAAAGCGCCAGCCGTCGAGCCGCGCCTGCCCCAGCGCACGCGCGCCGCGGCAGCGCCGGCGCATCAGTGCGCGGCTCATGTTGGAGCCGTAGGCGAAGTGGAGGGTCATGATGGCCTGCGCGAGATTGCTTCGTCGCTTCGCGCCCCGCACGACGTTTGTCTTATTCGAATTCCAAGATCATGGCATCGACCGCGAGGCTGTCGCCTTTCTTGGCGTGGATCGCCTTGACGACGCCGTCGCGCTCGGCGCGCAGCACGTTCTCCATCTTCATCGCCTCGACGATGGCGAGCGTCTCGCCGGCCTTCACCTCCTGGCCGACCGCGACCGCGATCGCGACCACGAGACCGGGCATCGGGCAGAGCAGCCTCTTGCCGGTATCGGCCAGCGTCTTCACCGGCATCAGGCGCGCGGCCGCGGCCTCCGCCTCGGTGTAGACATAGGCGCGCGCCTGCACGCCGTGCCAGGCGAGATCGAAGCCATTCGGCACCGCGCGCACCTGCACGGCGATCGCCCGGTCGCCAACCACGCCGCGCCACACCGGCCAGCCCGGAATCCAGGCGGAGTGCACCGCGATGCGGTTGCCGTCCTTGCCGAGGCCGGCGCGGTACGTGATCGTCACCTGGTCCTCGCCGTGCGGCGGCGCGGCGCCGGCCGCGCCATCGCCGAAGTCGACCACCGCGTCGCCGCCAGTCACCTCGAGAATATACTCGTGCCCATCCAGCCAGACGCTGCGCAGGGTCGCGCGCGTGACGCGGCGGCCGGTGAGCTGGCCGGTGATCTGGCGCTTGCGCGCGCCGAGGCGATGGTCGATCGCGGCCGCGACCGCGGCGAGCACGCGCGCCTGCTCGCCTTGCGCCGCGATCGGATGAAACCCATCGGGAAACTCTTCGGCGATGAAGCCGGTCGAGAGCTTGCCGGCCTGCCAGCGCGGATGCGCCATCAGGGCGGAGAGGAACGGAATGTTGTGGCGGATGCCGTCGATGGCGAACTCGTCGAGCGCGCGCGACTGCGCCGCGATCGCGACATCGCGAGTCGAGGCGTGAGTGACGAGCTTGGCGATCATCGGGTCGTAGTAGAGGGAGATCTCGCCGCCCTCGTAGACGCCGGTGTCATTGCGCACCGTCACGCCGTCATGCGTTCCCTCGGGTGGCGGGCGGTAGGTCGCGAGGCGGCCGATCGACGGCAGAAAGTTGCGATACGGGTCCTCGGCGTAGATGCGGGTCTCGACCGCCCAGCCGTCGAGCTTCACGTCGCTTTGGCTCAACGCGAGCTTCTCGCCTGCCGCGACGCGGATCATCTGCTCGACGAGGTCGATGCCGGTGACGAGCTCGGTCACCGGATGCTCGACCTGCAGCCGCGTGTTCATCTCGAGGAAATAGAAGCTCTTGTCCTGCCCGGCGACGAACTCGACGGTGCCGGCCGAGTCGTAACCGACCGCCTTGGCCAGCGCGACCGCCTGCTCGCCCATGGCTTTGCGGGTCTTGGCATCGAGCAGCGGGCTCGGCGCCTCCTCGACCACTTTCTGGTTGCGGCGCTGGATCGAGCATTCGCGCTCGCCGAGATAGATCACGTTGCCATGCTTGTCGCCGAGCACCTGGATCTCGACGTGGCGCGGATCGACGATGAATTTCTCGATGAAGACCCGGTCGTCGCCGAACGATGACTTCGCCTCCGACTTCGCGCGGGCGAAGCCTTCCGCCACCTCGGCTTTGGAGCGGGCGATGCGCATGCCCTTGCCGCCGCCGCCGGCACTCGCCTTGATCATCACCGGATAGCCGATCTCGTCGGCAATACGGACCGCGTGCGCGTCGTCCTCGATCACACCGAGGTGGCCCGGCACGGTCGAGACCTTGGCCTTGGCGGCCGCCTTCTTGCTTTCGATCTTGTCGCCCATGGCGGCGATGGCGCCCGCGTTCGGTCCGATGAACACGATGCCGGCCGCTGCGAGCGCCTTGGCGAAGGCCTCCCGCTCCGACAGGAAACCGTAACCCGGATGCACGGCCTCGGCGCCGGTCGCCTTGCAGGCGGCGACGATCCTGTCGATCACGAGGTAGCTTTCCGCCGCCGGCGGCGGGCCGATCGCGACTGCGGCGTCGGCCATCTCGACGTGCAGGGCGTCCTTGTCGGCGTCCGAATAGACCGCGACGGTCTCAATGCCCATCCGACGTGCGGTCTTGATGATGCGGCAGGCGATCTCGCCGCGGTTGGCGATCAGGATGCGCTTGAACATGCGGCGCGCTACGCAGCCTCTTTGGCCCCGGTGGTGTCCGGCAGCCCGAAGGCTTGCGGCCGCGACGGCGGAAAGTCAATCAGCCGGTTCAGGCGGCGAGCGTTGTCTTGGTCTGCCCGCGCCGCCGGTGCGCCTTGATCCATTCGAGGATGCGCAGGTCAGTCGCGTCATAGCCGGGCGGCGCCCAGGCGGAATTGACAGGAGCGCTCTCGTGGCGTGCGGCCAACGCCGCGACCGCGGCCGCGGTCTCGATCGCGGCGGGATGCACTACGAAGGAGCGAGCCCGTCTCATCTGCGCCTTCCCGTTCGGAGGGCTCCTCACCGGCCGGCCGGTGGGTACCTCTCATTCGAGTTGGTCGCGCAAGCCGGCCTTCCGGTTCATGCGCTGTTCGAAAATGTTGGTCGCAAAGCGCGGCGTGCGCACGGCCCGCCGGTGGCCGCCCCAAGGCATTTTGCCCGCCGCAATGGGGCGCGCGACCGCCCTAAAATCCCAAGTTCCGCCAGCGGCTTCACGGCATCGCTGAGAAAGGATTTTCCTTCGTGGCTGTGGCGGCGCGTGGCCGTTTCTACCGGCGCCAAAGCGTTTGGCGAAAAAAACTTAAATGGCGCCGCCAACTGGCCGGGTTCCGGGCACCGGTCTATATACGTCGGCAGGACGACCGGGCCGGTCTCGCGGAGGCCGGATGTTTGACCGTCCGACCCAAAAAAGTTACCCACGCCACACTGGATTGAGAGGTGCGCACATGGCACTCGCAATTGGGGACACGGCTCCCGACTTCGAAGCCAACACGACCGAAGGCAAGATCCGCTTCCACGACTGGCTCGGCGATTCCTGGGCGGTTCTCTTCTCCCATCCCAAGGACTTCACGCCGATCTGCACCACCGAGCTCGGCTACATGGCGAAGATCAAGCCGGAGTTCGACAAGCGCGGCGTCAAGATCATCGGGCTCAGCGTCGACCCGGTCGACCGCCACGCCAAATGGGCCGAGGACATCAAGGACACCCAGGGTTTTGCGCCGAATTATCCGATGATCGGCGACACCGACCTCTCGATCTCCAAGGCCTGGGGCATGCTGCCGGCTGCGGCGAGCGGCGACGTCAACAAGCGCACCGCCGCCGATAACCAGACCGTCCGCAACGTCTTCGTCATCGGCCCGGACAAGAAGATCAAGCTGGTCCTGGTCTACCCGATGACCACCGGCCGCAACTTCGACGAGGTGTTGCGCGTGATCGACTCGCTGCAGCTCACCGCCAAGCACAAGGTCGCGACGCCGGTGAACTGGAAGCAGGGCGAGGACGTGGTGATCTCCGGCTCGGTGTCGGACGACGACGCCAAAAAGCAATTCCCCGCCGGCTGGAAGGCCCCCCGTCCCTATCTGCGCATCGTGCCGCAGCCAAAGTAACCAAACGTCATACCTCTCGGCGAGAAGGCGCGGCTCCGGCCGCGCCTTTTGCTATACCTAGGCCCGCGGCGAAGGGAGGCAGGACAGCAGGGAATGAAGCAGATGAACGCGCAAGAGGTCGAGGAAATTCAGCCGCCGTTCGGGCGCTGGCTCGGGATGAAGATCACCCACGCGGCGCCCGACCGCATCGTCTCCGAGCTCGTGGTGCGCGAGGAATTCACCAACCGCAACGGCGTGCTGCACGGCGGCGTCGCCATGGCGCTTGCTGACAATCTGGGCGGCACCGCGGCCTTCTTCAGCCTGCCGCAAGGTGCCGCGACGACGACCATCGAGAGCAAGACCAATTTCTTTGCCGCCGTCCCGATCGGCGAGACCATCACGACCGAGACGACGCCGCTGCATCGCGGCCGCACCACCATGGTGTGGCAGACCCGCATCACCCGCGCCGACGGCCGCCTCGCCGCCTTGGTGACGCAGACGCAGCTGGTGATGCCGGGGAAGCGCCCGTAGTAGCGCGAGCGAGCATGGCGCTCGCTCTCGCCGTCTGGCGACAGGCGCAGGCGCCGCGCTTGTGCCATTATCGGCGCGGCGCTAGGACGCATCCATGCTCGGCATCCATGATTTCTGGCTATTCGTCGTCGCCGGTCTGCTGCTCAACGTCACACCGGGCCCGGACATGGCCTACATCGTGGCGCGCAGCGCGGCGCTCGGCTGGCGCAGCGGGGCTGTGGCGGCGCTCTCCATCTCGGCCGGCTGCTTCGTGCATATCGCGGCGGCGGCGCTCGGGCTCTCGGCGCTGATCGCTACCTCGGCCGTGGCGTTCTCGCTGCTCAAATGGATCGGCGCCGCCTACCTCGTCTATATCGGCATCGCGATGCTGCGTGCCGCCCCCGCACCGACGCAGGCGCCGGCGTCGCGCATCGAGCAAGCGACGCCGCTGCGCACCGTCTTCTGGCAAGGCTTTCTCACCAACGCGCTCAATCCGAAAGTCGCGCTGTTCTTTCTCGCCTTCCTGCCGCAGTTCATCAATGCCGATGCGCCGTCGAAGCCGCTCGCGTTCGCAGTGCTCGGCCTCGTGTTCAATCTCAACAGCGCGTTCTGGAATCTCGCCGTCGCGGCCTTGGCGGCGCGGCTTGCGGCCACGCGTCCTTACGCGCGGGCGCGTCTGTGGCTGCAACGTGCGATCGGCGGGCTGTTCGTCCTGCTCGGATTGCGGCTCGCCTTGGCCCAACGGCCCTGATCAGGCCGCGGGGCCCGTCTCGACCGCGCGCGCCGGCTCTTCGGTCCATTCCGACATCGAGCCGTCGTAGAGCGTCACGCCAGGCCGCCGCAGCACCTCGGACAGCACGAACCAGCTCGTGGCCGCCTGGTGGCCGGTGTTGCAGTAGCTGATCACCGGAAGATCAGGCACGGCAGCGAAAAGCCGCTGCAGCTCGGCGAGCGGCTTCAACCGCTGGGTCGCCTTCTCGAAAGCAACGGTGTGGTCGAGATGCAGCGCGCCCGGCAGGCGGCCGGCGCGCAGCGCCTGCGGGCTCTTGTCGCGGCCCTCGAAATAGGGTGCAGAGCGCGTGTCGAGCAGGATCGCGTCCTTCGCGGCCACCGCGCGCTCGACAGCGGCGCGCTCGGCGCGCCAGGTTGCGTCGAGCGCGACCGGATAGGTTGCCGCGACCGGGCTTTTGCCGGCGCCCGCCTCGACCGGATGACGATCGGCGGTCCACGCCACCATGCCGCCGTCGAGGATCGAGACCGCATGATGGCCGGCCGTCTTGAACGTCCAATAGACGCGCGCCGCCGCGGAGAAATCGCCGGGCGTCGTCCCGGCCGCAACGATCACCACGTGATGCTCAGGCGTGACGTCGAGTTGCCCGATCAGCCGTGCGAGCGTCCCAGGCTCGGGCAAAAGCCCGCTCGCCATCCCTTGCGTGCGGCGCCAGCCTTCCTTGGCGTAGTCGGTGTGCACCGCACCGGGCACATGCGCCTGCTCGAAGGCGGCCCGCGCACCACCATCGACCGCGGAGCGGATGTCGACGACCCGCACCATGGCGTCATCGAGATGCGCCGCCAGCCATTCGGTCGAGACCAGAGGCGAAACGTCTGCCATTTGCATGAACCCCTTCGGTTGGCGCGGCGTATAGCATGGGCATCGGGTGTGGCCATAACCCGATGGAACTCGAAGGCCGGTTGGCAAGTTGTCAGACCACAAACCCCAGAGGCTCGGCCATGCGCCCTTCCCGCCTCGTCCTCGCCAGCATCATTGCCCTTTCCACGCTGCCCGCCGGCAGCGCCATGGCCCAATTTCCGTTGCCCGGCATTTTCGGCCGTGTATTGGGCCACATGCTGCCCCATCCGCACTGGCATCGACACTATCCGGCACATCATTATGCCAAGCGCATCCCGGACGAGCGCGAGTCTCGGTCCGCCAGACAGACGCCGGCCGAGCGAGCGAGCCCGCCCCCGGGCAATGAAGCCAATGACTCCACCGCGGTATTCTGGCCGCAGCTGGGCGACGACGTCACCGATTATGTATTCTGGCCCTCCGGCTCGGACGATCATTTCTGGGCGCATGGATATAATGACATCGTGATGGGCGCACTGCGGCCGGAGAGCCATGAAAGCCGCGAGAGCGCACGCGCCAGCGCCGCATCGGCGCAGACGACCGGCACTGCGACAGCGGCGCCGGCCTGCGAAAACCTGAAGAGCAGCGAAACCGCCGACAGCGTAACCTCACGCATCGACTCCACCATCCAGCCGACCGATGCACAACGCGCGGCCCTCAACGACCTGCACGATGCCCTGCAAAGCGCCTTCGATTATGTCGACAGGGCGTGCCCGAAGGCCGGTCCGCAAACGCCGACCACACGGCTCGACGCCATGGAGGACCGCATTTGGGCGGCGCGCCAGGCGCTGCTCGTCACCCGCGCACCGCTCGTCAAGCTCTACGACTCGCTCACCGACGAGCAGAAGGCGCGTCTCAATGGACCATCCGGGCAGACCGCGACCCGTGGTGCCGGCTGCAGCGTGAGCAGCCCGGATCTCGCCCGCATGCTGCAGGGACGCGGACGGCCCGACCCGAGGCAGCGCGCCGGTCTCGAGGCGCTGCGCAAGACGTCGGATGGGCTCGCCAAGCTCCTCGCCTCCGCCTGCCCGGCGACGCTGCCCGCGACCCCGATCGAGCGGCTTGATGCGGCCGACCGGCGGCTCAACTCGATGCTCTATGCGGTGGTGACGCTGCGCGCCCCCCTCGACGCGATGTCCTCCTCGCCGCCTCCTGCGCAGGCCGATCCGCGCATGAGCCGCCGGTGACGATCGAAGTCGGATTTATCCGACTTCGGCCGACTACCGGTGCCGAAATCGGGCAAGCCCGATTTCGGGTGCGCCATTCGTAAAGCGTTCGTTAATCCGGTTCCCTCGACGGCCTCGGCAAGGAAATCCCAACGGATTGCCGTGTAGATTCGCCGCGACGGATCGAGGGCCTGCATTCCTGCCGTGAACATTCCCGTCGGCCCGACGGCGGCGAGGCACGCTCACCGAACGAAGAGAGCATGATCCCGAAACCGGCTCCCGGTTCTCGTAAGAGCATGCTCGAAAAATTCAGGTCGCGTGACCGCGCATGATGGCTTCCGAACCCGGCGGCGGCGCCGCTCTTCTGGCCGTGCTCGATGCATTGCTCGATCTCGCGGGCGATGCCGAGGCCGGCGCGCGGCTGTTGCGGCGCGCGCGCGAATTGTTCGTCGCTGACCATGCGCTGCTGCTGGTGGCGGACGGCGAGGCGCTGCGCTGTGTCGCGGCAGATCCCGGCGAGGGGGTCGCTACGCAATGGCCGGCCTCGGCGGAGCTATTGGACGCCGCGCGCAGCCGCGTGCTCGCGGTCGGCGGCGCCTCGGGCCGCACCCTGCTGCCGCGCGATCTGGTCGCGGACGGTGCGCCGGCGCTCCTGCTCCCGGTCGCCTACGCCGATCGCGCCGCGGCCCTGCTGCTGCGGCGCGCCGCCGGCGCGACCGATTTTGAGCTCGACCTCGTCACCAGCGCGCGCCTCTGCTCGGTGGTCGCCCTTGCTGGGCTCGCGCTGCGCAACGGACAGGCGACTGGCGAGGCAATCGAGCGGATGCGCCGCGAGGCGGAAGCGCTCTCCGCCCGTGTGCGCGCGGCCGACGCCGAGCGCGACCTGCTCAAGGAGGTGATCGATCGGTTGCCGGTGAGTCTCACGGTGCAGGACGAGGACGGCCGCTTCATCCTGCTCAACGCCGTGGCGGCGGCCAATCTCGGCACGGCAGCGCAGACGCTGCTCGGCACCTCGCCGGCCGATTTCCTGTCCCCCGAGGAGGCCGCTCAGCGGCGCAACTGGGAAATCGCCCTGATGCGGGACGGCGGGCCGGTCGCGACCGAGGAACGTCATGCCGACGCGAGCGGCGAGCGCATCTGGCTCACGTCGCACAAGCCGGTGCACGTGCTCGATCGCAACCTGCTGATGTCGACGTCGCTCGACATCAGCGAGCGCAAGCAGGTCGAGGACGAGCTCGCGCGGCGCGCCTATTTCGACGATCTCACCGGACTGCCCAACCGGATGGTCATCGAGCAGCGCGTCGACGCGGCGATCGCGTGCGACGACGCGCGCTTCGCGATCGCGTTCATCGATCTCGACAATTTCAAGCACATCAACGACTACTACAGCCACGCGATCGGCGACGCGCTGCTGTGCAAGGTCGCCGAGCGCATCGGGCAGCACCTGCGTCCGACCGACATGCTGGCGCGCATCAGCGGCGACGAGTTCCTGCTGCTGATCGATCCGGTCGAGAGCGACGAGCAGGTGCATATGCTGGTCGACCAGCTGGTCGTCGAGCTCAAGAATCCGTTTCACCTCGAGGCGTACGAGATCTTCACCTCGGCGTCGCTCGGCGTCAGTGTCTATCCGGAGCATGGCGCGAACTACGAGGCGCTGCGGCGCAACGCCGACAACGCCATGTACCGGGCGAAGCACGGCGCCAAGGGCGGCGCGATCTACTTCGATTCGAGCATGGGCGAGGCGATCACGGCGCGCATGGAGCTCGAGCAGCGGCTGCGCCTCGCCATCCGCGACCGCAAGTTCTGTTGCGCTTTCCAACCCAAGGTCGACGTGCAGACCCAGCAGGTGGTCGGCTTCGAGACGCTGGTGCGCTGGCGCGACGAGGACGGCGAGATTCAACCGCCCAGCGCCTTCGTCGGGCTCGCGATCGAGCTCGGCCTGATCGATCCGATCACCCATTTCGTGCTCGAGGAGGCGGTCGCCTCGATCGAGCGCCTCGACGAGGCGTTCGGCGCCGGCACGACCATCAGCATCAACGTTGCCGCCAAGCAGGCGGGCGACATCGACTTCATGCGCTCGCTGATGCGCGCGATCGACGAGAGCCGCTATGCCCGCCGCCTGATGCTCGAGCTGACCGAGGACGCATTCGTGGCGCAGAGCCGCTTCCAGGCCGAGGTGCTACCGATGATCCGCGAGCTCGGCGTGCGCGTCTCGATCGACGATTTCGGCACCGGCTACTCGTCGCTCTCGGCGCTCGCCGATATCACGGCGGACGAGCTCAAGGTTGATCGCTCGTTCATCACGGCGATCCACCAGCGCCCGCGCAGCCAGAGCGTGCTGCGCACCATCGAGTCGCTCGGCCACGCCCTCGGCATGTCGGTCGTCGCCGAGGGCGTGGAGACGTTCGAGGAGCTCGCCTACCTGCAAGCCATGACCCGCATCCGCCAGGCGCAGGGGTTCTATTTCTCGCGTCCGTTCTTCCTCGAGGACCTGAGCGAGATGCGCCGCATCGACGGGCAAGCGCGCGGGGCCGACACGGCGCGACCGCGGGTCGCGGGGCGCGCCGCGGCTGTCGCGCGTGTCGCCGGCGGCGAGCGCGGGTAATCGCGACAGCGTGGAAGCCGTTTGAAAGATACAAATCGGCACACCGAGCATGCCCCGCCCATCGCGGTCGCGAGAAGGTGAGGCAATCAGCGCGGCGTCTGGATGGCGCGTAACGCAGCGAGCGGGTCCGGGCGATCGCCCGGCGGCTTCTTCAGCATGCCGAGGCGGCTCGGGTCGAGGGCCGTCGGCGATGCCGGCGCGGCGGCGTGCGGCGAAGGCACGGCGCGCGGAGCGACCGGCGCCGTCGGAGCGGCCTGTGTGGTGCGCGGCGGCGGCTCCTCGGCATGGGCACGATTCATCGTGGCGTTGCGCCAGCGGTCGACTACCGAGGCGATGAAGTTCAAGTCCGCGCCGCTCGCCTGCAGGGTCGGGTCGCTGGCGAAGGTGTCGCTCTTCGGCAGCAGGTGCGCGGGCACTTCTGGAAAGGTGAGTCGGGTCGGCAGCGGCACCGCGACGCCGAACGCGAGCGCCTCGCGCGTGCCGAGCGCCGGCACGAAAGCGAACAGGTTCGCGGCCGAATCCGATACCGCCGAGCGCAGCAGCGCCTGGTCGCGCTCGTTCGACATGCGCATCGCAAACAGCGTGCTGCACTGGGAGATGATGGTGGGGTCGAGCTCGGCGGGGCGCTGGGTGACGAGGCCGAGATGGACGCCGTATTTGCGTCCCTCCTTGGCGAGCCGCGAGATCGCCCGCCGGGTGGGGCCGAAGCCGGTGGTGCGATCGGCCGCAGCGTAGCGGTGCGCCTCCTCGCACACGAACAGGATCGGGCACGCGCCGTCGCTCCACATGCCGAAATCGAACGCCATGCGGAAGAGGACCGACACCACCGCGTCGGTGACCTCGGCCGGAAAGCCGGCGAGCTGCATGATGGTCATCGGCTTGCCGTCGATCGGCACGCGGAAGAGCTGGCTGATCGCCTCCGACATCGTGTCGCCGCCGACATTGGCGTTCTCGAACATGAAGGCGTAGCGTGGGTCGTTGCTCACCGTCTCGATGCGCGTCATCAGCTTGTGATAGACGAGGCGCGACGAGCGGTTCTCCAGCTTGCCCATGCGCTCGTTGACGTGGTTGAGCAGATCGGCGAGCCGATACGGGACGGGCGTGTCGACCGTATAGCCGATCGATTTCGGATCGAACCGCTTGACGCTCAGCCGGTCGGCGGCGCGGTACTGCGTGTAGGCCGCCTTGGCGAGCGGGATCACCTCGGCGAGGATCTCGACCTCCTCCTCGATGCCGGGCCGGCCGGCGAAGAAGACGTCGACGATCTCCTCGAAATTGAACAGCCAGAACGGCAGCTTCATATTGCCGGGGTTCACCACGAAGGCGCGCTCGCCGAAGCTGCGGCCGTATTCGTTGTGCACGTCGAGCAGCAGGATGCGCAGGTTCGGTCGCGCCTGCAGCACCTGCTGCAGGATGAGCGCGACCGCGCTCGACTTGCCGACGCCGGTCGTGCCCAGCACCGCGAAATGGTTGTTCAGCATCTCGTCGATGTCGACGCCGACCGCGATGGTCTGGTCCTGAAGGAGCTGACCGACCTTGATGACGTTGGTGGCCGGGGCGTCGAAGACGAGGTGGAGTTCGGCGCTGGTCAGCGCCGTGACGGTGTCGCCGATCGAGGGATAGTCGGTGACGCCGCGGCGAAACTTGCCGCCCTCGCGGATCTCGCCCGTGAGGTCGACGCGCGCGGAGCCACAATAGCCGGGCTCGCGCGAGGCGACCTCGACCGAGAGCTCGGTGATGACGCCGATCAGCAGCGCATGCCCGGTATGGATCTTGACGAATTTGCCGACCGTCGCGCCGCTGCGATGCAGGCCTTCGGCGCCGAGCAGGCCGATGCTCGCCTTCGAGCCGCTCACCGCATGCACGCGGCCGAGCGCTGCATCGGGTTCTTCGGCCGCGCCGCGCAGGGACTGGGGATCGGACATCGAAGGGGGCCGGGACGAAATGATTGGGTCTGCGACTCTAGGCGGCAAACGCTCTAGAATCGGTAAAGCGCGGCGGCGCACTTTCGCCAGCCACAACAGGCCGGTTAAGCGGCGCTTAACCATTGTCAAATGCCTCACCGGGGCGGGCACGCCGTAGCTTCCTTCGTGGGACCCGGTGGGCCGCCCGGCGCCCCCGCAGGCGCAGAAAAATTGCCGCAAAGATCGGCTGATTGGCGTAGCATCGGGCGGTCAGGTTGGGGTTTGGGGTTCGGGGGAATGGGCAAGCGGGCTGGGATTCTGGCAGCGATATCAATGGTGGTCCTCGTCGGCCTGACCGGCGTCGCCGGCGCCGAGGATCTGGCCGCCGTCGCCCAGGCCGCGATCTCGCACTATCGCGCCGAGCATGGGCTGCCGCCCGTCACGGCCGACCCCAAGCTGATGGCGCTCGCCGCCGCGCAGGCGCGCGCCATGGCAAAAGCGGACTCGCTCGAGCACGATGTCGACCGGCCGTTCCAGGCGCGGATCGCGAGCTACGATCCAGATGTGGCCTGTGAGAACATCGCCGGCGGCCCGCGCGATTTCACCTCGGCACTCGTGCTGTGGGAGCATTCGCCCGGCCACGACGCCAATCTGCGGCGAGAGGGCGTGACCCGCTTCGGCATCGCGTCGGCGCCGGCCCCGCAGTCGAAATACAAGGTCTACTGGTCGCTGATCATGGCCGGCACCAAGCCGCATCACGGCCTGCGCACCGCCGGCGGCCCCGGCCTGCTGCGCGCGGCGCCCGATCAAGGGCCGATGGTGCGTACGCGCTCGCTGCGCGCGGAACATTCGGGCGATAACTCGCCGGGTTTGCTTGCGACCGTGAAGGGCTGGCTCAAGCCGCTGTGGTCAGGCAGCAGCTCGGCAAAGTAGCCGATTGTGCGGTCAGACGCTGTCTTTCGGCTAAGCGATCACACGATTTCAGAGGCCGACGGGGCCCGAGCGGGTCCCCGCGACCTTTGAGAAGGACAGGAGCAACGTGATGACGATCGGCGTGGGCGGCTCGACCGCCGAGAAGGAGCTCGCCGCGATGAGCTCGATGCGCGGCGACGTGCCGCCGATCGGCGTCGAGGAGCGGTTGCGGCGGATCGCCCGCGCGCAGGCGATCATGCGCGAGAAGGGCATCGACGCGCTCTATCTCGATGTGTCGTCGAGCATGGTCTACTTCACGGGCCTCAATTTCCGCCGCACCGAGCGCATGCACTCCGCCGTCCTGCCGGCGAAAGGCGACATCGTCTACGTGTCGCCGGCCTTCGAGGTCGAGAAGCTCAAGACCATGACGTCGTTCGGCGACAAGATCGCGGTGTGGCAGGAGGACGACGATCCGACCGCCGTCGTCACCGAGACGGTGCGCTCGCTCGGCTATCCGAATGGCGTGATCGCGGTCGACGAGGCGACGCCGTTCTTCACCTTCGACGGGCTGCGCCGCGCCGGCAACAGCTACACCTTCGTCAACGCCGTCGACGTCACGGCCGGCTGCCGCATGATCAAGTCGGAGCACGAGATCGCGCTGATGCAGACGGCGAAGAACATCACGCTCACGGCGCACAAGGCGGCGGCGCGCATCATGCGCGAGGGCATCACGACCACCGAGGTGCAGGCCTTTCTGGTCGCCGCCCACAAGAAGCTCGGCTCCGAGGGGCTGCCGCCTTTCAACGCCGTCCTGTTCGGCGAGGCGACCGCCTATCCGCACGGCGTGCCGTACCCGCAGACGCTGAAGGACGGCGACATGATCCTGATCGACACCGGCGCGCCGGTCGATGGATATCTCTCCGACATCACGCGTTCGTACGTGTTCGGCACGCCCTCGCGGCGCCAGCGCGAGGTGTGGAATCTGGAGAAGCAGGCGCAGGCCGCAGGCTTCGCGGCGGCGAAACCCGGCAACCGCTGCGAGGACATCGACGCGGCGGCGCGCGGCGTCATCAATGGCGCGGGCTTCGGACCGGGCTACGCGACGCCCGGCCTGCCGCACCGCACCGGCCACGGCATCGGCCTCGACGTGCACGAATGGCCTTATCTCGTGAAGGGCGACCGCACCCTGTTGCGGCCCGGCATGACGTTCTCGAACGAGCCGACCATCTGCATCTATGGCGAGTTCGGGGTGCGGCTCGAGGACCACATGCTGATCACCGAGACTGGCGCGCGCTGGTTCACCCAGCCGGCCCATTCGGTCGACGACCCGTTCGGCCAGGATGTGGGGTAGTTTATCGACACGCTCGGACAGCCATAGACCGGGGGCGACGATGTCGAACGCGAGGACTTGGCTCGGACGCCGCAAATTCCTCTTGTCTGCGGCCGCCGCGGTGGCGAGCCCTGTGATCGCGCGGGCGGACCGCTGGCCGTCGCGCCCCGTGCACATCATTTGTCCGCTCGCGGCGGGGGGCGGCATCGACGCGACGGCCCGTATCGTCGGTGCCCGACTGGGCGACATCTGGGGCCAGCGCGTCGTGGTCGAGAACAAGCCGGGCGCGAGCGGCAACATCGCGGCCGAGTACGCCGCGCATGCCGAGCCGGACGGCTACACGATCTACATTCCCTCTTTCTTCCACACCACCAATGCCTTTCTGGTTCCGTCGCACACCTACGACGCCGTGGCCGATTTTGCGCCGGTCACGCTGCTCGCCACCTATCCGCTCGTCATGGTGGTGCCGACCTCCTCGCCCGCCCGCACCGTGCAGGAGTTCATCGCCTATGCGAGGACGAAGAAGGTCAGCTTCGCGTCGTCCGGCTATGGCTCCTCGCTGCATCTCGCCGCCGAGCTGTTCACGCGCAGCGCCGGGATCGAGATGACGCACGTGCCGTATCGCGGCGCGGGACCGGCATTCACCGACCTGATCGCCGGCCGCGTCGACGCGATGATCAATTTCACATCCTCGAGCCTGCCTCTGGTGCGACAGGGCCAGCTGCGCGCGCTGGCGGTGACGACCGCGAAACGCCTTTCCGTTGCGCCCGATTTGCCGACGATGGCGGAAGGCGGCGTCGCCGGCGTCGAGGTCGCGTCGTGGTCGGCATTTCTCGTGCCGGCGAAAACCTCGCGCGAGATCGTCGGCAAAATCCACGACGATACCATCAAGGCGCTCGACGAGCCGACGGTCCGGGACAAGCTCGAGAGCACCGGCGCCGTCGTGATCGGGTCGACGCCGGCCGAGCTTACCTCGTTCCTCGAGGCTGAACGCAGCAAATGGGGGCGGGTCATCAAGGCCGCGAACATCCAACCCTTGAAGGGGCCTTAGTTAGTCGGATGCCGGGCTGAGGCGCCGTCTTCGCCCGCCGCCGCGTGGAACCGAAGCTCGTCATCGGCACTTAGACTCTCATACGCGCGGGGCGGAGCCGGAGCCCGATCATGCGCGCGATCCGTTGGCTGGCCGTTTTGCCGTTCCTCGGCCTCATCATCGGCCCATTCTTCGTCGACCGCGTCCAGCCCTTCGTCCTCGGCCTGCCGCTGCTCCTCGCCTGGATCGTCGCGTGGGTGGTGCTCACCGCGATCATCATGGCCATCATCTACAGCCTCGACGCGCGCGAGGATGTGCCATGAATTCTGCGACGAACGCGGCGCTCATCTTCATCGCGGCCGCCCTCGTGCTGGCGCTCGTGCTCGGTTTCCTGGCGCGGCGCGGACGGGAGATGAGTCTCGAGCAATGGGCGGTGGGCGGGCGCGGCTTCGGGGCCATCTTCGTCTTCCTGCTGCTCGCCGGCGAGATCTACACGACCTTCACGTTCCTCGGCGGCAGCGGCTATGCCTACGGCAAGGGCGGCCCGGCCTACTACATTCTGTGCTACGGCACCCTCGCCTACGTGCTCTCCTACTTCATGCTGCCGGCGATCTGGCGCTATGCGCGCGAGAAGCGGCTCTACTCGCAGTCCGACTTCTTCGTGCGCAAGTACGAAAGCCGCGCGCTCGGCATCATCGTGTCGCTGGTCGGCATCGTTGCGCTCGTGCCCTACCTCGTGCTGCAGCTCAAGGGGCTCGGCATCATCGTCGAGACCGCGAGCTACGGCGCGATCTCGCGCACCCTCGCGATCTGGATCGGCGCTGCGGCGGTGACCGCCTATGTCATGGTGTCGGGCGTGCACGGCTCGGCGTGGACGTCGGTCGCCAAGGACGCACTGATCCTCGCGGTCGTGCTGTTTCTCGGCATCTACCTGCCGATCCACTACTACGCGGGCATCGGCGCCATGTTCGCCGCGATCGAGCAGGCGAAGCCCGGCTTCATCGCGTTGCCGGCGCACGGCGAGAACATCTGGTGGTTCGCCTCCACGGTGCTGCTGACCGCGCTCGGCTTCTACATGTGGCCGCACACCTTCGGCTCGATCTATACGGCGAAGCGCGCCGACGTCTTTCGCAAGAACGCGATCGTGCTGCCGCTCTACCAGCTCATCCTGCTGTTCGTCTTCTTCGTCGGCTTCGCGGCGATCCTGCAAGTCAAGGGACTGACCGGCGCCGACATCGATCTCGCCCTCTTCCGCCTGTCGGTGAAGACATTCGATCCGTGGTTCGTCGGGGTGATCGGCGCGGCCGGCGTGCTCACCGCCCTGGTGCCCGGCTCGATGATCCTGATGACCGCCGGCACGCTGCTCGCCAACAACCTCTTGCGCGCCGGCGCGCGCGAGGGCGACGACGCGCGCATCGCCTGGCGCGCCAAGGCACTGGTACCGGTGGTGGCACTCGTGGCGGTGTGGTTCACGCTGCAGGGCGGCGAGACGATCGTCGCGCTGCTGCTGATGGGCTACAGCTTCGTCACCCAGCTCTTCCCGGCGCTGGTGCTGAGCCTTGCGCGCCACAACCCGGTGACGCGCGAGGGCGCGATCGCCGGCATCGTCGCAGGCGTCGCGACCGTCGCGTTGGTGAGCGTGACGCACACGACGATCGGCTCGCTGCTGCCATGGCTGCCGCAGGCGTTGAAGGATTTCAACGTCGGCATCATCGCGCTGATCGTGAACGTCGTGGTGCTGGCGATCGTCAGTGCGGCGACGCGGTCGCTCGCCACCGGTCACGGCCCGGCGAGCCTGGAGGCGCGCTGATCGCGATCAGCGCTCTACCGACCTCGACCAGGACCCTGCGGCGCAGGCCTCGGGTTCCGCGCATTTGACGACCCAGAACACGTAGGAAGCCGCGAAGGATCCGAGCGTGCTGGTCGCCAGGAGGGCGATCAGAGCGCCATGCAGAAGGGTGATCGGCTCTAGGGTCATGTCACGCAACTCGCTCGAAGTCCCGCCTCGTCGGGCGTGAATAGAGGCCGCCAGCCTTCAACAATTTCCAATTTTTCGGCTACGCATTTGCACGCAATCGAAATACGTAGTCCTACGGATGGCGGAGCGATCGCCACACCCGTCAGCGCTTCATCAGTATCGGCAGCGGCGGCGTCTCGCCCTTCGGCACGTCGATCTCGCCGGCGATGATCAGCGACGATACCATCACGTAGAAGCTTGCCACCGCGACCAGATCGACGAGCTGCTGCTCGCCGAGCGTCGTCTCGGCGCGCGCGAAGGTCGCGTCGGTGAGGTGGCGGTCGCGCAGCAGCTCGATGCAGACGTCGTAGACCACCTCCTCGTCGGGCTTCAGGCCGGCGGGCCGCCGCCCCTCGCGGATGTCGTCCGCGACCGCCTTCGGCACACCGGCCTTGAGCGCGATCGGATAGTGCGCCCACCATTCGTATTGCGCGTCCCACAGGCGCGCCTCGATCAGGATCGCGAGCTCGTTGAGGCGGTGCGGCAGCGAGGTCTCGAACCGCAGGTAGTCGGTCATGCCGAGATAGCGCTCGGTGAGCTTGGGGCTGCGCAGCAGCATGCTGTAGGGGCCGCCGAGGCCGGCGCTCGATACCTTGAGGATGCGCTCGGCAATCGGCTTCTGCGCGTCGGTGAGCTGCTCCTTGCTGAGCTGCGAGAAGCGCGCTTCGTGCTCGGCCGCCGACGACGCCCCGCCGGCGATGAGAGCCGCCGCGAGTGCACCCGCCGCGCGCCGCCGAAATCCGGCCCGATGGTGATGAGTGAACCGCATGCTGTCTCTCCCGCTCCCGATGCGCCCGGCGGCGTCATCCGCGGGGTCGATCGAGTATGGAAGGCGACGCGCGCGCTTGGCAATCAGGCATCAGCGCCTGTGGCCGGCCGGTGTCTGCCGCCGACGCACGCGGCGCGGAAAAGATTGACCTGCCTCGGCTGCCAAAACGCGGCTATGATCGACCTGATCCGAGGCGCGCGCTGCGCGTGCCCGCGCGGATCGAGGGTCCGCTCGGATGCTCAAAGCTCTGAAATCATTTGGGCAGGCGGTGTTCTCCGGCGAAGGCCTCGGCGGCATCCTCGCCAGCTACCGAACCCGCAAGCGCCAGGCGGCGTTCGCCAAGCGGCTGCGCCACGAGATCGCCGCCGGCAGGTGCTGGACGTGCGCGGCAGCGGTCGGCGAGCACCCGCTCCGCGATCCCGATCTCGCCGGGCGCTACTACTGCTCGCTCGACTGCCGCAACACGGCGCTCATCGAGCGCGACAGCGAACTCGACGAGAAGATGGCGCGGCAGCCGGCCCCGCTGACGGACGAAGAGCAAGCGCTGCTGGCCGGAAGATCGAGCCCCGGCATGCACTACGCGCCGGGCGCTTGCGTCTTTTGCGGCCAGGCTCTCGACGACAAGCGCGCGGTCTTCGGCTTCTGCTCGGCGCGGTGCGAAGAGAGGGCGATCGCGCCCTACGTGACGCTGACCGAGCGGCTCGAGGATTCGGACGCTTACAAGCAGGCCGTCGGCGACCGCGACCGTTTCACCGATCGGGATCCGGACGTCATCGATGAGGTCAAGCAGCAGTGCGGGAAGGCGACGATGACCGACGGCGAGATCGCCGCATACCTCGATCAGCAGTTGAGGTTCGCGGCGTTGCTGTACACGCGGCGCAGGCGCTTCGACGCCGCCGAGGCGCGTGTGCGCTTCCTCAGGAAATGGGAGCTGCAACGCGCGTACGTGCTGGAAGACGCGAAGCGGAAAGAGACGAAGCGATTGGACTGAGGCCCCGGAGGTCCGGTGGGTGGTGAACGCAACCTGTTCGATCGCGTGCCGCCGGCCGGTACCCCGCGCCGCGATCGGAACGCACCCTCCCGCTCGACGTTGTGCATCGCGTGATCCTCGGAACGAGACCATGACGTCCAAGCCCAGTCGGGCCGTGTGGCCGCGTGGCTTCGGCCGCGGTTCCGGTGCCCTACCCAGGCTGCTTTTGGCGGCGACGCTGGCGAGCGTCGGAGCGCCCGGCGCCGCCTCCGGCCTGCGCGACGATCCGACCGCCATCGAACGACCGCGGCCTGCGCGGCAGGCGATGCAAGCGCACGCGCCGAGCGCGACTGTCGGCACGGCTTCGCGCGATGCCGCGGGCCCGCAGCAAACAGCGGACGGATTTTGCGTGACGCTCGCGGCCGCGGCCGCAAGCAACGATCTGCCGGTCGACTTCTTCACGCGCCTGATCTGGCGCGAGAGCCGCTTCAAGGCGGACGCGATCAGCCGCAAAGGGGCCCAGGGCGTCGCGCAGTTCATGCCGGCGACCGCACGCGCGAGCGGTCTCGGCGATCCGTTCAACCCGCGCGAGGCGGTTGCGAAGTCCGGGGAGCTGCTGCGCGCGCTGCGGCGCGAGTTCGGCAATCTCGGCCTCGCGGCCGCCGCCTACAATGCCGGACCGAAACGGGTGCATGACTGGCTCGGCGGCCGGCGGCCGCTGCCGCAGGAAACGCAGGCCTATGTCCGTTTCGTGACCGGCCGCCCGGTCGAGGCCTGGGCCGCCGGCGAGCCGGGGCCGCCCGAGCGCCGTTTCCTCGAGGCCGTGCCATGCAACCTGCCGGCGTCCGCTCCGGTTCTGGCCGCGCCTGATGCGGAGGCATCGAAAATTGCGCCGAAGATCGACGCCGCCAAGCGTTCCGAACCCGTGAAGCCCTGGGGCGTGGAAGTGGTCGGCGGGCCGACCCCGGCCAAGGCGCTGGCGCGGTACCGTGAATGGCTGCCGAAATATGCCGCCATCGTCGGCGATCGCACGCCGCACGTGGTGATGCACGGCATCATGGGCAACATGGGATCGGCGCGCGTGCGGATCGGCGAAGAGACCCGCGCCGGCGCGACGAAACTATGCGCCGCGCTCCGGACGGCCGGGACTTATTGCGACGTCCTGCGGATGGTCATTCCCGGCGAAACGACGCCAGCGGCATCTCGACCTCGTCCAGCCACGTCTCCGGTTGCGGAACGGTGAATCCGTTCGCGGCAAAGCCCGACGGGCGGGGGGTGCGAGGAAGTCGAGAGGACGGCACGCGACGACCTTCCGGCCTGTGGCCATTTCCCGCAGCCGATTTGGCGGATTTGCTGGATCCGGCAACCCTCGACGTGGAACCCTGTGCTCGGTTGGGCGTTGGAGTGGGCCACAATAGGGGGAAGCATTATGCCCACCACGAGCCGAGCGGTCACCATCGGGCAGTCGGAATTCCGCTGCCCCTGTCACGCCTGCGCCTTCTTCCATAGCCGGGATGAAGAGTACGACTTGTTGCTGCCGTTCTCGAAGTCCGGCGCCGAAGCGGGCGAGCGGTTATTCCATGTCGTCGATAAGGCCCATCTTGGGGAGCGACGAAAGCGGCTGGCGGAGGCCGGCATCGACGTCGCGGGGGCGGAGAGCAAGGGGCAGCTCGAGATCCGGCCATGGGAGAACGCCTATTTGCGCGGAAGCCGTTTCGACCAATACGCCATGCTGGAGCTGATCCAAGAGGTCCTCAAGGATGGCCGCTCCAGAGGATTCCCGATGACGCGCCTATGGGCCAACATGGAATGGGCGCTGGACGACCTGCCCGGTGTTCATGACATCGTCGAATACGAGACGCGGCTGAATCACTTTCTTCCGAACTACGATGACGTGGTCGTCTGCACCTACGACCTGAGCAAGTTCAGCGCCCGCGTCGTCGTGGACATCATGCGCACCCATCCGCAGGTGATCATCGGCGGGGCGCTGCAAGAGAATCCTTTCTATGTTCCCCCCGACCAATTCCTCGCCGAGTTGAGCGGCCGGCCCTCCTGATTGCAATGGTTGCGACTCGAGCGCTGCTTCAGGATTCCGAGAGCTCCGGCACGGATGCAGAGCTGCGGCGCTGCGTCCGCGATCTGGTCGCGTTGTCGAGCTTGCCGGCGCTCTGGATAAAAGCCAATCCCAATGAAATCGCCGATAGCGTCGGACAGCTTGCGGTGAGCATCCTCGACGCCGACTTCGGCTGCGTGTTCCTGCGCGATCCCGAAGTGGAAGTCATACATTGCCACCAGCGCTCGACCGAGCGGCCGATCGAGATCGCGCGGGTTCGCGCGATGTATCGGCCCAATGCGAGGTTCGAGATCGACGATGGCCATCAACATCGGCTGCGGGCAACGTGTGTGCCGATCGGCAGGGAAACGGGCTCGGGGCTGGTCGCGTTGAGCCGCAGGCCCGGTTTTCCGACCGAGACCGAGCAGACATTGCTGCGGGTGGCGGCCAACCAGGCGGCGACCGCGATCGAACGATGGAAATCGGAAGCGAAGGTTGCAGAGCAGACACGCGTGCTGCAACGGCTGACGATGACCGAGACGGCGTTGTACACGTTCACGGACCGGCTTTTTCGCGCCGGGTCGCACGAGGAGATCTATCACGCCGGCCTTGATGCGATCGTCGACATCCTGCGCTGCGACCGGGCGTCGATCCTCCTGTTCGACGCCACGAGCAAGATGCGGTTCGTGGCCTGGCGCGCTCTCTCGGACGGATATCGAAGAGCCGTCGACGGGCACTCGCCGTGGAAGCCCGAGGACCAAGCCGCGGCTCCCATATGCATCGAAGATATCGAAAAAGCGGGCGACCTTTCCGCGGACCTGAAGACGGTGGTGAGAACCGAGGGCATCGCCGCGTTGTCGTTCATTCCAATTTTCGCGGGCGGCCGACTCGCCGGTAAATTCATGGCGTATTACGACGCGCCGCACGTATTCGCGCGCAGCGAGATCGAGGCCGGCACCGCCATTGCGAGGCAGCTCGGGTTCGGACTCGAACGGCTGCGCGCTGACGAGACGACGCGGCGACTCGCCAGTATCGTGGATACGTCGGACGACGCCATCATCAGCAAGAATCTCGACGGGGTCATCCAAAGCTGGAATCTCGGCGCCGAGCGCATCTTCGGCTACCAGGCCCACGAGGTGATCGGCAAGCCGGTGACAGTCCTGATGCCGCCGGAACGCTACGACGAGGAGCCCGGGATTCTCGCGCGGCTGCGTCGTGGCGAGCGGATCGATCACTACCAGACGGTGCGCCGCCGCAAGGACGGCCGCCTGATCGACATCTCGCTCACCGTTTCGCCGATCCGCGACAATACCGGACGCATCATCGCGGCGTCGAAGATCGCGCGCGACATCACCGAGCAAAAGCGCGCCGAAGCCGAATTGCGCGACAGCGAACGTCGCCTGCAGGAGCTGCTCGCCGCGATCCCGGCGGCGATCTACACCACCGACGCCGCCGGCAAGATCACGTATTACAACGAAGCCGCGGTCGAGCTTTCGGGGCGTCGTCCCGCCCTCGGCACCGATCAATGGTGCGTGACCTGGAAAATGTACTGGCCTGACGGCACGCCATTGCCGCATGACCAGTGTCCGATGGCGATCGCGCTCAAGGAGGACCGGGCGGTGAGGGGCAAGGAGGCCGTCGCCGAACGGCCTGATGGCACCCGCATTCCCTTCATTCCGTTCCCGACGCCGCTGCACGACGCCGCGGGCAGGCTGATCGGCGCCATCGACATGCTGGTGGACGTCAGCGAACGCAAGCAGGCGGAAACCCAGCAGCGCGTGCTGATGCGCGAATTGAATCATCGCGTCAAGAACAACATGCAGCTGCTGCAAGCACTGCTCTTCAGCTACATCCGCCGGACGCAAAATCCCGAGGCGCGGAGGGTTCTCGAAGATATTTCCAATCGAATTTCCGCGATGGCGGCGGCGCAACGGACCCTTTACGGCGCAGGCACCGGCAGCAAGTTCAATGCGGCCGAGTTTCTCGAGGCGGTCTGTGAGGCCGCGCAGCAGAGCTTCCCGCCCACCGTCAAGATCGTTCGCGAAAAAGTTTCGGGCGAGCTCGACAACGACAATGCGGTGCCGCTCGCCCTGATCCTGAACGAATTGCTGACCAACGCCGTCAAGCACGGACGCAATGGCAGCGGTGAAGCGCGAATCCGCGTCGGTCTGGCGAGTGGCAACGGCGGCGAATTGTACGTCGAGGACGATGGTCCAGGTTTCGATTTGCAGTCCGTCGGCAGCCAATCGTCCGGGTTGAAGCTAGTCCAATTGCTCGCGCGTCAGGTGCAAGGCCGGCTCGAGGTGAGCAGCGGGCCTGCCACGCGCTGCACCGTTCGCTTCGGATAAGGTAGGTTCGCAAATGCAAGCCGAAATCTCCGTCATTCCTCCGCGCGGGCCGCCGCCCGGCCCGTCGCGTGGGCTGGGACATTTGGCTCCGGCCCCTGAGGATGGACGATCGGGTACGCAATCGCGCATGGACGACCGCATCCTCATCGTCGAAGACGATCTGCTCGTCGCAAGCCAGATGGAGATGGCATTATCCGATGCCGGATTCGATATTGCCGGCGTCGCGACGACACCCGAAGAAGCCCTGCATCTGGCGGGAACGCGTTCGCCGACTTTGGTGGTCATGGACATCCGCCTCGCCGGCGGCGGTGATGGGATCGATACTGCGCTCGAGTTGTTCCGCCTGCACGGCATCCGCTGCATCTTCGCCAGCGCATATTCCGATGACGAAGCACGGCGGCGCGCCGCACCTGCCGCTCCGCTCGGTTGGCTGCAAAAGCCCTATACGATGGATTCCCTCACGGCGATGGTCCGCGCAGCGGCGAGCAAGCTGCGAAGCCGGGATTGAGACCGCCACGATTTGCTGTAGCGCCGAGCAGGACGCGCCGCGATTGGAAGGCGGCGGCGGGCGAGGAATTTCGGCGGGCGGCCGGTTCGATGAGCGGCGTCACTGGTCCTTTGAAAAATCCCGGTGGTCGCTTTTTTTGCCAGGAACATCTGTGATCTTCCGCGGTTGGCTCACCGGTACGGAAGGTGCGTCATGGGCAGCAGCGAAGGGGCGCCGGAGTCGAAGAGCCGGGAAGCCGATCAGGCGTGCGCGGGTTGCGGCAAGCCGCTGGAGCTGCTGGCGACGCTCCCGGGCTGGGCCGAGCAACCCGACTACCGCGTCCTCGGCTGCACCACTTGCACCCATCTGGAGTGGGTCTGCGAACCGGTGACGTCCGCCTAGAACTCGCCCGCCTGGTGACCTCGGTTCACCGAAGGAGCGCGGCCACGCCCTTTATTGCGGGCGCAGCGCCGACGGCCGGTCGGGTTGCCGCGGTGGCCTTTCTGGGAAGTCATCGTCGATCTTTCTTTCTGTCACGGACGCACGCAACCGCGGCCGGCCGGCCGGACGCGACGACGCGAATCGAGGGCTGGTTGCTTGCCAACAACGAAAATGATCGGGCGCGTAGGAATATGCCAAGGCTAGGCCGGCACGAGCCGGTTCAGCCGCAGAATGGCGCCGTTGAGGACGCACGCGAACGCCACCCATGCGGCATAGGGCACGAACATCCACGCCGCGACCGGGTCGTGGGGCCAGCTGATCGCGATGAACGCCACGATGGTTGCGAGCAGCAGCAGCACGATGATCAAGGCGGCATCGATCCGGTGCCCCACGAAGAACGCCGGCGACCACGCGAAGTTGAGCGCGAGTTGCGCCGCCCACAGGATCATGAGCAGCGAGGCGCCCTCGCGCGCCGCGACGCGCCAGCCCGCGAGCGCGACGAGAATATACAGCAGCGTCCACACCGGGGCGAACAGCCACCCGGGCGGCGTGAACCAGGGCTTCGCCAGCCTCGCGTACCATGGACCGGGCGCCGCCAGGTAGCCGATCAGCAGCCCGCCGCCGACGACGTGCACCAGAAACGCGATGAGGGTCGTGACCATGTTGCGCCTCGTCCAGGAACAGGGCTGCCGGATGGAACGTGTCGCCGCCGAACCGCATCATGAAGCTGGCCGCGTCCTCGGCCTGCGCGAAGCGGTTGACCGTGAACCAATCGCGGCCATCGGTGAGTGAATGTAAGCATTCGGTGAGCGCCGCGGGACCGCTCGCTCGGTTGAAAGGTTGCGAGGAGGTGCGCGGCCGCGGGCTCGCAAATGCGGCGCTCCGGTGACTGGCGCACTAAGTAATCACCCGAAGTGGCCGTTCTGCCGTATGGTGATATCGCTGCGGCACATGCCGACTTACACTGATCTCATCGAGCTCGCGCGCATCTGCCGACGCATGGCGCAGAGCGACCACTCGGCCAGCATCCGCGCCGAATTCCTACGCATGGCTGATGAGTATGAGCGCCGCGCCGACGCGCTCGCGCCAACCTCCGTCTCTGACTAGGCGCTTCGGCAGCGGCGCTTCGTACAGCCCCCATCCATTCCGGTTGACGGCACGACGCGAAGTCGGCCGGCCCCCAAGTCGCGACCGGAACACGGGTTCCGCTCTGTGCACATCGCCACATCGGGCGCCTCGTCACGTGCAGACGTGAACCAACTCACACCGATTCTTTACAAATCGAAGACATGATGCCCCACGGGAGAGGGGGCAACGCTGAGAGTAGGCGATGCCTGAGGTTCGGGACCTTGAAGCGAAGCTGGTGGCGCTGCGCCGCGAAATCGCGGACGGCCGGCGCTGCGGGTTCACGCCCACCCAACTACGCCTGCTGCAAGCGACATGCTGCGAGCTCTGGGCCGCCGTCGAACGCCACAAATACGGGCAAGTGTTCGAGCTCGCCGCCGCACACCAATAACCTTCGGCAGCTGCCGCCGTTTCGTACCCTCGCAACACCATGTGTTTCACCAATCGACTGTTCAAAGCTATCGATGCGGGGCTCAGGCGCGTTGGGATATCCGCCTGCGGCCTGATCCGATGCCGTTGAAGAAAGTCGCCGTCATCATCAGAACTGACGACTGAGAATCGACCTTTTCGCGCACAGCGTCGCTCAATCTGATGCGACCAACACCTGGAAGACAGCGGGGCCGAGCTGGATGCCGAAGCCGATGGCGCCGAACGCCGGCGCGGTCGGAGTGAAGGAGTGAGCAGCGGTTGCGTGCCCACTCGGCGCGCCATGCTATCCGTCTCGAAGATTCTGCAACTGTGTTCGGTTCGGATGGCATGTTCCGCGCGCATCGCGGCGGAAACGAATCTCGCACGCGCATTCGGAACCGATGCGGGGTCGGATGCATAACCTTGCATGAGCAGCGGCGAGCGACGGAACGGACGAAGCAACGAAGAGCGATGCGAACGGTGCAGCGCCCCAACGACACTGAGAACGATCATCTCGGCGACGACCAATCATCCAAGGTACTGGATCTACGAGTGCGGATCGTGCGGCTTCGTCGACTGGATCGCGGAGAGACCCAAGGCGGCGTGCTAGCCGCCGCTTGCATGGCAAGGACGCTGTGGCATGGACGCTGTGGCATGGACGCTGTGGCAAGGGCGCTGTGGCAAGGGCGCTGTGGCAATGAAGCTGCACCAGGATGATGCGCGGTGTGAGGAACGGCGATCGAAGCGGCTAGCGAATGCCAACAATCGATCGTATCGGCGATCGCGGTCGATTCCGAGCTTGGCGAAATAGGCTTCGCATTCCGGGCCCGTGAGGAATTTCGTCGCGTTTCAAGCCATATCAAGGGTCCCGCGCCGATCACGCCTCATTCCCGTTTGAGCAACGCGGCCGCCCTCTCGATTTCGCCCAGCCGCTCTTCCAGTTGCGCGGCAATGATCGTCTGCGAAAAACCGGCGACCACCTTGGCGAGCTCGCCGGCTTCCTGGGCCCCGAGATCACCCACGCCGAGCGCCTGCAGGATCGCACCCATGCCGGCGACGGCATCAGCGGCGGTCACCATCGGCGGCAGCTCGACCGCCACCGTCCGGTCGCGTTGCGGCGGGCAGATGCGGTCGATGCACACGCGAAGCGCGGCAACGTCGCCGGACTTGGCGAGCCTGATCAACGTGTTGACGAGCTCCGTGGCGTCGGCCTCGAACAGGCTTTCGGCCAGCAGCGTCAGCCTGTTGCGCGCTCCGCGCGGACGGCCCGCCGGGTTGCCGCTTTGACCTTTTTGGAACGTCATCGTCTGTCCTTTCTGCGGTGATGGGCGTGGTCATCGCGGCCGGACGGCCGGACGGGGCGACGCGGGTTGACGGGGTGGACGCTTGTTAAATACAAGCGGATACAATCTCGCGTGTATATTTCTACGACGCTCTTTTCAGTCGTAGCGTCGAGTTCGCTGCCGGTTCGCCGGCGCCCCAGCAGACCTACGCCGGCCACGACCGGCTGCGCAGCGCGGGATCAGCCACCGACGGGCTTTCGGAATTGGCGCCAAGTTGCTGATCGAGGCCGGCTGCCTCGTGTCCGCTGATGCGGGGTGAAGCGGCCCCGTTACGCTCAGTCTGAGTTCTTCGGTTTTTGACCCGAGCGGAACTCGCTCCACAGCCACACCCAATTGGGTCTTCCGGTTTTGACAACGAAGCCATACGAATTGCGCCGGACGACCGCATTCCGTGGGACCGAGCCCGTGCGCACTAGTCTGATCACTGCTGCCCTCCTGATAATCCCGCTCACGGTGCCGACGCCCAGCTTTGCGGAATACAAGCCCCGACCTGTCGACCCAAACGTCGCGCAGGGGGACGACGGCTGCGCCAGCTTCGCTGGGCTCTTCATTGCCCATCTCGAGAATACTGACCCCGACCAAATGGCGGCCTGGAAGTATGAATGCGAGCACCACCCGCTACAGCGCACGTGCGAGTCGACGGAGAGGTTCATCGAAGAAACTAGGCCCGAACACCCATTGCATTGCGCTGGTGCCGGTCGCTGAGAGCCAGCACATGCTTCACAGCATCCCGGTTATAGGAACCACAATGCGCAACAGCACAGCGAGCCTCCTCCCCGCCATCCTCCTGCTCGCAACTTCGGTACTTGCCGAGGCGAAACCGATTTCGTCCGCCCACCAGGGTGATGCTTGTGCGTGGTATTCCGCGACGTTGATCTCGCATAGTGAGCATGATGAAGACGCCCGGGACCTGCCCAACTGGAAGTTCGATTGTGAACATGGTCCGATCAAAGGTGTGTGCTTGGACACCGATAAAACTATCCAGGATTTGGCACACACCGGGAGCACACTGAACTGCGCGCCCTCCGCAGCGGATGCGCGAACACTTCGATTTCCCAAAGGTCTATTTGAATGACTCTGCTGGCACTTAGCGGAAGTCGAGCCCTCCAGGAATTTTGACCGCTCTCGGTGCATAGCGGACCTCGCCCATGCGCTCGCCGCGATCCGCCCACGTTGGGCGCCCGGCAAGCAAACGCCCACCAGCGGCCATTTTCTGTTGTTCAGTTGTTCACCACTGTCTGTCTGCTGAGGTGTCACCGGTCGGTTGTTGCTGGCACCGCGCCATCTGCTCGATCGGCATCGCCGCCCAGCCGGTGTCGGAGCCACTCCATGATGGGCGCGCTTCCCGCACGCGCTACACCGTCGCAACATGCCTGCCTGCCGTCTGCTCCCCAGCGGATGATGTACGGCACGATCGCGACCGCGCGACCGCGTCCATGTGC
This sequence comes from Xanthobacteraceae bacterium, assembly GCA_035293985.1. Lineage (GTDB taxonomy): Bacteria > Pseudomonadota > Alphaproteobacteria > Rhizobiales > Xanthobacteraceae > JAVDCA01. The sequence goes on from DATGLS010000048.1 coordinate 628,042, forward strand.
GGACACTGCGTGCACTTCACCCACCACCAGCAGACGCGTTGCCCGCGCGGGACGGTGAGCCGCAGCGGTGTCCCGCGGTGCTCACCGAATGCTTACGGAAGACCGGACATTCACGGCGCCCCGCTGTGAGGTCCGAGTCTGACCCAGAGTGGGCGTCCTCCGGCCTTCGCGAGGCGATCCGCAGCGCGTTCATGGCGGCCGGCAACGGCGTTCTGCGCTCTCACCACGCCGGGCTCGCTACGAGCAGAGGCACCAGGTTCTCACCTTGGCGGGCTGGCAAGCCGACCACCCCGTCAAAGAACGAAGAGCCCCGCAGACGTGGTCTGCAGGGCTCGTCTCGCGCAGGCGGAGCATTCAGTGAGTGCGATGGTCGTAGACGCGGCCGTTGAACCCCGAATAGCTGCCGCCGGTGACGCAGGCATCGGCGTTGCAGTGACGGGGCGGGCCGGAGGTGATGGTGACGCCGCCTTCGCCATTCCGGTTGCCGCGGTGGTCGCGAACGTCGGTCGCGTGGCTGCTCACCATGCTGACGTTCGCGGCTCGCATCCCACCCATTCCGCCGCCGACCCTGGCCTGGGCCGCACCGGCCGAGGCGAGCAGAGCAGCTCCGAGCACCAGGGCCGCGGAAGCGATCGTGTAGCGATTGCGCAGAGTCGTCATCTCGAGTTCCCTTACTGATCCATCGAGCCGGTCCATCCAGGCTCATACTTCTTGGTTTCGGGAACCCGGCTTCGGTTCAAAAAGATCTCGCGGCGACACCGTCACGCGGCCGGGCGCACGCGCCGCGCCCTCGAGCAGCAGCCCCAATGGGCGACGGACACGCACGCGACGGAACCGCGAGGCTGGCGCGCGCGCCGACGCCGCCGCCGCATCGCGGTCCCTTGCGGCGATCGATCGCCTCGTCCACCACTCGACCGTCATCGAGATGAACGTCGAAAGCTACCGTCGCCGGGCCGCCATCGAACGAAAGCGCGGCAAAACCGTGCGACCATCATAGCGGGACGCTCACGGCGACTATCCCCGTGACCCTTCGCGACAGGCGCCAAGGCTCGGATGTTGCGTCGCTTTCGGGGAACACCGGACATGGAGCGATTCTTGGCGCCAACCGATCTGCAGGGAGTGACCCGAACCGGTCATTTCCTCCGTTCGGCATCGCAGTGCAAAAACGATGAGCAGCGGATATGCGCAAAGTTGTCCAGACGATATGGGCGCGCACCTGATAGGTTCGCGGCGGTGTTACCTCACCATGATCGCGTGCGCCTCATCTACGGAGCCTCACATGCGGACCCCATCTCTTCACTTCGTCACAATAACCATCTCTGCCTTAACACTCTCGGCGTCGCTCGCCTCCTCCGCAACTGCGGCGCGCCGTGCCCCGGTCGATTGCAACTCCTGCTGGCAGCAACTCGACGATTGTAACGTTCGTTGTCGCAAAGCTTACGACCATTATACTCAAACTTTTATGGATTGCAGAGCTAATTGTTCAGTATCTCATGCGACATGTCGTTCTGGTCTTTCTCAAGAATGCAAGTCACGAAAATGATGCTCTATTTAATCGAATCAGAGTCGGAATGGGTGCGACACCACAAGCGGCAAGTCTAGGCTCACCAGTCGAACACGTCGGTCCGTAACCCATCGCATCCACCGTCTGACGTCCATCTCAAGCGCAGCAGCGGCCAAGGCCGTGCTGCGCTATTCCTCGTAAAAGCGAGACGTTTCTCGATGAAGTTCGCAATCCGTCTTCCGGGCCACCGGGCCACCAGGCCACCGTCAGGCCAGTGCACTGAAATGGTAACCGAGAAAGTCGAAGCCGCGCTCGATCCTGCCGACCGTCGTTGTGCGCACGAGTCCGGTTGTGGCACCAAGCGGCGGTAGGCCGACGGGCAGAGCAGCTCTGCTCTGCCCGGGTTTTTCAGATGTCCGTGTGCTCGGCTATCGCGAGCGCGTCGTCGACCTCAATGCCGAGGTAGCGGACCGTGCTCTCGATCTTCGTGTGCCCGAGCAAGAGTTGCACCGCTCGCAGGTTGCCGGTGCGCTGATAGATCAACGTCATTTCGTGCGCCGTAGCGAGTGCGTGCTGTAGATGCGCCGATCCAGACCGATAGCGGCAACCCACTCAGAGACGAGCCGAGCGTACTGGCGCGCCGTCAGCGCCCGGTCGCTCGCGCGGCGTCACACCCGCGCAGCTTGCTGTCGATCGCCAGGTTGAACATGGCAAGGTCTCGAGTGCGGGCCTCGATCATCAATCGGGTAATCGGGTCCTGATGGACCAGACGTGTTTTGGCCGCAGCGGCGGCCGCACTCCGATCAGCTTTCCCTTGTTCCAGGGCGTCCGGGTAGTTGCGGAGATGCGGTGGCGTCAGACATGGTCGTACTCCCCGGTTACAGAGAACCGGGAGCATGCGCGACAGCGTGTAGGCCGCGGCCGCAGTTTCACGTCTGCTTTCAAAGAATTGCGGAAGCAAAAACACGCAGGCCGCATGTTTAATCAGTCGTTTATGACCCCGAGCGGACCTTCGCTCACCCGTCACTTTGCGATGCAGCAAAACCGGTGAGCGGCGGATATGCGCAAAGTTGTCCGACGAGCTACCCGAAGACGTGATAGAGCGTATTCGGATTAGGCGCGGCTGCGCGCCATCCGGCAAGGTGCAGGCATGTGTCGCAAGAGCCGATATCGCTTCGTTCCTTCCGTCATCACGGCGGTGCTGGCAATCGGCGTCCTTGGCGCAGCTGTCACGGCGTTCCACCCTGCCCATGCGCAGCCATCGGCCACGCCCCGCGTCGAAGCTCATGATTGCCCACCCGGAACGAAATTCACATGTGAGCTCCGCGCCAACACCAGCAACGACAAACCACCGTGCCCCCGCATGCGGCTCTACAAGAATTGCGGTCCTCAACGCTTTGCGCCCACTCGAGTGTGCATGTGCAACTAGCCGAATTCGGTGCACTGTGCTGCTTTGTCCTACTGCGTCGACTGTAGCGATCTCGGCCGATCAACGTCCGCTTCTGGGCCGACGTGGAAATGATTGCACGCGCGGCGTCTGTTGTATCGGGCGCTTATGACCCGCAGCGGACCATCACTCAGCCGTCATCCCGGTGTGCAGCAGCGAAGCGCCGCAGAAATACACGCAAAGTCGTCCATTCCGTTGTGCTGATTGTCAATTTTCAAGAGCATTGACGCGGCACGCAACGTTCTATCTTCGGCTTGTAACATCAGGGCACGGGAGACCATCATGAAGTCCGTTACATTCGCGGCAGCGGTTGTAAGCGCCTTGTTGATGAGCGCTTCTTGCTGGGGAAAAGACGTTCCTGCGGGGCCGCTTGTATACGATAACGAGAATGCGAAAGCTATATGTCCTCGGGTTTGCGCAAATCATGGGGGCTGGAACGGAAATTGGACGAAGACAATTAACGGGCCGGTCTGCGGCTGCAATCGGTGAGCCAACACTGAACGGAAACTGCTGCGTTGAAGGAGTCCGTAACTGGCGCATAGCGGCGGTAGGCGGACGGGCAGAGCATGTCCGCTCTGCCCGGCTAATTCAGACGTCGGTCTGCTCCGCTATCGCGAGCGCGTCGTCGACCTCGATGCCAAGGTAGCGGACAGTGCTCTCGATCTTCGTGTGGCCGAGTAGGAGTTGGACAGCCCGCAGGTTGCCGGTGCGCCGATAGATCAACGTCACCTTCGTGCGGCGTAGCGAGTGGGTGCTGTAGATGCGCGGATCGAGGCCGATACTCGCGACCCACTCAGAGACGAGCCGAGCATATTGGCGCGCGGTTAGACCACGGCCGATCGCGCGGCGGCTCGTAAACAGGAAGTCGCCGCGCTTCTTGCCTGTTGCCTTGAGATAGTCGTCGACCGCCTGGCGGGTCTGGTCTGTCAACTCGAACTTGACCGGTCGGCCGGTCTTCTTCTGGCGAACCGTCGCGCGGTCGATCGCGTAGCCGTTCGGCGCAATGTCCTAGACCTTGATGGCAACAACGTCGCAGCCGCGTAGCTTGCTGTCGATCGCCAGATTGAACATGGCGAGGTCGCGGGTACGGCCCTCGATCATCAATCGGGTCCTGATGGACCAGACGTGCTTGGGCCGTAGTGGGGGCCTGGCTCCTACCAGTTTTCCCTTATTCCAGGGCGTCCGGCTGGGGTTGATGGATGCGGTCGATTCACCGTCAGGCATGGTCGTACTCCTCGGTTACAGAGAACCGGGAGCATGCGCGCAGCGGGTGGGCCGGCCGCCGAATCCATGTCGGCTTTCAGAACCTTCCGGAAAAGAAAACACGAGGCCTGCCTGTGGAATCAGGCGTTCATGACCCGAAGCGGACATCCGCCGGAGAGGCGCGAGGGCCTTGCCGAGCCCGCATCCTTAGGTACGCTGCCTCGACACTTTCACATCCGGAGACGAAAGATGCACAGGTCGAAAATGGGGTTGCTCGGCCTCACTGCGCTCGCGGCTCTTGCCGTTTTTCCACCGTCCGCCGTCGCAGATGTCGTAAGCGACGCCAGCGCCTGCGAAAATCAATCGGACGAGATAGGCATCGCGGCGTGCTCTCGCGCCATCGCGTCACGCAGATATAAAGGCAAGGACCTTGCGGCGCTCTACCTCAACCGCAGCGCGGAGTACAACAAGAAGGGCGACTTCGACCGCGCCATCGCGGATTGCAACGAGGCGATCCGGCTCGATCCGAAAAATGCGCCCGCCTACAACAACCGCGGCAACGCGTACCGAGCCAAGGGCGACCGCGACCACGCCATCGCGGACTACAGCGAGGCGATCCGGCTCAATCCGAAATATGCGTTTGCCTACTACAACCGCGGCAACGCGTACGCAGATAAAGGTGACCGCGACCGCGCTATCGCGGACTACAGCGAGGCGATCCGGCTCGATCCGAAATATGCGTTCGCCTACAACGGCCGCGGCAACGCGTACGTAGATAAAGGCGACCGCGAGCGCGCCATCGGGGACTACACTGAGGCGATCCGGCTCGATCCGAAATTTGCTCTCGCCTACTATGCCCGCGGGACTGCGTACCAAGCCACGCGTGACCTCGACCGCGCCATCGCGGACTATGACCAAGCAATCCGGCTCGATCCGAAATACGCGTTCGCCTACAACAATCGCGGCAACGCGCACCGAGCCAAGGGCGACCTCGACCGCGCCATCGCGGACTATGACCAGGCGATCCGACTCGATCCAAAAGATGTGCTCGCCTACAACAACCGCGGTAACGCCTGGCGTGACAAGGGCAATCGCGACCGCGCCATCGCCGACTACAGCGAGGCGATCCGGCTCGATCCGAAATATGCGGCCGCCTATAACAATCGGTGCTGGGCGCGCGCGACTACCGGGGGCGATCTCCAGCAGGCGCTGGCCGATTGCACCGAAGCGGTGCGCCTGAGGCCTGACGATGCATCAGCAATCGACAGTCGTGGCTTCGTCTATCTCAGGCTCGACCGTCTCGATGACGCGATCGCGAGCTACGACGCGGCGCTGAAGATCGATCCGCGGATGGCCGAGTCCATGTATGGCCGGGGCGTTGCTAAATTGCGCAAAGGCGACACTGTGGGCGGCAATGCCGACATCGCGGCCGCCAAAGCCGCAAAGACGACGATCGCCGATGAGTTTGCGAAATGGGGCGTGAAGCTCGAGGTCGTGGCTGCGACGCCGGCGGCTTCCCCACCCGCAACGCCACCTGCGGCCGACTGCGCGCGGGCGGAGACGCATTGGAAGAGCGCCGAGGAGATCAGGACAGTGGCGGTTTACGAGGATCACCTCGCACGTTTCCCCAACTGCGAGTTCGCTGGGCTCGCAAAGGCGCGCATAGAGGCGTTGAAGTTGAAGAAGTAACGCGAAGTACCTCGCCTCTAGTTCCGAATTTGGCACTTTTCGGACATGCCGCCATGTCCGCTCAACGTCCGCTCTTGGGCCGAAGCTGACTCGATATGCTCGATCTGAGTTCTCCCGTTGGTGACGCGAAGCGGACACGACGTGTCCGGCCGCTCCGAGGGGCGCTACGAAAACCAGCGCGAGGATTGCCTCGCCACTAAACATGCATCACCGGAATTCAGCACTGCCAAGCCGGAGATCGTCGGCGCCCGGTTCGGCGAGCTACTCCCGAAGAAGCGCTTCCATGGCCTGCGGATCGTAAGCATTCGGTGAGCACCGCGGGATCCTCACTCCTTTGAACGTTTGCGGGGAGGTGCGCGGCCGTCGGCTCGCAGGTCCGCGATGATCTGCTTCAAGTTCTCGATGCCGTCGTTGGTGAAGGCTGTCACGGACTCGTC